>NZ_AZDS01000001.1 GCF_001434095.1 Fructilactobacillus fructivorans
GGTCACAGGTTCGATCCCTGTATCCTCCATAACATATGGTCCGTTGGTCTAGTTGGTTCAGGACGCCTGCCTGTCACGCAGGAGATCACGAGTTCGAGTCTCGTACGGACCGTTTGTTGTAGAAACCCTTGCAACATTAATTAAATAGTTTTATTATTGTAAATGTCATAAAAGACAATGGCTCGGTAGCTCAGTTGGTAGAGCAACGGATTGAAGCTCCGTGTGTCGGCAGTTCGATTCTGTCCCGCGCCATTATATGGAAGGATAGCGAAGTCTGGCTAAACGCGGCGGACCGTAAATCCGCTCCTTCGGGTTCGGTGGTTCAAATCCACTTCCTTCCATTTTATTTATAGGGATATCGTACAACGGTAGTATACCGGTCTCCAAAACCGTTGATGTGGGTTCAATTCCTACTATCCCTGTTTATGATGTTATGGCGGTAGTGGTGAAGTGGTTAACACATCGGTTTGTGGTACCGACACGCGTGGGTTCGATTCCCACCTACCGCCCTTTTGATTGCTTGGTTCCAGTAGGGAAGGGCAGTTATTTAAGGCTTAGTGCCTTTATGGCGGTATAGCCAAGTGGTAAGGCAGAGGTCTGCAAAACCTTCATCACCGGTTCAAATCCGGTTACCGCCTTTGTTTTACTGCTTTAGCAATCATTAGCATGCCGGAGTGGCGGAACTGGCAGACGCGCTGGACTCAAAATCCAGTGATCATTGCGATCGTGTGGGTTCGAACCCCACCTCCGGTATAAACATAGTTACATAGAAGAACATTAGTTTTTTAAAACTAATGTTCTTTTTTATTATCTTCAATTTAATTTGTTTTTATTTAAATAGGAGTGTTTAAGGTTGAAATAGTAATTATCTTTCAGTCGTTTTGCTTGCTAATTTTGATGAATATAGCATATACTAATGATGCAGGGATGAGTCCGAGTACATTAAGGTTCTGTTGATCCTTCATTGTTGTTAATTTATTTAACTGCCCGGGCTTAGACCTGTTTTTGTGTCCAAAATTATAATATATGGTTTCGTATATAAAAATAGAGAACACCAGAAATGGTGCTCTCTATTTTCTTTTATTTTTTAACTTTATTTTGAGCTTTTTAAGTTTTAACTTTTGTTTCTTTAATTTAAGCTTTTGCTTTTTAATTCTTAATTTATCGCGTTTAATTCTAGCTTCGCGGCTTCCAAGCATAATTATCACTCCTTAATTAAACTATTATTTATGATACGCTCTTCCTTTTAGAATTCCAATTATTGTTTCATCAATGAATTTTACCTTTTCAATTATCTTGTGGATTACTATAATTAAAGCAATGTAATACTTTAATTATAAGTTAAGGAGGAGAAGAATGGCGCAAGATAATAAATATGAGGTTCATCCAATTCCCATGAGTGAACGGAATATGGGTTACTGGGATATGTTTGCAAACTGGTTTGGTGCCAATGCTAATAATGGAACGTGGTTTATTGGTGGAATTATTGCCGCCTGTGGACTTTGGGGTGGATTTAGTGCTCTAGTGCTTGCCTCCGTTGTTTCTTATCTGTTTCTTAGTTTAATTGGATATGAAGGATACCAAACGGGTTTATCAACTACTACGTTGAGTCGAGCAACCTTTGGAATCCGAGGAAGTATCATTCCTTCTGTCATTAATCTAGTCATGTTTATGGGATGGACAGCTGTTAATACATTCATTGCGGCTACGTCATTATCATATATTTTTAACACGTTCTTTGGGTGGCCAATTTTCGGAAAACCGGGTGGCACGTTCGGATTGGTAATTGGAATTTTAGTTATGAGTATTTTACATATTCTAAGTGTTATCGCGGGACAACGATCCATTAGAATCATTGAAAGAGTTGGAATCATTCTTGTCATTATTTTTGTAATATGGGAAGCAATAGCCGTCTTTAAAGACGTCTCACTTTCTCAATTATCTCATTGGGTAGTTCCTAAGAAAGATCAAATGCCATTTGGAGCTGCCATTGATAGTTTAGCCGCATTTAACTTGGCGTGGGTAACTAGTGGAGCTGATTTCACACGATTTACCAATAAGAAAAAAGTTTCAACAAGTGCACCATTTTGGGGTGCTTTACTTGGTGCCGTGAGTTTTGCTTCAATTGGATTATGTACCACAATTAGTATTGCCATTACGTCTGGGGTTTATGATCCTAATAATTCTGACCCAAGTACAGTGGCAAATAAACTAGGGTTAGGAATAATTGCAATGATTGTAATTGTTTTGACTAGTATGACTGCTAATGCCGTTAATCTTCAGGCTGCTGGTTCTGCTTTAACCAATATGAATCATAAAATAACTTTGAAACATTCTTTATTAATTGTAACGATTGTGGCGATGGCTTTAACTTTCATTCCTCTTTTAAGTGGCAGTTTCCTATCAGCTTTTACCGCTTTTCTAGATTATATTGGGATGTTTTTAGGTCCAATTATTTCAATTATGCTAGTTGATTATTTCTTACTTAATGATCGTGATTATAATTTGAGTTCATTTGGTGATCCCAAGGGAGAATTTTGGTATAGTCATGGTGTAAATTGGTTTGCTTTTGGACTTTGGGTTTTAGGTGTTTTGCTATACTTAGCTTTAAAAAACGTTTCAATTATAAAAAATACCATTGGAGCCACATTTATTGTGATGGGAGTTATTGCAATTCTTTACTATGTGATTGGTCGTATTTCAGAAAGACGAGGCAATTAAGATGATTATTAAACAAGGTTATATTGAAAATTCTAAGCAAAAGCAGGATCTTTTAATTAAGGACGGAAAAATTAAACGAATTGCTAATCACATTGATGATCCAGAAGAAAAAGTTATCGATGCCAATGGAAAACTAATTATTCCGCCATTTGTCGATTCACATGTTCATTTAGATTCAACCCTGACATCAGGGGAACCACGTTTTAATGAAAGTGGGACATTATTTGAAGGAATTTCCATTTGGGCCGATCGAAAGAAGAGTTTATCTGCACAAGATGTAAAAAGTCGTGCCATCCAAACCCTAAAAAATCAAGCTAAACATGGAATTCAATTTGTCCGAAGTCATGTTGATACGACTGATCCCAATTTTACCGCCCTTAAAGCGTTACTTGAAGTACGCGAAGAAGTGTCTGACTTCATTGACTTACAACTAGTTGCTTTTCCTCAGGAGGGGATTCTCTCTTTTCCTAATGGGAAGGAATTACTTGAAGAAGCCGTTAAAATGGGTGTCGATGCTGTGGGTGGAATTCCTCATTATGAATTTAATCAGTATTATGGGCGCGATTCATTAGAGTTTTTAATGAATTTAGCTGAAAAATATGATCGATTGGTTGATGTTCATTGTGATGAAATTGATGATCCCAATTCCAGAAATTTAGAGGTTCTTGCTACCTTAGCCTATGAATCTGGAATGAAGGATCGAGTAACTGCTAGTCATACCACCGCTCTTGGATCTTATAATGACGCTTACGCCGACAAACTCATGCGGTTACTAAGGATGTCTCAAATTAATATGGTAGCTAATCCGTTGGTTAATATGCATTTAGGAGGACGTTTTGATACATATCCGAAACGACGTGGTTTAACCCGAGTGAAAGAACTTTTAGAGCATGGAATTAACGTATCATTTGGTGAAGATGATATTAAAGATCCATGGTATCCCATGGGAAATGGTAATATGCTTGATGCACTTTACGTTGGAATCCTAGCAAGTCAATTGATGGGTTATCATCAAATTATGGATTCATATAAGTTAGTTACCACTAATGCTTCTAAAACACTTCATGTAAGTGATCATTATGGGATCGATGAGGGGAAACCAGCTAGCTTTTTAATTTTTGATACTGATAATTTTTATAATGAAATTAATGAAAGAAAAACACTCTTATATTCAATTAGAAATGGGAAAATATTGGTTCAAAAGCAACCTGAAAAAATTCAGATTTATTTTGATTAGTTCTTAGTTAGATTACTTTATTTTAAATTGTCTTGTGATACGATGAACGCGAAGATTAATTGAGGAGGGAATTGTAATGGTAGAAGAAACTAAGATTAATATTCCTAAAATCATGAATGCATGGGAGATCGTTAAACCAGGCCCAATTAATGGTGATAAATCACCATTGAAGTACGTAAGAAAAGAAGTACCAACGCCGGGTGACGGTGAGGTCCTCGTTAAAGTATTGACATGTGGAGTTTGTCACACAGACCTTCATGTTACCGAAGGTGATCTTCCAGTTCATAAGAAGAATTTAACACCTGGTCATGAAATTATTGGCAAAGTAGTTAAAAATGGTCCTCATACTCGCAGATTTAAAATCGGTGAACGAATTGGAATTCCATGGTTAAGAAAGACCTGTGGGGTATGTAAATATTGTCGTTCTGGCAGAGAAAACTTATGCCCATATTCTAAGTACACGGGATGGGACCATGATGGTGGATATGAAGAATATACGACCGTTCCTGAGGGATTTGCATATCGAATTCCAGAACGGTTTAATTCACTCAGAGCTGCCCCACTTCTCTGTGCGGGAATTATTGGTTATCGTGCTTTCGAGAGAGCCAACATCCCAGCTGGAGGTACTCTCGGAATCTATGGATTTGGTGGTTCAGCCCATATCACTGCTCAATTAGCAATTGATCAAGGAATTGAAGTTCACGTTTTTACTCGAGGTGAGGATGCCAAAAAGTTTGCGCTGTCACTTGGAGCTAAATCAGTAAATAACACTTATGATATGTCGCCGGTTCCTCTAGATTCATCCATTATTTTTGCACCAGTTGGAGAAGCCGTTCCTAATGCTCTAGAAAGTTTAGCTCCTGGTGGGACCCTTGCTTTAGCTGGAATTCACATGACTGATATTCCGCAAATGAGTTATGAGGATCATATCTTTCATGAAAAGAACTTAACCAGTGTTGAAAGTAATACGAGAAGTGATGGTGAAGAATTTTTAACTTTAGCTGATCGTTTACACATCGAACCTGATGTAACTGAATTTCCACTTGCTAAAGCAGATGAAGCACTAAAACGGGTTGCTAAGGGTGATCTAAAGGGTGCTTGTGTTTTAAATGTGGGATTAGATAGTGAGTAAAGTCTGTTAAATATGGTGTCATAAGGTGATCCGTTATCATTTTGATTTAGAAATTTTATTGACAAATAAAAATAAAAAAGATATTGTTTTAGTTAAATGAATCTTTAAGTTTGTCCAGTGAGGCAGCAAGATTTCGACTTTTAAAGTGAAACTGTATAACTTTATCTAATCGAGAACTGCTGCCCAAATGGACGGCAGTTTTTTATTAGAAGGGATGTCAGTAGAAAATGAATCAGAAAAAGGACTATATATTAGGAATTCATGATCGACCCACACCATTAAAATGGATTGGGCTTTCCTTACAGCACATGTTTTCAATGTTTGGTAGTACTGTGATCGTTCCATTGTTAGTTGGGTTAAGTCCAAGTATTGCTCTGTTTGCATCAGGGATCGGCACTTTGCTCCATGTTTTAATTACGAAGGGGAAAATTCCCGCCTACATGGGATCAAGTTTCGCATTTGTAACCCCAATGATGGCTCTAATGAAAACGACTGGAATTGCTGGAGTTTCTCAAGGAGTAGTAGCGGTGGGATTGGTTTATGTAATTGTAGCTACGATTATTTCATTTATTGGTTCTGATTGGATTGATAAGATTTTACCACCGGTCGTAGTAGGACCCATTGTGATGGTAATTGGATTATCGCTTGCTGGAAGTGCTGCCCAAAATGCGATGATGGATCATGGAAAGTATAGCTTAGTCTTTTTTGGAATCGCGATGGCAACCCTGTTCTTAGCTATTTTCTTTAACGTCAAACTCAAGGGCTTTTTGGGCTTAATTCCCATTTTATTGGCCATTGTTTGTGGTTATTTGATCTCAGTGGCTTGTGGATTGGTAGATATTCACGCCATCGTGGTTGCTCCATGGTTTAAAATGCCGCCATTTCACCTCATTGGAACCGAAAGGGGTTTTAAATTTGATTGGAATGCCATCCTAATTATGGCTCCAATTGCCTTTGTAACAATGACTGAACACATGGGGCATTTAATGGTATTAGGCGAAATGACTCATAAGGATTTCTTCAAAGATCCGGGCCTTAATCGAACCCTTGCAGGAGATGGAGCAGCCTCCCTTGCTGCTGGAATTCTTGGTGGACCAGCCGTAACTAGTTATGGTGAAAACATTGGAGTGATGGCAATTACTAAAGTTTACAGTGTTTGGGTAATTGTTGGTGCGGCAATTTTTGCAATGATTTTTGCCTTTGTAAACAAATTGAATGTTCTTATCATGCAAATGCCATTGCCTGTAATTGGTGGGATTAGTTTTCTCTTGTTTGGAACAATTGCCGCTAATGGTGCCAAAGTAATGATTGATAACAAGTTAGACATGGATAAAAAGCGTAATTTAATGATTGCGTCGGTTATTTTGGTAATTGGAATTGGAAATGCTTACATTCAAATCGGAAGTTTTCAATTTACGGGAGTAGCTTTAGCTACTGTCATTGGAATTGTTTTAAACCTTCTTTTACCAAAAGATGAACATGATGATCCAGATCTTGAAGATCAAACTATTGACCCAGTAAAGAAATAGTAATATTATGATTTCATATTGATGAATACGAAAGGGGAAGTAATTATGTGTAAACCTTGTTGTTGCAAAAAAGATTTAAAACAATCTAACGACAATTTTGGTATGCACTCAAAGACTTCTCTATAAATGATATTATTTTATTATAATAATTATAGTTATGAGAGGACTGGTGGATCCAGTCCTCTTTTTTGTGTTCATTTATGATCAATTTAGGAGGTAGCGTCATGAGAAAGTTACTTGACTGTTTAAATTTTTAGAGTAAAATAAACATAGTGAATTAATTAATTTTGTACAACATATTTTAATGAATGGGGATTTTAATTATGAAGAAAAGATGGCCGTTACTTTTACTGACAGGTGTTGCTGCTTTAGCACTAACTGTTACTGCTTGTGGGAAACAATCAGAAACTAAGAAGCCTGGCACGTTAACTGTTGGAATGGAGGGAACTTATGCTCCTTATTCCTACAAGGATAAAAACGGTAAATTAACTGGATTTGAAGTTGACCTTGCTAAGGATGTTGCTAAGAAGATGGGCATGAAAGTTCAATACAAATTAACTGGATGGGACTCATTAATCCAAGGGTTAAATTCTAATTCATACGATGTCATCTTTAACAATATGGCAATTAATCCTTCACGTAAGAAGCAGTATCGTTTTGCAACTCCTTACATCTACTCAAAGTCGATCATGATTACTAAGAAGGGTTCACCAATCAAGAATGCTCAGGACTTTAAGGGTAAGAAAGTTGCCGAAGGAACAGGAACTGACAACTGGGACAACGCCGAAAAGCTTCATGCTAAACCAGTTTCATCACCAGAATTTAATACTTCAATGCAAATGATTGATCAAGGACGAGTTAGCGGAGCAATCAATGCTCAACCAGCATGGCAAACTTGGTATGCTAGTCACAAGGATACCGATCTACAAGCTAAACTAATTCCAACGAACATCATTCCTCAAGGTGAAATTGCCCCAATGATGAATAAGAAGTCCGCTAAATTGAACAAACAGATGGACAAAGCGCTGAATGAACTTCGAAAAGATGGGACTTTGAAGCGTCTATCAATGAAGTACTTTGGAGAAAATATTACAGATAAATAATATTTAGTTTAGTTAGGAGATTAAAGAATTATGTGGGACATTATCATTTCATCATTGCCTAGTCTTTTAGAAGCAATGATGAAATACACCATTCCGCTAACCATCATTTCTTTCTTTTTTGGTTTGATTCTTGCGATTGTGACTGCCTTAATAAAATTCTTGAAGCCTCATGGAAATGCATTTGTTAGATCTATTTGGGGAATTTTAAGGGTAATTGCGGATGTTTATGTGTGGGCTTTTCGTTCCACTCCGTTGTTGGTTCAGTTGTTTATCATTTATTTTGGATTACCTAATTTGCAAAATTTCATCCCTGGTTTTAATTTTGAAATTCCAGCGTTTACAGCTGCTGTAATTGGATTTTCATTAAATACGGGTGCATATGCTTCAGAAACAATTCGTTCAGCTTTAATGTCAGTCCCCCAAGATCAATGGGATGCAGCTTATACACTTGGTTTTAGTACTACTCAGACCCTTTGGTATATCATTTTGCCACAAGCAGCTCGAATTGTACTTCCACCACTATCTAATGAATTCATCGGATTAGTTAAGGATACTTCCTTGGCAAGTACAATTACTATCACTGAAATGTTTCAGGTTAGTCAACAGATTGCGGCTCACAACTATCAGCCACTACTTATGTATACCGAAGTAGCTGCTCTCTATGCCATTTTGTGCAGTATTTTAACGATCCTTCAACATTATCTCGAGAAGCGTTCTTCAAGATATTTAAAGGGGGATGAAGGCTAATGATTAAAATCAAAGATATCGTAAAAAAATATGACGGAAAGACGGTCCTTGATAATATTAGTACTGAATTTCCAGAGGGGAAAACAACCGTGATCGTTGGTCCTTCTGGGTCGGGAAAGTCAACTTTACTTCGTTCGTTGGATTTGTTGGTTCATCCAGATTCTGGGATAATTAGTTTCCCTAATTTTTCGCTGAACTATGCTGATAAAATTACCAGCAAGCAGAGTAAAGAACTCCGTGCACAAACCAGCATGGTGTTTCAAAATTGGAATCTTTTTCCTAATTTGCGTGTGATTGATAACATCACAGCTGCTCCAATTCATGTTCATAAGGTTCCTAAGAAAGAGGCCATTGCACAAGCAAATGAATTGTTAAAGCGAGTTGGTCTTGAGAAATACGCTGATTTTTATCCTGATGAGTTATCGGGTGGAATGCAACAGCGGATCTCAATTTGTAGAGCTCTGGCAGTTAAGCCAAAATACATTCTGTTGGACGAACCAACGAGTGCACTTGATCCAGAACTCGAGACGCAAGTATTAGAAATGCTGGAAGAATTAGCTCAGCAAGGTCAATCAATGGTCATGATTACCCATAACATTGAATTTGCAAAATTATCAGCAGATAAAATGCTTTTTATTGAGAATGGTGAAAAGATCTTTGACGGTTCTAAGGATGAATTCTTTAATAATCCTTCACCAAGAATTAAAGAGTTTTTGGATGCTATCTCATTACAATAAACAAAAATGGACTTCAGTAATCTGAAGTCCATTTTTTATATAAAAGCAGCAAGTCCAATGATTATAAATGAAAGCAAACAATTTTCAGGAGTTTCTTTTTCGCTAAAAATCTGAATTCCGTATGAAATTAAGACCAGGGCGATTAAAATAATACATTTAACGATTGAAAAATTAGCTAGTAAAAAGCCAGCAAAAATCAAAATAAAAATAAAATTCAATTTACTTTCAAGACGATGATGAAAGAAGGGTACAAAGAACAGGCAGTATAGACAGAATAGAATACCAACGTTGACTAGAACACTTGATTCTAGATATTGATTATCTAGATAACAAAAAGAAATTACGGGTGCAATTGAATTGAGAAATGAAAAACAAACTAAACCATAATAATTTTCCAACTTAAATTTGGGAATCATCACGATAATATTAGTAATTCCGAGGATGGCAAACAAAATGGTTAACAGAATTGGAAATAACGTAATTAATGCTAGCACCACTGGAATTACATTTAATAAGAGATTAATTCGAGGATCATAATGGATGATAAAAAGTAATAGAGAAGCGGACCATAAAAATTCTGAAATCACTAAAACTACTAGCCGAGTGGTCCAATGAACTGATAAAAGATCTACTTGGGAGGCAAATAGCCAGATTAAGGTATTTAAAATGATAAAAACGAATAAGATGACCGCCTTAACCGCGGTTTGATTCTTTTCAATAAAAGTTTTCATAATAGTGTCCTTTTTATATTGATAAATCTATGTTAATCAATTATCGAAATTTGTACAATGGAGATTTTATGAGCCTTTTTAATTACTTATAAATATGTTATTATTATTATACAGTTATGAGCAGATTCCCGATAGGATTCACGAAAGTGAAGTTGCCTTGTAACCACCAATCATAGGGGGAATAAAAATGTCAGAGAAGCGTTTATTTACTTCTGAATCAGTTTCAGAAGGTCATCCTGATAAGGTTGCTGATCAGATTAGTGATGCAATTTTGGATGCAATTTTAAAAAAAGATCCAGATGCTCGAGTTGCCTGTGAAACATCTGTTACTACGGGTTTGGTTTTAGTATTTGGAGAAATTTCAACTACTGCATATGTGAACATTCAAAAAGTGGTCAGAGATACCATTCGTGAGATTGGATATAATGACCCTAAATATGGGTTTGATGCTGACAGTGTTGCTGTTTTAGTATCACTTGATGAACAGTCGCCTGATATTGCTCAGGGAGTCGATGAGTCCGTTGAAACACGTGGCGGGGATGTTGACCCACTTGATAAGATTGGAGCCGGTGACCAAGGAATTATGTTTGGTTATGCTGACAGTGAGACGCCAGAATTAATGTCACTTCCAATTTCATTGAGTCATCACTTAATGCAAAAGTTAGCTAAATTGCGTAAAAGTAATGAAATTCCTTATTTGCGTCCTGATGCTAAGGCTGAGGTAACCGTCGAATATGATAAAGATGACAACCCTAAGCGAGTTGATACTGTCGTTTTAAGTACTCAACATGATCCTGATGTTACACAAGATCAAATTAGAAAAGATGTCATTGAGAAGGTCATTAAAACTACGATTCCTGCCAAATACCTTGATGATCATACCAAATATTTAATTAATCCAACCGGAAAATTTGTGGTTGGAGGACCAGTAGGTGATGCTGGATTGACGGGAAGAAAAATCATCGTTGATACGTATGGTGGTGCCGCTCATCATGGTGGAGGCGCTTTTTCTGGAAAGGATGCCACGAAGGTAGATCGTTCCGCAAGTTATGCCGCTCGTTACATTGCTAAAAACATCGTAGCAGCTGGGCTTGCCAAAAAGATTGAAATTCAATTGGCATATGCAATCGGGGTAGCCGAACCTGTATCTATCTCAGTTAACACGTTTGGGACTTCGAAAGTTTCCAATGATCAACTAGTGGAAGCAATTAGAAAAATCTTTGATTTGCGACCAGCTGGCATCATTAAGATGCTTGATTTAAAACGACCAATTTATAAGCAAACTGCTGCTTATGGTCATTTCGGAAGAACTGATGTGGATCTTCCGTGGGAGCATACTGACAAGGTGAAAGCACTGCAAGATTATTTTAAATAAAGTTTTAAATGACGACCTTCAATGGTCGCTTTTTTATTTGATCAATTAGAAAGATGATGAAAAATGAAGGGTAAAACAAATGTTAAGGTTGTGACAATTGCACTATTTGTTGCAACGTTTATGAGTGCGGTTGAGGGAACCATTGTATCGACCGCTATGCCTACGATTGTTGGGGATCTTCACGGAGTTTCATTAATGAACTGGGTTTTTTCAATTTTTCTATTGACAAACTCAATTGCAACTCCTATTTATGGCAAGTTAGCTGATCAGTTAGGCCGTAAATCGGTCTTTATCTTTGGACTTGTAGTTTTTGTTATTGGGTCCATGCTGTCGGGAATGTCCAATAGTATGGGAACTTTGATTTTGTGGCGTGCGGTTCAAGGAGTTGGTGCTGGTGTGATTATGCCGGTTTCATTTACCATTATTGCCGACATGTATTCTTTTGAAAAGCGAGCTCAGATCGTTGGACTGAATGGTTCAGCATGGGGAATTGCTTCCGTGGTTGCACCATTACTTGGTGGCTTTTTAGTTGATAATCTATCATGGCACTGGGTCTTTTTCATTAACGTTCCCATCGGAATTTTAACGATTGTTTTAATTGCATTATTTTTGCATGAACCAAAACGGAAAATTGAAAGTAAAATGGATCTCCCGGGAGTGGTTTTAATTGCCGTGCTCTTATTTTCAATAATGTATATGTTCCAAGTTTTAAGTGAAGCCCCAATTAATTGGGCCATGGTAATTGGATGTCTAATTGTTGCCCTGGTAAGCGGTTTCTTATTTTATAAACAAGAAAAACGTGCTGCTGATCCCTTGATCCCAATTCAAATGTTTAAAAGTCGGACTTTTGTCACGCAAAATTTAATTGCCGCGTTGATTAGTGGGTTTATTTTTGGTTATGAGGTCTATCTTCCAGATTGGACACAAGGAATTTTAGGATTGAAAGCCACCATGGCCGGCTTTGCCATCACGCCAAGTTCGGTTCTCTGGTTAATTGGTTCTTTTGTATCGGGGAAGATGATTTTGAAGTACCGGCCACAACAAATTATGAATTTTAGTTTATCCTTTATTTTAGTTGGGGCTATTTGTATGGTATTTTTACCAATTACTACGCCATTCTGGATTTTCTTTGTTCTATCGGCTGTTCTAGGAACTGGATTTGGAATTACCATTACGACATCAACCGTTACGGTTCAAAATGAGGTGCCACCAGAGCACGTGGGGGTAGCGTCGTCATTTAATACGTTGAGTAGAACACTAGGCCAGACTATCATGATCTCTATTTTTGGAATTGTGATGAATACTTCTATGGCGAAGGGTGTAAGTAACCATCCGGGAACTAGTTTAAAAATGATGAATACTTTAATTAATCCTCAGACGGCGGTAAATCTTTCTGAAAAAGTACTGCCTGTTCTTCATGAGATTCTTTATACAGCGATTCATAACATCTTTATTTTGGCCCTATTATTGGTTATTTTATCGTATGTTGTTAACTGGTTTGATCATAAAAAAATGCAAAAGAAAACGAACTAAGATGATTTAGTTCGTTTTTGAATTGCAATTAATATTGGTGGATCATTAATTTGATTGATAAACTGATATTTCAAGACGTTGTATTGATGTTGATCAAGGCTACCTGCAAAGTCTAAAACCTGATTTTTTTCTTCTTTACCACCGGGATGTCCATAGTACAAAACTAAAATAATGATGCCATTTGGGGTTAAATTATTTAGAATGGCCGAAACGGCTTTTAGAGTTGTTGCCGGTTTAGTTATGATGGTTTTATTTCCAGTGGGTAAGTATCCCAGGTTAAAGATAGCGGCGGAAATTGGTTGATCATTAATGTACCTCTTTACGTTTTCGTGTCCGTCATGAATAACTTCACACTGAGGTTGGACCTCATTTTCGTTTATTCGATGGTTAGTGGCATCAATGGCACTTTGCTGAATGTCAAAGCTAAAGACTTTTCCCTTTTGACCAACAAGTTGAGCTAAAAAGAGGGTGTCATGTCCCAATCCGGCGGTTCCGTCAATGACATTATCACCAGGCTTAACCGTTTTTTTAAGTAGGGTATGACTAAAATTTAATGCTGATTGTAGTTTCATTGTAAACACCTCAATCATCATTATATCAGGAATCAAGATTGGCTTGTTTTTTTATAGAAAATTTGGTAGAGTTTATTTATTCATATATTAATATTGTTGAGATGAACTATTAGATTGATTTCATTTTTCAGAAACCAAGTGGGTGATGTAAACTTGGATTTGAAATAATTGAACTTATCATCGAATTTTAACCGAATTAAAAGTTAAACGTTTTCCGCGTTATGGAATCAAGAGTCTCTTATGAGAAATTTAGGTGGTACCGCGGAATCCTCGTCCTATAGAATTGTGTTTCTATAGGCTTTTTTTATGGCAATTTTTACTAAGGAGTGAACTTTAATGGCTTACGATCATTCAAAGATTGAAAAGAAATGGCAAAAATACTGGGAAGATCATCAAACCTTTAAAACCAGTGATAAACAAGAAAAAGATAAATACTATGTTTTAGATATGTTCCCTTATCCATCTGGTCAAGGACTTCATGTTGGTCACCCAGAGGGATATACGGCAACTGATATCATGGCCCGTTTTAAACGGATGCAGGGCAAAAATGTGTTGCATCCAATTGGTTGGGACGCTTTTGGCTTACCAGCTGAGCAATACGCTTTGAAGACAGGACATAATCCGCGAGACTTCACTAAGAAAAACATTGAGAATTTTAAACGACAAATTAAATCATTAGGATTTTCTTATGATTGGGACCGGGAAGTAAACACTTCTGACCCTAGCTATTATAAGTGGACTCAATGGATTTTTGAACAACTATATAAGATGGGACTTGCCTATGAAGACGAGATTGAAGTTAATTGGGCACCTGACTTTATGGGTGGTACTGTCGTTTCAAATGAAGAAGTTGTCAACGGAAAAACCGAACGGGGTGGCTATGACGTTTACAGAAAGCCCATGAAGCAATGGGTTTTAAAGATTACCGCGTACGCCGATCGCTTACTTGATGATCTTGATGATTTAGACTGGCCTGAAAGTATTAAACAAATGCAGCGAAACTGGATTGGTCGTTCGGTAGGGGCCAGCATTTCATTTGATGTCAATGAAGAAGATCAGAAGATCGAAGTGTTTACCACTCGACCGGACACAATTTATGGGGTATCCTATTTAGTTCTGTCCCCAGAAAATCCAATCGTTGATCAGATCATGACGCCAGAGCAGAAATCTGAAGTTGAGAATTATCGGGCCAAGATTGCTTCTAAGTCTGATTTGGAACGGACTGATTTAAATAGGGATAAATCAGGAGTATTTACTGGTGCATACGCTATTAATCCCGTTAACGGGAAAAGAATCCCAATCTGGATTGGAGACTATGTTCTGCCAAACTATGGAACTGGAGCAGTAATGGCGGTTCCGGCACACGATCAACGTGATTTTGATTTTGCTAAAAAATTTGATTTGCCAATCATTCCAGTTATTGAAGGTGGCGACGTTAGTGAGGAACCATACACTGGTGATGGAGTTCACATTAATTCTGATTTTCTTGACGGGATGAATAAAAAACAAGCCATCGACAAAATTATCGAATGGTTAAAAGACCATCATGCTGGAAACAAGAAGGTTAATTATCGTTTACGTGACTGGATCTTTAGTCGTCAACGTTACTGGGGTGAGCCCATTCCAGTAATCCATTGGGATGACGGAACTACTTCGCTTGTCCCAGAAGATCAGCTTCCATTAAGATTACCTAAGACTGCTGACATTCAACCATCTGGAACTGGTGAAAGTCCACTTGCTAACCTGACAGACTGGGTTAACGTTACCGATAAAAATGGACGTCACGGAAGGCGAGAAACTAACACGATGCCACAATGGGCGGGAAGTTCTTGGTATTACTTAAGATACGTTGATCCTCATAATGATAAGATGATTGCCGATCCAGAAAAACTTAAGTACTGGCTTCCAATTGATTTATACGTTGGTGGGGCTGAACATGCAGTTTTGCACTTACTCTATGCTCGCTTCTGGCATAAGGTACTTTATGATTTAGGGGTTGTTCCTACTAAAGAACCATTTCAGAAACTAGTTAATCAGGGAATGATTTTAGGGACTAATCACGAAAAGATGTCTAAATCTAAGGGCAATGTGGTTAACCCAGATGACATTGTTAAACAGTATGGGGCAGACACACTGCGATTATATGAAATGTTCATGGGCCCACTCTCTGAATCTAAACCATGGAATACGGATGGAATTGTTGGAGCTAATCGATGGATCAAACGAATTTGGCGTCTTTACATGAATGATGATAATACGCTTAGTGATGTGATTGTTGATGATAATGATGGAAGCCTAGATAAGATTTATAACCAAACCGTTAAGAAAGTTACTGACGATTTTGAAAACATGCGTTTTAACGTTGCCATTTCACAAATGATGGTTTTCATTAATGAAGCGTATAAAGCTAACAAATTACCCAAGAAGTATGCGGAAGGCTTTATTAAACTGCTTTCGCCAATTACTCCTCACGTGGCTGAAGAATTGTGGCAACAATTAGGCCATGATCGCTCAATTGAACTTTCACAATGGCCAGAAGCTGATGAAAGTAAACTGCAAGAAGATCAAGTTGAACTAGTTGTTCAGGTCAATGGTAAAGTGCGTGGTCATATTAAAGTGAGCGTCGATGCTGGCAAAGATGAGACCGAACAAATTGCTTTAGATGATGAGAACGTTAAATCATTCCTTGATGGGAAGACGGTTAGAAAAGTGATCGTTGTTCCAAAGAAAATCGTTAATATTGTTGCAAAGTAAAAAGGTTATTCATGGAAAATTTGATATTATTTTTTGAAATGTTTAAAATTTATATTTGTAACGTGAAAGTAGGGGAAAATTTGTGAACAACGAGTTTGAACAAGATGAATTAGAAAAAGATGAAATTGAAGATAGTGAAAAATCTCAAGGTAAGATGGTTAAAGGATCAGCTTGGATGACCATTGGTAGCATTCTTTCTCGAATCCTTGGTGCCATTTATATTATTCCTTGGCGTTTGATTTTTGGAGCTTCATTGTTCCCGCTTGCTAATACGTTGTATACCATGGGTTACAATATTTATAGTGAATTTCTGACGATTGCTATTGCTGGAATTCCCTCAGCTGTTGCCAAAGAAGTGGCGCATTACAATGCTCTAAATGAGTATGGAGTGAGTGCCAAGCTTTATAAAAAGGGAATTACGCTTTCAATTGTGACCGGAGTTGTTTGTGCTCTTTTGATTTATTTTTGTGCGCCTATCTTAGCTGGTAGTGGTGGAAAAAATGCCATTCCAGTTATTCGTTCATTGGCATGGGCAATTTTAATCATTCCAGCCATGAGTTTGACCCGTGGATACTTTCAAGGATTCCAACAGATGGCTCCTTCTGCCATGTCTCAATTTGTTGAGCAATTAGGACGTGTCATTTATATGTTGGCCTCTGCTTTTTTCATTATGGTGATTATTCATGGTAGTTGGGTAACGGCCGTTACCCAATCGACGTTTGCGGCCTTTGTTGGTGCAATCTTTGGTTTTCTGGCCCTTGGCTGGTACTACTGGCGCCGACGTGATCATTTTCAAGGATTGATTGCTTCAAGTGATAATGCCATCAACGTTAAGACTAATGACCTCTATAAGGAGATTATTAGTCAAGCGGTTCCTTTTATCATTCTAGGTTCTGGCATTACCATCTTTCAGTTAATTGATCAATACTCATTCTTTAACATTATGCATTGGGCAACTAATTACACTAATACTAATCTTCAATATATCTATGCAATTTTTGCCGCTAATGCTAATAAATTAATTATGATTGTGGTTTCGTTAGCATCGGCTTTAGCAATTACTGTAGTGCCATTGTTATCAGAGGCCCGTACTAAGGGTGATAATCACTCGATTAGTAAACAACTTAGCAATGCGTTGATTTTGTTTGAATTTGTGATGTTTCCAGCAGCATTAGGAATGGCTGCCATTGCTGGACCAATTAACCGAACTTTTTACGGGACGGCTAATATGGATCTTGGGGCAGACGTTTTAACCTTTTCTGCCATTGTTTCGATTAGTCTGGGACTATTTACCGTTGTAACTGCATTAATGCAAGGGATTTCGGAGAACAAGCGGGCTGTTAAATATTTTGTGGTAGGAACCGTCATTAAATTAGTTACTCAAGTTCCACTTGTATACTTTTTCGGTGCGTTTGGTGCTTTGATGGCTACTACGGTTGGATTTACAATTGCTAATTATCTAATCATTCATTCTCTTAGACGTGAATTTGGATTGGAAATGGATGATATTAAAACTAACTCAGTTAAAATTTTAACGTTTGCGCTAATCACATATTTGGTGGCTTTGATTGTTGTATACGGAGCTAACTTTGGACTCGGATTGATATTTAATTACAATAGTTCACTGATTAGTTTGTTTGTTTCTATTTTAGCAACAGCAGCTGGTGGTTTTGTGTACTTATTCTTAGTACTAAGGAGCCGGGTTGCGGATCGAGTTTTAGGAAATAAAATGAAGAGTGTTAGAGGATTATTACACATTCGATAAAATTAAAAAAATGACAGGATTTAAATCCTGTCATTTTTTATTATCATTAATTTCATGCTTCGTGTTCATGCATAAATTTAGGAAGTCTCTTTGAAATCTGATGGGGAAGGACAACATACTGTGTATTTGCCAATTCATCAGCAATGGCACTATGAGAATAAACCGCGGCTAAAACCGCATCAACTTCGTTATCGAATTGGGCTACAAATCCACCGATAATTCCAGCAAGGGTATCACCCATACCTCCAGTTGCTTGAGCAGGCGTTCCAGTCGTATTTTGATAGACTTCATTGGGAGTGTAAACTTCAGTTCGATCAGATTTAAGAACAACAATTCCACCAATTTTGTCACGAGCGGCCTTATTACGTTCTTCGGTTTGATCTGCCATTTTAATTCCTGAAAGACGCTGCCATTCCATCTGATGTGGCGTAAAAATTAATTTAGCATCTGGAAGTTTGAGGCCGCGTTCAGCAACCATGGTAATGGCTGACCCATCAATTAGTAAAGTTTGATCTGGGGTGACAGTATCAAAGACGGTTTCCATAATTTCGCAACTATGATCATCAGTTCCAAGACCAGAACCAATCGTAATGACCTTCATTGATTTAATTAATTGAACCATTTGATCAGTGTCATTATAATCTGCAAACATGGCTTCTGGTAGCCAAGCATGAAGAGAACTTTGATTGGTGGGATCTGTGATAGTGGTAGTGAGTCCAGCTCCTGAGTAAACTGCTCCAAGCGAGCTCATGATAATTGCACCACCAAAGTTTTCATTACCACCAATTAGAGCAATTTTGCCGTAAGTTCCCTTAAAACTATTTTTAGGACGGATTCGAATGGTTTTAGTTAAGATTGATTTGTCAATTTTTTTCATTTTATTCACCTCGTTTGCATTATATCATTCAGAGATTGAATGTTGGTTAAACGAGTTGCTGCTTTCTTGATTATGTTAAAATAAGAAATAATGACGTAGGAGGATTTTAAAATGGCAATTGACTGGAAAAGTAAAGCACAAGATTATAAAAATGATTATTTAAATGATTTAAAAAAATTAGTTTCAATTGATAGTTCTAGAGATCTCGACAACGCAACGGATGAGTTCCCGTTAGGACCAGGTCCAGCACATGCACTACAACAATTTCTTGAATTTGGTGATCGAGATGGCTTTACCACCAAGAACATTGATAATGTAGTTGGTTACATTGAATATGGTTCTGGAGATGAAACCATGGCAATTTTGTCACATGCAGACGAAATGCCTGGTGGAGCTGGTTGGGATACTAATCCATTTGAGTTGAAAATCGATGGAGATAATGCTATTGGACGAGGTGTCTCTGACGATAAGGGGCCTGGACTTGCCGCTTACTATGGACTTAAGATGCTTAAGGACCAGGGAATTGAACCCCAAGTGAAGATTCGTTTGATTATTGGAACTGATGAAGAATGTGATTGGACAGGTATGAAACGTTACTTTGAAGTTGAACCAACTCCTTCGTTTGGCTTTTCACCGGATGCAGAGTTCCCTTTAATCAATGGTGAAAAGGGGAATGTTACCATTGAAACTCATTTTGATTCCAATCAAAGTGATGGGGATAATACTCTGATTAACTTTAAAGCTGGATTACGTGAAAACATGGTTCCGCGAGATGCTGAAGCTGAGGTTACGGCGGCCAATGTATCTAATATGGCGGATCAGTTTGAGCAATACTTAGATAAAGTTCCAGTTACTGGAAGTTATGAAATTGAAGGTGACAACATTAAACTTACCATCGTTGGTAAAGCTGCTCATGGGATGGAACCTAAGAATGGAATCAATGCCGGGACTTATTTGGCAGATTTTCTGGTGGATTACAGTTTTGATACTAGTGGTGCCAACATTATTAACTTCATTGATGAAAAGCTTCATGATGATTCTCGGGCCCACAAACTTGGACTTAATTTTACGGATGATGTAATGGGTGAATTAACCATGAATGTTGGATTAATGAACTTTAGTCACAAAGATGGAGGAATGGTCAACACTAATTTCAGGTATCCTAAGGGAATTACTACTGATACGATCCTAGCTAAGATGCAAGATGCGGCAGATCGTTTCAATGGAACAACTAAGCAAATTTCACAAATGGATCCTCATTTTGTTGATGAGAACGATCCAATTGTTAAGAAATTAATGGGAATCTATCGAGAACAAACCGATCTGGATGATGCTCAACCAGAAGTTGTTGGTGGTGGAACGTATGCCCGAATGATGAAGCGTGGTGTAGCATTTGGGGCACTTTTCCCCGGAGCTGAAGATACAATGCATCAGGCTAATGAGTATTCGCCAGTTAATGATTTGATTCTAGCAATGTCCATTTATGGTCAATCAATTTATGAATTATCTAAGTAAGATACAAAAAAGAACTTCGATCATTTTGATCGAAGTTCTTTTTATCTGATGGTTTTTAATTTGTCGTCAATTTGATTCAAAATTATCTTTACGTTTTTGGGATCTTCTAGATCATATTTTTGCAGATCTACTTTCATCTTAGGACTAATGTCATAGTCTGCATACCATTTTTGGTATGCTTTCCACATTTTGTAGTAATATTCTTCCAGGCCAGGATCGTTATCCCACTGTTCGTAATCACGACCACGTTTCTTAATGCGATATAGAATCGTATCAAAATCACTATAAGCATAGACCAACAGATCAGGACTCTTTTTTGGAAGTTCCTTTAATTCTGCCATCATGTTATCTAATAATTTTAAGTACACTTCAAGTTCAACGTCTGAAATGTTTCCCTCGGCGTTGTTTTCTTTGGTAAATAAAGCATCTTCGTAAATCGAACGGTCAAGTACATTATTATCTTGTTTTAATGCCTTTTTAATCATCGAGAACCGTTTATTTAAGAAATAAATCTGAAGTAAAAAGCCATACTGCTTTGGATCCTTATAGTAAAGTGGCAAGACAGGATTGTCACCTACTGGCTCATAGAAGGGCTCTGTTCCGTAATGTGCAGCGATTTTTCCCGTTAAGGTGGTTTTCCCCACACCAATCATTCCAGCTGTAATAATCACCATGCTTAGCTCCTCTTTTAGTTTAATAACGTCTTTTAGTATATCATTTCGAATCTTTAAGGTTAATGATGGATATGAAGTCAAAATTACCCCCTTTGTCTGAGAGATTGGTATTATGGTATTCTATGTAAGTAAGAAAATTTGGAGATGAATTTAATTAATGAAATGGGAAATGAATCTAATTAACTTTTTGAAAAGAGCAGTCATCTTTATTGGCTTAATCCTATTTATTTTTGCCGTTCAAATACCGGTTCAGTTGATTGGGATTAAAAATTATCATGGGATAAAAGCATTTCTTTGGGGTGCCTTTTACCTTGCTCTTTTTTTAGTGATCATTGGTTTGGCATTCTGGGCTTATCGAAGTGTGTACCGTCAGCATAGCCATAAGATTACTTTTCATGATTTAAAAATTATTTTAATGGCAATTTTGAGTTTCTTTATTATTGAAATTGTGCTGCAATTTTTTAATAAATTGATTTTCAATCAAGTTGGTACGAAAAATAATAATGCGATTCTGAGTCTTTTTCAGAGTAATACCACGGTGCTTGTTTTAATGAGCATTTCAGCGGTTTTTTTATCACCAGTTTTAGAAGAATTAGTATTTAGAGGCTTTTTCATCAATGCTTTTTTTAATCAGAATGCTTTCTGGCTACCAATTGTTTTTAGTGGCCTACTTTTTTCTTGTGGTCACATGAGTTCAAACGTCATTAGCTTCATGATTTATGCCATCTTAGGGATGATTTTAGCTTACGTATACAAAAAAACAGGGAAAATTGAAGTTTCGATTGGAGTTCATTTTTTAAACAATCTGATCGCAACTGGATTTATGTTACTTGCTGTACTGTAATGGAGTAAAAAATGAATATATCTGAATTTGCTTATTTTAATCAGTTAAAAAATCAATTGGCCAACACCCGTGAAGAATTAGAAGAGCGAAAGCAACATTATTTAAGCTGGGTCACCGATTTAGATCAATTAAAAAATGATTATGATGTTAATACCATTGATGAACTAGCCAGTGTCTTGAACAATGGTGATGACGATCAGAAGACTGAGGATATCAAGAATGCCTTACTTAACAATGATGAAAATTATTTATTGAGTAATATGAAAATGTTAAATAATACCGATTTTCAGAAATGTCAGTCTTTAAGGGAACAAGTTCAAGAACTTAATCACGAATTGACGGAAGTTGAAAGATTTTATAAGAATAGTGCTATTCCGATAATTGATAAGATGAAAAAGAGTAAAATGGTAGAAGTTACGGAAATATCAAGTTCAAAAAATAGCAGTGATACGATTCTTCATTTTAACTTTTTATCAAATTTTACTCATTTTCAAGAGTTTTTTAGTAAAGAATTGTATGTCGATGAAATTATCAAGGATCATCTTCGTAAGCAAGAAGTTATTTCTATGATGATTTCCGAGGATAACTATCCAAATGAATATGATATGACCCGAATTGAAGATACGGAGGAAGATAATTAATGGTAGATCGAAGAGATTATAAATATCCTGATACTCAAGCGTATGATTTTGTGGTTAAACGATTGAATGAGCATGGGGTAACAATTAAAGATATCGCAAAAATTGCGGTGGATTTGCAAAGAAAATATTCAAATGTTCCTGATTTAGATTATGTATGTGGAATTGTCAATGACATTCTGCATAAAAGGGAAGTTTTAAATAATGCCATGGTGGGACTAGAGCTTGATCGATTAGCTCAAGCAGGTGAGTTAGAAGAACCACTAGAGAGTATCGTTTCACACGACTTGGGAGTGTTTGGAGTTGACGAAACTTTGGCACTTGGGATTGCTTCTATTTATGGAACAATTGGTGTGACTAACTATGGTGAAATTGATACCAATAAAAATGGGATTGTAAAAGAATTGGATACTAATGGTCAGTTGGTTAATACATTTATTGATGATATTGTGGGAGCCCTTGCTGGAGCAGCCGCTGCCAAAATTGCACATGATAATGCTTAAAAAAAGATCCTCACTATTTGGTGAGGATCTTTTTTTATTTTGCTTTTTTTACGGCTTTGATGCACTTGGAATCAAATCTAAACTCATCATGAATACTGGTTGACTCACCAACATCATGTCTAACCACCTTTAACCAGTCATCCTGATTATCACCCATTCCAGTTGGGTTAACAAAGGTAACCTCAACTAAATCACCGACTTCGTAAGGTAAGTCTTTATCATATTCCACTAAATTATATGTTTCGTAAGCTTTTGTTTTCATAGTTTTCCCTCCATGAACTAATTATAGCAAACTATCCAAGAATCTTTTAAAATTACGTCACCATGCAGGAAAAACTGAATAGTTAGATTGCTTCGAATACATGATAATAATTATTATATTATAAGTAAAAATTAGATTAAAAATAAATTTAAATGCTGGTATAAAAGGATTTATAATTATAAGTTATAAAGTTAAAGACGTTATTGTCGTTGCTTTTAATAAAGTTTATAATCTAAAACGAGAAGTAAGCAGTAAGAGTTTCATAGTGAAATATTGAATGTTGAGATTAAACAACGAGACAATTTAGTTAGAGCTTGTGTAGGGAGCTAACTCTAACTAAGATATTACGGGGTGTGAGAAGCCTTTTATATCAGATGTTATAACTCATTAATGGTGAATATAACCGTTTAGTGGGAGCACTATGTCTTGTTAGAAATTTGAATTTAAAACAATTATGCGAATTTATTCGTATATTTCAATATGATGAATACTCTGAAATACCATTAAGGTCACGCTACTTCGTAGTGTGACCTCTTTTTTTATTGTGGGAAAGGAGGTGAGTCATAATGAAGGAGTTTAAGCTAGTAGTTCCAAGTACAGATCGTAGTGTTTAACTTAATGGAAGAACAATTTACTATTACAGTATTGGAAATGAGAACAACTACTCAGTCGTTTTTCCATATGATGCTGAGTATTTGAATTTACCTCATGGTAATATTGTTTTTCGCTCGATCACAGACGACTACTCTGGCAGAGCCACAGATGGTAGTTCGTATCATGCTACTATTCGTCTAAACGACTAGTTATGATGGGGGAGACAGAAGATTATTCTTCTGTCTCTTACATAGACTCCGATAATTTTTATTGATGTGGTAATGATTTAATTAAAGTTTCTGTGGACTAATTAAGATTATGTAAATCCACTAATATAGGTTCAAGAGAACCAAAAAATGAAGAGATAATAATGTTAATTATTATCTCTTTTTGTGTAATTATGATACTTTTTTCACATAGCAAGGCATAAATGTTGACTTGGCGGCATTTATGGTATACTTTATAAGTGTAACGAAATATATCAAAGTGGGATGATTCAATGAAAAAGCGATTAAAAGAGCCATAATGATTGGTGTAGGAGTAGCAGCACTTCTTGGATTTCAGTTAGTTAGCTATTCAGTTGATCATATGGAAACTACATACGCGGCGTCAGTAAACACTAAGGTGTCTATGACATCACAAGCAAAACCAGAATTAGCTAAATTATCGTACAATAATGGCACATAGGTCAGAATGGATTAAACAATTTAGACAAATCCCACGTTACTAAAATGGACAGATTGTCCGCTTTCATGAATGGTGAACATAACTTTCACCAAATTAAGTTAGGTGATAAGACAATCTTAAAAACTCCAAATACAGTTAGTATGGTAAATGTTGTCGTTGTTAGAAACAGATAGAGTAAAACGATTTAATACCTAAATCAAGCGCATTTTTAATCGATAATGCTTGTTTAGGTATACAAAAACATTTTAAGTAATGTTTGCAAATAATTTTTTGAAGGGAATGATGTGTATGATTACAATTGCATCTACTACTGATAACAATATGGCGATTCCGCTTGCGGTTAATTATTCGTCAATATTGAACAATAATAAAGATTCCGACTTTGAATTTTACGTCGTTGATGATCATTTAAGTTCTGATAGCGTTGATTTGTTAAAATCACTAGCCAAAGTCTATGATAATTGTAAGTCGATTAACTTTCTTAAACCCAACACCGCAGCATATAAGGGTGCTAACGTGACATCTCCAGATAGTGCTATTAAAGAAAACACTTATTATCGAATTGAGCTTCCTGAAGAAATTCACAGGCCAAGAATTCTCTATCTGGATGCTGATATGACGTGTGTTGGTAATATTTCAGATCTTTGGGACACTGATCTAGATGGAAACATTGTTGGAGCAGTGGAAGATTCTGGATACGTTGATCGTTTAAAAGAAATGCATGTTAGTGATGAACCAGGCCAGTATTTTAATGCTGGATTGTTATTAATCGATACCAAAGCTTGGAATGATAATGATACTTCTGAAAAAGTAAGAAAATTGGCACTTGATAAGCCTGAAATGTTGAAGTACCAAGATCAAGATGCTCTTAATGCCATTTTTAATGGCCATTGGAAGAAGCTTGATCCTAAGTATAATTTGCAAAGTCACTTGGTTAAGGGTGAGAGTGGATTAAACCCGATCCCTGAACGTCGAGCAGCTGAAGCAAAGGCACTTAAGAATCCTGTAATTGTTCATTACACTAATTTCGAGAAACCATGGATTATTAAAAATAATCGCCTTCATCCGTTGCGTGATTACTATTATCAAGCAAAGAATAAGTTAATTTGACTTAGGTGATTATATTAATTAAGATATGTAAGAAGGGCAGACGTTATGTCTGCTCTTTTTTTGTGCAAGCATTAATCAATTAGGTTAAAAGTTTATCGAAAGAATGGGCTACTCAAGATGATTTGAATAGATTTTCTGAAATAATCAAAAAGAGGTTTGAAGAAGACAACAAGAAAGGCGCTACCAATTAATTTGGTAACGCCTTTTATAAGGACACAAAAAGGACACAATTTAATTAAGTTTGATTAGATCATATATATAAGAATGCTGATATAACAGTAATCACACATAAGCCAAAACACATAAAATGCCCGAGATGAGCATTATAAAGCACACATAATCATTGGTATAGTAGTAATTGTATTTTTAATGGTCGCAATTCGGTCGCAATTAATTAATATTGTCCAAAATTTGCATTGTTTTGTTAGAATCTTCTGTTTCTTTATCTTTTAATAAATGAGCATAAACATCTTGCGTGATTGATACACTAGAGTGACCCAATCTTTTTGAAACATACTGAATATTGACATTTTGAGAAATTAAATAACTAGCGTGAGTGTGACGTAATCCATGAAAAGTTATTTGTTTAATTCCTAAATGATTACAGTAGTATTTTAAAGACTTATTAATACTCCCTGAAGAAATTATATTACAAAAACGATTTAAAAAGACAAAATTATTATTATTTTGATATCCATGCTTTAACAAAAATTTGCCTTGAATAATTTGAACTTTTTTAAATAATTCTACAAGGGTTCTATTAATAGAAATAGTTCGATTTGAAGCATGATTTTTAGTTTTCTGAAATTGTTTGTCTACTTGGCTATAAGATTTATTAACCGTTAAGGTATGTTTTTTCAGATTAATATTGTCCCACGTTAATCCAATAACTTCCTCGTAGCGTAAGCCAGTTAATAAGGAAGTAGCTACCATAGCTTTAGAGATGTCAGTAATATAATTTATATCCATGCAATAATTTAGTAGCTTTTTCATATCATAAATTTCCAAATATTTGAGGTTGGCTTTTTTACCAGCTTTACCATAAACAGTGGCGCCATTAGTAAAGTTATCACTGATCTTATGCATTTGAACAGCTTTATTAATAGCATAGCGAGTTTGTCCATGGATTTTGCGAACAGTTTCTAACGCAAAATTGTCACCTAAATAATTCAAAAATTTTTGATATTTAATGTAGTTTATATTTTGTAAGGGAATATTTTTCCAATATTTTTTTAAGACGTTAGAAGTTGCCATGTAACGTCGCTTAGTGGAATTAGCCAAATGAGGTTCTTTAAAAGTTTTGTACCATTCTAAAAAATATTCTGGTAATGATTGTGTGCTACTTTTTATAAATCGGTTTTTATTTAAATTATTTTCTTGATCAATGGTCCATTTTTGCGCTTTACTTTTGGTTCCAAATGTAGCACTTTTAGCGTGTCTCTTTTTAACATCGTCATAATAAAAAACTCGAGCACGCCAATTGTTTCCGCGCTTTTTTATTACGTTTGCCATTGTTTTATACCTCTCTAATTAATCTACCTATTAAAAAAGCCCTAAAGCCGAGTCGAACGGTTTCTAGCTACCGAGTAGGGTACTTAAATTTAAATCAAATGAATTTGTAAAGCACTTAGCTTTATTATAATTATTAATACTTAAGCTTGACTATGTTTTTTAGATATGTGGTTTAAGATTAAATGCCAAACCAAAAATACAGCTCCAATAATTAAAGCAATCCAACCCCAAACAATTAAGTCGGTGTAATCTGACGCATTAGAAATTGATAAGATCCACATAAATGCTAAAAGAACAAAATTAATTATATCAGCAGCTAAGTTATGTGCTTTTCTAGTACATATGTAGACGATTCCAGTGATAATATAGACAACTGCTAAGAAGAATCCCAGAGTTCCAGAACCGCTATTGTTACTTTCAAATGCATTACTTACCCCAGCAAACATCGATTGAAAAATGATTATAGCACCTAAAACAATCATTACAATTCCTGACGCCAGTTTCGTAGTCTTCAAAATAATACCTCCTAAAAATCATCTTTTACCGTCGTAAGTATTTGGACTATTTAAATTTATTAATTAAATATTTTTAATTCCTCATAGCATAAGTCTTTTAATGATTTAGGAATTTGAAATTTTTGCATGAATTCATCGACATTTGTCTGTTCAGATCCTTTGTCTTTTACATAAGTAGGAATTAATAAGTCAATGGCGTAATTATCCGCTTGTTTTTCATAAAGACGATTTAAACAAGAGTATTGGCTTAAAATAGCGTCATCATGATCGCAATTCATGATATGACCGAGTTCATGAGCAAAAATAAATGGTAATTGTTTATGATTCCACCAGTTCATATTAACAATCACAGCGTTAGCGTCAATAGACGCAAAGGATTGAGTATCATTTTTTAATTCATAAGTCTGAACCACTTTGATGTTATTCTTTTGTGCGAATTTGATAAGATGATCCAGAATTCATTAATGACTTTCTAATTAATTCTATAAAATAATAGATATATATAATTATTCCATGTGTATGTAAAATAATTTACATCACAGTTTCGGTATGCTTTATATCATCGTTTCGCCTATGTTTACAGCACCGTTTCGCAGTGCTTGCACATTAAGTAAACAAAACAAAACATAAACAAAATAAGAAATAGAAAAGAACTAAGTTCTTTAGTGATTCTGTTATTTAATTTTCGTTATCTTGATTTAATTTAATTATTTTATATTTAGTTGGTTGAGTATCAGACTTTTCAAAATCAATTAATCCAAGTTTTTTTAATTTGTCTCGTGATTTAATAATTTCAGTAAATGAAAGTCTGGTTGATTTTTGAATAATTTTAATTTTAAGAGTAAACCATTCCATCCATTCATTTTTATAATTGTTCAGCAATAATACTTGATATAAAATAATTTCACCAACATTCATTTGCTTGCTCTTCAATTGATAATTATTAAACCTATCCATTGCATCTGAAAATCGTTGTTCATCGTTTGATTTCATTGTCATGATATTTTTCTCCTCTACTTCATTTTTAGATATGTATTACTTTTTTGAATCGTCGGAATTTCTTAAGCCACGTAAAATTTTCCTAACTGTATCCATTTCATCTTTAGGAATTGGCTTACCTCCATACATCATTAATGTATTTTCATCGTCTAGATTAGCTATCTTTTTTTTATTGCTTGGTTTATATCTATCTGACAAATCAGATAATTGAACGTTTAATGCATCGGCTATTTTTTCCAGTGTTTCATATTTTGGCTCGATTCCCTGATTATATCTATAAAGTGCGTTTATACTTAGCCCAGCTTTCTTTGCAGTTTCAGGCAAACTATATCCACGTTTTTTTGAAATTCTTTTGATATTTTCATACGTTGTCATGATGGTATATCTCCCTATTTTTTTAAAAACAAAACATACGAATGTATTGAAAACCATTGAAAATAACATACATTACGTGTAGTATTTAAATCGTCAATTGGTTGTTTGGCAAAAAGAAATCGCATTATATATAAGATTCTTGGGGAAGAATTAATGATTGTGCTAACTTTTTATACGTTTCTAGTTTATACAAACGTGTAATATTCGTCAACGTATTGACGACTTTAGTTGATAGGGAGGTGATTGCAATGCCTGTAAAGCACGTTTTGAAGCAAATAGAAAATTATCAACGAAATGTCAAAATTGAGCTTTTAAAAAGAGGCATTACACAAAGAAGATTAGCAAAGATTTTAGGTGAAGATTATGTAGAAATTAGCAAAGCAATTAGTTTTTACCAAGAACCTAGGTTTAAGCGAATCAGAAAAGAAATAGACAAGTATTTAGGAATTAAGGAGTGATATCAATGAATATGCAAAGTAGTTTGCAATTAGCAGAAATCGGAAAGAATTTAGCAGGAATTAAAAAAGACCTTGATGTTATTGCTGGTAACACCAAGGACAAGAAGATTACAAATCCTGTTACAGGAAAAACAGTAAATAATTAAGGAGTATTAAATAATTTGGATAATGAACTTTTAGAGCTTATTTTAAGCTGTGCAATTACAATTGTTGACTTAGTTCTAGTGGTGTTAATGTTTTTCCCACAACTTTTAGATTTGTTTTAACTTTTTGAAATTTTATGACCATTAATTTTTAAACCAATAACAGCATTATTTGTTGAAGCATTATTTTTTAAAGTTAAAAGCATTAAATGAAACCCTTTAGTATACGATATTTTGCTTTGTATATATTTTATTTTTGAAAAATATTCTTTCAATTTTAAAAAAGATAATATCAAACTCAATATTAAGGACAATATAGTTAAGCATTTATATATAAGTATTCTAATTACCACCTTTCATAGTGGCATGATAGCAGAACTAACAAGTTAAACAAAAGGAGTGATAGCAATGGAACTCAGCAAAGTAATTCGACTAGCACATGAAGAAAATGATGGATTTTATAATGATTCTTATCCTGATATTTGGTTTAAAGAATCAGAATTTGGCTCGTTTTTCGTTTGTTCCAAGTCTCATGTGGTAAATAAAGCTTTATGGAATCCAAAGTATAGTGATTTTGTTTCTAAAGATTGGGAACTAAAAAAAGACAGCACACCATATGATGAACTGTCTGGTAAACCCAAATTTAAAGATCTACTTGGTTAATAGAAATATCTACAATTTGGTTGTTACCACTGATGAAGTGGATAGCATTGAGCTTCTCTAACTGAGATAGGGAAGTTGCAATATCTTCCTGTGGGAGCTTTGTCAGTTTACTTAATTTTTTAAAAGCTTTTGAACCAAGCATACCAACAGAAGTTGGCGCATTATCGTTAGATATCTTTAGTAATGCGTCATAAATTAACTTATTATTCTCATCCAACATTTTCACCACCTTTCGGGTGGCAATGTTATCAAAACTAATAAATCGAAAAAAGGAGTGATAGCAATGAATATTCAAGAAGCAAGTAAAAAAGCCATGAGTAAAGGACTACTCATAACTCGTAGAAAATGGCAACCCGGAGGAATGTCAATTATTCCAACTAATACAAGTCTTTGCTGTTTAATGATTCCATATAAATCTGATGACATAGATGGTCCTTCGATTAGATGGAATCCGACGTTAAATGATTTGACTGCTGATGATTGGATTATTGGCTAGATTATCTAAAAACAAGATATTTATAAAATATTGAATTTAAAGGAGTAATGACAATGAATAAAGAAAACTTTTTTGTTGGTACAGGAAATTACAAGGATCTTCGTGACACAAAAGGAGAAAGAAAAATGGGATTTAAGTTTGTTTTAAATAATGGAGATGAGTTAACTCAATTAATAAAAAGAGCCCAGCAACAAAGTGCTGAGCTTGATTACACCTTAAAATGTATTAAAGAATTTACTCCTCGTTTTGATTCAGAGTAGTTAAATAAACCGGTTCAAAATTGGCATTTTTATCAATTAAAAAATAAGGTAATTTGTCGTTCTTATTATTTAAGTAATTAAAGTCATAAGCCACTTGAGTTGATGTTGGGGCATCTAATTTCAATGACTTAACTAAATCAATAAGCTTAATTAATAAATAAGGAATGTGTGTATCATTTTTCATGTTTGTGATTTGTTCCTCTCCTAATAATGGATCACCCGCATTAGGGAAAGCATTAGTTAATGCTTCATAAGCTCTATAGAAAAGGTTATTAGCCTTATTATCCATCACATTTACTGGGTATTTGTTGATATTTTTCCCATTGTTTAAGAACTTAGTTTCAATTGGAACATTATCTGAACATTCGTAAGAATTAAACGTTACAAAACGATTATCGTATTTGAAAATTATTTGTGCATATCTCTTGCCTTTAAAATTAATTTTCACTAATCGATCAACCATGTATTGAAGCGCTTGGACTTCATTAAAATTCATTATTATCACCACCTTTCTAGTGATAATAATATCAAAGCGAAGGGAATTAACGAAATTGATTGAAGACACTATTAATAAAGCTATTTTGCACGTTGCTAACAGTGTTGAAGAAAATACAAAAAATAAGCAAGCTATCTTTGATCAGCGAGAACTTGCTAAATATTTAGATACCAACACTAATACGTTGAAGAAATATTATATTTATGAACCTGATTTCCCCGTTATTAAACAAGGAGATAAGTTAGTTTATCCACGCAAAAAAGTTGATGAGTGGATTGATGATCATACTCAAACGTATGAAGACATTATGTAATAAAAAAAGAGCCACCAAGAAAATTTGGTAACTCAATGAGTTGATATTCAACAAAAATAATATTACCAACTCATTTTAAAAAAGTAAATTAGAAAGTGAGATTTTATGGTTTTTAGTACTGGGCAAGCATTGTTTTTATTATTGGCCTTTATTGTAGGAACGGCCGTTGGACCACTGATTAAAGACATTTTAAAACACCCTAAAAAATATTTTGAATAAAATGAGGAAATAAAAATGAATTTATATAAATTATCAGGAAAATACAACGAGTTACAAAATAGAGACGATCTAGACGAAGACACCGTAAGAGACACTTTAGAAGCCATAGACGATTCTTTTAATGAGAAGGCTAACAATATTGCGGGTTGGATCGAAAACAATGACGAAGAAATAAATGGCTTAGACAAGCTTATAAAACAACGACAAGAACGTAAGAAGCATTTAAAGAACTTGAATAAAAATTTAAATGCTTATTTAACGGGTGGTATGAAAGCTAAAGGCGTTAAGCATTTGAACTTTGATGATAAACGGTTGTCGTTACGCAATTATCGGCAATCAGTAATCATTCCTAATATTAACGAAATTCCAGAGGAATATATTACGGAAAAAGTAGAAAAGAAGGCCGATAAAAAGAAAGCTTACCAAGACCTAAAAGCCGGCAACAAAATTAAGGGTATGGATTTACAAAATAACGAGCGTACCAGAATTGAGTAGTGATGAAGATGGCAGATAAAGCAGAAAGCACGTTTGAACAATTAAATAAGATTGATGTTAGTGATCATCTAGATACTAAAAGGTTTAAAAGCAAAAGAACTAACAAAGAGTATCGGTATGATTATCTCTCATGGATGTGGGCTTGGCAGATTTTAAAGGGTATCGACATTGATGCCACAAAAGAATTTACCCAGTTTCCAGAATATGATCGACAAAATGGCAAATTAACGGGACGTAATGTGGATTACATGAAAACCCCAGAAGGTACCTATGTCGAATGCACTGTAACCATAAAAGGACATAGCGAATCAGAAACTTTGCCAGTAATGGACTATTTTAATAATGCTGAAAAGAATCCAGATATTATGCAAATTAATAAAACGAAACAACGATGTTTTGTTAAAGCATGTGCTTTACAAGGATTAGGCTTAGATGTTTATAAAGGCGAAGACTTGTCGAGTAATTCAAGTGGCCATAATAACAATAAAAATGGCACACAAAGAAACTCACGAGCTACAGCAACCAACCAACAAAATAGTGGTAATCAAAAAGCCGGTAGAGAGAAAAAAGAACGAGTTACTAGTTTAATTACTAGCTATGCAGATTTCTTGAATCAAGAACCACATAAGGTGCTAGTCACTTTGTTAAATAGTTTTGCCACTAGTTGGGACAAGATGACTAATAATAGTGCCGATAAAATTATTAAATTTGTAATTGAGAAAGGTCGAGAGAGTCAGCAATGATTAATACTACGGTTTTTACAGGAAGAGTTACTAAAGCTCTAGAAGTTAGACAAACTAGCAATGGGAAAAGCGTTGGCAGTGTAAATTTAGCCGTTAATCGTAATTTTAAAAATCAAGACGGCAATTACGATGCTGACTTTCCGATGTTGCAATTCTGGGGAAAGATGGCAGATAACTTTGCCAAATATACGAGTAAAGGTTCATTAGTCGGAATTGAAGGTAGACTACAAACCCGCAATTATGAAGATAAAAATGGTAATCGAGTTTATGTTACTGAGATTGTGGTTAACAATTTCACGTTGCTAGATTCCAAAAATAATAACAACCAATCTAATAACAGTAATCCATTTGAAAATCCAAGTGCACCTACTAATAATACTGGTGAACCTGAGATTTCTGATGATGATCTTCCGTTTTAATACAAAGGAGCATTAGAGCTATGCGTAAAACAACTAATTATATTAAAGAAATTTTAGCGTTTAACGATTCGCTACAGATAAATTTAGACCTCTCAACCGGGCAAATGATGCTATGGTATCAATTAATGTTTATAAATAATAAGACCCGTTGGATGGATTGGTTTACTGTGGCAAATCAAACACTACAAAATCTTACTCAATTAAGTCGTCAAGCAATAAATAAGGATCGTAATACGCTCAAACAAAAAGGTTTTCTAGACTTTAAAACTAATGGAAACAAAGCGACTGCTTACCGTTTAATTAATCTATGTGATGATGACAACGCTAAGGGGAACAACTATCGAATTAAACAACCAACAATTCAAGAAGAACAACCCAAGAAAAAAGCTAAAGCAACTAATCAACCAAAATCAAAAGAACTAGAAAATAACTTCAATAAATTATGGCAACTTTACCCCAAAAAGCAAGGTAAAGAGCCTGCTTTTAAAGCTTACAAGAAAGCAATTAAAGATGGCGTAACTAACGAAGAGATTCAAAAGGGTATCGTTAGTTATAAAAAACAAATTGAAGTTAAGGGCACCGAACAGAAGTTTATTAAACAAGGTTCAACGTTCTTTAATCAACGGAGCTGGCAAGATGAGTTTGATCTAAAGCCTGATCATAAAGGGAAAATTAAAGAAGAATTGCCAGATTGGGCGAAAAAGCAAGAAAAAGAAGAAAGAAAACAAGCACAAAAGCAAAAAGAACGTCTTGACGCTGAGAGTAATAGTGAACACCAATTATCAGCACAAGAAAAAGATCGAATAAATAAGAGATTAAAAGCACTACAGAATTGAGAGGAGTTTAGTAAAATTGAATAATTTAGTAATTATGAAAAATAAGCAAGCAGTTACAACTAGTTTAAAAGTAGCAAGTAAATTTGATAAAAGACATGATAATGTTATGCGTGCAATCGGTAATTTAAAAAAAGATCTTCACAATTTTGAGGAGATGTTTATTAAGGGTACGGCATTAGATACTTATGGTAGGTCTAGGAATATCTATTATATGAATCGTGATGGCTTTACTTTTTTAGCTATGGGATTCACTGGTAGTAAAGCAATGAATTTTAAAGCTGAATATATTAAAGCTTTCAATCAAATGGAAGATGAAATTAAGCACACTGGTGGATTTAACATTCCTAAAACTAAAGCAGAAGCATTACAGCTAGCTACTGATCAGCAAAAGAAAATAGACCAGTTGGAACCTAAAGCACGTTTTTCTGATGCGGTTACTACTAGCAACACCACTATTCTAATTGGTGAATTAGCTAAGATGATGAAACAAAATGGTATTGATATCGGGCAAAATAAGTTATTTAGTTGGCTACGTAACAACGGTTATTTAATTCGTCGCTTTGGTAGTAGCTACAATACACCTACACAAAAAGCTATGCGATTACAGTTATTTAAAATCAAAGAAAGTACAGTAATTCATAGCGACGGACATTCAAGTATTAACAAAACGACTAAAGTAACTGGAAAAGGGCAAAAATACTTTATTAATAAGTTTCTCCAAGTTAGAGATGAGCTTAATGCCTAAGATTAGTCAGTATCGAGCTATTAAGCCAAAGAATAAATACCACGCCAAAAAGATCCAAGCAGACGGGATTACTTTTGATAGCAGGGTCGAATATATGTATTACATTAGATTTATCAAAAATAGATACATAAGTTTCGACGATCATAAGAGTTTTGAGATTACTCCTCGATTTAAATTAAATGGTAAAACACATCGCAAACGAGTTTATAGTCCAGATTTTATTGAATACGACACTCACGGCCAGATGATTAAAGTGGTTGATGTAAAAGGTGGTAAAGTCACGGCTGATGCCAGTTTAAGGATTAACGAATTTGAATATCTTTATCAAGTTCCCGTTGTTTTGGCACGTTATAACTATCGAACTAAGCAATTTCAAGAAAAAGTTAAATAGAAAGGGCTAAAAATGAATTTAACGGATTACGAAAAAAGTGAAGTCGCACAATTACAATTCAATAATATGAAACCCAATAAAAAAATTAGAAAGCAAAGAGATAAAAAGGCTCATCGAATTTTAAAGTTAGTTCATGGTATTGAAGATGATTACGGTTCGATTATGCACTGTCCAGAAAAAGATAGTCGAATTATTAAAGCGCATAAGCTATTTGGTAGTCAGCACTCACACGAGCATAAACAGCAATATATGTACTATGCTTTTGACCATCACGACCGCAGGATTACCTCTGGGATAACGATTAGAAATCTTGCGGAGAATTTGGTTGATAATGGTGTAAAAATTCATTCGGCTTACTTGCAAACACATTTGACTAAGAAACAAGGCTTAACTAATTTTGGTAGAGTTCGAAGAGAAAGGGTTACAAGAATTTGATGAAAATAATCCAGTATTTAAAATAGTCAAGGATGATAAGCAATAACGTGAATAAAGAAAGTAGGTAGACCTATTAAAATTAAATTAGCAAAAGGCACAGTAATTAACTATCAAATTAATGACGATGAAAGCTATCATAAAACGGTTGAGACAGATAACGACAATAACTATATTGAAGTGGATATGGATGGATTGAATGAGCTTTTGGAAACTTTAATGCATCATAATATCGTATAAAAAAGGAACTACAACCTAGGCAGAAGGCAGTAGTTCAACTATGTAAACAGTTATATTTTATCATAATTATAAAAAGGAGCACTATTCTATGCAACTAAGTTTTAATAATTATAATTACGATGAAGCCAAGAATGACGCTAAAAAGGTGCTGGAAAGCTATCAACATTATCACAACGAACACGTAAAAGGAAAATTAGCAGACTTGTCATCACCCAAACAAGATGGCATGCCAAGTGGGAAAGGCGGTAAAAACTCTGAAGCTGAACAGTATGATAGTTACGTGTATGCTGGTGAATTCTGTGAGTTAGTCTCTAAGGTTATCAATAACATGACTAATGAAAATTATCGTGATGTACTTACTTATTCTTATATAAAGCCACTAGATAGCAATGTGGAGATTGCTGGGCAAATGTTAATGGATGTTAGACAAATGTATCGCATAAAGAATGAAGCTCTGTTATGTTTTGCTGAGATTTGTCCGATGATTCAATTAGATTATGCTAATTCGTGAAGTCACATTTTTATCAGTAATCTGTCAGTTAAATGGCAGCTAAGCGCGTTATATTGATAGAGTGGACGAATTGGGAAAGCGTCCACGCCTAGAGTAATTACTTTGCATATGTTCCTATGTTTTATACCTCTTCAAAAGGCAACACGGTTTGGTACATATATTCGGGTTCAATTCCCGAACGTGTTATTACGAACAGCTAGACAAAATAAATAATGAAATAAAGTTGTGATCGTCTGTTCGTTTGATAGATAGAGATACTTACGTAGACAAAACCTATGCTTCCTTTCTTTAAACAATATACTTAAATAACACAGATAATTATTATAATCATCTATCTATCATCTACTGCTAGAGGTTCGAATCCTTTAACAGTAATTAAATCAGAGCAATCCATTGAGGTTGCTTTTTTATTTGGAGGAGTACATATGTTTTTTAATTTATTTTTTATGAGTGTTTGCATAATTTTAGTAGCTTGGATTTGGTTTGACTAATGCCACGAGTTAGAAGATGTCGTTATCCAAACTGTCACACGTTAACTCAATTCCCTCATTATTATTGTGAGCAACATCGTAAGTACGAAGCTGCCTACTTAAAGAGTAGAGAAAAGTGGGGACACAAACCAAAGCAGTACGAACATAAATACAACCAAGTAACTCGTAATCGTAACGAAGACAAGAGCAATCAGTATAAGTTTTATCGCACACGTAACTGGGTTCACCTTCGTCAGCAAACACTCGAACGTGATCATTATGTATGTCAGTATTGCAAAGCAATTGAAAAGCTCACAACGAATGCTAAAACGGTTGATCATATTGTGCCGATTGAATTCGATGATTCCAAAAAGAGTAATCTAGATAATTTAGCTACAATTTGTCGAAATTGCCATAGGCTAAAAACCAAATGGAAACAAGATTATTACGGTACAGGTTTGAACCAAAAACCAACCTCAGCTACTGAAGTGACAGACTTGAAAGCTATCTCATTAATGATGAGAGCGAAAAAATAAGAACTAAATTATAAAAATTCAAAAAACAAATTATAAAATGTGAAAACAAAAGTAAATTGATTGATGAAATTTATAAACAACAAAAATGCCCCCGCCCCTTGCCGCACAAGCGGTAGAGCGCACACATTACAATCACGTGTTTTCGCACAAAAATTTTGAACTTTTTGATAGGGGGGTCTAGTGGTTCTAACGCTTGATATGAAGGAATTTTACTTAAAAAAAATGCTTAAAACCGTACCCCGTATTTATACCCTAATTTTAAAAGGAAGTGAGACGATGACGAGAAAAAGGAAAGAAACTAAAGCTAGCAAAAAGAGCACCACGGACAAGCGGAAATTGTCTAAATCACCGCCAACTTATTTAAAAGGTACAGCACGATATATGTGGCGGCGTTTAGTCCCACTAATTCAAAAAGACCCGAATGTTAATAATATGGACCGTACTATCGTGGAAGCATTTTGCATTAATTACCAACTTATGAGAGCGGCTTACGATGATATCAATCAAAATGATCAATCGCGAGCTGTCTATCACACGCCTACTAATCCAGTTACTGGTGAAGAAATGGAAACCGAATTTACAGGTTATAAACGTAATCCTTCTACTCAGATTCTTGATTCAGCAACGGGAAAGCTACAAAAGCTGGGTAACGAGTTAGGGCTTACACCGCAATCGCGTTCCGAATTACTTAGTTTGAAGACTGATAGTGGTACGAAGAAAGACCAGCGAGAACAAATTGCAAAAGCCTTTGATTCCGATAATGGAAGCACTAAGAAATGAAGAAAATCGATTTAACCAAATCTCATGACGTGTTTAAGGCTTATCAAAAAACTAACTTTGATAGTATTCGGAAAAAATACCCAGACGCTGGCACGCAATATGCCTTTGATATTTTGGATCAAAAAATAACAACTGGCTATCATATTCAATTAGCTTGTTTTCGACATTTACGAGACTTACAACGTCAAGAAACTGGCAAATTTCCTTACTATTATTCAACCAAGCAAGTACATAACATTTTATTTTTTGCGTCACTTTGTCCGGAAATCAAGAGCCATAAACCGGTTAAGTTAATGCCATGGCAAAAGTTTATTTTGGCTATGCTACAAGGCTGGCGAAATCACACTAACGATAAGAGGTTTACTTGGGCCATTATTTCGGTGGCTCGTCACAATGGTAAAACTTATTTGATGGCAATCATCACTGTTTATAGCTTTTTAATTCAAGCCGTTAAGCAAAATGGTCAAGAGTTTTTAATTTCTTCAGTGGATGCCAAACAGTCACGACAGTTGATGAAATATGTAAAACGAACGTTAGTAGAGCTTTTTAGTAATGGCTTGTTTAAGGACTATAACGAGTCGGTTGGTATTAGTATGAAAGGTCTTACCTCGCTGTCTCAACATATTACTATGAGTTCTACCGATAACGAAATTATTCAAGTTACTTTTAATAGTGGTACATATGATTCTCATCATTTCCAAACGGCTATCGGAGATGAATTTGGTAGTAGCACGGTTAAAGACCAAACCAAATTAAATTCAATTACATCTGGACAAGGTGATGTAGATAATCACCAATTTATTCAAATTTCCACAGCTTACGATGATCCAAGTGTACCGTTTCGACAAGATGAAAAACGAATCTATCAAGCTATGGAAGAAGATTATAAACGTGATGGCGATAGTTATCTCTTATTAGATTGGTCGCAAGATAACGTTAACGAAACCTATAAACCTGATACGTGGATCAAATCTAATCCACTACTTGGTTTAAAAGGCGGTAATGTTAAACTCATGGATAGTTTAAAAGATGAGCGTGATAACAGTCTTATTACGGCTGATGTGGCTGGATTTCAAAATAAATCACTCAACATGTGGTTACAGCAAAGTAAAGATACGTTCATCAATTTGGCAGATGTAGAAAAATCCATAGTACCAAATTTTGATATTGACGGACGAACAGTCTATGTAGGCTTCGACTACTCAATGAGTAGCGATAACACATCTTTTGCCTTCGTTTATCCATATGTAGATGATGATGGCAACAATAAATGGCATATTGAGCAACATAGTTTTATACCATGGCATGCTGCTGGTTCTATTGAAGCTAAGGAAAAACAAGACGGCATTAACTACCGTGAATTAGCTAAACTAGGATATTGCACGATAACTAATCATGAGCAAGGTCTCATTGATGATGACCAAATTTATAGATGGCTTTTAGATTATGTAGAAGATCATAATTTGAAGGTTATTTTTTTTGGCTATGACGCGATGGGTGTTACTAGTTTTATTAAAGCTATGGATAATAATACAAGCTTCCCACTGGACGCGGTGAGACAACGGACTAGTGAGCTCAAAGACCCAACGAAATTCTTACAACGAATATTTGTGGAAGGCAGTGCTACTCGCCTTGATGATCGAATTATGGAAAAAGCACTCTTAAATGCAACTCTAAAAGAAGATCGTATTGGCATTCAAGTCGACAAGACTAAAGCCACATTAAAAATTGATGTGGTTGATGCGATTGTCGACGCTCTTTACCAAGGGATGTATCACTTTGAAGATTACGGTATTGAAAACGATAAAACTGAAGCGGTTAAACGAATGACACCAGAACAAGTTAAAGCTCGTTTTGATGATCCAGACGCTGGCTTAACTTAAATTGGAGGTGATTAGATGATTTTTAAGAACTTATTGGCATTATTTTGGAAGTATTTGGATGTAGTTTGCTATCTAGTTGCAACTATTTTGCTAATTATTTTTGCATTTAGTTTTGGAAATCGATTTGGCATTTTAGCCATTGCAATTGTGTTATTAATTACTGGCTTTTTAAGTGAAGTTATCAGTTCTCAAAGTAAGGGAGGTGATAACTAATGCCAGTTTTTAATTTTAATAATAAGATTTCTAATCTAGGAAGCACTATAGGCGCGTCTGACGACTCATTCGGCTTTAGTAGCCCTACAAGTAATCAACTAAGTTATGTGAGCGCGTCCCAAGCACTACAAAATTCCGATATTTATAGTATTATTTTTCAATTATCAGGTGCTCTTGCCAGCGGTGAAATAACTGCCAACAATCAACGAGCTCAGAATATTCTTGATAATCCAAGTGCGACGGCTTCTACTCATGCCTTTTGGCAAAGCATGTTTGCACAATTGCTCATTGGTGGTGAGTCGTTTGCCTATCGCTTTCGAAATGCTAACGGGACCGACAGCCGTTTAGAGTATTTACGTCCCTCACAAGTCAGCACATATCTTTTAAGCGATGGTAGTGGATTAATCTATAACGCGAACTTTGACGAACCTGATATCGGAACCATTGAAGCCATTCCACAAAGTGACATGATCCATTTTCGATTACTTTCTAAAAACGGAGGTATGACGGGTGTGAGTCCTTTGAGCGCCCTTTCTAGCGAACTCAATATTAAAAATTCATCTAATAAATTAACTCTCAAAGCATTGGCACAAGCCGTAACCAGTTCGGGAATTCTAAAAGTTAAAAATAGTGGCTTGTTGAATAGCAAGGAAAAACAAGCACGGTCTAGAAAAGCTACACAAGAATTGCGAAATGGTGTGCTGGTGCTTGATGATTTAGAAGACTACCAGCCATTAGAAATGAGGAGTAATATAGCTAACTTACTGGACCAAGCTAATTGGACTGGTTCGCAAATCGCTAAAGTTTATGGTATTCCAGATTCCATGATCAACGGGAAAGGTGACCAACAGTCGTCTATTCAAATGGAAAACATATCCATTATCAAATCATTAGCTAACTACGTGAACCCGATCGTAAGTGAACTCAAAAATAAACTCAATACAGACGTTCATATGGATGTCCGTAAAGCTGTAGACCCGTTAGGCGATCAATATGCTTCAACCCTGTCAGGAATGACAAAAGATGGTACTTTGACCGCTAATCAAACTGTGAGCGAATTACAACATCGTGGCTTTTTGCCCGATGATTTACCAGCTCGACAAAAATAATGAAAGGAGGTGAACAATAATGACAACTATACAAGTACCTATTAAGAGTGATGTTATTAATGATAAGGACGGTAAGATGGCTAGTATTTTAGATTTTCCTGCCACTTATCCGGCTGGAGTTAATCAGATTTTAGATACTGCTAAAGATAACGATAGTGTTGAAGTTAACATTAATTCAGGTGGTGGTGATGTGGATGCTGCGAGTGAAATTTATTCGGAGCTGAAAAATGCTAGTCAACCTGTCACGGTAAATATTTTAGGCATGGCAGGTAGCTCTGCTAGTATCATTGCGATGGCTGGAGATAAAATTAACATTGCGCCCACTGCCAGAATTATCATACATAAAGCCTCAGTAAGTGACGTTCAAGGTAATTCTGATGACTTACAGGGCTTAGTTAATATGCTAAGTTCGACTGATTCAGCGATTGCTAATATTTATCGGGACCGTACGGGACAAGATAAGACCGCAATTGCAAAGATGATGACACAAACTACTCAATTTAATGCTGATGAAGCCGTTGAAAATCATTTTGCTGATGAGGTGATGTTTGAAAATAACAAAGCACCACAACTTACTAATTCCCTTAATGATATTTTTAGTGATAAGTCAGTTGATAAGTTTTATAAAATTTATAAAAAGGCTAAACAGTACGATGAAATCCAGACGAACAGAGAAAAACATAAAAAGTCCGAAACTCTTACAGATAAGAAGCGGGCTATTTTTATGCAAAACATTTAAAGGAGAAAATATACATAATGCATATTAATGATTTAAATAATAAATGGATTAAAAAAGGTCAAGAAGTATCTGACCTAAACGACAAGCTTAATAAAATGGTTATGAATGATTCTTTTAATGAAGATGATTACAAAAAAACCACTGAAAATAGAAACAATGCCAAGTCTCAGCGTGATGCTTTAAAGTCTCAACTAGATGAAGCTAGAGAAAATGATAAGCCTAGTGGCAACACTGAAGGCAAGTCAAATGATGATGGCAAACCTCATAAAGTTAACGATAAGAACAAAGTTAACTTTGTCGATAAGTTTAAAGGAATGCTACGAGGGGATCCAAAAGTGGTTGATGAAGTTACCTCGGTTACGGACCCTAGTAGTCCAGACAATAGCTCATTAGGCTTAACAGTTCCTAGCGATGATCAAAAGCAAATCAATCAACTCACTCGCCAATATGACGCTTTGGATCAATATGTAAATGTGGAAAATGTTGGTACTTCAAAGGGATCACGTATTTACGAAAAGATGTCAGCTATTAAGCCTCTTAATAATCTGAGTCAAGAAAATATCAAAATTCCTAGCATGGATGATCCAGAGGTTAACCGCATTGAATACACTATTCAACGTTTTGGTGGTATTTCCAGTCTCACTAATACTGTAATGGCAGATAGTGCTGATAACTTAATGCAATACATTAATAATTGGATCGCTAAAAAAGACGTTATTACTCGAAATAACGAAATTCTAAAAGTTATTGGAACAGCACCTAAAAAGAGTGGCATTAATAGTTTCGATGACGTTAAGAGAACCATTGAAACCGCGGTAGATCCTGCTATTGTTAATACTTCTACCATCTTTACTAATCAATCTGGCTTTACTGCATTAGCTACTGTTAAAGATGCTAATGGTAATTATTTAGTTCAGAATAATGTTACTAATCCGGCTCAAAAGGAAATTGATGGCAAACCCATTTGTGTAATTTCTGACCGCTGGTTACAAGACAATGGTGGAGCTCATCCATTTATTTATGGTGATCTAAAGCAAGGTATTACTTTATTTGACCGTCAACAAATGACTCTTAATTCAACTAATGATGGTGCAGGGGGATTTGAGTCTGATACAACTAAAGTTAAGGTTATTGACCGATTTGATGTTGAATTAACTGATTTTGATGCCTTTACGGTCGATTCATTCACTGATTTGCCTGACCAAGGAACTAAGAATACTACTAGCAATAGTAAGGCAGATTAATAATTATGCCGGAATTAAACGATTTTAAAGACACGATCAAAGTTTTAGGTAACGATGAAGATAGTTTATTACAAGGTTATTTAAATGTTGCGGAAGCTAACGTACAAAATGCGGTAGGAAGTAATGTTCCCGGTTTTTTCGAGCGGGATGAAATTAGGGACGCTTATAACATTTGTGTCTATTCATTAGCGGGAGCGTTTTACACTTATCGAATTGCTCTAAGCGATACACCAACGTATGATGTTAGTTTTACTTATAAAAGTTTAATTGGTTTTATGCGGAGTAAGTACGACGTTCTTGAGTCTGAACAAAATGAGGACGATGATAATGGCTAAAAAGTTACTGTATAGTAGTTTCAATAAAAAGATTACTGTTGGTGTGCCTAAAACAGTGACTAACGAAAATAACGGCAATACGTATGAAAGCTTTGAATCTAAATTTCAACTCTGGGCTTGTCCTTATCGTCGTAGCATGCCCACTCGTTATAATTTACTAGGAACCGAGTGGCAAGACACTATTACATTGATTGTTAAGCATGATGAACGTATTACTGGTAACTTATTAATTAAGTACGGAGATACTTTATATAAGTTAGTTGATTACAGTCCTGATGAAGGTAACGGCTTTATGAACTACGATTATTTAACTTTGGAGGCTAAAAATGGCGGATAAGTTTAGTAATATGAATAATTTATTAAATTCGGTCTACGATCAAGTTGCCAGTAAAGCTCACTTAGATACTTCGCAAAAATATAAAATTACGGGAGCAGGTGCAAAAGTTCTTCGTAAAGGTCTAAAAGCATCAATCATTGATCGTGGTCACGTGACCAGTCATAAAGAAACCAATCAACATCGTCACTTAAAAGATAGTGTACGTACTTCTAAAAAAGATGAAAAGGGTATGCGTATTGGCAACAGCATGGTCGGTTTTGATGTTAATCATGCTTATATCGCTCGTTTTATCAATGATGGTACGAAAAAAATGGTGGGAGATCATTTCGTGGATAATACTCGTATGAATTCCAGTGATAAAGTTGCCGAAGCTATGAAAGATGCTTATAAGGATGTTACTGATGATTGATACCAAAGTACAATTAAAAAAAGATATTTTAAGCTCTCAACAATTTAGCTGGTTGGATAATATTTATATCAATAGTATTCCAACAGAATTAGAAAACGAGACGCTAAAAACAACGATGTTGATCAGTGATATTAATAGTGAGCTAGCTAATTGGGCCAATGATACGTTTACTAGCGTTGATAAAAGTATTCAAGTTCAAATATTTTTTTCTAAACAATTTCAATTTAATTTTGATGAAGTAATTAAAACATTGCTTCATTTTTTTGTACAAAACGATTGGCGCTCAAATGGATTTAGTAATTTTATTGATCCAGATACTAAGCAAGAGAGTGTAACGATTAAAATTCATAAAATTATGATGTAAAGGAGATTTTTTATAATGGCAAGAAAAGATGGCGGAACAGTTGGTATTAAAACAGCCAAGTTCGCACTTTTAAGAGATGATGGTACTATTGATCCTACCTTCGGTGATAACGGAGTTTATACCGTTACCTCTGATAAAGATGGTGGTATGACAACGGCTAATATTTCTGGTTTAGGGCAAAGTGTTCAACGTGTTTGGGGTAATAACCAAAATGTTGAGACTTCTTATGGCAAAGCACAACCTTCTATTTCACTTGGAAGTAACTTTCTAAGCAAAGATATTAAAAATCGCTTGTTAGGACGAAAAAAGCAAGATAACGGAGCATGGTCATTAGAAGGTGACCCTCAATCTACTCTGGTTGCTTTAGATGTTGTTTCCAGTGATTCTGGAAATAATGATGTTCATTTTGGATTTAAAAAGGGACATTTAACGACTGGAGACGTTAATTTACAAACCAGCAATGAAAACCAAAGTCGTCAAGCTGATTCCATGACATACACACCAATTAATAGTGGTGACGATGATGATGGAATGGAAATCGGTTGGACTGGTGATACTAGTTTTGATATTAATAAGTTTTTTGAGCGATATTTTTCCGAGCTCAGATAATAACGGCAACACACAATCCAATCTAAGCAACAAAACTCAAACTTCTGAATAGTTATTCATAAATAAGTAAAATCGCCTTAGAAAAGCATAATTGGACTCTCACATGTTCGGCGGTTTTAAGAAAGGATTTTTACATAAAATGGCAGTATCTATTAATGTTGAGAAATATTTAGGACTAAAAACACCAATTAAAGTCAAAGGAAGCGTAAAAAATACTAGACGTGTTTATCAAATGAATTTACGTTTAATGAAAATGCAACGTACTACTTCTAAAATTGATAGTCAAAATCAAAAACTAAACGATAAAACTGATGATGAATTAACTGACGAACAACGTGATAAATTGCTTGGTGATCAAATTACGATGATGAATTCTATGAATGAAATGTTAACGAATGCTGAACAATTTGTTTTAGATATTTTGCGATTGTCAGATAAATATCGAGCTAAGCTAGATGATTTAACTCAAACTGAACTATTAGACTTGGTAAGTTTTATTACCAGTAAAGTAACGGGAACAGAACCCGAAAAATCAGATGACTCAAAAAAAGCCTAAATGCGGTAATTAATGAATTAAAAAATGCCATCGAAGACATCAATTACGAAGAACAAATGGCATTTGAATATTTTCATATATTGCCAGATGATTTTGAACAACAAGATTTCTTCTTAATGCAAACCATTATGAAGGCTAAGAGTCCTGACGATCGAGCAGAAGATCCAAAGGGCTTATTAGATCGACTTGGTATTACGCCAAATCAAAATTATTAGGGAAAGGAGGATATGAATGGCAAGTAAAGACGTTGTGAACACACTAGCGTCTAAAATTTCGTTAGATGTGGATGACTCAGATTTATACAGTTTACGTAATGAACTACGTCGAACTAATGCCGAATGGAAAAATACAGAAGACCGTGCCAAACTAGCAGGTAATCAATCCGAAAAAAGCGCGGCCAAAGTAGGTAAGCAAAAAGATGCCTTAATTATTTTGCGTAAAGAATTAGACCAAAATAAAACCGCGCTCAAAAATACGACTGGTTCATCTAAACAAGATGTTAAAGCTCGACAGGATTATGAAAAAGAAATTAGAAAATTAAATATTCAAATTTCTAAACATAGCAATTACTTAGAAAAAGATCGTAAATACGAGCAGTATTATAAAGCTGGAATTGAGCAGAGCAAAAAAGCCCTAGAAGACGACACTAAAGTACATAAATCTCAAATTGATCGGCTCAATGCGGAAGGTAAAACGGTTGAAGCTACGAAAAAACGATACAGTTCTATGCAAAGTACTCTGGAAAAGCAAAGTAGTTTATACCAGAAAGAAAAAGACTACTTAGAAAGACTCAAAAGTAGTCGTGGTGCTGATAGTTCTGAAATAGCTAAGCAACGTGTTAAAGTCAACGAACTTGGCACTTCGATGGCCAAAAGTAAAACCCAAGCTAGTGAGTTATCTAATGCCGTGAAAAAGAATAGCCAGAATCCATTTACTCGTTGGAACGCTTCATTAAAAGAGACCAACAGCACGGGTAAGAAAACAGAATCAATTTTCCATTCAATTGTTAAGGCTAATTTGGCTACTAGTACTATTAGATCCGCATGGAATGGCATAACTAACCATATTGGTAGTGCTTTGGCTGCTGGTCAAAAGTTTAATAATCAGCAACAACAAATGGGCGCTACTTGGCAAACTTTATCTGGAACCGTCAAGAAAAGTCATGCTATGGTTGGCACTATTAATGATTTATCTACAGCAACTGGTCAATCTGTAGACACTGTTAATGACTTAGAGCAGGGATTTTATCATCTTCACTCTAATAAAGGCGAATCAGATGACATGACTAAGTCCATGCTAAATATGGCGGATGCTGTTGGCTTAAATGGTCAGCAAATTAATTCAGTTACTAATGATATGGTTAACGGTCTATCACGTGGGAAAGCCAATGCAGGTATGTTGAATCAAATTTCACAGTATTTCCCAATGTTTAGAGAACAATTGGCCAAAACTAAAAATGTTTCGGTTTCTGACTTAAACCAAATGGCAAAACAAGGTAAAATTTCCGCCAATGATATTGAGCAAGTCTTCAGTAACTTAGGTAATAAGAAATACGGTAAAGCTGCTGATCGAATGCTATCAACCGCAATTGGTTCTACTCGTGCTATTAAAGCCCAAGTACCAAGATTAATGGGTGATATTGAAAAACCAATCCAGAACATGAAGAACCCACTATTTTTGGCGGCTTCTAAATGGGTATCAGATAAACGTACCGATAACGAGTTTAAGAAATTAGGCAGTTCATTAAGTCGTGGTTTTGACGTTATCACAAAAGCATTTTCAAAAGTTTTTACTACTAAATCAATCAGTAGTGGTTTAGATAGTATGGTTAATGGCGTTACTAAAACCGTTGACCGTTTAAGTAATAATATTGCGAAAAATGCTAAACCAATTACACAATTTTTTAGAAGTGTTAGGTCTACTGGTACTAGTAGCTTTAAATTATTTTTAGGTACTATTAAAGACTTATCCGCGGTGTTTCTACCATTTCTTAACTTTATGGCAAAACATGCGAAAGTATTTGCTCCTATGATCGCTGGATTGACTGTTATTACTAAGTTAACCAAGCCATTAATGGGAATGAAAATAGCTAGCCAAGTCCTTGGAATTTCTTCTGCTGTTCGTAAGTTAACTGCTTCAGAAACAGTTATGAAAGGTGTTACAGCAACACTCGATGCGCTTTCGAGTCCATGGATGGCTATACCGGTAGCAATTACTGCTATAATCACCGGGCTTGCTTTGCTCTATAAAAAAGTTAAACCATTTCGTGATTTTGTAAATAAATACATATTAAAGCCGTTAAGTAGTTCATTTAAGTGGGTCAATGATCAGTTTAAGCGATTTGGACACTGGATGGATCACAATAGTAAGAAACCCAAACAAAAGCCAGTAAAAATTGATACTAAAGGAATTAATAAAGACCTTAACGGAATTAAAAAAGATTTTTCTGGCTCAGTTAATTTAGTTAAAAAGCGAGCTGGCGAAATGGGCAACAATATTGCCAAAGGTTTCAAGACTGCTTCAAAGAATACCAGAAATACCATGCAATCCTTGCAAAAGAGTACTAATGGCACTGTAGAAAAAATGCGTAAAAATACGCCAAAGCAGTTTAAAAATATGTGGAACGAAGCCAACAACCTTACTAAAAGTGCTATGAAAACGCAAAAGGATCAGAACAAATTAGGTTCTGATTTTATTCATGGTCGTTGGAGCAATCTTGGTAAAGATGTTAAAAATATTGCTAAAGATCTTTGGAAAGAAGTTAAAGATGTCTTCAAAAGCGGTTCTACTTTTGCAAAAGATTCTACTAAATCCTTACAGAAAAGCACTAGAGATACTGTAAATAAAATGCGCAAAGATACGCCTAAGCAGTATCGGAATATGTGGAATGATGCCGACAATCTCACTAAGAGCGCTATGAAGACGCAAAAAGATCAGAACAAATTAGGTTCTGATTTTATTCACGGCCGTTGGAGTAATTTAGGCGGCGATATCAAAAGAATTGTTAGAGATATGTGGAAAGAAGTTAGAAACATCTTTAAAGGTGGTTTTGACTTTATAAATGATCTAAGTGGTGGTCGTCTAGGTAAGTTAACTAGTCAGTTTAGTAGTACATGGCATTCCATTGGAAAAGGTTGGCATAGTTTTTGGAACGGTATTGGTGACTTCTTCAAAAAGATTTGGAATGACATTAAAAAATATGCTCACAGTGGTATGAAGGGCATTATAGGTAGCTTAAATGCTGGTATTAATGGTATTGATTGGGTTATTCATGCCTTCGGTGGCAAGAGTAAGACTATCAAGCCAATTAAATACGCTACTGGTACTGGTGTTTCAAAGCGTCGTCCCATTAACAAACAGACCTATGCCATGTTAAATGATGGTAAAAATGTCAACGGTAGTAATAAAGAAACGGCTATTTTACCTAATGGGAATGCCTTTCAACCCAAAGAGAAAAATTGGACTGGTTTACTTCCAGCTGGAACAGAAATTCTCAACGCTGAAGAAACAAATCTTATGGAACAATTTACTCATTTTGCTAGTGGTACTGGCTTATTTAAGGGCATTCATAATGCAGTAAATAAAGCTAGTAGCGTTGCAAGCGGTGTTGGTAAATCCGTAAGCCATTTTGTTGGCAATGTGGCTAGTTCTATTAAGCAAAAAGTTAGTATGGCCAAAAACATTCTAAAGTCACCTGGGAAAGCATTGACTGGTTTACTTAAGAAACCAAATGGCAATGGTGCTATTTTTAGTAATTTTGCCAAAGGTATGTATAACAAGATGAGTGGCGCCGCTAAAAGTTGGTGGAGTCAGCTTTGGAATACTGTTGATAAGGTAACTGGAAGTGGCTCAGCAAGTGACTTCTTAAATAAAGCCATTAAAGATTCCAAAGGTAAGCACTATGTTTGGGGTGCTACTGGTTCTAATACGTTTGACTGTTCTGGATTGATTACATACGTGGCAAAACAATTTGGTAAATCTTTACCACATTTTTCCGGCTCACAATATTCCTCATTGCCTCACGTTAGCGAAAAGAACGCTCAACCGGGTGACTTAGCTTACTTTGGCCATGGTGGAAGTTCTCACGTTGGAATTGTTTCTGGGAAGAATCGCATGTGGTCTGCTCAATCACCAAGTGCTCACCCTAACATTGGCTATAGTCCAATTCATGGATTTGGTGAACCATTAGCTGGTTTCGCTAAAATTCCCGGATTAAGTAATAAGTCTAGTGATAAGAAAAATACTAATCAATCTAATCAGGGTATTAAAAATCAAGTAGGTAACGGATTCTTTAACTGGATGAAAAAATACTTGGAACCTGTGTTAAGTGGTGGAAATACTAAGCAACCTAGTGGAAGCCACAAAGATTGGTTAGGTGAAGCCGGAATTAGTCCTAGTGATTTTGGTTACTATAACTATATTATTAACCATGAATCTAACTGGAATCCACGTGCTACCAATCCAAATGGTGGTGCATATGGATTACCACAGTCCTTGCCAGCTAGCAAAATGGCTAGTGCTGGAAAAGACTACCGCACTAATCCAATTACACAATTAAAATGGATGAAGGGCTATGTAAAACGTTATGGCGGTGCTAAAGGTGCCTACGATTTCTGGACTCGGCATCATGCTTACGCTAATGGTGGTATTGCTCAGAATCACCAAGTAGCTGAAATTGCTGAAAATAATAAGCCGGAAATGGTTATTCCGATGTCAGCTGAAAAGAGGCCACGAGGTTTGCAATTAATGAGCGAAGTAGTTTCGAAATTTGCTAAAGATGATCCAAATCTAGCCCAAGACAATCATTCAACTAATAATCAATCAGCAAATGTTATTCAAGAAATGAATAATAAATTTGATAAGTTGTTGAAACTGATTGCGGTTACTAATGGTTTGAGTGAAAAACAAATTCAAGCTATCTATCAGACTTCACAGTCGCCTAAGGAACGATACAAGATGGACGCTCGTAACCAGTCTATTAGCGACTACGGTAATCTATTAGGAGGTGCATATTAATGGTAGGTAAGCCAAAATTATTTATAAGTATTGATGGCAATCCAGAATTTAATGTCACTGACAAGATTCCTCAGTTGCAATTTTTAGGTGCACAATCTAATCCAGCTCTAACTAATAACTATCAAGATGTTACGGGGATGGATGGGAGCCAATTTAATTTAGCAGCTATTAACAAAAATACCGTTAATTTAAATTTCTTCGTTCATTTTCGAGATTATTATGATTTTAAAGCGGTTAAGCAACAAATTTTGCAATTATTTATGCAAAAAAGGATCTATCGAATTCGAACGGATGCGGAACCAATGTTCGTCCAATTTTTACGACCAGTTACATCAGAGATTAATTTAATCGGTGATGGAACTAATGATTCTCAATTCACACTTGCATTCGAAAATCCTACTGGTTATAAATTTTCTCGTTTTGATTCGCTCAATCAAGCGGACCTTTGGGACGATTTCCCGTTGGGTTTTAATTTGCCTGCTATGGATAAAGAGGACTTTCATTTTATCGATGAATTTAGTTTTAATTTACTTAATCCAAGTGGAGTTGCCATTGATCCTTACTTTGAGCACCATGATTTAAAAATTCATTTAAAATGGGTTGGATCAAAGATCACTTTAAATAATCGAACGAATGGTAGTTCTTATACATATAATGGAAGCAATAATAATAATTATGAGATTCTTCTAGATGGTGTTGATAGTTTTCTCCATGGAAATCAAGTAAATAATCAGACTGATTTTGGCAATATTAAACTAGAACCGGGATTCAACCAGATTGAAGTCAGTGGATGTACTAATTTTGATGTAAAATTTGAATTTCCATTTATTTATATTTAGGAGGTGATTATTTGGTTTTTAGTACAAAGGATGATCTTAATTCGCGTAAACCATTATCTGAAAAGCTAGCAATAAGTACATGGAAATATTATCCAGATTGGATGCTTGAAAATACCATGAAAACAGCTAGTGATTCCGGATTTAAATATATAAATATTGGTACATGGCTTGGCAGAAATGATGATGGATATACTATTTTAAATGATGAATTAGATAGAATTACTAGAGCACTAGACTTGTGTAAAAAATATCATTTAAAGCCAATGATTAATTTTGGAGTTGATACAACGCCAACTTATCATTCTGAAACTGGAAGCTATTATTCTTATAAACAGTTAAAGTCTATTAAGAAGTGTATAACGATCATTTTTGAAAATTTTGCCGATGAAGGAATAATCTGGAATAACTGGAATGAGCCAAATGTCACTTGGGTTAATGATTTATTTGGTAATAATGTAGCCGGCATGGATTCTTGGATTGAAATGCAACGGTGGATCGTTAATGAAAATAAATATATTGATAATAAATCAATAAATACAGTAAGTGGCTTGGCAAACATTCCTGGACAATATCGAAACATCATTGACCGTGAAAAAATTAAAGGATTATTTAGTAATGCTGATGCTATATTAGTTCATGATTATATCGACCAACAGTGGAATAAAGGTGCCCCAGAAATATTAATGCAACAAGGGACATTTCCGGGCATTAGACTTCCCTTAGCTTCTAACGAATTTGGCTATTCCAGATATGGCGAGACGGGAGACGACTGGCAAGGATTTTGGAATGATGAAGATGCAATAAAATTAACTCAGCGTGAAATTATCTTACAAGATTATTTAGGTTATGCAATTATTGGACTATTTTGTGATTTAGCTGTTCATACTTATCATTTATTTAACGAGAATTGTATTGGTTTAAATCAAGTTGGTAGGCCAATTATGGACATGGTTAATCAGCTAAGTGGATATACCTTAATTGATAAAGTTAAGACTACTGATACTGATAATTATATGGAAGACCTATATGTATTTGTTTATGCAAACGATACAAAATCAGTGAAGGTTGTTTATTGGGCTCCTAAAAACACAGGATCTCATATTATTAATATTTATGGTGCAAAATTAAAGCTGAACTTTACTGATTCAGTAAAAATCATTGAACCAGATTTAACCCCCAATCAAGAAGATTATTTTCCAACCATTAAAAAAGATACTTCTTTAGGAACAGAGGTGATTTGATGGATAATCGATTAATTGTTCAAGGTCAAGGCACTGAACGTGGATATGAAGCAAAATTGAGTTGCGTTAAGCGTGACTCTTTTTATATACAATGGGAAAAGAATTCCTCATATCAGCTTCAATTTACTGCTTTCGATGATGGGAGTAGTGGCTACTCATTGCTAACACCCGAAGCTAGTTTATTTTTTCGAGGACAAGAATTCATTATTAAGCAAATTGCGCCAGATTATAACTCTGGAGCTAGTACTAAGGACGTTGTAGCCACTCACGTTTATAGTGAATGTCAGTGGTTTCGTCAAAGAAACGTCAGAAATGGTGTTTTAACTTATACGCCGCAAGATGTTATGAGTTTTGTTTTTGATGGTAATAGTCAGGGGTTCACTTACGAAATCATTGGTAAATTTCCTAGTAACCAAATTGAAAACCTAGGTAATATGAGTGGGCAAGATGCCTTAAGCAAAATCATTGAAACATGGTCAGATGCGATCATCTTTCCGGATAATCGGCATATCAAGATTTATCAGCACGATAGTTTCATTCAAGACCTTGGCCACCGCTTAGGATATTTATACAATGCCAGCGAGATTAAACCTACATATGACAGTACTACGATAACTAATCAAGTTTGGTGTACTGGTAAAGCTAAAGATAAACCAGATGACGCGGATGACAATACATCTACAGAATACTATTTCGAACCATTTCAGGTTAGTGACCAAAGCAGTATTGATAAGTGGGGTGTTCATCAATTATCGGACATTTCTGATGACCGTTTTACTGATGCAAATAGCATGAAGCAATATGCTTTAAGCCAATTAACATTAGAGCCATCTTTAACTATTGACGCAACTTTGACTACTCACGATGAACCGACAGCTGGAGACATGGTCCATATGGAAGTGCGAAAAGATAATCCGGCCACCAAGCTTGAAGTAGTCTCTTATCAATATTATCCACAAGACCGGTCTCAACCCACGCAAATAACTTTGAATAATACTGCCAAGACTATTTTTGACTACCAACGTAATTTACAAAATAAAGTATACTCAGATGTATTTAATCATATTGCTAATAACAGTAATGAAAATGGTACCTCACAGAATACAAATGATGGTTCAAGTTCTAATGAGCCATCAAGTAATCCTAGTCAATCTGATAGTTCCAATAATGATAGCTCAGGTAGTTCAGACAGCTCTGATAATTCTAATGCTGATAATTGGAATGCTGGAAGTACTTTTATTGATACTTCATCTAATAATGGAAATATTTCTGTTGATACGATGAAAGACCTAAAAAAGCAAGGTTCTCAGGGTATTATCAGTAAGTTAACTGAAGGAACTGGTTATGTTAATTCAATCTTTGATAGCCATAAGGCTAATGCTGAAAAAGTTGGGATGAAGTTTATCGGTGCTTATCATTTCTATCGCGGTGATCCAGTGAATGAAGCAAACTACTTCCTTCAGCAATTACGGGATAGAAATATTTCCAAAGATACTTTAGTTATCTTGGATGTTGAGGCAGGTGGATTGTCTACTAATAGAGACACTTTAACTAATCAAATGAAGCAGTTTTATCAAGTACTAATTAATGCCGGTTATACCAATACGTGTGATTATTCGTCTGGAAGTTGGTTTGATTATCGGTTTAATCAAGCCGGTAAGTACAAATGGATCGCTAGTTATGGAGTTAAAAATTCTCCTAATGGTGCTAATGCTTGGCAGTTTACTAGCAGTTGGAAAAATCAGCACATTGACGCTAGTTATTCATATAATCGTGCATTTGTGTAGAAAGGAGGATGTATGAGTAATAAATATGATTATATGCATATTGAAAATGCTGATAATAATGATTTGACGTTGGTTGATGATTTACTATTAGAGTTTGCAAAGTGGGTACGCACGAAGGCATATGGTTTGGATGTTCGTGAAGGAATTGCACGCTTAGGTGAACGTATTGGCGTTATTTTGAATCAATATCAAGCAGAAAATAATCGAACTTCTAATGAAATAAATACTTTAAAAAATGAATTGCAATCTACACTTTCAGGATTAACCCAAGACGCTGAAGTAAAAAATGCTCGTGTTGATGTTGAGGGTGTTGTTTATGAGACGCTAAAAAAGCGTTTAGATGAAACGCAACTTAAAAATGGAGAGTTAAGTAACGTAATTGCCACTGGAGAGATTGCTGGTGGATCATTATATCTTGAAGGACTAGATAATGCTACTAGTCCTTTTTCTTATGACATTGTTTCGACGAATGAGGAATCAGGTATTCCATACGGAGTTGAAACCATCAAGGTTCAAGATGTTGGTATTGAACCAGTAGGAGGTGATAGTTAATGAACAAATATGAAATTAGGCAAATGACAGTCCCTAAAAACGATGGGAGTAATCAGAGAAAGCAAGTATTCCCACAAACCCATCCAGATGCTGTAATAGGTCTCCCAGAATGGCAATTAAATGTTCAAAATGCTTTGGAAAGTATCATGGGTACTAATTTAGGAGAAAATCGTTTAAGTACAGTTGTTCATAAGAGCGATTTAAAAAATCTAGTTGATAAAAAACAAATAGATCGTTCCTTAAACAATGCTAAGGATTATACGGTTAGCAATATTAGTAATCTTGGTTCATTACAGTTTTTGCCTTCAATTAAAAATATGGATGATTTAGTTAATAGAGATGATCCATATTTAGCGTTTACTAGTAAAAATGTAGCAAATGCACCAACAGTAGAAGCCACAAAAGTTAATTGTTTAGTTGCCGGAAACAAAGATATTCAATTCTGTTATTATTCTGATACTGCTAATTATCGGACAATTAAAAATGGTACGGCTTCAAACTGGTACAAAGTTTAAAAGGAGGAAATTAAATGGCAATTCAAGATATCATTTTAAGAAACAAAAATACTGGGGATGCCATCTATCCACAAACAAGTTATAAGAATTTAATGGATGTGCCAGATTTATTAACTGATACAGATGTAAATGTAACTAGCTATACAACTCCGCCAAATGTTGGTCAGAATGTTAGTCAAGTTGATGGTTGGGGAGCTAAGGTAGTAAATGTACAAGGGTTTAAAATTATGTATTTTTCTGGTTATTTTAAATGTAAAAAAGAACTGTTTAATAGTACTGAGTGGGGTAGCCCTAAAAAAGTCTTGTTTTATTTGCCTGATTATTTAGCTAACAATACTGTCCATGTAAATCAGTTAACTGGAAGAACTTATGGATTAGCTTCACAACTAGGCTTTGAATTTAGAACTTTAGGTGATCAGATTACGTTTGAAGAAATGAGAAATGGGATTGGGATGGATCCAAACAATTTCCCAGATACAGTAAGTCTATATGTTGAGGGACCTGTTTACTCGATGTAAAAGAAAGGAAATATAGATGAATTTTTATGTAACAGTAAATAAAAATGGAGAAATCATTAATGCACAAAAGGAGAGCTTTAATGGTTCTTCAATGGTTAAAGTTCCTGATAAATATTCAGATTATTTTTTAGATAATTTAGAAGATTTTATTTATATGGAAGGCGAGCCAGTAAGTACTTCATTCCCGAAAAAATCTGCAGATTTTGATAATAAAATCATGAGTCAAAAGTTAAATGAATTAGATAAAGCTGGAGATGCTTCAGATAAGAAGAATATGCAATTACAAAATGCCACAGCTTTTTCGATTCAACAAACATCTGATGCAATTGGAAGCAATAAGGAATTAACTGAGTCAAATAACCAATTAAGAGAAAAAGTGGCATTTTTAGCCAAACAGATTGGAGGTAAATAATTATGACATGGAAGTCATTTGTTAAAGACTTTTATAACGATCAAATTTATACAGATTTAGATGTAGCTGGATTTGTTAAAAATGGACAAATTACTTCGTCTGACTATAAAGACATTACAGGAAAAGAATATGAAGCATCGACTGAATAGTCGGTGTTTTTTTATTGGATAAGTTTTTAAGGAAGGTGGTGGTAAATTGCAATTTTTGGGCATTGACGTAACTGAATGGGCTTCAGTGCTGTCAATCCTTGTACCAATAGTGACTTTTGTTGTGTGGGTTTTTAATCAGATTGTGGTAAAACCCTTACGAACATCAATGAACAACCTGTCAGAAACACTGAGTGAACTCTCGAAGACCTTCAAAGAACGTGATGAACAAATCTCAAATGATATAGATCAACAAAAATTAAAACTAAAAGAGCACGACGTTAGGATAAAGAATTTAGAAAAGGAAGACGAAAAAAGTGAAAAAACTACATATTAAAATTCGAAACGATGATGGGAGCCTTAACGGAGTTGTATTATCTTCAGTTACTTCACTTGGACTAGTTGCAATTCAAGAAATCTTACAGGCTTTTGGTATTACTCCGCCAGTTTCTTTTGATCAATTAACAGGAATTATTAACACTATCTTCACTATTTTAGGAATTTTAGGGGTCATTAATAACGTACAACGTGTTACAGACGATGGCTCATCAGTTAATAAGAAAGGTGGTCAAAATGAAAAAGACCAATAAATTATTTTTTACGTTAGGTACTTTGGCTTTGTCAGTAAGCTTTTTATTTTCGGCTGGTTTGCCCAATGTTCATGCTTCCAACATTAACAATCAGTATCAATTGAATCGTAATGAAGGATCAGCTTCTCGTACTAATAACAATATTATTGTGGCACATGAAACTGGTAGTGAAGCTACGGCTCAAAATAATGCTTCTTTTGAAAAGAACACATGGAACTCTAATGGTGCTTACGTACAGTACATTGTAGGAAACAACAATGCGGGTCAAGCAGGTAACATTTATCAAATTGGTCAACCCGACTATCAATCATGGGGAGCTGGTTCATGGGCTAACGCTAATTCGCCGGTTCAGATTGAGCTAGCACGTACTTATAACAAACAGGATTTTAAGACAAACTATCATACATACATTAATTTACTTCGAGAAAGTGCGCAAAAGTATGGAATTCCATTGGATACTGATTCAAATAGTTATGTTGGAGTAAAGTCACATAACTGGATTAGTAACCATGTTTGGGGAGATCATACTGACCCTTACGGCTATCTATCTCAAATGGGAGTAACACCTACTCAATTTGCGCATGACGTTAAAGATGGCGTGGGAAGTGTAAATATACCAACTAGCCCATCAACGTCACAACCTCAAAGTCAGCCAACTCAGCAACCTAAGACTACTAATTCTGGTTTTCACTCGGAAAATGCAACGTTTACTAATGGCAATCAACCAATCAACGTACATTATGGTCCATCGACGAATGCTACTAAATCTGGCACATTGCCTGCTTACGCAAGTGTTCATTACTACGGTTACGTAGTTAAAAATGGTTATGTTTGGACCGTTTATACTGGCTTTAATGGAAAAACCCTTTACTTACCAGTTCGTCAAGTAGGACAAGTTGCTTGGGGAACATTTAGATAAAAAATAAGCCTCACTACTTTGGTAGTGGGGCTTTTAGTTATGTTATAATTATGTATAGAAAAGGGTAATGCACTTAAGGCATTACCTAATTCCATCTGCTATTTAAATTAAGCTTAAGATAGCAGTAACTATTAAAGTACTAATTACCGATACGATAACTTTTACTATAATAGCTTTTATGAAATTGCGTAGATGGCACAAAATCATTACCTCCTAACGTTCTTGCTATTTTCGCTGATTAGACGAATATAAACACAAGAACTACTTAATTATAACAATTAATAGTATTTTATTGACAACTAATTTAAATTAAATATAATGTGAATTGTAGATGGTTCAAATGAATTACCTCTTTACGCGCTGATTACGTGTACGGTTATTCATGGTTTTATCTCCTTTCTAGGTTGTCCTAGAGAGGATACATATAAGTAAAGCTCACTTCAATTATGAAGTGGGCTTTTTTATTTTGATTTAAGTCGTCAATGTAAAATGTGCTAAATTAGGTATTCAACGTTGACTTGGCAGTTTTGAAACTGTTTAATCTTTTTATCGAAGGTATTGACATATTATACTATGCATAGTAACATAATAATTGTAAGGAAAGGAGGGAAGAAGTTGAAAGGTAGGCATAATAAAAAGCCTGATTATCAAAAAGATTTAGCAATATTAAACATAATTGGCTTATTACTAAATATTGTTAATTCAATCCTAGGAATGATAGGCAAGCTTTTCAAATAATAAAAGTTAAAGGGACGTTGTCCCTTGCTTTTAGTATACCTTTTGGCAAGATATCATGCAAAATAAGACTTTAGTTATAATATTAGGAATCTTAATAACTGTTGCAATAATTTTTCAAATTGCGAATTTATTAATTAAATAAAGATCATTGACATATTATACTATGCATAGTATAATATAATGGGAAGTTTTTATAGGAGAAAACATAAATATGCCAAGTAAAAATAAAAGAACTATTGCTAACAAAAAATGGCAAGATAAAAATAAACAGCATGCAAAATATTTGAGTGATCGCTCACGTGCAAAAAGTTTTTTAATGAAACAAGCTACTCAAGATGATTTAAGTAGATTTTCTGAAATAATCAAAAAGAGATTTGAAGAAAATAACAAAAAAGACGTTACCAATTAATTTTGGTAGCGTCTTTATTATGGTCACAAAATGGTCGCAATTTAATTAGTTTTGTTTAGTTTTGATTAGATTATATATATAAGAATGCTGATATAACAGCAATCACACCTAAGCCAAAACATATAAAATGCCCGAGATGAGATTCGAACTCATACCCAGTAAACTGAACAGCGACCTGAACGCTGCGCGTCTGCCAATTCCGCCACTCGGGCAATTACTACCTTTCAATCATACAATAAAAATATCATAAAATAAACACTTAATTTCTGTGTATCCTTGTATTTGTTATTTAGTTGTGTAAAATATAAGATAGTACAAGAGTTTTTAGAAAGAAGAGATTATTATGGTTGAACCACGTAAGATTGAAAGCCAGCTGTGCTTTGGAATCTATAATACAAGTAAAAAGTTTAGTCGGTACTACCAAATCGTCTTATCTCAATTTAATTTAACTTATCCCCAGTACATTACCATGTTGGTACTTTGGGAACATGCACCAATGACCGTTCGTGAGCTTGGCTCATACCTCGATCTTGATAGTGGAACGTTGACGCCGCTACTAAAACGCCTTGAAAAACAAGGATGGGTTACCAGAACTAGAAGTCATAAAGATGAACGTGTAGTTATCGTTGATACTACTGATTATGCAAAAGAACAACGCGATAAAGTATATGAACACGTCAATCAGTGCTTTTCCGTTTTAGATATGAGTCAAGAAGATATTCAAAAGTGCTTAAAGATGGTTAATGCCGTCGGCGATCGTTTGGATAATGTTAGTGAACAAAAATTAAAAGATGTTGAGTAATTAAAGCATTTCGTTTAGATTAGATTTATCTAATCTGAATGGAATGTTTTTTATTATATTAATTTATGGTTTCATTAGTTGTTTTGAATTAGTCATTGGCTTGTTATTTTGGTAGAATTATCTAAGAGTAAATGAATTTAAAATTAAAATCTAAACGAATTGTTTAGATTTCCATTACAAAAATTAATGGGATGGAGCTGAATCTTTTTGTCACTAAGCATTCAAGAAATTAAAAACATTCTTCGCGAACATGATTTGTTGAAGTCAATTAATCAAGTTAGCGATCATAACTTTGATTACGTTAGTTATGATTCGCGAGATATTAAATCCAATACGTTATTCTTTGGAAAGGGTAATTTTAAGCCAGAGTTTGTTACTAAAGCTAAAGATGCTGGTGCAACAGGCATTGTGTGTGAAAAACATTTATCTGAAAGTAATGGAATGAATGAAATCCTTGTTACTAACATTCAAAAGGCAATGTCACTAATTTCTGCCGCTTTCTTTAACTATCCACAAGATGACTTGTTTATTATTGCCTTTACAGGTACGAAAGGGAAGACCACCTCTTCTTATTTCACAAGAGACGCCATTGAAAAAGCAACTGGTGATCGAACGGCATTGTTTTCAACCATTAACACGGTGGTCGGAAATAAACCAGATCAAACTTTTAAGTCTCATTTAACCACACCTGAGTCATTAGATGTGTTTAAGAATATGCGGGCAGCTGTCGATAATGGCATGAAATATCTAATTATGGAGGTTTCTTCACAAGCTTACCTTAAGAATCGGGTCTATGGATTAAAATATAATGTGGGAAACTTTCTGAATATTTCACCTGATCATATCGGGGAAAATGAGCATCCCACGTTTGCTAATTATTTACACTGTAAGGAACAACTATTGGTTAACTCCCATACGTGTATCTTAAATGCTGATTCGGATCATTTAGTTGATATTTACTATGCAGCTAAAACTACCACTGATCCAGAAAACATTTATTTATTTGGTAAAAAGGGAACTACGCCACAAATTGAAGTTGATTTGGACTTTGTTTATGAATCGATTTCGGACAGTCTAACTGATAATGATATTCAGTTGAACTCAGTTTCTGAAAAAGCTAAGAAGTTAGGATTGGATGGAAATTATCGAATCGGCATTCCCGGAGATTATAATGAATCGAACGCAACGGCATCAATTATTTCAGCGGGACTTGCCGGATTTAAACGTGGTGACATGATAGACGGATTGGCGAGTGCTCGGATCCCGGGTAGAATGGAGATTTTTAAATCCAAAAGTCATGGAAATGTTCACGTCGATTATGCGCATAATTATGCTAGTATGAATGCATTATTAGGATTTTTAAAGCGTCAAGATCCCAATGGAAAAGTGATCGTAGTGGTTGGAAGTCCGGGTAATAAGGGAATTGATCGCAGAAAGGGGTTTGGTAAAGCCCTTACTCAAAATGCTGATGTTGCCTTTTTAACCACTGATGATCCAGCTTATGAAGATCCAATGAAAATTGCAAAAGAAATTGATAACCATATCGATCATGATAAGGTTGATGTTCATTTTGAAATGGACCGTGAAAAGGCTATTAAAGACGCCATTAATTTTGGTAAAACTGGTGATATTATTGTAGTTGCTGGAAAGGGTCGCGATCCTTATCAAAAGATTAACGGTGTTGACACACCTTATCCTACTGATTCAGTTATCGTGGAAGATTACTTGGAGGATTTAAACAGTAATGACAAATGAAAATGTTCCAAATTTCACTCCCGTTCTTTTAGGAAGTGATTTTAATGTATACGGAATGGCACGTTCTTTCTACGAATTATATGGGAAGCGTGTTAAGGCCTACGCTCAGGAACGACTGGCACCTACTAGGTTTACCAAGATTGTGGACCTTACTTTCATACCAGGTTTTAGTGAAGATCCAGTCTGGTTTGAAGAAATGAAGAAATTAAAGCAAAAGTACGCTAGCCATAAAGAACCAGTGATTTTAATTGGTTGTGGTGATGGCTATGCTGAACTAATTTCAAAACACAAAAAGGATTTAGAAGATGTCTTTGTATGTCCCTACGTGGATTATTCACTGATAAAACAACTGAATAGTAAAGAAAACTTTTATAAAATGTGTGACAAGTATGGGATGCCATATCCCGGGACCAAGATTATTTCTAAAAATAATTTTGAAAAGGATAACTTTGCTCAACCTTTTGATTATCCGATTGCACTCAAACCAACTAACAGTGTGGAGTGGTTAGACATTCACTTTGAAGGTAGAAAAAAAGCCTTCACCATTAAAAGTGAGGATGAATATCGGGATATTGTTGGAAAGATTTATAATAATGGCTATACTTCGGATTTGATCGTTCAAGATTTTATTCCTGGTGATGACAGTAACATGCGGGTCTTAAACGCCTATGTTGATAAGAAGCATCACGTTAAGATGATGTGCTTGGGTCACCCACTTCTGGAAGATCCAGCTCCATCAGCAATTGGTAATTATGTCACGATTATTCCCGACTTTGATCAACGTATTTATGATCAAATTCAAAAGTTTTTGGAATCAATCAATTTCACGGGTTATGCTAATTTTGATATGAAGTATGACGTGCGGGATGATACCTATAAGTTATTTGAAATTAATTTGCGTCAGGGTCGAAGTAGCTTTTTTGTGACTCTAAATGGGTATAATTTAGCTCAATGGGTTGTTCGTGATTACGTGCAGGATAATTTAGCTAATGATCAGACCGTTTATGCAAATAAGAATCCGAAAAATTACTATTTGTGGCTAGGAGTTCCTAATCGCGTCTTTAAAAAATACGCCAAGAAGAATGATGATAAAGAAAAAGCGGAAGAATTGATTCGAAAGGGCCAGTGGGGGACTACGTTCTGGTATAAGAAGGACGAAAACTTTATGCGTTGGCTTCTAATGAAGTGGATGGATCATAATTACGCAAAGAACTTTAAAAAGTATTTTCACATAAATAAGGAATAAGCGAATGAAAAAATTTTTTACAATCATCGGAGGGATGGGTACCCAAGCCACTGAAAGTTATGTGCATTTGTTAAATAAGCGTACCCCCGCTCACAATGATCAAGACTATCTAAACTATATACTAGTTAATCATGCAACTGTCCCTGATCGGACTGCTTATATTACTGATCCAGAAAATAATCCAAGCCCATTACCACCACTTGAAGAAGACATTCAACAGCAAAGTAAATTGGGTCCAGAATTTTTTGCGTTACCATGTAATACTGCTCATTATTTTTATGATCAGTTGCAAAGTGTGACTGATGTTCCCATTTTGCATATGCCAAGGCTGGCAGTAGGTGCTATTGCTAAAAAGTTTCCTCATGCAAGAAAAGTGGGCTTGATTGCCACTAAGGGGACACTTAAAGACAAAGTCTATGATAAAGAAATTGCAGACGCTGGTTACGAAATTGTTCATCCCAGCGATGAAATTGCTGATGAAACAATGAATTTGATCTATAAGGGTGTTAAAGAGCAAGATTATGTTGACCCGAAATTGTATCATCATATTTTGAACCAAATGGTAAATGAACTTGGTAGTGATGTAGTTATTTTGGGTTGCACAGAAATTTCCGTGGCCGAGGAACGAGCCGGAAATCATGACTATCCGGTAATCGATGCGCAGTCTGAATTAGTTGATGAATCAATCCGTCTTGCCGAAAAAATGCAAAAAAATAAAGCATCCTAACAATGGGATGCTTTTTTACTGGATAAAGAAAAGTAATCCAACTGAAGCCAAAATTGAAATTAACGTTAGTAAAATAATATACGTTTTTAAGTTCCCTTGAATTTTTCTTTGATAGCAAATGTCAATGAAAGAAATGGCCACGATGGTCATGACAAAGCTTAAAAAGACCAAGTAACGGTGTTCATTGAAATGGTTAATGGTGAAGATTACTTCGGCAATCAACAAGAGAATGTAAAAAGCTCGTGTGTAAATGACACCCTTGATGATCTGCTTGTCTTGTTTGCGTGTGATTCCAATTGTTAATGAGATTAATAAAAGAATCCATAAGAAAGTAATTATGTAAATTAACATGATATTTATCCCTCCAAACAAAGTTTATCATAAGGCACCATGGAAGTCTTGATGACAATTGATATAATTCATGATACAATTATTTATGTATTGCGGGTGTAGTTTAGTGGTAAAATTTAAGCTTCCCAAGCTTACGTCGCGGGTTCGATTCCCGTCACCCGCTTTTGGGAAGCTACCAATGATGAAAGTGTAGTAGCCGTGATGGTTTTAAAGCAAGTCTAAGTTGATGTGAGTTAGACAAACGATGATGGTGAAGGCGTCCTTTCTAGGTATATAAGTTAATAATAAGTGGGTATTTCCAAATAGAGTGGTACCGCGGGTAATCTCGTCTCTTACATTAATTGAATTAGTGTAAGAGACTTTTTTTATTTATGAGGAGGAGAATTATGGATTATAGACAACAAGTTGCTGATGCAGTTGCAGATTCGATTAACAACCAAATTTCAACTAATGATATTTATGGAAAGATTGAAAAACCAAAGACACCTGAGAACGGGGACCTTGCCTTTCCAGCATTTATTTTAGCAAAAGAGTTGCATAAGGCTCCTCAAATGATCGCACAAGATATCGTAAACAATATCGATGGGAGTCAGTTTGATAAGGTAGTTGCAGTTGGTCCCTACGTTAATTTCTTCTTAGACAAAGGGAAAGTAAGTAAACAAGTTATGTCAGATATTTTGACTGACAAGGAACACTATGGTGATAACTATGATGGTAAGGACCAGACGGTTACCATTGATATGTCATCTCCTAACATTGCTAAACCCATGTCAATGGGACACTTACGTTCTACTGTCATTGGTAATTCAATTTCTGAAATTCTAAAGAAAAATGGATATAAGACTGTTAAAGATAATCATCTAGGAGACTGGGGGACCCAATTTGGTAAGCTAATTACGGCCTACCTGAAGTGGGGAAATGAGGATGATGTCAAGCGTGACCCAATTCATTATCTGGTTCAGTACTACGTTAAGTTTCATAAGGAAGATCAAAAAGATCCCGAATTAGACGAAGAAGCACGAGAATGGTTTAAGAAGCTTGAAGATGGTGATCCTGAAGCCACTAAATTGTGGAAATGGTTTAGAGACGTGTCTCTTAAAGCCTTTAATAATACCTATAAGACACTTGGGGTTAGTTTTGATACTTATAACGGTGAATCATTTTATAACGATAAAATGGATGAAGTCGTTGATATTCTTAAAAAGGACGGATTACTTCAGGAATCTCAAGGAGCTCAAGTCGTTGATTTAAGTGATGATAACTTGAATCCTGCCTTGATCCTTAAAAGTGATGGGGCATCCCTTTACATCACCCGGGATATTGCGACCGCGTTATACCGTGAACGGACATATCATCCCGTTATGAATCTCTATGTAGTGGGTTCTGAGCAGACTAATTATTTCCATCAGTTAAAAGCGGTGTTAAAGAAGATGGGAGTAGAAAATGCGGACGGAGTTCATCATATTCCGTTTGGATTAATTACGGTCAATGGTAAGAAACTTTCGACTCGTCGGGGTAACATCATTCTGCTTAATCAAGTTTTGGACGAGTCAATTGCAATGGCTAAACAACAAATTGCTGAAAAGAACCCCGACCTGCCAAATAAGGATGAAGTAGCCAAACAGGTTGGTGTCGGTGCCATTATCTTTGGTGATCTTAAGAGTGAACGAATCAATAGTATTGATTTTGTTCTTGAAGATCAATTGAAATTTGAGGGTGAAACTGGGCCATACGTTCAGTATGCTCACGCACGTTCAGAAAGTATTTTAAGAAAATCAGGCAAAAAAGAATTAAATGAGTCAGCTAACGAATTAACTGATGAAAGTGCTTGGGAAGTTATCAAACTGCTTCAAGCTTTTCCAGAGGTAGTTAAGCAAGCTCGCAATGAATTTGAGCCTTCTGATGTTGCGAAGTATTCACTGAGATTGGCGAAAGCATTTAACAAATACTACGCTCATTCTAAGATTTTGGCTGATGATGACGAACAAGATGCTCGTTTAGACCTAGTAAAAAGTGTAGCAATCGTTTTAAAGGAATCGTTAAGATTGTTGGGGATTGAAGCTCCAGATCAAATGTAATAAAAAGGATGGATGTCAATGGATGTCCATCCTTTATCTTTTAAAATCCATTAAATGTCCATGTGGTACAATAGCAATTAATGATAAAAGGAGATTTGGACTTTTATGGATAATAACAGCAAACACAAGTCAATATTTAAAAAGATTTGGGGTTACTTCAGAAGGTTCTGGCGGCGATTTCAAATCACAAGATGGATTATTGTAATTGTTTTATTCATTGCCCTAGTTTTAAGTAGTTATTTAACAATTGTGGCAAAAACTTCACACGTTCGTGATTTACAGTCGAATTTATCAAAATCTACTGTAATTTATGATTCTCATCATCATGAAGCTGGCAAGTTATACGCACAAAAGGGTACTTATGTTCAGATGAATAAAATTTCGCAGAATATTCCCAATGCGATTCTTTCAACGGAAGACCGTAACTTTTATAAAGAACATGGTTATTCAGTGAGTGGTTATGGACGAGCCATTTTACTAGCCGTAAAGAATAAAGTCATGGGTCGAGATTACATTAGTGGTGGTGGAAGTACGCTGTCACAACAACTAGCTAAGAATACATTTCTTTCGCAACAGCAAACATTGACCCGAAAATTAAAAGAATTGTTTATCTCCATTGAAATTGAAAATGTTTACTCAAAGAATCAAATTTTAACAATGTATATGAACAATGCGTACTTTGGTAATGGAGTGTATGGGGTGGAAGATGCCTCTAAACGTTACTTTGGTCAATCAGCTCAAGACTTACCGGTTCAGGATGCTGCGGTACTTGCGGGGATGTTATCAAACCCTAGCAATAATCCAATTGATCATCCTGAGGCAGCCCGACAAAGAAGAAACGTTGTTCTTGATTTGATGGCAAAGAATCATAAGATTACGAATTCAGAGGCTAAGAAGTATCAGGCAATGCCACTGAATACCAGGAATTCTTATCGATCAACCAATGGCTACAAGTATCCGTATTACTTTGATGCGGTAATTAACGAAGCCATTTCGAAGTATGGGCTGACTGAATCTGACATTATGAATCACGGATACAAGATATATACCAATCTTAATCAGCAGCAACAGCAAAGCTTTCAAACTGATTTTAAAAATCCTAGTCTTTTTCCTAATGATGCAGCCGACGGAACCAAGGTTCAAGCTGCTTCCGTGGCCTTAAATCCTAAAGATGGCGGAGTTCAAGCCGTGGTTGGTGGACGTGGAAAGACCGTGTTCCGTGGGTATAATCGTGCAACAGATATTAAACGTCAACCTGGTTCAACCATGAAACCACTTGCGGTTTACACTCCGGCGCTCGAAAATGGCTATTATTATGATTCTGAACTTCAAAATGAGAAGAAATCATATGGAGCTAATCATTACACTCCACACAATTATAATGATGTTTACACCGGGAAAGTACCAATGTATCAAGCACTGGCTCAAAGTATGAATGCACCTGCAGTGTGGTTACTAAACAAAATTGGTGTTGATAAGGGTTACGATTCGGTTAAGAAATTCAATTTACCAGTTACAGATAAAGATAAAAACTTAGCCTTAGCACTTGGCGGACTCTCAAATGGAGTTTCGCCACAACAAATGGCAGGTGCCTACACTGCCTTCGCGAATAAGGGACGCATTTCACAGCCCTTCTACATTACTAAGATTGTTGATTCGACGGGTAAGACCGTGGTTGATAATGAGCATCCAAGTTCAAAACAAATCATGTCTGAATCGACAGCTCGTCAGATGACCAGTATGATGCTAGGCGTCTTTGATAATGGTACTGGGGTTGACGCCAAACCGAATGGTTATCAAGTTGCTGGTAAAACCGGAAGTACTGAGGCCGATAACACTCCTGATTCTGATGCCACTAAAGATAAATGGATTGTTGGTTATACACCGAACGTGGTTGTTGCAACTTGGGAGGGATTTGATAGTACCAATTCGACTCACCATTTAGAGAATCTAACCGGGACCGACGTTGGGCCACTTTATAAGACCCAAATGCAACAGATTTTACCGTACACCAACAATACTCAGTTTGGGGTTCAAGATGCTCAGACGGTTGCACGTGACGGTGATAACACTAATAATGACAATCATGATTCCAAATTATTTAAGGGAATTACTAATGATACTGGTAAAGTTGTAAAGGGAATTGTTAAAGAAGGAGCCAGTGGAATTAAAAAAGGCGCTGGAGAAGTTATTAGTGGAGCAAAGGCTTTACTAGGACGATAGCTTTACGTATGTTAAAATGTGTATTGTAACAACATTTAAGGAGGTAAGGAATTATGGCAGAAAATGATGTAATGAAAGATGCACAAACTTTACAAGATGCATTAGTAAAGACTGATGAGTTCAAAGAACTCCAAGCAACATATGATGAGTTAAAGAAGGATCAGGATGCCTTCAAGACATTTAAGGATTTTCAAACTAACCAAAATGAATTAAGACAAAAACAAATGGCTGGTCAACAAATTTCGCAAGATGACATGAAAAAAGCTCAAGAACTTGCTAATAAGATGAACAGTCTTGATATCATCAAAAAATTGATGGGTAAAGAAAAAGCAATGGGTAAGGTTATTGATGATGCTAATATGTTAATTACTAAGCCTTTGCGTGATATGTACGAAGCTTAATTAATCATTAATCGGAGCGCCCATTGGTGCTCCGATTTTTTTGTATGGGAGAAATTATAATGAAGTTTATTCATGCTGCAGATTTACATTTGGATAGTCCATTTTTAGGAATAAAAGAGGATGCTACTACCCCCAGTGAGTTGTGGAAAATCCTACATAAAGCTCCATTTGATTCTTTTAGGAAAATTGTTGATGATGCTATCGATGAAAATGTTGATTTCGTTTTGCTGGTAGGCGATCTCTTTGATGGAAGCCACCAGAGTGTAAAGGCTATTAGTTTCCTAATTGAACAGTTAAATCGATTAGATGAACATCAGATTCCCGTTCTTCTTTCTTTTGGTAATCACGATTATCAAAGTGAGGGGGGCAAAGATTTCGCCTTTCCCAAAAATGTTTACGTATTTCCTAAAGAGGTAACAACTCATACTTTAACGCTTAAGGACGGTAAAACCGTCGCGGTTACGGGTTTTAGTTATGCGACTCGTAATATTGTAAATGACATGATTTCTGAATTTCCAGAACGGTCCGATGCGGATTACCAGATTGGAATGGTCCATGGAGCGATTAAAAGTGGCACAGATTCACAGTATGCGCCATTTACTATTAACGAAATGGAAAATTTAGGATATGATTATTGGGCACTGGGACATATTCATAAACGGCAACAACTAGATGATCATCCCTTAATTGAATATCCTGGAAACATTCAAGGGCGTCATAAAAATGAAGCTGGTGAAAAAGGATATCTTCTTGTCACTGATGGTAGTGATGGCAACTTACAAGTGCATTTTGAGCCTACTTGTCCCATGGTGTGGTCGACATTAACAATGAAATTAGATGGTAATGAGACTGAAGAAGGAATTGTTAATCGTATTATTGACAACACTGAGTCCCAAAATTTTTCGAAGCTTCATTTGTTGGATGTAAAATTAAATTTTGTTGATGATGGAACAATTTCATCAGAGGATTTACTAGATCGAATTAAAGAAAAGTTGCAGTATGATTTTGAAAGTCTTCATGCCTGGGTCTATGAAATTGATGTGGTTGAAAATGCGGAAATGAAGTTTAATGATCTTGACCAAGAATTTTGGGATGAGACTAAGCATGAAGTATATAATGATGAAAATATTAAGAGTTTAGCCAAGAAATTATTTAAGCACTCTTATATTCGCGATAATTTTTCAAGTGATGATGCCATTATCAAGTTACTTGATGAGAGTATGAATTTAATTACTAATAAAACGAAGGGAAACGTGGAAGATGAGGATTAAAAAAGTTGAAGTATCTGGCTTTGGGAAACTTCATAATCTAACACTTGATTTTCATGAATTTCAAGTGATTTATGGGAAAAACGAAGCTGGAAAAACAACCCTCTTGAATTTCATTAAAGATGTTTTATTTGGCTTTCGAGATAGTCGGAGTAAACGGGATTTTACCCCGAAGGATGATTATAAGATGGGTGGTCGCTTAATTGTCGAGCAAGACGGAACCACCTACATTATTCAGAGAAATGAAGGAAAAAACGGTGGAAAACTGACGGTTTTCGATGAAGATGAAAATCAGTTACCAGCTGGAATTTTGGATCGGATTTTAGGACCGATTAATCGTGATTCTTATGATAATTTGTTTTATTTTGGAAACGTCAGTTTAAATGATATTTCTCGCTTAAATAAAGAAGAACTTTCTAAACGAATTCAGCGTGTCGGAGTAGTTGGAATTGACAGTTGGATCGATTTAGAGAATGAAAACCAAGAAAATGGTGGGAAGATTTATAAGCCAACTGGTAAAAAGCCGGAGTTAAATCAATTACTAGTTGAAAGGGAAAGATTAAACGCCAAGGTTCATGAAGCAAGTAATGAATACCCAAAATACCGTGAACTGACAATTCAAGCAAAGAAGGATGAAGAAAAGAAGCGTCAAAATCGAATTCATCGTAATGAGTTATCTCAGCAACTGAGTCGGGTTGATCAAGATTTATCTAGTTGGGATAAATATGATCAACTAAAACACCTTCAAAACGATGACTTGGATATCAAACAAGGCTTTGCGGAAAGTGATTTTGAAAAGTTTCAGGATATACAAAATAAGCTTGCTAATATTCAATCTGAAGTTCAGGATGATGAGCAAAAAATTGATCGATTTAAAAGTCAACATCGTGAATCAAATGACGATTTACAATTTTATAATGATAATGCTGATTTAATTCGGAGTTTAGAAATAGAACTTGATGGTCAAATTCAACAAGTAAGCCGGATTGAACGACTGGATCATGATATTAAAAGTGCTCAGGTCCGTTTGTCTGAGGATGAACCTGATGCGGGTGGCAGAGAAAGTGTTCCATTTGATGATGATGAAATTGATCAAATCAATCATCTTATGAATGAATATCAAGATGTCAAGGAACAAATGGATTATTATGCCCATTCCAGCTCCACTACTAGTAATGGAGATAATACTTTATCACTAGTTGTAGGTGCTACTGGTTTAGTACTTATTGGAATTGGAATCTTTATGGGCGGATTAGCCATTCCGATTTTAGCTGTAATTGGGTTATTATGCATGGGCTTTGGCCTTTATCGTTATGTGCAGAAATCCAAACAACCAGTTGAAAATAAGGATGAAAAAAATAATTACTTTCAGACTAAGCTAGAGCAAATTGACCAAATGTTAGATCAGATGGGGGAGAAACATCATATTGAAAATTTCCCTTATAATCAGTGGAATGACTCCCTGCAAAAGGCAATGAGACGACGTGATTCGGATCGTGATCATTTACGTGATTTTGTGCAATCCCAAAAGACTATGAATGAGAGGGTAGAAAGTTATCTAGATCGATGGAATTTTGCGGCAAGTAGAACGGGTTTGAGTGATTATGATAGCGAAATGGTGGCTTTAAACAAAATTAAACAGTTTCTTTCAAACGTTAGGGACCAAAAAAGAAAGTCTGAACAAATTAATCATGAGCTCAGTTATTTAACGTCAAATGCTGATACTCATCGAGCACAAATGAAGGATGTTAATGGTAGGTTGAATCGTTTCTTAAGAGAACGTGATGTTACAAACGGTACTGAATTCAAAAAAGAGTATGATGAGCAACGAAATACAACTGAGAAAAGCAAACGAAAAGAGGAGTTAGAATACTCACTGGATCAAGCTCTTATTGAAAGACTGCAAAAGTATGACAATATTGATCAATTGAAGAATGTTAGGCATGATCTTCAGGAACAAATCGATCAACTGGATTCTGATTTTGCTGACCAATCAGACCAGGTTGCTCAATTAAACGTTCAGATTAAAAATATGGAAAGGGATGGAACACTCGATTCATTAACTCAGGAGTTAGCAAGCATGGATACTAAGATTAACGAGTTAGTTGAGAAATGGTTAGTTTACCGATTAACCAACCAGTGGATTGAAAAAGTTCTTGATGCTGCAAGTAGTGGTCGAATTCCAAAGGTCAGAAAAGATGCTGCTAAGTTCTTTAAGACCTTAACCGATGGTCATTACAAGAAGATTGATTACAATAAGAAGAGTATTTCAGTCCTAAGTGATGATGGCATCAAATTTAAAGTGGAAGAGTTGTCAAAGGGAACGATGCAACAGTTGTATCTCTCACTTGTTTTTGCGTTAACATTAGCATTTAGTGATGAATATCCGATGCCAATCATGATCGATGATGGGTTTGTTGACTTTGATCATTTTCGAACCGATAAAGCCATCGACCTGATGAAGGAACTAGCTAAAAGCACACAGGTAGTTTATTTTACGGCCGATGATCGAATTAGAAGTGACGTAAATGATGAGAACTTAATTGAATTAAAATAGTGGAGGTGGAGTCAAATGAGCAAAAAATTAAAAGAATATCAATTGGATGAAGACATCGATGCTTTTGTATTGATCAAATCAGCCGATGCTCGAATTGCGAAAAATGGGAAACAATTTATTTCCTTTGTATTTGAAGATAATTCGGGAGAAATTGGCGGAAAATTGTGGGGTGCCAGTAACGATGATGTAAAAACATTCAAATCTGGACAGGTTGTTCATATTAATGGGAAACGGGAAGCTTATCAAGGAAGTCCCCAGATTAAGATTAATCATATTCGTCAAACTGAAAATGGTGAACCCAATGATCCCAGTAGTTTTATGCAGCATGCTCAAATGACTCGTTCCGAAATGGAGGAATACATTAGTCAAACTATTTTTGAAATCATTAATCCAACGTGGAATCGAATTGTTCGAACCCTACTTAAAAAACATCAAGATGAGTTTTTCACTTATCCAGCAGCTAAAACTAATCATCATGCTTATGCTGGTGGATTGGCGTTTCATACGATTTCGATTTTAAAATTAGCTAAAGGAGTTGCTAAATTATACCCGCAGGTAAATCCATCGCTTCTTTATGCGGGAGCAATCTTGCATGATTTAGGCAAAACAACCGAGTTATCTGGTCCAGTGGCCACATCTTATACTAGTGAGGGAGACTTACTGGGACATATTAGTATTATTGATGGTGAAATTGTCGAGGCAGCCGATCAGTTAAAGATTAATCAACATTCTGAAGATTTACTTCTTTTGAGACACATGGTTCTATCGCATCATGGTATCAAAGAATATGGATCACCAGTGACGCCAGAACTATTGGAAGCTCAAATTTTACACGATTTAGATGATTTGGATGCTTCCATTAACATGATTACTGGTGCTTTAAACGACACAGAATCTGGATCGTTTAGCAAACGAATTTTTGGAATGGATCGAAATAAATTCTATAAACCTGAGAGTAAAGAAAAAGGTGAGTAACTCAAGTTACTCACCTTTTTATATTTAAATTATCTTATTTCATTGCCTTAGGAGTTGAAGTGTAATCAGCCAAGATATTTTGTAAGTCTTTATCTTGGATCTTTACATCACCATCTTTAAGGACTTTAGATACAACCGCGTGTAGAACAGTATTATCACTCATACGTTCAGTAGCAAGTTGATCCTTTAATTCAGCCTTGTGATCCTCGTATTTACCCTTAGAAGGATGATTTACCATTTGAATTACTTGGTAACCAGCTTTAGTCTTTACGGGTTCCTTAGTGTACTCGCCATTCTTAAGCTTGAAAGCCGCATTCTTGAAGTTATTATCAAGACTGGTATCAGTGTTATCGAATGGAGCCATCTTGCCACCATCTTTCTTGTTGGCATCAGTTGAGTATTTCTTAGCTAAATCGGAGAACTTTTGACCATTTTCTAAGCCAGAAATTACTTTCTCAGCATCACCCTGATTCTTAGTGGTGATTTCATTAACCGTTACCTTAGGTTGATATTTCTTGAATTGATTTTGAAGATCCTTATCGGAGAAACTAGTGTTAGCAATCACAGCTTGTTTCAATAATAGGTTATCCTTGATTTGTTCCTTCAGGCTCTTTTCGGTTAATCCTTGTTGACTTAGAAGGGTCTTAAATTGGGAACCATACTGTGACTTGTATTGATTAAATTGGTCATCAACCTGTGATGATTTAACTTTGTCACCATATTCTTTATTAAGAACTTTGTTCAAAATCATAGTTTGAAGAACGGTCTTACCCTGTGGGGTTTTCTTCATACTATTGTAATATTGACTTTCGGTGATTTTACCACCACTTGTAGTAGCCACTGTCTTACTACTACCACAGGCAACTAGTGAAACACTCAAAAGTAATGCTGCAGCTCCAACGAGCCATTTCTTCTTCATATATTAGCACATCCATTTCTTCAAAATATTGGGCACACAAGGACTTTATGTACACCATTCATTCTTAATATAACATACATTAGTGACAAGTTAAGATTGATCAAATAATTTAATTGAAATTAAAAATTATTTAACTGATCAGAGAGGTGGTTAACCCGCGGCTTTAATTGAAACTTAGCTTGTTCTAGGTCCCTATCTAAGCTTTTCATTACGGGCTGAGCATTTTCTAATGCATGATTAAATCGATTCAAATTTTTTTGAACCGCTAAAGCGGAATTGAAGATGTTTTTCCAGTCATCCAAAGTAACGTTATCTTTAGGATTAGAGTCACCCTTTTTTTTAAGCATTAATAAGCCGGTGATGGTAATCCCAGTTAAAACTCCTGCAGCGACCAACGTAACGGTGGTTTTTTTCATAAATTATTCCTCCAATTGTTTAGTAATTGAGTCAGCAATTTTTTGGTATTTATTTTTGTCATATTGTTTTGAATTATCAGAAAAGTTGATGGAAAAGGTATCGTTATTCGTGTAACGCGGAATTAAATGGAAATGAGCATGGGGAACCGATTGATAAGCAATCTTTCCGTTGTCATTAACAATGTTCATTCCCTTAATATTAGGATTGGAATCTTTGATTGCACGTGCAATCTCAGGGACTTTGGAAAATACTTTGCCAGCTGTTTCAGCATCGAAATGAAAAATATCTTGAATATGTTTTTTAGGAATAACTAAAGTATGTCCAGGAGTGGTTTGTGAGATGTCTAAAAATGCTAAAATTTCATCGTCTTCATAAACTTTATAACTTGGAATCTCACCCTTAACAATTTTACAAAAAACACAGTTTGGATCGTAATCAGTCATATAAATTTCTCCCTTCAATTTAATCCAATTATACACTAACATTACCTGTATAATAAGTGCACTAAGCAATATGGTATACTAATTATGATAATGATAAGAATAAGAAATGAAGGTTAATTATGAGCTTGCAAGTAGAAGACTTAACTGGTGGGTATTCTAGCGTGCCGGTTTTAAAAAATGAGACGTTCGATGTTAAGGATGGGGAACTAGTTTCTCTGATTGGATTAAATGGAGCGGGAAAATCAACTACAATTAATCATATTATTGGATTAATGAAACCATTTTCAGGGGCCATTAAAGTTAATGGATTACAAATTAGTAAGGATACTGAAAAGTATAAACAACAGATTGCTTACATTCCGGAGATGCCGGTTTTATACCAGGATTTAACTCTAAAAGAACACATTGATACAACCATTATGGCTTATAACTTAGATCAAAAGGAAGCTTGGGATCAGGCCAATGAATTACTAAAAATGTTTCGACTTGATAAACGACTTGATTGGTTTCCAGCTAACTTTTCTAAAGGAATGAGACAAAAAGTAATGATCGTATGCGCTTTTATCACGAATGCGTCATTATATGTAATTGATGAGCCGTTTTTAGGGCTTGATCCACTTGCTGTTGATGATCTTTTGCGCTTAATTGAAAAAAAGAAAAAAGCTGGTGCAAGTATTTTGATGTCAACCCATGTTCTTGATACTGCCGAAAAATACTGCGATCGCTTTGTGTTGATTAGTAAGGGTGAGATTCAGACCGAGGGAACAATGGATCAGATTAGGGAAAAATATCCTGATGCTGGGAAATCACTTTCAGATATTTATCTATCTTTAGCAAGGGATGGTAAAAATGAATAAGATTTTTCAAAAACGCTTAAGCAATCATTTGGTTGAAATGACCAAATACCTTAAGTATGTATTTAACGATTTCTTTGTGATTGCTCTCATGTTTTTTGTTGGTGGACTTGGTTATGCTTACTCTGGATTCTTAAAGCAGTTATCCGGGAATTTATGGTGGGAACGTCCCGTTGCTATCGTTGTTTTGTTGATTGGATTGCAACTTGGTGGATTAGCAACTCTGGTCAAGTCCGCAGATAAAGTCTTTATGGCTCCCAAAGAATACCAATTTCATAGCTATTTTAGTGGAGCTTTTATTTATAGCCTCGTAATGGGGATGATAATTGATTTAATCACCTGGTTTGTTTTAATGCCATTTTTAAGTATTTCAATTGGATGGGGAATTTCTCAGTTAATTGGACTGTTATTGGTCATCTTATTACTAAAAACTGGATGGATGGCATATCAAGTCGTTAAGTTGTATTTTCAATTGAATCATCATATGGTAATGGCTTTTGTCACCGAATTGGTTCTTCCCTTGATTATTTTGGTTTTGGCACTTTATTTTAATGTTTGGGCAGCAGCTCTTTTAGCGTTGCTCATTACTGCATCCTTGTTATATGCAGCTAGTTTGATTAAAAATGAACTTTTAAATTGGAACTATACCATTGATCATGAAGACGCTCGAATGAATCGAATTTATCATTTTTATAGTCTCTTCACTGAAGTCCCTGAATTATCCGGGCGAATTCATCGCAGAAAATATTTGGATCCAGTATTTAAGCTATTAAAAAGGGATCAAGGACATTTATATTCCAACTTATATTTGCGATCATTACTACGAGATAGTGGGCCAGGGTCTCTTTATTTTCGGTTGGTAATTATTGCTTTAATTTTGGTATTGATTATCCCAAATCAAATTATTGGAGCGTTAATGACCGTTATCTTCGTATACTTGGTTGGTTTCCAGTTGATTCCATTCTACGAACACTTTGATAGTAATGTATTTACTCATATCTACCCAGTTAATCAAAAGCGACAGCTCCAAAATTTTCGGGCAATTGTGCAACTTTTACTGTTGTTTGAATGTTTTGTCTTATTAATTGCGATGTTAATTGCCCGAATTACCATTCCAATTATTTTGATTACAATGGTTGTTTGGTTGATTGAAGGATATGTTTTGACGGTTCCATACTTAAACAAGAAAGCAAAACAAATTAGAAATTGAGGTTAAATAATGAGAGTTAGAAATAAACCATGGGCAAATCAATTTATTTTGGACCATCCTGAATCAATTGTGGATGATCCGGAGAAATACATTGGTAAATGGGAAAGTCGATTTCCTAATGATGCGCCAATTTACGTTGAAATTGGCTGTGGCAAGGGTAAATTTATTACCGAAATGGCAGAAAAAAATCCCAACATTAATTTCATTGGGATTGAAATTCAAAAGTCAGTAATTGCCATGACTTTAAAGAAAGTTGTAAATGACCACTTGAGTAATGTACAACTGATTCACACTGATGGTGGCTTAGTTAATACCTTTTTTAAAAAGGATGAGATTGCAAAAATTTTCTTAAACTTTTCTGATCCATGGCCTAAAAAACGGCATGCCAAACGTCGATTAACCTCACCACATTTTCTGCAAAGTTATCAAGATGTTCTACCAGATCGAGCTGAATTAGAATTTAAAACAGATAATCGGGGATTGTTTGAATATTCTTTGGTTAGTTTAAATAATTTTGGAATGAAGTTTGAAACGGTAAACCTTAACTTGCACGATAGTGATGCAGTGAAAGATAACGTCGAAACTGAATATGAAGAAAAATTTAAAGAAAAAGGCCCAATCTATAAGATTGTGGCCCAATTCGTTGACTAATTAATTGATTCAGTATTCAAAAGTTTGATGTTATTGATCTCATCATTAGCTAGATCGAATGTAAATCCATAGGATTTGATATTATTATTATCATCATCTAGTAGGTTGATACCACCGATAAACTGACCATCCTCATTTTGATTGAAATCAATCCAATACCCATAAAGTTCGCTGTTATCAAATTTCTTAGTGAGAGTATCGGATAAATGACGTCTAACCTTATCTTGATCACGTTCTTGTTTGTGTCGAATCAGTGAGTACAATGTTGCCCCAGCAATAGCTGTCCCGGTAATGAAAGCTAATTTATGTTTTACGATCATAAAAGCATCCCTTCGATTGGATTTGTTTAATTTATTATATAACATTTTTAATCTTAGTGGGTTATAATATTAATGTTTAGGAGGGATACTATGGAACAATTACCAGTAATGAATCTTGAAGAATTAAAGCAAAAAATCAAGAACGGAAAATACATTTTGTTTTTCTCGGCCACATGGTGTCCGGATTGCACATTTATCAAGCCTGCTATGCCAGAAATTGTAAAAGATTTTCCAAACTACAAGTTTATTGCCGTTGATCGTGATGACAATCTTGACTTAGCTAAAGAAATGAACATTTTTGGTATTCCAAGTTTTGTTGCGTTTGATAATGGTGTTGAAACAGGAAGATTAGTTAATAAGGATCGTAAGACTAAAGCACAAGTTGAAGACTTTATTAAATCTCTTCCACAATAAACTCGGGAGTGATTAAATTTGATGATTGCAAGTTATAATCCAACTCAGATGGGTGACGTTTTAATTATCGTTCTGGGCGAAGGATCAGATCCACAGAGTGTATCTGAATCAGACAATGTTGTTCAAATTAAGGATAAGGATGGAAAAGTAGTTGGTTATAATATTTTTGATGCCAGCGAAGTCCTTAATGATTTGAAATCTAAAAATGGTCAGGTTGAGCTTTCAACTGCGGACGTAAAAAAATTAAATAACAAATTAAATCAAGCGGGATTTAAAGAAAAATTACCGTTTAAAAGTGATCCTAAATTTATCGTTGGGTATGTTGAAAAAATGGAGGATCACCCCAAATCTGATCATTTGCATGTAACTCAGACAAGAGTGCAAAATGATAAAGTACTTCAATTAGTGAGTGGATCACCTAACATGCAGCAAGGAATTAAAGTTGTAGTAGCTGAGGTTGGTGCCATGATGCCGAATGGACAAATTATTTGGCCTGGTGAACTTCGGGGAGTAGAAAGCGATGGGATGATTTGTTCTGGAAGAGAACTAAGAATTCCTAATGCTCCGGATCGACCTGGAGCACTTATCTTGCCAGATTCTTACCAAGTTGGGGAACCATTTGATTTTGAGAAAGCAAAAAATCTTTTTAACGAATAGTTTCTATTCGTTTTTTTATACATAATTCTTTAAGGGTGAGTAAATTGGAACATTATGATGGACCAGCATTTTATCGTAAGTATTTTAATGGGAAGGTTCCCTTTAAAAATAGCGATAGAAAAATTAATGATTTGCAAAAACCAACCAAGCAACTGAATAAAAAAGTCATTCATAATGATGATTCTGCTGTTAAACAGAATCATTTTAGTTCTCGTTATCAACCCAAGTATCGGAGTAATTTCCAACTACGATTCAAGGATGATAAAAAGCACTATGTTGAATCACGGAATTCTTTAGTTGAAAGAACTAAGGAATTTACTCCACGTTCACGTGCTCAAAATGATAATTTTTACTCAATTAATCACTCCATTAGTAAACCATATGAGGATGCTGCAGTTGAATTGGAAAAGAGCGATGATGATTTTGTTCTTTATTTGGATCCTAAAGATCCGAGTGCCATCCCGAATGATGACCTAAATGTTTGGGATAACGACACACAGCCAATCATGAAGGATAATGTAAATAATAATGAAAACATTGTGGATAACTCAGAGGCTGTGGATAACTCAGGAAATGATAAAGAAAGTCCTGATGGTGACAGGGAACTTGGCCATTCACTTGCTGATATTTTTAAAGAAGAAAGCGGATTGGCAGCTAACTTGGCATTATTTAGTGATGGCAAGGATGAAGGTGCTAAGTTAAAGTCAGATGAATCGGCATCCAAGGCTCATCACGATAATGTAAATGCTGAATCGAGAAAAGAAATTAATCAGCCAAATGATGTTCAACTTCAAAATGATGATACTGATCATCATGTTGAAAAGAAAACAAAACCAGTTGAAGAACATGATAATTCAGTCATCGAAAATCCAAACGATCAAAATGACCATTTAGTAGAGTCTAATCAGGGAAGGACAGAATATCAATTTCCTAAAAAGGATCTGTTAAATCCACCGGTTTCTTCTTCTGATGATGGGTTAAGTGAATGGATTGAAAAACAAGTCCAGACGCTAGATGATACTTTAAAGGCGTTTGGGGTTCATGGCCATGTGGTTGATTGGACGGATGGTCCAACGGTAACTCAGTTCCAAGTAAAGTTAGAGTTGGGAGTTAAAGTCAGTAAGATCACCAATCTTACTGATGATTTAAAGATGGCGTTAGCTGCAAAGGATATTCGAATTGAAGCACCAATTCCTGGAAAGTCAACGGTTGGAATTGAAATTCCAAACCCCAAGCCAAGACCAGTAATGTTGTCTGAAATTTTGGATTCAAGTTCTTTCTCCGATAGTCAATCACTTTTAGAAGTTGCACTTGGAATGAGTATTGGTGGAGTATCCAAGACAGCTGACATTCAGAAAATGCCACATGCTTTGATTGCTGGAGCAACTGGCTCTGGAAAAAGTGTGTTTATAAACAGTTTGTTGGTTTCCTTATTGTATCGAAATTCTCCACGTGATTTAAGAATGATTTTGATTGATCCTAAAGCGGTGGAATTAGCACCTTATAACGGGATTCCACATCTTTTGACACCAGTTGTTTCTGATCCAAAAGAAGCCTCGGCAGCCCTTAAATGGGTTACTGAAGAAATGGATAATCGTTACGAACGATTGGCGGCTGCCGGGGTAAGAAATCTTACGCAATATAACCAACAGGCCCACAAGAGTGGACGTGATGCTGATAAGATGCCTCAAATTTTGGTTGTAATTGATGAGTTGGCTGATTTAATGATGGTTGCATCAAATGAAGTTCAGGATTATATTGTAAGAATTACACAGAAAGCCCGAGCTGCTGGGATCCATCTGATTGTTGCTACTCAACGACCAAGTGTGGACATTGTTACTGGGACGATTAAAAATAACATTCCTACTAGGATTGCATTTATGGTATCTAGTCAGGTTGATTCGAGAACCATTATTGATCAAAGTGGGGCAGAACGACTACTTGGTAAGGGTGATATGCTTTATCTTGGTAGTGGCGCCAGTCAGCCAGTCCGACTTCAAAGTGCATTTGTGACGAATCAAGAAGTTGAGAGAGTATGTGCACAAGTGCGGAGTCAGGAAACACCAAAATATGAATTTCAACCTAAATCATTACTGAAAAGTGCCGAACAAGCTCAACAACACGATGATTTATGGAAATCAGTCTTAAAGTACATTGCCAAAGAAGATGGAATTTCTACTTCTAAGTTGCAACGAGTCTTTTCAATCGGATATAATCGAGCAGCTAGTATTATTGATGATCTGGAACAAAATAACTTCATTTCAGGTGAGCATGGTTCGAAGCCGCGGGATGTTTATTTGAATGAGAAAGAACTTGCTAAATTGAATATCTAAATTCTTAGATTTTCGTTACTTTAATTGGTATGATTAAATCAGACAATAAAAAGGGGAATTCCAACTAAAATGACTAATATTAATAAAAATACCACTTATTTTTTTGTGGGAATTAAGGGTACCGGAATGAGTGCAATGGCACTGATTCTGCATGATCGTGGCTGCAAAGTCATGGGATCTGACATTGAGAAATATACATTTACCCAGCAAGGACTAGAAAATGCTGGAATTAAGATTGAACCATTTAATCCTGATAATATCAAAAAGGGAATGACCATTATTAAAGGTAATTCTTTCCCTGATACTCATCCTGAGATTGAGAGAGCTGAAGAATTAGGATTAAAAATTTATAGTTATCCAGATTTTCTTGAAGAATTAATTGAGGGTTACACGAGTATTGGGGTTTGTGGAGCCCATGGTAAAACCAGTACAACTGGGTTACTATCTCACGTACTTGGTGGCATTGCTCCAACTGACTTTTTGATTGGTGATGGATCTGGTAAGGGAACTCCTGATGCTCGTTTCTTTGTTTATGAAGCTGACGAGTATCGCCGACATTTTCTAGCTACTTATCCAGATTATGCAATTATGACTAACATTGATTTTGATCATCCTGATTATTACACCGGGATTGAAGATGTGTTTGATGCATTTCAAACGTTTGCAAATCAAGTGAAGAAAGCTATTTTTGCTTGGGGCGACGATAAGAACTTAAGAAAGCTAAAGGCGTCAGTTCCCATTTATTACTATGGAACTAGTGATGATGATGATTTTCAGGCCGTTGACATCAAGAGAACAACTGCCGGATCAACTTTTAACGTTAAGTATAATGGAAAAGATCTCGGAGAATTTAGTATTCCATTGTATGGTGAACATAACGTCTTGAATTCATTAGCAGTAATCGCAGTTGCTTACTTTGAAGACGTTAATTTAGATGAAATTAGACGAGAACTTCAAACCTTTAAGGGAGTTAAGCGTCGTTTCTCTCAGATTAAAGTTGGCGATATGACGATCATTGATGATTATGCTCACCATCCATCTGAGATTAAAGCTACTTTGGATGCTGCAAGACAGGAATATCCAAATAAGGAAATTATTGCTGTTTTTCAGCCCCATACTTTTAGTCGTACCATTGCATACCTTGATGATTTTGCTAAAACTTTGAGTAAAGCTGACAAGGTTTACGTTACTAAAATTTATAGTTCGCCTAGAGAAAAGTCTGGACACGTTAAAAGTGAGGACTTAGTCAATAAGATTACCAAAGATGGTGGCCTGATTGAGGAAGAAAATATGTCTCCTCTGTTGCAATATCACGATGCCGTGGTAATATTTATGGGTGCTGGAGATATTCAAAAATATGAGAGGGCGTATGAAGAATTATTAAGTCACTTGAGCAAGAAGGTTAATTAAAGGAGAATAAAAAATGAATAATTTTGATGGAGAAAGCGGTCGTCGAATGGTTGGAGACAACGCAGGACTCAACGCGTTTTTTACCAAAGTATATGGGATTATGGGAATTGCAGTGTTGATTTCTGCTATTTCTGCATATTTAAGTAGTGTTTTTATGCCAAACATTAGTAGTGGAGCTTCTGGTTTAGTCATATTAGTAGTTTGGTTTATTATTTCATTTGTGATTTCAGGATTTGCTCAAAGCAATCCGACGTTAAGCTTTATTGGTCTATTAGTCTTCTCGGTTTTAACTGGTTTTTCGCTTAGTTACATTTTCATTGCCTTTAACCTAGGAACCATTGGAGCAGCATTAGTATCCAGCGCAAGTATCTTCTTAGTGATGAGTGCAATTGGATTCACCACCCATAAGGATTTAACTAAATTGAGCACTCAGTTATTTGCCGCTTTGATTGCTTTAATCATTGCGATGGTAATTAATTTGTTCTTGAGAAATCCTTGGATTGAATTATTTATTTCAGCAATTGGAATCATTATCTTTACTGCTTTGAGTGCTACTGATACTCAAAATTTAAAGAAAATGTACAATCAATATGCTGGTGAAATTAATGTCAATGGGCTAGCAATTTCAGGAGCACTTCAGTTATATCTTGATTTTCTTAACTTATTTACTTTCCTTCTCGAAATCTTTGGCATTTTTGGAAATAATCGAGATTAACATAAAAAACATGACCGAACGGGTCATGTTTTTTTTCGCAGTTGAATTGATTATAAGTGTTAAAATAATAGTAATTAATTCTAAAGGAGAATTTTATGGCAGACAAGAAATTATTATTAATTGACGGGAACTCTTTAACGTATAAAGCATTCTTTGCGTTATTTACTTCATTGGAGCGTTTTACCAACGAAGACGGCTTGCATACCAGTGCCATTTATGGCTTTAACCGAATGCTAGACGATATTTTAAAGGATGTTCAACCTACGTCAGCCCTTGCTGCTTTTGATGCAGGAAAGACAACCTTTAGAACCAAAATGTATGAAGATTATAAGGCTGGACGCGCCAAAATGCCCGATGAATTGCGAGAACAGTTTCCATTTGTTATGGACTTACTGCATGATCGTGGTATTAAAACCTATGAACTAAAAAATTATGAGGCAGACGATATTATTGGAACCCTTGCTAAAGAAGCCTCGAAAAGGGGTTATTATGTCACTATCATAACTGGCGATCGTGATCTTACTCAACTTTGTTCGGATAAAGTGACCGTTGCGATTTCCAAGAAGGGTGTTAGTGAAATTGAGAAGTATACCCCCGCATTTGTAAAAGAGACGATGGGAATTACCCCGGAACAAATTATTGATGTTAAGGGACTTCAAGGTGATAATTCTGATAACTATCCTGGAGTTGAAAAGGTTGGACCTAAGACTGCTGTAAAATTAATTCAGCAATTTGGAAGTATTGAGAACCTTTATGAGCACATTGATGAGGTCTCTGGTAAAAAATTAAAAGAACATCTAATTAGGGACAAAGATCAGGCTTTGCTTGCGAAAAAATTAGCTACTATTGATCGTGATGCACCACTCACAATTTCATTGTCAGATTTGAAATATGATGGGGCTGATAATGATAAATTAGTTGATTTTTATAAAAAAATGAATATGAAATCATTTTTACGAGAAATGGAAGGTGCTAGTAATCAGGATGCTGAAAAACTTCCAGACGTTAAATATACTGTATTAACTAAGGATAATTTAGATGAATTAGACCAGTTATCTGGGGAAATTGTGTTTAACATTGAAATGCTGGAGGAAAATTATCACAGGGCACCCTTTGCGGGCTTTGTTATTGGTAATCGGAACCACTGGTATGTAAGTCGTGATAATGATCTTTTAGATGATCCCAAAATAAAAAATATTTTAGAGAATAAAAATATTAAAAAGAATGTTTTTGACGCCAAAGCTCAGATTGTGGCTGCTAATCGGGAGAACATAAAGTTAAATAGTGTTGATTTTGATATGTTGCTTGCATCGTACCTGTTGAACACCTTGGATAACAGTAATGATCTCGCTAAGGTGGCTAATCGTCATAATTACTATGGGGTTAAGCCGGATAGTGAAGTTTATGGAACCGGGAAGAAAAAAGAAATTCCGGCTGATGATCATGTCTTTTTTACTCACATTGTTAGAAAAGCATTGGCAATTGACGAATTAAAGGATAAAATGATTGACGATCTGAAAAAGCACAATCAATTGGATCTTTATCGCAACATGGAAGTTCCTTTATCTTATGTTCTAAGCGACATGGAAATTGAGGGAATTACTGTTGATGTTGATACTTTAGAAGCACTTAAAAGTAAGTTTACCGAGCATCTTTCTGAAATTGAACAGGCTATTTATCAAGAAGCCGGTGAAGAGTTTAACATCGGCTCGCCAAAACAATTGGGTGAGATTCTGTTTGATAAACTAAAGTTGCCAGTAGTTAAAAAAACTAAGACTGGGTATTCAACTTCAGTTGATGTCTTAGAAAAACTGGCCGGATTAAATCCAATTATCGATAATGTGTTAGCTTACAGACAGCTTTCAAAACTAATTTCAACCTATATTGATGGAATCAAGAAGGATATTTATTCTCGTGATCATAAGGTTCATACCCGTTATTTGCAAACGTTAACTCAGACTGGTCGATTATCATCGGTTGATCCAAACTTGCAAAACATCCCCGTTCGAACTGAGGAAGGACGCAAAATTAGAGAAGCATTTGTTCCACGTCACAAGGATTGGGAACTTTTTTCATCTGATTATTCTCAAGTTGAACTAAGAGTCTTAGCTGCCATTTCTGGGGATAAGAACATGCAGGAAGCGTTTAAAAATGGTGAAGATATTCATGCCGCTACTGCACGAAGAATTTTCGAACTACCAAGTAATGAGGATGTAACTTCAGAACTTAGAAGACAGGCTAAAGCCGTAAACTTTGGAATTGTGTATGGAATTAGTGCTTACGGACTGGCTAAGAATACCGGGATTTCAAGAAAACGAGCTCAAGAATTCATTGATAAGTATTTTAGGGAATATCCAGGTGTTAAAAAGTATACCGAAGATAGTGTAAAATTTGCTGAGGATCATGGCTACGCGGAGACCATTATGAAGCGTCGCCGTTATTTGCCAGACATTAACTCTAAACAATTTCAGAAGCGATCATTTGCTGAAAGAACTGCAATGAATTCCCCCATTCAGGGGAGTGCTGCTGATATTGTTAAGGTTGCTATGATCAGGATGCAAAAGGAATTAAAAAAGCGTGGTTTAAAAGCTACGATGTTACTTCAAATTCATGATGAATTAATTTTTGAAGCACCCAAGGATGAAATTCCAGTGTTGGAAAAATTAGTTCCAAGTATTATGGATTCAGCAGTTGATTTAGATGTACCATTAAAGGTTGAAAGTCATTATGGTCCAAATTGGTATGATATTAAAAAATAATGGGGTATAGGGATGCCTGAGTTACCTGAGGTTGAAACAATCAGAAGAGGTTTAACCAATCTTGTACAAGGTACAACGATTGTATCTGTGGATGCTTTGTATCCAAAAATGTTAAATATGCCAGCTAAGGAATTTGAAAACATGTTAGCTGGAAAAGAAATTCTACAGATTGATCGAAGAGGAAAGTATCTTTTAATTCGCTTAAGCGATGATTATACGTTAGTTTCTCATTTGCGAATGGAAGGGAAATATGATGTTGTTCCTGAGGGAACTGAGAACCAAAAACACACTTACGTTGTTTTTCATTTAAATGATGAACGTGAATTGCGGTATAACGATACAAGAAAATTCGGTAAAATGAATTTAGTTAAGGATTCTCAAGTTTATGACTTGTCGGGATTGAATAAAATTGGCCCTGAGCCGACTGAAGAAGATTTAACGTTTGACTATTTAAAAAAACAGTTGCATAAATCACATCGAAAAATCAAAGCTTTTTTGTTAGATCAATCTAATATTGCTGGAATTGGAAATATTTATGCTGATGAAACGCTGTGGTTGTCAAAAATTCATCCTGAACAAGCTACTAATTATTTAAGTGATCAAGAGATTGAGACCTTAAGGAAAAATATTATTAAAGAAATTCAGTTGGCAATCAAAGGTCATGGAACCACGGTTTTTACCTATAAAAATGCTTTTGGTGAGGAAGGTAGCTTTCAAAATCATCTTCATGTTTATGGTAAGAAGGGGCAACCATGTGAACGATGCGGAACTCCCATCGAAAAAATCAAAGTTGCTCAGAGAGGAACCAGCTTTTGTCCATACTGTCAAAGAGTTCATGGTGATTTGAGTGAGTAAAGTAATTGGGCTAACGGGTGGAATTGCAACTGGAAAATCGGCAGCCAGTGATGATTTAATTGCACTGGGAATTCCTACGCTTGATTTAGATGCAATTACACATGAATTAGAACAGAATAACCATGATTTAATTCAACAAATTTACGAATTGTTTGGCCCTGCATCAATTAGTAATGGCCAAGTTAACCGAAAGGCTTTGGGTAAAATGGTGTTTACCGATCATGATAAAATGAAGCAATTGGTTCAGATCGTTAATCCGTTTGTCTTTCGGACTGTCAAAGAGGAACTAAATCAGTTACAAGATCGTCATTTAGTAATTTTAAATGCGCCGACTCTTTTTGAAAATGGTTTTCAAATCCTGACGGATAGTAATCTTATGATTACTTGTGATCCTATGATTCAAATAAAACGGTTAATGAAAAGAAATAACGTTTCGATTAGTCAAGCAAGTAAAATGATTGGTTCGCAGTGGTCACAGTCGATTAAGTCCCAATTATCGGATTGGTGTATTGATAATTCGGGAACTCCAGCTCAGTTGAAATCATTGGTTAGGGATTGGTACACATTAGTAAGTGATGTGTAGTTAATGAAGGTGAAAAAATGCAATGTCCACGATGCCATCATATTGGTTCAAAAGTTTTAGAAAGTCGTCGTGTTAAAGATGGCGAAAGCATTCGTCGGCGAAGAGAGTGCGAAGAATGTGGATTTCGCTTCACTACTTTTGAAATCATTGAATCCACGCCACTGTTAGTTGTAAAAAAGAATGGTGACCGGGAAGAATTCAATCGCTCTAAAATTTTAAGAGGAATCGTAAGATCTTCCGAAAAGCGACCAGTTTCTATGGAACAGATGAATCACATTGTTGATAAAGTTGAAAAAATTGCCTATGACGCTGATGATGGTAGTCATGAGGTTTCAAGCCAGACAATTGGTGAGGGCGTTATGAAAGGATTAAAAGAGGTTGACGAGATTGCCTATATTCGCTTTGCAAGTGTTTATCGACAGTTTAAAGATATGTCTGTCTTTTATAACAAACTCAAAGAATTGATGGATGATGAAGAAGAGAATAATGAGGATAAGAATAAAGAATGATCAACGGAATTAATCCTAAAAGTGACTTTGAAGTTTATCGAAAACGACCAATTAGTAACGTTGAACACCATTATATTGACTTGTTGTACGTGCCAATCATTGGGAAAAATGCGTATGCTTTATACAATTTTTTATGGTTAGTTGATGATAGTCGGCACGTTAACTTTGAATTAATGTCTGATTTGGGAATTGATGCCAAGGAACTTCAGGATGCATTGATGAAGCTTGAAGGCGCTGGATTACTTAAAACATACCTGGATCATTCTGATGAAATGGGATTATACAAGTATGATCTTGTTACTCCCTTGGAGCCTGATTTGTTTTTTAATGATAGTTTGCTTAGTCTATTATTATTAGAAATGGTGGGCGAAGATCGTTATTTACAACTATCGGATCAGATGTTACCGAAACAATTTGACTTTAGTGATTTAGATGATCAAACTCATAATTTTTTACAGGTATTTTCCGTTAATAATAATCAGGTAAATAACCAACCCGATGTGATTAAAAAGGTCAAAGATAAAACCAGTCAAGTTGAAGGTCAATTCAATGACAAACTCCAAAATGATCAATTTGATTTCAAGTTATTATTGAATATTTTAGATAACTCCTTTGTTGAAACTGAGAGCATTAAGAAGTATGAAACGTTATTAAGTAACACCAATCGTTTATACGGAATTAGTGAAATTGAGATGGCCCAATACGTTGAAAAAGCTAGTAATTTAGTTAATAATCGCTTTGATCCCAAAAAGTTTAAGATTTTAGTTTCAAGAAGAAATCAAATGAACGTTAAGAATTCAAACAATGGATCTAACCAAACTGCTGAAGTGGTTAAGGGTAAATCAGATTTATCATCTCAAGAACAACAGTTGGCGCAAATTGCGGAGACTTCCGCTCCGGTTGATTTTCTTGATTCTTTAAAGAATGAGAAGGGTGGATTCACGACTTCTGCGGAAGAACGAATTTTATCGGAATTAGTTAATCGTAATACGTTAAGTAATGGTGCCATTAACATGCTTGTTTATCATATTTTAATTGATGAGGAGAAACCAACCATCAATAAAAATTTGATTGATACCATTGCTAATGATTGGTCACAAAGAAAAATTAATGGTGCTACGGCAGCAATTAATGACATTAAGCATCATCAAGAAAATCAAGTTCAGAGTAAAGGTAGTAGAAAAAGAAACTATAGAAAACATGGAAACGTCAGAGAAACTCTTCCTGATTGGGCAAAGCCAAGAAAAGCAAAGCAAAGTGATAAGCAACTTTCTGATGAACAACGGAAACGAATTTCAGAAAAATTAAAGTCATTGAATAAAAAGTCAGGAGATGAATAAACATGAAAAATGTTAGTGATGAAATGAGTGAGTTGATGAAAAAGAAAAATCTCAATCAGAATTACCAACAATTAATGAATTCTGTTTATTCTGATCCGGACGTAAAACGATTTTTAAAGGAACACCAAAAAGAGCTTAGTGATGACGTAGTGAAACGGTCGGCTTCTAAATTGTATGAGTTTGTAAATGAAAAGAAGAAATTAAAAGATGGTAATGAAAACTTTGCGAAGGGTTATCAACCCACGTTAGTTTTAAGTGATCATCTAATTGATGTTTCTTATCGACCAACTCAAGCATTGATTAATAAGCAGAAGCAGGAACAATTTGCTTCACGAATTAAATCCATTTCAATGCCAAAGGGAATCAAGGAAGCAAGTCTTAGTAATTATGATCAAACGGCTGATCGGGCTGAGGCACTTGAGAAATCTCTTGACTTTATTGAATCATATGAGGACAATCCCAAGCAATTTCAGCAGGCCTTGTACTTGTATGGTCCATTTGGAGTTGGAAAGACCTATCTACTTGGAGCAATTGCTAATCGATTGGCATCAGATGGATTTAGTACTGTTCTGATTCACTTTCCTAGCTTTGCAGTGGAAATTAAAAATGCAATTGGAAATAATCAAGTTGGTGGAAAACTTGATGAAATTAAAACCGCGCCGATTTTGATGATTGATGACATTGGGGCGGACTCGATGTCATCTTGGATTCGGGATGATATCCTTGGGGTAATTTTAGAATATCGAATGCAAAATGAACTTCCGACTTTTTTCAGTTCTAATTTTTCGATGGATCAATTGGAAGAAGAGCATCTAAAAATCAATTCGCAGGGTGATGAAGAACCCTTGAAGGCCAAGCGTTTGATGGAACGGATAAAATTTTTATCAAGGCCGGTCGAATTAAACGGCAGAAACCGACGGAATAAATAAGGATTATTCTTGACATGAAACAAGTCGTTGTTTAGACTGATAGTTGTTAAGGATATGAGTAATTACAAGATTCACAGAGAGGATAGGTTTTCTGGAAACTATCTGTTTGGAGTAATTGACTTACCGCCTTTATTTAATGACATTAATAATAGGTTTTAAACGAGATGTCCAGTTTATGGACGAATTTGGGTGGAACCGCGCTAAATGGCGTCCCTAGTATTTATTTACTAGGGACTTTTTTTATGAAAGGAATGAATAGAATGGCTAAATTATCATTTGAATTTCCAGATGGCAACAAGAAAGAATTTGATTCTGGAGTAACTGCTGAAGACATTGCTAAGTCAATTTCAGTTAGTTTGGCTAAAAAAGCCGTAGCTGCTAAATTGGATGGTAAAATGATTGATCTAATGCAACCCTTAGACCAAGGTGGCAAGATTGATATTATTACCTCTGGTTCGGATGAAAGTCTTCAAATTTTACGACAAGGTGCTGCTCAGTTACTAGAGACAGCGGTAAAAGAGAAGTATCATGATATCAGAATTGGTGAAATTTCCGCTGATAAGGATGGCTTCTTTGTTGACACTGATAAGGAAGATCGTCAGGTTAGTTCAGATGAACTTGAAGAATTAGCTTCTAAAATGAAGAAAATCATCAAAAACAATGCAACGGTTAACAGAGTTTACTTAAGTAAAGATGATGCATTAAAAGAAGTTGATGGCGATCCTTACCAAGCTAAATTAATTGCTAAAATTGATTCAGATAACATTCTTTTTTATAGCATTGATGGTGTCAAAACATTGGCACAGGGTGTTGTTGCTCCAAGTCTAAAAGATCTTAAGCACTTTAAGTTATTGTCAGTTGCTGGTGCTTACTGGGAAGGTAAGTCATCAAACCCAATGCTTCAACGAATTTATGGAACAGCTTTCTTTAAAGCAGATGCTTTGGATGAGGATTTAAAGCATCGTAAAGAAGCTAAGGAACGTGATCATCGTGTGATTGGGAATAACCTTGATCTATTCTTTGTTGATCCTAAGGTTGGTGCAGGACTTCCTTATTGGATGCCAAAGGGTGCTACGATTCGTCGAACCATCGAACGTTACATTACTGACAAGGAAATTGCCCATGGTTACCAACATGTTTACACTCCAGTCCTAGCTAATCTTGACTTATACAAGCAGTCTGGTCATTGGGATCATTATCGAGATGACATGTTCCCACCAATGAAGATGGATGATGACGAAATGCTTGAGCTTCGTCCAATGAATTGTCCATCACATATTCAAATTTATAACCACCATATTCGTTCATATAAGGAACTACCATTACGAATTGCTGAATTAGGAATGATGCATCGATACGAAAAATCTGGTGCTCTTAGTGGTTTACAACGAGTTCGTGAAATGACCTTGAATGATGGTCACACTTTTGTTGCTCCAGATCAAATCCAAGAAGAATTTAAAAAGATCTTGAATTTGATGATGGAAGTTTATCATGACTTTGATATTAATAATTATACTTTCAGATTGAGTTATCGTGATCCTAAGAACACTAAAAAGTACTTTGATGATGATGCAATGTGGAATAAGGCACAAACAATGTTAAAGGGTGCCATGGACGATTTAGGCCTTGATTATGTTGAAGCGGAAGGTGAAGCGGCCTTTTATGGTCCAAAACTTGACGTTCAAACTAAGACGGCTCTTGGAAATGAAGAAACTTTATCTACCATTCAGTTAGACTTCATGTTGCCAGAACGATTTGATCTTCACTATGTTGGAGAAGATGGGAAGGAACACCGTCCCGTTATGATTCATAGAGGGATTGTTTCGACAATGGAAAGATTTACAGCTTATCTAATTGAGATGTATAAGGGGGCCTTTCCAACCTGGCTTGCACCTGATCAGATTCAGATCATCCCGGTCAGTGATGACAAACACGGTGATTATGCACGTAAGTTAAACGAAAAATTCCGTGCCTTAAAATTACGTTCCAACGTTGACGAACGTGGTGAAAAGATGGGCTATCTAATTAGAGATGCACAAACTAAGAAGATTCCATATACAATTGTTGTTGGTGATGATGAGATTAAGAACAATACGGTCTCAGTTCGTAAATATGGTGAAGATAATAGTAGAGATATGTCGATCGATGACTTTATCTCTGAAGTTCTTCATGATATTGCTACCTATTCTAGAAACGATGACGATGATTCTAAATCAAAGTCTGTTGACAAAGTTAAATAAAATTGGTACGATAATGTAGTCAAAAGCAGAAGCTTCCCGCTTCTCGCCTGAGTGATTTTGATCGCTGGGCAATCTACGAATGAAAGTCCTAATATTTTTAGGTGTAGCGGGTGCTTTGTGGCATCCGCTATTTTTCTGCTTAAAATTACTTGGAGGTGAATTACCATAGCAAGAGATAAGATGGTTAACGAGGGCATCCATGCCCGTGAATTGAGATTAATCGGTGCTAATGGAGATCAATTAGGAATTAAATCTACTAAGGAAGCTTTAGCAATTGCTGAAGAGGCTAATTTGGATTTAGTTGTAGTTGCTCCTAAGGCTAAACCACCCGTAGCTAAAATAATTGATTATGGGAAGTATCGTTTTGATCGTCAAAAGAAAGAGCGTGAAGCTCGTAAGCGTCAAAAGACGGTTAGCGTTAAAGAAATTAGATTAAGTCCTACAATTGATAGTAATGATTTTAATACTAAGCTCAAGAATGCAAAGAAGTTCTTAACAAAGGGCGAACGTGTTCGTGTTTCTATTAGATTTAAGGGACGTGCCATTACTCATAAAAGTATTGGAAGAGATGTTCTTAATAAGATGGCTGAGGCTACTTCTGATGTTGCCGATGTTACTCAACGAGCAAAGATGGATGGCCGAAGTATGTTCTTAATGCTTGCACCAAGTAAGAATGAAAAGAAATAATTCAGTGAGCTGAGTTATGAATCGATGAGGAGGAATATAATATGCCAAAATTGAAATCAAATCGTGCTGCTGCTAAACGTTTCAGAAAGACTGCTAATGGTGGCCTAAAGAGTGGTCATGCCTACACTAGTCACCGTTTCCACGGTAAAACTAAGAAGCAACGTAGACACTTACGTGGAACACGTATGATGGCTAAGTCAAACTTGAAGACTTACAAAGAATTACTACAAAAATAAGCGAATAATATAGTTTGTATAGGGGGATTTTAATATGCCACGAGTAAAAGGTGGAACTACCACACGTAATCGTCGTAAACGTGTTCTTAAATTAGCTAAAGGATATCGCGGTGCTAAGCATCGTTTGTTCAAAACTGCTAAAGATCAAGTAATGAAGTCACAAGAGTATGCCTTTCGTGACCGTCGTGCCAACAAAGGTAACTTCAGAAAAATTTGGATTGCTAGAATCAATGCCGCTACTAGAAACAACGGTTTGAGTTACAGTAAATTCATGCATGGATTGAAGCTTGCTAACATTGATATGAACAGAAAAATGTTGGCTGATTTAGCAGTTAACGATGCGGATGCTTTCTCTGCACTAGCTGAAAAAGCCAAAGCAGCATTAAAATAAGCTAAAAAACTTTCACCGCTTTTGTTTGGTGGAAGTTTTTTTATCGGATTGGGATGCTCCCAATCTATACATAAATGATTTAAAATAGAAACATCAATTCTTATTTACAGAGAGGTTTATATGCTATCATTATTCAAACCAACTTGGATGGTTAATAATATTTATCAAATTTCCCCAGAAAAACTTAAAAGTTATGGGATTAGTGCGATTTTAACTGATTTAGATAACACTCTAATTCCATGGAACAATCCTGAGGGGACCGTTCAGTTACATGAATGGTTAGAACGAATTCGTGATTATGGGATCAGAGTAATCGTTGTTTCTAATAATAATCGCGAACGGATTGAAAAAGCGTTGAATAGTCTTCAATTACCATTTGTAGCCCGTGCTTTAAAGCCACTAACTTTTGGTATTTTACGGGCCCTTAAAACGTATCATTTAAAGCGCAGTCAAGTTGTGATGGTTGGTGATCAGATTTTAACGGATATTTGGGCAGCTAATAATACTAGAATTCGAAGTATCTTAGTAAAGCCCTTGGTTACTTCAGATGCATGGAATACGCGTATTAATCGCTTTTTTGAGGCCTTTGTTTACACTAAATTAATGCGCAAGTATGATGATTTGAAGTGGAAGGATGATATTGATTAATGAATAACGATGAAAGTAAGGAGCCCCTGTATTGTATCGGGTGTGGAGCAGAAATTCAGGATACTGATCCAGATGCCGTTGGTTATACCCCAACTTCTGCTATTAAGAAGGGGATCGATTCCGGGAAATTGTATTGTCAACGCTGCTTTAAATTGCGTCACTACAATCAAATTGAACCGAGTCGTGTTTCTAACGATGAATTTTTAAAGTTATTGAGTAAAATTAGTGAAACTAATTCACTGGTAGTATATGTAGTGGATGTTTTTGATGTTGATGGAAGTATGATTCCTGGCATTCAACGTTTTGTGGGCAAAAACCCAATCATTCTAGTTGGTAATAAGTCTGACTTACTTCCATCGTCTTTTAACCATAATAAAGTTAAGGATTGGTTACGGCAGATGGCCAATAAAAACGGGATTCGCCCGATTGATATTGAATTGGTTTCGGCTAAAACCAATCAGTCTGTGGATGATTTACTAAAGGCGATTTCCAATCATCAAAAAGGTCGTAATGTCTACGTTGTAGGTGTGACAAATGTCGGAAAATCAACTTTAATTAATCAGATCATTCAACAAAGTACCGGCGAGAAACAGGTTATTACGACTTCTAAGTTTCCTGGTACGACACTTGATTTAATTAAAATTCCTTTAGAAGATGGAAGGGAACTAATTGATACGCCAGGAGTAATTCATGAGGGACAGATGGCGCATTACTTAGGTTCTAAAGATTTAAAGTATGTTTCACCACAGAAAAGAATTAAGCCCAAAACTTATCAATTAGATCCAGGACAAACACTATTTTTAGGTGCAATTGGACGGTTTGACTTTATTTCTGGTGAACGCCACGGATTTACGGTTTATGCTGATAATAATTTAATGATTCACAGAACTAAATTAGAAAATGCAGATGAATTTTTCGATAAACACGCTGGGGAGCTTTTAACTCCACCTACTGGAAAAGATAACGTGATAGAGTTACAAAGGTATGAATTTAAAGTTACTGATAGAAGTGACTTAGTAATTGAAGGATTAGGATGGATTACCGTACCAAAGGGATCAACGGTAGCGGGATATGCGCCTAAGGGTGTTTCAGTGTTGATTAGGAAAGCAATGTTTTAGGAGTATCTAACGATGGATTTAAAGGGAAAACAAAAACGATTTTTGAGGTCAAAGGCCAATCATATGCGTCCTATTTTTTCGGTTGGCAAGAATGGATTAGACCAAACTTGGTTGGATGAAGTAAAAAGCGCGGTTGATAATCGTGAATTAATTAAGATTAACATTCAACAAACTGCTGATGTTGACGTTAAGGACGTAAAACAATTTATTGAAGAAAACTCTGACATTCAAATTGTTCAAACCATCGGAAAAACTCTCTTATTATTTAAGGAGTCTTGTAAAGAAAGTTCACGTAAGTTATCAGTTGAAGTATCTGATTTATAGGAGATTGATAAATGCGTAAAAGGATTGGAATCTTAGGTGGAACTTTTAATCCGATTCACTATGGACATTTAATTATGGCTGAGCAAGCATTGACGCAATTAAGCCTTGATTCCGTGTTGTTTATGCCAGATTATTTTCCTCCGCACGTTGATCATAAAACGGCCATCGACGCTCAAGATCGGGTGAATATGATTAACTTGGCGATTGAAAATAATTCTAAATTTCAGATTGAATTGATTGAAATAAAGCGAAGGGGAAAAAGTTACAGTTATGATACCCTAAGTGAATTGAAGCAGTTGCATCCAAACGTTGACTATTACTTTATTGTTGGTGGTGATATGGTGGAATATCTGCCAAAGTGGTATCGAATTGATGATTTGATAAAAATGGTTAAATTCGTGGGAGTTAATCGTCTAGGAAATTCCAAAGGAACTGATTATCCCGTTACTTGGATTAATTCTCCTGAGGTTGCAATTTCATCGTCGCTCATTCGGTCAAATATCAAAAATGGAAGTAGCGTTCGATATTTATTGCCAGACGAGGTTTTACATTATATTGAGGAGCATCATTTATATGAATAAGGAAAAATTAGATTATCAAAAGTATTCTAAGTATAACCGAGACCAAATTGTTGCCAAATTAAAGGACACATTAAAAGACAAACGGTTTCAACATTGTTTAAGAGTTGAAGACACGGCCATTGATTTAGCAAAAAGATTTGATGTTGATCCTACACTTGCTGGACTTAGCGGTTTGGTTCATGATTACGCTAAACAGCGTCCTGATTCAGAGTTCATCGATATTATTAAATCGCACCATTTAAATCCCGAATTGCTTAACTATGGCAGATCAATTTGGCATGGTTATGTTGGTTATTTGATCGTTGAGTCTGAACTTGGAATTCATGACAATCGGATTCTTAACGCCATTAAATACCATACAATTGGATCTCCATACATGGATAAGATTGCACAAATTACCTATATGGCTGATTACATTGAGCCTGGTCGTGAATTTGATGGGGTAGATGAAGCTCGGAAAATTACCCGCCAAAACCTATGGGATGGTGTGAAATATCAAACTAAGAGTACCATTTCATATTTGGCAAATAATGGAAAAGCAATTTATCCTGGAGCAATTTCAACTTTTAATGTGATTGTTGCTGGAAAGTAGTAGGAGATATTATGGATAATATGAAAGTTTTACAAGGGATTGTTAAGACAGCTGACAGCAAACGAGCTCACGATATCGTTGTTCTAGATATTGAAAAGTTGTCGTTGGTTGGACGTTACTTTGTCATTATGGATGCGCCAAGTGCCCGTCAAGTAAAGGCCATTGCCAATGATATTATTGATAAATTGGATGAAGAAAACGTAGAAGTACTTCGTGTTGAAGGATTGAATAGTGGTGCGTGGGTCTTAATTGATTTGGGTGACATCATTGTTCACATCTTTAAGAGTGAACAACGAGCCTTTTACAATTTAGAAAAATTGTGGTCTGATGCACCTAATGTTGATGTTACCGATTGGATAAGTGAAGACTAGCATGATTTATGGGGAATTTGCATCATTTTATGATGAACTATTTGACAATGAATTATATAAAAAGTGGTGTAACTTTGTAGTGAGTAATGTTCCTAAAAGTGCTCGGATCTTGGATTTAGCTTGTGGAACTGGACGACTATTAGTTCAATTGAAAAATGCCGGTTATCAAGTTGCTGGCGCTGATTTATCTGATGACATGTTAGCGATTGCAAATGATCACTTGAATGAAAATGGAATTTTTGATGTTGAGTTGATTAACGCTAATATGCTTGATTTAGATGGATTACCAAAGTATGGGGCAATTACGTGTTTTGATGATTCAATTTGTTACTTAGCAAACATTGATCAAGTTATGCAGATGTTTGCTCAGGTGAGAAACCATTTAAGTAATGATGGCAAGTTTTTATTTGACGTAATTACACCTTATCAGACGGATATCGTTTACCCCGGCTACATGTTTAATACTAATGATGGTGATCGTGCTTTTATGTGGAATACTTTTATTGGTAATGTTCCACATTCGGTCGAACACGACCTATCATTTTTTGATTACAATCATGAGCTTGATGCTTTTGATGAATATAATGAGACTCATAAGGAACGAACTTATTCACTGATTGAATATCAGGACGCTTTAAAGTCTGCCGGATTTAATAATGTTCGGGTAAGCAGTGATTTTGGTAATGATGAAGTTCATGATGATACGACGCGATGGTTCTTTGTATGTAGCGAGGAATAATAATGATGAAAGCGATGGGGATAATATCGGAATATGACCCGTTTCATAACGGACATCTTTATCAGTTACAACAGGCTAAACAATTGACTCATCCAGATGCTACCATTGTCTTTATGAGTGGTAATTGGACCCAGAGAGGGGAACCTGCGATCTATGATAAATGGGTGAGAGCCCAAATGGCCTTAGAAAATGGAGCGGATCTAGTGATTGAGCTTCCAATCGTGGATGCTGTTCAACCTGCTAGTATTTTTGCTCAGCGAGCGGTTAATCTTGTAAGTAGTATGAAGTGTTCATATTTATCCTTTGGTAGTGAACACAGTGATTGGGATTTTATGAAATTAGCAACTGTCACCATTGGGAAATCTAATGAGTTTCATGATTATCGCTATACTTATCCTGAATTATTTCGGCGTACTGTTAAAAAACAGAGTGGAATTGATCTTAATCAGCCAAATGATACGTTGGCATTTTGGTATGCTAAGGCTAATCGGCAATTGAGTTTCCCGCTAAAGCTCATTCCAATTAAACGTTATGCAAGCGGACATAATAGTGATAAGCTAGCGGGTAAGATTGCTAGTGGCAAAGCGATTCGTTCTGCAATTCGTTCTCATGATGATTCCTATCAAAAATTTATTCCTCGTTCCTCGGTTCATATTGAAACTGAAAAGCCTCTTTTCTGGTCAGATTTTTGGCCTTATCTGAGGTATGAATTAACTCAGAGTAGTTTGTCTGATTTAGGACGGATTTATCAAATGAGGGAGGGGCTCGAGTATCGGTTAAAACAAGCTGCCATAAAAGATCAAACTTATGATTCTTTTATGACTGATATTAAAACTAAACGATACACGTACACACGCCTCCAAAGATTGTTGGTCTACACGTTGTTTCAAATGACAGAAACAGAAATGGCGAATTCTAGGCAAGTCATCCGTGTCTTGGGAATGAATCAGAATGGTCGAAATTATTTGAATCAGGTTAAAAAGACGGTTAGATTTCCAATTGTTGACCGAATTGGAAAAGATGCCTTTAATAAGACGTTAGAAATAGAATGTCATTCGGGAATTTTATATGGAATGTTGAATGGTAGAATTCAGGATAAGTTCACTCATCCCATTATGATTTAGGCAATTGTGCTATCAAGCACAGAGCCTTGACAATAAAAATTATGGTATGTATAATTAATCGTGTTGCATTGGAGGTTTAATTATGAAGTGGTCATTTGAAAAGCTCCTTGGATATAAGAGAGAACCGTTTACGACTCATGAAACGGTGGATTTAAAAGATGATTTGATTCATCGATATCCAGAAACAATTCTAGACTCTACTCCCTTTGAAGTTACTGCTAAAGCAACTCCCGATAATGGGGACATCATTATTGATGCAGACGTAAAGGGAAGTGTGACAGTTCCTTCTTCACGATCGTTGACGCCAGTTAAGTTACCCATGGATTTTCACATTAGTGAGATTTATGTATTAACTGAAACGGCACTTAATCGATATGACAATGAAGAAGTTGTATTAATTGTTGGTGATAGCGGCATGATTGATTTTGATAAGGCCGTTGCTGACAATGTAATTGTAAACATTCCAATGCAGGTTCTTTCACCTGAGGAACAAAATGGCAAAGGGATGCCTAAAGGGAATGACTGGGAAGTTATTTCTGAAGACGATTTTAATCGTCAGGAGAAAGAAGATAAAAATGTTGATCCACGTCTTGCAAAATTAAAGGATTTCAAACCTTCAGACGATGACAAGACTTAAAAATTCACTAGTGGAAATCAAATTAAGAGGAGGTTGTGAATAATGGCTGTACCAAAGAGAAAGACTTCTAAAGCAAGAAGAAACATGCGTCGTTCGCATGACAGTTTATCAGTTCCTGGCATGAGTCCATGTCCTAACTGTGGTGAACTACGTAAATCACATTTTGTATGCCCAAACTGTGGCTACTATGATGGCAAAGAAGTAGTTGCCAAAAAAGGTTAATTAAAAAAGAACTTCAAAAACACCATGGGTTTTTGAAGTTCTTTTTTTGTACAAAAAACCGACAAACTTTTGTCGGTTTTCTGAGTTATTCATCGTGATGATGTTGCTGCTTTCCAGCATTTCGTTTTCGGTTATTTTCGTGTTCTTCTTCAACTTCGGTTTTAGCAGAACTTTTATGGTTGTTAGAAGTGGTGTTTGAATCTGGCTCGCTACCAGTTTCAATTTCTTCTTCTAATTCTTTTGGAATAACAACTTTGGGTGGGTTTTGTTTTGCCTTTTCATTAATTTGCTTCCTGATTCGAGGACGGGAGAGGTTAATAATAAAGGTTTGAACACAAGCAAATAATCCACCAATAAAGAAGTAAATTCCTAGTCCAGCTGGAGATGACAAGGTAACAAATAAGATCATAATTGGACTAATTAACATCATAATAGCCATTTGCTTTTTTTGCTCTTTGGGAATTCCCACGGTGGAAAGATAACCTTGAAGAGCATATGCTACAAATGAGAGAATTGCCAATATAATACTAGATTGTCCCAGCTTAATTCCCATGAAAACAGTGTGGGAGACTTCGGGTGAGTAACGAATGGCAGCATATAAGGCAGCAAAAACGGGCAATTGAATCAAGAATGGTAAACATCCAATCCCGCCGGTCATGCTAATGCCATTATCCTTATAAAGTTGCATCATTTGTTGATTCAAGGCAACTTGTTGTTCCTGAGTGGTTGCTTTCTTTAAAAGCTGCTGAATTTTAGTCATTTGTGGTTTGACCAAATTCATCTTTTCTTGCTGAATCGTGGACTTCTTCGTCTGACTAATCATCATTGGGAGAAGGAGAGTTCTAACGATTACAGTAATGGCAATCAATGCCCAACCATAACCACCAACATATTGAGCCAACCAGTCCATAACATGTTGTCCTGGAATTGCTAGATAATGATAAACAAATCCAAATGGACGACCCTTAGAATCCGTTCTTACACATCCAGTTAGAAATATTCCAACCATAGCAATAAAACCGAAAAGGCCCAGTTTCTTAATTTTTTTCATTTAGTTAACTCCTAACTTTTAAGTGACATGTTACATATTAACCTAATCGGCGTATTTCATCAATTTCAAGTTATATTTTAATTGTAAATGAACGAGGGTGTTGGTTAAGTTTCACCGGTTGTACCTTTACGTTTTGAATTTGAGCAAAGCTATTAGGCGAAGTTTTGATCTCATTGATAAATTTATCGAGATTTTGTTTAGAGCCACTTGCAATAATTAAAACATTTCCATTTGCCATGTTTTTAACACTGCCACTGATTGAGTAATGTTCAGCAATTTCCTTGGTACTATATCTAAATCCGACTCCCTGCACGAGTCCTGATACAGTTATTTTGACCGATTGATTGTTTAACAAATTAATCTCCTTAAAAGCTTAAGCTATGACTGTGATATGATGAAGACAACTATCTCAATTCTAATTCATTTGAAAGGGAATATAAATGGAAAGAATTAATTCTAAACAAAATCAAACCATTAAAGAAATCAAAAAATTGCACACGCATAAAGGTCGCCAGAAGAGTGGCGAATACTTAATTGAAAGTTGGCACTTGGTGCAAGAAGCCATTAATTATCTTAATTTGAATCAAGTAGTGACCATCTTGGCTACCGAGGACCAGTATTTAGCTCATGGTGATGATCTTTCTGGTGAGAATATTATTGTCATATCAGATGAAATTGCGGCCGAATTGAGTGATACTTCGACGACTCAGGGGATTTTTGCCGTATGTAAAATTGAGGAACAAAGTTTTAACGTTCAAAAAGACAGTGGAGCTTGGCTATTACTTGATAACGTCCAAGATCCGGGCAACATTGGAACGATGGTGCGAACTGCCGATGCAGCTGGATTTGCTGGTGTTATTTTTGGTGATGGAACTTCTAGTGAGTATAATGGTAAAGTTTTGCGTGCAATGCAGGGTAGTCAATTTCATCTGCCTGTAATTCGGATGAACTTAAAGAAAGCCATGGAAATATTTAAAGCACAGCACGTTAAAATATACGGAACCGAGTTAAATCCAGATGCAATTAATTATCAAGATGTCCAGCCAATGGATAATTTTGCCTTAATTATGGGTAACGAGGGAAATGGAATGAATAAAGACTTACTAAAAATGACTAATGATAACTTATACATTCCCATTAAAGGAAATGCAGAGTCATTAAATGTTGCCATTGCGGCTGCGGTTATTATGTTTCGCATTAAAAGCTAAATTGTTTATTAAGGTAAGGCTTTATCATTGAACATGACTTGTCTAATTATGTAGAATTAATGTAGAGACAGATTGGAGTAATGTAAAATGGAAACTGAATCATGGAAAAATGACCCTGAGTATGTTTCAATTATTTCTGATTTATTAGAAAGTCCTCAGATTCAAAAATTGGGTGATTATACCCAACATCACCACTCGACCAGGCTAAAGCATTCAATTGCGGTATCGTACGAGAGTTATAAAATTGCTAAAAAAATGAATTTGGATTATCGGGCAGCTGCCCGTGGTGGTTTGTTACATGATCTCTTTTATTATGATTGGCGGACAACCAAATTTGATTTAGGAACTCATGCTTACATTCATCCCCGAGTGGCACTTAGAAATGCCAAGAAAATTACTGACATCACACCTAAAGAACAAGATATTATCTTAAAACATATGTGGGGATTAACCCTTGCAAGACCAAAATACATGGAAAGTGTGATTGTTTCCTTGGTTGATGATTATTCTGCTGTTGATGAGTTCTTTTCACCAATGAAGAAAAAGGTCAGAGGTTTGTTAAAAAGATAAGTTAGGAGGATGTGAAGATGAATTTTACTGATAAAGAAATAATTCATTTATGTCCTAAGTTTCAGGTCGCTTTTCAAATTCTAGGAAAGAAGTGGAATGGTTTAATTATCGAATCATTTTTGTTGGCGGGACCACTTCGCTTTCGTGAATTGGCTAACAAGGTTGAAGGGTGCAGTGATCGTGTTTTAACTGAACGTTTAAAGGAGTTAGCTCGTGAAGGAATTGTTGAAAAGCAAGCTGGTAGTAACTCAGGAGTTGCTCATTATCAATTAACCACTAAGGGAGAAGAATTACGGCCTATTATGAAGGAAGTTCATGGTTGGTCAGACAAGTGGTGCGACCCTGATAAAGCTTGACCATGTTGCTAAATTGCTATAATATTTAAATAAATACAATGATAAAAGAAGTAGTAGATCGTTTTATACAGAGAGTTCAAATTAGCTGAGATTGAACGTTACGATTGAATTCGCTTTTTGATGTTAGCATTGAATATTAAAAATGTTCGGTTGATGTCGTTATTCATCATCTATAAGTGCACACTTTAGTGTGAATTTGGGTGGTAACGCGATGCTTCGTCCCTTTGATTGGGGGGACGAAGCTTTTTTTATGGAAACGGAGGTTGTCATGGCTTTAAAAGAAGACTTGGAACAAATTAAAACAAATGGCTTACAAAACATTAAAGCAGCTCAAGATGGAAAAACTTTAAATGATTTAAAGGTCAACTTACTAGGGAAAAAAGGATCAATTACTAAGGCACTACATGGAATTTCTGAATTGCCAGTTGAAGAAAGACCTAAGATTGGTAGTTTGGCAAATAAATTAAGAGATGAACTCGCAAAAACAATTGATTCTAAAAGGGTAGAGTTAGATCAGGCAGCCTTAAATCAAAAATTAAAGGATGAAAAAATTGATGTAACTCTTCCAGGTGATTCAGTTCCAAAGGGACATCCTCATGTTATTCAACAGATCATCGATGAGATTGATGATATTTTTATCGGAATGGGATACCAAGTTCTTTCTGGTCCTGAAGTTGAAGAGGAAGTTTATAATTTTGAAATGATGAACTTGCCTAAAAACCATCCGGCTAGGGATATGCAGGATACTTTTTATATTACTAAAGACATTCTTATGAGAACTCATACATCACCAATGCAGGCTCGTGCTCTTCAAAAACATGATTTTACTAAAGGGCCATTAAAAATGGTTTCGCCAGGGGTTGTTTATAGACGCGATACTGATGATCCGACTCATTCGCATCAGTTTCATCAAGTAGAGGGAATTGTGATCGATAAACACATCACGATGGCTGACCTTAAGGGAACTCTTGAAGTAATGACTCATAAGCTTTTTGGTGATAAATTTCAGGTTCGACTGAGACCTAGTTATTTTCCCTTTACGGAACCATCAGTTGAGGCAGACATTACCTGCTTTAATTGTAACGGTAAGGGATGTGACGTATGCAAAGGCACTGGTTGGATCGAAGTTCTTGGAGCCGGCATGGTACATCCGAACGTCTTAAAAATGGCGGGAGTCGATAGTAATGTATACGGTGGTTTTGCATTCGGAGTTGGACCAGATCGTTTTGCCATGTTGAAATACGGTGTTGATGATATTCGTGACTTCTACCTTAATGATTTAAGATTTTTGTCACAGTTTGATTAAAGGAGGAAATAAATTTGCTGATATCTTATGAATGGTTGAAAGATTATGTTCAAATTAAGCTTTCTCCCGAAGAACTAGCTAATAAAATTGAGAAAACGTCCGTTGAGGTTGATTCGGTTTTTAAACGGAGTGACGGACTTAAAAAAATCGTGGTTGGTCAAATTTTATCCATTAAAGATCATCCAGATGCCGATCATCTTCATATTACACAAGTCGATGTTGGTGAAGATGAACCCATTCAAATTGTTTGTGGTGCTCCAAACGTTGAGATCGGTAAAAAAGTCATTGTTGCCTTGTCAGGTGCCCGAATTGCGGATAATGTTAAAATCAAGAAGTCTAAAATGCGTGGTGTTGAATCAAATGGAATGCTATGTGCGCTTGATGAGATTGGCTTTGATAAATCACTCGTTCCTGATGAATGGAAGGATGGCATTTATTTCTTGCCAGATAACGCTAGAGTTGGCGATGAAGTTTATAACTATCTAGGAATGAACGAATCACTAATTGACCTAGACGTTACGCCTAATCGTGGTGACATGTTGAGTGTTCGTGGTACGGCATATGATTTGGGCGCCGTTTTTGATGAAAAAGTTAATTTCATTGAGCATGCTAGTGCACCCACTGGGACTCATGACACTGACGAACTTATTTCGGCAAAAGCAGATCCTAATTTAGCTCCAATTTATAAGCTGAAGGTTGTCGAGAATGTGGATGTGAAGCCAAGTCCATTGTGGCTTCAGATTAAGTTATGGAATTCTGGTATTAAGCCGATTAATAACGTTGTTGATATTACTAACTTCATCATGGTTAAAGTTGGTCAACCAATGCATGCCTATGATTTGGATAAGTTGAAGTCAAAGGATCTTGAAGTCAGAAATGCTAAAGATGGTGAAGTAATTACTACCTTGGACGGAAATGATCGAAAGTTAACCAGTACTGATGTTGTAATTGCGGATGATAAACCAATCGCACTCGCTGGGTTAATGGGTGGTAAGGATACGGAAGTAACGTCTGGGACTAAGAATATTGTTTTTGAAGCGGGTGTCTTTGATCCCGTTAAGACACGAAAAATGGCCCAAAAACAGCTTCTACACACGGATGCCTCGCAGCGTTTTGAACGTGGAGTTGACCATGGAAACGTTGAAGCAGCCCTTGAGTATGCCGCTGGGATGGCAGAAGACTTGGCCAACGGTGAGTCAGAACAGGGTGTTGTTAATGGTAGTAATGAAGAAGTTCAACCACGTGTCATTTCAATTTCGTCTTCTTATATTAACCATGTCCTTGGCACGAACCTTAGTGTTAAAGAAATTGTTTCAATCTTTAAACGTTTAGGATTTGGTGTAGAAGAATCCGGTGATAATTTGACTGTCACGGTTCCAACTAGATGCTGGGATCTTAAAATTGATGCTGATCTAGTTGAAGAGGTAGCTCGAATATATGGATATGACAACATTCCGTCTACATTACCAATTACTCAGACAACTGAAGGCGGATTAACCCCCAAACAAGAAATGATCAGGAAATCAAGGGAAACACTTGAAGGACTTGGACTAACTCACGCAATGTCTTATTCATTAACTACCCAAGAAAAAGCAAAAATGTTTATGTTAAGAGCTAGTTCAGAAACCCCATTACAATGGCCCATGACTGAAGATCATGCTATTTTAAGAATGAATTTGATTTCAGGTTTATTGGATGATGTGGCTTATAATCAGGCACGAAATGTTTTGAACGTACCACTTTATGAGCAAGGACGGGTCTTTTACAAACAAGATGAAGATCAGGTTCGACCTGATGAAGTGGAACATATTGCTGGTGCCATTTCTGGCTCGCTCGTTTCTAATAGTTGGGACCAAAAGGCCAAGCCAGTTGATTTTTATCAAATTAAGGGAATTCTGGAGAAGTATTTGGCAAGCCTTTCTTTAAAGGGACATATCACTTATGTTTCTACGGACAAAATGGCCGATATGCATCCTGGTAGAACCGCTCTGATTAAACTAGATGATCATCTTATTGGATTTATTGGTGAGGTTCATCCTAAAGTTGCTAAGCAATTTAAGATTAAAGAAACCTATGTTTTTGAACTGGATCTTGATTATTTATATACGGCACCAAAATCGGGCCAACAATATCAAAAGGTTGGTCAATACCCAGCAATTCACCGTGATATTGCCATGTTAGTTGATGAGAACGTTACGAATGCTGAGATTAATAAATTAATTACTAGAAGAGGCGGCGCATACTTACAAGACGCTACCGTGTTTGATGTATACCAAGGTAGTAATGTCCCTGAAGGTAAAAAATCAATTGCATATTCTTTGACATTTGAAGATCCCAACGCCACCTTAAAAGATGAGACTGTTGATAAAGCAGTAGATAAAATTCAAAAGCGCTTAACTAACGAGTTAAACGCTGAGATTAGATAAAGGCGGATTTGTAATGGATGACAAAAAGAAACGTTTAAAGGGTGTCATTTTGAAAGCCAAGACCAGTTCATTTGGCAAGAAAATTATTTATTCAGTGATTGTAATTATTGTGATTTTAGTCATTGCAATTGTGTTAATTGGTCATCATTACTTCAAAACATCCCTTCAACCACTTGATCCCCATGATCAGCAAGTGACCCAAGTCGACATTCCCAGAGGATCATCTACCAAAAAAATTGGTGCGATCTTACAAAAATCGAAAGTGGTTAAAAGTGGAATGGTGTTTAATTACTACGTTAAGTCTCACAATATTACTAATTTTAAGTCCGGATACTATCAATTGAAGCCTTCGATGTCTTTGGATAACATTGCGCAGAATCTCCAAAAGGGTGGAAGTTCTGAACCAATTCAAAGTACCGATAGTAAACTAATCATTCCTGAGGGTGATAACATTGATCAAATTGCGGATATCATTGCTAAGAATACCGATTTCTCTAAAGATGAGTTCCTGTCCCTTATGAAGGACCGTAAGTTCTTTGATGCCATGGTACAAAATTATCCTGAGCTGTTAAGTTCAGCTAAAAATGCGAAAGACACTCGCTACTTTTTTGAGGGGTATCTGTATCCGGCAACTTACCCGGTTCCAAAGCATTCATCGTTAAAGATGTTGGTGAGTTTGATGCTTGCTAAGAGTAACGCAATGTATCAACCATATTATCAACGAATGAAAGATCAAAAGTTAACGGTACAACAAACCCTGACTTTAGCTTCATTGATTGAACGGGAAGGCGTTAGCCAGGATGATCGCAATAAGATGGCTGGGGTACTTAGAAATCGAATTGAGAAGAAAATGCCACTCCAATCAGATGTAGCTGTTTTATATGCACTTCATAAGAATACTAAGATCCTTTCTAAACGTGACCTGACGGTTAATTCTAAATATAATCTTTATATTAACCAGGGATTTGGACCTGGTCCGTTTGATAGTCCTTCAGTAAGTTCAGTTCATGCGGTTTTGTATCCAACGGATATGGACAAGGGATACTTGTATTTCTTGGCCGATAACAAGACCAAAAAGATTTATTACGCTAAAAGCTTGAAAGAACAACAAAATAACATTAAAACTCACATTAATCGGTAGTGGAGGAGAGACATGGTGAAAAAGAAAGAAAGACCAGTTATTATTGGCGTCACTGGTGGTTCTAGTAGTGGGAAAACGACGGTTAGCCGTGCAATTTTGCACCGTTTGTTAGGGCATTCCATTGCAATTTTGCAACAAGATTCTTACTACAAGGATCAAGCTAATATGACGATGGATGAGAGAAGACAAGTTAATTATGATCATCCACTGGCTTTTGATACCGATTTGATGGTTAAACAATTAAAGCAACTTTTAAATTATGAATCAATTGAAAAACCAGTTTATGACTACTCTAAGTTCACGCGGAGTAGCAAGACGATTACTCAGGAACCGCGGGATGTCATCATTGTTGAGGGCATTTTGATTCTTGATGATAAAAGATTACGTGATTTGATGGACATTAAAGTGTACGTTGATACCGATGCCGACATTCGGGTAATCAGAAGAATTCAAAGGGATACAAGTGAACGGGGACGATCGCTTGATTCAGTAATTCAGCAGTACTTGGCAACGGTTCGTCCAATGCACCTTCAATTTGTTGAGCCGACGAAACGGTATGCTGATATAATTATCCCTGAAGGTGGAAAAAATCAAGTGGCAATTGACTTACTTGTTACTAAAATTCAGTCGATTTTAAATGACATTGGTGATGATCCAATTAGTAATGCAATTGATACGACAATCTAGTTAAGTTGCTAAATCTTGATTTAAATGGTATTTTAATTTTGAATAAATTAGTGAGGTGTAAGAATGGCTGAAGATGAAATGTATCCAATGACGCAAGAGGGTAAGGAAAAGCTTGAAACTGAATTAAAGGATTTGAAAGTTAATCAACGTCCTAAAATTGTTGATCGAATTAAAGTTGCTAGAAGTTATGGTGATTTATCTGAGAATTCTGAATACGAATCAGCAAAGAATGAGCAAAGCATGTTAGAAAGTCGAATTGCGACGGTTGAACACATGCTCCAATATGCTCAGGTTGTTGATAAAGAAGAAACCGATGAAGATGAAGTTACGGTCGGAAAAGAAATTCAGTTTAAAGAATTGCCCGATGAAGATCCTGAAACGTTTAAAATTGTTGGAGCCGCTGAAGCAGATCCAATGAGTGGAAAAATTTCAAATGATTCTCCGATTGCCCAAGCTTTACTTGGACACAAAGTAGGAGAGAATGTTGATATTGATATTCCCGCGGGCGTTATGCACGTTAAAATTTTATCAGTTAAATAATTGTGCAATTTAAATAAGACAATCGTCAGTTAAGACGATTGTCTTATTTATTTACGTAATTTTTTGAATCTGGTTTGGACAAGTAATATAAGTAACGTTAGCACACTTACCAAGATTCCAAGGTTTAAAAATGGTGGCCAATATGAAAGCTGAATGTTTTGCTTGCCCTTACCAGTTTTTATGGCAATAAAGTAATTATCCCATTTGGTAAGAGGATGATTTTTTCCGTTAACTTTAGCGTGCCATCCCTTTGAATAAGGGATACTTGAAGCCACAACGGACTTTGAATTGTTGGTATCGATAATGGCATTAACCCTTCTTGAATTAGGACTAGTAACCTTGATCGATCCTGCTTGGAGTTGACGGTCAGTCTGCTTAAAAAGAGAATTATTTAATTGGTAGAGAGTAAAATTCTGAAGCCACAACGATGATTTCTTGAATTGGATTTTAACGTCAACAACTTTGTCCTTTGATTGGTTGGCAATGTTTATCACCTTGATGGAATTTGATTCGGGACTAAGTGATAATTGATTACCATTTACGAATAAATCACACTTGCTATTTTGCATTTCAGTGCCAAGGGTCAAATAGTAGGAGTCATTAGTCTGTGGTTTAAATTCGAGTTCTAATGATGCCGGCTTGAGTGGGTTAACTTTATTAAAAATCGTACCAGTTAATTGGTTATGCTTAGTTACATTGTTATATTTCACGTTGTCAAAGTTGCGGTTTGAAAAAAGGTTCCTCCTAACACTTTGGTTACCGGTTAGATTGGACCACAACTCTGACTGATATTGGATTGGATCGGCACTAGTAGCCTGGCTCGTAATTGCCTGCTTACTAGCACTAAATAGCATTGGCAGGGCGTACTGGTTTTTATATAATGAGAATCCCGCGACATTGTTTTGATATTTATAAGCGGCCTGATCATATCTTTCAGGGAACTCGCGAATTCCAGGAACGTCAACGGATGCAGTCAATGGGCGAGCAATATGATAATTCATGGATAATAAAGCGTCCGAAACCATGGTTCCACTAGAATATTCAATGACTCCATCTCCATTTGGTTGACCAAGATTACCGATCAAGTTCGACATTTGGGGATTCATAACGGAAGAAAATAGAGACGCACCGTTGAAGCCAAAGTTAAACGGATCATTTTTAGTGCGGGAAAAATCTTTATTGATACGAAAAAGCTGGTTAGAAGATTTGGCATGAAGATTCGTGGTTACTTGGTTTAGTTTTGTCACGTAACCTCGGTATTCAACGTTACTTAGATATGAAATGTTGTCTAGTGATAGGAAGAGATTAGCGGCAATACCAAAAATGACCAACAAAAAAATGCCAGCATTAAACCATTTTTCTTTGCGGAATGGAGTTATTAAGACAATTAGTGAAGCTAATATCATTAATCCTTCAATTGTCACTGTGTACCACTTTAAATAGTTATATTTGGGAATTCTAAGGCAAGTGTATCCAATCATTGCTAGTAAGATTATTATCATGATCCAAAGGCCCTTTTGTGTGAGGTTGATGGATCGAATGTGATTTAAACTTGTTAAGGCAACCATAATTAACCAGAAGCAAATTACAAATGAAAAGCGGTATGGATACCATATTGGAAATTGAAAGGCGTGCCAGAATAGATTAAGTGGTTCAAAACAAGCTGACAAAATGAGAAAAATTGTCATTATGAAAGTGGCGAATCGAAGCCTTTTAGAAAAGGTTCGATTAATAAAAAACAATAAAAACAACATTAGGATCATTGAAGAAACAAAAATGTTTGGTAGTCCATTCGGCATTTGATCAAAGTTAAATGATCCAGGAGTTAACTTGGTGACAATGTCTAGAATGGGGTATTCAAACTTGAAATTTAATTTAGACGAAAATCCTTGTCCCTTTGAATTAAGCAAAGAGTAAAAGACAGGGAATAGGATGAAAGCAGCTAGTCCAACGGAAATGATTCCGTTGATAAGAAGTCGTAGTAGTTTAGTGGCAGCTTCTTTGATGCTCTTGGCATTAACAGCTAAATAATAAATTGTTAATAAGATGATAAAGATGGTGATCATATAAGCCATGTAGCAGTTGATGATTAACATGGCAGTGTAAGAAATGATGAACAGTGCCGAATGCTTATTTTTTAAAAGTTGAGAAAGCCCTAATACAATTAAAGGAAGCAAAATCATGGCGTCTAACCAAATGATGTTTAAGTTGTTAGCTACCATCCAACCATTTAAAGCGTATGCGGTTGCAAACGATGATGAAATTAACCATGATTTAGTAAGCTTGAGCTTCTTTATGAGAACGCTGAAAGTGAAGCCAGATAGGCCAATTTTGATTAAAAGAAGAAATAAGACTCCGATTGATAAATTGTCATTACTGAAGAAAAGCAGAATGAGATTTAAAGGACTCATTAAATAGTATGCCCATGTTCCAATCATTTCATTTCCTAAACCATTCGAAAAAGAGTAAAAAATAGATGATGGATGTTGTAAAATTGCTCTTCTAAAGTAAGCAAAAAAATCAATGTATTGTTGGCCTAAGTCAACCGTTAAAATCGTGTTATTGCCGAAGGGAGCCATATTGCGATATACTGCATATAATGCCATAATGACTAGTGGTATCAAAAAGCCTAGAATTAATGACAAATTCTTAGACAAAATTTTTTTTATTTTTTGGTTAAGCATTTGATTACCTCATTAATTTATCAAACTGGTGAATTATAATGGAATTAGCTTGATTGTTTTTCTAGTAAATAGGTTATCATACATGAATTAAGAAAAGCGTCATAAATAATGAATTCGAGTTATTAATGTTAGTTAAGGAGCGTTAGCGTTGTGAAAAACTTTTTTGATCGGTTATTTAGGAGAAGAAGCCGTGGTTCAAGCCGTCGAAACGGTAATTCCAAGATCCCGTTTAGATTAAATTTTATTTTTGCTATTGTGGGAATATTGTTTGCGGTTTTGGTATTTCGTTTAGCATACATGCAAATTTTTCAGGGGTCAGTATATAAGTCAGATGTTAATCAAAGTGATAATTCAGTGAAATACGGAAACGTTCCTCGTGGAATGATCTATGATTCAACGGGGAAGGTTTTAGTTGGAAACAAAACTCATCGAGCTATCACTTACACTAAGGGCTTAAGTGTCATGCCACAGGAGATTTATAATAATGCCAATAAGCTTGGTAGTTACATTACCATTCCAACCAAGACACTTACTAAGAAACAAATTGGTGAATATTACTTAGCTGATAAAACTAATTTAGCCAAAGCAACGAAGGTCGTTCCTAACGGTGAAAAATTGGCACCTCAAGCTGCTTACGATAAAGCCTTAGATATGATTCAGGATGGCAAGCTTATTAAGGTTACCCCTCAAATGAAGAACGCCGCTGCTATTTTTACTGAAATGAGTGGGGCTTATCAATTATCGACCACCAATATTAAAACCGATGGGGTAAGTAACAAGGAAATTGCTGAAGTAGGTGAACACGCTGCTGAAATGCCCGGAGTTCAAGTTGGAACGAGTTGGTCGCGTGATTATCCATCTGGTAATGAAATCCAAAGCATTGTTGGAAACGTGTCTTCTAGTAAAACAGGATTACCATCTGATCGGGTTAATGAATTATTAGCTGAAGGATATTCGAGAAATGATTCCGTTGGTCAAAGTAATTTGGAACAACAATATGAGCCAGTTTTGAGAGGATCAAAATCACAGACTGAAGTAAAAGTTGGTGGTGATAATAAGATTGTTAAGGAGGTTAAGAAGTATCCTGGCCAGCGTGGCCAAAACCTTCAACTTTCCATTAATTCCAAATTTCAGAATAAACTCCAAGATCTAGTAAAGGGTTCTGAATCAGGAGGAGTTGGTAATTCAACCGGAGCTTATGCGGTCGTCATGAATCCCAAGAATGGTGCCGTTATTGGAATGGCTGGAGTAAATCGTGATCCTAAGACTGGGAAAATCACGCCAAACGAATTAGGAACGATTAACAGTGCTATCGTAATGGGATCCGTCGTAAAGGGTGCTATGGTATCTGGAGCATTGATGGATAAAGTTATTACCCCAAATAGTAGTATGATGGAAGATATGCCAATTGATATTGGTGGATCTAAAAAGAGTTCGTGGTTTAATAAGAATGGGGAAGCTAACATGTCCGTTAATGCTCAAGGAGCACTGGAAGTTTCATCGAACTCATACATGATGCAGCTTGCTATGAAGGAAGGCGGCTTTAAGTATAAGGCCGGGGGCTCGTTAAACATGAGTCCTAACGTCTTTAACACTGAAAGAAATTACTTCAATCAATTTGGATTGGGAGTTAAAACCGGAATTGATTTACCTGGTGAAACTGCCGGAATTCAAGGACCATCAACCTTTGCTAACATTGGTAAAGCACTTGATGAATCGTTTGGTAACTATGATTCATACACTACGATTCAGTTAGCTCAATATATGTCAACGATTGCTAATGGTGGGTATCGGATGAAACCCCATGTTGTTCAAAACGTAAGATCAACTAACACGAAGAATGGCCAACTTGGAGCCGTTCAAAATACCACAATGCCAACGGTGCTAAATGAAATTCCAATGACTCCAGCAGAGCGAAACGTTGTTACGCAAGGACTATACCAGGTTGTTCATGGTACCAATAAATACAAGACTGGTGGAGATCTATCCAGTATCTCTCCAGAGGTTTCTGCGAAAACTGGTACTGCTCAGACCTTTTATGAAGGTAAGCCAACGGTTACTTTAAGTTTGGCATCATATGCACCTTCAAAGGATCCTCAAGTGGTGGTTGCCCTTGCAATTCCAAATCTCCCTGTTAATGCTGAAAATAATAACTTGAATTTAGCTAAACAAATTTATCAAGCATACTGGTCGGATGTTCAGAACAAGCCTTAGTTGCTGTTAAGGGGAAATACTTAACATTATGTTAAAAGGACTGGATATCTAAGTTTAAAGATGTTAAGATTATGATTGTTGAGTTAGTTAAAAAAACGAATATGTTTGGAGGTATTTGACATGCGTGTTCATATCACTTTGGAATGTACTGAATGCCACGAACGCAATTACTTATCAACTAAGAGTCGTCGTAACAATCCCGATCGCTTAGAATTAGAAAAGTATTGCCCACGTGAAAGAAAAGTTACTTTACATCGCGAAACAAAATAAGATTTTGGGTTATTGCCCAAGATCTTTTTTATTATAAAATTAATGGGTGCTAAAATTGAATAAGGATAAAGTTAGAAAGCAAATATTAAATAAAATGGAAGGTGCTACACAATCAGATCAAAAGTTTTTTGATCTGTATGTAGAACTTTTTCATCTTTCAGAATGGAATCACGCTGAAATAGTAGCTACTACCATGAATACGACAAATGAAATTCCCACGGCTCCCATTATTTTCAAGGCTTTAGGTGAAGGCAAACGGGTTGTTGTCCCCAGAACCTTACCAAATCATCAGATGGAATTTGTTAAAATGGATCATAATTTGGTTTTCCAGCAAACTAGATTTGGAATTTGGGAACCAGTTGCTGGTTCAGTGGTTAAATCGGATAAAATTGATTTAATGATTGTTCCAGGAGTGGCATTTAACCCTCAAAGCAAGCAGAGAATTGGTTATGGGGCTGGTTTTTATGATCGATACTTATCACATTTTAAGGGATATAAAGTAGCGTTAGCTCAAGAGGAACAAATTATCTCTGCTTTAGATTGGGAGCCAGAGAATTTTGACGTTAAATTAGATCAAATTATTTATAGAGGATGAGCATGATAAGACAAAAGATTAGAAGGATTAATAATTATCCGTGGGTCACATATCTGTTATTATTTGTCATGGTTGTGATTTATTTATTGATGACCATGAATGGCGGATCAGAAAACGTATTTAATTTATTGAAATTTGGTGCTCAGTCGAATCAACTGGTTCGGGATGGACAATGGTGGCGGTTAATTACCCCAATCTTTGTTCACATTGGCTTTCAACACATTCTAATCAATGGAATTACATTATATTATTTGGGAAAATTGATTGAGCCAATTGTTGGGCACTTAAGGTATTTCATCATCTTTATGGTTTCTGGAATTTGTGGCAATCTGATGAGTTTTGCCCTCGGAAATGGAATTTCAGCTGGATCTAGTACTGCTATCTTTGGATTATTTGGTGCTTTTTTGATGATTGCATTTCAGTATCGTGGTAATGATTTTGTGAGAAGTACAGCGAAGACGTTCGTTCTCTTTGTGGTAATTAACTTGGTGTTTGATATTTTTACTCCTGGGATTGACATTTATGGTCACATCGGTGGATTCATTGGTGGTTACTTGGTTAGTTTTGTTGTAGGATTAAGACAAAATATCAATTTAAATAAAATTATGCGATTATCTTATGCAACCGCTTTAATTATTGGTATAATAATAATGTACTATTTAGGTTCTGTTCGTTGACACGTTATACATAGTTAATTTAGGATGATGATTAAAAATGACAACTTTATATGATGTTCAACAACTGTTAAAAAAATTTGGAATATATGTATATGTCGGGAAACGACTTTGGGATATTGAGGTGATGGCTCTGGAACTTGACCATCTCCATGATGCTCATGTAGTTAGTGATCGAGAGTTTACATCCGCAAAACTGGTATTAACACGTGAACACAGAATTGAAGAGAAAAACTTAAAATCTAAAAATGAGACGGGAGGTCTATAGAATGGCAAAGAATTTGATTGGAATTGACTTAGGTGGTACGACCACCAAAATGGCTTTTTTGGACGAAAATGGTGAGGTTCTTGATAAGTGGAGAGTGCTTACCGATACTAGTGACAAAGGTGCTCACATCGTTGAAAATATTGTCAAGTCAATCAACAAACACATCGAAGATTCTGATAAAACCATTAATGACTTTGTTGGAATTGGAATGGGAACACCTGGAACGGTAAATCGTGAGAAGGGTACGGTTTCAGAAGCTTTCAACCTTAACTGGAAGGATGAACAACCAGTTAGAGAATTAATTCAAAATGGGGTTGGGTTACCGTTTCAATTAGATAATGATGCCAATGTGGCTTCCTTAGGAGAATATTGGAGAGGTGCAGGTAGCACTGAAGACGATGTTGTCTTCGTTACTTTAGGAACTGGAGTTGGTGGTGGAGTGATTGCCAACGGTAAACTGCTCCACGGTGTTAACGGTGGTGCCGGTGAAGTTGGTCATATTGCTGTTCAACCAAATGGTTATCTCTGTACTTGTGGAAAGAAAGGTTGTTTGGAACAGTATGCTTCAGCAACTGGAATTGTTCATGTCGCAAAAGACATGTCAAAAGAATTTAATGGACATTCGCGTCTAAAAGACCTAGAAAATACTGATGAAAAGATTACTTCTAAGATGATTTTCTACTTAGCAGACAATGGTGACATTTTGGCAAACCAAGTAGTTAACCGAATTTGTTTCTACCTTGGTCTTGCTTTATCTGACATTGGAAACACTCTTAATCCCGCAAGTATTATTATTGGTGGTGGAGTTTCGAATGCAGGTAACACTTTGCTTCAACCAACCACTCGATATTTCCAAGAAAACGCCTTCCCATCAATTCGTGATTCAACTAAAATTAAATTAGCCCAATTGGGGAATGATGCTGGTGTGATTGGAGCAGCTTCATTAGCATTACAATTTAGATAAAAGTATTGGAGAGATTTTAATTGAGTAGCGTGATAGTTTCAGTTCTTTATTTTTTGATCACTCTGGGAGTGGTTTTGTTAATTTGGTGGTTGTATCATGAATTTACTATTTTAATGGCCAAACGTTATTGTAAGTTTTTGAATGAAGACGAATTTCAAAAAGGGATTCGCAAATCTCAAGTTATTGACTTACGTGAAAGTAAGGCTTTTAACGATGGACATATTTTAGGTGCAAGGAACATGCCATATTCAACTTTTCGAAGTTTTTATCAAGAACTGAGACCAGATCTACCAGTTTATTTGTATGATCAAAATAAAACTTTGAGCATGAAGGCTGCTAAGCTTCTTCATAAAAAGGGTTTTAAAGACATCTCAATCCTTGATGAAGGATATCAAAGATGGGATGGCAAGATTAAAAAAGGTTAAATAAAAAAAGAGAACTCAGTTGAGTTCTCTTTTTTGCTGAATATTATTAACTTAAATGAGCTGAATGACTCTTTCGGTTTGCCTTCTTGCGGTTTTCATCAATCTTAGATTCTTGTTCTTCGATTGGTTGAACCACTGTCTTCTTAAATGAAAGCCAAACTCCTGCAGCAATTCCAACACATGCCGCAACTCCGGTAGTAAATCCTTGTGTAAATTTACTCATAGTCATTGCCTCCTTTTTATTATCTACTTGTCTATTATGCTTTATTTGCGCTAATATATCCAGTATAGAACATCATTAAATTAGGTGAATTTATGGAAAAATTATTAGCAATTGTTGGTCCAACGGCAGTTGGGAAAACGAACTTATCAATTAAGATTGCCAAGCGATTCAATGGTGAGGTTATTTCGGGTGACTCGATGCAGGTTTATCGACATTTAGATGTGGGCACCGCTAAGGTAGCCGAACCTGAACAAGAGGGAATCCCACATCATTTAATTAATATTATTGACGTTAATGAGCAGTACTCAGTCGCAGATTTTACTGAAGCAGCCCAAAAATTAATTACTGAAATCATAAGTCGTGGGCATTTACCCATTATTGTTGGTGGAACAGGCTTCTATGTTAGTTCGTTGTTAAATGGTTTGAGTTTAGGAAGTAAGGAAGATCCTGATATTCGTACTCGACTAAATGATGAATTAAAAGTGAGTGGGCCAAAGAAAATGTGGGAAACATTGAATCAAATTGATCCCGTTTCGGCGGCAAAAATTCCCGTTGAAAATACTCGGAGGATTATTCGAGCCCTTGAAGTATATGAAAGTACGGGGAAACCAATTTCACATCAGGTTAATTCTGGGAAACAATATGATGATTTAGTGATTGGATTAAACACCGATCGAAAGGTTCTATATCAGCGGATTAATAATCGAGTTGATCTGATGATGCAAAATGGTCTAATTGAAGAAAATGAGTGGCTTTTTAAAAATGGTGGGCGTAAAATTCCTGCTAGTAAGGGAATTGGATATCGCGAATTTATCCCTTATTTTGACGGTAGAGAGGATCTTGATCAAGTTAGAAGCGAGATCAAGAAAGACTCACGACATTACGCTAAGAGGCAACTAACGTGGTTTAGAAACAAGATGAGCGTCAGTTGGTATGATTTAGTTCAACATCCAGATGAAATTCAACAAATTGAACGGCAAATTAAAGAATGGAGGAAGTAAATATGAATATCAGTAAAATGGTATCGGACACGGTTAACTTATACCGACAGTTAGATGCCAAAGATCAGAAAATTTGGAAACCAGGAACCCATGTTTCAAGTTCTTACGTTTCACTTAATATTCACATGAGTGAACTGGCTAAAAGTTCAGGGATGTTAAAGACGGATATTACCGTTCCCAGTGGCAATCGAGACTACCAATTAGAGAATTATGTCAAGACACTTCGGGACTTTCTGTTAATCGCTAATTTACAAAGCTGGACTGACATTATTGATGTAGATGAACAAACGTTAAATAAACTGTCTGCAATGAAGAAAACTGATGATTTAAATTCGTTGTATTTGTCAATGCTAAATATGCTGCTCAAAAGTTATTACGAAAAGAGTAAAATTGGGTATAAACACGCTTGGACCTTGTTTTTGAAGTTTGGAATTGTTGATCTAGGCTTTCAGGCAGAAGAAATCACAGACAAGTTTGATGAAATGATTCAAAATGACTTGAACACGGTCTTAGATAACCACTAAATCTAGTAATATATTAAAAACCATTGACTTATAGTTTAATATTCAATATAATTATTCTTGTTGTTTGAGTTTATGTCGCAGTAGCTCAGCTGGATAGAGCAACGGTCTTCTAAACCGTAGGTCGAGCGTTCGAATCGCTCCTGCGACATATTTAAAAGGGTACATCTTTTAGGAGATGTGCCTTTTTAATTTGACTTATACCAGTAATTTTTATATACTTATGATGTTGTAATTGTGGACTTCCACAGCTACAACCGCTCAGTATGAGTCTTTAAGTCCATTAGGCACTTAATACTGGCGAGTCTAAGCAAATTATAGGGAGGTGCACTACATGTACGCAATTATTGAAACCGGTGGTAAGCAATACAAAGTTGCCGAAGGCGAAGCCATTTTTGTTGAAAAGCTTGATGCTAATGAAGGCGATAAAGTTACTTTTGATGATGTTGTCTTTGTTGGTGGTAAGACTCCTAAGGTTGGTTCACCATTAGTTGATGGTGCTTCAGTCGAAGGAAAAGTTGATAAGCAAGGTAAGGGCAAGAAGATCCGTATCTTTAGATATAAGCCTAAGAAAGGCGCTCAATCAAAGAAGGGTCATAGACAACCTTACACTAAAGTTACTATCAACAAAATTAATGCTTAATTCTCATGATTAAAGCTAAGTTTGATTTAAATCATAATCTAATTACTGGATTTAAAGTAACCGGGCATGCTGATTCTGGGGAGTACGGACATGACATTGTTTGTGCTGCTGTGTCAGCGTTGGCTATTTCTTCTGTGAACGGTTTAATTACTGTTTGTGATGTTGATCCCTTTGTTAAACAGGATGAAAAGAATGGAGGTTATCTCCAGGTTAAGATTCCTGATGAGCACTGGGATGATGTTAAGGTCCAGACTTTACTTAAAAGCTTTATGAATGGTCTTAAGGATATTTCAAAACAATATTCGAATTATGTTGAAGTAAAATAATAATCCTTTTAATTTGGAGGTGTAAACACATGTTAAAAATGAATCTACAATTCTTCTCTCACCATAAAACTGGTGGTTCATCATCTAACGGTCGTGACTCTGCTGGACGTCGTTTAGGTACAAAAGCCGCTGATGGTTCATCAGTAACGACTGGTACAATTTTATACCGTCAACGTGGAACTCATATCTACCCAGGCAAAAACGTTAAGCGTGGTGGAGATGACACATTATTCGCTTTAGTTGATGGAATTGTTCGTTTCGAACGTTTAGGCCGTGACAAACGTCAAGTTTCTGTTTACCCTGAAGCAGAAGTAGCAACTAAGTAAATCAAAAGAGACCTAGCGGAAACGTGGGGGGGTCTCTTTTTTTATCAGTATCGTAACTTGCTTTTACATGATCGATATTGATATGATAGGAATATAAATATGTGGGAGGCATGAAAATGTCAATTTCAATTGTAAAAGTAAAAAATGGTATGACCATTCAAGCTGACAATAACATCTGGAAAATCGTTAGTTTTCAACACGTAAAGCCTGGTAAGGGTGGAGCGTTTGTTCGGACTAAGTTAAAGAACTTAAGGACCGGAGCGGTTCAAGAAAAGACTTTCAGAGCCAGCGCTAAGGTTGAAAAAGCCAACATTGAGACTAAAAAGATGCAGTATCTTTACGATGATGGTAGCGGTTTGGTCTTTATGGATATGGATAATTATGAGCAATTAACAATTCCAAGAGAACAAGTTAAAGAAGAAATGAACTACTTGCAAGAAAACATGGAAGTCCAGGTAATCCAGTATGGTGGAGAAACACTTGGAGTCGAAGTCCCTAAGACGGTTACACTTGAAGTATCTGATACTGAGCCTGGAATTAAGGGTGATACTGCTTCTGGTGGATCAAAGCCAGCTACTATGACTACAGGTTTGACCCTTCAAGTTCCATTCTTCGTTAACAAAGGTGACAAGTTAGTTATCAATACTGACGATGGTACTTACATTTCTCGGGCATAATAATTAGTCGATTCTGATTATTATACCAATTGGGGGGTTATATTATGGCAGCAGATGAAAGTTTCATTACACTCGATAATAAGAAATCGGACCTAGGATCAATTAAAATTGCACCGCGTGTGATTGAAGTAGTCGCTGGAATTGCAGCTGTGCAAGTTGAAGGTGTCAATCGTATGCGTGGTAGCTTTTCTTCTAGTGTAAATGAATTATTTGGAAGAAAAGAACGTGGTAAAGGTGTCAAACTAGCGATCGCTAATGGAAAACTAAATGTTGATATTTTTGTCTATCTTAATTATGGCGTTTCGGTCCCTAAGGTAGCATTAGAGATTCAGAGTCAAGTAAAACAACAGTTGTTGTTTATGACTGACCTTCGAATCGGTGCCGTTAATGTTCACGTTGAAGGGATGATTCCTCCAAAGAGTACTGGTAAAGTTGATACTGATAAGTTATTCGATAATGAGGATAAAAAGTGAAAATAAGTCGACATCAAATTAGGGAGTTAGCTTTTCAAACTTTGTTTGCAATGGAAAGTAATGACTCGGTGGAACCAAGTGAGTTTTTTGATTATCTGGTAAAAGAAGATGTGACCGCTCCTAAGTATTATTTAGAGCTCGTCAACGGAGTAAGAGATCATAAAACGGAGCTTGATGCCATTATTACTGATCACTTGGCTAATAAGTGGTCCATTGATCGAATAAGTAAGGCTGACTTAATTATTCTAAGAATTGCGTTATTTGAAATTAAATATGTAGAAGCAACGCCGAATAAAGTTGCCATTAATGAAGCTTTGGAATTAGCTAAAAAGTTCTGTGATGATAAATCCAGAAACTTTATTAATGGAGTATTAGACAGCGTAATTGAAAAATAAGAATTCGAGTGGGATTCTTATTTTTTTACGTTTAGCTAGATTAAAAATAATATGCTAGAATTGTACTAATAATAACGTAGCGGGAGATGTTTTCGTGGTTCAGTTAATTAATGGAAAAAGGGTCGCTAATGACCTTAATTTAGAAACAAAAAAACGAGTTATATGTTTGAAAAAACAGGACGTAACTCCCGGGTTAGCGGTAGTAATTGTCGGAGATGATCCAGCCAGTCAGCGATACGTGCGTAGTAAGGAGAAGAAGGCCAAAGAACTCGGAATCTTTTCAATAAAACGGGCATTGCCGGAGTCTGTTACCCAATCTGAATTAGTTCAAATCGTAAAAGACCTTAATCATGATGACCGCATTAACGGAATTTTAGTTCAATCACCTCTTCCCGATCATATTGACGAAGAACAGATTATTGCAACTATTGATCCTAAAAAGGATGTGGATGGTTTTCATCCGGTGAACGTTGGAAAATTATTTCTTAATTTAAAGGGCCATTATCCCGTTGCATGTACTCCCAAGGGAATTATGACTTTGCTTGCTAAATATAAAATTAATTTGGACGGCAAAAACGTTGTGGTGGTTGGAAGAAGTTCAATTGTTGGAAAGCCCATGTTGGCATTGATGTTAAATGCTGATGCAACGGTCATTGATGTCCACAGTCATACTGATGATATTTCAAAGTACACTAAACATGCGGATATCGTTATATCGGCCGTTGGAAAGTACGCCATCTTAAATGATGATGATTTTAAACCAGGTGCGGTGGTAATTGATGTTGGTCAAAATATGGATGAAAACGGTAAACTAGCTGGTGATGTAGCTTACAAAGCCAAGAGTGACAACATTGAATTCATTACACCTGTTCCGGGTGGAGTTGGTCCAATGACAATTGCTACTTTGATGCAGCAAACGGTTGATATGTGTGAATGGAGTAAAAAGATTGGCAAGTAAATATCTAACTGTATCAGCATTGACGCAGTATATAAAAAAGAAATTCGACGTTGATCCATACTTAGGAAGAGTTTATCTTACGGGTGAAATCTCGAACTTTCGTTTACGTCCGACACACCAATACTTTAGTTTGAAAGATGATAATTCTAAGATTAACGTTACGATGTTCAAATCAGCGTTTTCTAAGATCAAGTTTATGCCTGAAGAGGGAATGAAAGTTCTAGTAACTGGACATGTCTCTGTTTATGAAAAAACCGGGATGTATCAATTTTATATTGATCATATGGAACCGGACGGTGTGGGCCAACTTTACGAAGCTTATGAACAATTAAAGAACAAGTTAGCTAAAGAAGGACTGTTTGAGGGAATTCATAAAAAGTCACTGACAATGTATCCGAAAAAGATTGCAGTAGTGACATCGCAAAGTGGGGCCGTTATCAAGGACATTATTACCACCGTTAGAAGACGGTTTTCAATCGCCCAAATTGTTTTGTTTCCAGCTGCGGTTCAGGGAGAAAATGCTGCATCGGAGATTGCCCATCAAATTAGACGAGTTAATGAAATTGGTGGATTTGATACTTTAATTATCGGACGTGGTGGTGGATCAATTGAAGATTTGTGGCCATTTAATGAAGAAATAGTTGCACGAGCAATCTATGATAGTGAAGTTCCTGTTATTTCTTCTGTAGGACACGAAACTGATACTACTATTGCTGATTTAGTGTCTGATCAACGCGCTGCCACTCCGACTGCAGCGGCAGAATTAGCTGTTCCCGTACTTAGCGATGTGCTTTTAGATTTAAAGACGAAACAAACTCGAATTTATAATGCAATGGATAATCTTTTGGCACGGTCGCGATCCGAATACGATCGGGTCATGAATTCCTATGTTTTTAATCAGCCAGAACGGTTGTATGAGTCATATGTCCAACAATTGGATACTTTAAATACAAAACTCAGTACTAGTATGAAAGATTTGATCAATTATTATCATAATCAACTTCAGGGAGAGTCAGAACAATTAAAGTTAAGTTCACCCGTCCATAAAATTAGTGGGATGCAGAATCAAGTTAATTATTATCTTGCTTCCATCAAAAAATCAGTCCAAGGAATTGTAGATGGAAAGCGAAATCAATTAAGTTCAAATGCATCTGCACTTGATCATTTGAGTCCGTTGCGCTTAATGAGTTCAGGATACAGTATGGTGACAGATAGTGGCGGCCGAATGGTTAAGTCAATTAGGGATTTGAAGAAAAATGAGCAGATTGATGTTCGATTTAGCGATGGGAGTGCCAAAGCAACTGTTGACCGAACTGAATCTAAAGGAGATAACAAATAATGGCAGATAAAAAACCAACGTTTGAAGAAAATATGAGTAAGTTAGAAGAAATCGTTAATCAGCTTGAACAGGGCGATGTACCCCTTGAGAAGGCTTTGTCTGAATTCAAAGATGGGGTTGAGTTAAGTAATGAAATGCAAAAGACCCTGTCGAATGCCCAAAAGACCCTTACCAAAATGATGGATGATAGTGACAATGAAGTTCCATTTGATCGCGATCAGCAAAATGGTGACAGTGATGATGGCCAATAAACAAGTTCTGACAGAGTTCAAACAGGAGTATATTCCACAAGTTGATCGGGTTCTAGAGAACAACATTCAAAAAGCTAGCTCAGTCAAATTAATTGTAAAAGCGATGGAATATTCGCTGATGGCGGGTGGAAAGCGACTACGTCCCTTATTAACGTTAGCTACTCTCCAAACCCTGAATCATCCCATTGATGAAGCAATGGTCCGAGCTAGTTCTGCCGTTGAATTAATTCACACTTATTCTCTGATTCATGATGATCTTCCCGCAATGGATAATGATGATTATCGGCGCGGAAAGTTATCAAATCATAAAGAATTTGGTGCGGGAATTGCAACTCTGGCGGGTGATGGACTATTAACCTTGGCATTTGGATGGTTAACAAACACTAGTTTATCGGATACCAAAAAAATTGAATTAGTTCGTCTGTTGGCACATGCCGCCGGTCCTGATGGAATGGTTGCTGGTCAAACTGTTGATCTAAGTTCTGACAAAAAGCAGTTAAGTCTTGACGAATTGATACATTTACATAAGCAAAAAACTGGCGAGCTTTTTCATTATTGTGTCATGGCAGGAGCCATTATTGCCGATGCTGATGAGCAGAGTAAAAAGGCCTTATCAAGTTTTGCTTGGAATTTTGGATTGGCTTTTCAAATCTTTGATGATATTAAAGATGCACCAGATGATGAAAATCAAGATGATGTTGATAAAAATACGTATGTAAACTTATTGGGAATGAAAGGTGCTAAACAAAAGTTAAAAGAAACTGTGCAAGCAAGTCAGCATTCATTAGAAGAATTACCAGATAAATTTTCACCTGACCTGTTAAGTTCCTTTTTATCATATTTCATGGTCCAGAAGTGAGGTTTAAATGGCAAAAGAAAAAGAACGAGTAGACGTCTTACTAGTCAAACAAGGATTGTTTGACACGAGAGAGAAAGCTAAAAGAGCCGTCATGGCAGGTGAAGTGTTAGGCAAAAATGAACAGCGCATGGATAAGCCAGGTGTGAAAATACCAGTTGAAACTAAGCTTCATTTAAAGGGGAATGTACTTCCATACGTTAGCCGTGGAGGCTTGAAGTTAGCCAAAGCTCTGAAAAGTTTTAACATTAGTGTAAAGGATAAAATTGTTTTAGACATCGGATCCTCTACTGGAGGATTCACTGACGTCATGTTGCAAAATGGTGCTAAGTTAAGTTATGCCCTTGACGTCGGAACGAACCAATTAGTTTGGAAATTGCGAAATGATCCACGGGTGATTGTAATGGAAAACACTAATTTTAGGTATAGTAAACCCGCTGATTTTACGCATGGGAAACCTGAATTTGCATCAATTGATGTATCTTTTATTTCGCTCAAATTGATTTTAGGGCCATTAAAATCAATCTTAACCACTGATGGTGAAGTTGTGGCTTTAATTAAACCACAATTTGAAGCTGGTCGTGGCAACGTTGGAAAACATGGGATTGTTCATGATAAAAAGGTTCATCAACAAGTAATTAATAATGTAATTCAATTTGCTACAGATGCTGGTTTTTCAGTTTTAGGTTTAGACTTTTCGCCAATTAAAGGTGGAGAGGGAAACATTGAATTTTTGATTCACTTAAAATCATCTGATAATCCACGGATTGCACCAAATGTTTCTGCAGAAGATGCGATGGATAAGGCTTATAAAAGCTTGAATAATTAAGAAGGTGAGAAGTTGTTACAGGAAATTTCAATCAAAGATTTTGCAATCATTGATCAATTAGAGGTTAATTTCTATTCAGGGATGACCGTCCTATCTGGAGAGACTGGAGCTGGAAAATCAATTATTATTGATGCTGTAGGTCTACTAGCCGGAGGACGTGGTTCGTCGCATTTTATCAGAAAGGGTGCTAATAAATCGATTTTACAAGGAATGTTTGCTATTCCTACTGACGGTTTGACGGCGCGAGTCTTAGATAAGTTTGGCATTGATCATGATGATGACACTGTCATTTTGCAACGTGAATTATATCGTAATGGACGTAATGTATGTCGTATTAATGGCATGTTGGTCAATACAAACACCCTGAAGCAGGTCGGTGAAACTTTGGTTGATATTTATGGTCAAAATGAACATCAAGCGTTAATGCAACCTGATAAGCACATTGGTTTACTTGATGAATTTGCTGGTAGCAACCTCAAGCCAACGCTTAAAAAATATCGAAATAAATACGAAAAATACCTGAAATTAAAAAAAGAACTAAACAGTAAAAATAAAAATGAAAAAGAATGGGCACAACGGATTGATATGTTAAAGTATCAAGTTAATGAGATTGAGGCTGCTGATTTGACCGATGGAGAAGAAGAAGATTTGATTGCTGAAAGAGATCGGTTAAATAATTTTCAAGCTATCAGCGATAGTTTAGGTAGAAGTTTTAATGATATTAATGGCGATGAAAGCATTAGTCCAATTGATATGATTGGAGATGCCATGAGCGCGCTTGAAGACGTGGAACGACTTGATGATGAATTTAAGTCAATTTCTGAGAACGTTAAAAATGCTTACTACACACTTCAAGATGCCTCTGGTGAAATCAGTAATCAAATTGACACCTTAGAGTTTGACCCCGATCGGTTAAATGAGGTTGAGCAGCGGTTAAATACCATTTTTGAATTAAAACGGAAATATGGCGATTCAATCGCCCAGATTTTAAAGTATTATGACAAAATTTCAGGGGAATTAGCTGAAATGGAATCTGATGAGAAAAGTGGAAATAATTTAGAAGAACGGTATAATGCAGCCGTTGATGAATTAAACCATTTGGGAAAAGAACTAAGTAAGATTAGACACCAGCAAGCCGAAAAGTTAACCACTGAAATTCACCAGCAGTTGGCGGACCTTTACATGGATAAAACCCAGTTTGAAGTTCGTTTTTCCAACCTACCAAAAGATACATTCAATCGAAACGGGATTGAAGATGTTGAATTTTATATTCGGACTAACCCAGGAGAGGATATGGCACCGTTAGCGAAAATTGCTTCTGGTGGAGAACTGTCTCGAATTATGTTGGCACTTAAAACTATTTTTTCAAGGGTTCAAGGTGTAACTTCGATTGTGTTTGATGAGGTCGATACAGGAGTTTCGGGTAGAGTTGCCCAGGCAATTGCAGATAAAATCAGTGCTATTGGACAAAAATCACAAGTTTTATGTATCACACATCTTCCCCAGGTGGCCGCAATGGCTGATAATCATGATTTTATCTCTAAGCACGTTGACGCCAATAATCGAACTGAGACTTCCGTTCAACCCTTATCTGGTAGTGAACGAGTTAAAGAACTAGCTCGAATGCTCGCTGGGACCACGGTCACGAAGCTAACGATGGAGCATGCTTCTGAACTTTTAAACTTAGCAAACAAGCAAAAAGACCAAAAAAAGAAATGAGTTTCATTTTATCGCGTGTTGATTAATTGATTGATAAATTGCATAATATAGTTAATGAAGTTACGAAAAAGGAGCGGTTTAAGTGAGTGAAAGAGGAATGTTAATTGTTCTTTCAGGCCCTAGTGGTGTAGGTAAGGGAACGGTTAGAAAAGCACTTTTCAATGAACCTGATGTTGATTTTAAATATTCAATTTCAATGACCACCAGAAAGCCCCGCAAAGGTGAAGTTAATGGGGTAGACTATTATTTTGTCTCAAAGGATCAATTTGAGGAAAATATTAAGAATGGTGAGATGTTAGAGTACGCTAAATACGTTGACAATTATTATGGGACACCACTACAATACGTTAATGAGACATTAGATTCGGGAAGAGATGTCTTTTTGGAGATCGAAGTCAATGGGGCGATGCAAGTGCGTGCAAATTGTCCTGATGGCGTCTTTATCTTTTTAACACCCCCTGATATTGACTCACTTCGAAATCGCTTAGTTGGTCGTGGAACGGATGATATTGAAGTCATCAATAAGCGAATTGAAAAGGCTTCTAAAGAAATCAGAATGATGCAGAACTATGACTATGCCGTCGTTAATGATAAGGTGTCAAATGCTGTTGATCGAATTAAGACAATTGTTAAAAGTGAACGTTTAAAGGTAAATCGGGTTATGCCGAATTACCTTAACAAATTAGGAGATGAAATTTAATGTTTATTTATCCACCACTTGAAGATTTATTAAAACACGTTGATTCACGATATTCACTCGTGATGTTAGCTAGTAAGCGAGCTGAAGAACTTGATCAGGGTGCAAAACCACTACTTCCTCATTACAAATCAGTAAAGTCAGTTGGAATGGCACTTGAAGAAATTGCTGCTGGTGTATTAACAATCGCTCCAGAAGACAAATAATAAAGACTTTTGTGATGACCTCATCGCAAGGTCTTTTTTTATTAAATGATTAATAATGATTGTGTAGTATAATTAATAAGAAATGTGTTGGAGGGACTTAATTTGTTAAAGGGAAAACGGATTGCTCTGTTTGTGACCGGTAGTGTTGCCGCATATAAGGCAATTTATTTATTAAGAATGTTCAGGAAGAATGGTGTGGATGTAAAAGTTGTGATGACTCCATTTGCCGAAAAGTTTGTCTCTAAATTAACTTTTCAAGTCTTATCCAAAAATGATGTTTACGATGATCAAAGTTATTTTGATGATTCAACTACCATTAATCACATTGGATTAGCCAAATGGGCCGATTTAGCGGTTATTGTCCCGGCTACAGCTAACTTCATTGCCAAGACAGCCAACGGAATTGCGGACAATTTTGCTAGTACCACTCTGTTAGCCATGGATTGTCCCAAGTATTATGCGCCTGCCATGAACGATGTTATGTTAGATAATCCCGCAACCCAGAGAAATATTATGCAATTAAAGCACGATGGAATTCATTTTATTGCACCAAAAGTTGGTTTACTAGCGGAGGGTTATTCTGCTAATGGTAGAATGGCTGAACCAGAAGAAATTTATCATTTTTTGGATCAAAATTTTATTGATGGTAATTCTAAGCCGTTAGATGGTGTTAACCTTTTAGTCACAGCTGGTGGAACACGAGAACCAATTGATCCCGTTAGGTATCTTTCTAACAAATCCTCGGGAAAGATGGGGTATGCAATTGCTGAAGTTGCCCAGCGAATGGGAGCCAATGTGACGTTAATTAGTGCTAACAGTCATTGTCAGGTTCCGTCTGGAGTAAAGGTCATCAACGTTTATTCAGCTGCTCAACTAGAGCAACAGGTACAAGCTAACTTTCCCCATAATCGTGTTTTAATTATGGCTGCAGCGGTAAGTGATTTTAAGCCAGACCACGTTTCATCCCAAAAAATTAAAAAGGATCTTGATCATGATTCGTTGGACCTTCATCTGATTAAAAATCATGACGTTGTTTCAAGGGTAGCCAAGACTAAGAAACCGGATCAAATTGTGATTGGATTTGCTGCCGAAACTAATCATCCAGTGGAAAATGCCACTCAAAAATTAAAGCAAAAGCATCTCGATTTAATTGTTCTAAACGATGTATCAAATTCGGCCATCGGTTTTAATAGTGACAATAATCAAGTATCAATTATTTCTGATAAGGGGTTAATCAAGAAGACTAACGTTGAATCAAAATCTAAAATTGCTAAGGAAATTTTAGAGATCCTGTGTAAACGTTTGAACTAATTTGTAGTATACAATACCTGAAAGGAGGGGTCATTTGAAAATTGCAAAAGTAATCGTTGATGTACCAACTATGCAAACAAATACCCCTTATTCATATCGCATTCCTAATGGTTTAGAAACCCAATTAAAGCGTGGAATGAGAGTTGTTGTTCCATTTGGTAATGGAAATCGTAAGGTTGAGGGATTTGTGGTAGATATTGAAGAAACTGATGCTAAACAATCCCCTCAACTAAAAGAAGTTGATCGTACGATGGATCTCGTTCCGGTTTTAAATGATGAATTAATTAAACTATCAAAGTGGATGGCTGACAAAACCTACTCGTTTCAAATTAGTTGCCTTTTAACCATGTTACCCAATGCTATGAAGGCCAAATATGCGACATATGTAAAGGATATTGGTCCAATTGATGACGAGGACATTAGCAATAAATTTAAAGCTAGTGATATGATCCCGTTTGATTCAGAACATTTTGATGGTCCAGAGATGGGTAAACTGGCGAAGTTGCGTAAGGCAAATAAAATTAAAGTGGTTTATAAGGTTCAAAACGAGGCTAAAAAGAAGCAAGAAACGGCCGTTGTTAACCAAATTAATGATTTTGATGGAATCCAAAAACAAATTCGAAAGAATGCTACTGCTCAACTCAATCTATTAGAAGTTTTGCAAAAGAATCCCAAGCAACCACTCGTTCAATCACATCTGGTTAAGGATTGGGGAATTTCTAATTCAGCCATTAAAAGTTTTGAAAAGAAGAACTGGTTGAAGAAGATTCAAGTTGAAAAGTATCGCGATCCTTACAAACATGAAATTAAGGCTGATCAACCAAAAAAACTGACTAAAGACCAAGAGGACGCTGTCAAAGAAATTAATCGTTCTATTGATAGTCACCAAAATGATACCTATCTCCTTGAAGGTGTTACTGGTTCAGGTAAAACTGAAGTATATCTTCAAACAATCCAAAGAGCATTGGATTTAAAAGAGACAGCTTTAATGTTAGTTCCGGAGATATCTTTAACTCCACAGATGGTTAATCGGGTTAAAAATCGGTTTGGAAATCAAGTTGCCGTGATTCATAGTGGACTATCAACGGGTGAAAAATACGATGAATGGCGAAGAATCAATAGTGGAGATGCGCGAGTGGTAGTTGGAGCTCGATCTGCTGTTTTTGCTCCATTAGATAACATTGGAATCATTATTCTTGATGAAGAGCATGACACAAGTTATAAACAAGATGATAATCCACGTTATCATACGCGAGATGTTGCTATATGGCGTGGCAAATATCATCATTGCCCTGTTGTATTAGGAAGTGCCACCCCTTCGCTTGAGTCGAGAGCGCGTGCAGGTAAAGGTGTTTATAAGTTTCTCCGCCTGCCAAAAAGGATTAATCAAAAGCATCTGCCAGAGGTGTCAATTGTTGATATGACTCAAGAAGAAGAAACTCATGATGGGATTTTTTCGGAAGAATTACTTAAGGCCATTGATCAGCGGATTGATAAGAATGAACAGGTGGTCTTGATGCTCAATCGGCGCGGCTTTTCCTCCTTTTTGATGTGTCGTGATTGTGGATACGTTTTAAAGTGTCCCAATTGTGATATTTCTTTAACCCTTCACATGGATTCTCATACGATGAAATGTCATTACTGTGGATTTGAGGAACCTATCCCTAAGTATTGCCCGCATTGTCATAGTAAAAATATTCGTTATTTCGGGACAGGGACTGAGAAGGTTGAAAAACAGTTACAAGAACTCCTTCCTAAAGCTAGAGTGGTCAGAATGGACGTCGACACAACCAGAAAAAAGGGATCACATGAAAAGATTCTTCATGAATTTGGTGATCATCATTTTGATATTCTTCTTGGAACACAGATGATTGCTAAGGGGCTTGATTTTCCGAATGTAACGTTGGTAGGAGTGTTAAACGCTGATACAGGATTAGACTTGCCAGATTTTCGATCTAGTGAACGAACTTTTGATCTTTTAACTCAGGTGTCTGGGAGAGCTGGGAGAGCCGATAAAGACGGAGAAGTTATCATTCAAACTTATAATCCTGAAAACTACGTGATTCAATTAGCTAAGCATCAGGATTACGAGGCCTTCTATCAAAAAGAAATGCAGTTAAGACATCTAGCCGATTACTCACCTTATTTCTTTACAATTAAAGTTTCAATTAGTTCGTTAAACGAAAAGCAAGCTGCCTCAGAGGCTTACGAGGTAGCTAATTATCTTAAGGGATCTCTTAATAACGAGACTATTATTCTAGGACCAACTCCAAGACCAATTGCAAGAATGAAAAGGCGGTATTATTTTCAGATCATTATTAAATATAAACGTGATTTAAAACTTAATCAGAGTTTAAAGCACGTCCTTCAAGTGTCACAAAAAGAAGTTAGAAAGGGCTTAAGGATTGGGATTGATCCCGAACCAGTAAGTTTTATGTAGGTGAATCATTATGAAATCAGTTGTATTCATGGGAACACCCGATTTTAGTGTTCCAATATTAAAAGCTTTAAATGATAATTATAACGTGTTAGCAGTTGTTACTCAGCCTGATCGTCCGGTGGGAAGGAAACATCAAATTGTGGAATCACCAGTTAAGCAAGCAAGTAAAGAATTAGGCTTATCAGTGCTACAACCGCAAAAGCTGAGTGGTAGTGATGAGATGGAACAAATTATTCAAATGAAACCAGATTTTATCATCACCGCTGCTTTCGGGCAGTTTCTTCCGACCAAACTCCTGAAGGCCGCTCAGATTGCTGATGTTAATGTTCATGGATCTCTGTTGCCTAAATATCGGGGTGGAGCTCCAGTTCAATATGCCATTATGAATGGCGATCAAGTAACTGGGATTTCAATTATGTACATGGTTAAAAAGATGGATGCTGGGGATGTTTTAGCTCAACAATCCGTTGAAATTGAGGATACTGATGATACTGAAAGTATGTTTAAGAAGTTAAGCTTAGTCGGACGAGATCTTCTTTTAAAAACCCTTCCTAAAATTATTGATGGAACGGTTCAACCTCAAAAACAAGATGAAAACCGGGTTGTTTTTGCTCCAAACATTAAACGAGAACAAGAAGAATTAGATTTTGCACTTCCTGCTCGAGCAGTTGATGCTAAGGTAAGAGCTTTGAGACCAGATCCAACTGCGTTTGCAATGATCGATGGTAAGCCCAATAAAATCTGGAAAACTGAGGTAATTAATGAATCAACTAACTTGGATCCAGGTCAGATTGTTAATAAGGATAAGCATCATCTTCAAGTTGCAGCTGGTGATGGAACAGTTATCGGAATTGATGAGATTCAACCTGCTGGCAAGCCCCAAAAATCAATTACCGAATATTTAAACGGGCACCAAAAATTAGAAATCGGAGATCAATTTATTGACAGAAAATAATTCAAGTAATCCAAGATATCTAGCCGTTAAAACTCTAGAACGAGTTCATGGTGGAGCATATTCAAATTTACAAATTAACAATGTCATTGATTCAAGTACCATGAGTTCAAAGGACATCTCATTATTTACTAACATTGTCTATGGGGTAATTCAACATCGATTAACGTTAGAATATTATGTAAATCAGTTGGTAAAAAAGCCTGATAAGCTTGATGGATGGGTAAAAGAATTACTTTATACCGCCATTTATCAAATGCAATACCTTGATAAAATTCCTGACCGAGCCATTTTTGATGAATCAATTAAAATCGCTAAGAAACGTGGTCATGACGGAATTAGACGGCTTGTAACCGGAGTGCTTCATCACATCCAACGTAATGGATTACCTCAAATTGATAAACCCAAAGATTCGGCTTCGAATTACTCAATTCTTTATAGTGTTCCCCTCTGAATCGTTGAGCAGTTAAATGAACAAATTGGCCTAGATAAGACAATTAGCATTTTTAAAAGTATTAATCAGCCAGCTAAGCAATCGATTCGGGTTAACCAAAAAAAAATTTCTGATGCTAATTTAAAAAGGGAATTAGTTCAAGAAGGGTATGATGTTAAAACTAGTGAAGTGGCGGATCATGCATTAATTTTGTCAGGGAAAAGTGCCAGTTCAAGTCCCTTATTTAAAGCTGGAATGTTCACCATACAGGATGAAAGTGCGATGTTACCAGTGCAATCAATGGACATTCATGGTGATGATTACGTTCTCGATGCGTGTGCTGCACCCGGCGGTAAAACCACGCAAATTGCTGAGTATTTGGCCTCTGGAAAAGTTGAAGCATTGGATTTACATCAGAAGAAGTTGAATAAAATCGAACAGAATGCAGCTCGGATGGGTGTAAAGGATAAAATTGAAGTCCATGCACTTGATGCTCGAAAAGTCTCAAATTTGTTTAGTAATGAAGTCTTTGATAAAATTCTGGTTGATGCTCCCTGTTCAGGACTAGGATTGATGCGTCGAAAACCAGAGATTAGATATGACAAAACGCTAGACGATGTTTCTCATCTTTCGAAAGTTCAGGCTGAAATTTTGGATGCAGTTGCTCCTACACTGAAAATAGGTGGACAGTTAGTTTTTAGTACCTGTACTATTTTGAATCAAGAAAATCGTGATAACGTGAAAAAGTTCTTAGATAATCATCCAAATTTTAAGCCGATTTGGGTGGAAACAAAACAAAATCTTAAACCAAAAAGAGAAACAGATGATTTAAGAATTTATCCGGATGATTATGATTCTGATGGCTTCTTTATTTCTGGATTTCAGCGGATCAAATAGGAGATTAATGTGAAAAAGGGAAAGATTTACCAATCTTTAAGTGGATTCTACGACGTTAAGTCCGATGGTAAAGTATATCGAACCAAAGCACGTGGTAATTTTAGAAAGAAAAACATTAAACCCATTGTCGGAGATATAGTTGAGTTTGATATTACTAACGTTAATGAGGGGTATATTTTGAAGATGTTACCTCGATTTAACGAGTTGATTCGTCCGCCGGTGGCAAACACCGATCAGGCCGTTGTTGTGAGTTCAGCGGTTGAACCAGATTTTTCATTTTCACTTCTGGATAAACAGTTAGTGGCACTTGAAAAGCAAAAAATCACACCAATTATTTATATTAGTAAAACTGATTTACTTTCTTCTGAAAAACAGATTGATTTTTTTAAAAAGATTGCTAAAGATTATCGCACCATTGGCTACGATGTGATTTTACCCGTTGAGGTGGATGATCCGCATGCGATTGATGAGGTTGCTAAAAAACTTCCGCACAAGCAATCCATTGTAATGGGGCAGACTGGATCTGGAAAATCCACTCTTCTTAATCAGATTGATCCGGAATTAAAATTAAAAACAGGAGAAGTTTCAAAGTCTTTAAGTCGTGGAAAACATACCACTAGAAAAGTTTCTTTATTAACAGTAAATGAGGGCTTAATTGCTGATACGCCTGGATTTTCTTCGTTTGATACCCTTGATATTAAATCAAATGAGTTAAAGAATTATTTTCCCGAATTTAAACGAGTATCAGCTAACTGTAAATTTCGTGAATGTCTCCATGTAAATGAACCCGGTTGTGCCGTGAAAGCAGGAGTTGAAAGTGGTACAATCTTGAAGAGCAGGTATGACGATTACCTGCAGGAATATAATTTATTAAAATCACAGAAGCCAGTTTATAATAAGAAAAGAGGAAATTAATCATGATTAAAGTTGCTCCTTCAATTTTGAGTGCTGATTATGTCAACCTTCAAAAGGACATTGAAAAAGTTGATAAGGGTGGTGCCGAATTATTACATATCGACATTATGGATGGAATGTTTGTTCCATCAATTGCTTATGGTCCAGGTTGGGTCAAAGAAATTCGTCCCATTACTGGTCTGACTCTTGATTGTCATTTGATGATTGAAAATCCTGAGCGATACATTAATACTTTTGCAGATGCCGGCGCTGATATTATTGGGGTTCATGTTGAATCTACTCCTCACATTCATAGAGCTCTTCAAATGATTAAAGATAAAAACGTTAAAGCTGAGGTGGTTATTAACCCAGGGACTCCCGTAGAGATGATCAAGCCCGTTTTATACATGGTAGATCAAGTTCTTGTTATGACCGTTAATCCCGGTTTTGGCGGCCAGAAGTTTATTCCAGAGACCATTAGTAAGATTAAAGAACTGAACAGACTCCGTGAAGAAAATGATTCTTATTCTTATGACATCGAGATTGATGGAGGAGTTAATGATCAAACTGTCGTTGGCGCTTATAATGCCGGAGCAAATGTGGCAGTAGCGGGTTCGTATGTATTTGATGCCAAAGATCCTGCTGCTCGAATTCAAGCTTTAAAGGATGCCACCAACTTTTAATTATGAATACAGTTAATGTGGTTGTTGGTGGTCCAGTTCAATTTTGGCCGAGTAATTTACAAGATAACCAAATTTCGGGACCGTTTGTTGGAGTAGATCGAGGAAGTCTACGATTAATTAAAATGGGAATTCGTCCTGATTATGCTGTTGGTGACTTTGATTCAGTTTCGGATGAAGAATTTAAATTAATCTCACAAAATGCAAAAAAAGTGATTCGAGTCGATCCGGTCAAGGATGAGACTGATACGGAACTAGGTGTGATGACAGCTGGTGAACATTTCGCTAGTTCGGAAATTGATGTTTATGGATTTTCGGGTGGTCGATTGGATCATTTACTTACTAATCTATTAATGGTTTTAAAACCCAACATCAAACCATATTTAGAACGTTTGAAATTAATCGACAGTCAAAATCAGGTTAGATATTTTTTGCCAGGTTCGCATCAAATTGAGAAGATTAATGAAATGAAATATTTGGATTTTTGTCCTTTAACAGCCATGCATTTAACCCTTAATGATGAAAGGTATCAATTGAATCATAAGTGGGTAAGTCAGCCAACTTCTTATTCTAGTAATGAGTTTATTGGTGATAAAGCTTCATTTTCTTTTGATGATGGAGTATTAATGGTAATTCAAAGTAGAGATTAAAAAAGCAGCATAACCACTGAATGGTTATGCTGCTTTTTTAATTAATTAATTAAAATACATTGATTATACTCGGGTAACCTTACCAGATTTTAAAGTTCTAGCACTAACCCAAACACGCTTAGGCTTGCCATCAACTAAGATACGTACCTTTTGTAGATTTGGCTTCCAACTTCTTCTTGAGGAGTTTAAAGCGTGAGAACGACGATTACCGAAATGAGTTCTCTTGCCATTAATGTGATCCTTTGCCATAATATCCCTCCTTATTTTGGAATTCTTTTTTATTTAATAGTCCACTTAAATAATTTACCATAATACAGCCATAAATGCAAAGTTTCTTTCAAGTAAATGTCCTTGACAGCTTTGTTCATATTTTTGTTTTATAATGGGGTGTGGTAATATTAGATATCGTTATGAGATCGAAAAAATAAGGGGGATGCAAACGATGGCTGTAAAGTTAAACACTCAATATGGATCAATTGATATTGATAATGATGTAATTGCTACAGTAGTCGGTGGTGCCGCAACTGATAATTATGGTGTTGTTGGCATGGCTAGCAAAAACCAATTTAAAGATAATATGAATGAAATTCTTCGCAAGGACAGTTACTCTAAAGGGGTAGTAGTCAGAGAAGTAAATAAAAAGGTGCAAGTCGATGTTAATGTGATTGTAAGTTATGGGACCAAAATTTCTGAAGTTTCTAGGAACGTTCAATCGAAGGTTAAATATAACTTAGAATCAATGTTGGGCATCAATGCTGATTCAGTTAATGTGATCGTTCAAGGCGTTAAAGTAATTAACGACTAGCGGCTGAAGTATAAGGAGGATTTGATAATAGTGTCATTAACTAAGATTACTACTAAAGAGTTCGACCAAATGGTTCAAGCTGCCGCGGTCGTTCTGAATAATAATACTGATTTTATTAATTCATTAAATGTGTTCCCAGTTCCAGATGGAGATACTGGAACTAACATGAGTTTATCATTATCAAGTGGAGAAAGTTATGTTGATAAATCAACTGATGACACGGTTGGTGGAAAAGCTTCGGCACTTGCAAAGGGACTTTTAATGGGAGCTCGTGGGAATTCTGGGGTAATTATGTCCCAGATTTTCCGTGGTTTTGCTAAAGACGTTGAGGGTAAAAAGGATCTTGACGCTAAAGAATTTGCTGACGCTATTATTGCAGGAGCCAAGACTGCTTATAATTCTGTGATGAAGCCTACAGAAGGGACCATTTTAACCGTTGTTCGATTAGCAGCAAAAGCTGGTGAAAGCAAGGCTGACGATACTGATGATATCATTAAGGTAATGGATGCAATTCTTAATGCATCAAAGAAAGCCCTGAAAGAGACCCCCGATCTCCTACCCGTTTTAAAGCAAGTCGGCGTAGTTGACTCAGGTGGTCAAGGATTAGTTTTTGTCTTTCAAGCCTTTGATGATGTGTTAAATGGACGCAAAATCGAGGATAAGGGTGAACATCAACCCAATTCTGAAAAAATGAATGAAATGATTGATGTTGAACACCATAAAAGTGCTCAAGGGAAGTTAAATCCTGAAGACATTGTTTATGGATATTGTACTCAAATCATGGTTCGAATTGGAAAGGGTAAGCAAGTAACCCAAAAATTTGATTATGATACTTTCTACAATTACTTAGCTAAACTGGGTGATTCATTATTAGTTATCAATGATGATGAGGTTGTCCGGGTCCATGTTCATACTGAACATCCGGGCAAGGTTCTTTCGTGGGGCCAACAGTTTGGTGATTTAGCAACTGTTAAGGTCGATAATATGCGGCTTCAACAAGAATCAATCATGGAAAGTGACGAAAAAGCACAGCAGAATGATAAAAGAGCTGAAAATGAAAAAGAAGATCACAAAAAGCCAAGATACTTAGCTATCATTGCTGTAGTGGCTGGAGCTGGTCTAGAGAAGCTCTTTAGGAGTTTAGGTGTTACCAATATTATTAGTGGTGGTCAGACCATGAATCCTAGTACTCAGGACATTGTTGATGCTGTTAATAAGAGTAATGCTAAAAAGGCGATCGTCCTTCCTAACAATAAAAATATTTTTCTAGCAGCGGAACAGGCACAAGGAATTGTAAATATTCCAATGGAAGTTGTTCACACTAAGACAATTCCCCAAGGCTTAACAGCGATGTTCTCATTTGATCCTGATAGCAGTTTTGAGAAGAATCAGAAGCAAATGGATGCCTCTCTTAATACCGTTAAAAGTGGCCAAGTAACAACCGCAGTCCGTGATACTAAGATTAACGGAATGGACATTAAAAAGGGAAGTTACATGGGGATTATTGATGGTAACATTGAGGTCCTTGGAAATTCATTAGATGACGCGGCCGTTAAAATGATTAAAGAAATGTTAGATGATGATAGCGAAAATGTAACGATTATTTTCGGTAAAAATGCTAAAGCAAGTGATGCGAAAAGGGTATCTGATGCAGCGTTAGCAACCGATGATGAACTGGAAGTTGAGACTCATGAAGGGGATCAACCAGTTTATCCTTTGATTATTTCTGTCGAATAGGTAAAATGTGAATAGTGTTTCTTTTTAACAAGACTGTTAGTCCAATTGGATTAGCAGTTTTTTTAGGAGGTGAATTTTATGAGCGGCTTAGATGATAATGTGGCAACTCTAAAGGGAGTTGGACCTAAAAAGATTGAAGCTCTTGATGATTTAGGCATTCGGACTGTCTACGATTTATTAACTTATTTTCCGTTTCGATATGAAGATTTTCGAACTAAAAATTTGGATGAAATTTCTGACCAACAGGTTGTAACTTTGAAAGGTCGAGTTGCAGTAATCCCAACTGTGAACTTTTTTGGCAGACGGCGAAGTCGGTTAACCATTAAATTACTGGTGGGTCATGATGTAATTCCGGTGACCTTTTTTAATCAACCGTGGTTAAAAAAACAAGTTGAGACTGGGGATGACATCCTCATTTACGGAAAGTTTGATGCTAACAAGAAGTCAATGGCTGGAATCAAAATTTTAAAACCCGGTGATGGAGAGAAGTTTGGCTCAATTTATCCTGCCAATCATAAAATTACGCAGAATACAATTCGACAATTGGTAACCGAAGCTTATGATCAGTATCACGATCAGATTGAAGACTTTATACCCGATTGGATTCTACAAAAATATAAATTAGAGAATTTAAAAAGTGTCATTACTAATATGCATTTTCCAAAAAATCAGCGGGCAGCTGCTCTAGCACGGAGAACTGCCAAATTTGACGAATTCTTTTTATTTCAAATGCGTATGCAAACTTTAAAGCAACAAAAAGAGGCAGATGCAAGTTCGGTTATTACCCCCAAACGTTCGGCTTTGCAGAAATTTATTGATGCTCTTCCTTACCGATTAACGGGGGCACAAGATAAAGTGGTAACTGAAATTTTGGCCGATTTGGGACGTCCTTACCAAATGAATCGGCTTCTTCAAGGTGACGTTGGAAGTGGTAAAACCGTTGTGGCAGCCATTGCCATTTATGCTGCCGTTTTAGCAGGTAAGCAGGCAGTAATCATGGCACCAACTGAAATTTTGGCTGAGCAACATGCCAATAGTCTGGCAAATTTATTTGAAAATACTAAGGTTAACATTGGTTTACTTACCGGAGATACTTCTAGATCAGCTCGTAACGAGCTATTACCTCGAATTAAAAATGGCGAGATTAATTTGGTAGTTGGAACGCATGCTTTATTTCAAAAGGAAGTTAAATATCAAGACCTTGGACTTGCAGTTATTGATGAACAACATCGTTTTGGAGTAAATCAAAGGAAAGCGATGCGTGAAAAGGGACAGGCAACTAATGTTCTTTCAATGACAGCTACACCGATTCCACGGACGCTTTCAATTACAGCTTATGGTGAGATGGATGTATCTGTTATTGATGAATTACCTGGTGGAAGAAAACCAATTAAAACCGCCTGGATCAAGAATCAACAGATTGAAACCATGCTTAAATTTGTAAGGAAACGATTAAATGATGGCGAACAGGTATATGTAGTAGTTCCACTCATTGGTGAATCCGATGCGGTAGACATGCGAAACGTAACCGATACATACCAAAGCTTTAAAGCCGAATTTGGTGATCAGCATGCGGTTGGACTACTTCACGGTCAAATGAATGATGAAGATAAAAATGAAGTCATGGATGCGTTTAAAGATAATAAGATTCAAGTTTTGGTTTCTACAACTGTGATTGAAGTGGGAGTGGATGTTTCAAATGCCAGTACCATTGTCATATATGATGCTGATCACTTTGGACTAGCCCAACTTCATCAGCTTAGAGGCCGAGTTGGGAGAGGAGATCAGCAATCATATTGTATTTTAATTGCCAATCCGAAAAACAAAACTGGCCGCAAACGCATGAACGTAATGTGTTCCTCAACTGATGGTTTCTTTATTTCGCAAAAAGATTTAGAATTAAGAGGTCCTGGGGATATTCTTGGTAAAAATCAATCTGGAATTCCAACCTTTAAAGTTGGAGATCCAGTAGCAGACATTAACATTTTAAGTACCGCACAGACGGTTGCAAAAGAAATTGTTGATGATAAAAACTGGGAACAAGAACCACAAAATCGAATGTTAGTAAAAAGACTTAAGTCTTTGAATCAAGACGTTAAGTTTGATTAAGGAGCTTTGCTTATAATGATAAAAATCGCTATTGATGCAATGGGTGGAGATAATGCACCAAAAGAAATTGTTAAAGGAGTTGAGCTTGCCCGTAATGAAATAGATAACGTGGAATTTCAACTATTTGGTAATTCTACCCAAATCAATTCTTTGTTGAGTAATAAAGAGCGGATTAAAGTGATTCAATCAGATGAAGTTATCAAAATGGAAGACGAACCAGTTCGAGCCGTTAAAGATAAGAAGAATTCTAGTTTAGTTATGGCAGCACGAGCAGTCAAAGATGGTTCTGCTGATGCTTTTTATTCGTGTGGTAATACTGGAGCGATACTAGTTGCGGGATTACTGATAATTGGAAGAATCAAGGGGATTGATCGTCCCGGACTAATTACGACCCTTCCCGTGATTAATAATGACACTGGATTTACTTTAATTGATTGTGGAGCGAATGCTGATGCCAAAGTAGTGAACGTTTATCAATACGCTCTTCTTGGAAAGTATTACGCAGAAAAAGTCCTTAAAATTAATAATCCCAGAATTGGATTAATCAACAATGGAACTGAGTCTGATAAGGGAAACAAAATTCATCAAAAAATGTATCAAGCTCTCAGTCAAAATGATGACATTAATTTTATTGGCAACATTGAATCACGTGGATTGTTAGATGGAATTACTGACGTTGCAGTGACCGATGGTTTCACAGGCAATGCCGTGTTAAAGAGTATTGAGGGAACGGCACTGTCTATGATTAATATGTTAAAAGATGGTATTATTAATGGTGGATTTGGCTCCAAAATGGGAGCTTTATTATTAAAAGATACATTAAAAAAGATTGCTCACAAAATGGATTACACTAAGTATGGAGGTGCGGTCTTACTTGGATTAAAGGCTCCGGTGGTTAAAAGTCATGGAAGCAGTAAAGCTAAAACCGTTAGAAACACTGTAGTTCAAATTGAACAAATCATTACTTCTAACTTTGTGGGATCGGTGAAAAATTATTTTTCTAATCACACTGATGAGATGGATGACATTAAAAAGGGTGAGCAGTAGGAGGAATCACTAATGGATAGAGAAATAGTATTTAAAAAAGTAGCAGAGATTACTTCGAATCGTTTTAAGATTCCAGTTGATAAGGTCACTGATGATTTAAACTTCACTAATGATTTAGGTGCCGATTTTATTGACATGGCAGGGTTTATTGTGGAACTTGAAGATGAATTTGGTGATGTATTTACCAGTGAGAATACTGAAAATATTAGTGATGTTAGCGACTTGGTTGATGTGATTATAAGAGACACTGATCCTAAGTCCAAAAAACACATTTCAAAGAAATAAATGATTCGTTATGATGACGAGTCATTTTTTATTATGCAATTATCGGATTTTAGGCATTAATGATATAATTAAAAGAAAAATGTTACCTTTGGAGGAAATGGAATTGCAAAAGCAGTTTGATGACTTGTTAGAAGACAAGTTCAATATTAAATTTAACGATGAATCACTTTTAGATGAGGCCATGACACAAGCCTCATATGTTAATGAGCATCCGGGTCAGGGATTAAAGTTTTATGAACGTTTGGAATTCTTGGGGGATGCCGTTTATCAGTTAGTGGTTTCTGACTACATCTTTAGACGTTTCCCTGAATTACCACAAGGTCGATTGACTAGATTAAGGGCGGCCATGGTTAATGAACATAGTTTTAGTCGGTTTGCCCGTGAATGTCATTTTGATAAGTACATTCGTTTAGGTAAAGGCGAAGAAAAAGCGAATGCTAGGCAACGTGACTCACTATTATGTGATATTTTTGAGTCATTTATTGGAGCAGTATATTTAGATCAAGGAATGGCAACCGTTAAACATTTTTGTGAAATTGTTATTTTTCCTAAATTGGATGAGGGTTGGTTTGATGAGTTTTTTGATCATAAAACTGAGCTTCAAGAAGTGGTTCAAGAGGATGGACCAGTCGACCTAGATTATGAATTAGTTAGTGAAGATGGTCCTGACAATGATCGTAAATTTAAAGTAGCCGTTAAGATCAATGGGAAAGAAATGGGAGTTGGTTTAGGTCATTCTAAAAAAGATGCTGAACAGAAGGCAGCTAAGAAGGCCTTAAATGAACTAGGAGTAAGCACAAGTATTAAGTAAATGAGGCATTAAGGTGAAGTTAAAATCAATTGAGATTGCGGGGTTTAAATCCTTCGCAGATAAAACCACAATTGACTTTCAGGACGGATTGACAGGAATTGTTGGACCCAATGGTAGCGGGAAAAGCAACGTTATTGAAGCAATTCGCTGGGTATTAGGTGAACAATCCGCCAAAACCTTACGTGGTAAAAAGATGTTAGACGTGATTTTCTCTGGGTCCAAAGGGCGCAGAGCTCTTAATCGTGCGGAAGTTAGCATTGATTTTGATAATTCAGATCATTTTTTAGACTCAGATTTTACTGAAATAAAAATTACCCGTAAAGTTTATCGTAACGGTGAGAGTTCTTATTCAATTAATGATAAAGAATGTCGACTTAAAGACATTAACAATCTTTTTATGGACACAGGTCTAGGTGAAGGCTCCCTTTCGATTATTTCGCAGGGGAACGTAGATGAGATTTTAAATGATGATGCTGAAAAGCGGCGTTCAATTATTGAAACGGCAGCTGGAGTTTATCGATACAAGAAACAGAAGAATGAAACCCAACAAAAATTAGCAGATACTCAGGGAAATCTTGACCGGATTTCAGATATTATTAAGGAATTAGATAAACAGATGGGGCCATTAAAACAGCAAAGCGAAAATGCTTCGCTGTATTTGTCTAAAAAGAAGTATTTGGATCGCTTGGAGTATTCACTGCTAACAGTTCAAATTAAACAGCATGAAGATAGTCGCTCGAGTCTAAATTTTAAACTTAAGCAACAGCAAATTGATTACAATAAATTAAAAGCCAAAGTTAATTCAATTCAAAGCCATAAGCGGAAGTTAACTTTAAAAATTAATGAGTTATCACGCGAGCGTGAAAGCCTTCAAAATCAACTATTAAATAATACTAAGAAGCTTGAATCAGCTAGTAGCGCACAAAAGTTATCTAAACAACGACGTGAATTTAACCAACAAAAAAATGTTGATTTGAAGAAAGAATTAAAAGAACTTCGAATCAAATTGGATGATGTGGTTCAAAATATTAATGATAATCAGAGTCAAATTAATGAAAAAAGAACCATTATTTCTAAACTTAATCAAGAAATTAGGGAATCTAAAGTTGCTCATTTTAAGGAACGTTTAGTAGCAAAGCAAGCAGAGTTAGAAGATATTAGAAATGATTACATAGATTTGATGCAGTCATTAGTTGAAGCTAAAAATGATCTTAAACTGATGCAGAAGTTATCAAAACGTAGTGACAATGCATCACAGGAAAAGGAACAAAGAATTGTTGCTCTTGATAAACAAGCGAGTCAATTAAGACAACAGTTAGACGTTTCAAAGCAAGAATTCTTAGATCTTACCGATGATCAAAAAAGAATTGCAAGTAAACTTGAGCAAGTTAATGGTCTCCTTGCTAGTTCAAATAAAGAAACAGCAGAAATGCGTAAAAGATGGTATGGGGCACTTCGAGTCTTTCAGGAAACCAAAACCGAACGTGATAGCATTAAATCAATGTTAGAAAATCATAATTCACTCTATCGTGGAACCCGTAACTTATTAAAAGAGAAGCAAGATCTGCCTGGGATTAGAGGAACTGTCAGTGATTTTATCGAAGTACCTGATAAGTATGTCTTTGCAATTGAGACAGCTTTAGGAAGTAGAATTCAGCAGGTAATTACTAGAAACGTCCATGATGCGAGGGATGCTATTAAGTATCTAAATAAAAATAAACTCGGTAGGGTAACTTTTTTACCAATGAATGCTGTTAATGAACGTTATTTAACGGTAAATATTTTAAATAATGTGAGTCAAATGGATGGTTTTGTTGGAGTTGCCGCTGATCTGGTTAAGATGCCATCCGAAATGACGAGAGTTAAGAATCATCTCCTTGGTGGAATTATTATTGCTAACGATTTAAAAGCTGCTAATGGCATTAGTAAAGCAATTAATCATAGAAATCAGATTGTGACATTGAATGGTGAAATCATTAATGCTGGGGGTTCAATAACTGGCGGTTCTAACCGAAATCAAGCTAATGGATTGCTGAGTCAAAAAGAAAAGTTGACCCAATTAAACCTTCAGGTTGACCAGATGGATCAAAAAATGAATGCTGGAGAGAAAGCCATTAAGCGTGCCCAAGGGCAGCAAAAGGATCTACAACTTCAACATGATCAGATGTATCAGGAATTAAGTGAAATCAAGAGTAAAATTAAGGTTAAACAAAGGGATATTAACGCTAGTCAAAAGAGCTTAAAGGAAACGCAGCGAGATGCCGATGCATTTCGTTTACAGTTAAAAAATGCGTTTAGTGATTACGGTGATAATGAATCAGACGTTTCTCAAAAGATTGATGGTTTAAAACTTAAAATTAAACAAAATCAAACTAAAAACACATTGGTTAAAAACGAAATTAAACAGCTAAATGGTGAAGTTAGTAAAAATAGTTCATTGATTTCAGACATAAAAGAACGTTTAATCCTTGCAAAAGAGCAAAATAAGCAACTTGAGAAAACAAAAAATTCACTGATAGATCAAAGAAATAGTTTAAAGAACCAACTGAGCAAATTAACGAGTAACATGAAAGCCTTGAATCAATCAATGAAACAAGATGATGACGTCACTCAGGTAGATGTTTTGGCTTTAAAAAAGCAGATTGATGAAATCAAAGTGCGACTTACCAACCTTAATCATCATGTAAATGATGCCAGTCAAGATGATCAAAATGACGAACGTCAGATTAATCAAGGGCAAGATCGTTTAATTTCTCAAACACAAGTGATTCAAAAATTAAAAGCAAGGTTAAAAGTAGTTGAGAATAACCTTATTTCAGAACGTCAGCGTCTCCAAACATCGTTTAATGAAGACCGATCAATAGAGCCAGTTGACTTTAACTTAGACAAAATCAATTCATTAATTCAAGATTATCAACTGAAGATTGATAGCTTGGGTCCAATTAATATTAATTCGATTGATGATTACTCAGAGATCAAGGAACGGTATGATTTTATGAATCATCAATTAGAAGATTTGATTGATTCTAAGAAACAATTGGTTAAAATCATGAATCAGATGGATCAAACGGTAAAAGTTAAATTTAATGAGACTTATGATAAAATTGCAACTGCATTTAGTCGTATTTTTCGGAACATTTTTGGTGGTGGTGAAGCCCGCTTAAAGATGGACGATCCGCATCACTTGTTAACAACGGGGATTGATATTTTAGTAAAGCCACCAGGTAAAAGATATCGCAACTTAAATCTCCTATCCGGTGGTGAAAAAGCTTTGACCGCACTGGCATTGCTTTTTTCGGTCTTAGAGGTGAAACCAGTTCCGTTCGTTATACTTGATGAAGCTGAATCAGCCCTTGATCCTGCAAATGTGGATCGGTTTGCGCGGTATATTCAGAGCTTAAAGGATAAGACGCAGTTCATAGTAATTACGCATCGAAAAGAAACGATGGTCTATGCTGATTATTTGTATGGAGTAACAATGCAAGATTCTGGAGTATCAAAAGTTGTGTCAGTAAATTTGGATGAGTCCAAGAAGCTAGGAGAAAAATAATGGGTTTATTTGATATTTTCAAAAGCAAAAAGAAAGATTCCGAAGAAAAAGCAAAGAAACAGAACCAACAAGAGGATCATGGAAAAAAGGAAGATAATAATTCTGAATTAAAACAGAAAGATGAGAAATTAAAATCAGATGAGCAGAGTAAAAATGAGCCAAAATCAGCCGATGAGTTAACTAAATCTAAAACAGAAGAGAATTCAGAAGCTCACTACGATGAAAAGAATCGGGCAGCCAAGGTCTCTGAAGAGACAGAAGATAAACAAGCTGAGACAAAACAAACGGTTCCTTCTGAAGATAAATCGCAAAATGAAGATCAAAGAACAGAAGAGAATGATGACGAACCAAAACCGGAGTCTAATGAGAAAGCTTATGAACATGGTTTGGCAAAATCTCGTTCTTCATTTGGACAAAAGTTAAATGCTTTATTTGCAAATTTTCGTTCGGTTGATGATAACTTTTTTGATGATTTAGAGGATACTTTGGTTGAATCAGACGTTGGATTTGAAACGGCCATTCAATTAACCGATGAATTAAAAGAAGAAGTTAAACTAAAAAACGCTAAAAAACCCAAAGATGTTCAAAATTTAATCGTTCAAAAGATGATTGATTTGTATGATGCCCCAAGTGACAAAGATAATGCCATTCAACTCTCAAAGGACGGTCCAACGGTTATTTTGTTTGTAGGTGTTAATGGGGTCGGCAAGACTACTACCATTGGTAAGATGGCTAATAACTACAAGCAACAAGGTAAAAAGGTTCTTATGGCTGCTGCTGATACTTTTCGGGCTGGTGCGATTGAACAATTAGATGAATGGGCCAAAAGAGATGGCGTTGACATCGTCAAGAAAGAAGCTGGGAGTGATCCGGCATCGGTTGTTTTTGAAGCTGTCGATAAAGCTAAGAAAGAAAACTATGATGTTTTATTTGTGGACACAGCCGGTAGATTACAAAACAAGGTTAATTTGATGAATGAGCTGGCTAAAATTAATAAAGTCATTAAACGAGAAATTCCGGCTGCTCCTCAAGAAGTTCTATTAGTAATTGATGCGACAACCGGACAGAATGCATTAAATCAAGCTAAGATGTTTAATGAAATTACTGATATTACAGGAATCGTTTTGACTAAACTTGATGGAACCGCTAAGGGTGGGATCGTGATTGCGATTAAGAATAAGCTCAACATCCCCGTCAAGTTTGTTGGACTCGGGGAAACGGTTAACGATTTACGCCCATTTGATTCTAAGAACTTTATTGATGGGTTATTTAAGGGATTAATTCAAAATAATTAGTGGTGAATGCAATGGACATTAAAAAGAATAATCGAATTAATGCTTTGTACGATTTTTATGGCGAATTATTAACTAAAAAGCAAGCTGAATACATTCAAGAGTATTATGCCGATGATTTTTCATTAGGTGAAATTTCCGAAAACTTCGATATTAGTCGTCAGGCAGTTTATGATAATATTAAGAGAACGGAACAAATTTTAGAAGATTACGAAAGTAAAATGCATTTGTACCAGTTATTTGTATTACGCAATCAGCAAACCGATGAAATCAGAGATTATGTAAGAAAAAATTATCCAAATGATACGGAACTAAATGAATTAGTGGATCACTTAGAAATTACGGAAGAAAATTAGGGGTGAAAAAATGGCTTTTGAAGGTTTAACCGATCGATTACAGAAAGCTTTTAAAAACTTAAGAGGAAAGGGCAAAATTAGTGAGTCTGATTTACGTGAAACCATGCGTGAAATCCGACTGGCTTTACTTGAGGCTGATGTTAACTTTAAAGTGGTTCGGCAATTTGTTAAAACAGTTCAAGAAAAGGCTAAGGGAGCTGACGTTCTGGAAGGATTAAATCCTGCTCAGCAAATTGTTAAAATTGTTAACGATGAGTTAACTAATATGATGGGAAAGTCGGCCACCCCCCTAGTTAAGTCGGATAAAATTCCAACCGTTATTATGATGGTTGGACTACAAGGGGCAGGTAAAACGACATCGGCTGGTAAGCTTGCAAAAAAGCTTAAAACTGATGACCATGCTCGTCCATTGATGATTGCAGCTGATGTTTATCGGCCAGCTGCGATTGAACAATTAGAAAAAGTTGGAGAACAAGTAGGTGTTCCGGTATTTCAAGAGGGAACCGATGTTGATCCAGTTCAAATTGTTCAAGATGGATTAAAGGAAGCCGACAAAAACAATAACGATTATGTTTTAATCGATACTGCTGGACGTCTTCAAATTGATGAGAATTTAATGGACGAGTTGAAGAACATCAAAAAAGTTGCCAACCCTAATGATATCCTTTTGGTTGTGGATGCGATGACCGGTCAAAACGCGGTTGATACCGCGGTTGGTTTTAATGATGCTTTGGATATTACTGGTGTTATTCTAACCAAATTAGATGGTGATACTCGTGGTGGTGCTGCTTTATCAATTCGAGCTGTTACCGATAAGCCCATTATGTTTGTTGGTCAAGGTGAAAAGCTAGATGACTTGGATGTCTTTCATCCAGATCGAATGGCTTCGCGAATTTTGGGGATGGGGGATATGCTTTCCTTCATCGAAAAAACTCAAAAAGAATATGACGAAAATCAAGCTAAAGAATTAACTGAAAAAATTAAAGAGAATTCTTTTGATTTCGACGATTTCATTGATCAATTGGAACAAATCCAAAAGATGGGTCCCATTCAAGATCTAGTCAAAATGATTCCAGGAATGGCAAATAACCCGGCTTTAAAGAACTTAAATGTTAATCCTAAAGATCTTGATCATATTAAAGCGATTATTTACTCGATGACTAGTGAAGAACGTTCCAATCCAGATGTCTTAAATCCTTCGCGACGACGTCGTATTGCCCGTGGTTCTGCTCAGCCTATTCAACAAGTTAATCGACTTATAAAACAGTTCGATCAAATGAAGAAAATGATGAATAAGGTTTCAAATGGAAATATGTCTGGATTATCTAATATGATGAATTCTGCCGGAATGGGTGGCGGAATGACTGGAAAATTATCTAATCTTGCCATGAAGCGAATGGGTAGAAAGATCAAGAAAAATAAGAAGAAAAGACGTAAAAACAAGAAACGTCATTAATTTGGCGCTGTAAAGAAAAAAACCTTTACATCATTAATAATTATTGTTAATATTAGTAATTGTTAAGATAATTAATAGGAGGTGTATTTATGTCATTAAAAATTAGATTAAGAAGAATGGGTTCAAAGAAGCGTCCATTTTACCGTATTGTGGTTGCAGACTCACGTAGTCCTCGTGATGGTCGTTTTATTGAAAACGTTGGTACTTACAATCCATTAACTGAACCCGACCAAGTAACATTAAAAGAAGAATCAATCATGGACTGGTTAGAAAAAGGTGCTAAGCCTTCTGATACTGTTCGTAATATCTTGTCAGATGCAGGTCTTATGAAACAATTACATGATGCTAAATTAGCAGCTAAGAAATAAGTGATTGACCATGGTTAATTTTGATAATTTAATTAAAACAATCGTTAAACCATTAGTTAAATATCCTGATGATATTAGTATTTCTCATCAAGATACTGATCAGTTTAGCGAATATATACTGTCAACCAATCCCAATGATGTGGGCCGAATTATTGGTAAAAAGGGTCGTGTAGCTCAGACCATTCGAACAATAATTTATAGTGTGCACGTTAATGATGGAAAACGAATTAAACTCGTTATTGATGATGGCAAAGACTAACTCTTAGATAAAACTCGTTTTTATTTAAGAGTTTTTTTATAGAAATAGGTGAATTATGGAATACTTAGAAATTGGTCAACTTGTTAACACTCAAGGCATCAAGGGTGAAGTACGAGTACAACCCAATACTGATTTTATCGATGAGCGTTTTAAGGTAGGTAACCATGTTTTTGCTTTTCCGAAAAATGGTAACATGGAAGAACTTGAAATTGATGGTGTAAGGAATCATAAGGGATTTATTCTGTTGCACTTTAAAGGCCGAGATTCCATTAATGATGTTGAATACTTAAAACCTGCAATACTTAAAATTGATGCTAACCAAAGAAAGACCTCTGATTTAAAACCTGGTGAGTATTTTTATCAGCAAATCATCGGATTAGACGTTGTCGATGAAAGCGGTAATCAAGTTGGTGTTATCAAAGACATTATGGATATGCCAGCAAATGATGTTTGGGTAGTTGATCGAAAAGACAAGGATGACCTTTTGTTACCAAAGATTGATTCAGTCGTAAAGAAAGTTGATATTCCTAATCATAAAGTGATTGTGGAATTAATGGAAGGAATGGAATAAAGATGAAGATCGATATATTAAGTCTTTTTCCAGAGATCTTGAAGGGACCATTGAGTGAATCAATTATTGGAAAGGCAGTCGAAAATAAAATTGTAAACATTGATATTACTAATTTTCGGGACTTTTCTACTAACAAACATCATAATGTTGATGATACACCGTTTGGTGGGGGAGCCGGGATGTTACTCAAACCGCAACCCATGCTAGACGCTTTTGCTCATACCCAACAAGTTTCAGTAGAGCAGGGTTATCCAACTGGACGGGTAATTTTAACCGATCCAGCTGGAAAGAGGTTTGAAGAATCAGATGCAGTTGATTTGGCTAAAGAAGATCATTTGACCTTTTTGTGTGGTCACTATGAAGGATTTGATGAACGAATTAAATCAGTTGTGACGGATGAGTATTCAATTGGGGATTTTGTTTTAACGGGTGGTGAATTACCCGCCTTAGTAATGATTGATGCTACTGTAAGATTGATTAAGGGAGTCCTCGGAAATCAGGAATCTGCTCCTGATGATTCTTTTTCCACGGGATTACTAGAATATCCCCAATATACGCGACCGGCCGATTTCAGAGGATCAAAGGTTCCACCAGTTTTGACGAGTGGTGATCATCAAAAAATTGCTGACTGGCGTCAAAAGGAATCTTTACGAAAAACGTACTTACGCCGACCTGATTTAATTGATTATGATAAGCTTTCTAAGAAACAAAAAGAATTACTAGCGGACGTTAAGATTGAAGAAGAAAAGAAATAGGTATTGAGTTTAATTATCAATGTGTTATAATTTTAAGTGGTCTGATGACTAAATAAAACGGTACTCCGCTGTCGAGAAGATAAGAATGCTAGTTAGGAGAAATGATTATGCGTCAAAACAATTTGATTGATAAGATTAATAGTGATCAACTGCGTTCAGATATTCCTGAATTTCGTGTTGGTGATACTGTAACGGTTTCCGTAAAGGTTGTCGAAGGTAGTAACGAACGAATTCAGAGATTTACTGGTGTCGTAATTAAACGTCACGGTTCAGGCATTCAAGCTACGTACACCGTAAGAAGAATTGCCAGTGGTGTTGGGGTTGAAAGAATCTTCCCATTACATTCACCTCGAGTTGCTAAGATCGATGTTGTTAGACATGGTGCCGTTCGCCGTGCTAAGTTATACTACTTGCGTGACCGTTCTGGTAAGGCTGCTCGTATTAAAGAAGCAAGTCGTAAACATTAATTTTAAACAAAAAAAGAGTTCGCATTGCGAACTCTTTTTTTGTTATCTATTATTGTTTTTTAGCAACTTTCTTACTATGACGACTATTATACTCATACATGATCCAGCCAACGAGTGCAAATGCAATTGGTCCAGCAATGGTCCAAAAGGCCGTAGTGTAATCGTGAATCAAGATTGGCTGAACGGCTGTAAAGCCAATCCCTAATACTAAGACGATTAGAATGATGGCAACCATGATATTAGTAATAATTCGATTCTTATAGAAAACAAATGGACGTGGAACGTTCTTTAGTTTCTTAAAGAATGGGAAAGCACCAACTAGGAACAAGTATGGGAAGGTAGTTGAGATATTAGCCATGTCGGTCAAAATTAAGTAAAACTGTTGTGCATTATTTCCACTGAATGAAATTACAAAGATAACGGCCACCACGACAAAGGCTTGAATCCACATTGCAAAACCTGGCATCCCATGTTTGTTTAGTTGAACAACTTTCTTTGGCCATAAATCAGGATTAGATCCCTCAATGAAGGACTTAATTGGTGAGTAAATGAGGACAAAGAAAGAACCTAAGTACGGAATAAACATTCCTAAACCAGCAACTCGAGCCATGAAACGACCAAATTCCATAGCCGATCCGGCAGAAAATCCGAATGTTTTAGCGAAAACATAACCAAGGTTATTCATTAAGACATAGGTAATGTTTCCTAAATTAACTGAACTTTTTCCAACGACTGAATGCCAGTTAGCTGTAATGCCGACTAAGAAGATTGAGCCAGAGTAGATGACAGCCATGATAATAGCGGCAATAATCACTCCACGTGGGAAAGTTTTAGTGGGATTTTTAACCTTATCAACGACTCCACCAATTGACTCCATTCCACCGTAAGCAAAGATTGCATAAACAACGAATGACATGATGGCAATCGGCGTTACAAATAATGGGTTAGGGGATTGAATAAAACTCTTTGCACCATTAACTGGTTCAGCTAATTGTCCTTTATTTAGAACCCAGACAATCACGGATAGAATTGCAAAGATCAACGGGAGGGCAATTGATAAAACCCCACCAATATTGGCAATCTTAGCAATTGAATCAAACCCATGAGTAGCACAAAGGGTAATGATCAAAATCCAAGCCATTCCTAGAATTCCAATGGTTTGCATTGGGGTAAAGATTCCAAATAAATGCCAAGTTTGGGTTTTGTCGGTTCCAAAGATAATGTTAGAAAATGGAATCCAAACTTTAGATGAAGTGGAAATCATCCAAATAATCCATGATGATAACCAAATAAAAGTTCCAATAAAAGCTAAACGTTCACCAATTGATTCCTTCAACCAGGAATAAATTCCACCTTTAGCACTACTGAAAGTGGAACCGTACTCGGCAAACATTAATGAAACTGGTAAGAAAAATACTAGTGCTCCAAATATGTACCAGATAATACTGGCATAGCCCATTTGATCATAAGCTACAGTCGTATTACCGAAGCCAAATATCGCAGTGAGTATCATTAAAACTAAAGACATCAAGCCTAATTTATTCTGCTTTTTCCCTTTAGACATAAAGTCACTCTCCTTGATCTAATTTATGAAAATACTAATTAAGTATACTCTATTTTACTACAGATTTAAATCCTGATGATAGTTTAGAGGGGAGAAGTCGGTTGAATTAGTAATTAGATCTTGACCAAGGTTTTTGAAACTGCGCATTGCTAGTTTAGCCGATTTGGTACTAGCTTCATTAGCTAACTGACTTAATTCAGAAGAATTTAAACCACTTGCTTCTGTGTCAGTTTGTTTCAGAATTTGCTCGTATTGTTCAATTAGAGTTTGTTGCACTTCCTTCAACTTGTCACCAAATTCAAGATAATGGGGATCAACTAAAATGCCTACTAGTTTGAAAATCCAGTAAGCTGATTTGGGATCAAAATCTCTTTTAACATGATACTTGTAAGCTTCTGGAGTATCAGTGATTCCCTCAAGAAATGGGACATAAGTACTTTGTGCTGCTACTCCCATTGCTAACCAGTGGATACCACCGATTTCAATTGGCAGATTTGGTTTAATTTGAAGGACGTGTGATTCCTGGGTCTTAGCGAGGCTAACCGGACGAAATTTAGTCCGATCAGCTTCGTCGCCAGCACCGAGTGGATCGAATTGGGTTCCTTGATAGTGTGAACTAAGAAGGTTTTGGGCATCTAATTCTGAAATTAAGGTTTCGCTTTTTCTAGTAAAGGGCATGTTCTGAGACGTAGGATCTTGTTTAACAGCAGGGTTAAACATTCTTTGCCCGTACCAGACACGTGGAGTGTTGTAGTAGGTATCAGAAAGATCATGAGTCCCAAAAATGTGACGGAAATTAAAGCCAGAACGATCTGGATTTAATCGATTAGATGAGACAAAATCGTAAATTTGAGGGGACCACATGAAGTAATCGTCATTATTAAAATCTACTTCTTCAATTGCCATTTGATTAGCAACCACCGCATAATGGTCATCCGGAATTCGTTCGGCAACCCATTGATGCCCAGATCCGATTTCTAAATACCAAACTTCATCTTTATCAGAAAAAAGGACCCCATTGTTTTCGCTAGCACCGTATTTTTCAATGATATTACCCAAACGACTTACTGCTTCTCGAGCCGAATGTACATAAGGAAGAACAACGGTGACCATGGCTTCTTCACCAATTCCGTTTTTTACAAGTGGATCATAACCCAAAACACGTGGGTTAGCATAGGTGCTCTCGGTGGCACTCATTGCAACGCCATATTCATTAATTCCATCTTCTTCGAATAAACCTTCTTTGTCAGTCCATTCTGGCGTTGCGGTGTACTTTCCTCTAACCTTTGGTAATGGCATCTTAAAACCGTTATCAGTGGATTTGAATTCTTGGTTATCACGATATTCATGGTGTTCATGAACCACAAAGCGTTTTGGCCAGGATGCTTTGGCATCCTCATTTCGACCAATTAAAGTGCTTCCATCGACCGTGGCATTTTTACCAACTAAAATGCTGGTACATGCTGAATATTCGTTAAAATGTATCATTTCAATTGCCTCCTATTAAATCACATATGATTATCCTACCATATTGCCTTACGTAGTTATAATTTGACGTTTGGTGTGAGAAAATACTTAATGTATAATTATATTATAGGTTTTAAAAGAAGAACGAGGGTAAAATATTAGTAACAAACAGTACATAATGTCAATTGATGAAGGTACGACCTCGGCTCGAGCTATCTTGTTTGGCCATGATGGACAAATCGTGGCGAAAGCTCAAAAAGAATTTAAGCAATATTTTCCACAGCCAGGGTGGGTCGAGCAAGACCCAATTGAGATTTGGAATGCGGTTGAATCGGTTATTTCAGAAGTGTTGATTAATTCTGGGATTCCACCATACAAAGTGCGAAGTATTGGTATTACCAATCAACGTGAGACGACTGTAGTGTGGGATAAACGAAGTGGCAAGCCGATCTATAATGCAATTGTTTGGCAATCAAAACAAACTAATCAACTTGCGGATCGATTAAAAGCTGATGGTTATGCTGATCTTATTCATCAAAAAACTGGTTTAATTGTTGATTCATATTTTTCGGGAACCAAGATTAGGTGGATTTTAGATCATGTTAAAGATGCTCAAAAACGTGCCGAAAATGGGGAGCTGTTGTTTGGGACCATTGATTCGTGGCTTTTATGGAAATTAACCGGTGGAACGGTGCACGCTACGGATTACACTAATGCTAGTCGGACCATGATTTTTAATATTAATTCCCTGAAGTGGGATGATGAATTACTTAAGATTCTTAACATCCCCAAATCCATGTTGCCAAGAGTTGAGTCATCATCACATTTGTTTGGCTACACCAAGGGTTATTCATTTCTAGGTGTCCAGATCCCCATTGCTGGGATTGCCGGTGATCAGCAAGCTTCGTTGTTTGGTCAATTAGCTTTAGAGTCTGGGATGACCAAAAATACGTATGGAACTGGTGCTTTTATTATGATGAATACCGGTAAATCACCAAAGTTTTCTTCCAATGGGCTCCTTACCACTATCGCTTATGGGATTAATGGTAAGGTGAAATATGCCCTAGAAGGTAGTATCTTTGTTGCAGGTTCGGCCATTCAGTGGTTAAGGGATGAAATGGGATTGATTAGTTCAGCTAAAGCATCTGCAAGAATGGCATTTGATGCCCAGACTAATAACGGAGTTTACGTCGTGCCTGCCTTTACTGGTTTAGGAGCGCCATACTGGGATCAGGAAACTAGGGGTTCTATTTTTGGCTTGACCTCAACTACCACTAATAATCAGATTGTTCGAGCTACGATTGAATCGCTTGGTTTTCAAACGAAAGATGTTTTAGATACCATGGTAGCTGAGACTAAAATTCCAATTAAATCATTAGTGGTTGACGGTGGAGCTGCTCAAAATAATTATTTAATGCAGTTTCAAGCTAACATTTTAAATGATCAAATTGAGCGATCGTTAATTTCAGAAACAACGGCTCAGGGAGCCACATATTTAGCTGGATTAGCGGTTGGCTTTTGGAAAAGTATTGATGAAATTAAAGCAACTAAACACGTAGGAACCTTTTTTGAACCACAGATGGATCAAGGGAAGCGTGTTGAATTATATCGTGGGTGGAAAATGGCAGTTCAAGCTGCTAGGAAATTTAAAGAATAGGGAATTTAATTATGCAATTACCGGAAGATTTTAAAAGTAAATATAATGATCTTTTAGGGGACGATTATCAATCCTTTATTGATTCGTTTGACGATGATTCTTATAATGCCTTTCGGACCAATCCGTTAAAACCCAGAGCAGACGTTCATTTAGATCGATCACGCCCAATTGCTTATACGGAAAATGGTTATTATGGCAAGGTAAGTGGAAAGACAGTTGAGCATCAAAGTGGTTATGTCTATAGTCAAGAGCCGTCTGCTATGTACGTTGCTGAGGTGGTTAATCCCACTCCTGGTGATAGGGTTTTAGATTTATGTGCTGCTCCAGGTGGCAAATCAACTCATTTAGCAGGGTTAATGCAAAACAAAGGATTACTTGTTTCAAATGAAATTGAACGTGGTCGAGCTAAAGTATTAGTTGAGAATTTAGAGCGATTTGGAGTTTTTGATCCATTAATTTTAAACGAAGACCCAAAGATGCTTTCGAAACATTTTCCCAGGTACTTTGATAAGATTTTGATTGATGCGCCGTGTTCTGGTGAAGGAATGTTCAGAAAAAATCATGAAGCCACTAAGTATTGGTCAAAAGATTATCCACGTGAATGTGCCATAAGGCAGAAAGAAATCGTTGCTGAAGCAATTAAGATGTTGAAACCAGGGGGTCAACTAATATATTCGACCTGCACCTTTGCACCCGAGGAAGATGAGCAAATTATTGCGTGGATCTTAGATAACTATGACTTTAAGACTTTACCTATTAAAAAATATGATGGAATGGTTTCGGGAAAGCCAGAATGGGCTGATGGGAATGAAGCATTAGAAAATACCATTCGATTATTTCCTCATCTCTTTAAAGGTGACGGACATTTTATTGCCAAGCTTCAGAGTCTAAGTAGTGGGAAGTCGAAAAAGATTAAACATCAAACCGGAAATGCATCAACCGAAGTCCGGCGAGAATGGAAAGAATTTTGTAGACGTAATTTTCAAAATGATTTTTATCCTCATCACTTATTAGAATTTGGGAAAATGCTCTACTCATTTAATCCTGAGATCCCTAATCTTAATGGATTAAAGGTTATGCGTCCTGGGACACCCCTTGGAATGATCAAGAAAAATCGAATTGAGCCTGCGTATGCTTTGGCACTTGCAATTAATCCTCATGATGTTAAAAATGTAATTGAAATTAATGATAATCAATGGGATAGGTATGTTCATGGAGATACCATTACGGTTGATGCGAAACTCAAGAAGGGATGGTACTTGATTCAGTGTCGTTCAATGAACGTTGGCTTTGGAAAAGTTGTCAATGGAACATTAAAGAATTTTTTCCCCAAAGGATTAAGATTTAAAGTTTAAAAAAACTACCCAATCTTGGGTAGTTTTTATTTTCGTTGTTTTAAGTAATTTTGTAATTCTGGGCTATTAACTGATTCTCGTTTTCTTAATTCGTTGATGTTGTGAGCACCTAATGCCGTTAGGATTGTTTTAATTCCGGTGACCCAGTCGTTGATCATTTCAATCGTGGCATCTTCACCGTCATTAATTAGTTTAACCAGGATTTGGCTAGCAATTCCCACTGCATCAGCACCTAAATATAGTGATTTGACGATCTCCATTGGATTAGTGATCCCACCAGTAGCAATGATATTCATCTTTGGTACTTTTTGGGCTTCGAAGAGTGACTCGACCGTTGTTAATCCCCAATCATTAAAATAGTCCATTTCTTTTTTATGACGTCGAAAGTTTTCAATTTGAGCGAAGTTAGTTCCACCACGACCACCAACGTTAATATATCTGATTCCTAGATTATATAATGAATGAATGGTAGTCGAACTCATGCCAAAGCCAACTTCCTTAATAATGACTGGAATTGAGATTTGCTTCTTAATGTCAGATAGGTGAGTGAGCCAGTTAAACGACCTGGATCCTTCAGGCATAATCAGTTCTTGCACCGAATTAACGTGAATTTCTAATGCATCTGCGTGCAGAATGTTAATTGCCCTTTGAGCTTGGCTCACACTCGCATCCGCACCAATATTAGCAAAAATTAATCCTTGGGGATTTTGTTTGCGAATGATTGAAAACGTTTCGGTTAGTTGTGGTTCTCTTAGAGCCACACTTTCAGATCCAGATGCCATTGCAATCCCACATTTTTTGGAAATAGATGCCAGCTTAGAATTAAGCTTTTTGGTATATTCACTTCCACCGGTCATCGCTTCAATGTAAAAGGGAATTGAGAGTGACAAATCTCCCACGGTGGTAGAAATATCAACATCATCGATCGCCATTTCAGGGAAGGTGACTGGGATGAAGTGCACTTGGTCAAATCCTGCTAAAGAATTTGAGTGGTGAAACTTTTTGGCAATGGATACGTGTTCATCTTTTCGATGCGACTGTTGACTAGTCATTGTTTTCTCCTAATTATTGTGAATTTTAAGGTCGAGTAACTTAATGCCGTGCTTGTTCCAGTCACGAATGAGGTCCTCAATATTGTCGTCTTTATCAATGATGACAATTCCACAATCACCACCGCCAGCTCCTGATGCTTTTGCTGCCCCACCAAAATGATCTGCGATATCGATTAGTTCTTTGAGCTTGGGAGTTTCAATTTCAACGTTGGCAAATTCGCCCAACTTTAAAAGAAGGGTTCGGTTAATTTCAATGTTCTTTTGAATCATCTTAAGGTCTGATGATTTAAAGCCCTTAACAATTTTTAGAACACATTCTTTACTTAGACGAAGAAAATCGGTATAGAGTTCTGAATTTCGGGCCTTTTTGAGTTCGACGCGATCAACTAAATTTGAAGTGGACGCGGGACAGCCAGACCATCCAATTAATAGCTGCAAATTAGACGGTGCAGTGAGGGGAATAATTTTTAGATTAGGCCACTTTAAGTTGATTAGTTCTACTAAATCAACATCTTGACGGGCATTAGCGAGCCATTGACGGTCAAAAGAATGATATGCGATCCATCCACCAAAGACACTGGCAGCCACATCGCCTAAAGAACCATTTCCTTGAACTTCAAAGTGAGCAATGGCTGCTAGTTTAAACAACTGCATGGTTGTAAGATCAATATCATAGAATTCACAGAGAGCTTTTACCGTAGCAACGGTTACGGCCGCTGATGATCCCAATCCATATTTGCGACCATCAGAACTATTTAGTTCACTATTTACGATGATGTCGTAGGTTTTTAAATTTTTGTTTAGTGTTTCAACGTATTCTTCGGTAACTTTAATAGCTGAAATGATGTATTGAAAGGGGTTATCACGATTATCAAAAACCATTCGATGACCTAATCGTTTCCAGTGCAACATATTTTCATCATATTGCTTGGAATAGATACTTCCAAAGTCTGAACTTTCTTTAATGCTAACTCTGACAAAACGATCGCACGCTGCGATGATTGCGGGATGTCCAGTTTCAACTACAGCATATTCACCAGCTATATATAGTTTGCCTGGTGCTTTTGCGGAAATCATGTGATTAATTACTCCCTTTAATTTAAATATTCGATCCCAGGACCAGGAATGGTTGCTACTACGTTAGATTGTCCAAATGCCGTTTTAAATTTTCTAATGACTTTTTTTAGATTATTGTGTTGAACTAAAACTTTTACATTTGGACCGGCATCAATAGTGAAGTAACAATTAATCCCTTCATTTCTAAGTTCATGAACAAGTTGTATTGCTTTAAGTGTATCTCCATTAAAATATGTAAAGGATGGATCGGAACTAAAGGTAAGAGCATGCATTTTCATCGCATTTTCTTCAGCAGTATGTCCCATCAGATCGAAATCATGGTTGCTAATGGCCTTTTTCATGGTGATCAGATCACAACTTGTAACCTGTTTAAAAGCTTGGTAGTAGGGGGAGGTTGCTTTAGAAATTTTCATACCTTTCCGACTAGAAATTTTCTTTTCGTGACGATTAGTAATAACTGCCACTAAATTAACGTCCCAATCAACGTTTTCTTCAATTGGTTTTGCAAAGGAAGTTTGATCATTATTTCCCTTTTCCCATTCAACGAATCCTCCAAAAATGGAACGTGTCGCTGAACCAGATCCACGCCGTGCTAACCTGGAAAGGTCTTTTCTTGAAAGATCTAATCCAATGGCTTTGCTTGATGCTGCGGCTAAAGCGGCAAACCCCGAAGCGGAGGATGCCAGTCCAGCGGCAGTAGGGATGTTATTTTGGGTTTTAACGTGAGCAAAAATGTTTTGCTGTGCTTTTTGTCTGACGATTTTGAGAAAGTTAATCATTTTCTGACTTTCTGCTTTGTTCATCAAATGATTGTTAAAGACAATTTCATCTGCCGTTAAATCTTTATCAAAACGAACTTCAGTATCAGTATAAAAATCTTTTAATGTCAATGAGAGACTGTTATCTTCGGGTATAATAAGTTGCTCATCAGCTTTTCCCCAGTATTTGATTAGTGCAATATTAGTATGAGCACGAGCCTTTTGGGTTCTATTTATATTAGTATTGTCGGACATAACAAATCTCCTTACTTCATTTCGTTTAATGATTGGATCCAAACTCCGTGCGCACCATTTTGTTTAAGAGCGGTCTTAATTTGTTCGGTTGTAGTTGTGGATGCTGAGAGGGCGATAATACATCCACCTAGTCCACTTCCGGTTAGCTTGGCTCCCAGTGCTCCAGCCTGATTAGCTGCATTTACTAGGGTATTAATCTCAACCGAACTGACGCCAAGTTTGGTAAGATCATCTTGTGCTAAATTCATTAACTTACCAGTTTGTTCTAGTTGATTGGATTGCAATGAACTTTTGGCGGATTCAACTAAATTGCCAAGGTCGTCGATTAATTCACTTGTACTTTGAAAGTGACGATCCATTTCATCTCTTACCATGGCAACGGCCGTGGATGTATTACTAGATACCCCAGTATCCGCGATGATAAGTTGGCCCCGCGTTGAAACAGGGAAGTCATAGAATTGGCCTTTTTCAAATAAGATGGGTTTAATAGAACTAACCGTCTTGGCGTCAATGCCACTGGGATTGCCATGGGTGATCTTTTCTTCCACATCAGTAAAACTTTTGAGTTGTTTTTGACTGATGGGTTGTTTAAAGAAGTTAAAGAAGGCTCTGGTTACGGCACTAGCAGTGGCCGCCGATGAGCCCATTCCTCTTCCAAGGGGGATCTCACTATCAATTTCGATATCAATTGGATCGTTGTTACGGTTTAAGAGCTTGTTAAGTTGGTTAATAAGTGTCTGTAGACCGTTCATTGAAGATGGCAACGTACTAATTGGACCACTATAGTACTTACTATTCAATTGGTTATGGCCGTCAGAACTGATGATGGCTTTGGCCTTGATTTGAGGCACAGGAAAAACAATCGCAGGCTTTTGATAGACCGCGCTATGTTCCCCTAGAAAAATTATCTTTGCATGACTCAACCCGGTTGCAGTCATGTTCATATTTCAATCGCCCACTTTCCAAACATACCTATTTTATCATAATTTATTGAATGACCAATATCTTTTGGAATACTTTACTAATGATTAAATATTGGTTTATATAAAAATTAAGGTAAATGTAGTAATATTATAGTGAAGTTAGTTTTAAAGGTAGGTGATACTTGTGCCCAAGAATACAAAATATGCAGTAGTCGATATGGAAACAACCGGAACGGATGTTTCAAGTGGTGACAAAATCATTCAATTTAGTTGTACTTTTGTTCAAGGTGGGCAAGTTATCGATTCCTATTCAACTTATGTTAATAATGGTGAAGCCATTCCCAAAGATATTACTCATTTAACCGGAATTAATTCGCAAACTATTAAAGGGGCACCGTCGTTTGATCAGGTTGCTGCCCATATCTATAAGATTTTAAGTGGCACCGTTTTTGTTGCTCATAACGTTAACTTTGATTTTCCCTTTTTAAATGCTGAATTAGAAAGAGTTGGATACCCAGAATTAAATATTAAGGCAATTGATACCGTTACCCTAAGTCAGATTTTCTTTCCGGAATTAAACGGTTATCGTTTAAAAGATCTGAGTCATCATTTTGGTATCTCGCATACTCATCCACATTCTTCTAAGAGTGATGCTGATGCTACGGCTCATTTACTTCTAACGATTATGAATAAGATTGAAAAGTTACCGTTAATCACGGTGCAAAGTATACTCAAAGTTAATCCTGATCTTCCGCGGGATACCGTAGAATTTATTGCTGATCGAGAGCAAATGAAACGAAAACATTTGAGTAATTTGGCTTCTCAGTATGTAGTAGTAAATGGCATTGCATTAAAAAATCAGACAGCATCTTATTCTATTTCAGAACATAACTTAACCAAATATCCCAAAATCAAGAAGCAAAAAGAGAAACAATTTAGTGGTAAGTTAGATTGGCGTAGTTCACAGAGTAAAATGATGAACCTCATTTATAATAATTATCATGAAAATGAAAAGCCAACCTATAATTTATTAATAGAAGCTCCCACAGGCAGTGGGAAGACGTTGGGCTACCTGGTACCCATGTCGTATCTAATTAATGATGGAGAACAACTGGTTGTTAGTACATCCACTAATGGATTACAAGAACAGTTATACGCTACCATCAAAGATCAATTAGAACCCTTACTGAATACTAGTTTTGACGTTGCTCTTTTAAAGGGAGTTAATCATTACATTAATCTGGAACGTTTTAGTAAAACTCTCCAATTCCATGATAAATCTAAGCAATCTCAATTTATGAAGGCTAGAATTTTAGTTTGGCTGACTGAGACGAGTACGGGTGATTTAGATGAGCTCAATCTTCCTAATGAGGTTCCATTTATTGATCAGATTAATTATCAAAGTTCGCACGTGGCGAATGGAAAGAATAATTCGTTTCGGGATGCTGACTTTTTAGCAGCTCAGTTTAAGCGAGTGGAACATGCTGATATTGTTTTAGTTAATCATAACTATCTGTTTGAAAATGGTCAGCAGCTAAGTGATCATATGAATTCCAAACCGTACTTAGTGGTTGATGAAGCTCATAAGTTAGCTGATATTGCTTTTTCATCACAGGAAAAGTTAGTTAAGTTTAATGTATTGAAGAAAAACATTGGAAGAGTTAAGAATGATTTATTTCAAACTCATGGACTTAACCTGAACGAAATTTTTTCTGACGATATTGATGAATTAAACCGACTCAACAGACTTGATTCACAGTTAGATGCTGTTTTTGATACGAACCAATTAGTATTACAGGATTTCAGAACAGAATTTATGAAACCAGTTGAGACTAGACGTGCGGAGATGGCTATTTCTGCCCAAAACTTATTGAAGTTTATTCAGTCTCATCAGGGTCAAATTAAGCATTTGACTAGTATTAATCTCAAATTAAAAAAATTTATTAATGCTTTTAAGACATTAATTCAGAAAGAAAAGAATCGATGGACCATTTCTGATAAGGTACTCATTGAGAAGTTTGAACGTCATTTGCTTACCATTATTAATTATATTGATGGAATTGACGTGGATAAAATTAAGCAGAAGGTTAGTGAGAAATCACATTTTTATTGGATTCATTATACCGAAGATTTAGATACTAACCATGTAATATTGCTAACTGGTGATTTTGATTCCAAAAGCAAATTAAAAGAAAATGTTTATCAGTATTTTCAACCGATTATTTTTACTGGGTCGACTTTATTTACATCGAAAAAATCACAATATATTTTTGATCAATTAGATTTGAATCGGTCTGATACCAGGATGAAGCGATTAAAGTCGTCTTTTGATTATGCTAACCAGGCTGAAATGATGATTTCACAGACGACCCCAATGCCACCCAATGGAGAAAATGATGAATACATTGCTTATTTAGCTAATTCGATTTGGAAACTTATTAGTGCTAATTCAGTTCCGACGTTAGTTTTATTTAATTCACTTGATATTTTGAAGAAAGTTTATGATAGATTAAGTCATAGTAATAATGGTAAGTTTATGATTCAGGCAGCGGGGGTTTCTGGTAGTCAAGAAAAAATTGTTAAACGATTTGAATCTGTAAAAGATTCGGTTCCTGTCATCTTAGGGGCTAATGGCTACTTTGAAGGTGTTAATTTTCCTGATAATTTGTTAAAACAACTTATCATTACCAGGATTCCATTTGATTCTCCTAATAACCCGGTGGTTTCGAGTCGGGCTAAGTTTCTTAAGGGTCAAAATAAAAATCCATTTTATAATTTCGATTTACCGGAAGCTATCATTAAGACCAAACAAGGCGTTGGCCGTCTAATTAGAAGTGCAACGGATTATGGTGTGATTAATTTTCTTGACAGCCGCTTAATTGATAAGCGTTATGGGAAGCAAATTATTGATGCTCTTCCGCAAGGATTACCAATTAAAACTGGCTCCATTTCAGAGATCGTTAAAGATGGTCAAGATTTCTTTAAAGAAAGAAATTAATTAACTAATCGGTTAGTAAAGTTTGCTATAATGGGGCATGTAAAAGCTAGTAAAAGAGGAATATCATGTACAGAGAACAATTAAAACGAAAAAAAACTCATCGAATGCGATGGATAATGATTACAATTATTGTTCTAATTGTAGTTGGAATTATCCTTTTCTTTCATGCTGCCAAAGCTCCACTATTACATGCACGATCTCACGTTACTACGGTAGCCGAAAATAGTGCTGGTTTTCATAACATTAATCATTTCTATTCTTCTAATTTAAACCAAACGTACTATTCAGTTGGCGGATATGATAAACAAAACCAATATGCTTACGCTATTTTGCCTAAGAACGGTAAAAGCATGCAAGTTGTTACGCAAAAGAATGGAATTAACCAACAAGAAGCTGAGCGGGCTGCTCAAAAGATTGGGAAAGCCACTAAGATTATTAACGCGGGGCTGGCAATTTATCAAAATAAGCCAGCCTGGGTGGTTTCTTATTGGAATCAGAATAAACGGTTAAATTATGTAACTGTCGATTATAAAACAGGAAGAATTGTTCAAACCATCAATAATTTGTAGTGATCGATCATTATAGGAGGAATAACATGAGTGAAAATTTAGAACGTTATTTGGACTATGGATCGATTAGTGTGTCAGGTTTTTTATTACAACATTTTGCTGAATTAGGTATGAATCCTTCAGAATTAGTGATCTTTTTGGAGTTAGTTTTAGCTCGCTCACAAGGAAATCTTTTTCCAAGTGCCAAAAAGCTATCGCAAGCAACTGGGATTAGTGAAAATGATATTTATAATTTGTTGCATCAGTTGGTTTCTAAGAATATTATTAGTATTTCCAGCACTAAGTCTGGTGAAGATGAGTATAAATTTAATTTGTTGAACAGTAAGATTGATAAGCTAATTGATTCAAAGACTAATATCAAAACAGGTAACCGATCACAACAAGAACGAAATAAGCAAAATGATACAGTTAAAGAACGTAAGGGGCTCTTTAAAAAAATTCAAGAAGAATTTGGGCGACCTTTGTCTTCCATTGAACTTGAAATGATTAATCAATGGATTGATCAAGATCATTATTCACCGGAGATTATTGAATTGGCGCTGAAAGAGTCGGTTTTAAGTCAGGTATATAGTTTGAAATATATGGATCGAATCTTGTTAAATTGGCAACATCAAAATATTAAAACGGCTGCTCAGGTGCAGCAGGCAAATGAGCGCCGACAAAAGGGAATAGAAAGTAAGAATAAGCGAAAGCCTAATCAGAATATTCCTATTTTTAAGATTGATAATCAAAGATAACAAGTAAAAAAGGACCAAACTTTGAAGTTTGGTCCTTTTTTGTTTAAATGGAGGTAAATATTAGTAAAAAGTTAAAAGTTACTTTAACTTAATAAAACAAAAATAAAAAAAGACTCAAACCATCGAAACGGCGAGTCTTAATCAGTTATTTATTTAAAATTATTGGCTAGATGACGAACTAGCGTTTTGGTTATTATCATTACTTGAAGCAGTGGTTGAATTGGTACTACTTTGATTATTCTCACTAGAAGACGATTCAGAAGAAGACTGATTATTTGGTTCTTCAACTTTAGAACTTGATCCAGATGAGGTTTGACTTGAACTGCTTGAATTGCTATCAGATGATGAACTACTTGAATTCTTTGAACTTGATGAGTTGGAAACTACCGAACGATTTTTGGAAGCTTGTCCAGACTGACTAGCGTTATTATTAGCAGATACTGCAGTTCCCATGTGTCCTTCAATATAGTACTCATTTACACCATCGCGCCGTGTCTCAACCACATTATCTGGCTTCTGCCAATCAATATTAGGTTGTCCAACAGAGGCTTGAGACATCATTTCCTTATAGTAGGTTTGTGCAATTCTGGTTTGTTGTTCTGAAATATAATTTCCTGGTTTAAATTGATGGTCATATCCAGTCCAAATTGAAAGGGACAAGTTCTTAGTGTATCCAGTAAACCATGAGTCCATAGAAGCTTGATTTGGAACTCGCTTAATCCAATCATCAGGGTATTGTGTCGTTCCAGTCTTTCCAGCTTCATAAAGTCCAGGGATTTTAGCAGCAGTTCCTGATCCATTTGAAGATGTCATAACTCCCTTAAGCATGTCATTCATCATAAAGGCAGTATCTTGTGACATTGCGCGATGTCCCTTGGAACTAAACTTCTTTTCAGCTCCGTTAACATTGACCACTTTATTAATAAGGTATGGCTTGTAGTAGGTACCACCATTAGCAAACGCAGCATAGGCAGCTGCTTCTTGTTCTGAAGAAATATATGCACCAATCCCGTTTTGAAGTTCAAGGGGTTTATCGAATGTCATACCTAACCCTGACAAGAAATCTTGAGATCTTTGAATTCCAACTTGTTGTAAAGTTCTGATCGCAGGAATATTACGTGATTCAACTAATGCCTTTCTCATGGTAATAGTTCCTTCATGTTTATTGTCAAAATCTTGTAATTCTTTGTTGGTTCCAGGATAAGTAAATGGTGTATCTTGAACTGCTTGATAGGTTGGCCACTTCAAATACTCAATGGCTGGACCATAATCCATTAATGGCTTCATGGTTGAACCACTTGATCGATCGGTTTGAACAGCTCGATTCAAACCAAATGCAATTTTTTGTTTTCGTGACCCTAGCATTGAAACAACTTTACCATTGTTAGAATTAACCATAGTTGCACCAATTTGGAAGTTGTTGTTAGGGAATTGAACTGGGGAAGTCGGATTATTAGCTAAATTGTACATTTGCTTTTGATCATCCATGTTTAAATTGGTATAAACTTTATTACCAGCATTTAGTTTGTAACCCTTTTGATCTAATTCTTGGACAACTTGCTGAATATAAGCGTCAGCATATTTTTCATTCTTCATATCCGGAGAAGAGTTTGCAGTGTGCTTTTTTGCTAAACCATCTGTAATACTCGTTTGTTCAGCTTGATTGGCTTGTTCTCTAGTAATCACTTTATTACTAGCCATGGCTTCCAAAACTTGGTTACGACGATCCGTAGCAAGTTTAGGATTCGTGTATGGATTATATTGTACAGGAGCTTGAGGGAGACCAGCTAGAAAAGCAGTCTGAGAAAGATTGATTTTGTTTAATGGCTTATTAAAGTAAAAATCAGAAGCAGTCTGCATTCCATAGGCATTATTACCCATATATACTTTATTGATATAAAATTCTAGAATTTGTTGTTTACTGTAATCATGATCTACCTTAACAGCTAACCATGCTTCCTGAGCTTTACGTTTGATTGTTTGATCAGATGCTTTAGTGGAAAATACTGATAATTTAACTAGTTGTTGCGTTAAAGTACTCCCACCTTGAAGGCCACCGTTACCACGAATATTTGAAAAGGCGGCTTCAACAATTCTGGCTGGATCAACTCCATGATCTTTGTAGAAATGTCGATCTTCAATTGAAATGATTGCATTCTTTAAATTATCAGGAATTTGGTCCTGCTTTACATAGTCTCGATTTTGAGCTCCTAAACGTGAAATGACCTTTCCTTTTGAATCATAAATCGTTGTTGAATTATCACTTGAAAGGGTATTATAGGATATTTTCGGCGCACTTGAAGCGTAATAGGTAAAAAGCCCAGCCCCAAAAATCACCATGGCAACAATTATGGCTAAAATCCATAAAATAATTTTTTTCCATAACTTCATTTTTTTCTTTTGGGGTCCCTTACGATGCTGAAACTTTTGCACCCTGGACGCATTTTCATTTGAATCGGCCATTAGATATCTCCTTTATATGTTGTTCCTGTCATCGATAATATGATCAACTGCACTGAGGTATGGAATCAGTGGTTGAAAGTGATACTTAATTTGGTATGCGTTATCTTGTAATTCTGTTTTAGAAATTGATTTTCTGCCACCATTATTTTGCCGATCCCAATAATAAAATAAATTTGGTCCCGCTAAGACAAAAAGCTCATTACTTTTAACAAATTTTATCATTGCAAAGGTAATTCCACCTAATTGAGTGCATTTCCTCATGTGTTCAATTTGATGCTCATGAAAATTACTAAGGGGAAAAGATGTATTACTGGTAGTTTCCTTGGCATCAAAATCAATGTACTTACCACGATAAACTCCATTGTAATCAGTAGTGGACGCGTGTTGAAAATATGCTTCCTTAATCACAGCAGCACTTCGCTTGGGGTAGTCAACATTAACAATTTGAATTGGAGTTGGTTTTTTATGTACAACCGCAATATCTTCATCTAAATAGTATTCATTACTTTGGTTTAATTCTGCTTCAAGTGACATCCCACGATCTCCATAATTAATGGAGGAATTCTTCGAAAGATTAAGTTGTTTTGATTTGTTGGTATTCTTGAAAGAACTACCATTTGGATAGTGGAAATTCATTTTATGGCCTCAATCCATTATATTAGATCAATCATGTTAACATATACGTAATATATTATAGCAATAGTAAGTAATTTGTAGAAATAAATATTGAAGGGTGACAAGAAATGAGTCGCGTTTGGGTATCAGGATATCGAAGTTATGAACTAGGAATATTTCAAAATGATGATCCAAAGTTAAAAATTATCAAACAAGCATTATCGGATCAGCTTTCTCAATTAATTGAGAGTGGTTGTGATTGGATTATTACTGGGGGTCAACTTGGCATTGAACAGTGGACAGTTGATGTTGCTAAAGAATTACAGCAAAAATATCCCCATGAGTTCCAGTTAGCAGTAATGCTACCATTTAAAAAGTTTGGGTCAAATTGGAATGAAGATAATCAAGCAAAATTGAACCAAACCATTACCAAATCAGACTTTTCTGATTCAGTAAGTAACCATCTATATGATTCACCCAAACAATTAAAAAATTATCAACGATTTATGTTAACACACACGGATCAAGCTTTATTGGTGTATGATCCAGAAAATGAAGGTAAAACTAAGTATGATTATCAGGCAATTCAACAATTTCAACAAAGCCATGCCTATCCATTGCAGCTAATTGATTTTGATCAGTTACAAGATATTGCTGATGATTACGAACGCAATTTAAATGATGACTTTTAGTTTTAATTCTGTTAAAATAAATATATGCGGAAATGATTGGTGAGGTGTGTATTAATGGAAAATATTAATTTTACTCCAAAACAAATTCTACAAAAAGAATTTAAGCAGAAAATGCGGGGATATGATCCTGCAGAAGTTGATACTTTTTTAGATAGTATCATTAAAGACTATGAAACTTTTCAACGTGAGATTGATCAATTAGATCAAGAAAATCAAGATCTTAAGTTAAAAGTTGATGAGTTAACACGCCAAGTATCAATGGGTTCTGGTGCACAGAGTACACAACGTCCTGTGGAACGTCCAAGTTCTCAAAAGCAACGTGCACCTGAAGAAACAAATAATGAGCCGGCTAAACAAGAAGCACCTAAAGCACAACCTTCAAATCAGCCGGCTCAAAGTCAGAATCCTACTGACATGGATATCTTAAAACGTTTATCTAGTCTGGAACGCCGTGTTTACGGTGAGGATTCAGATAATTCCAATAGATTTTAAATACTTGGTACAGGTCCTGAGTAATCGCGGTCAATGAATGTTGGCTGAGGAAAGTCCACTCTCGCACAAGCTGAGATGCTTGTAGTGTTCGTGCTCGGTGAAAAAATAAGCCGAGGAATCATTAAGTTGATTACGGCGAAAGAACGAGCTAAGGTTATTGTTACTATGCTTTAGTATTTCATAAAGTGCCACAGAAACGACTAATTTGAGAAATCAAATTATTGGAACGCAGTAAACCCCGCGAGCGGGAAACCCAAACTTTGGTAGGGGAGCTTCACACACGGAAATTGAACCAAGTGTGGGGGAAGAACATTATGTTCTTGAGATAGATGATTACTACTTAATCACTTTGTCCTGAAGTTGTGGTTAAGCACAAAACATGGCTTACAGGGGCCTGTACCGTTTTTCAGGTTGAGTGGGATTTTCCCACTCTTTTTTTATATAAAAAGGGAATGAATAAAATGAAAAAATTTAATTTAATGGCAACATGTTCAGCTGGGCTAGAAGGACTAGTTGGAAATGAATTACGAGACTTAGGATATGAACCCGAAGTCAGAAACGGAATGGTTCTATTTACAGGAACCGTTTCCGATATTATTAGAACGAATCTATGGTTAAGAACGGCTGATCGAATTAAAATCATCGTGGGTCGTTTTAGGGCGACTACTTTTGATGAGTTGTTTGAAAAAACTAAAAGTTTAGATTGGGAAGACTTAATTCCAATGGACGGAAAGTTCCCCGTTGAAGGTCGTTCCCAAAAGTCTTCTTTACACAGTGTTCCCGATATTCAAGCCATTACTAAGAAGGCCATTGTTGAAAAGATTAGCAAGTTTTATCATCGAAGAACCCGACTTCCTGAATCAGGATCATTGTATCCATTAGAAGTTCGTGTAAATAAAGATGAGGTTATGGACACCCTAGATACTACTGGTCCAAGTTTATTTAAGCGTGGTTATCGAGTTGCCAAGGGAGAAGCTCCTTTAAAAGAAAATATGGCTGCCGCACTAATTCTCTTAACCAACTGGCACCCAGAAGAAATGCCGTTTCTTGATCCAATGTGTGGTTCTGGTACCATCCCAATTGAGGCAGCATTAATTGCTAGAAATATAGCTCCTGGATACAATCGCGAATTTGTTTTTGAAGACTGGGATTGGGTCGATCCTGAACTTGTTAAAAAAATTCGTGCTGAAGCGGATGCCAAAGCTGACTATGATTCTCAATTTGATATCATGGCCTCCGATGTTAATGAGCAGATGGTTAATTATGCTAAAGTAAATGCAGAAGAAGCTGGTCTACTTCATGATATTCAGTTCAAACAGGTTGCAGTTCAAGATTTTCATACTGATAAACAAGATGGTGTGCTTGTAACTAATCCACCTTATGGACAAAGAATGGGAGACTCAAAAGAAGTCGCCCAACTCTACCATGAAATGGGAAAAGTCTTCATCCCCATGAAGACTTGGTCTAAGTACTATCTCACAAGTGATTTGAACTTTGAAAAAGAATATGGTAAGAAAGCTACTAAGAGACGTAAATTATATAATGGAAGAATCAGAACAGATTATTTCCAGTACTGGGCTTAACAAAATTTCAATAAGAAAGGGAAAAAGTAATTGAGAAAACGAATTGCGATTATCGGTGGTGGAATCGTTGGTTCTACTGCTGCATATTATTTGAGTCAAATGCCAAATGCTGACGAACGTGACGTGGTAATGTTTGATGATAGTTACGGTCAAGCTACCAAAGCCGCCTCTGGAATTATATCTCCATGGTTGTCAAAACGTAGAAATAAGCAATGGTATAACTTAGCAAAGGCTGGAGCTAAATTGATTCCTGAAATTGCTAATGACACTCATATGAATTCGGAAATTTTTGATCATTGCGGAACAATTATTACAAGAGAAGACGAAAGTAATTTAGATGAATTATATCTTTTTGCCAAAGAACGAGCCCAAGTTACTCCAGAAATGGGCAAGATCCAAAAATTAGATCGGAAAGCGATTCAATCTCAAATTCCAATTCTGACCAACCCGAAGTCTGGTGTTTTGGTGTCAGGAGGAAGTCGGATTAATGGTGCACTCTTTTGTCAACATCTCATTTCAATTGCGAAAAAAAATAATCTTACGGTTCATGATGGAAGAGCAAGACTAATTAATGATCATACCATTTCTTTTAAAGAGCAATCATTTGAGTTTGACCGAATTATTGTTGCTACAGGAGCATGGGTCAAGGAAACAATGCAACCTTTGAATGTAAAAGTTCATGTGAGACCACAAAAGGGACAATTAGTTGAACTTAAAGTTCCTGATTTTCCCGATCATGAAAGCATGCCAGTGATGATGCCTGAAGGAGAATATGATTTTATCCCACTAGGACATGGAAAACTAATTGTTGGGGCCACTCATGATGATAATAAAGAATTTGATTTAAGCAAAGAAGCAAGCGTTGATAACCAGTTAATCGATTCGGCTCAAAACTTGGTCTCAGGATTAAACTCAACTGATATTATACTGAGTAAAGTTGGAACGAGGGCTTACACTAATGATTTTGCTCCGTTTTTTGGAATTGTTCCTAATCATGATAATGTATTGATTGGAAGTGGACTAGGTTCCTCGGGACTAACCACTGGTCCTATGATTGGTAAATTATTAGCGGGATCGGCTATTTTTGGTGGTCATCCTGATTGGAAGATGTACGAAAAGCCTATTTCTAACTACATCAGCTAGAATGAAGAGCCTGAAATGCTAATTCATGAGCACCCATGTTTTGATTATCAGGAATCCATTTAGTTAAAACAAACGCAAAATGGCTTTCTAATTCAATAATTTGATCAATATATTTTTGATAGTGTTTTGCATACTGTTTATTAATACTGTCACTCAAAATTGAACTATCAGTGTAGTATAATACGGTTACGTTTCCTGGTATCTTACCGGAATGTCTTAAATGATGTTGAAGGACTTTTAAAGCTTCAATACAGGCTTTAAATTCGCCAACGTGATTGTCTTTTGCTTTACATTGTTTCTTAATTTGTAATTGTTCTTGCTTATGAACGATTAAAATTCCAATCCCACATTGGTGACTTTGAGGCTTAATTGCTGCATCTGAATATAATTTATACATGAGTTAATTACTCCATTCATTTAAAGAGGTTTAAATTATGATAACTCAAAAGAGAAAGTTTTTGTATCAGCCAAATATTACTACTAGTATCATCTGCTGGAGTTGGACTCTTATTGTTTTATTGATCGGAGTTATTATTTGGCTTGAAATAACTCATTTTCAAGAGATTACGTTAGGCTTTTTCATTGCTTTTATTTTATTATCATGGATTCAAATTCATTTTAGAAAATTAATATTAGTAGGAGATACTCTGACATTACGAAGTGTATTTCATCCCCGAGGAATTAAAATGAATATCAAAGATATTAGTAACGTTCAATTAAAAAGGTTTCAGCTATCTTTTAATTACAAAAATAAGAAATATACATTTGTTCTTCCTAATAATTCAACAATCGAATTGAGCGAAGCATTAAACAATAAATAGCATGCTAATAGAAGGTGATTTAATGAAGACAGATATTGAAATATCACAAGAGAGTAAGTTAAAGCCAATTCAATCAATTGCTAGTAAGCTTTCCATCCCAGAGAGTAAGGTAAATCCCTATGGGAAATACATGGCCAAAGTTTCAAGTGATACTCCTGACCAAGGTACCAAGAAAAAGTTAATCCTTGTAACAGCAATTAATCCAACTCCTGCAGGAGAAGGAAAATCAACAGTCTTAATTGGACTTGGTGATGCATTAAATCAATTAAACAAGAAGGTTGCAATTGCATTGCGTGAACCATCAATGGGTCCCGTAATGGGAATGAAAGGTGGAGCAGCTGGCGGTGGATTCGCTCAAGTTGAACCCATGGTTAACATCAACCTTAATTTTACTGGCGATATTCATGCTCTAACCTCAGCTAACAACACGTTGGCTGCCTTAATTGATAATTCGATTTACCAAGGAAATAAATTAAACCTTGATCCGCGTAAAATTCAATGGCATCGAGCCATGGATGTTAATGATCGCGAATTGCGTAATATGGTAATTGGCCTAGGTGGTTCAAAGTCAGGAGTTCCACGAGAAGAACATTTTGAAATTACTGCTGCCAGTGAATTAATGGCAATTTTGTGTTTATCAACTGATTTAAACGACTTAAAACATCGAATTAAGAATATTTTAATTGGATATACTTATGAAAATAAGCCTGTTTTCGTTTCTGACCTGGGGGCTGAGAGTGCGTTAACCATTATCTTAAAGGACGCCATTAACCCTAATTTAGTTCAAACCTTAGAACATACTCCTGCCTTTATTCATGGAGGCCCTTTCGCCAATTTAGCAATGGGTTGTAACAGTGTTCAAGCTACTAATACAGCTATGAAGGTTGCTGATTATACCTTAACTGAGTCTGGGTTCGGATCAGATCTTGGTGGAGAAAAATTCATGGATCTGGTTTCACCACATTTAAATGTTGATCCAAGTGCGGTGGTAGTCGTAGCTTCAATTAGAGCACTAAAGTTTAATGGTGGATTAGCCAAATCAGAGTTATCAAGCCCAGATGTTGACGCTTTAAAAAAGGGAGTCAAAAATTTGGATCATCACATTCGAGCTATGAAATCCTTTAATAAGCCTGTAATCGTTGCCATAAACCAATTTAATGATGACTCACCTGAAGAAATTCAATGGTTAAATCGTCATTTGGAAGATTTAGGGGTTGAACATGGAATTAGTAAATCATTTATTGAAGGTGGCAAGGGTTCAATTGATTTAGCACAAAAATTAACCAAATTGGTTGATAATGATGATTCACTTAAGCGAGTTTACAGTAATGAAGATAATTTGACAGATAAAATAAATAAAGTTGCTAAAAAGATTTATGGCGCTGGTGACGTGGTCTTATCGTCAAAAGCAAAGGGACAATTGAAGGACATTCAAAAAAATGGATGGGATAAACTCTCAATTTGTATTTCCAAAACTCAATACTCTTTGTCTGATGATCCTCAAAAGCTGGGTGATCCAAGTGGATTTACCTTGCATATTACCGAATTATTGCCTAAATTAGGTGCTGGATATATTGTTGCCATGGCTGGAAAAGTTATTACTATGCCTGGTTTACCAAAACATCCCGCTGCCATTGGAATGGATATTGATAAAAATGAAAAAATCACTGGCTTATTCTAAAAATAGAATCTTAATTTGGATACTTACTGCTTTACTGTTTGTTCTTTTACTTACCCTTGATCAGGTTTCAAAGTCATGGATTCGTTTAAATATTCCAACGGGAAGAGACATTTCAGTAATTCCTGGAATTCTTTCGCTCACTAACATTAATAATACTGGAGCAGCCTGGAGTTTTCTTTCAGGAAAATCATTTATTTTTGAGATCATTGCAGTTATTGCTGTTTTCGTTTTTTTGTTTTTCATTTACTTTGAAAGAAACCATACTGGTTATCTAATTGGTTTAACGTTAATGCTGGCAGGAACCATTGGAAATCTATTGGATCGTTTTTTGGTGGGCTCCGTTACTGACATGATTCAGTTAGATTTTATTAATTTTCCTATTTTTAACGTTGCTGATTCATGTGTAACGATTGGAGTAATTGTGTTATTTTTAGTTATTTTATTGGCAAAACCTGAAAGTGAAAAACATGCAGAATAGAGAATTTGAAGTTACAAGAAAGAATGAAAGACTAGATAAACTAGTTGCAGATCATTATGAAGACTTAAGCCGTAGCAGAGCCAATGAACTCATCAAAGAACACTTAATTTTGGTTAATGAAAAGAAGGAGAAACCAAAGTATAAATCAAAAATCGGTGATTTAATTCAAATTGCAATTCCTGAACCAAAACCATTAGATTTAACTCCACAAGATATTCCATTAGATATTGTTTATGAAGATGATCAAGTTATCGTGGTTAATAAGCCTCAAGGAATGGTAGTTCATCCGGCTCCTGGACATCCCGATCATACCTTAGTAAATGCGTTGTTGTATCATACAAAACTTTCATCCATTAATGGAACAGTTCGTCCTGGAATTGTTCATCGAATTGATAAGGATACTTCTGGGTTACTAATGGTAGCAAAAACCGATGTTGCCCATAAATCATTATCGAAGCAACTAAAGGAAAAAACGAACCGAAGAAAATATCTTGCATTAGTTCATGGTAATATTAAAGAAAGTTATGGGACAATTGACGCCCCCATTGGAAGGTCAACAAAGGATCGCAAAAAGCAGGCTGTTATTACTGGAGGAAGGCCTGCTATAACACATTTTCATGTTCTAGAGCGCTTTGGCGGTAAGTACACGCTTGTGGAATGTCAATTAGAAACGGGAAGAACTCATCAGATTAGGGTTCACATGAAGTATATCGATCATCCCCTTGTGGGTGATCCATTATATGGTCCAAAGAAAACAATTAAGGGAAATGGTCAGTTTTTGCATGCTGCGGAATTAGGCTTTAAACATCCCACTACTGGTGAGGAACTAGATTTTAAAGTTCCAGCACCTTCAATCTTTTTAAAAACAATTGACCAATTGAGAAAAGAATATCCTGATGTTGAATAAGGAGTGAAAATTATGGCAAAAGAAAAAGTCGTAGTTGACGGTATGGCAATGCAGCGTGCTTTAACGCGAATTACCTACGAAATTATTGAGAAAAACAAGGGAATTAATGATTTAGTTCTTGTTGGAATTAAGACACGTGGCGTTTATTTAGCAAAAAGAATTGCTAAGCGACTTGAAAAACTCGAAAATGCTGAAGTTCCCGTTGTTGAACTTGATGTTACTAAATACCGTGATGATTTAAAAAATAAAAAGTCAAATTCAGAACCGGTTAATGATAGTAAAGTAGATGTTAACAATAAGAACGTCATTTTGGTTGATGACGTTTTATATACTGGCAGAACGGTGCGAGCAGCGTTAGGTGCAATCAATGAAATGGGGCGACCAAAGCGAATTGGACTCGCTGTATTAGTTGATCGTGGTCATCGGGAATTACCGATTCGTGCTGATTTTGTGGGGAAGAATATTCCTAGTTCAAAAGACGAAAAAGTCAACGTTTTGGTTTCTGAGATTGATGATCGCGATTCAGTTGAGATCGTCTCTAATAAGTAAAGCAGATCTGAAGAGGTTTGATTATGACTAAAAGATATTTAATCTTAAATGATGGAACTTCATTTGTAGGAAAATCAATTGGGGCGGAATCAACCGTCACAGGTGAAATCGTGATGAATACCAATCTAAATGGTTATCAAGAATCAATTACGGATCCGATTTATCACAATCAAATAGTAGCCTTTTCGCAACCCTCAGTAGGCAATATTGGAATTAATCGGAAGAACTATGAATCTATTTTAACTTCAGCAAAGGGAATCGTAATTCATCATAGTGAAGATATTTCAACAAGTTATCTAAAAAAGATTTCTTTAGATTCGTTTTTAACACAGCGGAATATTCCTGGAATTACTGACATTGATACCCGGTACTTATTAAAATACATTATGAAGCATGATATTGCTAAGGCAAGTTTGGTTGATGTCAACGATGAGCATGCATTTGATCAATTGAATGCAGCAGTTTTAAGTAATCAACAAATTCAACAAGTTGCCACTCCTAAACCATACTTAGTACCAGGAAATGGTAAAACAGTAGCCGTCTTGGATTTTGGATTAAAAGAGGGCATTGTTAGACAACTTGCTCAAAGAGATTGTAATGTGATTGTTTTACCCTTCGATACTTCTTACCAAGAAATCATCGATCTTGATCCAGAGGGGATTATTTTATCTACAGGACCTGGTTCTCCTCACGAAATTGATGATAGCGTTCTAACCACCATTAATCAGCTGGAACATGCGCTACCTGTTTTTGGTATGGGATTAGGGCATGAGTTACTTGCCATGGCTAATGGTGCTAGTGTTTATCGAATGAAGTTAGGTCATCATGGAAGTAATCATCCCATTAAGAAAATTATCACTAATCAAATTATCTATGCTAATCAAGCTCAAGATTACGCGGTTGATCCTGATTCTATTGATACCTCAAAACTAATTGTGACATACATAGATTTGATAAACGGAACTGTTCAAGGAATTAGACATCGTGATTATCCAACTTTTTCTGTTCAATTCTCGCCAGACGGTTCCAGCGGTCCAACTGATAGCATTGATCTGTTTGATGAATTTCTAGAAAGTATTACAGCACACGGGAGATAGCTTGATGGAAAACAAGTTAAAAAAGATATTGATAGTAGGAGCTGGCCCATCTGGGATCGGTCAAGAATGTGAATTAGATTCAGCAGCTTTTCAAGCTCTTCACGTTTGGAAACGGCTTGGAATTGAAACTTTCCTATTGGATAATAATCCGTATTCCGTCATTTTACAGGAAATGAATGCTGATCACGTCTATATAAAGCCAGTTAACACTGATAATGCTAAACATGTTATTGAATCGGAACACGTTGATGCTATTACATCAGTTTTCGGTGGGGTCAATGCATTAAAAGTCATCCAACGTCTAAACAAAAATGGCATATTGGAAGAAAACAATGTTGATATTATCGGATTAAATAAAGATAATATTGATCTCTTTAATAATGAGAATCGGTTAAATCAGCGATTAAAAGAATACGGTATCCCAACACCTGACTATTACATCGTTAGTAATTTTGATGAATTAAGAAATGTAATTGATAAGATTTCTTTCCCAATTTCGGTTCGACCACTTGATCCTAAAACCCGACAACAACGTTCAATTTTTCAAAATATGGAGCAAGTTACAAATGAAGCAGATAATATTTTTGATGAATCTAAATCCGGTAAATGCTTAATTGAACGAGAAATTGTGGGCTACAAGGAAATTGGGACAGTCTCCTTACGTGACACGATGGGGACTAAAATGATGATCTCATCCTTAGAAGACATGAATCCGGTTGGAGTAAATTCAAATGATTCGGTGGTTTTTACGCCATCACAAACTCTAAGTGATACACAGATTCAAATGATCCGTTCTATTTCTTTTGAAATCATGGATGTGTTGGGTATTAAGGGTGTTTGTCATGTACAATTTGCCCTTAACGCTGAAACCGATGATTGTTTTGTGTTAAAAGTAAATCCAAGCTTTAACATGAGTACGACACTGGCAGCTAGGTCAACCGGGTATCCAGTGGCATTAGTAACGTCACAATTATTGTTAAATTATCCAATTATGAAAGTAAAGTTACCAGAACGTTTTCACAAATTTACTTCAATTTTACAACCAATAAGTGATCATATTACCGTTAAAATCCCAATTTGGCCATTTGAACAATTACCTGAAGCAGATGCACGACTTGGGACGAAAACTAAATCAATTGGATCAGTAATTGGGGTAGGACGTAGTTGTGAGGCAGCGTTATTAAAGGGAATTAGAAGTTCGCAGTCTAGTCCAAAAGATGTTCTACCTAGTTATTCTGAATTATCTGAAGATGAATTAATTTCCCAATTAATTCATCCCACTGATATTCAGCTTCCCATTTTATTTGAAGCACTTTCACGACATTACACGGTAGAGGATTTACATGAATTGACTAAAATAGATCGATTTTTCTTCATTGTGATGGCCAACATTGATCAAAGTCGCTCTTATATTCTTCAACATCAAAATGATCCAAAAGCATTTCGCCTTGCACATGAAATGGGATTTGGTGATGGTATGCTGTCATCAATTTGGCACATTAACATTGATAAGTTGCGAAGAAAAGATTCTTACAAGACTTACAAAATGATTGAGCCAACGGCAGGGGAATTCCCAGAACAAATTAATTCCTTTTATGCCAGTTATGAAATCGATAACGAATCTAATCAAATTGGAAATAAGACAGCTCTTGTTATTGGTAAAGGTCGAAATAAGATTGGACCAAACGTTGCTTCTGACTTTTATACGAGCGAGTTATTGATCCAACTAAAAAAAATTGGTTTTAATACTGTAATCCTAAATAATAATCCTAATTCAGCTTCATTAGCTCCAATGATGAGTGATAAACAATATATTGAACCCATTCAACTAGGTGAGATTTTAGATGTGATCCAGACCGAAAAACCAAAGTATGTTTTTTTGCCTGGAAATCGCCATTTTTTGATTCGTGAACTTAGTAAATATGCTGAAATTAATTTAGTTATTTTACCACCAAATCAAAAAAACGCAGTCTGGTATGGATCTCACGTTGATTTTGCCTTTGATCTTCTGGTAACTGATGATCAAATTATTCCAATTTCAACAGTTGGATTTAAATCAGAAGACGGCAGTGATGATATTAATCTACAAACTGACTACTACGTTCCTTACGGAAAAGATGCCTTGAACATTGATAGCTTAGTGCAAAAAGCAAAAGTAGCCGTTAAAAACCAAAACATTCACGGCCTAGTTCAAGTACTTTTTTATAAGGATCAGGACCAAATTAAGATTACCGGAGTAAGACCACTTCGAATTACTGAGACGGTTCTTTTAAATATGTCTACAGGAATTAATTGGATTGGTGTTTTGGTTAGAATGGCTACTGGACATCTAAATATTGAAAAGATTAAAAAAGAAGTCCCTAAAATTGATTCATCGACTCATTTTACGGTTATGCAAGCTTCTTTTCCATTCAAGCAACTTGGTGTTTATGATTATAAGAAAGACCGATCGCTTGAATCGGGAGCAAAACTGTCAATTGGATATACTATTAACGAAGCGACCAAAAAACTATTAAAGTAGAAAAGCAAGATGCTATTTTGCATCTTGCTTTTTATTATTTTCTCTTAGATGTTTTACAATTTCATCACTCGGAGTTACGTACATTGTACTCTGACCACGATAGGTAACAAATCCAGGTTTACCACCATTAGGTTTCTTGACAGCCTTTACCTTAACGTAATCAACTGGCACATTTGCTGATTCTCTTGCCTTAGAAAAGTAGGCAGCAAGTTCAGCAGCCTGTAAAACAGTTTGCTCACTAGGATCGAAAGAACGAATGATAACATGAGATCCATGAATGTTTTGAACATGAAGCCAGGTATCACGCTTGTCAGCTGTTTTTAAGGTTAATTGATCATTTTGAAGGTTATTCTTACCAACGAGGATTACATCGCCATCATCAGAAATAAACTTTTCGGGTTTACTAACTTTACGACGTTTTCCGGCATTTTTCTTTGTTTTTTTAATGTATCCGCCGTCTTTTAATTCGGTCTTGATATCACTTAAATCTTGAGGATTGGCAATCTCAATCTGAGATTCAATATTATCAAAATAGTCGATTTCTGATTGACACTCTTGAATCTGTTTTATTACGTAATCCTTAGCATTTCTTTTTTTATCATATTTTTTAAAATATTTTTGTGCATTCTCTGAGGGCGAAAGAGCAGGATTAAGGGATACTACAATATCTTTATTATCGTCATAAAAATTGGGTAATTTGATACTCTTAGAACCAACTTTGACTTGATTCAAATAGGTCATTAAAATTTCACCTTTGATACGGAGATCGTCAGCATGTTCTGACTCTTCTAAAGTTTTTTGTAGTTTTTTGAGCTTTTTGTGGTTCTTTTTTAATTCATTTTTCGTAATTCGGATTAGTTGGGACCCTTGCTCTCGAACACGTTCGCGTTGAACTTTTGTTTGATAATATTCATCAAGCATTGAACTCAAATTATCGAATCCTTGCTGTGGCTCGATCCCAATGTAAGGGAAAGCGGAAAACTGTAATTTCCCCTTAGAATCATCACCAATCACTGGTTTAGGACTATCAAAATGATTAAAGAATTCCCAGTATTTTTGCTTGATGGATGATCCTGAGACATGAAGTGCACTAGCAAGTGCATAAGCAGTATCAGTTCCAAGTCCTTGAAGATACTTGCGAAGTTTACTAGCAAACACGTCAACGTTTGGAAATTCACGGTTGATTCGTTCGATTCGAGTTATTTCATTATCTTGGACTTGAAAGGGATCCACCAAATTTTGCTTGGGGGGTTGGATATACTTGGAACCTGGCAGAATGGTACGATAGCGATTCTGAGAAGAAGAAATTCTTTTCACCGAGTCAATGATAGTTGAATCCTTAGCCTGGACTAAAATAATGTTACTATGACGAGCCATAATTTCAATTACTAGCACTAGTTCTTCTATATCTCCAAGTTCATTTCTGGTATTGAAATGAAGATGAATAATTCGATCATTATTAACCTGATGAACTTTACTAATAAAGCTCCCACTAAGATGTTTCCTTAACGTCATTGCAAAATTAGTTGGAACTTTGGGATTAGTAAAGGGGACGTTTGTAATTTGAGCCCGTGCGTAAGACGGGTTTGCTGAGAGTAATAATTGATAATTATTATGGTTAGAACGAATGGTTAGTATGATTTCGTTGGGATAGGGTTCATTTATTTTAGAAACTCGTCCATTTAACAAGTCGTTTTTTAACTCTTGATTCATTGCATGTGTAAATGATCCGTCAAATGACATATATAACACTCCTTTTTACTTCATTGTCCAGTATAACTTATATCTTCTCGTACATCACACGAATATTAAATCGCTAATCTTGTATTAGGCAATTAATGGTATAATATTTTATGGAGGAATATCAATGAAAAATAGTTTAACTGCTCTTAGAGTTGTAGGAAAAATCCATCAACAACAGCTTCAAGCACTTACTAAAAAATCAAATCTTACTATTTCAGAGTGGCAATTATTGATCGCTATTACTGACGGTTACACTACGCAAGAATCCCTTTCACAGTCAATGGAATTGGATACATCAACTTTATCGCGACAATTAAAACGACTCGTTGAAAAAGAAATGATCCGTAAAAAGGCTGTCGGGCAGGACAAGCGTCAGTTGATCTACAGTATTACTGATAAGGGTAAAAATGCCTGCAATCAGATTAACTCTGATTATGCAGATCTTTCCACACGAATTTTTAATCAGTGGACAGACGAAGAAAAGAATCTTTTAAAAATTTTGCTCAACCGATTAGAAACAAGTATGAAAAAAATCCGTAAATAAGATAGGTGAAAAAAATGAAGACAGCGATTGTCGCTGATAGTACATCATATTTATCTAAAGAAGATCTCAAAAAATATAATGTTCATATTATTCCAATCTCCGTAATCTTCGACGGTAAGGACTACCGTGAGGGAATCGATATTACAAATGATGAGTTTTATAAAAAGCTTCAAGAATCGACCAAGTTGCCAACAACTTCACAGCCACCAATTGGTGCTTTAGTGGAGGAATATAATAAACTAGCTGACGAAGGTTATGATGCAGTTATTAGTATTCATCTTGCATCAACCATATCGGGAATGTATCAGGCGGTTTGCAATGTGTCAAAAATGATGGATAACATTCAAATTTATCCATTTAATTCAGGAATTACCGTTGATCCAATGGCTGCTTTAGTTAAGTACGCTGCTAAATTGGCTCAAGAAGGCGTTAATCCGAGCGAAATTATCGATAAATTAAAGGGATTACGTTCTACAATCGACGAACTCATTGTGGTAGACGATTTAGATAATTTAGTAAAAGGCGGACGCTTATCGAATGCTAGTGCTTTTGTTGGTGGGTTATTAAACATTAAACCGATTTTAACTTTTGATAATCAAACGGATGAAATTGTAGCATTTGATAAAGTACGATCAAAGAAAAAAGCACTTAAAAGAGTGGAAGATTTATTTTCGCAAGCAGTTGAAAAGGCGGATTATCCAATTGAAGTAGCAGTGATTGATGCTAATAATCCAAAAGAAGCAGATATTTGGCAAAAAACTATCCAAGATAAATATCCGAACATGAAAGTGAGTCGCGGATACTTTGGCCCAGCGATTGGAACACATCTTGGTAGTGGGGCACTTGCTTTGGGTTGGATTAGAGACATGAGCAAATAAAAATAAAAGGTGTATAATTAATAATGTTCTAAAAATTTAGGAGTAGGATCTAGCGCGTTAAGTGTCGGCGGAACGGAATGTGAACGCTGAACGAAAAACTAATCGTTTGCGGTGCTAGATCCGCATTCGCCACTATATTGCCATTTTTGGTGGCAGCTCCACTTAGGAGATGTCAATTATGAAGGAATTAGAACATTGGGGATTACGTCCTCTTAGTATCAAGGGATTAACTTATATTGCCATTTTAATGGCAATTGAGATTGTCCTGAATAAATTCCAGTTCCAGACGAGTTATCTGGAAATTGGATTTGGTTTTATTGCAGTTGCATTCATTGCATGGTGGTTTGGACCGTTCTGGTCGACAATCGTAGCTATTCTAGTTGATGTACTAACATCCATTATTAATGGATATGGGTTCTTCATTGGATTTACATTTTCTGGAATCATTGCAGCATTAATTTTTAGTTTTGCTTTCTATAATCAAGAAAAAGTTAGTTGGCTAAGAGTGATTGTTGCAGTCGTATTAATTACTTTAATAGTAAACATAGGACTAAATACGTTGTGGATTTCTGTGATGGCTCATACGTCATTTTTCTATTATTTACCACTTAGATTGGTAAAAAATATAATTATGATTCCGATTCAAATTATTATTCTTTATATATTAATGAATAATAAGACCATCCAGCATTTTAAACCCAACGTTTTTAAATAAACGATTGAAAACACCAGAAATGGTGTTTTTTAATACATATATATGAGGGAAGGACAATATTAATATTTTATTTGTCTACTTTACATAATATATATTATACGAAGTAGACTTAATATTGAAAAAAGACCAATTTATACTTATTTTAGATTATCAACATTTGTATAACTTTGAATTAGTTTTGCAACTTCATCATTTGAATTCAAAACAATTTGATCTGGCTGTAGATTCATCCGATTAAGTTTATTGCTACCATCGTCAACCCAATTACTTTTAAAAGCATTCACGAGTAATTCTTGATCGTTACTATCGTTTCCAAACACAATATAGTTGCTATCAGTTATAGTTCTTAATGTGCTGAATTTATTGATATTTTGTGCTGTCAGATCAATATTATTTTCGTCAGTATGTTTGATAACTGATAATGACGTATTTTGTTTAATAAATGCTGATATTTTATCAATTAAATTGTTATTTATGTCTAATAAGATGATTTTAACGGCTTTTTTGATTGATGAGATAGCTACATTTTCAGCTAATTGATCTGGATCCAATTGCTTAAATATTGGATTTAAAGCGCTTACTTTGGCACTATAATCCCAATTGCTATCAATTATGTAATTTAAATCGTATTTTTTAATGATATTTTTAGTCAATTGTATATCACAATTACTAATGGGTTTTATTGAATAAGTATGACCATTTCTTGATACAAGTGCACCATTTGCACCTATTAATGTCTTATCTTTAAACGTTGGTACGATTGGAATTAGATCTCTGATTGGCCTGGCTGAAGCAAAGATAATTTCATTATGTCTTGCTAGTTGCTTAATTGCATTTACAATTTCTGAATCTATTTCAACACCATTAAAGCTCAGCGTTCCGTCAACATCAAATACATATAGCATGTTTATAATTACCTCTTGATTTCTTAATATTACCTATTTAAATATTACGCTAAAAATGGTAATTCATAAAATTAAAATAAAAAAACTTTCGAAATGATCGAAAGTTTTTTGTAAATCTCTTAAAACTTAATTATTAGTTCAAATCACCATCAGCAATCTTCCCAAGCAATGGTCTAGATGGAATAAAGAAAGTTTGACCAGTTAAAAGAGTTGAAAAAGTTAATAGAAAATCATTTTGATCAACCATTTGCTGCAACATGCCCTGAATAACATGCCAATAGCGCGAATATGCAATGAAATAAGTTCCTGTATCATTATTAGCTGGATCAGAATACGGAACATTCATTCTAACAATTTTTTGTTCGACCCCGTTAACCGATGTATTGGAAGTTACGTTGTGCGCATTTTTAAACTTTTCTTCATCGGGTAATTCAAGATCAGAAAACTTCTCTCTCCCAATTGCTTTATCTTGCGTAGTGGTATTTAATTTATTCCAGTAATCCATGTCATGGTGCCATTTTTGAGCAAACGCGTATGATCCATTGATAAACTCGGGATCTTCATCACCAATCAATGCATATGGAGCAATGTCTTCAACTTGTGGTACTTCGGTTCCATCAATAAATCCAATGATAGCACGACCTTCAAGGTATCGGAATCCATGCGTCTCATTAACTACCTTCGTAAAGTCTCTTAGAAAAAGCATGAACTGAGTCGTCACTTCATATACAACTGCTTCAGTATTAGCACGAATATGAAGAAAAATATCTCCCTCAGAAGATGGCATCGAATACTTTGGACCCTTAACTCCCTCAAAATCAATAAGTTCCTTGGGCTTATCAGCCTTGGGAAATAAGTAATCCCAGGCCTTGCTACTAAATCCAATTGCAACCCTTAAATTAGCTTCAGGTTCTCTAATTCGCATTGATCGAATAATTGATTGGGAACGATCAGCAAAATCTTGAATTCCCTCTTGAGTTGCTTTTTGATCCTTACGAGTTAATTCTAGCGTTGCAAACTCAACGTTTTCACCCGTATCTTTCCAAACATCTTGTGATTTGTCTGGACTTGTTTTTTTCTCAGCCATTATAAATACCTCCTAAGTTAAATTCAGTATTAGTAAAGGATTAACTGTTTTATATAGCCAATCTCATACTACTTAATTATACAATATGTTAACCACTACATTAAAAAAGAATGCCAACATTGACATTCTTTTTATTTGTTTACTTTTTCCAATGATCATTAATGAACTTTTTCCGTCCACCACTTTCTTCAATTGCATAACGAAGTGGATTCTTCTTATAGAAATCTTGATGATAATCCTCAGCCGGATAAAATGGCTGTGCATCTTCAATCTTGGTAACGATTGGTTCATCAAATTCTCCGCTATTTTCTAATTCTTTCTTTGATTCTTCAGCAATCTTACGTTGCTCAGGACTATTTACATAGATAACTGGACGATAAGAATCACCACGATCTTGAAATTGTCCCATTGCATCGGTTGGATCGGTTTGATGCCAGTAAATTTCAACTAGTTTCTTATATGAAATAATACTTGGATCAAATGTAATTTTAACTGCTTCAGTGTGGCCAGTTGTGCCAGAAGCAACTTGTTCGTAGGTTGGATTAGGTACATGACCTCCGGTATATCCTGATACAACGGAAATAATTCCGGGCATCTGATCAAATGGTTGAACCATACACCAGAAACATCCACCAGCAAAAATTGCAGTTTCTTCTTTATCACTCATTAATAAACACCTCTAATTTGGTTATTTGTATTATTCAACAAACTTTTTGTACTTACCATAACCCTCTTCATCCATCTTATTATAAGGGATGAATTTCAAGGCAGCAGAATTAATGCAGTATCTTAATCCACCTTTATCCTGAGGACCATCTGGAAAAACATGACCTAAATGGGACTTAGAATCTGAACCACGAACTTCTTGTCTGATCATACCGAATGAAGTATCGGTATCACTCTTTAGCTCATCTTCATTAATTGGTTTAGTAAATGATGGCCAACCACATCCAGCATCATACTTATCAGCTGAACTAAATAATGGTTTACCATTCACAACATCAACGTAGATTCCCTTCTTGTAGAAATCATCGTATTTTCCTGTAAAAGCAGGTTCAGTTCCTGCATTTTGTGTCACGTTATATTGTTCAGGTGTTAAACGATTCTTTAAATCTTCTTTGTTGTTTTCAGCCATAATATAAACCCCCTATTTACGTTTATATATAACTTATATCTTATCCAATTAAATAGCAAACAATTTGTTTTTAACTAAAAACCCCGCGTTAACTACGCGGGGTTTTATAATTATTATTTTTCTAATGCATCAGTTAATGGTGGAACCACTTGTTTCTTACGTGAAACTACTCCAGGTAGATTCATGATGTCATCAGCATTAAATTTATTATCAAATGCCTTTTCAACAACACTCTTTGGTTCACCAACAACAATTAATTCCGAATTACTGTCTAAGATATTAGTTACTAAGACTAAGAATAAATCGTATCCTTTATCTTTAGCTTCAGCTTCCATGGCTTTCTTAACATCATCAGCTCGTTTAGTAATGTCATCTAAATCAACCACATTAATTTGATCAATTCGAACGCTCTTACCACCCATAGTAAATGACTTAGCATCACCGTCAATTAATTGTTGGTCGGTCTTTGAATCAACATCTGTACCAGCTTTAAGCATTTTGACACCGTAATCTTCATAGTCATCGATTCCAGCAATATCAGCCAAAGCTTTCAGAGCATCACGATCAAAATCAGTGGTAGTTGGAGATTTTAATAGCAAAGTATCAGAAATAATGGCGGATAACATTAAGCCAGCCAACTTCTTAGGAATCTTAATTCCTTCTTCAGAAAACATTTGAGTTAAAATCGTGCTACAACAACCATAAGGAGCAGCTCGGTAGTATAAAGGAGCCGCCGTATTAAAACCATTAATTCGATGGTGATCAACGACGTCGGTAACGGTCAATTGATCAATGTCACTGACACTTTGTTGTGGTTCATTGTGATCAACTAACATGACCTTATCAACTTCAGGTTTGGCTCTGCTAATTACTCGTGGTGCCTTAGTATCAAAATAGTCTAAAACATACTTAGTTTCAGCATTGGGTTCACCTAAAGCAACTGCTTCAACGTCATAACCGTCCTGCTTCTTTAAGTATGCAAGTGCCATTGCAGCAACAATTGCATCTGTATCGGGCACTTTGTGTCCAAAAACTAATTCTTTACTCATGATTCTCTCTCCTCTTTTTCCATATTTCCAAGAGTCTCTGACGATCTCTAACTTCAATATTAATACTATTTAAGTATACATCTTTAGCCTGAGCATATTCCCCAATAAAGCCATTAAATTCGTCAAATAATTTATTCAACCGTGGGATACCATCTTTAGTATCACGATAAACAGCGACGGCCTGAAGGGAAAAGTCAGGAATGATTTCAGTATAGTAAGTATTTTTTCAGCCATCTTACTTCGATCCCGGGTCATCATAAACGTTTTTGGCAAAATAGTGTTTAATCCAGATGATAATGCGAATTCCATAATTTGCACTGGCCTCGTAAAACAAGCTACCATCTTAGGCATTTCATAACGTTTAGCACTATAAATATTCTTTAAAAACTGATTAAAATAGTATCCATTAGGGTACCCAACCATTGGTCCCTCAACCTTTTTAAGATTGATTTTGCTACCTACCTTACTCTTATCATGGTGAACATAACACAGGGTATCGTGAAGAATCGGCTTAATTGCCATACCCTTCCAATTATGTAATTTTTCGTTTGGTAAATACATAATTGCTAAATCAATTTTTCCACTTTCAAGGTCAGAAATCAATGTTTGCTGGGTTAACATATACATTTCAATTCTTAAGTCTGGATTCTTTTCATAGAAATATAAAGCAAAATTTTCAAAGATTTCATCTTCAATTGCTGAAAGAATTCCAACTTTAATGGTTCCCCGAATGGAGCTTGAATAAGATTCAATTTCATCAGTAGCGTTGTCCAGAATTCCATAAACTTCTTCAGTAGCATTTTTCAAAGTGTATCCAGCATCTGTTAAGTGAATTTGTTTTCCAACTGAATAAAATAGATTGGCATGTAGTTTATTTTCCAATTTTTTAATTTGTTGAGATAGTGCCGGCTGCGTAATTCCTAAAACACCAGCAGCTTTTGTATAATTTAGCGATTCGGATAATTGTAAGAAATATACTAAAGCTTTTGATGAAAATAATGATTCTCTTTTAGATTCTCTCAAAATTAATACCTCGCACTAACATTTATTATTATATTGTGTATATTATCACGGAATTACTATATTTACTATAGTAAACTATCAATTTGAGACTGTTTCAAAGCATCATGAGTAATCATAATTGGTGTTCCAATCATCTTAGTATCCATCACGGGTGAACCATTAGATAAACGACCAGAAATTCCGTGATCACCGAGGATTACATCATGTGAAGTCATATGATCAGTATAAACTTTGAGAGTTTCATCATTAGATTCAATCTTAATAAAATCGGCTAATAGATTACTTTTGGTCTTAAATTCTTTAAGGACTTTAATTCCCTTACGAGCCCTGCTCGTTACTGGAATATCAGACACTTTCATCTTTTTAAAATTACCATTTTGAAAGATAAGTGCTATCTCAGAATTGTCATCTACAAACTGCATATTAATCACGTGGTCGTCATCATCAAGACTGATAGCTTTAACTCCAGTGGTTCGTGGTCCACTTAGAGAAACTTCTTGCAAATCATATCTAAGTGCTAATCCCATTTCCGTCATTAGTAGAACACTTCCAGGGTCTTCAGTTCGATTATATGAAACGTCTACTACTCTTGACAAAGGACCCTTTAATTTTTCATAGACCGCGGCTCGACTTTTGTAAGTCCTACTAGGAAGTAATTTACTAAACTCAGTTCGCTTAATGTGACCTCCACTGGTAGTAATGACGAATTCTCCATCTTGTTTTAGATCGGGGAATGCATAAACATCAATAATTTTCTCATTTGAATCTAGGCCATTCATTCTGGAAATATGCTCTCCAGTATCTTTCCACTTAGTATCTTCAACCTCATAAACTCGACGATAAATCATGTTCCCCTTATCAGTGAACATAAACAGCGAATCACGCGTGTTTAATTCATTTAGGTAAACGGCATGGTCATCCTCTTTTAAGCCGTTATCGGTGATCTCAGACGCGTTAAACGAGCGAAGACTACTTCGTTTCAGATACCCATCGTTACTGACTAGTACCATCACGTTTTCATCTGGAAGAGTCACTTCTTCACTGACTTCCAAATTTTGAATCTTATCCTCGATCTTAGTCCGGCGCTTATTACGATAACACCTTGCAATATCACGTAATTCCTTTCTAAGAACAGAATCCAACTCATCAGGATTAGCTAAAACTGCTTCATATTCGGCAATTTTAGCCGCTAAATCTGCATTTTCCTTCTTTAATTCGGTCACATCAGTATTAGTTAAACGATAAAGTTGTAAAGCTACAATTGCGTCTGCTTGTTTCTCGGAAAAATCATATTCAGCAACTAAATTGTCACGTGCATTCTTCTTGTCGTTACTGGCACGAATGGTCTTGATGACTTGATCAAGAATTGATAATGCCTTAATTAAACCCAAAACAATATGTTGTCTAGCATTGGCTTTATCTAGGTTAAATTTAGTCCGTTTGGCAATTACATCACGTTGATAGTCCAAATATGCAACCAGAATTTCTTTTAGAGAAAGGCGTTTAGGAGCCATATTGCTAATAGCAACTACATTAAAATTGTATGAAACTTGAAGGTCAGTATTTTTAAATAAATAATTTAAAACACTAGTACTATCTACGTCTCGTTTTAATTCAATTGCAATGGTCAATCCCTCACGATCAGACTCATCACGTACTTCAGCAATTCCATCTACTTTTTTGTTAATTCGGACTTCATCAATTTGTTTAACTAATTGAGCTTTATTTACTTCATAAGGGATTTCAGTTACTTTAATCATTTGCTTATTTCCACGCAATGATTCAATCGAGGTTTTGGACCGAATCATGATACGTCCTTTACCGGTTTCGTAAGCTTGTTTAATTCCATCTAATCCCTGAATAATTCCACCAGTTGGAAAATCAGGGCCTTTTACATACTTCATCAAGTTTTTTAAAGTGGCATCGGGATGTTTTTGCAAGTAGATTAATGCATCAATCACTTCACCAAGATTGTGTGGTGGAATTTCGGTCGCATATCCAGCAGAAATCCCAGTTGCCCCATTTACCAATAAATTGGGAAATCGTGATGGAAGTACAACAGGCTCATATTCTGTATCATCAAAATTTAGAATCCAATCAACGGTATCTTTATCGATATCACGAAGCATTTCATCTGAAATCTTACTTAGACGTGCCTCAGTATAACGCATTGCTGCAGGTGGATCTCCATCCATAGAACCATTATTTCCGTGCATTTCAATTAATGGTTCCCTTAATTTCCAATCCTGACTCATTCGAACCATAGCTTCATAAATTGAACTATCACCATGGGGATGAAAATTACCCATTACGTTACCCACTGATTTTGCTGCTTTTCTGAAACCTTTAGATGAAGTATTCCCATCTTTATTCATAGCGTACAAAATTCTTCTTTGCACGGGTTTTAATCCGTCGCGAACATCTGGTAAAGCTCGTTCTTGAATAATTGATTTGGAATAACGGCTAAATCGTTCGTCCATAACTTCTGAAAGAGTTAAATCTTTAATTTTTGATCTATGTGCCATTTCATCACCTCCAAACTAATTTTTTTCCGTATTATCCAAAATACTTCCGTCTTCTTCAAGGTTAAATTGGACATTGCTTTCAATCCATTTTCGACGTGGTTCAACCTTGTTACCCATTAGAGTAGAAACCTGTCGTTCTGCATCAGCCGCATCATCAATTCTTACTCTAATCAGGGTTCGTTTGGCAGGGTCCATTGTTGTTTCCCATAACTGGTCCGCATTCATTTCACCAAGACCCTTAAAACGTTGTAACGAATAGCCCGATCTGAAATCTTTAATATCTTGATCTCGCTCTTCGTTAGTCCAAGCATATTCTACTTTCGCTCTTTTGCCTTTTCCATGTTGCAATTTATAAAGTGGTGGTAAGGCAATGTATACTTTGCCAGCTTCAATCATAGGACGCATGTACTTATAAAAAAAAGTTAGTAGCAAGATTTGGATATGAGCACCGTCATCATCAGCATCAGTCATGATAATAATCTTGTCATAATTGGATTCGTCAATCTTAAAGTCCACTCCTACACCAGCGCCAACCGTGTAGATGATCGTACTAATCTCTTCATTTTTCATAATATCAGGAAGCTTAGCACGTTCTGTGTTTAAAACTTTTCCTCGCAATGGTAGGATGGCTTGATGCTTACGGTCTCGGCCTTGTTTAGCTGATCCACCGGCGGAGTCACCCTCAACCAAAAATAGTTCGTTTTCACTTGTATCCTTAGATTGAGCTGGGGTTAACTTTCCAGAAAGTAAACGTTCTCTTTTCTTTCTTTTTTTACCATGGCGACTTTCTTCTCGTGCTTTTTTAGCAGCTTCACGTGCAGTTCGAGCATTGGTAGCTTTCTTAATTAATGTGTTAGCAAAATCACTATTTTCCATTAAATAATACAATAACTGTTCAGAAACCACGTTATCTACGACAGATCGAGCTACTGGTGTTCCCAATTTTTCCTTGGTTTGTCCCTCAAATTGAAGTAATTCTTCTGGAACTTTTAGTGCTACTATCGCAGTTAAACCTTCTCGAACATCATTACCTTCGAGATTTTTATCTTTATCTTTTAATAAGCCCACTTTTCTTGCATATTCATTAAAGGACTTGGTCCAAGCACTTCTAAAGCCAGCTTCATGACTCCCACCGTCTTTTGTGCGAACGTTATTAACAAATGAAAGCATATTTTCAGTGTAACCATCGTTGTATTGAGCAGCTACTTCAACTTCAATGCCGTCTTTTTTACCATCAAAATACATAACTTTTCCAAGAGTGCTCTTACCCTCGTTTAAATAATCAACAAACTCTTTGATTCCATCTTTAAATTGAAATTCATCTTCGCGAATTTTTCCTGGTCGTTCATCTTTGAGAGTAATTTTAACGCCCTTCAGCAAAAAGGCAGACTCACGAAGCTGTTCTGCCAAAATGTCGTAATTGTAAGTTGTAGTAGTGAAAATGTCTGGATCAGGTTTAAATGTGACAGTCGTTCCGGTGTGTTTACTTGTTTTACCAAGTTTTTTTAAGGTTCCAACTGGTTTCCCACCATCAGCAAAATCTTCCTGATAAAGCTGACCATTACGCACAATTTGAACGGTTAAATGAGTTGAAAGTGCATTAACAACACTTGAACCAACCCCATGAAGACCACCAGAGGTCTTGTATCCTCCTTGTCCAAACTTTCCACCAGCATGAAGAACCGTTAAAATTACTTCTGGAGTTGGTTTCCCAGAAGAATGCATTCCCGTTGGCATTCCACGTCCGTGGTCAACAACGGTAATGCTATCATCTTCATGAATGGTGACGTTAATTTCATCACCATATCCAGCGAGTGCTTCATCAACTGCATTATCTACGATTTCGTATACTAAATGGTGTAGTCCTTTCGAGTCAGTCGAACCTATGTACATACCAGGTCGTTTTCTAACTGCTTCTAAACCATGTAAGACTTGAATTGAAGAGGCATCATATTCTTGTTTTTTTGCCTGTGTCATTAGGAAAGACTCCTTCTTTTAATCATCGTTTTTAATAATAACCTATTTAAACTTGATTGGAAAGACGTTTCAAAGTCCACCACAATCTTTCAAACTAAATTTTAAAATGATCTTTTTAATGCTAAAATAAAACTTTGTGAGCATATATTAATAAATATGGAGGAAGATATGGTTAAATTTATTATTCTCCTGATCTTGGCCTACTTACTCGGCTCAATTCCAAACGGAATTTGGATCGGTAAAATATTTTTTCATATCGATATTAGACGACATGGCTCCAAAAACATTGGAGCCACTAACACTTATCGAGTACTAGGATGGTTTGCTGGAACAATCGTGATGGTTCTAGACATTGCTAAAGGTGCCATTGCTACATGGCTGCCAATGCAATTTGGCATCCATTCTTGGTATCCATTAATTTTCGGCCTAGCAGCAATTTTAGGTCATACTTACTCTATCTTTGATCATTTTCGTGGTGGAAAAGCAGTTGCTACCAGTGCTGGAATGTTATGGGCGTATAATTTCGTGTTTTTCTGTATTGCAGCAGGTACCTGGGTTACTTGTATCTTTGTTACTAGTATGGTAAGCCTTGCTAGTATGCTTGGATTTACTATTATCGTAATTGCATCGTTTTTCGAGCACGATCCCGCCCTTACGATTTTAGCAATCTGTCTGACCATCTTCACCTTCTATCGACATCGTAATAATATTATTAAAATTATTCATGGAAACGAAAATCTGGTACCCTTTGGACTTTACTATTGGTATCTGAAGTACATCAAAAAAACAATTCATCCTAAACAACAGCATAAATAAGGGACACTCTCTGAGCGTCCCTTATTTTTTCTTTTGATTAGAAGAAGGTAATATCAAAATTAGCATTTAAACTTTCATCAGGATCAAGTTTACTAATATCAGCTTTGTCCTTTAAAAATCCGGTACTTTCTTCTTCATCAGCAATTCCCCACCATGGTTCTAAACATACGAATGGGGCTTCTTTAGGATAAGTTGACCAAATGCCAATGTATTTGCAATCGTAAGCAGTAAGAGCCACCCCATGATCTGTGACATCAGATTGAAGCATAACGGTTGTTTGTTCATTATCGGAAACATCTAGTACTTTGGCATCATGTTTAAACAAATCTCGTTTTAATTGAAGTGGATTATCTAAAGTCTTTTCAACGGGATGTTTGATGTTACTGTATCCATTTTGATCAATTCTTACGATTTTGTAATCATGTTTAGGAGCCACTGAAACCGAATAATCATCAAACGTTTCGCGCTTAGGAAAGAGTGGAACGTTAAATCCTGGATGGGCTCCCAATGAAAAGTACATTGGATCAGGATTAATATTTTCTACCACCATTTCAACTGCAATTGTATGTTCATCTAACTCATAATGAATGGATAAGTTAAAGTTAAAGGGATAAATTTTTCTAGTTGCCGCATTGGAATGCAACATGAAATTAACCTCAGTTTTATTATGAGATTCGATTTCAAACTCACTATCTCTAGCAAATCCATGTTGATACATATGATAACTATTCCCATCATAAATGTAATCATCATCTTGAAGTCGCCCAACAATTGGAAACAATATTGGTGCATGGCGCTTCCAGTATTCTTTATTAGCACCCCAAATGTATTCAGTTCCTTTTTGATCCTTAACAGATACAATTTCTGCACCCTTTTGGTTAATTTTAACCGTCAAGTAATCATTTTTTAACGTAACTGGCAATCTAATCCCTCACTTTCCTTATACCTAGTACTTCGTACTTCACAAATTTCAAACCTACAAAATATAACGGGCTACATTTTCATCAGCAGCTAAATTACCGACTTTATCTTCTACGTACTTCTGATTAATGGTAATGTCACCCATATGCATATCAGGACCTTCATACAAAATATCTTCGAGTAATTTTTCTAGAATGGTATGAAGTCTTCTAGCACCTATATTATCAGTATCATGGTTAACAGAGTAGGCAATATCAGCAATTTTTTCAATTGCTTCTTTAGTAAAGGTAACTTTAATGTTATCAGTACCGATTAAAGCTACATATTGCTTAATCAATGCATCACTAGGTTCAGTTAAAATTTTAACAAAATCATCTTTACTTAAGTCATTTAATTCAACTCGAATTGGAAAACGACCTTGAAGTTCGGGAATTAGGTCAGATGGATTACTATCAGCGAAAGCACCAGAGCCAATGAACAAGATATGATTAGTATTGATGACACCATATTTTGTATTTACATTAACTCCTTCGACAATTGGTAAAATATCCCGTTGAACACCTTCTCTGGAAACTTCACCACGTGTTTGCTTATTTCCACCAGTAAGTTTATCAATTTCATCAATAAAGATAATTCCGGTATTTTCCGCACGTTTAATTGCAGCTCCATTAACCTTAGCGTCATCGATTAAAGTCTCAGATTCTTGATTAATCAAAGCTTCACGCGCTTCCTTTAACGGTAAAACTCGCTCAACTTGCTTTTTTGGTAACATGTTTTTCAATCCTTGCAAGTTAATTCCCATTTGTTCCATTTTACTGTTATCAGCGTTTAATGCGGCTGAGGGATCATCAATTGAGATTTTAACTTCTTGATCTTCTAGCTCACCATTTTCAATTTGAGCCAAAATTCGACTAGAATCATCTTTAATCTTATCTTTTTCGTTTTGATCCATGAAAGGATCCTTTTCGTTCAGCCATGATAAATCCATCGGTTTCCCTTTTTTGAAGGCCTTATTGAGCTCCTTGACGGTGTCTTGGAGTTTTTTATCATTATTGGACTTTTCTTGAGCATCATCAACATGATTTTCTTCACGTGAAATAATTTCAGCTAAATCTTGGTTGGCCTTCTTTTCTGCCTCACGTCGAACATTTTTAAATTGGATCTTCTTTTCCATTTGAACTGAATTTTCAACTAAATCTCGAACCATTGAATTAACATCACCACCAACGTATCCAACCTCAGTAAATTTAGTTGCTTCTACCTTAACAAAAGGTGCATCCACAATTTTAGCAAGTCTTCGTGCAATTTCTGTTTTACCAACTCCAGTTGGACCAATCATTAAAAGATTTTTAGGAGTAATATCTTCCTGCATCTGCGGATCTAGTTGGAGCCGACGGTAGCGATTACGTAAGGCAATTGAAACTGACTTTTTGGCTTCATCTTGTCCTACAATGTAATTATCTAATTGTGAAACAATTTCTTTGGGTGTCATTTGTTCTTCTTGTGTCATTAATCATACCTCATTTTATAATTCTTCAGAAATTACGTTGTGATTAGTAAAAATATCGATATCTGCAGCAATGTTAATAGCAGCTTTCGCAATGTCTTCAGCTGACATTTCCGGTGCATAGTGTTTCATAGCTGTTGCTGCCGCTAACGCAAAATTACCACCAGATCCAATGGCTAGAATATCATCGTCGGGTTCAATTACTTCACCAGAGCCAGATACTAACAATAAATTATCGTGATCGGCTACGATTAGCATTGCTTCAAGCTTTTGTAATTGTTGATCACCACGCCACTGTTGGGCTAATTTAACTGAAGCCCGCTTTAGGTTGCCACTATATTCTTTTAATTTTTGCTCAAACTTTTCTTCTAAATTGAAGGCGTCAGAGACACTGCCAGCAAATCCTACTCCAACTTTTCCATCGAAGATACGACGAATCTTGTGAGCAGTCCCTTTCATAATCACCTTTTCTCCCATAGTGACTTGACCATCACCTGCAAGAGCAACGTGACCATTATGCCTAATGGCACAAATTGTAGTAGCTTCAAACTTTACTGTCATAATTAATTCCTTTCACAACTTAATCTGGATTGTCTTCATCTGGACGCTTAAAGAACTTACTATAATTTTTAAGCAATCCTTCCTTAGTTACGTGGGTGTAAATTTGGGTGGTAGATAAATCAGAATGACCTAATAATTCCTGAACGGTCCTCAAATCAGCACCATTATTTAACATTTGAGTGGCAAATGTATGTCGCAACATATGGGGATGAATTGATCCATTCATGCCACTGTTTTTCATGATTTTATCCAAAACGTATTCAATCCCACGACTTGATAGTTGATCTCCATGCTGATTGATAAACAAAAAATCATGATCCTTATGATATTTATTCATAAGCGGGGTTCGACATACTTCTAAATATTTAAGAATTGAATTTTTGGCATACCGACCAAATGGGAGATAACGTTCTTTGTTCCCCTTTCCTAAAACTAGCATGATCCGATTACCAAAATCAATATTACTTAAGGTTAAATTGGAACATTCACTGACACGCATTCCAGTTCCATATAGTACTTCAAGAATAGCGCTGTCACGCGTTGCCATTTGTTTATTAGGATTTTTACGAGCAGTTTTAAACAGAATATCCAATTCCTTCTGATAAAAAAATCTCGGCAAGTGTTTATTATGCTTTTTTATATGAACATATTCAAATGGATTGTCTGAAACTAACTCATTATTTAATAAAAAATTGAAAAATGATCTTAATGACGAAATTTTTCTTGCAATAGTACTATTTTCATCACCACGATCATGTAAACTACTCAAAAAAACTTCCACATCAAAATTATCAATTGCTTTAAAATCTTTTTGTTTTCCAGAATCCCTCAAAAAAGTATTAAATTCTTCCACATCATCCTTATATGCCTTGGCGGTATCGTCCGAATATTGGCGTTCATTTATGATGTATTTGATAAATAGATTGATTAGGTCTTGGTTTTTTGTTTTCATTTTTTGTTTCTTTCTTTTGGGTTAAAGTAACTTTTTACATTTTACCTTGTAAATAAAACCGTTCCGAAGAACAGTTAATTTAATTATTTTTGAATGTCTTCTTTATAATCACCATTTGGACAAATTACCTGCATGCCACCTCGGACCTTTTTCTCAACTAAGAAATGACCACACTTAGGACAATCTCGTCCAATTGGCTTATCCCATGAAACAAAGTCACATTCTGGATATCGTGAGCATCCATAGAATAAACGATTCTTTTTCGTTTTGCGCTCAATAACCTGTCCCTTTTTACATTTTGGACACGTTACCCCAATTTCTTTAACAATTGCTTGGGTATTTCGACAATCTGGGAAGCGTGAACATGCATAAAACTTACCATACTTTCCCATCTTGACAACCATGGGAGCACCACAAATTTCGCAGTTAAATCCTGCTAATTCATCTTTAATCTGAACATCTTCCATGAGCTTTTCAGCGTGATCAACTTCCTTAGAAAATGGTTGATAGAAATGATCAACAACCTCAACCCATTTTTCTTTGGCTTCTTCAATTTCATCTAGTTTGCCTTCTACGTCGGCAGTGAAATCAACGTTAACAATATCAGGAAAATATTCTTCAATGATCTTATTAACAATTTCACCAAGTTCAGTTGGCTCAAAACGTTTTCCCACTAATTTAACGTAGTATCGTTTCTGAATGGTTCCAAGCGTTGGAGAGTAAGTCGATGGACGTCCAACCCCATTCTCTTCCAGAGTTTTAATCAAGTTTGCTTCAGTATACCGAGCTGGTGGTTGTGTAAAGTGTTGATCTGGGTTGTTCTTGGCTAATTTCACAGTGTCACCACGGTTTAAGTCAGGCAAAATGTTATCTTTCTCTTTTCCATTTGAATAAACCTTCAAAAAGCCTTCAAACTTCATCTTGGATCCATTAGCCCGATAGGTCACACCGTTTTGTTCAATTGTCACCGTTTCAGTATCCATAATTGCTGGAGTCATCTGACTAGCCACAAAACGCGACCAAATCAGATTATAAAGCTTATATTGGTCCTTAGATAAATATTGTTTAATACTAGCGGGTGTCCGATGAACTGAAGTCGGTCGAACAGCTTCATGAGCATCCTGAGCTCCCTCTGGCATTTTACCTTTAATCGGCTTATTTGCTGAGTATTCTGCTCCATACTTTTCATGAAGAAAAGTAGCAGCTTCATGTTTAGCAATTGAAGAAATCCGAGTTGAATCAGTCCGCATGTAAGTGATTAACCCTTGACTGCCTTCTCTACCGATGTTAATTCCCTCATAAAGTTGCTGAGCAGCCATCATTGTCCGTCCGGTCTTGAAATTTAATTTCCGGTTAGCATCCTGTTGAAGGGTACTAGTCGTAAATGGTGGATTAGGTTGTCTTCGTCGTTCTTTTTTAGTGACTTTATTAACATCAAAATCACCCTTCGAATCAATCTTTTTTAGGACTTTTTGAACATCATCGTTATTCGCAAGCTTAGTCTTTTTACCATTTAAACCATAGAAACTAGCTTTAAACTTAGAACGACCGGATTTAAATTCCGAATCAATCGTCCAATACTCTTCCGGCTCAAATTTTCTAATTTGTCGCTCACGGTCAATTACTAACCATAATGCAACTGATTGCACACGCCCCGCACTTAATCCTTTCTTCACTTTTTTCCAAAGTAAAGGTGAAATGGAATATCCTACTAATCGATCAAGTACTCGTCGAGCTTGCTGAGCATCGACCAAATTCATATCAATAGTTCGAGGGTGTTTAAAAGCATCCTTAACCGTATCCTTTGTGATTTCATTAAAAACAACCCGATTTTGATCGTTTACATCCAGATTTAACACATGCGAAACATGCCACGCAATTGCTTCACCCTCACGATCTGGGTCAGACGCCAGATAAATCATTTTCGACTTTTTAGCTTCAGATTTTAACATCTTGATGACATCACCCTTACCCCTGATTGAGATATAATCGGGCTTAAAATCATCACCAATATCCACGCCCATCCGACTCTTAGGTAAATCTCGAACATGTCCCTTACTTGCTACTACTTTGTAGGTACTACCCAAGTATTTCTGAATGGTCTTTGCTTTAGCAGGTGATTCAACAATCACTAGCTTTTTCTTATTAGTCCTTGTTTTTCTTTTTTTCGTTTTAGTTTTTGTTACAGAAGTTGTCGCCATTAAAATTATCCTCGTTATTTTTTTCTTCATTAATACATGATAATTTCCGTTTAAATTTCTTCCATATCATATTGCAGTTTATGAAGCCTGTCAAACTAAAGATTCTTCCAAAACGTCATTATCACTCAAACATGGACGTGCACCGGAAGCAATTAATTGATTACAGCCAATCGATAGCGGTGAAGTAATATTCCCCGGCACAGCAAGAACATCCCGATTTTCTGACAATGCCAAACTAGCCGTAATCAAACTTCCCGACTTCTGCTTTGCTTCCACCACAATTAATTTCTCACAAAGCCCCGCAATGATCCGATTTCGTTCTACAAAGTGGTACTTAAGTGGTTTGCTACCCAACGGATACTCACTAACTACCAGATTAGTATTCATTAACTCATTTTGAACATTCATACATTCACTGGGATACGAACCATCCAATCCAGTTCCAATCACTCCGATTGTCCGTTCATTATTAGCTAACGCGCATTGGTGGCTTAAACAATCAACTCCCTTAGCTAATCCTGACACAATGGTAAATCTCTTCAAAACTCTCTTGGTCAAGATGGACTTAATGGCTGCAATCGAATAATTGGTGCATTGTCTAGCTCCAACAATGGAAATTGATCGTGTTTTCAGAATAGTTACATCACCTACGAAAAAAAGAACTATCGGCGGACAATAAATATCAGCCAATTGCTGCGGATATTCAGCATCTAAAATCGTAATCCAATGCTGCTTTTGATTTAAATCCACTCTTTTGTTTACCTCATCGCTTAAAAAGCACCGTTCAAACCGTTCATACTTTAAATGATGTTTTTTAAGAATGACGGTTAATTGATTCAAAATTGAGACGCCTAAGTCTGATTCGATTGATGCATGTTTAATCCAATGAGCCAGCATTGCCTCACCTTTAATTCCAATTCCAGGACACAGTTTGATTCTAAGCAATAAATTGCGTTTATCCATTTTTCTCTTCCTTTCTATGAATAAATACGCAATTAATGATGAATCGTTTTTAAAACTGGTGAAAATGTTTTTCTATGAATCGGAGTCGGGCCATACTTAGCCAAAGCTAACAAATGTTGTTTGGTTCCATAACCAGCATTATGCTCAAAGCCATATCGTGGATACTGAACCGCATACTCATCCATTAGATTATCCCGAAAAACCTTTGCCAAAATACTAGCAGCGGCTACACTAATAGACTTAGCGTCACCCTTAATTAACCGCGTTTGCGGGATATCATTAGCAATCGTCATCGCATCAACAATAATATGACCTGGTTGTGGATCTAATTTATAAACGGCCTTTTTCATTGCCACCCTAGTAGCCTCATAAATATTGATCTCGTCAATTATCTGACTTGAAATGGGAACACAACTATATGCGATGGCTTCTTTTTGGATCAGTGGGACCAGTTCCCGCCGCTTTTCATCACTCAATTGTTTAGAGTCATTTACATCTACTAAATCAAAGTCAGACGGTAAAATTGCAGCACCGGCTACCACTGGTCCAGCTAACGGCCCTCTTCCAACTTCATCAACTCCAGCAACATACTTAATTCCCTTGTGCCACAGTTCTTTTTCATATTTAAACCGATTAAAGAATTCATGTTGGCGCTCATTCTCTTCTTTTAGTCGCTTCAGCGTTTTTTTAATAATCTTTTGAACGCCAATTCGATGATCGCCATCAAATTGGACAAAAAGCGGATCACTAACGTCAGTAACGTTAGCAAACCGCTCAGCAATTTCCCTAATTGTCATTACTATGCTCATTCCCATTTACTAGTTCAAGTGAATCTAAGGTAAATCGTCCTAATTTTCCCTTTTGTACGTCATTAATGATCCGAATACTGGCTCGATCATAGTCGTCTTTCATCCCGATCTTTTCCGTAATCTTGAGTAATAAATCAACATCACTTAAATTCAAGTCATTGGCATTTAAATGATATCGCTTTAAAATTTCGTCTTCATGATTGGTTCGGAAAAAATGTAGTGCAAATAACGCAATATCATCAGGATGATAAATGCTTTCTTTAATGGCACCGGTCAGAGCTAATTTATCGGCGATTTCCTGATTTTGAAACTTTGGCCATAAGATCCCTGGTGTATCTAGTAACTCCATCGTTGGACTAGAAGTTAGCCATTGCTGACCCTTAGTAACACCTGGTCGATTACCAACAGCTGCTGACCGTTTACTTACTAGTTGATTCAATAACGTCGACTTTCCAACATTGGGCACGCCAACACAAACCGCTTTAAGAATATCTTTCTTAATTCCCTTTGCTTGTGACTTTTCCAACCGTGGTTTTAAAACCTGACGTGCAGCTGCCTCAATTTTCTTTCTTACCCCATGTGCTTTTGAGTCAATCGAAATTGCTGATAATCCAGTCTGGTTAAAATAATCCAACCATTTCTGCGTCATCTTAGGATCAGCTAAATCCGACTTAGTTAAAATAAATAGACGCGGTTTATTGCCAGCAACCCGCTTGATTTCTGGATTAACTGAAGAGTACGGAATTCGTGCATCAACTAATTCAAAGATAATATCAACTACATGGACATTTTCTTCAAACTGCCGAATCGCCTTGGCCATATGACCAGGAAACCATTGTATGTTACTTCCCATTATTTCTCCTCTCTGTTAATCAAGATAAGCCAAATAGTCTTTCCAAGCATCGTCAAAAATTGTCATTGAAGGCAAGTATCCAGTATTTTCTTCCAAATATTTGGAAAGCTTCTCAAAGTCATCTTCTTGTTTTGGGAAAGACTGATCAAAAAAAGCATTATTCGCAAATTCAGCGATTGGATCCGAACTTCCGGGATGCCTCTGTGTCATTAAAAACTCATAGAAACTTTTTCTCAAATTTTTACCTCTTATTATTTTTTTCTTTTAAATACATCAAAAGTATGCGGATAAACATTGTTCTTATCCACCTTTCCTGGAATTTGTTGTTCTAATTCAAACTGTGAATAATCAATATCAATCATTCGCACATCACCATTAAACCCATGATTAATACTCGTACGGTATAGGTAATCCACGTATGGCAGAAGTTCCTTAAAGACAGAAGTCCCACCAACAACAAAAATGACCTCATTTGGATAACCTTTCGCGTACTGTAAAAACTCATCAATGGTTTTAAAAACTTTTACGCCGGCTGGAAAATCAGCTTGGGAAAAATGAGTTAAAACTAGATTCTTTCGTTTCGGAAGAGGACGACCAAAACTATCGTAGGTTCTTTTCCCGGCTAAAATCTGATGGTTAATGGTTTGATCTTTAAAAAACTGCATATCATCAGGTAAATGCCATGGTAATTTACCATTTTTCCCGATCACATGATTCGAAGCTTCCGCCCAAATATAAGCTAACATAGTAACCTCCTAAACTGCTACAGGAGCTTTAATCGGTTTGTCATGATGATAATCAATAACTTTGATATCATCCATGCCATAATCAAAAATACTCTCCTTTTGGGGATTCAGCCAAAGACTGGGTGCCTGATGTGGCTTACGACTCAATTGTTCCTTTACCTGTTCAATATGATTACTGTAAATGTGAGCATCTCCTAGAGTATGAACAAAATCACCGGGCTCAAGGCCTACCTCTTTTGCAATTAAATTAGTCAAAAGAGCATAACTAGCGATGTTAAACGGAACTCCAAGGAAAATGTCGCCACTCCGCTGATACAACTGGCAACTCAGTTTTCCGTCGTTAACGTAAAATTGAAACATTACGTGACACGGAGGGAGTGCCATACTTCCAATATCTTCTGGATTCCAGGCACTTACAATCATTCGTCTTGAATCTGGATTATTCTTAATGGTTTCAATCACATTTTTAATTTGGTCAATGGTATCCCCATGACTGGTCTTCCACTTACGCCACTGACTTCCATAAACAAGGCCGAGATCACCATATTTTTTAGCAAAGTCATCATCATTTAAAACCCGATCACAAAAGATCTTCTTTTGCTTTTGGTATTCCTGATTAAACACTGGATCACTTTCTGAACGTAAACCAAAATTGGTCATGTCAGGGCCATGGTATTCATCAGAACTTACCCATTTTTCAAAGGCCCATTCATCCCATATGTGATTATTATGTTGAAGTAGGTAACGAATGTTAGTATCACCCTTTAAAAACCAGAGTAATTCTGACTTAATCAATCGAAATGGAACTGCTTTAGTGGTTAAAAGAGGGAATCCCTCTTGCAAATTAAACCGCATCTGGTACCCAAAGGTACTAATTGTTCCCGTCCCAGTCCGATCAGATTTCTTGTGCCCATGCTCTAAAACATAACGTTCCAGATTTAAATATGCATCTTCTAACATCGGTTATCTTCTCCTTTATTAAAATCATTAATCATTAACGTACTGACTTAAATATTCCCAACGATTCATTAACTGATCTGATTTTTGGTTTAATTCATCCAGTTGACGCTGTAATTCAGCTAATTTATCATAATTAGCACTATTTTCCTGCATGAGTTTTTTAACATGCTTGGTTTGTTGATCAAGTGAATCAATTTTATCATCAATTTTATTCCACTCAATCCTCTCAGCATACGTTAATTTTGTCTTGGCCTTTGAATTAGCTGATCCCTTAGAATCAGTAGAAGTGGGTTTGGCCTGATTAGTCTTTCGATCATGATTAACATGGCTTTCATGGCGCACTTGTTTTTTTCTATCCTTTAATTTTTGCAGATAATCAGTAAATTGTCCGGTGTAACGCTCAATCTTGCCATCCCCATCAAAAATTAACAGGCGATCAGCCACTTTGTCCAAGAAGTAACGGTCATGTGAAACAGTAATGGTCGTACCGCTAAAATGCTGAATGTAGTCTTCTAGCACGGTTAAAGTTCCGATGTCCAAGTTATTAGTAGGTTCATCCAACAACAACACATTGGGTTGTTCCATTAATAATTTCAGCAGATAAAGTCGTCGCTTCTCTCCTCCAGAAAGCTTTCTAATTAAAGTTCCATGCATAAACTTAGGAAAGAGAAATTGTTCTAGTAGATTAGTTACACTTACCTTATTACCATCTTCATCAATTACATTTTGACCCACATCAGTTAAGTAACTGATCACACGCTTATCTTCTGGGATTGGTTCCATTTGCTGAGTATAGTAGGCCATTTTCACGGTTTCCCCAATATCAATGGTTCCGGACTGCAGGGGGATCTTTCCAGCAATTGCATTCAAAAAGCTGGATTTTCCAGCTCCGTTTTCACCACTAATTCCGATTCGTTGTCCATTTTGAATTAACATACTAAAGTCCTTTAAGATGGGCTTTTTAGCAATGGTCAAATCAGCGTGTTGGATGTCAATCACTTTCTTGCCAAGCCGTTTTTGTCCCATGGTAATATCAACGTCTTCATCAGTTGGATTCCCCTGACTAACGTCTTCCTTTAAATCGTTAAACCGATTAATTCGGGCTTGCTGTTTAGTGGACCGAGCTTTAGCGCCCTTCTTCATCCATTTAAGTTCTTGTTTATACAAACGCTGCTGCTTATGAGAAGCTTCCTCCTGCTCTTCATCCAATTCTGCTTTTCGTTGAACATAATCCTGGTAGTTACCAGGATACTTATAGAGTTTTCCAAAGGATAACTCCCAGATTTGATTTGCAATCTGATCCAAAAAGTAACGATCGTGGGTAACGAAAACTAGCGCTCCCTTATATTTACTTAAAAATTGTTCCAACCAATCAATTGAATCAAAGTCTAAATGATTAGTTGGCTCATCTAGCAGTAAAAGATCAGGCGATTGAATTAAAACCTGAGCCAATCCAACCCGCTTTTGTTGACCACCAGACATACTACCAACCTTTTGATCTAAATCAGTAATTTTTAGTTGATTAAGAATATTTTTTACGTCTACCTCAGCCGTCCAAGCATCTTCCTCGTTCATTTTAGCTTCGGCATTCTCAAAACGTTTTTCAAAATCGGCATTCTCGGGATTTTGCGAATAATCCTTTAACACTTTTTCATATGTTCTAATAATCTTAAATATCTTTTGGTCACCAGCAAACACCGCATCCATTACGGTTAATTCGCCGTCTAAATCTGGAACCTGCTTCAAGTACCCAATCGTATATGATTTGGAAGTTGTGATGGTTCCATTAACATCATGATCAATACCAGAAATGGTATTTAAAAGGGATGACTTTCCACTTCCATTGGTACCAATTAATCCAATTCGATCATGTTCATTAATAATAAAATCCAAATCTTTAAAAAGGCTTTTTTCTCCATACGTTTTTGTTAGATTTTCCGCTTTTAATGTTTGCACAATATCTGCTCCAATTATTGCCTGTTCATTATTTTCTTCGACGCAGCAAGTAGTGAATCATAATCATTATTAACTTGTTCGCTAACAACTGCTTGTTCTAGTCGTTTTAAGACTCTTCCCAGCTGTGGACCAGGTTTAAATCCATGGTTTATTAAGATCTTACCGTTAATCTTTAATTCATTTTTACTTTTAATGGGAAGATGCTCATACTCATTTTCAATCCGATCATCATCAACCAAATGGCCAAATGCCAAAGCAATTTGACAAGCATTATCCAAGTCTTCTTTACCAACTAAGTACATTGTCATAGCATCTAAATTATCTGTCATAATTTTACGACACGCTAATACGACTAAGCGAACGTTTTCAGTTAGTTTATTAGAACATTTCCATGCTTTCATCATATGATTAATCTGATCGTCGTTTAAACCACATTGAACCGCTAACAAAGACCATACCTGCGTTTCATTGTTTAAATAATCTGAAATTGATAAAGTAGCTAAGTCAGCTATGTTTGAAACATAGTTATTAAAGATCGGCACATACTGAATTAGTTTCGTTTCAATCATCTGGTTTAGTCCTCTACTTGGGGCTTTCCCTAACATCATTTTGACAAATTCAACGTTAATCCGCTCTACCGCAATTTTTTTTAGCAGATAACTATGCTTGGTAATCGCTGTAAAGGTGTCTGCTTCAATGGTAAAGTCCAATTTACTGGCAAACCTAACCGCTCGCATCATCCGTAATGCATCCTCATTAAAACGCTGCTCAGGATCGCCTACGGCGCGAATGATATGCTTTTTTAAGTCGTCTATCCCACCAAATAAATCAATTACTTCCCCATTTTCTTTCATGGCAAGTGCATTGATGGTAAAGTCACGGCGCTTAAGATCATCTTTAAGTGATCTAACAAAAGTAACTTGGTCTGGTCGCCGATAATCTTGATACCCCGATTCAGTCCGAAAGGTGGTAATCTCATACGATTTACCATCATACATGACGGTCACAGTCCCATGCTCAATGCCAGTGTCAATGGTCTTCTTAAAAATCGACTTAATTTCTTCTGGATAAGCACTACTAGCAATGTCCACATCGTGAATTCGTGTATGCAAAATTGTATCACGAACGGATCCGCCAACAAAATATGCTTGATAACCAGCATCTTCAATTACTTGTAAAACTTTTCTTGCATCAGTAAACTCATTGGGTAAATTTTCTATCTTCATGGTCCACCCACTTTCATTAATCTCATTCTACCAAAATTATCATACAAAAGTTAGACCTTACATTTGTTGTTGTGTTATAGTTAAGTTAAAGTAACTTATTACAGGAGACTAATTATGACAAATAATTATCCATATCAAGATCATTTTGAACGTTATTTAAGAAAAAAAGAACTCTCAGGCATTACCATCAGAGAGTATTCGAAAACCTTATCAGATCTTTTTAATTATTTATCCAATTTTAACGTTGGATACCAGCAGGATCATCGTGTCAGTCAAATCTTTGATCGTGACATCGAGCAGTATCTGGATATGATTGTTTCCAAAAGAAACAATGGAAATAACACTTATAATAAGATCTTGTCCCAAATTAACGTTTATTTTAAATTTTTATTTAATGACAACCTTAATACGCACCTTCCGACCATTAACATTAAAAGCAAAGATAAAAACGAGCATACTTCTTACATCACAAAATGGCTTTACTCTTTACCCGTTATTCTAGAAGATAACGAGCTCCACTATTACACTAGAATGACTCTACTACTCATCAGTAAGGGATATCAGTCGTCTGAATTCTTACTTCCGGGGTTTTATCAGGAACTTGATCACATTAAATTTTCATCAGAAGAACGCACTTTCCTATCACAATTCATGACGTTTATTACTCCACTTCAGATTCGTCATCATACTAAAGATCTTTTTTTAAAACAACGAATCGCAAAGGACTGTCACATCACTTCAGCAGGGCTTCACAAATATTTGAAACCAGATAGTGAATATTTACAAATGAACCTAAGTCCCAAGTATCTTTATCAATCATTTGTCATTAACTACTTAAGTCAACATCAAAAGGATAACGATAAAACGCTTAGTCGGAACCTTCGAATGGATCCTGCTTCGCTGTTATATTATCAAAAATTAGCACAAAAATAGGGAATAAAATATCTTTAGTGATATTTTATTCCCTATTTTTTATTCATAATCTTCTAGGTCTTCAAGCATATAAGCCATTTCATCATCAGTTGGAACTAACTTCACATAACGTTTCAACAACTTAATGGTTTCTTTAATTTGTCCGTTTTCTCTAAATAACAGGATGGCTTCATGTAAGAAATCTGGATTGTCATCAAAGTATGGCAATGCCCGTTGATAGTACTTTTGAGCTTCATCATATTTTTCAAGGTGTGCGTAAGAAACAGCTAAATTCCAGTAGATTTGCGGATCAGTCTCCTCATTTTTTACGTACTGAGCCAAAAAGTCAACGTTCTTTTGGTATTCACCTTGTTTTACGTACAAGTTGGATAATTTAATGATGAGTTCCATGTTATCAGGGTCAACTTTATGTCCCTCCTTGAGGTACTTTAACGCTAAATCTTCTTCAGATAATTTAGCAGCCACATCAGCAGCCTGAATGTACATATTAACGTTATACTGATCCACACTCATCCCCTCTTGATAGACTTTGAGGGCATTCTCTGGTTCATTCATTTCAATGTAGGCCTCACCTAAGTAAGGATATAGGGAAGCATACTGAGGATCATCCTCTCTCAACTGTTTAAGCATTTCAATTGCCTTAGCATAATCTTTCAGTTGAAGATACGTAAATCCAGTTTCAAACTTAACATCAGGAGTCATATCAATTGGTTTAATCTGTTCAAGATACCCAATGGCCTGTTCAAAATGACCAGCATTAGCATATGCTACCCCTAATCGCTCAACAAGGTTCACAGAAGAAATATTTAATTCACCTTGTTTAATCAACCCTAAATAGATGGGAATCGCCTTATCAAACTGTCCCGTTGAGAAATATAATTCTGCTAACGCAAATTTAATCACATTCTCATCAGGATCAATTTTTTCAGCCTCTAATAGTTTATGCTCACTCACACTGTACATCTCTTGAGTTTGATAAAGATCAGCTTCAACCATTAACGCATTCACATAATTAGGTGAATCTGGTTTAATTTCACTCAAGTAGTTGAGGGCTTTGTCGATCTTGCCCTCAGAAATTAAAATATCGGCAATACTAGTCCGTAATTCATCTTCATCTGGATATTTTTTTAGCAAACCTTTATAGATATCAATTGAGTCGTTTAAAAATCCAAGTGAATAAAGTTCTTCTGCCAAAGAATATAGCATATCATCACTATCATTTTCTTTAGCATTTTTAATATCATCATTAAATTGGTTCATATCACCCTTTTTTAGGGCTTCTAGGGCTTTCTCTGAATAAGTCATTCACATGTCCTCCTACTAATAAAAAAACCAGTACGCATAAGCGCACTGGTCAAGCGTTAAATAAAAATTATTTAACAGCTTCCTTTAAAGCCTTACCAGGTTTAAAGGCAGGTACTTTACTTGCAGGGATTTGAATTTCTGCACCTGTTTGAGGGTTACGTCCTTTACGAGCGGCACGATTACGTACTTCGAAATTACCAAAACCGATCAATTGTACCTTCTCACCGTGAGTCAACTTGTCTTGGATTGAGTCAAAGACTGCATCCAAAGCTGCGGTGGCATCTTTTTTAGTTAAACCAGTTGCCTTTGCGACATCATTAACTAATTCTGCTTTGTTGGCCATGTGTATTCACCTCCCGAGTAGATGTTTTTTTATGTAAAAAAACACCCAATAAGTTAAAGATTAAGCCAGGGGAAACGATGTACTTCTACATCATTTCTAGTCTTAATTTAGCATAAGAATAGTGCCATTGCAACAAATAATGGGATTATAATCAACATTTATTAAAACTTTTTTAATATAATTATGATTAGAATATTATTACCATTAGTTGTTATTTCCGCCTTCTCGCAATCAAGTGAATTGACGTGCCGACAAAGTCGAAGTTCTTTCTAATTTGATTTTCTAAATAACGTTTGTATGAAAAATGAAGCAGTTCAGGATCATTGACAAACAGAACAATCGTAGGTGGCCCCACAGCAACTTGGGTAACATAATAAATCCGAAGCCGTTTCCCATTTCTAGTTGGTGTAGGAGTAATTGCGATTGCATCCATAATAACATCATTCAACGTAGATGATTGGATCCGACGCTGATGATTTTCGTTAACACGTTTAATCAAGGAAGGTAATTGGCTAACATGCTGTTTAGTTGTCGCTGAAACAAAAATGATGGGAGCATACGCTAGATATTGGAACTGTTCCCGAATGTCCGCCTCGAATTCTTGTTGCGAATGATTGTTCTTTTTCAAAGCATCCCATTTGTTAACAACAATAATGACACCTTTGCCAGCTTCGTGTGCATAGCCAGCAACCCGCTTGTCTTGCTCTCTAATGCCTTCTTCAGCATTAAGCACCATCAGAGTTACATCACTTTCATCAATGGCTCTCATTGCCCGCATAACACTATATTTCTCAGTTTTCTCGTAAACTTTACCACGTTTTCGAATTCCCGCGGTATCAACAATGGTATATTCCTGGCCATCGTTTTCAAACTTAGTATCAATGGCATCTCTTGTTGTACCAGCCACATCTGATACAATTACACGATTTTCACCTAAAATAGCATTTACTAGTGATGATTTTCCAACGTTAGGTCGTCCAATCACACTAAATTTAATGCTATCATCATCAGTATTTTCAGCGTTTTCTGGAAAGTTTTTAATAATCGCATCCAGAAGATCCCCAATTCCAAGCCCATGAGAACCAGAAATTGGATAGGGATCGCCAAATCCTAATGCATAGAAGTCATAAATATCAGCCCGACTTTCAGGATTATCAATCTTATTAACCGCTAAAACAACTGGGGTATTAGCACGATAAAGCAATTGAGCCACTCGTTCATCAGCATCGGTCATCCCTTGTTTCTCATTCACCATAAACACAATAACGTCAGCTTCATCAATTGCAATTTCAGCTTGATCAGTAATTTGTTTAATGAAGGGCTCATCCGATACTTCAATTCCACCAGTGTCAATTAGGTTAAAATTATGTCCAAGCCAGCTTCCATGAGCATAGATTCGATCTCTAGTTACACCTGGCGTATCTTCCACAATCGAAATCCGCTCACCAGCAATTCGATTAAAAATCGTTGATTTACCGACATTAGGTTGTCCAACAATTGCTACAGTTGGTCTTGCCATTTTATATCACCTCTCGTTTTTAAGAATAAAAAAATCCTTCATAAACATGAAGGATAATTTTCTAATTACTCATTGTCATCATCGTTTAATTCATTTCCCACAATGTCACCTAAAGTAAAACCATTTTCTTCTTCAGGAGCGTTATTGGTTGAATTATCACTCACATTTTTCTTTGGAGCTTTTTGATCATCTCTTGGATCTTTTTCAAGAGCTTTCATTGACAATGCTAATCGATGTTCTTCTGGTTGTACATCAAGAACTTTCACCTTAACATCTTCACCAGACTTTAAAACATCACTTGGCTTGTCAATATGCTTATGTGAAATTTGTGAGATGTGAACTAATCCTTCAACACCAGGGAAAACTTCAACGAAAGCACCAAAATCAACTAAGCGCTTAACTTTTCCATCAAGAACACTTCCCTTAGGAGCTTTTTCTTCAATATCACTCCAAGGACCTGGTTGAGTTTGTTTAATTGATAATGAAATACGATTACGGTCAGGGTCAACTGAAAGAACTTTAACCTTAACTTCTTCTCCAACTTTCAAAACATCACTAGGCTTATTAACATGTTCATATGAAATCTCTGAAACATGAACAAGTCCATCAATTCCGCCAAGATCAACGAAAGCACCGAAGTTAGTTAAACGGGCCACTTTACCTTCGACAATGTCGCCAGGCTTTAGTGTGCTCATAATTCTATCACGAGCTTCTTTACGTTCTGCTTCAGCAATTGCTCTATGTGACAAAATCAAACGGTTTTCTTCAGGAACAACTTCGATAATCTTAACTTCGAGTTCTTGACCTTTGAATTGATTCAAATCATCAACAAAGTGATCGGTAATCATTGAAGCTGGGATAAATCCACGAACTCCATCAGCATTTACTACTAGTCCACCCTTTACTGCTCGGGTAACAGTAACGTTGATTGTTTCACCCTTATCGGCTTTTTCCTTGATTTCATCCCAAACCTTGAGAGCTTCAAGTCTTCTGATTGAAAGAAGATAGCTTCCACCTTCTTTGTCATCACCAATTCGAGATACAACAACAACCTTAACTTTGTCTCCAACTTTGTAGTTTGAGGTTGGGTTATCTTCCCTTTGTGCAGAGATTTCCTTTCTAGGAATAACTCCTTCAACACCAGCGCCTTCGATTCCCACGACTAATTGTTGGTCATCATCAATAGCTAAAACCTCACCATTAACAACGTATCCAACGTTCACCTGCTTAATATTATCGAGAGCGGCTAATAAATCCTTGTTTGCATTAGTATCGTTTTCACTCATCAAACATTTCCTCCTTGCAACAACTCTAACTGCTATTTTATCTTAGTTGGAAATAAAATACCAGTTAATCGGCTTTATTATTTGAAAGTTGTTGAATTTTATTTTCGATTAATCTTGAGATTGCCTTCACCACGTCATCAATCGACATTGAAGTTGTATCAATCTCAGAAGCATCAGATGCTTTTTTTAATGGTGAAATCTTTCGATGGGAATCCTTATAGTCCCGATCTTCAATATCTTGCTTAAGTTGATCTAGACTAACCGAAATTCCCTTGGTTTGATCTTCTTTATACCTACGTTCTGCACGTTCTGAAACACTTGCAATCAAAAAAACTTTAACATCAGCTTGAGGTAAAACCGTGGTTCCGATGTCTCTTCCATCCATCACAATTCCACCATCTTTAGCCAGAAACTGTTGTCTTTTAACCAATTCTGAACGAATTGATCCAAGCGCTGAAACAGCCGAAACATTATTAGTTACTTCAGTACTACGAATATCATTTGTAACTTCTTTACCATCAACAAAAACCTTCTGAACTGGATCACCAGGTTCAAAAACAATCCTCGTCTTTTTTAAAAGGTTAAGAATGGCTTCCTCATCATTTAGATCTAATCCTAATCTGATCGCTTTTAAAGTGATTGATCGATACATTGCACCGGTATCACAATATATGTAATGAAATTTTTTGGCAACTAACTTAGCTACCGTGCTTTTTCCGGCCGAAGCAGGCCCATCAATTGCTACTTGTAATCCATTCTTTCCCAAAAATAATCAATCCTTATTATTTATTTATAATTATTTAACTCGAAGACTTTGTCCGGGATGAATTTGGCTGGACGAACTAAGACCATTTAATTTTAACAGTTGTTGCATGCTGATTCCTGCGTTGGTAGCCACTCGATAAACTCCTTGGCCCTTTTGCACCTTAACATAATCATTACTTTCAGAATTATCATTATTATCCGTTGTCTGAGAAGACTTTTGGGTCGGTTGTTTGCTATCAGAGGTTGAGTTATCACTATTTGCACTACTTGGAGTTGTGCTTTCATTAGTACTGGTATTACCCTGAGTGTTCGGTGTAGCAGAAGATGAACCAGCATCATCATCAGTAGTATCACTATTAGTGGTAGCATCGTCTTGAGAATTACTTGAACTAGATGACTTCTTAGCCCTTCGATCAGGCTTACTGCTCTTAGCTTTTGAATGACTAACCTTACTTGATTGAGCCTTTTGACTGGTAGAACCCGTACCAACCGCACGCTCTTTAGAAAGACCGAAAACTAATGCAACAAGGGCAATGACTACAATAATTGAAACAAGCATAATCACAACTAACGAATTACTACGATGATGTTTTCGATACTCCGTTCTTGAAAGATTTCCATCTGGATCCGTGTCATCTGAAAATGAGTCATCCCACGGATCTTTCTTTTTATTATCTTCGTGTTTATCGTCCTTCATAAATACATCCCTCCAAAACTTCTATGGTGATTATATCATTTTTTGAGCCAAATTATTATTAAAAAAGTCTGGCTAAGATATTATGCCAATCATTTTTTATTTTAGAAGTATTCTTATTACGACCTCTTAATAAATGTAGTGAATCTAAATCGAATTTTTCGTTGCCAAAATCACAGCAAGTATCGTCATGATCATTAAAACTTACGTCAAATAATGAAAGTAAATACTTTCTTCGGCAACCAACATTATTAATATAACTAATAACTTGTCTTAAACTTTGATCTTTATTCATCGCAACCACTGCAAATACTTTTTTAGTTTCCTCACGGCTATAGTCATGATTCATGTAAAACTGAAGAAGTCTTTTAGGTTGTTCACTTATTTTAACCTTAGGATCATCAAAAAACGAGTTAATCTGTTGGTCACTAGGAATTGAACTAGCGATCAAACTTTGAGCAATTTGTTCATCACCAGTTGAATAGAGCATAATTGCAATGCTCTCTTTCCCGTCTCTCCCTGCTCTACCAATCTCTTGAACGTAACTTTCCATGTCGGTTGGCATGTGGTAGTGAATCACAAACCGAATGTCATTCTTATCAATTCCCATTCCAAACGCACTAGTTGCACAGATAATTTGAAGTTCATTATCCATAAATTGGTGTTGAATCCGATAACGATCATCATTACTTAAGCCTGCGTGATAGGAGGCCACTTTCACGTTACCATCTGCTCTAATCTTTTCAGCAATCTCATCTGCTTTATCACGACTAGAAAAATAAATAATACCAGGATACTTCAGCTTATTAATCAAGCGAAACAACTCTTCTTGCTTATCTTCATCATTGGAACTTTGATGGGCCGCAAGAAAAATATTGGGCCGATCAATATTTTCAATGATTTTTTTTACATTAGTAAGCTGAAGATGACTAATAATGTCATTTTGAACTCTACCAGACGCAGTAGCCGTGAGCATCAACGTCTGTGGATGACCCAACGCTCTAATTTCACGGCCAAGGTCCAAATACTCAGGACGAAAATCAAGTCCCCACTTAGAAATACAATGTGCTTCATCAATCACAAACAACCCAATATTTAATTTTTTCATGCGCTTAAGTACATCCGGACTGGACAACAATTCTGGTGAAACGAATATATACCGAAACTGATCAAGATGTTGCAACAAGCCTCTTCGCTGTTTCCAGTCATTCATAGAATTTAAAGCGCAAACTCGCTTTTCTCCCATAAAATTCATTCGATCAACTTGATCACCCATTAATGAAATTAACGGTGACACAATCACAACTGGCTGATTAACCAAATATCCGTACAACTGGTAAATGAGTGATTTACCAGATCCCGTTGGCATGATTGAAAGAACATCTGATCCACTTAAAAGGGCTTGAATGGTTTCACTTTGACCTGATTTAAACTCATCAAAGCCAAACCGATTATTTAGGATTTTAGTTGCCAAGTTCATACCATTCATTATTTAACATCCTGTTTCGTCCGTTTAATCTCAAGTAATCTAAATTGAAAAAAGCTCAAATGATTAGAAAGAAAATCTGATAGTTGTCGATAGTCCCATTCATCGACCGGAATTCCGCTTAGGTGCCTGATTATCTTATTTTCTAAGTCATAGGACACAAAATCACGATACGGAAAACCAGCTAGTGGTGTATAAATCGCAACTTCTAACAAATGCTCTAAAACAGTTGACTCACGAAGTTTTCTTCGCTTTTCAACTTGCTTTAAATCACGTAATTGTTGATATTCAGTAAAAGTCTCCTCCGCGCTAGTAGAAACGGAATGCTTGGATAGCCCGTTCAGTAATGGAGCAATGATGGAGTGGTCACGGTGGCTTATAAAACTGACCAACTTGGCATAGTTAATTAAATCATCAAGAGCAGTTTTAAATAAAGATTGATTTAAATTAGCTGCAATTTGTTGCATCGTTAACCCATTGGTATTAAATCCCACTAGTTCCTGAGCAAATAGATTAGCACGATCAAATTCAAGTGAAGATAAAAATTGGTTTAACTCATCTTTTAAAAGTGCACCTGCTTGATCACGATCAATTTGTCGATAATATTTTTTAATAAAAGCTTTATTAGTTCCATCAACGTTAATTGGATAATATTGCCTGACGTGATGAACCCGTTCTGAAAGAACTTGCACTAAAAGTTGAAAACGCTGCTTAAAGTTATTCAAATCAATTTTTTGAAAAGTATGTAATGCAAAAGAAAGGTCAGAACCATTAATTTCCTGTATTAATTCTTCTTTTGCTTGTTTCCCTGCGGCGGTTAAGTGAACCTGATCATTATCAGTTCTCATAATTAAACCATTTTGAACTAAAGGATTAATCTCTAATTGATTAATATTGAAATAACGACCCACTCCTAAAAGATCGAGAAGTTGGTATCTCATTGCCCAATAGAGCGTTGCCACAGTCTTTTTACCAGTCAACAGATTCTCAATTAATCGAACCCTTCGCTTTTGGTGTGAGCTAAAAACCAAAAGACAAAGGGCCCCATTTGTATTATTAATCATTTCCATGAAGATCGCTTTTTAATCCATTTCTGCATTTGCTTTGCTATAATCACAAAAATCAATCCAATAATAATTCCCTTAATCAAATTAAAGGGTACTACTCCAAATAGAATGGTCTTTGCTAATGGAAAATCTAATTTTAAATTCGTTAATTTTACGTATAAGGGCGTGGTAATAAACAGGTTAGCAAGGCTTTCTATGATTGTTAAAGCAACTGTTTCTACCAACACAATTAGAAAATCAATAATATGACTTCTAAATAAGTACCTTCTCAAAAAGTAAAACACCAAAATCATCGTTAGGGATGCTAGAAACGAACTAGATAAGCCAACTAATTCAATTGGTGAAAAACCCATTACCATCCAATAGATGAACAGCTTTAGCACAGTGGCCTCAATAGCAGCAGTAGGACCTAACAATAACAAGCAAATTAAAAGTGGAATATCCGAAAAATCCAATTTTAAGTAAGTCATGTAAGGAATGATTGGAAATGAGATCAACATCAATAAAAATGAGATCGCCCCAATCACTGCAGTTATAGTAATTCTTTTAATTCGATCATCTTTAGCTATCATCACAATTTCCTCCAATTAAACGTTCTCCAAGTCAATTAGGGTAAATTGCGCCATAAAAAACTGATCTTCTTTATACCAGACTTTACTGTCGGCAATGGGATTTCACCATCTCAACCAATTTTCATTGGGTAGTGGGCTGTAACCACCGATTGGGAATTTCACCCGACCTTGAAGACGTTTTATAAATTATTTAGTTAAATCATACAAATCTCGTACTTCTCGTTTTCGAAGCTGTCGAAATTCACCAGGTTGTAAATTTTCCAAACCAATTCCAGCAAACTCCTCCCGTTTTAATTTTTCAACGGGATGACCGACTGCCTTTAGCATCTCTTTAACTTCATGATTTTTACCCTCATGAATTGTTAGACGCAGCATCGAATTATTTTTTGAATTACCAGCCTTCGCAATCACCTCTACTTCTGCGGGTGCACTCTTATACTTTCCATTAATTAAAACACCTTCACGAATCTTTTTCAACTCTTCGTGATTAAGTTTTCCAATTACCTTAACCAAGTAGGTCTTCTTGATCTCATATTTGGGATGGGTCAATTGAAAATCAAGTGTCCCATCGTTAGTTAAAATGAGAAGTCCACTAGTGTCATAATCCAGTCTTCCAACGGGATAAATTCGTTCTGGAACTTTCTTAAAAAAACTTAAGACAGTCTTGCGATCCTTCTCATCATTTACTGATGAAATCACCCCGCGCGGTTTATACAACGCAAAATACACTAAGCGTTCTTTCTTTAACGGAGTGCCATCGACCTCAATTCGATCAGTAGGATCCACCTTAACTCCTAGCTGATTAACAACCTTACCATTCACTTTGACATGACCAGTGCTAATTAGCTCCTCTGACTTCCTTCTAGAAGCCACCCCATCATGCGCCATTACCTTTTGTAATCTTTCACTCATTTTATTGATCCTCCAATGGTTTCATCTCATCATCAAACATTTGAACGTAATCTTTTGGATCTTCTCCTTCATCAAGTTCTGGTAGATCATCAATTTTTTCAATGTTAAATGCACTTAAAAATAAATCTGTAGTGCCATAGAGCTTGGGTTTACCAGGTTCGTTTTTTTCACCATCAACCTTAATTAAGTTCTGCGTAAGTAAATTTCGGATTGAAATTGAGCTATTAACTCCTCTAACATTGTCAACTTCAATGCAAGTGACTGGTTGTTTGTAAGCAATAATAGTAAGTGTTTCCAAAGCTGATTGAGTTAACAGATCATCATCCGCTTTCACAAATTTTTGTACAACATCAGCATACTCTCGCTTAGTTGACATATGGATGATGTCACCATTTTGCAGTATACAAAGTCCAAATTGAGTGCTTGCATACCGTTTTTTTAATGCGTCTACTTCACGTTGGACTTCACTCTCACTTTTACTAGTCAACTTCATTAACCGTTTAATTGTCATTCCAGCGTCTCCAGACACGTACAAGAGCGCTTCAATTTCAGCCATTAAATTCATTAATTCCATTTCCTTATTAAGATTTCTCCATCATTACTTGTTTGAACTACGCGAACGCTTTGGTGCTTAACCATCTCTAACAGTGCCAAAAAGTCTGTTACCAATTCCTCAAGCGGATAATTACCGCTTAACAACTTAGAAAATGGCATTTCATAATCTACAGCAGAATCTAGTTTCCGTCTAATGATTTCACTCTGTTCATTTACACTAAAATCCCAATCCTGAACCTCTTCGATTTGTGGAGCTGAGCTCAAGTGTCGCCGTCGCATAATTTTGTCCCAAGCGTGTTCAAGCAAACTAACTTCAAACTCGTTTGCACCAATCATTACATCTGATTTATTAAACGATCGATCCCGAAAATGATATTGAGTGCGTTCCTTTTCCTTTACCCGCAATTTTTGGGAAGCCCGTTTAAATCGTTTGTATTCAATCAATTGTCCCACTAAATCATCTCGCGGATCCTCATCTTCATCGTCAGTCTCCTTAGCAAGTAACATCTTGGACTTAATCCGCATTAAGTTGGCTGCCATGACAAAAAAATCACCAGCAACATCGAAATTTAGTTGTTTCATCTGATTCAAATAATCAAAATATTGTTCAGTAATATCTTTAATATTAATATCATAAATATCCATTTTAGACTGATGAATAAGATGCAATAAAAGTTCTAATGGCCCATCAAAATCATCTAAGTGAATTTGTAGATTGTCGCTGCTCATGACTCAACTCCCATTTGCTAATAACATCTTGGGTATTAAAAGTTCCCATGATCTTCTGATCTGGATACTCATTTTCAACACTATCAAGTATCCGAAATTCATTAAAAATAGTATCTGCATCAGGAGTCATCGTGATTCTTCTTACAACCACATTCTTAGGATTAGTCTCAATCCCAACGATTCCAGCCCAGTTTCCAAACTGATCTTTCCACAGATAAATATCACGATTATCCGCATTTCGATACCAATTCATTTCTTCCAAGAGATGTTTCGTCTTATCACTACTTTTAGAAAGAGACAACATCCCCATCACGATCTTTTCATAATCATTGCGATACTTAAATAACATTATAATCACCTCAATCAATTGATTATACCGACTAATTCATGCTCTGGGATGGTACTTGTCATAGACCTGGCTTAAACGTTCATGAGAAATGTGGGTATAAATCTGAGTTGTCGAAATATCCGAGTGACCAAGCAGTTCTTGAACCGTTCTTAAATCCGCTCCATTTTCAAGAATATGGGTGGCAAAAGAATGACGCAAAGTATGCGGAGTAACATTCTTTTTAATCCCAGCCAAACTTACATACCGTTTGATCTTTTCCCAGACACTCTGACGACTAATGCGACCACCATGAGCATTTAAAAAGACATAGGGTGAAGTTCGATGTTTAAGTAACTTCAAACGGCTACCATTTAAGTACTTAGAAAGCCAATTTTGAGCAACTTTTCCAATTGGGACGATTCGCTCTTTATCACCCTTCCCAATGGTTTGGATCAAATTCATCTCTAAATGAAGATCAGATAACTTTAGATTAATCAATTCTGATACCCGTAATCCCGTGGCATACAGCACTTCTAAGATAGTTCGATCTCGAATGCCATACTTATTATTAGTATCTGGCATTTTTAGTAAACGATCAACTTCATCTACAGATAGCACATCTGGTAGATGCTTGCCCTTTTTAGGTGTATCAATTTTATTCATAGGATTTTGTTTAATAATCTTAAACTCCATGAGATACTGAAAAAATTTACGTAACGTTGATACAAAACGAATGATAGTGTTACGCGATTTACCTTTTTGCTTCATCATTTCCATATAATTCAAGATTTCATACTGATCAACATCTTTAAACGAATTAACATGCTTTTCTTTCATACCAGTACAGAATTCTTTTAGGTCCTGCCGGTAGCTTTTGATGGTGTTGTCAGATAATCCCCGTTCAACCAAAAGATAGTGAAGATAATCTTCAACTTGGTCATTCAACTATTTTCATCTCGTTTCATCTAATTTAATTCCGGTTGGTGTTTCTTCAATGATACGGGCCTTTAATAAGTGTCCAAGTGCTCGTTTAAACTGGGCTTTACTAATTCCAAAATAATCTTTAATTTCTTGCGGATCACTTTTATCGTTATAGGGCAATTCATTGTTTGGCTTATGTTCTAAGATGGTTTGAATCATCTTAGCATCCTCGCCGATTACTTCATATGCCCGGGGGCGAAGGGATAAGTACAGGGTTTTATTAGGACGAATCCCAATAACTCTAGCATTCACCTTCTCACCCAGCCGAGGTTGTTGTTCCTCTTCCGACTTATCAATAAAGCCCAGATTATAATGATCGGTAATAACTTCAGTTCCCATTAGTTTGGGATTGATTACCCAAGCCGTTACGTCACGATTCTTTAACTTTGGATCATTCACTGGTTGAGAAATGGCTTTATATATCTGTGAATCAGCCAATTCGCCCCAAATGCGATTTTTACTATCCTTTTTAAGGGAAATTAGAAGTTCATCACCTACTTCAGGCCAGAGCGATTTGATATCAGGCAGGTCATCAAGTGAAACTGCCACGTCCTTATCTGGCAAACCAATATTGACAAAGATTCCTAAACCAAACTTAATGCCGACTACTTTTCCCCATGCGTAACTATCGACACCCACATCGGGAACATTACGAGTTATTTTCATTTGGTGCTTTTCATTTTCGTATACAAATCCCTTGAAATTACCACCCATTTTGATGGGTTTCTTCAATTCATCCTTGTTCAAAGAATAGGTAATCCCGTTATTTTGGATAAAATATTCCTTATCATTTTCATCAATTACTTTTCCTATAATTACGGTTCCAAGATCTTCATTCATATTATCTCTCCATCCCAACGCTTTTAATGACCATTATACCAAATAAAAAAAGCATCCGATATTTTCGGATGCTTTATTATTAATAATTATTATTTAGCTTTTGATTGATTACCGGCGTAAACGATTCCGCAACGACCATCAACAGTAACTAATTGACCATCTTTGATGTTCTCAACTGCATCGGTAGCACCAACAATAACAGGAATGTTAAGTGAAATACCAACAACAGCAGCGTATGAAGTCAAACCACCGTTTTCAACAACGATTGCACTTGATTTCTTCATAGCTGGTAAGTAATCCTTGTTTGTGTCTTTAACAACAAGAACACCACCATCAACGGCCTTATCATTAGCTTCTTGAGCATCTTTAGCAACCACTGTCTTACCAATAACAGTTTCACCACCGACACCTTGTCCTTGAGCTAACTTGGTACCAATCAACTTAACACGGATAGTGTTAGTAGTTCCTTGATCACCCAATGGAACACCGGATGTGATCAAAATCATGTCGCCTTCCTTAGCAAGTCCGGTTTCAACTGCTTTCTTAGCAGCTAATTCGAACATTTCATCAGGATTTGAAGGCTTGTCAACTAAGATTGGTTGAACTCCATAGTTAACCGTCAATCCACGACGAACACGATCATTAAAGGTTAAAGCAAGAATATCAGCATCTGGATGATACTTAGAAATCATTCTAGCAGTGTAACCTGATCCAGTTGCAGCAACGATGGTATGAATTCCCATGTCTTTAGCAATTCGAGCAACTGAATCACCTAATGATTCAGTAACGTCACCATTGCCAAACTTTGGACGTGGAGTTCCAAATTCAAAGAAATGTTTGTCAGCTTGAATGTCGATCTTGCTCATCATTGAAACTGATTTAACTGGGTAATCACCGTTAGCACTTTCACCAGAAAGCATCGTAGCATCAGTACCATCATAAACGGCATTAGCAACATCAGATACCTCGGCACGAGTAGGTCTTGGTTCTTCTTGCATTGAATCAAGCATTTGAGTAGCAGTAATAACTGGCTTACCTAAATCATTACAAATCTTAATTAGATGTTTTTGAACGGTTGGAACGTTTTCTGGTGGGATTTCAACCCCCATATCACCTCTAGCAACCATCAAACCATCAGAAACCTTAATGATTTCATTAAAGTTATCGATTCCTTCTTGTGATTCGATCTTAGGAAAGATTTGAACGTCTTCCATATTCTTACTTTCAAGTAGGGCACGGATGTCTAAGACATCTTGTGGCTTTCTAACGAATGAAGCAGAGATATAGTTAATACCATGGTCACAACCAAAGAGGATATCATCAGTATCTTTTTTAGTAATACCAGGCAAGTTAATTGAAACTCCTGGAGCATTAACACCCTTACGTGAACCTAAGACTCCGTTATTTTGAGCAGTAACTACCAACTCTTTGTTAGCATCATCTTTTTTGTCGATTTTGGTATCTAGAAGACCATCATCGAACAAAACGTGTCCACCAACTTTAACATCGTCATACAAACCGGGGTAAGAAACAGCAATCTTGTCTTTTGTTCCTTCAAGGTTACCATCCATTGAAATTCTAAATTGATCACCAGTGTGGTATTCAATCTTTCCGTCTTTTTGTACAGTGGTTCTGATTTCAGCACCCTTAGTATCTAAGACAATTCCAACAACCTTACCAGTTTTCTTTTCCGCTTCTTTCACCTTGTTCATACGATCTAAATGTTCCGCATGATCTCCGTGTGAAAAATTAAAACGAAAAACGTTTGCTCCTGCTTCAATAAGCTTAGTGATGGTATCAACATCAGTACTTGCAGGACCAAGTGTACTTACGATCTTTGTTCTCTTCATAAGTAAAGCCTCTCCTCTTTGCACGGCACACACCTGTGCACCACGCATTATTTGATTTCAAGTGTATTGTATCACTTTTCCGTAGGATTGTCGTTGTTTTCACAGTCAAAATTTATCATTGTGTAACAACGTTTCCATCCCCTAAAATGTTCCATAAATCTTGCATCAAACTTGTATTAATCGCTACGTTATATTTTTTATCTAGGAGTTGTTTGCGGTCATCTGCGGTCCGATAAATTAAAATCCTAGTATTGCCTGGATGATCTTGAATAACCCGCATTATATCCTGATAAATGGCACTTTCATCATGATCCAAATCAATTTTTAGATATAACTTTGGCCCACTGGTTTTAGCTTCAGAATTATGAACAACGTTTGCAGCTGGTTCAATCGAATTGGCCACTAACTGAAGTCCCCTTTGAACTTCAACATTACCAGCAATCACAACAACCATACCACTTTTTAACCATCCACTGATTTTATTATAAAGTTTGGGGAAAATAGTAACGTCAATATCACCAAACGGATCGTTTCCATCGATGAAAGCCATTAATTGTCCCTTCTTGGTTCGAATGGTTTTAACGTGGGACACAAATAAAATCATTTTGACGTTTTTAATTGGATCATGAACGTCGCTGGTATTTAAAGCATGAATCTGTTTCTGTAAACCAGCATAATGTTCGACGGGATGACCAGTTAGATAAGTGCCTAAATATTCATTTTCCTTGTTAAGCTTATCCCAGTCGGAGAAATCATCCATCTTTTTGATTTTGGGGGCAAGTGCTTGGATTAATTCAATGGAATCCCCACTTAACTCAGCCGAACTAATAAACTCTGGAATAGCATTAATCAGTTCATGACGATTATAGCCAAAACCATCAAGCGCACCAGAATAAGCCAATGAATTAAGGAGATCAACTTTTCTAAATCTTGGATCAATTCGGCTGATTAATTCCTGTAAATCATGGAAGTTCCCATTTTTGCTTCGTTCGTCATCAATGTTTTTAATGAAATCAGTTCGCAAGCCTTTAATTGCCCGAAATCCAAATCGGATTTTTCCATTTTGATAAGTATAATCATCCATACTTTCATTAATATCTGGACGTTCAACCTGAATCCCAAACTCTTTTGCTTCTTGTACATAATTTTTAATTTTACGCGAATTCCCCAGAACGGAATTCAATAAAGATGCAAAAAAAGGACCAGGAAAATGAACCTTCAAATAAGCTAATTGAAACGCCATCTTGCTATAAGCAACTGCATGTGATTTATTAAATCCATAGTCAGCAAACCGTTCAATGTAATCAAACGTTGTTTCAGAAACGTCACTAGGATATCCATTTTTAGTTGCACCATCAATAAACTGGATCTTCATATCATCCATTTCTTTTTTGTGCTTCTTACTCATGGCACGTCTTAAAATGTCAGCTTGCCCAAGCGTAAAACCACCCATTGCTGATGCTAATTGCATCACTTGTTCCTGATAAACAATGATGCCAAACGTTGATCCAAGAATATCCCTAATGGTTTGGTTAGGATAATTAACTTTCTGTGTCCCATTCTTACGTGCAATAAACATATCAATATTTTTAATTGGACCGGGTCTATAAAGAGCATTAACGGCCGCTACCATATCAAAATTGTCAGGCTTTAGCTTACGTAACACACCCTGAATCCCAGATGACTCAAACTGAAAGACCCCATCAGTTTTGCCAGCCTGAAACAATTTCAGAGTTTTCTGATCGTTTAAATCAATTTCGTTGATTTTAAATTTTGGATCAATTTCAGAATGAATGATTTTTAAAATATTAGCCATTGTTGATAAGTTTCGTAGTCCAAGAAAATCAATCTTTAATAGTCCAACACTTTCAACATAATATTTTGAATACTGTGTCATTAATAATCCATCATTTCCGGATTGGAGTGGAGAACGATCAACAATCGGGTCTTCACTTAAAATCAATCCTGCAGCATGCGTTGAAAAATGACGTGGTAACCCTTCGAGTTTTTCTGCCGTATCAAACAACAATTGATTAACTTTTTGGTCTGCTAATAAATTCTTTAATTTTTGTGATTCTGACTCAGCTTTGCTTAGCGATTCATGCAATTGATTAGGAATTGCTGACGACCATTGTGACATCTGAGTTGGAGTCATTCCAAAGACCCGGCCAACATCACGAATGGCTTGTTTAGCGGCTAAGGTTCCAAACGTTACAATTTGGGCAACATGCTCATTTCCATACTTATGATGGACATACTGTAAAATGTCATCACGCCGATCATCAGGAATATCTAAATCAATATCTGGCATTTGAGCCCGTTCTTCGTTTAAAAACCGTTCAAACAATAGATTATACTTAATTGGATCAACATCGGTAATTCTTAAGGTATAAGCAACTAGCGAACCAGCTGATGAACCACGTCCAGGACCAGTAATAATACCATGCCGATGTGCAAAGTTTAAAACATCCCACACAATCAAAAAGTAATCATCAAAACCCATGTGATTGATTACACTTAGTTCTCGATCAAGTCGCTTTTGGTATGCTGGTTGAGCAAGCTGTCTTTCCTTTAGCCCCTGCTCACACAACTGACGTAAGTATGCTTTTGAAGTTAGCTGGTTCGGTGTGGTAAAACTTGGTAGTTTTGGTTGCTCTTGAGGAATATCAACGTTTACAGCATCAACAATTTTCTGATTATTTAAAACTGCCTGATCAAGTCCCAACTCGTGGTACTGACTCTCTACGTCATGGCGATCTTTTAGCCACTTAGATCCGACTTGATGTTGCTTTTCCATTGGATGATCCATTACTTTACCAGTCCCAATTGCTTTTAAAACCTCATTGGGAAAATAATCACTAGCATCCAAATATTCAACCGAATTAAGGGCGACCAAATCAACGTTCAGTTCAGCAGCTAGATCATGAATGTGGCTCATTAATAATTTAGATAAACTTAAATTAACTCCGATTTTGACTGAATTTAAATCAGAAACAGTTTCAATATCATTAATAAGCTTCCTTGCATCATCAGTTCTGCCAATCTCAATTAACTTTCTTAATTCACTATTTTCAGGAAAAATGACAAATAAATGATGAAATTGATTCTTGATCTTCTCAATGAGATTCGTTTGCTCATTATCCATCAATAATGATGAAATTTTCATCAAGTTTTGATACCCAGTATGATCCTTAGCAATCAAAACCAGTTCAGATGACTCTTCCTTAAAAAACATTCCACTTAAAACCACCGTTAAACCGATAACCGGCTTAATCCCCTGGCGTTTAGATTCATTATAGAACGCCACTGCTCCATAAAGTACGTTCCGGTCGGTTAACGCAACACTGTCATAACCACGTGCCCTGGCCTTCTCGATTAATTTTGGAACCTTATTAGTACTTTGAAGTAGGCTATAAGAAGTAATATTTTGTAATGGATTATATCCCAAATTTGTCATCTCCCTTCTTAAACTTCACTAATCATTATACCAAATGAAATTAGTAAAATTTATCAGACATTAGCTGATGTTTGCAATTGATTTTTTCCGTTATAGTGATAAACTACTCTTATTGAGAGGTGTTAATTATGAAGACATTTGCTGCTAACTTGACTGGTGCTTTCTGGGGTTTCGTCTATGGTGAAATTATTGGATACATTGGCTCTGCTTTAGTCGGTGCACCATATAATTGGATCCAAGTTGGAGTAATCGGCGCTGTTGTTGCACTAATTGCTTTCAATGGAATTAGATTGATTAGTCGTTAATTATAAACAAAAAATAACCTGCAGGTTGATTGATCTGCAGGTTATTTTTTATTCTTTCGCAACGTCTTCTGAAATTTTGACGATCAAATCAACCGCTTTTTCCATTGTCTGAAGTGAAACATACTCAAAACGGCCATGCATGTTTTCAGGCCCGGCAAACAAATTAGGTGTCGGAATTCCAAGAAAAGAAATCTTAGAACCATCAGTCCCACCACGAACAGGATAAATATTTGGTTTAATACCAACCTTATTCATGGCATCTTTAGCAATATTAATCGGGGTCATATCCTTCTTAATTACCTCGGCCATGTTGTAATATTCATCATGCATTTCCAGTTCGACTCGACCGTCGCCATACTTTTCATTAAATTGATCAACTAACTTCTGAATGAATTCTTTGCGTTCATTGAACTTATCTTTATCGTGATCACGGATAATGTAATCTAATTTTGCATGATCTGTCACCCCATCAATCGCCAATAGATAGTAAAATCCCTGACGATCCTTAGTGTTCTCCGGACGTTGATCCTTAGGCAACTGATTATGAAAATCAATGGCAAGTTGTGAAGCATTCACCATTACACCATAAGCATCACCAGGATGCACATCGGTTCCATTAAACTTAATTGTAGCGGCAGCTGCGTTGAAAGTTTCGTACTCTAAATCTCCAAGCGGACCACCATCAACAGTATAGGCAAAATCAGCGCCAAAATCAGTAACGTCAAATTGATCAGCACCAGTTCCAATTTCCTCATCTGGTCCAAAACCAATTACAATATCACCATGTTTAATCTCAGGATGATCAATTAAATACTTCATTGCGGTCATGATTTCGGCCACACCAGCTTTATCATCGGCTCCTAAAAGAGTTGAACCATCGGTAGTAACCAACGTTTGACCAGCATACTTCTTAAGGGTTGGAAATACGTTAGGATCCAATTTGTACTTTCCGTCTTTATCAAGATTAATAACTGATTTTCCGTCATAATCCTTTACGATCTGAGGATGAACGTGTTCGGAGTTAAAGTCAGCCGTATCAACGTGAGAAATGAATCCAATTTTAGGAACCTTTTGATCAATGTTACTAGGTAAATCCGAAAAAACGTATCCACTCTTTTCATTTGTTCGTACGTTTTTCATCCCAATGTCCTTTAACTCATAAGAAAGTTCATTTAGAAAATCAACTTCCTTTGGATCAGATGGAATCGTATCAGAATTGGGATTAGATCGCGTATTTACCCGTACATACTTTAAAAAGCGATCTAATAGTTGTTTACTATCAGCCATAGTTCTTCCTCCTATATAAACTCAAATGGATCCGTGTTCAATTGCGATGCAAATACATTGATTTTCCAATTATTTTCGTCGGACCAACGCGTAAACATTTCAGCTAATTTGTTTTTACAAATACTTTCGATATGGTGGCCAGGATCAATTGCAGACAGACCATTAGAAAGCATCTCTTGAGAAGTATGATAATACAAATCACCCGTAATATAAACTTGGACGCCTCGTTTAATTGCTTCTGGATAAAACTTTCCCCCATCACCACCAAGAATAGCAACTCGGGAAACATTTTGTTGATCATCATTCGTTACCATTCGTAAACCATTAATTCCAAACACTTGTTTACATAGTCTTCCCAAATCAATCACCTTCATTGGCTGTTTTAAATTGCCAAAGCGCCCCATCGAATAATTAGTTGGATTTCCGTTTAAATCTAAATGAGGAACAAGGCCAGTAGGATTTTGAAGACCAATGGCATCTGCCAACCAATCGTTCATGCCACCATTTGCATTATCCAAGTTGGTGTGAGCAGCGTACACAGTAATGTGGTGTTCTAAAAGATTTGCGTACATCTGATTTTGTGGATCAGCCAGATCAAGATTCCTTGCTGGATGAAACATAACGGGATGATGAGCAAATATAAAATCTACATCTCGATTAATTGCTTCTTTTACAACCTCTGGCCTTACATCGAGGGTCGTCATCACGTTCTTAATTTTCTGGTCCTTTGATCCAATTTGAAATCCAGTAGGATCATGAGGTTCAGCAAGTAAAAGAGGTGCAAATTCTTCAAATCTACTGATCAAATCATTAACTGTGGTCATTTAAAATCTCCTTTAATTCTGCATTAATTTTCTGAATATGGCGAATCTTATCTAATGGTGGGTTAGTTGCATTATTCAAGTTATTCAACACAACCTTGTTCTTGCGAATTCGATCGGTCCACTTATCAATAAATTCTGGATTCTTTTGCTTTAAAAGAACAGGACCAAATCGCAATTCCTGCTTAGAATATTCAACCCGTTTGACAACTGGCTTAGCCAACATCATTTCATAAAAATGTCCTGCATCAAAAACAATGTTTTCCGCTTTAATTCCATATTGGTTGGATACTAACCACCTGCGTAAACGAATTTCATCAACGTTTGGCTGAAGAATCAAAGCAGTTTGATCAGTTAGTTTATGCTTTCCCCGTTCAAGAATTTGGGTAATCAATTCCCCACCCATTCCAGCAATTACAATGGCGTTTACGTGATCATCAGGATTAATCACATCAAGTCCATCTCCCAATCGAGTTGTCATTTTATCAGTCAAATGCTGCTCTTCCATCTCAGATGTTGCATTTTTAAGTGGGCCAGGAGCTACTTCACCAGCAATTGCATACTTAATTAAATCTCGTTTTAATAGGTAAGCTGGAACATATGCATGATCGGAGCCAATATCTGCCATAATGGATCCATTAGGAACTAAATCAGAAACTGCTTGCAGTCGTGGCGATAATTTTTTTGCCGTCATTATCTTCCTCCAAATTCAATAAAAAAGGCAGCGATCCGTTGGGATCTCTGCCACTTTTTTTAATCTAAGAAATCTTTTAGTTGTTTACTACGTGATGGATGTCTCAATTTTCTCAGAGCTTTAGCTTCAATCTGACGAATTCGTTCTCGGGTAACACCAAAAACTTTTCCAACCTCTTCCAAAGTTCGAGTTCTTCCATCATCCAAGCCAAATCTCAACCGAAGAACATTTTCTTCACGATCAGTAAGCGTATCAAGGACACTTTCTAATTGTTCCTTTAAAAGTTCATAAGCTGCGTGATCAGCCGGACTCGTTGCATCTTCATCTTCAATAAAATCACCAAGATGAGAATCATCCTCTTCCCCAATTGGGGTTTCAAGTGATACAGGTTCTTGAGCAATTTTGAGAATTTCTCGAACTTTTGAAGTTGGCATATCCATTTCAGCACCAATTTCTGATGGAAGTAGTTCTCTGCCAAGATCCTGTAGTAATTGACGTTGAATTCGGATCAACTTATTAATGGTTTCAACCATATGAACTGGAATTCGAATCGTTCGAGCCTGATCCGCGATTGCCCGAGTAATCGCCTGTCTAATCCACCAGGTGGCATAGGTTGAGAACTTAAATCCTTTTCGATAATCAAACTTCTCAACGGCTTTCATTAGACCCATGTTACCTTCTTGAATTAGATCAAGGAATTGCATTCCACGACCAACGTAACGCTTAGCAATCGAAACAACTAATCGTAAGTTAGCCTCTGCTAATTCTTGTTTAGCGGTTTCATCACCCTGTTCAATTCTTAAAGCTAACTGAACTTCTTGGTCAGCAGTTAGTAGCGGAACACGTCCAATTTCTTTTAGGTACATTCTTACTGGATCATTAATCTTAACACCCTTGGAACTTGAAGCATTCTTTAATTCCTTTTGGGTAACTTTTTTAGCAGCCTTTAAAGCACGGGGGTCAGGCTCACCACTATCATCAACGATACTGATTCCAGAGTCCTCAATTTTTTCCATTAATTCATTCATTTGCTTCTTGTTCAAACTGAATGGAATTTGGAGTTCTTCTTCAAGGACCCCATAAGTGATGTGACCCACTTTTTTGTACTTCTTCACAACCGCATCAAAAACTTTTTTGTATCCAGTTTTATCAAATTTTTCTTTACTAGTGGTCTTCTTAGCTCTAGTAGTTTTAGTTCTTGTGGTTTTCTTTGCAGTAGTCTTCTTAGTGCTTTTGGTTGCACTACTCTTTTTGGGAGCTGCCTTCGCAGTCTTATTTGTAGAATTTACTTCATTTTTCTTAATGTCTTTTTCTGCCATAGAAATTGCCTCCCATTACTGTCTTTTTACTGATACTTCTTTTGCAAATCCTGGTATTCCTTGCCCAATTGGGCAGCTTTCTCAATATCACCCAACTTTACAGCGTCCATCATGGCCTGATGCTTGGTTTTTAGTGACACTTCACCAGTTAATGCTTGCCTTATTATTCTAACACAATCATCAATTTCTTTTTCACTTGGCTCATTGGATAAAGCAGCCATTTCAATATTAGCAAGCGTAGATTGTAAATCAGATTCTTTCAAAAAATCACTAAACTCCGCCGCACTATAATGATCATGATTTTGAAAATAGTGTTGTGCTAATAAATAAATTGTCTGATACTGATCGTGAACAAAACTGAACTCAGGATCATCTGTGACTTTCAACCACACGTTACGATTATTCAACATTCGCGATAAAAGTAACCGTTCCGCACTCTCAACCCGAGTAATCTTCTTAGGATTTTGATTCAGCACTTCGGGAACTGTATCGGTTTTCAACATCCGAACTTGTTTTCTTTGACGTTTGTTAATAAATGTTGAGCGAATCTGCTTGCACTGAACGGTTAATGCATTCATATCTAACTCAAACTCATCTGAAAGCTGTTTTAGGTAGACACTTCGTTCAACTGGTTTATCAATTTTAGCAATTACGTTTAAAGCCGCATCCACATAATTTAACTTTTCTTCATCATTACTTAAATCATACTGGGTTTTAAGAAAACGTAGCTCAAAAGAAACAGTAGTCTCCCGTGCACTTTTAATCGCATCTTTAAACTTGTCGTTTCCATATTTTCGCCGATATTCATCGGGGTCAATCCCATTTGGCATTTGAATTACGCCAACCGTAAACTGACCTTCATCACCCAAAAGTGAAATAGCACGTTTAGTAGCTTTTTGTCCAGGATCATCACCATCGTAGCAAACATAGACCTGATTAGTTAACTGATTAAACTGGTAAATTTGTTCATTAGTTAAACTAGTCCCCATTGAAGCTACACCGTTTTTTACTCCAGCTTGATAGGCTGAGATGACATCCATGAATCCCTCAAATAATATTAAATTTTGTTCATTACGAATGCTAGGTTTAGCTAGATCAATGTTATAAATGATTTTCCGTTTGTTAAAAATACTTGTCTCTGGGCTATTCAAATACTTGGGAATATCAGGATCTTTGTGTAAAACCCTTCCCGAAAATCCCACAGTCTTAGAACTATCGTTCCTAATCGGATACATGATTCGATTTGTAAATCGATCATTTAGTTCTCCATCTGAATTTTCAATGAATAACCCCGATTTCCTCAAAAGTTGATAATCGGCTTTTTTGTTCTCAAAGAATGGCTTTAATAATCGTTGTCCTGGAGCAAAACCTAAATTAAAAGTTTCGATCATGTCATCCGTGATTTTTCGATCATGAAGATACTTAAGAGCTGGGACACCTAGTTCGGTGTTAACCAACACATGATGATAAAGTTTGGCTGCCTCTTCTTGTAACTGAATAAGATTATTTTTCTCAGTGTGAACCGGGGAGTTATCACCACCATTTTGGATTGAATCAGGAAGTTTAATTCCCTCATCATTAGCCACTGCAATTACAGCTTCGGGAAAAGAAATTCCCTGTAAATCCATCAGGAATTTAAAAACATTCCCTCCACGACCACAACTAAAGCAGTGAAAAATTTGCTTACTTTCGGACACAGAAAAGGATGGTGTTCTCTCTTCATGAAACGGACACAAACCGAATAGGTTATTCCCAGACTTTTTCAAGTTAACGTACTTACTAACAACGTCAGTAATATTGGTCTGATTTAAAACATCATCAATTACCGTTTCGGGAATCTTTGCCATGAAATCACCATCCCTTCTTAGGATTACATACTACTTACTATTTATTATTTTTATTTAACAATGATTTCATCAACCGCCGCAAACCGATCAATCAAACGTGCCAAATTAGTTAACTCAGCTAATCGGTTCGTCCTAACTTTCTCATCATCAACCATCACCATGGTCTGATCAAAATAATCATTAATGGCTGGACGCAAAGAAGTAAGTTCTTCAAAAGTTTGGTTAGCATTTAATTCATCGAAGTTTTGGCTGATTCGGTCAACTTGTTCATTAAGGACCCTTTCGGAGTCATTTTCAAACATGTTCGGATCGACTTCAAGTAATCCGTCTTTAAAATTACCCTTTTGTGCAATTCGAACCACTCTTGTTAAGGATTCAATGGCTTCCTTAAAGTGAGCATCATCCTTATGATCATTTAACGTCATTGCTGTTTCTACATTAAAGTAGATGTCACTGTCAGTGGAACCAACGGCTGCATCAATCAGATCATAACGAATATCCTGTGATTTTAATTGTCGCTTAATTCTTTCTTTAATAAAAGATACCACATCAGACACAATTGGATTTTGATCAACCTTTGGTAAAACGTCGGCTTGCTTCTCTTGAGCAATCGCATTTTTCATAAGCGAAACAAGTGGCATCCGCCATTTTTCATTGGTAACAATTCTAACAATTCCAGCTGCTTGTCTTCTAAGAGCATATGGGTCGTTAGAACCATTCGGAACCATGCCAGCGGCAAAGAAAGTCATAACACTATCAAGCTTGTCAGCAACGGAAAGAACTGCACCAACTTTAGTTTTAGGTAACTGTCCATCAGCTGAAATTGGCAGATAATGTTCCCGAATTGCGGTAGCAACCTTAGGATCTTCACCAGCTAATAGGGCATATTTTTCACCCATCACACCTTGTAATTCGGCAAACTCGCCTACCATTCCAGTCACTAAATCAAACTTATAGATTTCGGCAGCTCGCTGTAAATGCTTTAACTGTTTTTCATCTAAGCCCACTTCTTCACCAATCAACTTTGCAATAACTTGAACACGTTGCATTTTATCATATTCAGATGAAATCTTATCATGAAAGCTTACCGTTTTAAGTTTATTTACATAGTCATCAATTGTTTGCTGTTGATCCTCATTATAGAAGAAATCAGCATCATCAAGACGCGCAGTTAAAACCTTTTCGTTTCCAGCTATCACGTTATCAAGATGATTTTCGTCCCCATTACGTACGGAAACAAAATAAGGTAATAAATTGCCATCTTGATCTTCAACATAAAAGAAACGTTGGTGGTTTCTCATTGAGGTAATTAAAACTTCACGTGGGATTTTTAAGAAATGATCATCAAATTTCCCAGCAAAGCTGGTTGGCCATTCAACCAGGTTATTAACCTCTTCAAGCAAGTCACTATCAATGTTAATTTTCCAATTGTGCTTTTTAGCAATGGCTTCAATTTGCTTCCGAATTAAGTCCTTACGTTTGTCTGCATCAGCAATTACATGTTGGTTAGTTAATGCTTCTTCATAATCCTTAGCATTTTTTAATTCGACGTCTTTTCCTAAGAATCGGTGTCCCCAAGTAGTTCGACCTGAATGAACATCAACGATTTGCATTGGAATAACTTCATCATCTAACAAGGCCACAATCCATTTAATGGGACGAATAAACTCAAACTTATTTGTTCCCCATTTCATAAGGGTTGGAAATGTCATGGACTTAACAACATTACTAAGTCCGCTTAAGACGACCTGGACTGGTTTCCCTTCAATGTGCTTTTTAACGAAGGCATATTTTGTGCCTTTGACGTCTTTGAAGACAATGTCCGCTGGAGATAATCCTTGTCCCTTAGTAAATCCAATGGCAGCTTTACTCCAATCACCATTTTTATCCTTTACAATTTTTTCGGCAGGACCCTTTACTTCTTCATCGACATCAGGCTGCTTATCAACCAGCCCCGTAATCTGAATTGCTAATCTGCGTGGGGTAGAAAATTTTTTGATTTGATCATAAGAAATTCGTTGATCTTTTAGGTATGCAGCCGTCTTATCTGCCAGTTGATTGACACTGGGAGTAACCACATGTGCTGGCATTTCTTCTAATCCAATTTCTAATAAAAATGTTCTTGACATTTATTTCTCCCCCTTTCCGTTATTACGATTATTACCATGTTTTTTATGTTTCTTTTTATCTTTTTGATCATCATGCAAAAGTTCTTGTCGTTTCTTTTCATCCTTAATGAGTGGGAAACCACGCTTTTTACGTTCTGCTACAAAAGCCTTCGCAATCGCATGTGCCATCTTTCTAATTCGTGATAAATAACCAGCCCGCTCGGTTACCGAAACGGCGCCCCTGGCATCGAGTAAATTAAAAGTATGGCTACACTTCAAGATATAGTCGTAAGCAGGGTGAACTAGTCCAAGGGAAATTAATCGTTTAGCTTCCTTTTCATATGCATTAAACATTTGGTGCAACATCTTCTGATCGGACTCTTCAAAGCTATATTTGGAGTGTTCATACTCAGGTTCTTTAAAGATATCACCATACTTAACTCCATTACCCCACTCAAGATCAAAAACATTATTAACATCTTGAATGTATGAAGACAAACGTTCAAGTCCATATGTGATTTCAACGGCAACAGGATCCATGGTAAGTCCACCAACAACTTGGAAGTAGGTAAACTGGGTAACTTCCATTCCATCAAGCCAGACTTCCCATCCAACTCCCGCACATCCCATTGAAGGGTTTTCCCAGTTGTCTTCAACGAAACGAATATCATGTTCAAGAGGATTAATCCCCAACTGCTCTAATGAATTAATGTACAGTTCCTGAATGTTGTCCGGAGAGGGCTTCATCAAAACTTGAAATTGATGATGTTGATACAGTCGATTAGGATTTTCGCCATAACGACCATCAGCGGGACGTCTTGATGGTTCCACGTAACAAACGTTCCAGGGCTCTGGACCAATTGCACGTAGAAAAGTGTAAGGACTCATGGTTCCTGCACCTTTTTCCGTGTCATATGATTGCATCCTCATGCAACCTAATGAACTCCAATATGACTCTAAAGTACTGATAATATCTTGAACCGATAATTTTTCCGTCATTACTTTTTCCTCCTAATTAATAAGCAAATAAAAAAGCCTATGCAAAAGTATCACTACTTCTACATAGGGACGATTTATTCGCGGTTCCACCCTACTTCTGAACTTAATCAGCAACTCGAGATTAAACGACTCCGAAAGTGCCAATCCATATTAACATCGACCACTTCTCACCATCGTGGCTTCACTGAGATGTCATAAATATAAACCATCTTTCATCAAGGTCAGTTATTTAACTAACTTAATTATAAAATTATCAGTCACAACCGTCAACGTTTAATCATTATTTAAGGTTAATTTTCCAATCATTCATCTGATCTAAAAATTTTTTACTTTTTAAATTCAATCCGACAGAACTATCATAAATTTTATCAATTACGCTTCGTAATTTCTTCTTAGTTTTTTCATTAACCTGAATATTTCCGATCTTTTTTAAATTAACCGCTGAAAATAAACGAAGGTAGTAAATTGTCTTTTGATCTAAATGCATTCGATGAGGATCCATATTGAAATGATCCTCACAAATAATACCACCATACTCTTCCGAATAATCAAATTTTTTATTAGTTTGATGGCAGATCACACACGACTTAAAATCTGGTGCCACCCCAAAAACCGGTAATAATTGAATTTCAATAATATTAGTAACAACTTCAGCATCAAACCCACTGTTAATCATGTTCAACGCATAGTATAAACGATTAAACCAATCATTAATTTTAACCCCTTCAGGAAAAGCGGCATCAATTAACGTCATGATATAGGTGGCATATGCATCCAAATAAATGTCATTTGAAATTTGTTCAAAATGTTTAACGTCATTCCCACTACTAATGTATGACAATCCCTCTGGCCTTAAAGTACCCTCATAGGTCCCAAAACTAAAGGGTAAAATGTCTCCTGCCATTTTAAAATTAGCCTTATTAGCTCCTCTTACAAAGAACATTTTAAGTCCAGTTTCAGCCGTTAAAAATTTCACCAACATATCATGTTCACGATAATTTTTACGGTATAACAAAATTCCATGAAACATTTGACTCTTTGGATTTACTGACAAAATACCACCTAGTAACTATCTTTGCGGTATCCTAATTGTCTTAAAGCGGATTCTTTTTCACGCCAACTCGGTTGAACCTTAACCCATAACTCCAGATATACCTTACTTCCAAGTAAATCTTCAATTTCTTTTCGAGCTAAGGTTCCGATTTTTTTAAGCATTCCACCATTTTTGCCGATTAGGATACCTCTTTGACCCTTTCTTTCTACAATAATATTGGCATCAATATGAACATTCCCATTATCTTGTGTCTTCATTTTTTCGACTTGCACCGCAACTGAATGAGGGATTTCCTGTCTGGTTAATTCCAAAACCTTTTCTCGAATCAATTCTCCTACGATAAAACGTTCGGGATGATCAGTAATTTCGTCATCCGGATAATACTGGGGACCCTCTGGAAGCTTAGCAACTAAAGTATTCAATAGTTCATCAACATTGTTACCCTGTAGAGCAGAAATTGGAAATACATCTGCCCAATCATAAGCTCGTTTATAGGTATCCATAATTGGTAATAAACTATTAGGATTAATTTCATCAATCTTATTAATAACCAAATAGACGGGACTATTAACCTGCTTTAGTTGATCAATAATATAATTATCGCCAGCTCCACGTGTCTCAGTTGCGCTGACCATAAATAAAACTGCATCAACTTCTTTTAAAGAAGAGAGAGCTGCTTCATCCATATAGTCATCTAACTTGTTCTTAGGCTTATGGATTCCAGGAGTATCAATGAAAACAATCTGCGCATCATCAGTAGTGTAAATTCCCTGAATCTTGTTCCTTGTTGTTTGAGCTTTTTCAGACATAATGGCCACTTTTTGGCCAATCACTCGATTTAAAAACGTTGATTTACCAACATTGGGACGTCCTACAATTGCTACAAATCCTGATTTGTATTTTGAAGTCTCTGCCATATTTTCCCCTTAATTAATTCAATAATTCAATAATTTTTGGAACAAACACAAATAGTCCAACGACAATTGCAAAGATAGCCGTTAGTACCACACCACCAGCCGCAACGTCTTTAATCACTTTTACTCGTTCATCATAATGATGATCACTCATAAAATCCATGATTCTTTCAACCACAGTGTTAAGGATTTCACCAACAAGTACTAAAATAATGGCCGTCAAAAGCCACATAAATTGTTCCAGTCGAATCCGTAAAATAAATCCTAATCCCATCGTAATAACGGCACACGCCATATCAAACTTAAAATTTCGTTCGTGAACGAAAACCCATTTAATACCGTCATAAGCATGACCAAAAGCCTGGATGAAATTTTTGTTTTTACCCGTTTGTTTGTTATTTTGTGAGTCCATAAGAATCCATAATCTTTCTTTGAAGAGGAAACATTACCGCTTCGTCTTCAGGTTTCATGTGATCATAACCATTTAAATGTAAAAATCCATGAACAACCAAGAACCCTAACTCTCGATCATTAGAATGATTTAAAAAGTCAGCCTGTTCGGCTACTTTATCAACACACACAAAAATATCCCCGATATTTTCAGGAATATCCTTCTTCATTTCATCATTCATAATCACTGGAAAATCGTCATCACTCTGGTCTTCAATTGCAAAACTAATTACATCCGTAGCCCGATCAACTCCACGATAATCACGATTAATTTCTCTAATACGGTCATTATTAACTAAGGTAACTGACATCTCGGTATTATCCTTTAAGTTAATGTACTTAGCAGCATAATTTAGAATATCTCTAATCAGAGTAATTTTTTGGGGATCAACTCCATCTTGAGTTTGATCATATATTTCAAGATCCATATCTATTCTCCATTATCATTTTTTTCGTACGCATTAATAATCTTGGCAACTACGGGATGTCTAACCACATCGTCAGCACTAAAATTAACAAAACTAATATCATCAATGTCTCGCAAGATTTTAGGAGCGGTTACTAGCCCACTTCGTACTCTTCCGTTTAAATCAATTTGAGAAACATCCCCATTAACAATCATTTTAGAACCAAAACCTAAACGTGTTAAAAACATTTTCATTTGTGCATTGGTCGTATTTTGAGCTTCATCCAAAATGACAAAGGAATTGTCAAGCGTTCTCCCACGCATATATGCCAAGGGCGCAATTTCAATAACCCCACGATCCATTAATCGTTCACTATGATCAGATCCAAGCGTTGAGTTTAATGCATCATATAAAGGACGCAAATATGGATCAACTTTTTCTTTTAAGTCTCCGGGTAAGAATCCAAGGCTTTCACCAGCTTCAACAGCAGGTCTAGTTAAGACAATCTTATCCACATCACCCTTTTTGAGGGCTGCTACTGCCATTACAACCGCTAAATAGGTCTTCCCGGTACCAGCTGGTCCGATTCCAAAAGTGACATCGTTATGCTTAATGGACTGGACATACTGACGTTGACCAAAATTCTTTACTCGGACGGGCTTCCCTTTATTATCCTTTAAAAGCACTTGATTATACAACTCTGGAAGAAATCCAAGGGTTCCCTTTTCAGCCATTTTCATGGCCGAAACGAAGTCACTAGAATTTAAAGTGATTCCAGAATGAATCAATTCAAGCATGCCATTCAAAATATCAATGGTATTTTGAACCGCCTTTTCGTCATCACCTTCAACAGTGATCTTTCCCCCAGAATGACGAATTGATGTTGCCATACCCTGTTCTAAAATATCCAAAAAGGCATCTTGTACACCAAATAAAGCGGCTTCATCATTGGGATTCTTTAACGTTAATTCTTTTTTAAACTTAAAATTATCTGTCAATCAAACAAGTTCCTTTCATATCGACTTTTACCTAAAATACTAGCATATAATCCGCCACTTACAAAGCAAAAGAACAAAAAGAACTCATTGATTCATTCAATGAGTTCTTTTTCTAACTGAGAGCTTTATTAACTAGTTTATTAACAGTACTGCCATCAGCTTGTCCCTTAACTTTTCCCATGACAGCACCCATTACTTTTCCAAAGTCGCCCTTACCGGACGCTCCGAGTTGTTTGATTGTATCATTAACGATTTTTTCAACGTCGGCTTCAGACATTTGTTTTGGTGCATAGTCTTCAAGAATCTTGAGCTCTTCTTCTTGACCCTTCACCAAATCATCTCTTCCACCACTTTTAAATTCAGCAATTGAATCCTTATGTTGCTTAACTTCTCGATTAACAACAGCTGCCGCTTCAGCATCAGAAAGATCATGGCCTAATTTTATTTTTTCATTCATTAAATTAGACTTAAGCATCCTGACAATGGTTAATCTTGTCTTATCATGGTTCTTCATGGCACTTTTGAGATCATTATTTAATTCATCGGATAAAGCCATTTTAGCCCTCTTTTCATATATAAAAAACGCTCCTATCATCAGGGGCGTTTCATTATTAGAAGCTGCGACGCTTCTTTTTCTTATTGTTACGCTTACGAGCTGCTTCTGATTTTAATTTACGCTTTACGCTAGGTTTTTCGTAAAACTCACGTTTACGGAATTCCTGAAGGGTACCGATTTTTGAAACCGTGCGCTTAAAGCGTCGAAGAGCATCATCAAGAGATTCGTTTTTGCGAACGACAGTTTTTGACATGATAAATCCCTCCCTCCGAGCTTAAATAATACCATTTGTATTTAATCCTTAACGGTCATTATTAATTATACATTATGGGGAATGGCCCGTCAACGAGTCTGAACGATAAATATGATAAAATACTAACAAAGTAGGAGGTAATATTATGACAACCAATTTCAATGCATTTATAATTTCAGATTCAAGTGGTGCCACAGCCATGTCAATCGCCCGAACTGCAGTAGCCCAATTCCCTGAAGCAAATGCTAACTTTAAACGCTATCCATTCATTCAAACGCAGTCGATGCTTGACGGAATTCTTAAACTAGCTAAAGAACAAGATGCCATTATCTTTCACACCTTAGTCGATCCTGATCTAAGTAAGCTAGTAACTGCCTTTGCCATGGATAATAATTTATATAGTTTTGATTGCATTCAAAAGCCAATTCAAATTATTTCCAAAAAGCTTCATGAATCAGCTGCCGAAGTTCCTGGTTTAGTTCATAACCTTAACGAAGACTACTTCAAACGAATCTCTGCAATTGAATTTGCGGTAGCAAATGACGATGGAAAACGACCAGGTGATCTTAAAAAAGCGGATATTGTTCTCCTTGGAATCTCACGAACATCTAAAACACCCCTATCGCTCTATCTGGCCAACCAAAACTTACTAGTAGCAAACGTTCCCATTGGACCAACCATCCAACTACCAGAAGAAGTTTATCAAATCGACCACAATAAAATTTTTGGTTTAACCAACTCTGTTACAAACCTAAAGAAGATTCGCCAAGAAAGAATGATTGCATATGGACTCGACCCTGACACTCCATACTCAGACTCAAAACAAATAAAAAAAGAGCTTGACTATGCCAAGCATCTTTATCGTAAATTAGATTGTCTACAAATCAACGTGTACAATAAGTCCATTGAAGAAACAGCTACGATCATCACTCAGAGTCTAAACATTAATGAACAAGGTCACTAATCTTTCCATCCTTATAATCACGTTTAATATCTTCAATCATATCTGGATTAAACTTCTGTTCTTTTAGCATTTTGATCTCATACTGGTGAGGATTAATCTTAACTTCATCATTAATTTTAATTGTTGGTGTTTCAAGAATTTTAGGGACCTTATCAAACTTAGGGTATCTGGCCACGTAATTTAAAGCGTCAAATCCAAGGGCCCCAAAACCGATGTTAGTATGACGATCTTTATGGGAACCCTGAGGATTCTTGGAGTCATTTAAATGAATCACTTTAATCCGATCCATTCCAATAATTTTGTCAAACTCTTTCATTACCCCATCAAAATCATTCTTAATGTCATAACCAGCATCGCTAGTGTGACAGGTATCAAAAGTAATCGACAATTTGTCATTCAGCTTAACCCCATCAATAATCTTAGCTAATTGCTCAAATGTTGAACCAATTTCCGTTCCTTTACCTGCCATAGTTTCAAGGGCCACCTGAATCTTTTGGTCGGGAGTGATCACTTCATTTAAACCTTTAATAATCTGTTTGATTCCTGCTTCCACTCCTGATCCAACGTGGGATCCTGGGTGCAAGACAATCTGATCAGCACCCATTGCTTCTGAACGATCAATTTCTTGTTTCAGAAAATTAACCGCAAAGTGAAAACTTTGGGGCTTTTTGGGGTTGCCCAAATTAATAATATAAGGAGCATGAACCACTACTTCTTGTAAATCATGGTCTTCCATATACGAATGAGCTTGATCAATCTTAAGTTTATCAATCGCAGTTCTTTTTGAGCTTTGTGGAGCTCCAGTGTATAACATAAAAACATTTTCACCATCCCGAGCTGCTTCCTCAGCAGAACCGAGCATCATATCTGGTGCTTTCATGGCAACATGTGACCCAATTAAGAATTCATCACTACTCATTTTTATCCTCCATTACTTTAACAACCTTAGCGGAAGCATCCCCATGCTCCCAACTACAAAACTTATTATAAAAATCTTCTATTTTCTGATCATACCCGATAAACTTACCATCTTCGTTAAAATGTGACAACTCATTATAAAAAGAATCTTGATCTTCAACAATTGGACCAGGAACGTCTTTTTTAAAATCAAAATAAAAACCCCTTAACTCATTTTGATAATGTTTTAAGTCATATGCATAGAATAACATTGGACGTTTCAAATTAGCGTAATCAAACATCACAGAAGAATAGTCGGTGATCAATAAATCTGAAATTAAGTATAACTCACTAATATCACAATCGGCTTCAATCTGAACTCGATCTTCATACCCAGCGATATCAATTCGATCTTTAATAAGGTAGTGAGGACGAATAATTAATTTCGTGTTATCACCCACATGATCAAAAAATGATTTCAACGAAAATGGCAGTTCAAAGTTATAGCTTCCCTTTTTTTGATAGTCATCATCTCGCCAAGTTGGTGCATACAAAATAACTTTTTGTCTTGGATTACCAACAATTCTTTTCTTTAATTCTGAAATGGCTTTAGCGTTATTTTGCTGATACAAAACATCATTTCTTGGATATCCAATTTGCAAGGGAACGTTTTTAAAATCAAATGCCCGATCAAAAATATCCTCTGAATATTGATTAGGCATAATCAAGTATTTCCATCGACTAGCAGCCTTCTTAAAATCGTCATGATATTGCTGAGTCGAAATTCCTGGAATGGAAACATGCTCAATATCAACTCCTAATTTTTTAAGCGGAGTCCCATGCCAGGTTTGAATGTAGGTCGTTCGCTTATTTTTCTTCCACCATTTGGGAAATCGCGAGTTAAAGACCCAAAAATCAGCTCGAGCAACGTGCCAAACCCATCTCGGAAAAAAGCGTCGTAAAATTTGAACGTTAGGATACTGTTTGTGTAACTCTTTATAATTAGCTGCTTTCACCCCAAAATACGCATGCTTAGCGTATTCAGGATGTTGCTTAATCCATTCAAAATAGATGGCAGCAGGATTATCGTTAATGTCTTTTCCGTTAAAACTTTCGAACATGATTTCGTGTTTTTTAACGGGCATACAAATAAACCCATCGTTCAGCGCGATGAGTCCAGTGCGAATGGCTAACTTAATACCACTAATTAATTTGTCCTTAATTTGCTTTCCATTCATATTATTTTCCTTATACTAAGTCAACAAAATGTGATCTAAATTTAAAGTGTAAATGTGATCCAACTAAAAAGAAAAACAACGTCATTAACCAGAAAATAATACTTAGAAGCGGCTTTTCCCAGAACCAACTGCTTGATAACATTGAATCACGAAATCCTTGAACGATATAAAAGAATGGATTTAATTCTAGGATTCTAATCAAAAATGGCGGGAACGAAGCAGAAGATTCAAAGTTGAACAGAACTCCAGAAATGTAGAACAACATTCTCATAAACGACTGTAGCATCACGTGGTAATCCCGGATTAAAACGGTAATCGTCGAATTAAAGATTCCAAAAGCAATTAACCACGCAATCATTGCGATAAAGTAATAAATCCACTGAAACCAGAATAAACTCGGACGAACCCCATAAAGATATCCAATCACAATTGAAAAAACCAGCATGGTCCAAAAGGAGCTTAGATTACTGACTAATTTAATCGAGGGTAGGATGCTAATGGGAAACTTCATCTTTGAAACTAAACCGGCACGTTGATAAATACTTTTAGAAGCATCTAGAGTCACACGATTCATAAAAAACCATGGTGTGATACCAATAACCATCCATGGTAAATAACTTCCGTTGTGACCAGTACTTCCCTTTAGTCCAACACCGAAGACTAACCAGTAAATGGCAATTTGAATCAGCGGGTACAAATATTCCCAAACCAAGCCTAAGTAATGACTCTGGTAAGTAGCCTTATCTTCGTATTTTGAAATTCGAAAAATAATGCCTAAATTTTCAAATTGTTCTTTAAGTAAGGCCCAAACTTCCTTCAAGCTCAGCACTCTCCTTTTTTATTTCATTAATTATTTTGTAAAACATATCTTTTGATAACACGTTCGGTTGCATACCCATCATTGTATGTATTCCAATGTTTATTAAAACTAGTAAAATCAATCTTTTGATTAGCAACAATTGCCTGCGTTAATTGATCAACCCTTGTAATTGGCTCTGATGGCAGCCACTCCAAAAAGTCTTTTTGGATTCCTGGGTCCTGCTCGTATTGTTTGAGATCAAACATAAAGAAAATCATTGAATGAGCTTGGGGTAATAAGCTAAAATCAAAAGCCACTGAAGAATAATCAGTCACTAGTGTATTACATACTGATAGGAGATCAGAAGTAGAAAGTTGATTATAAAAGCGAATATTCCCATTAGAAAATTTCCTGATTCGTGATTCCTGATCTCGTAACAACGGATGAAGTTTAACGACCGTAATCGCATCAGGATCAGCCGTTAACGCTTCACCAATGTCCTTTGGAGGATCAAACTCAAGTCCATCACGATAGGTGGGAGCATACAAGATTACACGCTTCCCCTTTAATTCAGGTGCCACCTCATAGACCCTGTGTCTAGCAACCCTTCTCCAACGTTCCTTAAATAGTCGATCTGACCTCGGATATCCAAGATACTTCATCTTATCAGGTGATTCTCGATAACTTCGTTCAAAAATATGTCCCATTGCCTTAGAAGCAACCACAAAATCATCAAAATGATTGTAAACACTTTGAAATCGAAGTTTGTCAAAAAATGATCTTTTGTTAGTGGTCGGATCTTCCCAACCAAAACATTTAATGGCACCATCGGCATGCCACAACTGGACAATCTTCATTTTTTTCTTTGGTCGAACTAAACCAGCCAAAAACGGGAAATAATTATCACAAAACAAAACGCGAGCCGACATTAAACTAGGAATAGTTAACAACGCAAACCTTGCATTTTCTTTAAATGGAATGGTCTTAATCCCAAACGCACTCAGGTCAGTTGCGGCTGCCTCAATTTCAGGTTCGTATAACACAACTAGCTCTTGACCCTCAGGCATGTTAGCGGCAATTTGCTTAATTAGCCTCAGATTATTATCAAAACTCATTACATAATATATATTCTTTTTGGGTCGAAAATAAAAAATTGTCGAAATTAATCTAATCAACCATGTATATATGACTTTCACTTTCATCACCATTTTCAATAATTACAATGAAACATTATACCATAATAAAAAAACAACACTTCAGGCTAAAAGCCAGCTATTTCCGTTTTTTCTCATAAAAATTACCAAACACCTTATCAACATCGACCACTACCCCGAATGCATCGGGATCAGATTCATTTAAGGCTGCATCAAATTCGGTCATTTCATATCGTGAAATTGAAGTAAACAGGACCGACTTCTTCTTATGGTTATAAGCACCCTCGGCATTATGAATAATAGTAATTCCTCTTCTCAAATGATTTTGAATGCTATCTACGACCGTCTTGGGCCGATCGGTAACAACCATCACTTGGACAATTTGTTGTCTTGTATATGCCAAATCCATTGCCTTAGCGTTTACTAGAACTCCAATTGCTGAATAAAAAGCATAGGGCCATCCATAAAAGAAACCAGCTGATAAAATAATAAAGGTATTAAATATAAGGTTAATGGTTCCAATTGATTTTCCGGTTTTCCTTTGGATCACGATTCCCAAAATATCCAATCCACCAGTTGAAATACCATTTTTTAAGGATAATCCCACTCCAAATCCATTAATTGCACCACCAAAAATTGCACAGATTAATGGATCTGTGGTTAAGGTTAGAGGACGTAAGATTTTAATCATGACACTGGCAACAACGACAGAAACAAACGTAAACATCGTAAACTGATGACCAATTTGTTTCCAAGATAAAATAAACATTGGGATATTAAGTAGGAATAATCCCAATGCAGCCGAAATCGTAAACGGAAAATATCGTTCAGTCAAAGTATTAAGTAACTGTGCAAATCCAGTAACCCCTGAAGAATAAATGTGCCCAGGAGTCCAAAAGAAGTTCATCGCGATGGATACCATAATTCCATATACAAATGCGGTTGATAACTTTGATATGTACTGATGTCGTTTTAAAATTTTTTGTACGTCGTCCATTTAAGTTCCTTCTGATCATTTAGAAATTCATAACTAGTATAACATTACCAAATTTAAAAAAAATAAAAAGTTGTGAGCTAGTCACAACTTTTTATTTAATCTTATTTATTATTTGATTTGTCTTTTTGATCTAGAGAAATTCCTAATTCATCCAACTGCTTCTGTGAAACTGGAGTTGGAGCTCCGGTCAAAGGCTCAACCGCCTTTGAATTCTTAGGGAAAGCAATTACATCCCTAATATTGCCACGATGAGCTAACAACCTAGCAAAACGATCAAGTCCGATTGCTAGACCACCATGTGGTGGGAATCCATAATCCAAAGCACGAAGAAAGTATCCAAATTGAGCTTCAGCACTCTCTTTAGTAAACCCAAGGGCTTTAAACATTTTTTCTTGAAGTTCACGGGTGTGAATACGAATTGATCCACCACCAAGTTCGAGGCCATTTAAGATAATGTCATAACTTTGAGCATGTGCTTTATGAGGATCTTCCCCATCATTTAAGTAATGTTCATCACCTTTATTTGGCATCGTAAATGGATGGTGAGCAGCTACCCAACGTCCTGCACCTTCATCGTACTCAAACAGTGGCCAGTCCACAATCCATAAGAAGTTGTACTGATCTTCTGGAATCATATTCAATTCGTTAGCAATCGCAACTCTTAAATATCCTAATGTATCCGCAACCACTTTACTTCGATCGGCAGCAAACAACAATAAGTCACCGTCTTTAGCCCCAGTCGTTTCTTTAATTTTACTTACCATTGCTGGATCTTTAAAGAACTTAGCAATTGGGCCAGAAAATCCGTCATCTGTAACCTTCATCCATGCTAGTCCCTTAGCACCAAACCGTTTTACATACTCACCATACTTATCAATATCTTTTCTTGAGAACTGCTTGGCTCCATCAGGGACGCCAATGGCCTTTACCTGACCACCGTTCTTAATGGCCGAACTAAAGACTTTAAAATCAGAATCTGCTACTACATCCGAAAGATCTTTTAATTCCATTTTAAAACGTGTGTCAGGTTGGTCAGTTCCAAATCGATCCATTGATTCTTGCCAAGTAATTCTTTCAAATGGTGTATCAACGTCAACGTTGACCGTATCTTTCATAACCTTTTTAATCAATCCCTCGGTAAGGTCTTGAATCTCCTCAGCTGACAAAAATGACGTTTCCATGTCGATTTGAGTAAATTCGGGCTGCCGATCGCCACGTAAATCCTCGTCTCTAAAACAACGGGCAATCTGATAGTAACGATCAAAGCCAGCACCCATTAATAATTGTTTAAATTGTTGAGGAGACTGCGGAAGAGCATAAAAAGAACCGGGGTATACTCGTGATGGAACCAGGTAATCCCTGGCACCTTCAGGGGTTGAAACCGTTAAATCTGGCGTCTCAATATCAATAAACCCATTTTCATCAAAATATTTGTGAGTTGACTGTAAGATTCGGTTCCGAATCATCAATCCCTTTTGCATTACTGGCCGTCTTAAATCAAGATAACGATACTTTAACCTCAAATCATCAGAGGCATTGATATCATTCTTAATCTCAAATGGAGTCTGTTTTGATGTGCTTAAAACCTTAGCATCAGAAACGTCAACTTCCACTTTTCCAGTGTGAATATCAGGATTGATTTCCTTTTCAGATCTAGCAACCACTCTTCCTTTAATTTGGATTACGTACTCGTTTTTAACTGATTCAGCTACCTTAAAAGCATCCTCACCATTTTTCTCATTAAAAACCAGTTGAACAATTCCAGCACGATCCCGAAGATCGATAAAAATTAAACTTCCTAAATTCCGTTTTTTGGCAACCCATCCATCAAGAACCACTTCTTGATCTAAATAATCTTCGTTAACATTTCCAGCATAAGTCGTTCTTTTCATCTACCACATCTTCCTCTCATTGAGTCAAAAGTATAAAAAAAGGCGAGCCATGTAATCACAAGGGCGCAATTAGCACGGTACCACCTTTTTTGGTTCTCTTATTTATTAATTTTACCTAGATGCGTCTTTACCATTTATAGGACATACCATTTCAGCAATTAGGTACTCTCTTAAGACCAGCAAACGGTTACTATTCATCTTCAACGGCATTTCAAATCAATTTAAGATTAATAAAACCCAGATGAATTGTCAAGATTCAAGTTAATTTTTTTATTATAGACTTAAGGAAACAGTAAAAAAGTTATACTATTATGAGTAATCATATAATCCAATGAGGCCCTTAAAATGAAAACAAAATTTTACATAAAGAACAAACGAGGATTTTATACTACCCTAATAATTATTGGAACAACCATAATCATCCTCCTAATCATGCTAGTTAAAAACAATATTGGAGTTGGATTCAATAATTTAGCCATTAAGACCGGTCCAGGAATCCAGTACAAAACGGTTAAAACCGTCAATCGTGGCACCCGATTGCAAATCTTGAGCGAAAAGAATAATTGGTATCGAGTGGTTTATAAAAATCAAAAAATTGGTTGGATTCCAACCTGGTTAGTGAATAATAATAAGATTACTAATGCCACTAAACTATCAGAAACAACCATTGTATTGGATCCTGGTCATGGTGGTAATGATTCTGGAGCGCTTTCAACACATGGTCAAAAAGAAAAAACGTACACTCTTCAATTAGCTCAGAAGGTTGCAAATAAACTGCGGAATCAAGGTGCACATGTTATTATGACAAGGGATTCAGATAAATCCGTTAGTTTATATAAAAGACCAGATTTTTCAACTGATAATCATGCCAATCTCTTCGTTAGTTTTCATTTTGACTCGTCCAGTACGGATAATACGGCCAGTGGTTTTACAAATTATTACTATCACGCCGGAAAATCCAAACAACTGGCATCCGACATTAATTCATACATGGGAAACGTTCCTCTTAATAATCGAGGGGTTCAGATTGGTAATTATCTAGTAATCAGGGATGTTTCTATCCCGTCAGTTTTACTTGAAATGGGATATATTAACAACGATCATGACTTTAACAAAATTAAAAATCCCACCTACCAAAATTTGGTCGCAAATGACGTTCTCAAAGGAATCAACCGTTATGTAAATAAAACTTACTAGAAAGGAGTTTATTATGAAAAAATTAGATCAAGAGTGGATTAACCAGTTGCCATTAAAAAACGTTCAATCACTATCTCCCGTGTCAGGCGGAGATATTAACGATTCATACCAGGTTAAAACCCCAGATCATGTCTATTTTATGAAGGTTCAACCAGGTCGTGGAAAACAGTTTTTTGACCATGAAGTTGAGGGAATTCACCTTTTATCACAAGCTGCCAATGTTCCCACAGTAGTTTCCTCTGGTGAAATCAATGGAGATGGATTTCTTATCCTCGATTGGATTGACGTTGGATCTGGGAATCAATATGATTTGGGAAAAATGGTTGCCAACGTTCATAAAGTTCATAACGATCAGTTTGGTTTAGACCATAACTTTGATGCTGGTAAAATTCCTAAAAACAATCATTGGCAAGACACTTGGCAAAAATTTTACGTTGAACAAAGAATTGATCCCCTAGTTAAGATTGCAGCCAAAAAAGGTCGCTGGAATGACTCCCGCGACCAACATTATCAAGTTATGCGCCAACAAATTATCGATTACTACACTAAACACCCAGTGACTCCTAGCCTTCTTCATGGAGACTTGTGGTCAGGAAACGCCATTTTTACCAGTAAACATGAACCAATGTTAATTGATCCTGACGTTTACTTTGGCGATCGTGAATATGACCTAGGAGTTACAACCGTTTTTGGGGGATTCGATCGCGACTTTTATCGTGGCTATAATGACACATATCCAATTGAGCCAGGCTTTAAAAATCGCGTTGGCTGGTACCGATTTTACTACGCTTTAGTCCATGTAGTTCTTTTCGGTGAAACCTTTGGACCTTTATTAGACGGAATCCTTAGCTCATTCAATTAACTTTGATATTTCATCAAAACTATGAGCTACGTAATCAGGGTCACCTTGATCCTCAATCATATAGTCAGGATCAAACAAGATGGTTTTAACCCCGGCATTATGGCCAGCATCAACATCTAATTGCCGATCACCAATCATAAAAGTAGATGATCGGTTTAAGTCCATATTATTAATTAAATAATTCAGAGACTCAGGATTGGGTTTCCTTTTAAACGACTGTTTACTGGTTACAAAACCAGTAAACAGTTTTTTTAGGTCAAAATCATTTAATAATGTTATGGCTTGATCATCACGATGAGTTAACAGTCCGTTGCTTCCACCAGTACCAATTACATTACTTAAAACAGCTCTGACCCCAACAAATGGTTTTGCCAACATGACCTCATCACGTTCGAATTGCTTATATGATCGAGAAAATTGATCTCGATTAATGTTAAAGCTAGCACAATACTTGGTTTCACTAGCTCCAAGTGAATGAATCCGCATGTCTTCATAAATTGATTCAGAATCAAAATTAACGTCACTAACACCATTTTCGTCCAATGCTTTACAAAATGAGGTTACCATGTAGGGATAAGTGTTAAAAAGAGTACCATCAAAATCCCAAATTGCATTTACCATATCAATTATTTTCCTTTTTTTGGTAATTTAAAATAAAAGTAGATGGACCATGATTTTCTAAATCCACGTCCATATCAGCTCCAAAGACGCCAGTTTCTACTTTCAATCCATTTTTTTTGAGGGCATCATTAAATGATTCATAAATTTTCTTCGCATGATCAGGATCACCCGCGCCGGTGAAAGTAGGCCGATTACCCTTTTTAGTGTCGGCCAACAGAGTAAATTGCGAAACTGACAAAATTGAACCTGAGACTTGTTTAATATTTAAATTCATTTTACCGTTTTCATCTTCAAAGATCCGAAGATGAGCGACTTTGTGGGCCAGGTGATCAACTTCATCCTGTCCATCAGAATCTTGAGCGCCAACCAGAATTAAGTACCCCTTCTTAATGGCACCCCTAACCTGATCATTAATTTTAACTTCTGCCCAATTAACTCGTTGAATGACTAACTTCATTATCCGTTATCCTTCCGTTCGTTTAACCTCATAAACATCTGGAACCGCATTTACACTATCAATAATTCGGTCAAGTTGCTGAACATTTCGGACCCCAACTGAAACCCGAATTGAAACCAAATCCTCGTGAATAACCTTTCCTTCTACCGAATTAAGATTCTTGGTAGCGGAATTAACCCGTTTTAGTATGTCATTTAATAATCCGCTTCGATTGTATCCTTGAATTTCTAGATCACTGTCATAAGTAATGGCATTATCTTCTACTTTGCGCCAGTTAAGGTTGATAATACGATTATTCCCGGTCTTAGCTTGAAGAAGGTTCGGGCAATTAGCACGATGAACAGAAATTCCATTCCCCATCGTGATATAACCCTCAATCTCATCGCCTGGAACTGGATCACAACAACGACTAATATGAACTAAAAGATTATCAACACCCTCGATTTTAATGTTATCTTCTGGTTTCTTGCCTTGTTCAGCATCTTCACTCTCATGAGAAATGGTCTTATGACCCTCTAACACGTCTCGTTCAGCGTCTTCTTGCCGTTTCTTTTCAATTTCATTTTTTTCAGGCTCCAGAAGTCGGTTAACAACTCCGTTAGGTTGAATATCACCAAAACCAATCGCAGCGTATAAATTATCAATACTTGTATAATGCATTTCATTGATAACTCGCGTTAAGTTATCATCACTAAGAATTGTTGCTGGATCGAATCCCGAATCAACAATGTCTTTTTCCAACGTTTCTTTTCCAGAATTAATGTCATCATCATGACTGCTACGCTTAAAGAATTGCTTAATTTTATGTTTGGCCCGACGGGTTTTTACCATGGACATCCAATTTTTTCCTGGACCATCAGAACTACTTGACGTAATAATGTCGACAATATCCCCATTTTTAATTTCATAATCAAGAGGAACTAACTTGCCATTTACTCTCGCACCAGTAGTTGAATTACCAACATCAGTGTGGATGGAATATGCCATATCAATCGGGATGGATCCCTTAGGAAGTTCAATTACATCTCCAGATGGGGTGAAGGCATAGACGCGATCACTAAATAAGTCTCCCTGCACACTATCCATGAAATCAGAAGCATTCTCTGATTCTTCCTGAATCTCGATAATTTTCTTAAACAAATTCAGCTGAACATTACTCTTGTTACTTTCAACCTCATCTGTTTTGCCTTCCTTATATGCCCAGTGTGCGGCAACCCCGTATTCAGCAATGCGATGCATTTCTTCCGTCCGAATTTGGATTTCAAGTGGTTTGCCTTCTGGTCCAACAACTGTAGTATGCAATGATTGATACATATTGGGTTTTGGCATTGCAATGTAATCTTTAAAACGATCTGGAAATGGCTTCCATTCCGTGTGAATGGCTCCTAAAACGGCATAACAATCTTTAACTGATTTAACAATTACACGAACGGCCAATAGGTCATAAATTTCTTTAAAGTCTTTATGTTTGTCATGCATTTTGCGATAGATGGAATAAATATGCTTAGGTCGTCCGTAAACCTCACCTTTGATGCCTAAACCCTCAATTGCTTGTTGAACTTTCTTAACCGCTCTATTAACATATGCAACTCGTTCATTTCGCTTTGAATTCATCAAGTTAACGATCTCATAATAATCATCTGGCTTTAGGTAACGGAGTGAAAGGTCCTCTAATTCCCACTTGATGGTTCCAATTCCCAAACGATCCGCTAGGGGTGCATAAATATCGAGGGTTTCCTGTGCAATTCGTTTTTGTTTATCGGGACGAAGGGCATCCAAGGTCTCCATGTTATGAAGGCGATCGGCTAACTTAACGATCATTACTCGAATATCCTTACACATCGCTAATAGCAACTTTCGATGATTCTCTGCCAGCTGCTCTTTACTAGATTTATATTTAATTTTACTGAGTTTTGAGACCCCATCAACGATTAATGAGACATGGTCACCAAAAAGTTCAGTTATATCTCCGATGGTTGCTCCAGTGTCTTCAACAACATCATGAAGAAATCCAGCTGTAATTGTTTCTGCATCCATATGAAGATCAGTTAAAATACCAGCAACCTCAACTGGATGATTAATATAAGGTTGTCCCGATGCTCGCTTTTGATCTTCATGAGCAATCTTTGCAAATTTATACGCTTTTTTAATCATTTGAATATCGTTTTTGTCTAGATACTCAGATGCTTCATCAAATATTTCTTTTGGTGTCCATTCTTTAACTTTTGACATGTTATCCCTACTTAATTTGTTTTAGTTCTAATAACGTTGAAACTGCTGATAAAAGGTAAAGTGGTGCTGATTCAGTTCTCAAGATTCTTGGACCCAAACCAACTGAGACAAAGCCCACATTCTCTAATCGCTCAACCTCACTAGGAGAAATTCCACCCTCTGGTCCAAAGAAAACCATGAGGTCTTGTCCCGTTTTCATTTGTGAAACTATTTTATAAAGTTTGCTATTTTCGCCATGTTTAGCAGCTTCTTCATAAGCCATCACTTTGTAATCAGACTTAATTTTACTAACATGATTGATTGAATCTACGTACTTCACATCTGGAATTAAATTTCGATGAGACTGTTCGGCCGCGCTTTTAGCAATTTTTTGTAACCTTTTGATTTTTTTAGGTGCCTTACTACCCCACTTAGCAATGGCCCAATCAGTTGGAGTAAAAATAATCCGATCAGCTCCCATTTCCGTTGCTTTCTGCGTAATCAAATCCGCCTTACTCCTTTTGGGAAGTCCACAAACAATCGTTACCTTAACGGGAAGTTCAACATTCTGATTAGTTTTATCAGTAATTTTAATGGTTGGCGTAGCTTCATCAACCAGTTCTCCAACGTATACGATCTCTTGATTAGATACAAACTCTGCTTTTGATCCCCGTTCGGCCCGCATCACCCCATTCCAATGATGGGAAACATCGTTTGGAAGCTCAATGATTTGACCAACTTGAAGGGGATAATTTAAAAAATAATGTTGCAATTAATTCTCCTCACTAACTTTTTCTGCAATGACAGAACGCCAGTCTTTCATGGTTAAAACCTGATTAATCTTAAAATGATGTTTTTTAAGGGTAGCAATTACTTCATCTAGTTTATCAGCAATAATTCCAGAAGTAATAAAGATTCCCCCGTTATTTAAGCACTTTTCAGCTTGTGGGATTAAAGGAATAATAATTTCAGCAAGAATATTAGCAACTACGATATCCGCCTTGATATTAATTCCGTCTAATAAATTGTTAACTTTCACCTGAATTCCTTGCATACCCGGATTCAGTGCAATGTTTTTTTTAGCTGATTTAACCGCTACGTCATCAACATCATAAGCATTAATGGTTCCAGCTCCTAATTCCCTAGCAGCAATACTTAACACACCTGATCCAGTTCCTACATCAAGCATGGTTTCATCGCCACGAATTGTCATTTCTAGGGCTTGCATTGCTAACTTAGTAGTCGGATGAGTACCGGTTCCAAACGCCATCCCTGGATCCAAACGAACCATTAACTCATCAGAATTCTTAATGTCATAATCTTCCCAACTTGGAACCACGGTTAAAAATCTTGTAACTCGTTCTGGGTGATAATACTTCTCCCAAGAAGTGGCCCAGTCTTCATCCTTAACTGATTTAACACTAACTAGATTTGGACCAGGATCTAAGCCAAACTGGTTCAAACTTCCTACTTTATTTTTCACCTTTTTAACAACATTATCAACGTCAATCTTATCCTTAAAATAGGCACTGACTTGTGCTTCATTCAAATTATAATCAGTTCTAGAATCACCTAGCTCATATTGGTCCCAATTAGCCTCGCGTTTTAGAACTTCATAATCATTTCTGTCATCAATCTGAACTCCAGTTGCCCCTTGTTCCATTAAAATATTGGAAACAGCGTCAACGGCTTCATGACTCGTTTTTACTGAAACTTTAACTAAATCCATCCTTTAAACCTCATTCTTTTTATAAAAAAAGCACCCGTTAACTGGATGCATTATTTTTATTATCTTCAATTTTTTCAAGCTTTTGCTCATGCTGCTTTAAATGACCAGCTAAATACTTAAGCAATCCTCGTTCAGTCTTAAAAATTCGGGGATGCTTTTGCTTATGCAATCGAAGATCAATTTCTTTAATTCTTTGTCGTCCAGTCCAACCGTGTCCGTAGCGAATAATGAGTCGATTATTCAAATTATTCTTACCAAAGCGAAATACGTAGATATTATCTGGGGTAATTAATGGTCTAATATATGTCTTTTTATAATGATATCCTTGATCGCGCAAAAACTTTTTAGTTTGATCTAACATATTTATCCTCCTCTCGTATTTTTATTTACACTCGTCCTTAAAACCTTTAGTCTATATCATAATGGAGAAATATTTAATTAGCAAGCATCTATCATACAGCAAATAAAAAGACGTGCTTTACCACGTCTTTTTATAACTATTCAAATTATAAACTAAACAATTTGACAGAATTCAATCTTTTCGTGGTTAGGACCATAAATGTTGAAGAAGCGAATCCCCTTGTCCCAGAATGGACGAGTATCAATTTCATCTTCCTGAACGTCTAAGCCCATTTTCTTAGCTTCTTTAAATGCTGCATCAGCATCAGTGGTATTTAATGAAATATGGTTAATAGCACCGTCTTTATCAGCAACTGGATCGCCTTCCCATGTTTCAATCATCAAATTACCATACTTCATGAAAGCACAACGATTTCCTTGATACATAAATTGGCCAGCTTTATCAAAGCCTAATTTCTTGTAAAAATCGATTGTTTCATCTAAATCTTTGGCAGGAATTCCAACGTGTTGGATACCTGTGAAGTAGTCACTAAGTGCCATAATAATTCTCCTTATGATATATTTTTTCACTTTATGTGAAATCTCTAACAACTATATTGTAAGACATTAACGATAATTAATAAAGTCATACTATTAGTTTATTTTATTAATTTGGCACTTACAATTTCATCCCATCTAAGGATTTGATCACCTACAATGACTAAATTTTTATAGTAACCCTTCATCGTACCAATGATTTGTTCAATTTTTAATTCATTCTTATCGTAGTAAGCATATTGGAGTTCCACCTTAAGGCGATTAGCAAATGACTTTTGCAGAACCTCATCAATTTCTGAACGATCCATTTGATCATCTAATTTTCTTTGCTGTTGCTCTGCTTTTTGTTTCCTTAACTTACTTAATTTGCTGGTATGGTCTGATAAAAAATAACCCTGCCATTTTTTAATACCACGATCATGATAATCAAATTTAAAAAAATTCTGAACAGCTTTTTCATTCATGATGGTTCTCCTAACTCTAACTTTGAATTTTTCTTTGCGCCGTTGGCCAAACTAAGTTCCCAAAATTACGATAATAAGTAGTTAATAAATTACGTTTGCCTACGTAATTAACGATTGCCTCCAAAAATTCCAAGTCATAATTCGAAATAACATAAAGCGGTTGTGATCGCTCCTGTTGGTACTTTTTCTTAGAACTTAGAAACCAATCATACTCATAATCAAAAACATTATTAACAATCATCATCCAGTAGCGGGTCCCTGGAACGCGTAAAAACAAATGATCAATATTGGCTAAAATTTTGTTTCCTACCAAAGTGACATCACTATTCATAGGAATTGCCTCCATTATGTCCTCCTACCAGATTTGACCTAGAAATCGCGGTAGCACCGTTACACAAACTATTCGCGTTTAATAAAGCGGCATTTCCAAATTGTTTTCGAATTTGATCGCCAGTTTTGTTTAACACGTTTTGTTTGATGGTCCTTTGATTATCTCTAAATAAGTCGAGTTGTTCACCTACTTTAGGTGATAAATGAACATATTCTACCCCAATATTGCGAATCATCTCGCCATTCCAATTTCTCTCAAATAATTCAGTCAAATCACGGCCAAGTTCATAACTATCATCAGTCGGATTAATCTTCATTGATTGAGAAAATCCACTGCTACCAGTTACTTGCTTCGTTGCAAAGGAAAAACCAATAAACAAGGTAATCCATCCCGTTTGCAAATGGTGATTACGAATCCTAGAAGCAACTTGACTCGCGACCTCTTTAATAACTATTTCGATCTCACTTCGGCTTGTATAGTCTCTTGGGAGAACCTGTGAGTTACTATAACTTTTCTCTTTGGTATGCATGGGCTGTCTTAAATTACTTCGATCAATTCCCCACGCGGTAGCAAATAATTGCAATCCAATGATTCCCATCTTCTCCTTAATCAAATACGGATTAGCGTGAGCCAAATCATTCATATTATAAATTCCAAGGTGATTTAAGTTAGCTGCAGTTCTTTTCCCAATTCCCCACACGCTCGTTAAGTTTTGAATGTTCCAAATTTTGTTTGGGACATCTTTATAGTGGATTTCGCCCACTAAATCGGAATCATGTTTGGCATAAACGTCCAACGCAATTTTGGCTTGAACGGGATTATCGCCAATTCCAACCGTGGTATATAATCCTAAGCGACTTCTAACCTCCTCTTGAATTTTAAGTGCAACATTTCTTAAACTGTTGCCAAATAAGTGCCATGTATGAGTCATATCAAGTAATGATTCGTCAATTGAATACGGCAAAATGTTATTTTCATCAGTAAATTCAGTAAAAACATCATTAATCTGCAAGTTCTTCTTAATGTACAAATTCATTCGTGGCGGAACAATCAAAAGCCTAGGATCATTAGGTAGATCACGTTGCCTGCTAACGTTACTAATTCCAAATAACTTTTTGGCCATTGGAGATGCCGCCAAAATTAATCCACCGTTAGTATTAGCCTGTTCCGACATCACCACTAATATAGAACGAAGTGGGTTAAGCCCTCGCTTCACACTTTCACAGCTGGCATAAAATGATTTGTTATCAATAAAAAAATAAACTCCGTGAGGTTCTTCATCATAATCCAAAATATCACCTACTCGAACACCTGTTCGTATTAAATATTACTATCTTTTATTGGTAATGTAAATAAAATTTTTATGATACTCTTGAATTATTAAAAAAATAAGGAATGAAAGTAATGAATAAATTTAAGAAAATCGCACTAACGGCTGGATGCGCCGTTTTATTGTTGATTATTCCAACCGAAATTTCGCTTGCTTCTGGTTCCAATCAATCAGAACTAATTGCTCAAGAAAAATCACTTACCAAACAGAGCCAACAATTATCCCAAGAAATTAATCAAGCGCAAGATGACTTAAATCAAAAACACGTCACAATTAAACCAGTCTCTAATCAACAACTGGTTTCATCGCATCCTAAAAAAGACTCCACTCCTGCAAGGGCAGTTCAAAGCTCTGAAGATAAAACTGATACCAATAACAATCAAAAAATCATTGGAAATCGCAACTCTCATGTTTACCATCTTCCGAGCCAAAACAATTATCAGATGAAAAGTAAAAACGCGGTTTATTTTAACTCTGTAGCGGATGCACAAGCTGCTGGATACCGGGAGGCTAAACGATGAAAAAGTACCTCATTATCCCCATTACGTTAGTCAGTTTACTGATGACTGGATGCTCACAACAGTCCCAACCAGCTCATAATCATTCAGCCAACTCCAGTCAAAATACTCAGCAACTTCAAAAGAACGTGAACAATTTACAACGTCAGGTTGATACCAAAAAGGCAAAGCTCAAAAAGCTTCATTATCAGTTAAAGAACTCATCCAATCTAAAGCTAAGCGACCTAAACTATGATGGAAACCAGGAAGTCGAAGTTGATCATAATAATCCTCATTTTGCTCCTTCAGAATTAAATCATAAAAGTCCCTGGCTAAAGTTTAACAATCTTGATCACCTTAACCGTGCTACCGATGCCAATGGCATGTTGAATATAAAAACAATGCCAACTAAAAAACGAGAACCACTTACTTTTAATCCCACCGGATGGCATAACAAACGAATTAATAATGGCTGGCTTTATAATCGTAGTCATCTAATTGGTTATCAGCTCTGCGGTGAAAACAATAATCCTAAAAACTTGATCACGGGAACCAGAACCCTTAACGCTCCGCTAATGCTCTATCATGAAGATGACATTGCTAACTACTTAAAGCAAAACCGAAATAACTATGTTAGATACCAAGTAACTCCAATTTATCGTGGTAACGAACTAGTAAGTCGCGGAGTTCAAATGAGAGCCCAATCAGTTGGAAATAACCAAATTCACTTTAACGTCTACATTTTTAACGTTGAACCTGGATATAATATTGACTATCAAAATGGATATAGTACTAAGGGATAAAAAAAGACAATGACATTTAGTCATCGTCTTTTTACGTTATCTATCAGCCATTAACTGTTTTGGTATGGAACCATGCAATGTTCTTATCAAAGAAACTTAGAAGGTCATTGAATAGATACAAAATGTAGGTTAAGAATAACGTCCAATTTGCTCCACCTTGATAAGCAGTAATTCCCCATAGAATAATTGAGAATATCCCTTGAGCAAGCCAGAAATAATAAGTATCACGAAATCTCAAAGTAGTTAAAAGAGCTCCTGTAATTCCAATTGTTGCAGCAAAGCTATCTACAAATGGTCGTGGACTATCACTATATCCATGTTCCCAAGCATATAAAACTCCTAATACTACAACAAAGAATAGTGCTGTCAACCCCCAATTCATCAGTGTTTTCTTAAGATTACCCTTAATAGTTAATTTCTTGATGTGTTTGTCAACATTAGTAGCCCAACTGGGAATTAGCAAAACCGGAATATCCAAAAGTACAATGTATGTAGTCTGTAGAATAATATCATTGTAATTCTTAGCGGTAAAAGCAACATAAATATAAATCAAAGCACTGACTAAACCAAAAATTCCGTTTAGTGGTTTAGTATTGGTAATAGAAATAGTGGTGGTAAATCCAAGCATTCCAGCTAACATGGTCATAATTGCAATAAACGTAATTGGTTGTGTAACGGTTGATCCAGCAATTACTCCTAAACCAAACAGAAGTAACAAATAGCTAGTAAAACTCCACCCCTTCATCTGATTAACATACCAACTTGGCTTTAGTATGTCATAAGCAGCAACATTGTTTTTCCCTGACATAAATAATCATCCTTTCTCCAAATTTGAATTCATTATTATCATCACACATTCATCACTTTGAGACAAATCAACGAAAAACGATGAATTCTACAAATTTGCGAGTTACTGGCCTATAAAAAATTTTAGTTTTTTTAATTAAGTTTCTTTTCCATTCAATCCAAATTAATGAAATGATTAAAGATTTAAATAGTTACTAATTTAAAAAAATGTACCACTGATAAACATAAAAGATGTTGTAAAAGTAAGTGATAAATATGTATAATAGATATTGAAGTCCAAAGGAGGAATAATCATGTTAATAAATGTCCCATTCTCAATTAAAGCTGATGGAATTCATGACCTCAGAAAAATTACCGTTAAAATGCCTTCAGGTGAAGAAGTCAAATTAGACGCTGCTACCCTTGACGATATTGATCGTGATCACGAACACCTTCTAACCATTACAAAAGATCCTCATCATGAACTGGGAACTCCCGGGGAAAGTATTTCTTTTGATAACTTTGGGGAAAAGAACTCGTTCCCATCAAATAGTAAAGTTATTTTCATGGCAATTCCAAAATAAAAAGAAGTACTACTTTTTAAGTAGTACTTCTTTAGCGAATAAGCTTCATAATTATGAGAATTCGCTGGTAAAAATTCGTAAAGTGTGATTAAATATAAAGTGTAGATTAGAGAGGTAATAAATTTCTGTTGCATTCTCAACATTCACATCAACTAAGACTTTCCACTCCTACTGCTTACTGGTCTTAGATACGTGTACTCTTTTATTTCATAGATCTTTACTTATTAGATTGTTACTTCTCATAACTATGTTGCAGTTTTTTAACCTCTCTAATCGTCGAAAGCACTCAATTTGAGTGCTTTTTTTGTACATTCAAATCCCCTTGCGTGAATTCTTTAATCTTTACCTTACTTTTACAGTATATTATATTAGCTGTTACTAATCAAGTATATAAGTAAAAATATCAAAATATATTCCTTATAAGGGAACACTAAAACTAATCATGAAGCAATTTTTATCTCATAAAAAATTTTTCTAAGAAATTTTTACAATCATATTGTTGCTTATATCACATATCATACACCCCACAGTTATAGGGTTTCTAGTTACTGATGTGAATTGAAATCAGATTGTTAATTTAGGAAAATCCCTAAAAAACATGGGGCATATATTCACACTTGTATCCAATTCAATTGTGCAATTCATAACATCAGCTAATGGTTTCTATAACCGATATTCCATTATTCATGATCATTTCCTAATAATTAATTAAAATCCCATTATTTTCCAATCAAAAAACCACTATTCTATAATAGTGGTTTTTAATAATAAATAAAATACCAAATTTTAATTTTTAAAACATTATTATTGTTATTTAATGAATGGTTGATGTTTCATTTTAATATGTTCCACTCCACCTTCTAAAAAGACACCACCTGTGGGCACAAAATTAAATGATGTATATAAATCTTCCACGTATTTTTGGGCTTCAATCATAATTTCTTTCTTAGGATACTTGTCGGCAATTAAGTTCATAATGTGACGAACTAAATCTTCTCCTAAATGTTTACCACGATAATTAGATTTAACCGCAATTCTTCCAAAGGTCACATAATGGGTTTGTTCATATATTCTCCCGTAACAAATAATTTGGTTATCATCAATCAAGAAGAGATGCCAAGCCTTTTTATCATTATCATCAATGTCTTGTAAGGTGATTTTTTGTTCAGCGACGAATACTTCACACCTTAGTTGATAAATCTTAAACAATTCATCTAAAGTCAATTGGTTGAATTTTCTTACTTTCCACATAAAATTCCTCCTAATAATTAAAGATGGTTAATTATACATCAATACTAATATTACATATAAAAAAAGAACGACAATTATTACTTGTCGTTCTTTTGATCTTCATCAGTTTGTAAAACAGCCATAAAGGCTTCCTGTGGGATATCAACTTTTCCTACTGCCTTCATGCGTTTTTTACCACGTTTTTGTTTTTCTAATAATTTAGCCCGACGATCAGGATCACCAGTATGAATCCTAGAAGTAACATCTTTTCGGTATGCTTTAATGTTAGTTCTTGCAATAATAGTGGCTCCAATTGCTGCTTGAATTGGAATTTCAAAGTTTTGTCGCGGAATAATTCCCTTTAATTTTTTGACAATTTCACGACTTCGACCAGCAGCAAACTGTTTGTGTGAAATAAAACTCAGAGCATCAACCTTATCGCCATTCAAAAGAATGTCGACTTTAACCAGGTCACTTTGACGGTACTCAGAAAGTTCATAATCAAGAGATGCATATCCATGGGTACTTGACTTTAATTTATCAAAAAAGTTAAAAATGATTTCAGATAATGGCATTTGATAAATCACATTAACTCTTGCATCATCCAGATACTCCATCGTAACAAATTGGCCACGACGATCCTGACACATCTCCATTACGGCTCCAACATAGTCATTTGGTACCATAATACTAGCTTTAACAAACGGCTCTTTAATGTCTTTAATTGATGAAACATCAGGCATCTCAGATGGATTCTCAACTTCAATTGTGCTTCCATCGTTTAGGTCAACGTGATAAGTTACCGATGGTGCCGTAGTTATCAAATCAAGCCCGAATTCTCGTTCCAATCGTTCTTGAACCACGTCCATGTGAAGTAATCCGAGAAATCCACAACGAAAACCAAATCCCAACGCTTCAGATGATTCAGGCTCAAATTCAAGCGAGGCATCGTTTAACTTAAGTTTTTCAAGTGCTTCCCTTAAATCATCAAATTTAGCATTATCTGTAGGATATAACCCAGCATAAACCATTGGAATCATTTCACGATATCCGGGCAAGGCCTTCTCAGTTGGATTATCCGCATCCGTGACTGTATCACCAACTCGAGTTTTAGTAATATCCTTGATACTAGCAGTAATGTAACCAACGTCTCCCGCCATTAAATATGTTCGTTGAAGTGGTTTGGGAGAGTTTACGCCAACTTCGTTTACCTCATATTCACTACCACTATTCATCAGACGAATTTTATCTCCGGGTTTAACTACTCCATCATAAAGACGAATACTAAGAACAACTCCACGATAATCATCGTAGATAGAATCAAAGACTAAGGCTTTAAGGGGAGCTTCAATGTCTCCTTCCGGTGCTGGGATTTTTTGAACAATTTCTTCTAATAAATCCTCAACCCCAAAACCACTTTTAGCACTAATTTCTACTGCATCTGAGGTATCCAAGCCGATAACATCTTCGATCTCTTTTTTAGTTTTTTCCGGTTCAGCAGAAGGCAAATCAATCTTATTGATCACTGGAATAATTTCAAGATCATCATCAATGGCTAAGTAAACATTCGCCAAAGTTTGGGCTTGAACCCCCTGAGTAGCGTCTACTACTAACAGAGCACCTTCACAGGCTGCTAAGCTCCGTGAAACTTCATAAGAAAAATCAACGTGTCCAGGAGTATCAATTAAATGAAATACATAATCAACTCCATCTTTTGCATGATAAGTCAATTCCACTGCATTCAATTTAATGGTAATTCCGCGTTCACGTTCTAGATCCATATTATCTAAAATTTGATCCTGCATGTCTCGTTTGGCAACTGTATCAGTTAACTCAAGAATTCGATCCGCTAAAGTCGATTTACCGTGATCAATATGGGCAACAATTGCAAAATTTCTTGTGCGGCGTTGCTTTTCTTTCATTTTTTTATAATCCACGATATTCTCCTACTTTCATTATGCAATTCGTTCAAGTCGTTATTACTATTATAACAACCCCACATATGTATAACAAACAAATAAAGGAGTGGCCACATGGCTACTCCTTTATTTGTTTACTTAAATGCATCTTTCATTTTATCAAAGAAATTCTTATTTTCATCGATATTAGTATCACCACTAGCTTCAGCCAGTGCTTGTAAGGCAACCTTTTGCTTAGAGTTAAGTTTCTTTGGTGTTTGAACCTTAACTTTAACCATTTCATCACCATTACCATTTCCATGTAACTTAGGAGCACCTTTCCCTTTCAAACGGAAAACAGTGCCAGTCTGGGTTCCAGCAGGGATCTTCAAGTCAACGTCACCATGAACTGTTTTGACTTGAATTTCTCCACCAAGACCAGCGGTTGCAAATGAAATTGGTTGATCAAAGTAGATAGTTGGACCGTCTCTTCTAAAGTACTTACTTTGAAGTACTCTAAAGATTACATACAAATCACCATAAGGTCCACCGTTTTCACCAGCGTCCCCTTGGCCTTGCATATGCATTTGTTGACCTTCTTCAACACCAGCTGGAACAGTAACTTCAAGTGAATGTTGTTTCTCAACTTTACCAGTTCCACCACATGTTGGGCACTTGTCTTTGATAACTTTACCAGTTCCACCACATACAGGACATGGTTCCTGAGTCTGCATCTGTCCAAGTGGTGTATTAACAGTCTTAGTTACATAACCACTACCATGACAGTTGGAACATGTTTCTGGTTTAGTACCTGGTTTAGCACCAGTTCCATGACATGTCGGACAGGTTTCTTCACGATTATATTTAATCGTCTTCTTAGTTCCAAAGACAGCTTCATCAAACGTTAACGTCATTTGATATTGTAAATCACGTCCACGACGTGGTGCAGTTGGATCAGCTCGACGTCTTCCGCCACCGCCGAAAATATCATTAAAGATATCAGAAAAGTCACCAAAACCAGCACCTTGACCGCCGGCATCAGCTCCGGCACCACCGCCAAAGCCACCAAAGCCTTGGGGACCATCTGCTGAGCCATACTGATCATAGTTAGCTCGTTTCTTTTTATCGCCTAAAACTTCATAGGCTTCGGTAATTTCCTTGAATTTTGCTTCTGCATCGGGAGCCTTATTAATATCTGGATGGTATTTTTTGGATAATTTTCGATAAGCGTGTTTAATGTCATCTTCACTGGCACTTTTATCAACGCCTAATACTTTATAATAATCTTTACTAGCCATTAGCTCGCCTCCAAACTCAAATAATACAACAAAAAGCCAAAGCCTACCAAACCGACTTTAGCTTTCGTCAATTTTAACAACGCCAATCGCCAAAACTACTTTTTGTCATCGTCATGAACTTCATGGTAATCGCCGTTAACAGTGTCGCCATCATCATTTCCATTTCCTTTATCTGATGATCCACCATTAGCATCATTTCCACCTTGTTGTCCTTGACCAGCTTGGCCTTGGTTTTGTTGATACAATTTGACTGCTAAAGCTTGAACTTTTTCGTTCAAAGCATCTTTCTTAGTCTTCATTGCATCAGTATCGCCATCTTCTTTGGCTTTTTTGAGTTCGTCTTCAGCATCTTGAGCTGCCTTAATTTCATCATCTGAAACCTTACCTTTAACATCCTTCAATGTTTTATCAGTCTGGAAGATCAATTGATCAACTTCATTATTCAAATCGACTTTGCTCTTCTTTTCCTTATCAGCATCTTCGTTGGCTTCGGCTTCTTTCATCATCTTATCGATTTCATCGTCTGAAAGACCATTGGAATCTTTGATGGTAATTTTTTGTTGTTTACCAGTTCCCTTATCCTTAGCGGAAACATTAACAATTCCGTTTTTATCAATATCAAAGGTAACTTCAATTTGTGGAACACCTCTTGGTGCAGCAGGAATATCAGTTAATTGGAAACGACCTAGTGACTTATCATCAGCAGCCATTGGACGTTCACCTTGTAAAACATGAATGTCAACAGCAGTTTGATTATCAGCGGCAGTTGAGAATGTTTGTGACTTTGAAGTTGGGATCGTAGTATTTCTATCGATTAACTTAGTAAATACACCACCCATGGTTTCAATACCTAATGACAATGGAGTAACATCAAGCAAAACGACATCCTTAACATCACCAGTAATAACTCCACCTTGAATAGCTGCACCTAGGGCAACAGCTTCATCAGGGTTAATTGAATGGCTAGGTTCCTTACCAGTCCATTTTTGAACTTCTTCTTGAACAGCTGGAATTCTAGTTGAACCACCATTAAGAATAACTTGGTCAATGTCACTTGCTGAAAGTCCAGCATCCTTTAAAGCATTGTCAAGAGGAGCCTTTGTTTTTTCAACTAAGTCAGAAGTTAATTCATTAAACTTTGCTCGAGTAAGAGTTGTTTGTAAATGAAGTGGACCATTTTCACCAGAAGAAATAAATGGAAGTGAAATTTCAGTTTGAGTTACACCAGATAAGTCCTTCTTAGCTTTTTCAGCAGCATCTTTCAAACGTTGCAAAGCCATCTTATCCTTTGAAAGATCAACTCCGTTTTCTTTCTTGAAGTTATCAATCAACCAGTCCATGATTCTCTTATCGAAGTCATCCCCACCTAAGTGGGTATCACCATTAGTTGAAAGAACTTGGAAGACTCCATCCCCTAATTCAAGGACAGAAACATCAAAAGTACCTCCACCTAAATCATAAACTAAGATTTTTTCATCTTTGTCTTTTTTATCTAAACCATATGCAAGTGAAGCTGCAGTAGGTTCATTAATAATTCTTTTAACATCAAGTCCGGCAATTTTACCGGCATCTTTGGTAGCTTGACGTTGAGCATCATTAAAGTAAGCAGGAACAGTAATAACTGCTTGACTAACAGTGTCGCCAATGTAATCTTCAGCATAACCCTTAATGTATTGCAGAATCATTGCTGAGATTTGTTGTGGGGTATATTCTTTACCATTTGCCTTAACTTTGTAACCCTGTTCACCCATGTGACTCTTAATTGATACAACCGTATCTGGGTTAGTAATTTCTTGACGCTTGGCAACTTCACCAACTTGGATATCACCGTTTTTAAAAGCAACTACTGAAGGAGTGGTTCTTGATCCTTCTGGATTAGTAATGATTTTTGGTTCATTACCCTCCATAACAGCTGCAGCTGAATTAGTAGTTCCTAAATCAATACCAATAACTTTATTACTTGCCATACCTAAAACCTTCTTTTTATATATTTAATAACAATTTAATTACTGTGCGACTACCACCATTGCTGGTCTTAGAACTCGATCAGCAATTTTATATCCACTTTGAAGAACGGATACCACGGTACCCTTTGGATGTTCATCACTCGGGGATACCGTCTGAACAGCTTGATGCTGACTTGGATCAAACTCCACTCCATCAGCATTAATTTCAGAAATATCATTATCCTTCAGAGCTTTTTCGAGGTGCTGTTGTACCATTTCGATTCCCTTTTTTAATTGCTTACCGTTTTCGTCAGAAACGTCAACGTCAAGCGCCCTTTTTAGGTCATCCATAACAGGAACAACATCTTTTGCAAAATCTTGTGCACCGTATTTAACTATATCAGCGCGTTCCTTTTTGTTTCGATTTTGAATGTTTTGAATCTCTGCTTCAGCTCTCAAGTACTTGTCTTGAACTGAATCTAATTTTTGCTTTAATTCATCAATTTTTTTTGCGGAATCATCTTTTTCATCCGTTTCTACATCTTTTTTCTTTGGTTTGCTTGACTCGTCAACATTTTTCGATTCATCTTTAATATCTTTATTTTGTTTTTCTTTATCGCTCGCCATTTTGAACCTCCTTCTTATTTATCATAATTATTATAGTATCCGTTAATCCGCTTTTGAAGTTCATCTTTAAACGCATCAACTAGTCCTAAAACTTTTGGATAAGCCATCCGAGTCGGTCCAATCACAGCAATTCTTCCCATGCCATGAACACCAACATCATAAGTTCCGGAGATAATACTATAATTCTTCAATAAATCATTTCGTAGCTCGGAACCAATCATAACAGAAATGGGTTTAGCATCATTATCCAAAATCTGAGCCATGTTCGAATTATCACCAAACATTGAATAAAGTGGCTTCATATTCTTAATATCTTTCTTATCATCCATTGTGTCTAACAAATTCATTCTTCCACTAACAAAGAAATGGTCTTTAAGCGATTTGTTAATGACGTATTCGAATGCACTGACAAAATTTTCAGAAGAAGTTAAATAATCTCTAATTTCCTCAGGAATTGTAGTCTTAAGTTCATTCAAAACTTCGGGAATGGATTCACCTGAAAGTTTGTCATTAACTAAGTTAGTTGCTTGAACTAACTTATCCTCATCAATTTGATCATTCGTTATAAATGGTTGACTTTCAACTTGTCCATCATTCATGACAATGATAGCCATTACTTGATGATCAGATAATTTAATCAGCTGAAAATGTCGTAAAGTCTCTGTATTAGTCTGCTCAGGGCTTAATGTCATCGCCGTATAATCGGTTAGACTAGATAAAATATCAGCAGATTGTTTTACAATATCATCAATTTGCTGAAAAGTTCCGCCCAAAGCATTATGAATTAAACTTTTCTCTTCATTATCAACTAGTACGGGAGCAACCAAATTATCAATATAATATCGATATCCTTCATTTGAAGGAACTCTTCCGGACGAAGTATGAACCTTTTGAATCAGATTTTGACCACTCAACACAGCCATCTCATTTCGAATGGTAGCAGAACTAACATTCATCGGGAGTTGACTCGCTAATCGCTTCGATCCGATTGGAACACCGTTGTCAGTATAATCATCAACAATGTACTTTAGAATCATATTTTGTCTCTCAGTGAGCATTCTTATCACCTCTTTTAGCACTCTTTATTATCAAGTGCTAACGTACATTTATACCTTACCAAAGGTACACAAGAACGTCAAGAAATAAGACTACTGGTTTTTACGCTCCTTAAAATACAAACGAGTATTATTTTCATCAGTTTTTAACTGATCAATCAGGGGTTTAGGACTCTGATACTTAACTTCATCTCGCATCTTTGACAACCATCTAACTTTAACCCGATTCCCATAAATATTCTGATCAAAATCAAGAATATTAATCTCTAGAGTAACGGGATTATTATCCCCAAAGGTTGCATTTTTACCGATAGAAGCCATGGCCTTATACCAAATATCATTGACTTTAATTTCTACTACATATACTCCTAATTTAGGTAACCGCTGCTTATCTGAATACTCAATATTTGCAGTTGGAAATCCTAATTCACGTCCACGAGCCAATCCATGAACTACTACTCCATCATTTTCAAACTCATAACCTAACAGCCGATTAACCGTTTGGATGTGTCCTTGATCAAGATTACGTCGAATGCGAGTCGAACTAACCTTTTGGTCATCTAGTTCATCTGCACCAACACTTATAACATCGAATCTCCCATTAGCATATTCAGGAAGCTCGGTCATCCCGGCATCTTTTTTTCCATAAGTATGATCAAATCCCGCAACAACCGTATTAGCCTTCAAACCAACCAGATAATTATCCACAAATTCTTGCGGCTGCTGGTTTTGAAATGCAAAATTATAATTTACGACATAAACATTATCCACTCCCAATTGATTAAACAATTGCAGTTTTCGATCAAGTGGAGTGAGATACCGTTTAGCATTCCCATCCAATTTCTTATATACCAATGAAGGATGATGATCATACGTTAAAACTGCTAAGGGGAGTTTCTTTTGCATCGCAATTTTTTTGGCTTTATTAATCACTTTTTGATGACCCAGATGGACGCCATCAAAGAATCCCATTGCAATCACCTGGGATTCCTTTTCGTTTCTTTCACCGAGTGGATATGATAAATAGTCGACTTTCATAATTTCCTCTAATCTAAATCAAACATTTTTTGGGGCTTATAATTATTTTCTTGTTCATTTTTATAATATAAAGCCCGATCAATATTACTATACTTTAAAACTATCATCTCATCTTCGCAAGCTACTTCATCAATACTCAAAAAACCGCCATGTTTAACACGATTCCATTGTTCATCAGTAAGAATGATGGTTTTAAAACCTTTTAAAGCGTAAGAAATAGGAAAAATAATCTTATCAAGTTTATGAGCATTCACTGCATGATCGAGATCATCAAACGTAACTGTATCAGCAAAGTTAAATCCACCACTTTGAATTCGGGTCAACTTTGACATTACAGCTGGAACTCCTAGTTTACGTCCCAAATCAGTTGCAAGCGTCCTGATGTACGTTCCTTTACCACATTGGACTTCAAAGGAAAAAGTTTGCGTCCGACTTGTATTATCATATGAACTACTATTCAGACGAACAAACTGCTTAACCTCAATCTGACGTTTCGGACGTTCAACTCGTTCTCCCGTTCGTGCATACTCATACAGTCTCTTTCCATTAACCTTCACAGCCGAAAACATGGGTGGGATTTGAACAGATTGACCCAAAAACGAATTTAAGGTTTGGTCAATCTTTGCATCAGGAATTGACATGAAATCAAAATTTGAATTGACAATTTCACCATCTAAATCCTCAGTAGTGGTCGAGAAGCCAAGTGTAATGGTCCCCTGATAAACTTTTCCAGATTGCATAAGATAATCAACTACTTTAGTAGCATGTCCTAAACAGATTGGAAGAACCCCATCAACATTAGGATCGAGTGTCCCACTATGTCCGACTCGTTTTTGTCCGACAATGTGACGAATCTTACTTACACAATCAAAGCTTGTCATTCCCCGTGGTTTATATAACGGAACAATCCCAGTAATCAATATCTTCACTCCAATCCTATCTACGCAAAAAAGACTGGAAATTAACATTCCCAGTCATTTTTTATTTATCTTTTTTATTTAAATTATCAATTAATCGATCAATTTTACTTCCATATTGGATTGATCCATCACGTTCAAAATGAATCTCAGGTGTTACATAGATACTTAAACGGTGACCAAGTTCTCCTCGAATTAGTCCAGTAGCTTTATCCAATCCTTTTTGAACTTTTTCTTGGTCAGCTTTATTGTCAGACAAACTGCTGTAGTAAATAGTAGCTTGTTGTAGATCACCAGTCACTTCAACACCAGTGATCGTAACACCTTGAACTCGTGGATCACGAACTCGTTTGAGCAAAATGTCGTCGACTTCTTTTTGAATCTCTTGCTGTAGTCTTCCTACACGATATTGCGCCATTATAATCACTCCTTACGGCTCTTACTTAGGCTGCACTTCTTTCATGTGGTATGCTTCAACTTTATCTCCGACTTTAATGTCGTTGTAGTTTTCAATTGTCAAACCACATTCAAAGCCTTGTTTGACTTCTTTAACATCATCTTTAAATCGCTTCAAACTGCCAAGTTCACCATCATAGATGACCACATTATCTCTAATCAAACGAACTTTGCTGTCACTACGAACGTATCCATCAAGCACCATTCCACCAGCGATGGTTCCGACCTTAGAAGCTTTGTAAATTTGTCTTACTTCAATATTTCCAGTAACTTCTTCTTCATAAGTTGGATCTAACATACCCTTCATAGCAGCTTCGACATCATCAATGGCGTTATAAATAACCTGATAAAGGCGAATATCTACTTTGTCGGTTTCAGCTTGAGTCTTAGCCTGTGGGGTAGGACGAACATTAAAGCCAATGATAATTGCATTACTTGCTTCTGCAAGAGCAACATCACTTTCATTAACGGCACCAACTGAGGCATGAATAACGTTGACCTTAACGCCTTCTACATCAATTTTCTTTAAACTGCCAGCTAATGCTTCAACTGACCCTTGCACATCAGCTTTAATAATCACATTAACCTGTTTCATGTCTTCTTGCTTCATTGAATCAAACAAATTATCCAATGTAACCCGATTATTTTGCTTTCGTTCTTCAATTTGGGCTTCTTTGGCACGTTCTTCACCAGCTGCACGAGCCGTTTTTTCGTTATTAAAGACAATGAATCGATCTCCGGCTTCTGGGACATCATTCAATCCAGTAATTTCAACGGGAGTCGATGGCTTAGCATCTTTAATATCTTTACCATTTTCATTAGTCATAGTTCGTACTCGTCCGAAAGTATCTCCAACAACGATTGGATCACCAACGTGTAAAGTTCCCTGTTGAACCAAGAGCGTAGCAACTGGACCTTTTCCCTTATCTAGACGTGCTTCAACAACCGATCCCGCACCATTTTGTTTAGGATTAGCTTTAAGTTCAAGTACTTCAGATTGAAGCAAAATCATATTCAATAATTCATCAACGTTAGTTCCATTCTTAGCAGAAATATCAACAAAGATAGTATCTCCACCAAAGTCTTCGGGTACTAACCCATAGTTCATTAACTGCTCTTTAACATGTTGTGGATTGGCATTGGGTTTATCAATCTTGTTTACAGCAACAATGATTGGAGTACCAGCTGCCTTAGCATGATCAATGGCTTCAACAGTCTGTGGCATTACTCCATCGTCTGCGGCAACTACCAAGACGGTAACATCCGTGATATCAGCACCACGAGCTCGCATTGCCGTAAAGGCCGCATGCCCTGGAGTATCCAAGAAGGTAATGGTTTGATCACCATGCTTCAATTGGTAAGCACCAATTGCTTGAGTAATCCCACCAGCTTCACCAGCAGTAATGTGAGAATGTCTTAAGTAATCAAGTAAAGTAGTCTTACCATGATCAACATGACCCATGATAGTAACTACTGGAGGACGAGACTCCTGATAATCAGTGTTATGTTCTTCTTCATTAAAGAATTTATCAATATCTGAAACATTGACATTTTCTTTTTCTTTAGCTTCAATTCCATAATCAGTAGCTAACAATTCGATGGCATCTTTATCTAGTGATTGATTTTGATTAACCATCATTCCCAACATAAATAATTTTTTAACAATTTCTGCCGGTTCTCTATGCAATAACTTACCAAGATCTTGAGCATTCATGCCATCTTGGTAAACTAAGACCTTAGGTAATGGACGGCTCTTACGTGTTGGAGCAGCGTTTTTCTTATGATTCTGACGAATCCGTTGATTCTTAGAATACATATTGTAACGACTATCACGACGCTTGTTCCGCTTCTTACCCCTTTTGTTCTTATTACGGTTTAAACTTCCACCGAATTTTCCGCCTCCATTATTATGTGGCTTAGAGGTGTTATTAACCGTCTTCTTATTTGTTCCGTTATTACTACCAGTAGTATTAGCATGATGATTATTATTAGGACGGGTAGTACTTTGACCATTAACATTATTGTGTGAATGCTGATTAGTTGGATGGTTATTACTGTGATTAAAGTGATTACTAGAGTTCTGATTACGATGTTGCGTATTACTGTGACCACCGTTATTATGAGCATTCTCAGGACGTTGAGTATGGTTATTGTTACTATGTCCATTATTTGAGTGTTGATTTACCACTTTATGATCCGAACGGTTGGTTTGATGTTGACCATTAGCATGATCATTTCTATTAGAATTGTTATTATGATTATTTCTACCATTAGAAGTGCCATGTCCATTATTACTATTGTGGGAGTCAACAGGCTTTTTGGATGGAGCGTGTGTGTGTACGCTTCCATTTGTAGCCTTTGGATTATTTCTGAGCGCACCTCGTACGGTCTTCTCCTGATTTGAATCAAGCGATGACATATGGTTTTTAACCGTAAAACCGTTTGACTTGGCTGTATCAATCACACGTTTGCTAGGTACATTAAGCTCTTTGGCTAATTCATAAATTCTTTTTTTGGCCATATAATCACACTCCTTTACTTATATTTTTTATTATTTTAATTCTTTAAATTTTTTCGAAAATCCCTTATCTTCAATTGCTACGATTGATCGTTTCATTCCAATCGCTTCACTAAGATCATCTTTAAGCATACCAGTATTAACTGGAACTTCATAGAATTTACTTTTATCTAAGAATTTCTTTTTAGTGCTTGCACCACAATCTGACGCAATAAATAAATAGTTTACTTTTCTATTTTTAATTGCGTTTAAAACAATTCCTTCACCTGATATTATTTTACCAGCTCGTCTGGCAATTCCCAATAAGTTTAAGACTTTATTATAATTTGTCATTATCAATTAGTTCCTGCCGAGCCTGTTTATGATCTACATAATCAATGAGTTTATCATAAAAATCATCCGTTAACGTCACTTCAAAAACTTGATCAAGAATCTTATCTTGTTTAGCCCTTTTAGCGGTCTCAACGTCAATCTTAACGTATGCTCCCCGACCGGATTGCTTACCAGTTGGATCAACTGAAACATTTCCCTCTTTATCACGAACAATTCTCACTAATTGTCGTTTAGGAGCCATCTCACCAGATACAACGTCTTTTCGCATTGGTACCTTTCTTTTTCTCATACCAGTACCTCCTCAAAAACTATTCTTCATTTTCTTCCTCATTAGAGATAGAATCATCAGAATCATTTTCATCACTGTCATCTTCATCATTACCATTCATTTCAGATTCAGATTTAATGTCAATCTTATATCCCGTTAATCTAGCAGCTAAACGAGCATTTTGACCACGTTTACCAATGGCAAGTGATAACTGATCATCAGGAACGACAACAGTGCATGAACGATCATCACCATCTTTAAAGATCACATCGACAACATCAGCTGGATTTAGAGCATTTGCAATATAGTCAGCAGGATTTTCATCCCATTGAACAATATCCATATTTTCTCCACCTAATTCATTCACGATGGTTTGAACTCTAGTTCCTCTTGGACCAACACTAGTTCCCACTGGATCAATGTCAGTACTATTAGAACGAACCGCAACCTTAGCGCGATCGCCAGCTTCACGTGCAATGGAAACAATCTCAACCGTTCCATCATAAATTTCTGGAACTTCTTGTTCAAATAAACGCTTTAACATTCCTGGTGCAGTCCGACTAACAAAGATCTGTGGTCCCTTTGATGAATTTTCAACGTTAGTAACATACACCTTTAACTTATCCTGTGGACGATAAGTTTCATTAGGCATCTGATCATTTTTTGCCATAACGGCTTCTACTTGACCAAGATTCATATAAACAAAGCGACTATCTTGACGTTCAACTTCAGCAGTAACAAGTTCATCTTGGTACTTACTGTACTTATCGTAAACCGTTTCACGTTCGGCTTCTCGAACTCTTTGGGTAATGACCTGTTTAGCGGTTTGAGCTGCAATTCTACCAAAGTTCTTTGGCGTTACCTCGAACTTGATTTCGTCACCCAATTCATACCCTTTATTAATGGTTAAAGCTTCTTCAAGACTAACTTCTAAACGCTGGTCTTCTACTTTATCAACCACTTTTTTGACCGCATAAACATGAATACTACCGGTTTTTTCGTCAAAGTTAACTTCAACGTTTTGGGCTTGATCAAAATTACGCTTGTATGCTGATGACAAGGCTGCTTCCAAAGCGTCAATCACAACTTCCTTTTTGACACCCTTCTCTTTTTCAAGTTGATCAAGTGCACTTACCAGTTCTTTACTCATTTTAATCTCCTAACTAAAATTCAATTGCTAATCTGGCTTTTGAAATTAATTTTCTTGGAATTTCTAATTGATGAACTCGCGTTTTATCTTTAACCGATAACGTTAGTTGATCATCATCCAAACTTTCAAGTGTACCTTCAAACGCTTTTTTTCCATCCAACTTCTGGTACAAAGAAACATGGATGTATTTTCCGATTGCATTTTGATAATCAGACTCTCGTTTTAATGGTCGCTCAGCACCTGGTGAAGACACTTCCAAAAAGTATGGTTCATCAAATGGATCTGGATCCAGTTCATCAAGTTTTTCACTAAGTTGATCACTGACTAAAACACAGTCATCCAAGCTAACCCCTTGGTCTTTATCAATATAAACTCGCAAATACCAGCTTCCACCTTCTTGAACGTACTCAATGTCATAAAGGTAAAAATTGTTGTCATCTAAAATCGGTTGGACGGTTTTAGAAACTCTATCAATAACTTCGCTCAAATACTTACCTCCTAAAAAATACCAATAAAAAGAGCGAGCATTCCTGCTCACTCATCAGAAGAGTTTATAATTACTATTACTACTATACCATACACATCAAACAATATCAACGAAGCCCTAGAGATCAAACAAACTAAGCTGATTTTCATCTGGTAAATCGTTTAAGACTCCGTTTTGCGTCATAAATTCAATGATTGTTTTAGATACCTTACCACGTTTAGCAAGATCTTCCTTTGAAATAAACGGTTTATCTTCTCTAGCAGCAACAATTTGCTTTGCAACGTTCAATCCCAAGCCCGGAACCGCTCTAAATGGTGCAATCAGCTTATTGCCATCAATTAGCCACTCAGAAGCGTCAGAGCGATTAATGTCAACCATTTCAAATTCGAAACCGCGCTCTAACATTTCATTAGCAATCTCTAAAACGGTAAGAAGATTCTTTTCCTTGGTAGAAGCATCGGTTCCTTTATTATTAATCTCTTTAATACTAGATTTTACTGCTTCTTTTCCATGACTCATGGCAACAATGTCAAAATCATCAGCCCGAACAGAAAAGTAAGCAGCATAATAAACAAGTGGAAAGTAAACTTTAAAGTAAGCAACTCGCAGGGCCATCAAAACATACGCAGCAGCGTGAGCCCGAGGAAACATATACTTAATTTTTAGACATGAATCAATGTACCATTGTGGAACTCCAACATCCGTCATCTTATCCTGCCACTCGTCTTTAATTCCACGACCGTGACGGACCTGTTCCATGACCTGAAATGAAGTCTCTGAATCTAACCCCCAGTTGATCAAATCAGTCATAATATTATCACGACATCCAATAACGTTCGCAATCGTAGCCGTTCCATCTTTAATCAACTCTTCTGCGTTTCCTAGCCAAACATCAGTCCCGTGGGACAAACCAGAAATCTGGAGTAATTCAGAGAAATTGCTAGGCTTAGTTTCTTCTAACATTCCACGAACAAAGCGAGTCCCGAATTCAGGAATCCCTAAAGTTCCGGTTTTAGAAAATACCTGTTCAGGAGTTACCCCCAGAATCTTAGGACTGGCAAACAACGACATCACTCCTGGATCATCCATTGGGATGGTCGTTGGATCAACCCCAGATAAATCTTGTAGCATTCTGATCATCGTGGGATCATCATGTCCTAAAATATCAATTTTTAAAATATTGTCATGAATGGAATGGAAATCAAAATGGGTTGTTTTCCAAGCAGCATTCTGATCTTCAGCAGGATACTGGATGGGCGTAAAATCATAAATATCCATATAATCGGGAACAACAATAATCCCCGCTGGATGTTGACCAGTTGTTCTTTTAACTCCCGTGGCTCCCTTTGAAAGTCGATCAATTTCTGCATTTCTAAATCGCTTTCCAGTGTCACGTTCATAGGCCTTTACATAACCATAAGCTGTCTTATCAGCAACGGTTCCAATCGTTCCCGCACGATAAACATTTTTCTCACCGAAAAGAACCTTAGTGTAATTATGGGCAATTGGTTGATAGTCTCCCGAGAAATTTAAATCAATATCAGGAACTTTATTTCCCTTAAATCCTAAGAAGGTTTCAAACGGAATGTTATGACCGTCTCCTATCATCACCGTCCCACATTTAGGACACTTTTTGTGTGGAAGGTCAAAGCCAGAACTATATTCACCCTTGGTAAAAAACTGGGAATACTGACAATTAGGGCAACGATAGTGAGGTGGTAGGGGATTTACTTCAGTGATTCCAGACATGGTAGCAACTAAACTAGAACCAACTGAACCCCGTGATCCAACCAAGTATCCATCCTTATTACTTTTCGATACCAATCGTTGGGCAATTAAATAAATAACAGAGAAACCATTTCCAATAATACTTTTTAGTTCTCTATCAAGTCGTTTCTGTACAATATCTGGAAGAGGATCACCATACAAGCGATGCGCGGTATCTAAAGTTCTTTGCCGAATCTCGTCCTCCGCACCTTCCATTCTTGGTGTATACAACTTATCTTTAAGTGGTTTCACATCATCAATTTTGTCAGCGATCTTATTAGTGTTGTCCACTACAATTTCTTCAGCCTGATCTTCACCTAAGAAGTTAAAATCTTTTAACATTTCATCGGTAGTTCGAAAGTGTAAATCGGGTAATTCTTGTCGGTTAAGTGGATTAGCTCCACCCTGCGAATGAATCAAAATTTTCCGATAGATATAATCATGTGGGTCTAAATAGTGAGCATCACCAGTTGCTACTAATGGAATATCCAACTCATGAGCAATTTCATACATATTTTTAATGATCTCTTGCAGTTTCCCACGATCACTAATTAACCCCTGATCGATCAGGGGCTGATAAGCAGCTTGGGGTTGAACTTCAAGATAATCATAAAATTTAGCTTTGTTTAAAGCTTCCTGTTTTCCCTTTTGCATCATCGCGGTAAAAACTTCTCCGCTTGAGCATGCTGACCCAATGAGCAATCCCTCACGAAATTTTTTGAGCTGACTTCGTGGAATTCGGGGAACTCGATAGTAATAATCAACATGAGCAATTGAAACTAATTTAAATAAATTTTTCAATCCAGCCTGCGTCTGCGCAAGAATAACGGCATGAAAAGGACGGGCATGTTTATAAGCATCATGTTCTTCCATGTGATCATTAAGCTGATCATGATACTGAATGTTGTACTTATCTTCTGCTTCCTTTAAGAACAAATAATTTAAATGTCCGGTAGATTCAGCATCGTAAATAGCTCGGTGATGGTGCTCAAGTGAAACATCAAACTTTTTTGCTAATGTGTTTAAACGATAACTTTTAAAGTTAGGATATAAAAACCTTGCCAACGTCAACGTATCAATAATCGGATTACTAATCTTATCCATCCCATGACGTTCATATCCCGTATTCATAAAACCAACATCAAAGGTTACGTTATGTCCAACGATAATTGCATCACCATAAAACTCTCGAAACAATTTAAATACTTCTTCTTCAGACTTTGATCCAGCTACCATATCATTCGTAATCGAAGTTAAATTAGTCGTCTGTTCTGATAATGGAAATCCTGGGTCAATGAATTCCTCAAATTGATCAATTACGTTATTGTTTTGCATTTTTACGGCTGAAAGTTCAATGACCTTATCATAAATAGCTGACAATCCAGTCGTTTCAACGTCAAATACAACATATGTAGCATCTTTTAATGCTGTATGTTTATCGTTATAAGCAATGGGCTCACCATCATCAACGACGTTTGCTTCCATTCCGTAAATCATTTTTATGTCATTATCACTTGCCGCATGATAAGCATCTGGAAAGGCCTGCACATCATCATGATCAGTAATTGCGATTGCCGGATGACCCCACTTCTTTGCACGACTAACGTAATCACTAACCGAATTAGTAGCATCCATCTGACTCATGTTGGAATGGAGATGAAGTTCAACCCGTTTCTTATCTTTCGGTGCAGTGTCTTCTTTTTCTTCATGCTTGATTGGATTAATGTCATAAGCATTGAGCGTTAACTCATGAGAATAGTTGTCCTCTTGAATACTGCCACGAACTTTAACCCAATCCCCTTCATCTAGTGCGGCAAATTCTTGTTCCTCATCATCATTTTTGGAAAACTTCTTTACTACAATAGAAGACGAATAATCAGTAACTTTCAAAATCATTAATTGACGACCAGAACGTAATGATCGAATCTCTTTATTAAAAACATAACCACTGACCACAGCAGAACGTTCTTCTTCAGTTATGTCGACCATTTTAGTAACGTCAACATCATCCTTAATCTTTTTACCAATCAATTTTGAATGCTTATTACTTTTAGTACCCTTATTTGATGAAGTTTGCATGGCTTTCATGGCCTTTTGAGCTAACTCAACGTCACGTTGTTGCTTCTTCTTCTTTAAATCATCAATCTTTGCTTGAGAAGAAGTAGCGTCAACCATGGTATGAATTGAAAATTTAGGAAATCCAATTTTTTGATAAGTAGCTTCAATGGGACCTAAAGCTTTTCCATCCAAAAAATCTTTTACGATCTCATTGTCTGCTAGAAATGTCACACGATCATCAATTAGCTTTGGTAAATTATTATTGCACAATTCATGAGTTAAATTAGACGTAATTCCAGCATTATTTACGACCCATTGCCAATAATCGCCAAGCTTCCGGTTATCAAAACTGTTATCCTTCGTTTTAATCTCAAAATCAACCGTAGCAATGCCATCAAAAGCAATGTCCATGTGATGAATAAACTCAACAAATTTTTCATATGGCATAATTTCAGGTAGTTCAAGATAAAAGTGCCACCGATTAGACTTCTGATGAACATCAATTTTGTCAATTTCTGCGTTCTTAAAGTAAGATTGATCAACTGAATCCGATAGTTTAATTTGCTGAAGTAGCTTACTGAATAATTCTTTTTTATTTAAACTCACTTTGACCCTCTCTTTCGTTAGTTTAAAAAAGACCAGTTATAACCTGGTCTTTAATTTAAATCTCTTTCGACAAAATATCAATTGTATTGTTAAGGTCATCTTGTTTAGTTTCAATCGTTTCGCCGGTCTTTCGAATCTTCACTTCTACAATTCCTTCATCGGCTTTTTTACCAATGGTGACACGAATCGGAATTCCAATCAGATCAGAATCGGCAAATTTGACTCCAGCTCGTTCTTTTCGATCGTCAACTAAAACGGACAGTCCCTTAGACTCAAGCTCTTTTTCAATTGCAGTAGTCATCTCTAACTGTTCATCATTTTTAACGTTTGTTGGGATGATGTGAACGTCATAAGGAGCAATTTCTTTTGGCCAAACCAATCCATTTTGATCAGCTTGTTGTTCAGAAACCGCTGATAACAGGCGACTAATTCCAATTCCATAGGATCCCATGACAACTGGGATGCTTCTCCCATTCTTATCAAGAATATCGGCTCCCAGTGTCTTCGAATACCTGGTTCCTAATTTAAAGATATGACCAATTTCGATCCCCTTGGTAAATTTCAGAACTCCACTCCCATCCGGGGAAATGTTTCCTTCTTTAACCAAATGAAAATCACCAAAGTCTTTTACCTGATAATCACGATCATAGTTAACATTCTTATAGTGTTTCCCATTTTCATTAGCACCGGTAACAGCATTACTAATTCCCTTAACGTACTGATCAGCGTAAACGGGAATATCATCAGGAACTTTAATGGGTCCGACAGATCCTGGTTTCACGTTTAATGAATCTTGCACTTCACTTGGACTAGCCAATTCAACTGAATCAGCATTAAAGTAATTCTTCACTTTAGTTGGATTAATCTTCTGATCACCACGAATTAAAATCATGACAGGCTTATCATCAACAATATAAAGCAAACTTTTAATAATTTGATTCTTTTCAATATCAAAGAATTTACTAACTTGATTAATGTTAGTTACATCAGGCGTATCCACTAGTTCAAGATCTTTTAAGTCAGCGTGACCCTTCTGATCAACAAACATATTGGTAGCCATCTCTAGGTTAGCTGCATAATCACTATCATCAGAGTACACGATGGTATCTTCCCCAACTGCAGCAGGAGCAGAAAATTCTTTTGAATCAGAACCACCCATTGAGCCAGCATCACCAATGATGGTGCGGTAATTTAATCCAATTCGATCAAAAATCTTTTGGAATGCTGATTCCATTTGCTTATAAACTTTATCCAAATCATCATTGTTTTCAGAGAATGAATAAGCATCAAGCATGATAAACTCTCGACTTCTTAATAATCCATATCTTGGTCGATCTTCATCCCGATACTTTGGTTGAATTTGGTAGAGGATTAATGGCAATTTTTTGTATGATTTAATATTGTTTTTAATTAAATCAGTAAAAGTTTCTTCATGAGTAGGACCCAAAATAAAATCAGTGTCGTGACGATTCTTAAACTTAAATAATTCTGGACCATAAGTATCATATCTTCCAGAGTCTTTCCAGAGCTGAGCCGGAATAACTGCTGGCATTAACATTTCAGCCGCGTCAGTCTTGGCCAACTCTTCTCGCACAACTTTTTTGATGTTCTCAAGAACTCGATAAGCGAGCGGTAGGTAGGCATACATCCCAGCCGACACCTGTCTAACAAATCCCGCTCTAACCAGCATTTTATGACTAAGCGCTTCGGCTCCGGCTGGATCTTGTTTTAAAGTTGGTATCAATAATTTTGATTGTTTCATTTTATTTATAACCCCTAATGTTTTATCGAATAAAGTATCGCTCAATGTCATTCCAAGTTACTAGTACCATTAATACCACTATAATGGCAAAACCAATGAGCGTAATAATCGTTTCTGTTTTTTCTGAAACAGGTTTTCTTCTAATCGCTTCCACAATGTTAAGTAATATTTTACCACCATCTAATGCGGGAATTGGCAAAACATTTACAATAGCTAAGTTAATTGATAGAAAAGCTAAGAAACTTAATAATCCAAGAAAACCAGCTTTCGAAGCACTGGACGTTTCAGCAAAGATCGCAACTGGACCTCCTAGATCATTTAACGAGAAGTGCGTAAGCATCGAACCCAGTACCCCACCTAATTCGGTGGTCATATTCCAAGTTCGAGTAAATCCAGAAAACAATTTAGCAGAAAAACTGGTATCCATCGCTTGTTCAATCCCAATCACTCCAATTTTCTGTTTTTGAACGGTTTGAGATTTGGTGGTCATTGAGATGTTCTTAACCCTTCCATCATGCTTAACGGTTAAGGTCACCTTTTTATCAGGACGCTTCTGAATCATGGTTCCAACATCATTCCACGTATTCGTCTTATGACCATCCACCGCTAAAATATTACTATTATTCTGGACTCCAGCTTTTTTAGCAATCGATACCTGTGGTGAAAGATTAACCTTGTTAGAATTATTAGGAACTCCACCTTGCATAAAAGAAAGCAACATAAAGGCAACAATCGCTAACACCACGTTATTAAAAATTCCCGCGCAATTTACTAGAAGTCGTTTGTACAATGGAGCAGATTGAAATTGCACATCAATGGGTGCAATCTGTACCTCAATCCCATCCTTCTCAATAATAGTAGCGTCGTGATCAACAGAAAAACGCTTTTTTTCAGAATCATCTCCATTTTCATATCCCTCAATCCATAATCCTCTTTCAAGATCTGAACCAGAAACATCGAGAGGAATTCCCTGAAATAACTGACTTTTATTGCTTAAATCAATTCTAGTAACAACACCCTGGTCATTTGTCTGAAGGCGGACTGGGGTTCCAGGTTGAATTTCTTCATCTTCGTCATCACTACTTCCTGCCATTCGAACGTAACCACCGATTGGTAACAAACGTAACGTATAAGTCGTATGGTTATGACGATAATAAAATAATTTAGGACCCATGCCAATTGAAAATTCTCGTACCATAATTCCAGACATCTTAGCGACGATAAAATGACCGAATTCATGAACAAAAACTAATATTCCAAAAATGATTATGAAGCTAATAATTGTAATTAACAAAAAAGACACAATCCTTTCCAGATATTACACAATTCCAAATAAATGTAGTAATGGTAAAACAAACAATAAACTATCAAAACGATCCAAGATGCCACCGTGGCCCGGCAGAATTTTACCAGAATCTTTAACGCCATAGTAACGTTTTAAAGCTGATTCCACTAAATCACCAAATTGACCGAAGATCGATAGAACGATGGTAATGAAAAACATACTTACCGTTCCAATTCCATCGATTGGGAAAAAGTATACAAAAAGCGTACATAAGATAGCTGCTAATGCGGTTCCACCAATCGAGCCTTCCCATGTCTTATTAGGCGAGATGTGGGGTGCCAACTTATGCTTGCCAAAGGCCCTACCAAAAAAGTAGGCCCCAGAATCAGTTAACCAAACAATGAACAAAGCGTACAGCAGAGTTACTAGTCCATCCATTCGAGCTTCAATGAAGTAGTGAAAACCAAATCCAATGTACAAAATCGCTAAAGTGAAAACTCCAGCATCATCAAAGTTAAACTTATTTTTTGAAAAAACGGTAAATAGCATCAGCAGCATGATTAAGATATAAATTGCAAATGGAGGTTTAATCCACAAGGGCAAAAACGATAACCAACTTGTCGGAATAATCATAGCAATTACAGCAATAAACGCAATCAATGTTTCAGGTGACACTAAAAGCCTTTTTTTCATGATAAAAATTTCTGCTAAAGCAATTAGACCTAGCACAATTGCTGCTAAGTCAATCCAAATTCCTCCAGCAACAATAATGGGTATAAAAATAATCAAAGCAATGATAGCCGTGATAATTCTTTGTTTCATAATAAGTCTCCTATTTTACGTCTAACCCGCCAAAACGACGGTGACGTTGTTGAAATTGTATAATTGTATTTTTAAAATTCTCAGGAGTAAAATCAGGCCAGTACTGATCAACAAACTCTAATTCACTATAAGCAATTTGCCACAACAAGAAGTTAGAAACACGCTCTTCGCCACTAGTTCGAATCAATAAATCTGGGTCAGCATTTTCTCCCAAAAAAGAAGTCATTAAATGATCTGAAACCGTCTTATCTGAAATATCATTAACGTTCATGGTACCATTCTTTACTTTTTCGGCAATTTCTTTGATTCCATGTACAATCTCATCTCGACTACCATAATTCAAAGCAAAATTTAAGATCATCCCAGTGCATTTCTTCGTATCATTGATGGCATCATAAACTGCTTTTTGAGTTTGCTCAGGTAGACCAGAAACATCACCAATAGTTGCCACCCTAACGTTATGCTTGATGAGACTAGGAACAAAATTATCAAAAAATTTAGTTGGTAAACTCATTATATATTGGACTTCTTTTTCCGGCCGTTTCCAATTTTCCGTCGAAAATGCGTATAACGTTAATACTTTTACTCCAAGATTACTTGCTTCAGTAGTAATGTCCTTTACAACTTCCATTCCACGTTTGTGGCCAGCAATTCTAGGTAAGTGCCTCTTTTTTGCCCAGCGGCCGTTTCCATCCATAATGATTGCAACATGATTAGGAATGTTTGCGTTATCCAGTTCGTTAGTCATTTAAGCACCTCAATATTTGACATAAGTAAAGGATGAGAGATTCCTCATCCTTTACTTTACTAATTTCCATTCGCCCCGACCTGCATCAACCAAAGTATTAAAATACTTTAAGATTTTGTTGGCGTCCTCAGGGCTATGTTCACCTAACTGATTTAAACCTTCACCAGTTGGAATCGGTTCCGAAAGATCTGTAATTTCATTTCCATTCTCAATCGTTGCCTTTGAAAAGGCAATAATCCAATCATTTTCAATCAATGGTGAAACCACAAAAAACAGGTTAAAGTTCTTATCAATGTATGCAGGCATTACATAAACATTGTCTTGAATCTTCTGTAGTTGATTACCATCATAGTCCAAAGCACGCAAATTTTCCTCATTAACTGCCTGCTTTAAACGAAATGCCATGTGATCAAATTCTGGTGTTCCGGGTGTTACTTCTTTTTCGTTCTTATTTTCATCAGCCATTAGAAAAGCTCCCTTTTTTTATTAGCCGTTAAGGATTTCATCCTCTTTTTTCGAAACGATGTTCTCCACTTCAGAAATTGATTTGTCAGTGATTTTTTGAATCCGATCTTCTAAATCGTGCGACTCGTCATCGGTAAAGTCACCATCTTTATTGCCACGCTTAGCGGCATCCATGCCATCACGACGTACGTTTCGAACAGCAACTTTACCGTCCTCACCGGTTGCTTTAACTTTTTTAGCAAGTTCTTTACGACGATCTTCAGTTAATTGTGGGATAACAATACGGATATTATCGCCATCGTTCATTGGATTAATACCAAGATCGGCCTCCAAGATGCCATGTTCAATATCCTTTAAAGAACTCTTGTCATAAGGAGTAACCAAGATAACTCGTGGTTCTGGAATTGAGATTGAAGCTACTTGGTTTAATGGCGTCGACGCTCCATAATAATTAACCTTTACTGGACTGAGTAAGCTAGCATTAGCGCCTCCAGCTCGAATATTTCCAAGCTCGCGTTGAAGTGCTTCCTCAGCTTTTTTCATCTTTGATTGAGTTGTGTTGATAATTTCTTTAGAACTAGGCATATTACTTTCCTTCCACAATTGTTCCAATTTTTTCACCTTGAACAACCTTTTTAATATTTCCGGGTTTATTTAAGTTGAATACTACCAGTGGAATATTGTTATCCATTGAGAGTGAGCTAGCGGTAGTATCCATTACATGAAGACCCTTATTAATAATATCCATTTGTGTTAAATGATCATACTTCTTGGCGTTAGGATCAGTCTTAGGATCAGCTGAATAAATTCCATCAACACCATTTTTGGCCATCAGAATTGCATCAGCATTAATTTCTGCTGCTCGAAGAACTGCCGTTGTATCAGTTGAGAAATACGGATTACCAGTTCCACCTGCAAAAATAACGATTCTTCCCTTTTCTAAGTGACGAACAGCTTTACGTCGAATATAAGGTTCAGCAATTTGTTTCATTTCAATTGAAGTCTGAAGCCGGGTTGGAACTTCCACCGACTCTAGGTTATCTTGCAAAGCTAACCCGTTCATAATCGTAGAAAGCATCCCAATATAATCTGCTTGAGATCTCTCCATACCCATTTCTTCTCCAGCTTCACCACGCCACATGTTTCCACCACCAACGACGATAGCAATCTGAATTCCTAAATTATAGACGTCTCTGATTTCTTCAGCAATCGTCTTGATAACAGGAGGATTAATTCCAAATCCTTTATCTCCTGCAAGAGCTTCACCGCTTAACTTCAAAACGATACGTTTGTATTTTAAATCTGACATCAGACTTCCTCCAACATTATAAATTAACTACGATAATTTTAGCATATATTAAAGCATAACAACAGTGTAGCAAAGCTACCCATAACAAAAAAGCCAGTGCTAAATACACTGACTTTTTTACGTTTCAATTATTGATTCATTTGTTGTTTAACTTCATCAGCAAAGCTTTGGGTATCTTGTTCAATACCTTCACCAACTTCATATCTAACAAAGCCCTTTAATTTACCATTATTTGATTCAACGTATTGTTGAACGGACATGTCAGGATCTTTTACAAAGGGTTGATCAGCCAAACTAATTTGAGCTAAGAACTTCTTCAAACGACCATCAACCATTTTTTCAACGATCTTTTCTGGTTTACCTTCACTTAGAGCTTCTTTCTTCAAAACTTCACGTTCATGATCTAGACGATCTGAAGGGATTTCATCTTGAGTCATGAATTCAGGATTTTCAGCGGCAACGTGCATTGCAACGTCTTTAGCGGTATTGTCGTCTGCACCTTCAAGCTCAACTAAAGCGCCAATTTCTCCCCCATTATGAAGATAGAAGCCAAAGTTATCATCATCATTTTTGTTAAAGGTTTTAAAACGACGCAATTTAATCTTTTCACCCGTAATCTGAGTGGTGTTAATGATGGCATCTTTAACAGTTCCATCATTTAACTTCAATTTCATTGCTTCATCAAGATCTTTAGGTTGATTTAATGCAATTGCGTCAGCCACAGAATCAATTAAATCTTTAAAATCATCGTTACTGGCAACGAAGTCAGTCTGTGAATTAATTTCAACAATCGCAGCTTTATTGTCATGAATAGCAACTCGAGTTAAGCCACTTGCAGCAACTTTTCCACTCTTCTTTTCAGCCTTAGCAACTCCATTTTCTCTTAAAATGTCCATGGCTTTCTTTTCGTCACCATCAGCTTCGACCAAAGCTTTTTTAGCATCCATCATGCCAGCACTAGTCTTATCACGTAACTCTTTAACTTGTTTAGCGGTTACTTTTGCCATAATTGTGATCTCCTTTGTTTTAATAAAAAACTGACTTAATTAGGCCGAAAAAGGGTCTAAATAAAAGTCAGCCTATCACTTTAACTATTTAGTTTCTTCAGATTTTTCATCCTTTTGGTCAGCATCTTTATCGAAGTCTTTTTCACTAACTTCGTCTTCGCCCTGCTTACCCTCAATGATAGCATCTGCCATCGTTGAGGTAATCAATCTGATAGCACGAATAGCATCATCATTTGATGGGATAACATAATCAATTCCATCAGGATCAGTATTAGTATCTACCATTGCTACAACTGGAATGTTAAGCTTTTGGGCTTCGTGTAATGCAATCTGTTCCTTATGGGGATCAACGATGAACATTACATCTGGGATCTTAGGCATATCTTCAATTCCGCCTAAGAATCTTTCAAGTTTGTCAGTTTGCTTCTTAAGTAAAGCAACTTCCTTCTTTGGCAAACGTTCGAAGGTTCCATCTTGAGCCATTTTCTTAAGCTTCTTTAAGTACTTAATTCGCTTTTGGATGGTGTTCCAGTTGGTTAAGGTTCCACCTAGCCAACGATGGTTAACGTAATAAACGCCAGCTCGTTTTGCTTCTTCTTCAATTGAATCTTGGGCTTGCTTCTTAGTACCAACAAAAAGAATTACAGCATCATTTGCTGCTTCATCCTTCATGAAGTTGTAAGCACGGTCAATGCACTTAACCGTCTTTTGTAAGTCGATGATATAAATACCATTACGTTCAGTAAAAATGTATTTCTTCATCTTAGGATTCCAACGACGAGTTTGGTGACCGAAATGAACACCAGCCTCAAGTAATTGTTTCATTGTAACTACAGCCATAATTAGCCTCCATATAAAAGTTTTTTCCTCCCTAGAATTATATAAGGAACTCAAAGAGCACCACCTTATAAAACTTTCTAGGTGTGTATTGGTAATTAACACCGTGATATAGTATACAAAATATTAAGCTAAATAACAATAACATTTTTAGATTTAATCAAATCTTGCGTAAATTATTAAAGATATGTTAAAGTTCTAATTATCTGAGGAGGAATTTAAATGATAAAAGCTGTCGTGTTTGATGTCGACGACACATTATATGATCAAAAACGGGTTTCAGAGGAGGCATTCTTTCAAACCTTCCCCAATCATCCCACCTTTGATACAGCACTTTCATTTAAAAAGTTTCAAGTACAAAGTTCCTTAGTCTATTCCAACATTATGTCGGGAGCATACAAACAAGATAAGATGGTTTATCATCACCTTAAAAATGGGGTTAACGATATTGATCCTAGTAAACTTGAGATTGACCATTTTAAAGCTAATTACCTTAAATGTATTCAAAAAGTTTCATCATACGATGATCTCTTAAAGACAATTCAGACAATGTCACAAGACTTAAAGATCGGAATTATTGCTAACGGATCAACTAAATTTCTCACTAATAAATTAAAATTACTAGGCTTAAAGAATTACATCAATCCTAATTATGTCCTTACTTCAGAGGAAGCTCACATGTTAAAGCCCGACCCTAAAATCTTTACCGCTATGAATCATCGTCTGGACGTTCGTCCATCTGAAGTGGCTTATATTGGGGACTCTTTCTCAAACGACATTGTATCTGCCAAACGAGCCGGATGGCATGCCTTCTGGTTTAATCACCGCAAAAAGTCAGTTCCTGAAACAAATTTTGTACCAGACCAAACGGTAACATCTCAAAGTGAGCTTTGTGATCTATTAAAAGCTTTATCATAAAAAAGAGCACTTCGTTATGAAGTGCTCTTTTTTCTTATTTATTTAACTTCAACTGAATTATCGGATTTACCATTTTGAATCAATTGAACGTTTGAATCAAGCGCAATCTGAACCATGTTTTTAACGGCTGATTTAGTGTAGAACGCAATATGTGGTGTAATCAAAACATTATCGCGTTTCATTAAATTCTTCAATCGATCATCTGGGATCTTATCAAAGCTTCCAAAGTCAACGTTAAATACTCCAACTTCATCTTCATAAACATCAAGTGCAGCACCAGAAATCTTGCCACTGTCAAGTCCACGAATTAAAGCGTCAGTATCAATTAAGCTTCCACGAGCGGCATTAATAATTTTAATTCCGTCTTTCATTTGAGCAATTGAATCATCATTAATCATATGATCATTTTCCTTCAATGCTGGAGCATGAAGGGTAATAATGTCAGAATTTGCGTACAATTCTTTAGGGGTATCAACGTAGATGCCCTCTTTTTTCAATTCTGGATTTGGATAAGGATCATATGCAATTACTTTAGCACCAAAACCTTGAAGAATCTTAACTACTTGACGACCAATGCGTCCAGTAGCATAAACACCAACGGTTTGCTTATTCATTTCGTCAGCAATATCTGGAGCCCAGGTCATATTGCCATGACGCTCTTTATCCTCAAATTTCTTAGTGTTACGAAGCAAACGCATCATTTCTGTAACAGCTAATTCAGCAATTGCAGCTGGTGAATATGCTGGAACATTAGTAACGTTAATTCCATCCAGTTTAACGGCATCAGCATCCACATTATCAACACCGACATTTCGAAGTGAAAGTGATTTAATTCCAAAACTAGCTAACTTATCTAAAATGTCAGCAGTATAAGGTTTTTGTTGGTATGCAACCACACCATCAAATCCTTTAGCTTCATCAACAGTGTCATTATCTAACAATTTTGGTTCAGCCTTTACTTCAACGTCTGGATGAGCCTTGTCCCATTGTTCTAAGTATGGTCTTTCATCGTCTCTAATTCCATATGCAATGATTTTCATAACTTAGTCCTCCTTTTATATTCAACGTAATTATAACACCCAACCATTAATTCCCCCAAAGAGATGGACTAATTCCATGATTAATTAAAAAAGTTTCTTTCTTACTTCTGCTTTGGTGTTTAAACGCATATTCAGCCTTTAAAGCCGTACTCTTATCAGCAAACTCTTCAAAATACAGTAACTTTAATGGTCGTCTTGTCTTAGTGTACTTGGCACCCTTACCTGCCTGATGCACAGCTAGTCTCCGATATACATTATTGGTAAAACCACCATAAAAAGTTCCATCACTACAAAGCAAAACATACATATAATAATTTTTATTCGCCATATAACATCTTCTTAACTTCTTTCGAGTATTCACCATTCTGATGATATACAGTGATCGGATAATCAACGTTAAGACCAGTTTCTTTTCCATCTTTAATGGCCGAAACCAGCATCATATTCGATTTTCGGTCAACCTTAGGATAAATAAATTGAATTCGCTTCATGGCTAGTCTAAAATGTGTCATTACGTTCATTAATTCATGAAGTCGATCAGGGCGATAGACCATGTATAGTTTCCCGCCCGTCTTTAAAAGATCACTACTGGTTTGGATGACACTCCTAAGATTAGTTTTAATTTCATGTCTTGCAATGGCCAGGTACTCGTTGGGATTTTTTTTACTGGTAGAAAGATTCGAAAAATATGGCGGGTTAACGGTCACCACATCCACCGAATCTTTCCCAAAGATTTGGGATGCTTGACTTAAATCATCATTATAAACGGTCACCTGGTCTTCCAATCCATTAAGCTGTACACTTCGATTAGCCATATCACTTAGCCTCGGTTGAATCTCCACCTCTGCGATTTTGCCATGAGTCTTATGACTTAAAAAAAGACCCACCGCTCCATTTCCAGCACACAAATCTACTAGGAAACTGTTCTTACTTATCTTCGGTTCAGCAAAATTTGCCAGCATTACAGCATCTAAAGAAAAGGAAAAAACGCTAGGACTTTGAATAATTTTGATGTCTTGACTATATAACTGATCAATCCGTTCATCGCCCTTTAATTTCACCACTGCCACCACTCATTTCTTAAATTTAGCTTGTCAGTTTCATCATCAATAATATACTATTAAATTATACATCTTAAAAAAGGAGCTAGAAATCTTTTGTGGTACTCATTTTTATTTACGGTTGGACAATTCCTACTAAGAATCGTTAACGGACCAATGAACGTGATGCACAAGAATCGGTTACCAAAAGGTAACTACGTCTTAATCGCACCTCACCGAAGTTGGTTCGATATGATTCTCATTGCCACCGTCATTCGTCCAAAACAGTTGTGCTTTATGGCCAAAAAAGAATTATTTAAAAATCCCATGTTAGGTTGGTTTTTACGCCACGTTAATGTTTTCTCAGTCGATCGGGCTAATCCAGGCATCTCAGCAATCAAGATTCCAGTAAAAGCTTTGAGAAAAACTAATTTATCGTTAATGATGTTCCCATCAGGAACCAGACATTCAAAGAAACTTAAAGGAGGGGCGGCCTTAATTGCTCAATTGGCTGGGGTTCCACTTGTCCCCGTTGTCTATCAAGGCCCGCTTACTTTAAAAGAAGTCTTTAAACGTCAAAAAGTCTCCATTAACTTTGGCGATCCCATTTACATCAGTAAAGCCGAAAAATTGGATAACAAGAATCAGAAGTTAGTTGAAAAACAAATGCAGACGGCTTTTGATCAACTTGATAATGAAGTCAATCCTAATTACGTTTATGTCGATGAGTCAAAACCGCATAATAAAAAAACGTCGAAATAATTCGACGTTTTTTTAGTTTTGATGATGTTTCATAGCATTCATCATTTGGTTAAGCTTCTTTTGTGATGGCTTCTGACCCATCTGAAGCATCATTGCTTTAAGTTGATCCTGGTTGATTGGAGGATTGTCCTTCAAATACTTTTCCATGTACTTACGAGCACCAAAGAAACCAATCAAGGCACCAGCTAGTAAAGCCAAGATTACTATTAATATCCAAATCCATGTAGACAAATCGTGGACCTCCCTTCGAACCTTTCAATGTTATTTTACACAATTAACTGTGCTTTGAAAAGATTCGAATTAATCGTCTCTTAGATTTTTCTTACGTTGTGAATCCTTCACCTTATCTGAGGTAATTTCATTTCCCTTTTTATCGTAGACTTTAGTCATCTCAATCTGACTCTTAAAATTAGCTTTAAAACGCTCTAAATATTCTTTTCTAAGTTTATTTTGTTCTTCTTTTTCGTCTTCAGATAAGCCTTCTTGCTTTGACTTTTTGGATAATTCGTTAATTCTTGGAATAAGTTTCTCTAATTCTTTGTCTTCAGTCATCTTAATCGCTCCTTTCACTTACAATTATAATATCATGAAATAAAGCGTGAAAACAAGGATTTGTACACGAACAAACGTTTGCAAAGCGGCTTTTTTATGGTATGCTTATTTTGACTTAAAAAACTACGAAAAAGACTCCGAGGTGCCTTATGTCACAAGCATCACAAACAAAACAACACGATATCCTAGAGTACATTTGGAAACAAGTCCACGATCAAGGATATCCACCAACCGTTCGCGAAATTGGAGAACAAGTCGGCCTCTCATCAACGTCGACGGTTCATGGACATCTAGCTCGATTAGAAAAGAAGGGTTACCTTATTAAGGATCCTACCAAGCCACGGGCACTTGAAGTAACTTCTGAAGGAATGAACTACTTAGGCGTTTCACAACAGGCAGAACCAGATGAGATGCCCCTACTCGGGACCGTAGCTGCTGGTGAACCAATCTTGGCAGTCCAGGATGCCACAGATTACTTCCCGATTCCTTCCGAGCTTCAACGCAGTTCAGATTCATTATTCATGCTGACAATTAGCGGAACCAGTATGATTAATATTGGCATCCTTGATGGTGACCAAGTCATTGTCAAACGTCAAAATATTGCTGAAAACGGTGATATTGTAATTGCCATGAATGAAGATAATGAAGCGACCTGTAAGCGATTCTTTAAAGAAAGTGATCATTTCTGACTTCAGCCTGAGAACGATGAAATGGCACCAATCATCCTAAAAAATGTCACAATTTTAGGTAAAGTCGTCGGATTATACCGAATCGGAATTAAATAAAACCATTCACATTAATGTGAATGGTTTTTTTCTTGCTTCAAATACTGACGTTTGTTGGACTTAACCCCACCAAAAACAAATTGAGCATGATCATCATCAATACTTAATTCATAATCATTAGCGGTTATGCTTGGCAAACTATTAAACACCGTTTCATATTCCTTGATGGACAATTTTTCTCTGCTATCTAGCATTTTGTTTATCAAAGTTTTTCGCTTGGGATTTCTAAAATTATCTTGGAGAATTCCGGCATAAAACTCTCCTTGAGCTCCAGAGCCGTAACTAAATACACCAATTTGATCCCCAACTTCTAAATCCGATGAATTGTCCAAGAGGGAAAGTAAACTCAGGTAGAGCGACCCAGTGTATAAGTTCCCAACTCGTTTACTATAAATCCGGCTTGCCTCAAATTCATCTAGCAATGATTTTTGCTTTTCAACCGTAACTTCGGGTAGGATCTGACGAAGTCCTTTCAAACCCATCTTAGTGTATGGCAAGTGAAAAACAATTGCTTTTAAATCATCAAAGGACAGATCATGATGCTTTAAATAATCATGAATTGTTTCATTAAAGAACTTCTCATAAATATCATTTGAATAATGTCCATCAACAAGCGCTTCTGTTTTACCAACTGGACGCCAAAAATCCATGATATCTTGAGAATAAACGCTACTATCATCACTTAAAGCCATTACATCCGGATTAGAAGCAATCGTCATTGCCACTGCTCCCCCACCTTGTGTAACCTCACCAGCCGTTTTAATCCCATATCGAGCAATATCTGATCCAATCACTAACGCTTGTTTCCCTGGGTGTAAATGAACATAGTCCTTTGCCATCTGAAGTCCGGCAGTAGCCCCATAACAAGCCTGCTTAATTTCAAATGCCCGAGCGTGTGCGCTTAATCCCAGCAGATTTTGAATGTAGATTGCCCCTGACTTAGAATTATCGATCCCACTCTCGGAACCAAAAATAATTAGATCAATTTTATCTTTATTTTCCTGATCGATGGTCTGTGCAGCCGCGTTAGCAGCTAAAGTCACAGAGTCTTGAGTGGGAGGAATCACAGCCTGTTGGGTTTGCCCAATTCCAATTAAATATTTATTCGGATCTTCATTACGAGCATTGGCCAAATCTACCATATCAATATAATAACCGGGAGTATAAAAACCAATCTTATCAATTCCAACTTTCATTTTGACCACTCCATTTAAATTTAATTTAATCAACGACACTTATAATTAAAAATTACCGGTTATCTTCCCCAAAAAGATGGTCAGGATTAACAAATCTGCAGATCCACCTAAGCTTAAATTCTGATCGTCAAACTCTTGACACATTTTTTTAAGCTTTTCTTTGGCTTTCGGGTCCGAAAGATCGCCATCACCCAAAATCAAGTTAACGTCCTGATGAACCAGGTCAACAATCTTAGGAGAACCAGCTCGCTTAATTAAATTGCTGTCCTCACTATGGGCAACAATGTTTAGCAAAGTCGTTAAAATAATTTCATTCTTGTCTCCCTTAGAATTAAGAAGTGTCGGCATTCCATCATTAATTACAGTGGGAAAGCCCTCTTCGGCTTCCCCACGAATGCCAGTCTTACCATACTTTAAAAATTGGCGTTCTCCTGCGGTTAATTCTTTACTCGATTTGCTTTTCACATCGGCAAAGTCGGATTGAATCAGTCCATTCGTCATCTTCTTTTCGGTTCTAATAAGATCCCCTAGTGAATGCTTCTTTGTTTGCGAAAAATATCCCAGAGCCGCTGACATAATGCCCATCACAAAGATTGCACCTTTATGCGTATTGACACCCTTCGTAACGCGGAACATCGTTTTTTCTGCATCCATTCCATCAGGTCGAATCAACCCAAGTAACTGTCTTAAATCATTCTCAACGAAAGTCTGTCCTCGCTTAAATGCCATTTCAAAGTACGGTCTCATGGTAACGGTGCTATCAATAAAAGTAAAAACATCCATGTCTGGATGAGAATGATGAGAGACTGGATCAACTAAGCCCGGCTTCGGATTAGTAACCACTTCATATAACATTGATTCAATGGCAGCATTTACAACCGTCATTTTCTCGTCATGTACAATTGGGAGTCCCAACACACCATCATTCATTTTTTGCGTCCTTAAAATATATCTCGCTGATCTTTTTTTGAAGATCTTCCACGGAATGGGTTCGATTTCTGGCACATTCTTTAGCGTTATGATGACAAATCAGACACTTCCTGGGAGCCATATCAAGATCAGTTCTTGAATAATGAGAATGATGGGCGTCCATTACGTCCACATCAAACAATCTTCCCAACCGATCATGATCTTCAAATTGAATTGCCAATTTTTTCAAAGCACTTCCATTTTTGTTCATCACCAAAAATTCTTCTTTTCCCGTATTAGTGTTCCATCCCATTTTATCGATAATTTTAATATTGTACAACTGAGTCCTTAAAAGTCGCCGATATCCAACATCAAATAAATGATTAATCATTTGATTGTTTTTAATGGGACCAGGGATGTTTAACTTGATTGAAATAATGGTGGCTTCAGGATACTTTTTTTCTAATTGGATCTGTAAATGAGCCCGCTTATCCTTATTAGCAAGTACCGCAGGGATCCCCAGCGGTTCTCCGTTCAAAAAAATGTTGTCTTTCAAATTAACTTACTCCTCAAAAAAACGGTTCTACCCGTTTTCCAACAGATAGCACCGAATTTAACTTAATCTTTAACCTGGCGGATTGAATCAATGATAGTACCATCACGATATTCAACCAGACCAACCGTTTTATCAGTATATTGAAGTGGTTCTTCCTTACCAACAATGCTTTCAGCTTTCTTAGCCAATTCTTCAATCGTGTAAACGTGAAGACTTGGAACATCTTGAAATTGCTTAATTAAATCAGGCCGATTTGGATTAATTGCGATTCCAAATTCAGTTACTAAAACATCAATTGATTGGCCGGGAGTAACAGCAGTGTTGATATGATCAACCACCGTTGGGATTCTTCCACGAACCAATGGAGCACAGATAATTGTCATCTTAGCAGTGGCTGCATCTTGATGTCCACCAACTGCTCCTCTAATAACTCCATCAGAACCAGTTAAAACATTGACATTGAAATCAGTATCAATTTCAAGAGCACTTAAGACCGCAATGTCTAACTGGGCTACCATTGAACCCTTGTTATCTGGGTCAGCATACCATGAAGCATCAATCTCTTGTTGATTCTTGTTATTCTTCATTGAGTCAGCCGCAGCCTTATCAAAGTCTTGGACGTCCATCAACTTATCAACCAAGCCCTCTTCAAGTAAATCAACCATGGGCTTGGTTATTCCACCTAAACCAAATGAAGCATGAAGGTGATTATCAAGCATGGCCTGTCGAAGGTAACGAGTAACCGCAAGCGCTGCTCCACCAGAACCAGTTTGAAATGAAAACCCATCTTTAAAGTATTGAGAGTTAACAATTACTTGGTTAACGGCTCGAGCGATGGTCAAATCTTTCGGATCCTTCGTAAAACGAGTTGCACCTGAACCAATTTTATTTGGATCACCAACTTGATCAACTTTTACGACATCGTCAACCTGAGTCTGACGAATTGAAGCGGGTGTATTAGGATAATCAACTACGTTATCGGTTAATAAGACAACCTTATTAGCATAAGCAGCATCCATCAAGGCATATCCTAGTGAGCCAAAGGCAGCTGGACCTTCCATTCCGTTGGCATTTCCACAACGATCTGAGTTAGGCACCCCTAAAAAGGCAACGTCAATTTTAATGTCGCCATTTTCAATGGCACGGGCACGGCCACCGTGTGATCTGAAGATAACGGGATTCTTAAGAATTCCGTGAGATACTTCATCACCTAGTGAGCCACGCATCCCTGAAGTCGTAATATTTGTGACCGTTCCATTTTTAATGGCTTTAATTACCATATCATTCATGACACCAGTAAGTGATGAAGGTGCTAGGGTTAAGTCTTTAATTCCTAGATCCATGATGGCTTTCATTACGAGATTAAAAATATAATCTCCATTTCGCAAATGGTGATGAAATGAAATGGTCATCCCATCTTTCACATTCTTTTTGACAACTTGTTTTAAGTCATCTTTAAGCTTGTCATGACCATTTTGAACCTGAACCTTAGGTGCGGTTCTTTGAAAAACGGGATTACCAATTTTGGTAGTTTCAAATGGTTTAAAATGCAGTTCATTCATTAATTTATCGGGTAAATTACGACCTAATTTATTTTCCAATGTAATGACCCTCCTTATCAATCAATCCAGAAGCTTTGGCAAGTTTCATAACTCTCTCAGCTCTGAGTGCAACTGGTCTATCAACCATTTGTCCGTTCATTGAGATAACTCCTGAACCAGCTTTTCTAGCTTTTTCAATCGCAGCAAGTACGTTTTCAGCGTTCTTAATTTCATCTTCACTTGGAGCATAAACTTGGTTAACCAGTGGAATTTGACGAGGATTAATAACTGATTTCCCGTCATATCCAAGCTCATGAATATATTCGGTTTCTGCTAAGAATCCCTTTACATTATCAACATCAGTATAAACCGTATCGAATGCGGCAATCCCTGCAGCACGAGCAGCGTTTAAAATCATGTTTCGCGCAAAACGAAGTTCGAGGCCATTAGGATAGCGATGGGTCTTTAAATCAGTTGTATAATCTTCAGCTGATAAAGCAATTCCAATCATTCTGTCAGAAGCCTTAGCAATCTCAAGCACGTTCATAACACCTTCCGCACTTTCAATGGCAGCCATCAAATGAGTGGTTCCAACTGGAATTCCAAATTCCTTTTCCGCATCAGCAACTAGGCTTTCCATTTCTTCAACCATAGCGGCACTTTCAGTTTTAGGAATTCTAATAACGTCGATTCCAGCTTTAACCATCATCTTAACGTCGGCTTCAAAGAAATCAGTATCAAGTCCGTTAGTTCGAACCACTAATTCAGCATCACCATAATCAATTGACTTTAAAGCTTCATAAACTAAGTTTCTTGCTGAATCTTTTTCTGCTAAAGAAACTGAATCTTCAAGATCGAACATGATGGAATCGGCACCATAAATTCCGGCATCTTTAATCATGCCAGGATTATTACCCGGAACAAACATCATCGTTCTTCTAAGTCGTTCACCATTTTCAGCCATTATAGTGCCTCCCATGCTGGTTGCTCACTGTTATCCATTGCACGTTGAATTGCAGTAATTGTTCTCGCTCTGATTACACAATCAAGTGCTCCTTGATCAACCGCTTTAATATTAACGTTGTCTAATCCAAACTTCTTGACAACTTCTTTAATGGTAGCAATGATGTCATCACCAAAACGTTTCTTAACATCTGACTCAAGGCTAATTTGGACACCATCAGTACCCTTACTAACCGTAATTTGAATGTCAGAAGATTCTAAGGTTCCATCCATTGCAGTTTTATTAATTCCCACTAATCTTCATTCCCTTCTTAATTCTTTCTTGCAGATCATCCTTGTGATCCACAATAAATTGATAAGTTGTTTTTGGAACAATGTTCTTAATTGATGAAATTTGATTATCTTTAATTGCTTGACGAACCGTCCGAGCAGAAATTACTTTGCCATCATTTTGATCACGTTTAATAACTTTAACTTCCACCTGTGGCGGCAAAATCTTTTCTAAAATCTGATTATAAATAGCCGTTGTCTTTGAGTTGGGTTCTGTGCCGAGAAAACGAACGTTAATCCCAAGATGCTTAGCAATCCAATCTTTGAATATTAGAGCATCAATAGTTGTTTGGTACCGTACCTTATCAGCCTGCGCCTTCAAGAAATATGAAGGAAAAGTTGCATAACTTACCAGGTAATCACCACCAGGAACCACCATTACATTTTTTAAGTCTGAGACTCCTGCCTTAACAAGGTTCAGCCGTTCGCTAGACGTAAATAACGACTTATCAGTGCTTACAACAAATACATAAACATTATCACTCGCTTGTGACGCTTGCTCAATCAGATAGCGATGACCGTCAGTAAACGGATTAGCATTCATGACAATTCCAGCATTATTTTCAGATTTATTTACCTTAGGCAAACTTTCAAGATAGTCGGTAATACTATAATCGCCGGTTTCTAGAAAGGCAGCATCATCACTTTGAACTAACTCTTTAAATCCGACGTGTTCAAAACTTTTAGCATACATTGGCTTCGTAAACACAAAAACATGAAATACTCCATGCTGGCCAAGATTCGTCAGAAGGTTGGAAACAACTTTATTAAAGTAAACGCCATCTTCTGAGTGCTGATGACTGACCCCAATGTATTTCAAGATGTTACCAGAATATGAACCAGTACCCACTAATTGGTCCCCGTCAAAAAGCCCAATGGTGTAATCTAACGGATCAATTTCATCACCAGAAAAATTAGCAATTCCAAGTGATTCCAGAAAGGTTTTCCACTGTTCAAATTGGTCTGGAACGTCTAAATTAATTTCTCTAGTTACAATATCCATTACTTAATATTCTCCTACGTTATTACTAACCCATGATTAACATAATAATTGGAATTACGATGATAAAGAGAACTGAGGTAGAAACAACAATGTTTGTCGCAAATTTAACATCACCATGATAAGTTTGAGCCAAAATTGGAAGAACTGCAAGTGATGGAGTTGCCGCTTGTACAATCAAAGTCTTGGAGAAAGTTGGTACCATTGATACTCCAACTTTAAATCCAACGAAAATGATTGCCGCCATGATCAATGGCGAAATAACGAAACGACCAACCAGGGTCAAAATAACATCCTTATCAAAATGCATGTTCTTAAGACCAAATGATCTAAGCATAATACCAATATATATTAAAGCTAATGGTGTAACAAGTGCACCTAGGTCAGTTAAAGTCGTCTGAACAAAGTTAACTAATAGATGTTCTTGAAGCCATGGGATGTACAAAAATGGAATGGCAACAATAAATCCCCATAATGGAGCTGGAATCAAATGATGCCAATCAAACTTAGCCTTTGAACCATCCTTAGCAGTTGGATCATCGGCAGCAATTACCCAAACACCCAGGGTCCAAATGATGATCGTGTTAACAATGTAGTAAACCAGTAAGTAAGGTACTGAGATTTCACCAAACAAGGCAATGTTTAATGGCATCCCGATGAAAACAGTATTAGCACCATTAATACCAGTCATCATAAGACCTCTTCGGCCCTTTTTAACTCTAAATAACTTAACTTCAATCCATGAAACGACGTATCCCAAAAGAATTGCTAAAACAACGTAAATTAATCCCGTTGAGAGATTAGCCAGTTGTTCAGGATGAAAATACTTCAACATGGCCACAAAGATGGAACATGGTAAAGCTACTTTCATAATAATTTTTGAAATTGAGCCAGAAAATGATTCTTTAAACCATCCAAGTCCTTGTGTGATGTAACCGACGGCAATCATAATTACAATCGCTAACACACTTTGAATTGACGTGATAAATATTGCCATAATTGCACCTCTTATCCCTTTTCACTATATTTCATAATGGAATCCGTAACCGTTTTAACAACGTTTTCATCAAAAACACCAGGAACAATTTTATCCGGAGTAGGATCGGAAATCATGCTGGCTAAAGCGTCGGCAACGACTTCCTCAATTTGGTATGTAACCTTTTTGATTCCGCTCTTTAAAAGTCCTTTGAATAAGCCTGGGAAAACTAAGATGTTATTAACTTGATTAGGATATTTACTTGATCCAGTAGCCACAACTTTTGCTCCACCAGCTTTAGCATCTTCAGGAATGATTTCTGGAACTGGATTAGCCAGAGCAAAAATAATTGGATTATTTGCCATTCTCTTAACCTGACTGGTGCTTAAAACGTTTGCATCAGATAAGCCGATAAAGACATCTTGTCCGTCAATTACATCATCTAATGTTTGGCCTTCTTTGCCGTTTAAAGCTTTGGCAAGTCCAGTTTGATAAGAGTTGTAATTTTGACTATCAGGTTTAACTACCCCATCAATATCAACTAGGGTAATGTCTTTAATTCCAACATGCTCAAGTAATGTAGCAGTTGCAACGCCAGACGCTCCAACACCGTTAATCACGATTTTTAAGTCCTTGAGCTTCTTACCAACAACTTTAGCTGCATTAATTAGACCAGCTAATACCACAATTGCAGTTCCTTCCTGATCATCGTGATAGACAGGAATGTCTAAGTTTTTACTCAAAATATCTTCTAGTTCAAAACACTTTGGAGCAGCGATGTCTTCCAGATGAATTCCAGCAAAAGTATCCTGAATGCTTTTAATATGAGCAGCCATTTTACTTGCATCTTCCTGTTCAATAGCAACGGGAAGCGCATTGACACTTGCCAAATCTTTGTACAATAATGCTTTGCCTTCCACAACCGGTAAACCAGCAGCAGGTCCAATGTTACCTAAGCCCAGCACTGCTGACCCATCAGTAACAACAGCAAGCAATTTTCCACTCATTGTGTACTTATCCTTTAAACTAGGATCCTTTTCAATCGCCTTGGAAATCTCAGCAACACCTGGTGTATAAGCTTCGCTAAGTTCTTCACGGTTCTTTACGGGAAACTCTGATTCCATCTCGAGCATTCCAGTGTGCTTGGAATGAATGGAATAAATATTATCAGCCACGTAAACCCCTCCATTTGTTTTTATTTTCACGTAGATGACGGTGACCGCATCTACTTACATTGTGATTATATTAACTAAAATACGCAAAGTCAACCAATATAACGTCCGTTAACAAGCAAAAATAAATAGCGATCTTACCAATGTGAGACCGCTATCAAAAGATTAAATCTAATAATTCACACAATGATATTTATTGCCATTGTGATTTCTTAAATTTTTTTCACAAAGTTTAGCAAAATTTTGTTGAAAGCTGCTGGTTGTTCAGCCATGATAATATGACCGGCATCATCAACAATTTGATAATGACCATTTTTAGCCATTGCGGCCGCAACTTTTGCAAAATGATAGTCAAAAAATGGTGACTTTCGTCCAGCAATAATCATTAAGGGAACCGTCAAATCATTTAAAACATCACGCCAGTCCTGAAACGCATGATCAACCAGTAACGGATAGTTTAAATCTGCATCATATGGATATTCTTGCTTTAAGGCTTGAATCTTGTTATACAAATCGTCGTTAATTTTATTATATGTCGATCGTCCAAAGGGTTGTTTTAAAAATTCAGGAAAATTGCTCCAATCCAAGGCTTTAAATCCATATGGCCATGACTGATCCGCAATCATTTTAGGACTCTGGTCAACGTCAACGATGGCTTTGATTCCTTTATCAGTGAATAAGGAAACATACGCAAACATTGTAGCTGCTCCCATCGAATTGCCTAACAAGATGGGACGTTTCAAATTTAGTGCCTGCTTGATTTCATATAAGTCCATGGCATGACGAGACATCCTCTCATCTTTACTAGTTCGTTCAGACATGCCCTGATTTCTAGCATCAACATTAACTACTCTAAAACCGTTTTGCACTAACTTTTGTACGGTAAGCGTCCAAATCTCTTTATAACCCCCAATTCCCGTCAAAATCATTACAGGTTGAGCATCTTTTTCTCCCTCGTCATCATAATCCAGTTCAACATTATCAGAAGTATAGAATTTCATTATTATCACACCATTTTCTTTAAGATTTACCTTATATACTAGCACTTATGGTGTAAGTACACTGATAACGAATTAAAATTAATTGGGAGTATAATAACTAAGAAAGAAGGGATAACATGAAACGAATTACAGTCACATTTCCAGCACCTGGAAAATCAGAAACCAAAACCATTAAAGTGGACCATAACAACCAATACGTCATGGAATTAACTACTTTAGAAAATCTAGCTCCTGACGGACATTCACTTGAGATCAAATTTCTTCCCGGTACAAGTGAGGATTTTCCTGAACGTGGAACCACGATTTACTTAAATGGATTTGACCAAACGTTTAAATTATCAAATGGAGATATTTTAGTTACAAAAAGTATGTAAAAAAAGGCCTGTTGACTAGTCAACAGGCCTTTGTGATTTTATTTGTGATCTAGTTTATCTTGAGCTTTTTGAGCTGCAATGTTCATGATGTTCCATGGACGATCAAAACTAGGTTGGAAGAAGAAGTCAGCATATGCTAAATCATCAACAGTCATGTGTTGTTGAATTGCTAACGAAATAGTATTGATATTAGCTGTTACATCACGTTTTGACATAATTTGAGCACCTTCAACTTCACGAGTCTTAGGATCAAAGGTCAACTTGAAGTATACTTCAGCGTTCAACTTATCATCGTGGACAAATGGAGGAACGGCAGTATCAACGACAAAGACTGATTCGACGTCAACGCCAGCTTTTTCAGCAGTAACGTCCTTAAAACCAGTTGAAGCAAACTTGTAGTCAAAAACATGCAATCCTGATGAACCAGAAACTTCAGTAGTCTTTCGTTTCTCATCATTAAGGTTCATGGCAGCTGAACGTCCTTGACGTCTAGCGTTAGTAGCTAAGGCAATGATTTGCTTCTTGCCAGTAGGTGCGAAGGTAACTTCGGTTGAATCACCAATGGCGAAGATATCAGGCTGATTGGTACGTTGGTATTCATCAGTCTTGATCATACCCTTTTCATTAAGATCAACTTTTCCTTTAAGCCAATCGGTAGCAGGACGAATTCCAGCTGTTTCAATAATCAAATCAGCATCCCACTGATCGCCATTAGTTGAAATAACTGATGAAACGTTTTCGTCATCGTCACCAACATATTCTTTAACACTTTGGTTAAGTGCTAATTTAACACCATGTTTCTTAAATTCAGCTTCCAAGATCTTAGTGAATTCAGGATCCAGATAAGTAGGAAGAATGGATTTACCAGTATCAACTAAAGTAACGTTCTTACCGGCTTTGGCAAACGATTCAGCTGCTTCAATCCCAATGTATCCACAACCAACAACCGTAACGTTATTGATTCCAGGAGTTACTTCAGCTTCCTTCAACTTGATGGCCCAATCACGTCCACGCATTGCGTAAATGTTACCTAATTCCTTACCAGGAACTGGAAGTTGGAATGGGTTAGCACCAACACTCAAAATTAATTTGTCGTATTTTTCAGTGCTTTCTTTACCATCATTGACGTTTAAAGCAGTTAATGTATGGGCTTCTGGATCAACATCAGTAATTTCAGTGTTAATGTGAACATTTACACCTAGTTTTTCCATTCCCTCTGGAGTTGCATAACTTACAGAGTTAACGTTCTTAACAACGTTTTGAAGATATAATTCAATTCCACAAGATAGAAATGATACGAAATCTCCCTTTTCATACCATTCGATGTCAGCATCAGGGAAATCTTTTAAAACTCCTCTAACAGCTTCGAATCCACCATGTGATGATCCAATTACAGCTACTTTCATATCTGCTTCCTCCTTCAATATTTAAAATTGTCGTTCTCTATGAACATTTTTATATTACCACGCAATCACCCTTCCGTACCATAAAATGACCCATATTTAACAAATTATTTGTACACAATTTTATTGAACCACTTGTAAATTAATTAATTAGTAGTACTTAATTTAAAATAAAAAACGTAGACCAACTAAAACCGTCAGTCTACGCTGTGAAATGTTTTGAAAATTACCACTAAATGTACTAATACTAATCATCAAGACGAAGCAATCATTATTAGTACGATTAGTTTTTAAACCGTTATAACTATATGAACAATTAAGGAATCTAAGAAACCTTAATATTTAGATACTTAAAAATCTGTTTCCTGATTCTTTGTGACTTAGGACTCATCTCACCATGGATTGCACGGTTCAACTCAACTGGTGAAACATCAACAATTTTCGACATATCTACTTGGGTTAAATCTTTGTTAATCAAAGCAACTTTGATTTTTTTGAAGACCTTTTGCGCGTTACGCTCTAATTCAACGTTAGCCATTGTTGACTCCTCCTTTCGCAATTTATTAATTAAGTTATTGACTATGTCTATCCTTTGGAATAAAATGAAATTATACTAAAAACAATGGAATGCCATTAAACTATTTTCTTCGAGGGAACTAGTTTAGATGCCTTTGTCATTGAGATTATTATTTTGGATTGACTGATCAATTACTTAACTAAACTAATTATCAATCATATAAAATAAAATGTCAATGATTTTCTCTATTATTTGAAATAATTTATTGGACCAACCATTTCAGTACAAAGGAGAAACAATTTTGACAACAATTGAACGAATTAAGCGCCTTGCGAGAATGCGGGGATGGTCACTTCAGTTAGTGGCACAGAAAGCCGGAATCGGGATCAACAATATTTATACATGGAACAAGAAAACACCGAGCACTAAGAGTTTAGATAAAGTGGCTAAGGTCCTTGGGGTTTCAATTGACTATCTATTGGGGAACACTGATAAACTGAACTATCCAAATGATAATAAAGACAAATCAAAAGTTAATGAAGCTGTTGATCTTCCTATCCTTGGTAGTATTGCTTGTGGGAAACCTATTTTTGCGGAACAAAACGTCACAGGATACTTTCCTACCCTAAAAAACGATCTTCCAAGTGGGGATAATTTCTGGCTTAAATGTGACGGGGATTCAATGGACCCTACCATTAAAAATGGTGCTTACGTCCTAATCCATTACCAACCAGAAGTTGAAAATGGAGACATTGCAGCCGTCTTACTAAATGACGATGAGGATGCCACCCTTAAACGGATTAGTACCCAAAAAGATCAGACTGTCTTAATTCCAGATAACAAGCAATATCCACCAATTATCTTGAACAAAGATAATCCGGGAAAGATTATTGGAAAAGCAATTCGCATGCAATCGGAACTATAAAAATATTTAATTAAAAGGGAATTCCATTCAACGGAATTCCCTCTTTTTATTTAATGAAATGAAGCAATCCGATCACTCAATTTTCAAATGTCCAGGCGCTCATTTGCCTACAAACATCCTCGGATTGTGGCACAATGCCGAATTTATCTAAAAATCCATGCATCATACCTTCGTAACGTATCAATTGAACATCATTATGAAAAACTGCTAGTTTATTAGCAAATTCGTCATCTTGGCTTTTCAAGCAATCATATCCGGCAGTAACAATTAACGTACGTGGCATTTGTTTTAATTCACTAGTAGCCATGTTAATTGGTGAAATTAATGTTTCACTCATCGAATGTGGTTCAGAATAAACCCTTCCCAAATAACCCAAAGCTTGAATATTCCCACTGTCCATATCATTAATTAATTTCTGTTGTGATTTTGGTAAATCTGACAAATTTTGATAACTAGGTGCCGAGTCATTTTGCACCATCGGATAAATTGGAACTATTCCTTTAACTAAATGAGTGTCCTTCTGTAAATCTAGGTAAGCCATCTCAATTGCAATATTTCCACCGGCACTATCACCAGCAACATATAAATGATTAAGATCGATTCCCAGTTTTTCCGCATTATCACGAGCAAATTTAACCCCTTGCCAGCAATCTGCCAATAAATCATCAGCATTTACTTCAGGAGCTAAACGATAGTCAACATTAATAACCGTACCACCGATTAATTCTGCTAATTTACGACAAAAATTACGCGATACCGCGGGACCATTTCCAACAAAATCACCACCATGATAGTAAATAAAACATGGCTTCTTGACAGTGGGTCGCTTGAAAAATTGGCTCACTTGTAAAATCACATTGCCTAGGTCAACGTCTTTAGTAGTGACATTATATGCCATATCCACATTTGGCGTGCCCATTCCCTTACGAAAAGCTATCGCTTGTCTTTCGGCATCGGTTTTTGGTGTAAATTTCAATCGCTTAGTAACGGTGCTTGATTCAGAACTTAAACTGCTATTTTCTTCATGATCTCTAAGAACCACATCATCCAAACCCTCTTGTTTAGATGATGGCTTTACACAAATTAATAAATTACTGTTGTTACGATGAAACTCACTTATACCATAAACATGTGAAATTTGATTTAACCGCTTATAATATCGTGACATTGATGGGGTCCATAAAGTATTAGTCATGATCTATCACTTCTTTATCTTATTTACATAAGAATACCATTTTATGTGACAAAATAATTGATCAATCATCTCACAAAATAAAAAGTCCTACCGCCTATTTAAGACAGTAAGACCAAACATCTACATTACCAACTAATATCTTGATAACGAATTATCCATATAAGTAAGGCGAGTACAGGATTTGAACCTGCGCGCCGGCTATAAACCGGTTCGCCGGATTTCGAGTCCGGTGCATTACCACTCTGCCAACTCGCCATAACTAACACTACTCAAGTATAATCGTAAAAAGTACAACAATCAACACGAGTAGTGCCCTTAATTTAATTATATTTAATGAGACTCAGAATATCGTAATCCTTAATTTTGTCGCGACCCTTTAGGTCCATCAACTCAACAATAAAGGCCGTTCCAACCACAATTCCACCAAGATCTTTCACTAACTCAATGGTTGCTTCAATGGTTCCACCAGTAGCTAACAAGTCATCAGTCACTAAGACCCGTTGCCCAGGTTTAATGGCGTCTTCATGCAAATAAAGGGATGACTGTCCGTATTCTAGTCCATATGTAGCTTTAACCGTCTTGCCTGGCAACTTCCCCTTTTTTCTTGCGGGAGCGAAACCAATCCCAAGTTCATATGCAACCGGACATCCAACAATAAAGCCACGAGCTTCAGGACCAACAATCATGTCAACATTTTTTCCCTTAGCATAGTTAACAATCTCGTCAGTTGCTTGGCGATATGCTTCTCCATCTTCTAGTAACGGCGAAATATCACGAAAAGTCACTCCTGGTTCTGGAAAATTAGGATAACTTGCTACATAATCTTTTAAATTAAGAGCCATAAAAAATACTTCCTTTCTTATTATCAGTTCCCAATCCCATTAACAATTTTAACCAAATCACTTGGAGAAACATTGAAAAGGGCATCCTCCACCTTTAACTGTTCTTCACGCAATTGATAGGTAGGAGAAGTTGACAAATTCTGTTTGTCTGGGTTACTGATCCCATTCAAAATCCCGTTTTGAATGGTAATAAAACCAAGTTCATTAAAAACCTGTAGCATAAACACAAGAACATTCGCAGGAACCTGCAGATGTTGGGCCACAGATCTAATATTATCAGAAATCTTCACATTTTTATTAGTTTCAACGAACTTAAATAGTTTAGCATACTGAGAACGTTCTGGCATCCCTAAAGACAAAATATGATTCTTTTTATATAAATATAGGATAATCTTAGGGTTTTTAAGGTGATTAACTAATTTTTTGAATTCATCCAATGTCTCAGGACAATCAACAATATAAACTGCCCCATCGCTAATATCTTTGTTGACATTAGATGCTAGAAGAGCTTGAGAATGAGGACCCACATAGGTTTTTAATTGCTGGTACAATTTCGAGTTAAAGAAAATATACGTCCCGTCATTTGCAAACATGGACGTGGTTAATCTGGTAGTCCTTTTATCCAGTACCACCGTTCCATCTACCTTAAGATCATCAACCATCAACTGAATGTTAGTATGGCCCTTCCATTCATTTTCATTTAAGGTCCCAGCAACATTTACATTAGCGGATAATGAAGATACTTCTGAAGCGGTCTCTCCCATTCCAAAATCAATGGCAGGAATTCGAGAGTGCTCTCCTACCAACTGAAATTTAAGGTGATCTTGCGATTTACCAATGGCTTGGACATTTGTTAACGTAACGGGTTCAACATCGAATCTGGGACATTCATTATCAGTACCAAATGGACTGAGAGTTTGAATCTGTTGAAATAACTTTTGATCAATCTCATCCAGTGTAACTTTAAAATCAATTTTAAGAGTTGGTTTCTGTGTCAAATCAACCTGTTGGTTAGCTGCTGATTGTTCAAACTGCTTAGCCAACTTATCAAGGTTAGCAGCCGGAACCGTCAATCCAACGGCCATGGCATGTCCACCAAACGCATCCATTAGATCACGCTCACCATCTAAAGCTTCAAAAAGATCAAATCCCTTTACACTTCGCCCAGAACCCTTGGCCGTCTGATTCTTATCATCAATACTAACTACCACAGTTGGTTTATGAAATTTATCCTTAACCCGACTAGCAGCAATTCCTAACACCCCAGTATGCCAATTTTTACCTACAATTAGGAGGGTTTCTCGGTCACGATTTTTAGGTAAACTAGCCTGTTCAATCGCCTCATCGGTAATCGAACTAACCAATAACTTTCTTTGATCATTCTTCTTTTCGGTTTTCTTGGCTAATTCATTGGCTTGGTCATCATCAACCGTTGTCAACAAGTCAACGCCCATATTAGCATCGCCCATTCTCCCAAGAGCATTTAGTCGTGGGGCAATATTAAAACCAATGTCTTGTTCATCAACTTGATCTAGATCAATTCCAGCTCTTTTAATTAATGCTTTTAATCCTGGTCGAACCGTTAAATGAATCACATTTAAGCCAAACTGAACAAGTGCTCGATTCTCACCTGTAAGGGACACCAAATCAGCCACGGTTCCAATTGCAGCTAGATCTAGCTTATCTTGCGGGATCTCATCCATCAGTGCCGTAGCAAGCTTAAAGGCAACCCCTGCACCAGATAAGTACTGAAATGGATAAGTGGGCTTCCCTAACTGAGCATGCACAATGGCATATGCATTTGGCAACTTTTGAGGTAATTCATGATGATCCGTAATAATTACGTTGCAGTCTAATTTGTTGGCCTCTTCAATCGCATCAAAACCAGCAACTCCATTATCAACAGTTACAATCAAAGAAGTTCCACTATCAATTATTTTTTGAAAGGCTTTAATGTTTGGACCATAGCCATCTTTAAAACGATTGGGAATGTAGTACCGCACATCTGCTCCCATCTCTACCAATGTCTCATAAAGAATAGACGTACTAGTCAGGCCATCGGCATCATAATCGCCATAAACGGTAATTTGTTCGCCCTTTTCAATCGCAGTGTCAATTCGATCAACCGCTTTTTGCATATCATGCATTAAAAATGGATCATTTAAATCGGATGTATCGGGATTTAAGTAGTGCTTAATCTTATCAGCATCATCATAGCCACGTTCAAACATCAACTTAACGACCAATGGTTCCAGACCCAATTCACTTGCTAACTGATTAACAGCATCGCCATTAATATTATTTTGTTTTAACTTCCAATTATACTTTGAAGAAAGCAAATAAGGATCCTCTTTTCACTATTTTTCGTCGTCTTTTTGTTGTTTATTAATTACATCTTCTACGTTGCGATTATCTTGATTAACTTTTTGTTTACTAATTGAATTCTTAAGTTGCATTTGCAGTGAATCAACTTGCTTGTTCAGATCAGTAACCTGATCCTTTAATCCGTCAATGACTTTTTGTGAATTACGGCTCTCTTTCTTCCGTTGAGATCCATTTTTAAACGAACTAATCATTGATAGCAGGAACATAATTAATGCCCCAATTAATAAAGTTAGTAGGAGTACAAGAATTAAAGGCATTTTAACCGTAGTAAAACCAAAATTAATTTCAGCACTTGACATGTTCAATAGAACAAAAATAGCCACAATTACAATCAAAACCATGCTTAGAATCATTGAAATTTGCTTTTTCATTTTGTACTCTCCTCTCCCTTATCAAAGGGAATATCAATAAAATCAAAGTCTTTAACTACCTTAGTATTTGGAAAAATCTGTTGTGCCTGTTTCTGTAATTCATGTGCCATCTTAGCAGTATATCTTGCCGAGATATGGGTTAATAGTAACCGCTTCACGTTCGCTTCTTTGGCCGTATTAGCAGCCTGAATATTAGTAGAGTGATAATAGTTATGGGCTAATTTAGCTTCACCCTTTCCAAAAGTGCTTTCGTGGACTAAAACATCTGCATCTTGAGCTAATTCATTAATGGTATCAACTTTTCTTGTATCTCCCAGAATAGTAATAATTCTTCCCTTCTGAGCTTTCCCAATATAGTCGTTCCCATTGATGATTCTCCCATCATTAAGCTGTATGGTTTTTCCCTGCTTAAGTTGGCCATACAATGGTCCTGCTGGGATATTGTTTTCACGAAGTTTATTAACAAGCAACTCGCCGGGATGGTCATGTTCAACAATTCGAAATCCCCAACTTTGAACTTGATGATCAAGTTTTTCAGCATAAACCGTGAATTTTCTACCCTCAAAAATTTTGCCAGGCTGACCTAGTTCAACGTATTTTATTCTATACCCTAACTTAGTCTGAGTCACTTGCAAACTAGTCTGAACGTAGTTTTTAATCCCATGAGGTCCATAAATGGTCACTGGATCATCGCCACCTTGAAATGAACGACTTGATAACAATCCTGGTAGACCATAAATATGGTCCCCATGAAGATGGGTAATAAAGATTTTATTGATTTTACGTGGCTTTAAGGTTGATCGCAAAATTTGTTGCTGGGTTCCTTCACCAGCATCAAACAACCATACGGAATTAATCTCATCTAATAACCTTAAAGCGACACTGGATACGTTGCGAAACTTACCAGGAACTCCAGCACCAGTTCCAAAAAACTCTAATTGCATATTCTATCGTTCCTTTTTGACACTCAAATTTTTACACTCGTGAAGAACTACCATATAATTGTAGCATATCACATTGGCAATAATAAGCTGAAATCTAGGTGACTATTTTGAGATTAAACGAATTCTACGTTTCATCAGAAGATTTAAGTAACTCATATAAGATCTACGTTGAGATTAACAAAGATATTTTCCCAATTTTTGATATTGAATTTTCTGACCAAAAAATACTACTAGTACCAAATAAATATAAGCATCCCTTAACATTAAGTCAATTTAACACAAGAACCAGTCAATTAGATGATCATTTATCCTTATTCTGTAAAACCAATGAAATTCCAAAACTATTTGGCTATCGTTTAAAAAATGATCAATTGATATTTGGATAAAAAAGGATGGTCCAGTTAAGGACCATCCTTTTTTATTAGAATTATTCAACATACGAAAAAGTGAAATCTAAAATTGAAACAAGGTCACCATTCTTAGCACCAGCGTCTCTAAGGGCCTGATCTACTCCCATTCCACGGAGCTTACGAGCCAACCTTAAGACTCCCTGTTCATGTTCCGTATTGGCCATTTGAATCACTCGTTCAATCTTATCTCCAGATAGAACCCAAGTCCCATCTTCATCTTTAGTTAATGTAAATGGCTTCTCATCCTCATCCGCACGATAAACCACTTCTTTGTTTTCCTTAGCTTCTTCAGCTCCCATAATTGGAAATTTAGGAGCTTTATCAAGGGCTTGACTGGTTTCTCTAATTAACTCTTTTAGCCCCGTGTGAGTTACTGATGAAATCGGAACAATTTCACTTGCAACGTGATCGTTGTGATCGGATAACTCCTGTTTAAATAACTGTAAGTTTGCCTTCGCGTCTGGCATATCCATTTTTGAGGCCACAATAATTTGGGGCCGCTTCAATAAACTTTCATCGAAGTTAGCTAATTCATGATTAATCTTTTGATAATCATCGTACGGATCACGACCCTCAATTCCACTCATGTCAACCACATGTAGGATGACTCGTGTTCTTTGAATGTGCCGTAAAAATTCAAAGCCTAATCCAACTCCCTTAGAAGCTCCCTCGATTAGACCGGGTAAGTCGGCAATCACAAAATCATTTCCATCATGATTTCTTACAATTCCAAGATTAGGAACAATGGTCGTGAAATGGTATTGAGCTACTTTAGGTTTCGAAGAAGTAATTGCACTCAATAAGGTTGATTTCCCTGCTGATGGAAAACCCACTAATCCAACGTCGGCTAACAATCTTAACTGAAGTTCAATTTCCATTTCTTGGCCTGGCTCACCGTTTTCAGCAATTTCAGGAGTTGAATTCTTCGGCGTAGCAAAGTGAACGTTTCCTCTTCCACCACGACCACCTTTGGCAATGACAACTTCATCATTGGACTTAGTCAAATCTGCAATCGGTTCACCAGTTTCCGAATTATAAATCGTGGTTCCATCTGGTACACTTACGACTAAATCTGGAGCACTAGCACCCGTCATTTTCTTATTTGCACCATTGCCACCATTTTCAGCTTTAAACTGTTTTTTATACTTAAAATCCATCAAAGTGGACATCCCAGTGTCAACTTTAAAAACAACGTTTCCACCGTGTCCGCCATCTCCTCCAGACGGTCCGCCATTGGGAACATATTTTTCACGACGAAAGCCAACCATTCCGTCGCCACCTTTACCAGCTTTGACTTTAAACTTTACTTGATCTACAAACATAATTTCTCCATTTTCTAGCTAGTTTTTCATCATTTTAGCTACTGGCACATCATTCTCGAAAGTAAACTTAACGGTCTGAGCAACCTTCTTTGAGATTCCAAGCGCTTGAATGTCATCTACACTAGCATCTGCGATATTTTTAGTTGAACCAAATTTTCTCAATAATTTATTCCTTGTCTTCGGTCCAACCCCTTTAATACTATCTAACCTTGAAGTCATCGAATTCTTGTTATGGAGCTGATGATGATAATTAATGGCAAAACGGTGAACCTCATCTTGCACCCGTTGAACAAGATAAAAGGCTTGGCTTTTTGGATTTAAATTAATGTGATGATCATTACTACCGAATAATAAATCAGCAGTTTTATGCTTATCATTTTTGACCATTCCAGCTACCGGAATGTGAAGGTCGAGTTCGTTTTCCAAAACATCCTTCACGGCATTCATCTGAATCTCGCCACCGTCCATTAGGATTAAATCAGGCATCTCAGCGTGTTCTTTTAATAAACGTGTATAACGTCTTCTAATAACTTCACGCGTGCTAGCTGCTTCATCAGCATGATCAACGGTCCGTAACTTATACTTTCGATACTTCTTTTTATTAGGCTTACCATCTTCAAATACTACCATAGCAGAAACTAAATCGGCACCAGAAATGTGGGAATGATCAAAAGCCTCAATTCGACCAATATGACCAATTCCTAAAGCATTACCGAGTTCATCCATCGCACCAGTGGTCTTCCTGCGATCCATCTCCATTAACTTAAACTTCTCATTTAAGACTAATCGAGCGTTATGCTCAGCCATATCTAGTAAGGCCCTTTTCTGCCCTCGTTGTGGAGTTCTAACCGGCACTCCGATCATTTTTGAAAGAACCTCATGACCAATTGATGCTGGTACCAAAATTTCTTTTGGTGGAATTCGATCAGAATCATTATAAAATTGGACAATGTAACTAGTCATTTCTTCATTAGAGGTACTAATAATTGGAAATAATTTTTTCTCACGCTTCATTAGACGAGCCTGACGAATGAAGAAGACTTGAACCGAGAGCCAGCCCTTGTCAGCATAAAAATTAAATACATCGCGGGGAGTATTATCATGGGAAATAATCTTTTGTTTCTCAACGGTAGCATCAATGTAATGTAATTGATCACGCAGTTCGGCTGCCCGTTCATATTCCATGTTATTTGACGCCGTATTCATTCGTTTAGTTAATAATTGTCTGGCAGGTCCAACGCTACCATTTAAGAAGGATTTAATCTTTTTAATTTGAGCATCATACTCCGATTTGGGAACCTCTTTAAAGCAAGCTCCCAAACACTGGCCCATGTGGTAATACAAGCAAGCCCGCTTTTGATAACCATTACAACGCCTTAATGGATACATTTTCTGTAAGAAATTCAACGTTTCATCCGCCGCATAAACGTTAGGATATGGTCCAAAGTAGTACCCGCCATCTTTTTTAACGGTATTGGTAATCAACATCCTAGGATCACGTTCGTTGGTAATTTTAATGTATGGATAACCACTATGCCCCTGCTTCAAACGTACATTATAGTAGGGACGATGTTTCTGAATTAAAGTAATCTCAAGTAAAAAGGCTTCCTTATCATTTGAGGTAATGATGGTTTCAAAGTCAGCAATATTTCGCACCAACTTTGCTCGTCGACCATACTGAGTACTTTTAAAATAAGATCGAACTCGATTTTTTAAATTTTTAGCTTTCCCAATGTAGATAATCTTGCCATCTTTATCTTTCATAATATAACAACCAGGTTGATCAGGAAGCAACGTTAATTTTCGTTCAATTAAATCGGATGCCATGAAACTCCCTCCTTTCCGATAAGTGTCACTGTTACAATTATAATGAATTAGTTACAGTTTGTATAACAAACTGACATTAAGTGATTTTTTTGCTATGATGAAGTTAAAGGAGCGATCAATATGGGACTAAAAATTAGAAGAAATGAAGATCTTGATGCCATGTTCAGTAAATTCGCTAAAGAAAATCCGAAAGATCCTAACCGTGCTAAATTTTTAAATCATAAGAATAAAGAAGATCAACGCGAATCAAAAAAGAATAAAATTTTGGATCAAGATAAAACCAAATAAACAGAAAATCAGCTGTTCACACAGCTGATTTTCTTATGACTTAATTTGTTGTTCAATCCAATCCCATACTTGATCAGCTCCCACTTTTGTCTTCGCAGAAAACATGACCAATGGTTCATCATCTTCTAATTCTAATCCTTTACGCAGGATCTGTTCTTGCTTTTTCCGTTTACTTTTAGGAATTTTATCTACCTTAGTAGCCACGTAAAGTACCGGGATTCCATAATAATCTAACCAATCACGCATTTGAATATCATAATCACTTGGCGCGTGTCTTCCATCGATTAAATTAACTACACCACGGAGTTGTTCACGCTGAGTTAAATAGGTTTCAATCATCTGAGCCCATTTTTCCCGCTCTGATTTTGATACTTTAGCATATCCGTAACCAGGAACATCCACAAAGTAGAATGCATCATTAACCCGATAAAAATTAAGGGTTTGGGTCTTCCCTGGTTGTCCAGAGGTGTGCGCATAGTCCTTTCGATTAATTAAGACATTTGTTAGAGAAGATTTACCAACATTAGAACGTCCTAAAAAACCAATTTCAGGATAACCAGTACTGGGATACTGTTTAGGATCAACAGCACTCATTACTAGTTCAACATCATTTACATCCATCATTATCTCCGTTCGATTACTTAGTTACGGTTTAATACCATTTTGGGTTCTTTGCCACCGTTAACTGATTCAGGCGTAACAATTACTTCTTTCACGTCATCACGACTTGGAAGTGAATACATAATATCACGCATAACACTTTCAATCATCGAACGTAGTCCACGAGCACCAGTATTTCGAGCAATTGCCTTTTTTGCCATTGCCTTAAGTGCATCATCTTCAAACGTCAAGTTAACTCCCTCAAGTGAAAGTAGATTTTGATACTGCTTAACTAACGCATTCTTAGGTTGAGTAAGAATTTTGACCAGATCATCCTCACTTAATTTGTTTAATGCAGTTAAAATTGGTAAACGACCGATAAACTCTGGAATTAAACCAAAATTCATTAAATCTTCAGGGATTACTTTCTGCATAATATCCTCATCAGCAACATCTTGGGTTTCATGGTTATCGACGCCAAAACCAATGGTCTTATCACCCAAACGTCGTCTAACAATATCCTGAATACCATCAAAAGCACCACCAACAATAAAGAGAATGTTTTTGGTGTTAATCTTAATAAATTCCTGACTAGGATTCTTTCTGCCACCCTTTGGTGGGACGTTTGCGGTAGTTCCCTCTAAGATTTTCAGGAGCGCCTGCTGAACTCCCTCACCGGATACATCACGCGTAATTGAGACATTTTCAGCTTTTTTAGCGATTTTATCAATTTCATCAATATAGATAATACCCTTTTCGGCTCTATCAACATCATAATCCGCATTTTGAAGAAGTTTTAAAAGAATATTTTCAACATCCTCACCAACGTATCCTGCTTCAGTAAGAGTGGTAGCATCAGCAATTGCAAACGGTACATTTAAAATCTTTGCAAGCGTTTGTGCCAAATAAGTCTTACCGGATCCAGTTGGTCCGATCATAGCAATATTACTCTTTTGAATCTGAGCATCATCATAAGAATGATGAGTTTGATTCTTTTCTTCATTATCACTTTCATCACTATTTTCAGAATCATTTAAAGCTTTAATTCTCATATAATGGTTAAACACAGCGACCGCTAAGGTTTTCTTAGCTTCATCTTGACCAATCACATACTCATCAAGCTTTTTAACAATTTCACTTGGAGTAAGAACATTAATGTCCTCAGTGGTAGTCTTGTTTAATTCCTCGCTCATGATCTGTTCGCACAAATCAATACATTCATTACAAATATATACGCCTGGTCCAGCCACGATCTTCTTTACTTGATCCTGTGACTTTCCGCAAAAGGAGCAAGTAATGGTCTCATTTTGATCTGAATCATCATACATGATATCTCTCCTTTTTGTTAAATTCGTTTCGTTGCCTGCAATTTGAAACTATACCATACTAATAGAATCTTTTAAAATAATTTGCTCTACAAAAAAAGACCCGCCCTAACAAAAGCGGATCCCATCTTGTATAAATTATTTCTTGTTTTCTTTACTGGAATCCTTCTTTTCAGAAGATTTCTTAGCAGCTGATTTGAGTTCTTCTTTAGCACTGTCAACAACAATATCAACAGCCTTTTGAATTCCAATATCATGCTTTAACATGTCATCAGATAATGCACTACGAACGGCAGTTTCTTCCATTCCGTATTGTTTTGCAAGATCACTAACTTCTTTTTGAATGTCTGCTTCACTTGGATTAATCTTTTCCGCTTTAACAATTGCTTCTAAGACTAAGTTCGTCTTAACACGACGATCAGCACCATCGGCAAACTGCTTCTTTAAGTCTTCTGGTTTAGTACCAGTTAACTTATAATACGTCTCAGCATTGATGCCTTGTTGTTGCATTCCAGCGAGGTATTGATCCATTTGACGTTGAACGTCATCATTAATCATTACTTCAGGAATATCTTTAACAGTAGCATTATCTACAGCCTCGCCAATTGCAGCATTTTCTTTAGCATCATGAGCAGCTGATTCCTTTTGTTCTTTAAGCTCTTTCTTGATTTTGTCTTCTAACTCAGAGAGTGTGTCAACGTCTTCGTCAACATCCTTAGCAAAATCATCATCAAGTTTAGGTAATTGTTTTTCCTTAACTTCATGAAGCTTAACTTTAAAAGTAGCTTCTTTCCCAGCTAATGACTTTTCTTGATAGTCCTTAGGGAAAGTAACCTTTACATCAACATCATCGCCAGCTTTTTTACCAATCAATTGGTCTTCAAAGCCAGGAATGAATGAACCTGAACCAAGTTCAAGAGAATAGTTGTTAGCTTTTCCACCTTCAAATGGCTTGTCGTCAACAAATCCTTCAAAGTCAATTGTAACAGTGTCACCCTTTTTAGCAGGACGATCAACCAAAACAAGTTCAGCCTGTGATTGACGCATTTTATCTAACTTAGCATCGACATCTTTTTTGTAAACACGAGTGCTTTCCTTCGGAACACTTAACCCTTTGTATTGGCCAAGCTTAACGTCAGGCTTAACACTTACAGTAGCCTTTAGAACCCATGGCTTGCCTTTTTCAATCGATTCAACACTAACATCTGGTTGACCAACTGGTTCAATTCCAGCGTCTTTAATTGCTTCACTATAAGCATCTGGTAGCAATAAGTTTAAAGCATCTTGATATAAGGCTTCTTCACCGTACATTTGATTAAATACTTGTCGTGAAACCTTACCCTTACGAAATCCAGGAACTTTAATGTTTTTCTTATTCTTCTTGAAAGCTCGATCTAATCCTTCTTTAATCTTATCAAGACCAATTTCAAAGGTTAGTTCACCATCATTGGTGCCTTTTTTCTTCCAATCTGCCATAACATTTCCTCCAACATGAAAAATATTTACACACTTTTTCAAGTAATAGTATTCAAATAATATTCTAACTTAAGCGCCATCAAAAGTAAACATCGACGCTAAAACAGTGGTATCAATAAAAAAGAGATTGAAGACATTGTCTTCAATCTCTAAATAAAATACTAATTAATCATCGATTTCGGTTACAACACCGGCACCAACGGTATGTCCACCTTCACGAATAGTGAACTTAGTACCTTTTTCAATGGCAACTGGCTTAGTTAAGTCAACGTGGAATGTAACGTTGTCACCAGGCATTACCATTTCAGTTCCCTTGTCTAATTCAATAACACCAGTAACATCGGTGGTATGGAAGTAGAATTGAGGACGATAGTTTGAGAAGAATGGAGTATGACGTCCACCTTCTTCTTTGGTTAAGATGTAAACTTGACCAGTAAACTTCTTGTGGGTATGAATTGAACCAGGTGCTGCAAGAACTTGTCCACGAACAACTTGGTCACGGTTAATACCACGAAGCAAAGCACCGATGTTATCTCCAGCTTCACCTTTGTCAAGAGTCTTTCTGAACATTTCAAGACCAGTAACAGTAGTCTTCAAAACGTCAGGAACTAAACCAACGATTTCAACTTCGTCACCGATTTTAATGCTACCACGATCAATACGACCAGAAGCAACAGTTCCACGACCAGTGATAGTAAATACATCTTCAACAGGCATCAAGAAAGGTTTGTTGTCATCACGTTCTGGAGTTGGGATATATTCATCAACAACATCCATTAACTTCATGATGTTTTCTTCTTGTTCTTTATCACCTTGAAGTGCTTTCAAAGCTGAACCACGGATAACAGGAACATCGTCACCATTGTAACCATATTCTGAAAGTAACTCACGAATTTCCATTTCAACTAAGTCGATCAATTCGTCGTCATCAACCATGTCAGTCTTATTTAAGAAGACAACAATGTGATCAACACCAACCTGTCGAGCAAGCAAAATGTGTTCACGAGTTTGTGGCATAGGACCGTCAGTTGCGGCAACAACAAGAATAGCACCATCCATTTGGGCAGCACCAGTGATCATGTTCTTAACGTAGTCAGCATGTCCTGGGGCGTCAATATGTGCATAATGACGCTTTTCAGTTTCGTATTCAACGTGCGCAGTATTAATAGTAATACCACGTTCTTTTTCTTCTGGTGCAGCATCGATATCAGCGAAGTCTTCAGCTTTAGCCAAACCCTTTTCTGATAATACTTTAGTAATTGCTGCAGTTAAAGTAGTCTTCCCATGGTCAATATGGCCGATAGTACCAATATTAACGTGGGGCTTTGTTCTTTCATAATGTTCTTTTGCCATTTATGAAACCCTCCTGTCATTTTCGTAAGACAAACATCAGTAAAAACACCAATGTCTCTTTGTCAGTAATTATACTACATTTTCCGTAAAAGGCCAAATGCTCACCTTTTTTGGAATTCACTTTCATATTATATCCACTGACAAATTATTTGTAAACCAAATATCATCAATTTCTTAAATTACTTTAATAATAAGTTCATTATCTTATCAATTTTTTCTAGCCAACGATCGACTGGTCCTAATTTATTATTATCAACTACCATGTTGGGATTAATGATATGACGGTGAATAGCGGTTACCCAGACTTCTGGATCTTGAATTGTTTTATCAATGAAGGGATACAAGACTTGAGCATCATATTCAGCGGCCTGAGAAATCTGCTGAAAACGAATGGGATCCTCTTGTCCATAACGATTATTAATAATTTTCTGCATTTCTTGATAAGCTGGTGAATCTAACTCATCTACCAATTGGTCCAGAGTAACAGTATAAGTCTTTCCGTCCATCCAAACAAATTTAACGGGCTGATTGAACTTCAACTTAGCTAAATTATTGAGTAATTGATTTCTCCATATTGGATTAACATCAGGATCAACTAAATTAAATTGAGCCCCCTTTAAATACTGGTTATATGGGAGCTCCTCAGCTTTCTCCATAATATCACGTTGAGTAATTCCTGATTCACCGCCCATATGCATAAAGTGCTTCAAGTTTGCTCGATTTGATTCAACCTGTTGTGCATTGTTAATTTTCTCTAGTGATTCAATCTCTTGCTCTACATCATTCTTATTAGGGACATCAATCGTATCAACAATGATTCGTAAAGGAATAAACTTGCGGTTTTTTAAATAAATATTAACCACAAGCTCAATATCATTTTCAACTAAGTAGTTAAAATTGTCTTCAACTAAACGATATGATTCAACGTATTTTTTCTCATTAAAGAGAGAATGCCCTAACAAATCAACCACCTGATCGTCATCAACTTCGTCGTACAAAGCCAGTAACTCTTGGGAACTCTTTTGATATGCATGCTTTTTAAAATTATTCTGAGCCCGTTTAAACCTTATTTTTTGATTATCATTCAAAATTATATCTCCACTTTAGAAAACAAAAAAATTGAGCCTAAGCTCAACTCTTTTAGTTATCTTCTTGATCATTTTTATTGTTAGATTTTTTTCTTCTATGATGCTGATTAACTTCCATGATAACTGGAAGAATCACCGGTCTTCTTCCGGTTTTCTTATATAAGAATTGTCCAAGGTCCTCTCGAACATCTTGCTTTAAATGACCCCAATCAAACTCTTTATTATCCAAATTATTCTGAACGGCTTTAGTAACAATCTCAGCCGCTTCACCTAATAAAGACTTATCTGAATTCACGTAGACAAAGCCACGTGCCATGATTTTAGGTTCTGAAATAATCTTCTTTTTCTTGCGGTCGATGGTAACAACCGCTACAAAAACACCGTCTTCGGATAATACCTTTCGATCTCGTAGAACAATATTACCAATATCTCCGACACCAATTCCATCAATCATAGTATCTGAAGCAGGAACCGCCTCCGATAGGAACATGTTTTCACCATCAAACTCAATTACATCCCCCTTAGCAGGTAGAATAATATGAGATGGCTTCATTCCCACTTCCTCAGCTAATTCCTTTTGTGCTTCCATCAAACGGTACTCACCCTGAATCGGAATCAAGTAATCAGGATGGATTAGGTTCAGCAACAATTGCAAATCATGCTTACTAGCATCACCAGAAATATTCTTTTCATCGGCAATGCTCATAACTTCTCCACCGGCCTTATAGATCATATCACGGGTTTTGGCCCATGGCGTATCCATGGCACGCGAAGGACTCGTAGCAATCAGAACCAGGTCACCTGGCTGAATGTCAACGTCGCGATCACGATTGTCAGCCATTCTCTGAAGCGATTCCATTGGCTCCCCATTTTTACCAGTTTGTAAAATAATAATGTTGTGCGGATCCATCTTTTCCATTTCTTTAGCGGATTTAATAAATAAATCGTCAGAAGGTAAAGTTAACTTGCCAAGCTTAAGGGCAGTGTCAATGACTTCTTCTAGACCCTTGCTTGTCAGGTAAACTCTTCGACCTGCTTTAGCAGCCGCATTTAAGACTTCCTGAATTCGCAAGATATTATTGGCAAGACATGCAACAATTACAAGACCCTTTTGATAATGGAAGGTTTCATATAGATAATCTCTAATTTCTTTTTCATCGGTACTCTCTTCGGGATTGTCAGCATTTCTTGAATCACTTAGCAGTGCTAAAACGTGTTCCTTGCCAATATCAGCTAAAGCAGCATAATCAGTTTTGTATCCGTCTGCAGCGGTCTGATCAAACTTAAAATCACCAGTATAAACAATGTTACCGAGTTCCGTACTAATCACAATTCCAACTGAGTCGGGAATTGAATGAGTGGTGTCAAAGAAACTAACGGTTCCATCTTCAAAAACAATCTCACTCTTACTATTAATAACGTGAAAATCATTAAACTTTTTGGTCTTCTTATTGTCTGCAACTGCCAACTTTGCTAATCCAATGGTCAATTCAGTCCCAAATACCGGAACATTAAATTCACTTAGAAAATAAGGTAAGGCCCCAATGGCATCTGCATGTCCATGGGTAAGAAAAACTCCGACAATCTTGTCAGCATTATCCCTCAGATACGAAAAATCTGGAATCACAAAGTCAATTCCTAACATTTCATTTTGAGGATATTTTAACCCACAATCTAAAATAAAAATACTATTATCGTTAATTTCAATGGCATATAAATCTTTTCCATTTTCCCTCACTCCACCTAATGGAATGATTTTGATGTTATTTTTCATAATTACTCGTTCACCTCAAAATTTTACTTTTAATTCATACTATTATTATACGAAGCTTTTGCCTCAAACCGCTCATTATATCTGTTAACAGTGTAACATATTTATCTTAAGCACTAAATTATTTATGTATAAAAAAAGAGCGGTAAAAATCCGCTCTACCAAAACTAAGATTAACGACGTAATCCTAATTCTTTGATCAATTTACGATAACCTTGTACATCATTGTTACGTAAGTATGCCAGAAGGTTTCTTCTGTGACCAATTTTCTTCATAAGTCCACGTTGTGAGTGGAAATCCTTCTTATGAGTCTTCATATGACCATTGATTTCATTGATGTCAGCAGTTAATACAGCAATTTGTACTTGAGTTGAACCAGTGTCGCCTTCATGTTGAGCAAACTTCTTAATAATGTCATTTTTTCGTTCTTTACTTAAAGCCATTATTATATCCACCTTTCTATATATAATCCCTTAATCTGAGTAATACGTCAGTGGCTCGTAAAACTAAGATTAAGTTACTAAACTAATATAACCTAAAATCAGGTGTTATTCAAGTCAGCATTAATAAATGAGTCCAGTTTTTAGTGCTATTGCAATTAATCAATGGATTTTGTATAATTAAGAATGTTAAAAGATGTGAAATAAATTGAATTTATTTCACAAAGTGGAGGTGAACTTAATGCCAGTAATTAAATCTGCTATCGAACGTATGAGAACTAACGAAGAAGCTAGAAAGAAAAACGCATCTCAAAAGAATGAAATGAGAAGCGCAATCAAGAAATTCGAAAAAGCCGAAGCTTCTGGTGCTGATGATTTAGACAGTGCATACCGCGATGCTGTTGCAGCAATCGATCATGCAAAATCAAAGGGCCTTATTAAAGCTAATAACGCTAACCGTAAGAAATCTCATTTAGCAAATCGACTTGCTAAAAATGATAATTAATAAAAAAGAACCCAATTAATTGGGTTCTTTTTTTATACTCTGATTTAATTTAACCGCAAACATCTCAAATAATAATTCCGGATTACTACTAGTACTTTTAAGCTGTTCCTCAATTTTTACTAAGTCAACATAAGCATTTCGCAGATACTTTCTTGAATACTTACGATCACTTCTCATTGCCAATTTCACTCGATAAGGATGAACTCTAAGTGCACTTGCTAAATTTCCTTGGCTGTACCCCAACTGCTCTAAAATCTTAACCTGTAGTAAAAGACGAAATTGACTAACCAAAATGGCATTAATTTGAATGGGTTCATGCTTTTGTGCAATCAGATCATGATAAAATTCAATTGCCTTCGTGGTATTTCCACTCATCAAATAATTAACTAAATCAAAAACGTTTTGATCCATTGATTTCGATACTAAGGAGTCAACGTCATCAAGCGTTATTTTTTTATCATTAATTTTATACAAAAAAAGTTTATTCAATTCATTCATCACACTGGCTAAATCATCTGATGTTCGGGTAAGAAGTTCATTAAGTGCATCTTGATCAATTACATACTTCTTTTTTTCAATCTTTTTTTGGATCAATTGTTTTGTTTCACGCTCTGAAAATTGATTTAAATCAATTACTTCTGCCTGTTTCTTTAATTCTTTACTAACTTTTTTTCGTGCATCTAACTTAGGATAAGGAGCGAAAAAAACTAGTACTGTTTCTTGTGGCGGATTTTTTAAATAATTTACTAACTCCTCGGGATGATGAACAACCTTACTTTTATTTCTTTCCCCCATCAAAAAATATGGATTTTTAACAAATACCAGTCGTTTTTCACCAAAAAAGGGAATTGACATCGCATCATCCAACGCTGTTGATAAAGGCGTTTCTTCCATATCGTACGTAGCAAAGTTCATGGTTCTTTCTTCTTCAGGGATTAGGGCTTTAAGCTTCTTTTGAATTGTATCAATCCAGTAATTATCATTTCCCAAAATTAAATACACCGCTTGAGGCTCTTTATTAATTTGACTAACTTGTTCTACGACACTCACTGATGTGCCACCTTCCACTTAGTTTCGAACTTTCCAATTTTATTATTTCTAAATTTGTACCTAATCATACCATTTTTTGAGTACTAATAATTGTGATACGTTGCCTATGCATCGTATCGATTGTCTCCTGATTAGGGTGATGATAACGGTTGTGTCTTCCAGCTGAAATAAGAGCAATTTTAGGATCAATTGCCCGAATAAATTTTGGATCAGATGAAGTCTTACTTCCATGATGTCCTAATTTAATTACATCAACACGAAGATGCGGGTATTTTTGGATAATTTTCAACTCTTCTTCTCGATTCAAATCACCCATAAAAATCCAATTTAATCCCCCAATTTTACCAAATAAAACCTGTGAATCTTGATTTTCTCCTAGCCCCTTTTTCATGGGATGGACTACTTGAAATGGTGAATTCTTAATGTGATCACCAGCTTTAGCGTTAATTAACTGAAATTGACCCCGATACGGTTTAATTCGCCTTAAAAAACTTTGATTATTTGTCATTCCCCATGGAACATATACTCGACTAACGTTCATTTTGCTTAAAAAAGCTGGTAAATCTCCAACATGATCAGCATCCTGATGACTCAAACATACATTATCAATTCGAGAAACTCCAATGCTTCTCAAGTAACTCATTGATGTATTATTTGCTTGATAAATTAGCTTTCGCTTTGATTTGCCAAAAAAATTGGGCTTCCCACCAGTATCAATTAACGTAATCGACCGGTTAAATGGCTCTCTCACAAGGAAGCTGTCTCCTTGTCCAACATCAAAAGCATCTACCTCACCACTAAGTGGAAAATGAATCATGATAAAGCCAAGACTAAAACACGTTAGTAAGAATAAAATCCGTTTAACGGTAACTTTTTCAATGAGAAATAATACCGTAATTACCATCACTAAAACAATCCACACGTTTAACTTTCCAATTACCAAATTACCCGGAAGGCCTGCAAGCAAATTTAAAAATTGATCAAATAATCCCAATCCCTTATCAATCCACGAAACAAATAAATTTAATTTGAAAAAGGACAAGCTGTATCCAATTAACACCACGGGAAATATGAAAGCAGTAAAAAACGGAACAAATAACATATTCGCTAATAATGATAAGACGTGCCATTCATACACATGATATAAAATAATTGGCATACTAATTAGGTTAAGTAAAATGGTTCGCTTCAAAAAACCACAATTATTCGTCAGAATAAGACCTAAAGATAATAAATATGAAAGTTGACATCCAAACTGAAAAATAAATAACGGATTAATCAATAGATTAATCATAACTGCACATGACCATCCATCTAAGGCCGAAACACTCAGATTTAATTTTTTTAATCCCAAACGCTCTTCAGCCATTAAGGCAGCTCGTAGAAGGCTTGCACCCGCCCCAGCAATTACAAAATAAGCTGGCAACAGTATGATTAACCATGAATCGATAGTTTCCCTTTTAAAACGAAGAGTTGAAAAGATCCACGTAAAAAGGCCTATAAGATAGAAAACGTGCATCCCGGAAATCGTAAACAAATGAATGAGTCCTAACTGCCGAACTCCTGCCAGTTCTTCTCTGAAATCATTGGTTCGATTTCCATAAATTATCCCTAAAACGTACATCCGTAAATGTCGTGGTAGTTGTTGGCCTGTTTTCATCATTTGAAATCTCAGATTATGCACAAGATTACTCAGACTTAGATTTTTACAAATCGTTTGATATTTAAATTGGTTACATTTAAATTCAGCGACGATCCCACGCGATTGATTAAAATCTTTAGCATCAAACTGAGAAAAATTAGGAGCCGAATCAATTAATTTAAGTTGACCATCAATTGTAAAAAAACTAGCACGATCTAAATGCAAGAGAGTATCGCGCTCCGATTTATTCTTAAAAAATCCATAAACCAATATCCTTTGTTTTAAGCGAGGAATTTCTACGATTCCACTATAGGAATCTCCATTAACCTGCAAATCATCAGGACGAATCTTTGCTACTAGCGTTAACGGGGCTGCAGTCTTTGGTATAATTTTTACTTTTTGATTAATTCCACTTTGCCAAATCACAAAAAATAAAATTGGCACTAACAAAGACACAACACTTTCAATTAGAAGATGAGGTATTTTTAAACAAAAGATCCGAATTAACCATAAAATTAACAAAATAATTCCAATAACATGATTTTCAAAAAACGCAAATGAACTAATCATCCATAAAATGGACGGAAATATTAAAAAATTCTTTTTAATTATTTATCAACGGATAAGAATGATTCAAAGGGTAAATTATTAATGTCGTCTTTATTGACATCAACTTTTTCTAAGGCAACGTGTTTCATGTCTAGCAACTTTTTAGCATAGTTACTATTATGGTAATTCCTTAAATACTTAATTTTAACAATTCCTGCCTGAAGTAGCATTTTAGTGCATTGAAGACAAGGAACGTCTGTTACATAAAGTTCCGCGTTATCAGTTGATTCACCAAACTTAGCACATTGTAGGATTGCGTTCATTTCTGCATGAATGGTTCGCTGACAATGTCCATCAACCAAATAACAACCCTTGTCAATACAGTGAACATCCCCTGATACCGATCCATTATAACCACAAGCAATGACTCGTTTGTTTCGAACGAGAACTGCCCCAACGGACCGCCGATTACATGTACTTCTTGAGGCCACTAACATGGCCTGTAGCATAAAATATTGATCCCATGGAATTCTTTTCTTTTCCATAATTTAATCACCTTCAGTAGAGTATTTAAACTTAGTATAACAATAATACCTACTTTAGTTGACCCTACACTGTAATTGAACTTTTCAAATTAGCAACAGTTTTATCTCCAAAACCAGGAACATTCTTTAAATCATCAGGATTCTTAAACGGACCACTTTGTTTTCGATAAGCAATGATTTTATCTGCTTTTTTCTCTCCGATTCCATTCAACTGTTGTAATTTTGATTTATCAGCTCGATTAATATTAATCTTTCCGCTATCAGATTCTTTTCCGCCCGCAGCATTGGCATCGGAATTATTAGTTACTTGGTTAGTTTTGGGTAATCCATTAATTTCACCACGAATTGGGACATAGACCACCTGTTGATCGGATAATTTCTGTGCTAAATTAATGTGTTTAGCATCGGCCGATCGATTGAATCCACCTGCCAGTTCTACTGCATCTGAAACCCGCATGCTTTTGCCAACTTGATATACGCCTGGTTTATTAACCGCTCCTTTCACGTCCACATAAACTTGCTGATGATCTTGATTTAAAGCTTGATTATCATCTTTGGTAATTACCTTAGAGGAACTTTTTGTGTGTTTCAAATTAGTGTGGCGAGACAAATTAGCTTGATTCACCTGACTCCCCTCTCCGTGTTGGGAAGTAAAAACACAACATCCAAGTAAGACAATCACCATAACTACCAGACCACCAATGATACGATACTTATATTCTTCAATACATTCATATAACTTATCCATCTCTCTCTCCTTTCATATCTAGATACGAAAAAAACACAGCTTTTTAGCTGTGTTTTTGATTTAAATATTTTAAAGCATCATCAAAAGATGTGACGGGAACAACTTTCATCTTTGGAGCATATTTTTTTGCAGTTGCCTGGGCCACCTGATAGTTGGTTTGATGCCCGTCTTCCATTCTAAGAATCGTCTTAGTTGGCTTAACGTATGGACAGAAGAAGATCTGAGCCCCACTCTTATTGGCTGCAATAATTTTTTTATCAACTCCACCAATTTCTCCAACCTGACCATTTGAAGCAATGGTGCCAGTTCCCGCAATTCGTTTGTAATCATAATTAGTATGTTTCAATTCACTATAAACCTGTAAAGCAAACATAAGTCCACCTGATGGACCACCAATTTTACCAGGATTAATATTAGCCTTAGGACTAGTTTTCAGACTGACATCGTCAACCATCCCAATTCCAATTCCATAAAATCCCTTTACAAGTTGTTTTTTGTACCCTTTGACCTGTTTGGTTTTACCGTTTCGCTTAAAGGTAATTTTAAGCTCAGCATGCTTCGGAAGTCCTTGAATGTACTTAACGTACTGAGGTCCCTGATACAATTTCTTTCCATTTACTGATTCAACTAAATCACCTGGTTTTAATTTATTAGAAAAATCAGAATGAGGATACACGTTTAATACGTATACACCATGATAACTCTGCTTTACCTTAGCGTGAGCCTTATGATAACCAACGTAGATAGCATTATTAATGGCACTCTTCATGTATATATTTTGGACATTATCATACTCTTCATTACTCTGGTTCCCCATCACATCAGAAGTCTTTTCAAGTGATACATGGGGATTCACCTTCGAATAAAGGTAAGTAATCGGTCGAGCCTGCGACATTGAAACAGCTGTGATCATAAACTTATTTTGCTTGTTGGGCTTAACTCCCTGAATTTTAACCATTGGTTGAATGTTGACCGCTTCTCCAGGAGCTTCAATCAACGCATTAAGTGGCCAAAAAAGGAACCATAGTATAAAAACAATGATCCCTAAAAAAATTAGAAAGTATCGATTGTGTTTAATCCATTTCCAGATCTTTTTCACTGATTTTGCTTCTCCTTAAGTGCCTTACTAACTACCCTAGGAACAAATTTAGATGTATCTCCCCCAAAATGATTAATTTCTTTGACCATTGAGGATGAAATCAATTCATAATCATGGTTAGCAAACAGCAAAACCGTTTCAATTTGAGGATCTAACATTTGATTCAAGCTGGCAATTTCCTGCTCATTTTCAAAATCTTTTGTATCACGAATTCCACGAATCAAAATATTAGCGTGTTCTTGCTTTAAAAAATCAACCGTTAAATTTGAATATATTTTAACCGTTACGTTTGAATAATCAGAAAGACAAGCTTCAATCATCCTTTTACGCTCTTGCGGTGTAAATAACCCATTTTTACTAGCATTATCACCAATTGCAACCACAATTTCATCAAAGATCTGTGTAGCTCGATTAATGATATTCAAATGTCCGTTGGTAATTGGATCAAAACTACCGGGATATATGGCCTTTTTCATACTATTCACCTTAATTCATGATTCGGTAGATTGAGATAATCGTCAAACCATAATCCTTCTGTTTAATCAGTCGATAATTTGCAGCATCGTCTGACATGTTGGTCTGATTATCAGTTTCACAGATTACCATTCCATTATTGTTCAATAAATGATCTTTAGCGATCTCGTCTAACTGCTTCATCATTTGTTGCTTTTTGTACGGTGGATCTAAGAAAATATAATCAAAAGATTGTCCTTCTTTTTTTAGTTTAGTCAAAGCTGACTCCGCATTCATCTTCCATACGGAAAAATCGTTCGGATCAGAAACCATGGCGATGTTTTCTTGGATGGTCTTATAAGCCGCGTACTGTTTATCGACAAGGATTGCATGGTCCATTCCCCTTGAGACGGCTTCTAAAGAAACCGCTCCCGAGCCAGCGTATAAGTCCAGAAAATTACCACCATTAAAGTAAGGACCAATCATATTGAATAACGCTTCTCGGACTTTATCAGTTGTCGGTCGCGTTTTATTTCCCGGAACGGGTTTAAGTTTCCGTCCCCCAAATTTTCCTGAAATTATTCTCATTTTTGATCCTTTATTCTTCAGTATCGTTCTCAGCGTTAACTTCGCCAAAATCAATTGCTAAGTCAACCGTTGGAGAAACATCTACTTTTTTTACAAATCTTAGTTTATTAATTTCTTGAATCGTCGTATCCAGTTCCTTATTATCAACAAAAATAATAACATAATGCATTTTCTTAGATACAAATTGAATATCACCAAATTTTTTTAAGTTCTTAACCTGGCGAATCGAATATGTCGAAACAATTAATTCCGTTCGATCAGTTAATTTAGTCATAGTCTCACCTTACTTAGCTTTTTTATTACGTTCCTTTTTCTCAATCCTACTAATGTGAAGAACTAATCCAAGACAAATGGTTAAAGCAATAATACTCGAACCACCGTAACTAATGAATGGCAGGGCAACCCCAGTTAATGGGATCATACCAATCGCACCACCAGTATTAAATAATGTCTGAATAAAAATATAGGCAGCCGTTCCGTAACAAATCGTACTATAAAAAGTATCGTTAGTTCGACTTCCCACTGCAATAATCCTTAGAATTAAATACAGGAGCAATCCTAAAACAACTAAAATGCCAACAATTCCAAGCTCTTCACCGATAACTGCAATTATAAAATCAGTATTGGGTTCTGACAAGTAACCTATCTTTTGGATTCCATTCCCAATTCCAACTCCAAACCAGCCACCATTACTAATGGCATAATACGAATTTACTAACTGATGGCCAGAAGTTTGAATGTACTTGAATGGATCAGAGAAACTGATAATTCTTTGCATTTGATAACTGTGCATGTGAGATATTATACCCTCAAAAGGTTTGATCCATAGTCTAAATCCTACAAATAGGGCTCCAATCCCAACAATCCAAATCCTTGCAGATTTAAAGTTACTTCCGGCAGCTAAAATCATCATCAAAATGATAAATAAATTAATTGCAAACCCACCAGTATCAGGTTGGAAAAGAATTAATAGGAGCATAAAAATTGGAATAAGACTAGGTCTAGCTACTGTTATAAATTCTTTGGGTAACCCATCATTTTCAAAGAATGGTTTTTCGTATGCTAAGACATTTGCGTAATACAAAATGAATAATGGTTTACAAAACTCGGCTGGCTGAATGTGGACTGGACCAAGTATAATCCATCCAGCAGCACCATTAGTAGTGGCACCAAAAAACATTAGAAATATTAAAGCAAAGACCATTATAACCATTAATATGATATAAAACTTTAAGTTCCCCTCAAATGCCTTACTTCTTAGAACAGAAAAAAATATGAGAACACAAAAACCAACTACCACAAATACAATTTGCAGAACTAAATAACGAAAAGCCATATCTGTATGGGCACTTAAGCCCTCACTTGATGAAAATACCATTACAATTCCAATCATACTTAGTAGTAAATAGGGAACCATAATATACCAATCTAACTGTTTTAAGTATTTAATCATATTAATCTCCAACTCATTATGTAAAATCCACGAACTAATAACATTCATTATACTAGTATTAACAAATAAAAAAAGACTATTTAACATCGTTAAATAGTCTTAGTTATTTCTAATTAATTGTGACGACGCTTCTTAGCAGCTTTCTCACGTTCATTAGTATTTAAGATTCGTTTTCTCAATCTAATGTGATTTGGAGTAACCTCACAAAGTTCATCGTCATTTAAGAATTCAAGTGATTCTTCAAGAGTCATATGAACAGGTTCTTTGACCTTAGCAATATCTTCAGATCCAGCAGCACGAACATTCGTCTGGTTACGACCACGGGTAATATTAACCGAGATATCATTATCTCTAGCATTTTCACCAACAATCATACCTTCATAAACCTCAGTACCTGGATCAGTGAAGATCTTACCACGATCCTGAACAGCCATGATTGCATAAGTAGTAACTTTACCTGGATTAATTGAAACCAAGGTTCCGTTACGACGACCAGGGTTCCAGTTCTTAATCGCAGGAAGATACTTACTGAATGAATGGTTCATAATTCCATATCCACGGGTTAATGATAAGAATTGAGTACTGTAACCAATTAAACCACGTGAAGGAACCAAGAATGTCATTCGAACTTGACCGTTTCCAACGTTCTCCATGTTCTTCATTTCACCCTTACGTTGTGACAAGGTATCAATGATTGAACCAGAGTATTCTTCAGGGGTATCGATCTGAACGGATTCAAATGGTTCACACTTAACACCATCAACATCCTTATAGATAACCTCAGGACGAGAAACTTGAAGTTCATAACCCTCTCGACGTAAAGTCTCAATCAAGATCGACAAATGAAGTTCACCACGTCCAGAAACAACCCAAGCACCAGGATCGTCCGTATCTTCAACTCGAAGAGAAACATCAGTATGAAGTTCCTTCTTTAGACGATCACCTAACTGACGTGCAGTAAGGTATTTACCATCTTTCCCAACAAATGGTGAGGTGTTCGTACCGAAGGTCATTCTAAGAGTTGGTTCATCAATTCTTAAGACTGGTAGTGGCTCTTGCTTATCAGGACTAACAACGGTTTCACCAACATTAATGTCTTCCATTCCGGAAACCGCAATCAAATCCCCAGCTTTAGCTTCATTAATTTCAACCTTTTGAAGGCCAATGAAACCCATTAACTTAGTAACACGGAATTTTTGGGTACTACCATCAAGTTTCATCAAAACAACGTTATCTCCGACTTTAATCTTGCCTCGGAAAACACGGCCAATTCCAATTCGACCAACAAAATCATTGTAATCAAGCATGGCAACTTGGAATTGTAATGGGTCATCTGAGTTATCAATTGGTGACGGAATGTTCTTAATAATGGTGTCAAAAACAGGCTTCATAGTGTGTTCCTGCTTTGAAACATCAGGATCATAACTTGAAGTTCCGTTCATAGCTGATGCATAAACAACTGGAAATTCAAGTTGCTCTTCATCGGCACCTAATTCAATAAATAAGTCAAGAACTTCATCAACAACAGCTTCAGGTCTAGCACCTGGCTTATCAACCTTGTTAATTACAACAATGGGAGTCAAATGTTGTTCCAAAGCTTTCTTTAAAACAAAACGAGTCTGTGGCATAGTTCCTTCAGCAGCATCAACCACTAGAAGAACCCCATCAACCATTCGCATGATACGCTCAACTTCACCACCAAAGTCAGCATGTCCAGGAGTATCTAAAATGTTAATCTGCTTATCACCGTACTTAACGGCAGTATTCTTTGAAAGAATAGTGATTCCACGTTCACGTTCGATCGCGTTAGAATCAAGCGCCCGGTCTTGAATCTCAGTATGATCATTCAAAGTATCAGATTGCTTCAATAACTCATTAACCAAGGTAGTCTTACCGTGATCGACATGGGCAATAATTGCAATGTTTCTAATATCGTCTCTTGTTTTCAAAAATGTTTCCTCCTCAAAAAAGCAATTCAAAAATTTGCAATTTGATAAGTTAAAGAACTCAACTTCGATAAAAAAGCTGTGAGTTAATCACAGCTTTTAATTAACGCTTCGTCGAAATTTTCAGAATATCTTTTTGCGCCTTTTTTGTCGCTAACAAAACTGTATTTGATGATAGCATATCGATGGGCTTCCCGTCAATAGTAGACACTGTCATTCCAAGTGTCTCAGCCAACACACGTCCAGCAGCAATATCCCAGGGTCTTAAATGAGAAATATAGCCAATCGTTTTCCCACTAATGGCAGCCGCAATTTCAATCCCAGCACTTCCATAAATTCGATAACCAGAACTTGCCTCCGCAATTTCTTGCATATGATGAACATCCCGAATAATTAGGGGTCCACTCATACCAATCAGACCGTCTTCCAGCGAATTGTTTGCTGGCGGATTCATAGATTCAGAATTAACGTAAATCCCAATATCAGGACCACCATGATATAGTTTGTCATTTATTACATCATAAATAAATCCCAGGGTTGGTACTCCATCAACATAGTACGCAATCATCATGGCAAAATGATCCCGCTGTTTTACAAAGTTCATCGTTCCGTCAATAGGGTCGACAATCCAAACCTGACCATCTAAACTATCAATCTTATCGCCTAAGCCTTCTTCGCCTAGAACTTTACTCCCAGGTTCTAAAGCTCTCAATTGCTTTACAAAAAACTTCTCATTATCTTTGTCAATGTTAGTAACTAAATCTTTCCGACCTGTTTTTTCATTTACATCCAAATGACCATTAAGCCTTTCCATAACAAACGCACGTGCGGTAGTTAAAATCTGGCAGACGTCATGATCAATTCTTTTTAAATTATCTACTGTTGTGATGGAATCATCCCTTTCGTTTGATGGTTTTCATACCTGGATTGTCTCTCGCTAATTTCATAACGTGATATACATCCAACTCTGATTGCTTCTCAAAATCTCTCTGTAAATTGTTCTGTTCCACTTTAGCAGGATTAATCTCACAGAATCGATGATAACTGTCCATTAGATTCTTTCGACTAACTCCACTTTTATTATAAGCCATTTCAATATTTTCAAAGAAATGACACACATCAATTAACTCTTTTCGACTCCAATCATCCACAATTGGATAAGAATAACTTTCATTAGTTTTTTGAGGCATCTTTTCCTCCATTAATCACAGCCGTGATAATTTCATTGGCCCAACCTAAATCTTGATTTAATTTCTTCTGTTCATCTTCTGATAGTTGTAATCGGATCGCTTGCGCAGCTCCATTACGATTAATTAATTTTGGGCTCATATCTAATTTTAGTTCGTCTTTTTCTTTATCAACACTCACAACTGAACAAATTAATGATTGGCCTTCATACATTGATATTAGTAACCTAATTAACGCTTTACTCTGAATCATTTGATTAGTCACAACATCTGGATCATCAATCACCTGCTGAACTTGACCAATAATATCACTACTATAATTATTACTATCATCAGCTAAATAAGAAAGTAAGGTAGCAGGACCGATATAAACCCGACTCCACGCAACTAGATTATTGGTATTGAGTCCCAGCACATTGACATTGATATCATCAGCACTCACATCAAAATTCCTTAATAATTCGCTCTTCAAAAGCATTTCTTGTGGCAGCGTTCCCACTCCAATAATATTTTGGTTATCGAGCCCAGAAAAGCCTGCCGCAAAGTATGCAAAAATTTCATCGTGTGGAGCATTAATTATTATTTTCCCACGAAAACCGTTTGAAACACAATCATTGATCACGTCACGTAAATTATCAATTTCTGGCCTCATATCCTCAGCAATTTGATTGGCATCGGTTAATTTTGGATTGTAAAATTCGATATCTGGTAAATACAATAACGCATCAAAATTGTTTAATTCAGGCTTATCTGCGATTTGAATTGATAGGTTATGACACATTTTGCTGGATAATACGGCTGATCGAATCTGTTCATTATCATCAACTCGAATAGTAACCGGAAAGTCGCAAACAATTAGCGCTTTTAAAAGAGCTAAGATCCTGTCTATGCTTCCCTTAATTAATAACTTTGGTTGCATTCTAATTCCTCCACTCATTCTAAAGAATTTATTAATTTTTTTCTTGTTAATAAAGTACCATTTCAAATTCTATTTTGCACACATGAATAATACAAATGCTTCTATACCATGAAATTCACTGGTTTTAAGTTTTATGATAGAATAAATTAGTAGTAATTGACATGAATTAGGAGGTAAAACGTTATGTACCTAATGAAAGACATAACACGAGAAGGCAATCCGGTCCTTAGAAACCAAACCAAGCCCGTAAAGTTTCCACTTAGTGATGAAGACCGAGAGCTTGGTGAAAAAATGATGAAATACCTAGAAGTGAGTCAAGACCCAGAACTATGTAAAAAATATCATCTACGAGCTGGCGTTGGTTTGGCCGCCCCACAAGTCGGCCAATCGAAGTCAATGGCAGCAGTTTTAACCCCACCCGAAGGTGAAGATCAAAAGTCACCATTTAAAGCCATCATGATTAATCCGGTAATCATTTCCAATTCCGTTCAACGTGGTGCGTTGACCGAGGGTGAAGGATGCCTCTCGGTTGATCGAGACGTTCCTGGATTTGTTCCCAGAGCCGATCGAATTACGGTTAAATATCAGGACTTAGAGGGTAAGGAACACAAAATCAGACTGAAGCATTACCCTGCCATTATTGCACAACATGAAATTGATCATCTTCATGGGATGCTATTTTATGATCACATCAATAAAAATGATCCATTTTCAAAAACAGAAGACGAAGTATTTTTTGACTAATGAACTTGATTTTATTTCGAACGGGAAACGTTCTTACGTTTCCCTTTCTTTTTCATTTAATTTATCAATGTCACTCAAATATTCATGCGTAGCCGGATTAACCACATTAGCAACATCAAATATCAATACCCGTTTGTTTAGCCAACAATCAGTTACAATTAAAGTTTTCTTTTCATGGGCATCCACGAAACCATCAGGAACGGCATACTCAGCTAATTTTTGGTTCAGCAAAGATCGTAATAAATCGGCATCCTCATACCCGTCTTTAACCACACAACGGTACTCAAAAACCATTACGCCCCTTCCCCAAAAATCTGATAGAACCTGAGAACCGACGTAACTTTGAATAATTTCTCGTTGATCTTCAACTTCAAAGTATTTGACTACCTTATAAATTTCAGCATCAACTTCATGTTTCATTTTTAATTGATACCTTCGCGTTGGTAGAGTAACAAAAAAATAGTGGAGACAATTATAGATTAGAAAAGCCACTACTACCCCAACGACTAGCTCTAAAAATATTTTCAATTTTCTTCTCCAATTAATCCAATTTATAGTTTTATTTTAACATGAATCATGTTTGTCGATTCACATGATTCTATACTTATTTGTCATAATATGCTAAATTGTGGTCAATTGTTGCGTTATTGCAACCTAATGTACGAAAAAGAACATTAAATCATCAAAAAAGGAGTAATTATATTGATTTATAAAGTTTTGTATCAAGACGAAAATAATTCTAACCCTAAACGTGAAGCAACTAAAACCCTTTATTTAGAGGCAAAAACGGTCGCTGATGTTAGAACTATGCTGGAAAAACACACGAAACACAACATCGAATTCATTGAACCGCTTGAAGGGAAGCACCTTGAATTTGAAGAAAATGATCCCGGATTTAAAATTACGGAGTTTAAATAGTTATGAAGAAATTAAACATCAAAAATAACGAAACTGCTATTTATGGTGTTGGTGGACTCGGAGAAATTGGTAAAAATACTTATGGGGTACAGTTTCAGGATGAAATCATCTTGATTGATGCTGGAATCAAGTTCCCTGAAGATGATCAATTGGGAATTGATTATGTCATCCCAGATTATCAGTACTTAATTGATAATAAAGATAAAATTAAGGCACTTGTTATCACTCATGGTCATGAGGACCATATTGGTGGTGTGCCCTTTCTTTTAAAGGTCTTAAATGTTCCAATCTACGCTGGTCCACTAGCATTAGCGTTAATCAAAAACAAATTGGAAGAACACGGCTTGCTAAAACAGGCGGAACTTCATGAGATTAACGATAAATCAGTTTTAAAATTCAAAAAAACGAGTGTTTCATTTTTTAGAACCACTCATTCAATTCCAGATACAATGGGAGTAGCAGTTCATACGCCAGATGGTGTCATTGTCGAAACAGGCGATTATAAATTTGATCTAACCCCTGTTACTAACCAGCCACCTGATTTGCAAGCAATGGCAAAGTTGGGTGAAGAAGGTGTCCTCTGTTTAATGGCTGACAGTACGAACGCTGAAAAGCCAGTTTGGACTAAATCAGAAAAATGGGTCGGAAAATCAGTTAGACACATTTTTGATGAAGTAAAGGGCCGAATTATCTTCGCTACCTTTGCTTCTAATCTATCGAGAATCAAGACTGCCATTGACACTGCCCTTGCTCACGATCGTAAAATTGCTGTATTCGGTCGAAGCATGGAAGCTGCCATTGTTAACGGGAGAAAACTTGGATACCTAGATGTACCCGATAGTGCCTTTGTCGATGCTCAAGAACTAAAGCACCTCCCCGCTGATAAAATCATGATCCTATGTACTGGATCACAGGGTGAACCGATGGCAGCCCTAGCTCGAATTGCCAACGGAACTCACCGCCAAATTTCTATTCAACCTGGAGACACCGTTGTCTTTTCAAGTAATCCAATTCCTGGAAATACGTTGAGTGTTAACCGAGTTATTAATGAGCTTGAAGAAGACGGCGCCACTGTCATTCATGGTAAGATCAATAATATTCATACTTCTGGACATGGTGGTCAAGAAGAAGAAAAATTGATGCTTCGATTGATGAAGCCCAAGTTTTTTGTCCCCATTCATGGTGAATACCGAATGTTAAAGATTCATACCAAGCTGGCACAAGAATGTGGGGTTCCTGCTGATCATTGTTTCATTTTGAAAAATGGTGAGGTGTTAGCCCTTACTAAAGATACTGCCCATATAGCTGGCTACTTTAATGCTGGAGACGTTTACATTGACGGAAACGGTATTGGTAACATCGGCGATAAAGTTCTCCGAGATCGTCAACTTCTTTCTGAAGAAGGACTTGTTGTGGTTGTCGCAACCATCAACTTAAAGAACCAAGAAATTCAATCTGGTCCTGATCTCCTTTCTCGTGGGTTTGTCTACATGCGTGAGTCTGGTGAATTATTAGATGAAGGCCGTAAGTTAGTCTTTCGAACTATTCGACGCGCTATGAAAAATAAAAATGCCGACGAAAAATCGATTAGTAAAGCCATTGTCAATGATTTATCCAACTTTTTGTATGAAAAGACTCAAAGAAGTCCACTAATTTTACCAATGTTAATTATGAATGATTAAACCACAAAAAGGTGAATCCACTTAGGATTCACCTTTTTTAATCTATTCTTGTAGAAGCACAAAAAAACATGACGAAATCGTCATGTTTTTTATTTACTTGTATTTAACAATTTTATCAATTTCATCTAATTCATCTTGGGTAAAATCAAGATTATCTAAAGCCTTCAAGTTATCATCTAAGTGATCAACCTTTGAAGCACCAGTAACAACACTGGCTACAGTTGGATCGTGTAATAACCATGCAAGTGACATCTGAGCAAGTGTCTGGTCACGGTTCTTAGCAATACCATTTAACTTGTTTAATTTGTTAACAGCACTTTCATCACCGTTAGCTAAAATAAACTTGTTTGTCTTGTGGAGTTTAATGTCTTCAGGAATTCCCTTCAGATATTTACTAGTTAATAATCCCTCTGCTAAAGGACCGTAAGCAATAAATCCATCATGGTTATCAGCTAAAGTTTTAAGGGTTCCGTCGTCTTCTGGTTCCCTATTAAGCATGTTATAAGAACTTTGGTTAACTACAAATGGTGTCTTTAACTCTTTAAATAATTTAATCATCTCAGCAGTTTGGTGACCATCGTAATTTGAAATTCCAATATACAATGCCTTTCCTGCTCGAACTAAACCGTCAAGGGCTTCGGCAGTTTCTTCAAGTCTGGTATTAGGATCAAATCGATGAGTGTAATAAATGTCTACGTAATCAAGACCCATTCTTTGGAGACTTTGATCTAAGGCAGTAACTAAAGTTTTCTTGGAAGAATAATTTCCGTAAACTCCAGGCCACATATGAAAACCGGCCTTAGTTGTAATGATTAATTCATCACGATATGGCTTTAAGTCACGACGATAAACTTGACCAAACATCCTTTCAGCTGCACCAGAACCAGGACCATAATTATTAGCTAAATCAAAACTAAAGATCCCCTTGTTAAAGGCATGAAGCATTACTTTTTCACTATCTTCGAAATTAGCGTCATCGCCAAAACTATGCCACATTCCGAATGATAATGCAGGTAATTGTAATCCAGTAGTTCCTGCACGTCTTACTTTCATATTATCGTAACGATTATCATTTGCTTTAAATACCATTAGAATCCCTCCAAATTTTTATTAATCAAACAATTTACTTGTTGATTGTTCGTTCTCAATTAATTTTAAGGCATTACCAATCAGCTTGCCAACTGAAACGATCACCATTTTATCAATTTTCTTGTCTTGCGGAACAACAATTGAGTCAGAAACAATTACTTGCTTAATGGCTGGATCCGAAAGATTCTTTTTGGCGTCTTCAGTAAGAACTGGATGAGTTGCAACCACATAGACTGCTTTAGCCCCAGCGTTCATAATTGCTTTAGCGGTAATCTTCATCTTATCACCTGTCACAATCATGTCATCAACTACAATTGCGTTCTTACCCTTCACATCACCAATGATCGTGCTAGGTACTTTACTGTAGTCCTCAGGATCTCGATTATCAACGATGGCAATTGGAAGATTCAAGTATCCAGCCATTCCCCGTGCTTTAGCAACACTATTGTAATCTGGTGAAACAACAACAGCATCATCACTTACATCGTGCTCTTTTAAGTAATTTCCCATCAATTCAAGTGACCTTAAATGGTCAACAGGAATATCAAAGAATCCCTGGATTTGAGCAGCATGTAAATCAAGGGTAACGACCCGATCAACAGCGCTAGATTCAAGAAAAGTAGCAATTAGCTTAGCAGTGATTGGTTCCCTCGAACGTGCTTTACGATCCGATCTTGAATAACCATAGTACGGAATCACCACATTAATTGTATTCGGACTGGTTCTTCGAACGGCATCAATCATAATCATTAGTTCCATTAAATTATCATTAACCGGATCAGAAAGTGATTGAACAATATATACATCATCACCACGAATGCTTTCATTAATCGTAATTTGAATTTCACCATCACTAAAGTGATTGATGGTGGCTTTACCAATATCCATCCCACTAGCTTCAGAAATCTTTTCTGCTAGTGGACGATTTGAATTTAACGCAAAGATCTTTGCTGATCTATCTTCTTTTTTAGTTTTCACCATCGAATTTTCCCCTCATAACCAACTAATTACTAAGTACATTATAATCGAAATCTCACTATTTATCATTATTAAAATTTTGAGGGGTAATTCCCTGCATTCCAATCATTGGATCAATATCATTACCCAAAATCTTCTCCTCCGACAAAATAAAATCAGCCGGATTACTGTCCTTGGAATTTGTTGGCGTTTCTTTTCTTGCACCAATTACTTTAGGCTGATATTCTTCATTAATTACATATTGTAAACGCTGCTTCAATGTCGTTTTTCGATTAACGGACTCATTCTCAATGCATTCCTCAAACGAATTTGGATCACCCAACATAATCAACATTTTAGATGCCCGAGTAACTGCAGTATACAACAAGTTTCTTTTAAGCATTCTTCGGTACTGTGGAACAATCGGAAGAATCACCATTTTAAATTCACTTCCCTGTGCTTTATGAATTGAAGTACAGTAAGCAAGCGTAAGCTGGTTCCAATCATTTCTCGTATAAGTAACTTCATTTTGATCAAATGCGATCGTCAATTTATCAAGATAATGCTTATTTTCTTTATTAATTTCAATTCCAACGACCTTACCAATATCACCGTTAAAAATGTTGTTTTCAGGTACGTTAACCAATTGAAGGACCTTATCGCCAATTCGATACTTAGTTCCTCGATAATCAACTTCCTTTTGTGCTTCTGAAGTTGGTGGATTCATAATATTCTGAATCTCCACGTTGAGACGATCGATTCCAGCTGATCCCCGATACATTGGTGCAAGAACTTGGACATCCGTCGAACTGAATCCCTTAACCTTTGCTTTATTAACCACTTGTTTAATTACTGATTCAACTTGTTGCGTATTACAATTAATAAAGCTGCGATCCCGTTGGTTTACTAAAAGTGTTTGTGGCATCGCTCCATTTTTAATGTCATGGGCCAATTCCACAATCGTCGAACCATCATTCTGTCTATGAATCTGATTAAGCTCAACACTTGGAATAGTATGCGATCGAAGCAAATCATAAAAAACTTGTCCTGGTCCAACTGATGGCAGTTGATCTTTATCACCGACGAAAATAACCTTCATCCCATTAGGAATGGCTTGGCTTAAAATCTTAAATAAGTCCGTATCAACCATTGACATCTCATCAACAATTAATAAACCACCCTCTAAATCATTAGCGGCTTCTTCATCACCATGACCAGTTAAACCTAACAATCGATGGATGGTACTAGCTGGAATCTTAGTGGAGTCACTCATTTTTTTAGCCGCACGCCCAGTCGGAGCAGCAAGTAAGACCGGGTAAGCCTGTTCCTTATAGTCATTAATATCTAAGGACAAGTCATTAGCTTTCGCAAACGTTCTTACAATTCCATTAATAATGGTAGTTTTCCCGGTTCCTGGACCACCAGTGAGTAAGAAAGCCGGATTAATCATGGCCTCATTAATAGCTTTCTTTTGCGATTCATCGTACTCAATTCCAACTTCTTTTTCGACTTTTTGAATTATTTTTGAAAAATCATGAGATTGTTGTTTATCCTGTCCACTTTGCTCAATTCTCTTCATATTCTCAGCAATTCGTAACTCATCATCATACAGATTTTTTAGATAGATTTTATCTTCGTCAACAACAATCTTTTGATCTTTAGCTAAATCATACAGCTCTTCTCCAAGCTTTTTATTATCAATTTGCTGGGTTCGATCTGTTTCCAAAATACGGGTACTCTCTTGCATCAATTCTCTAGTATCAGAGTAAGTGTTCCCACTTTTAATTGAAAGTGAGTCTAAGGCCGTCAGTAAACCAGCACGGAGACGACCCTTGGCATTGTAATCTACCCCCACTTTGTTAGCAATCCGATCAGCCCTTTTAAAACTAATTCCAGAAATATCTTCAACTAGTTGATAAGGATTCGTTTTAATAACTTCTAAAGCCTGTTCCTTGTACTTCTTAAAAATTGCAGACGCCAAATTACTACCAAATCCATAACTATTTAATCCAACAATTGTCTGTTCAACCCCATTATTTTCATGGACAGTTTGACTAATCACATCTTTTTGCTTCTTTGTTAATCCAACTGAATTTAACACGGCTGGATTTTCCAAAATCTTTTCAATTAAACTAGTTCCAAGTTGGTTAACAACCTTTTCAGCCGTCTTGGGGCCAATTCCAGTAAATTCACTTCCAGATAAGTAATTAATTAAGCCTTTTTTGGAGTTTTGGCCCACACGTTCGTAATTTTCTGCTTGAAACTGCTTCCCATATTTAGGATGATCAACTAATTTTCCAACAAAACGGTAAGTAACATCATCACTAATATCCGCAAAGTTCCCAGTTATAACAATTTCATCTTCGTGCCAGTCTAAGTTAGTTTCATTAACCTTTACCAATAAAACCTTATAAAAACTATCAGAACTCTCAAAAAAAGTTGTCTGAACTTGTCCTTTGACATAGAGATGTTCATCTTGAGCTGAATTATTCAATTTTTCATTAGTTTGAAACAAATCCATTGATTCAGACAATTATCTTCTCCTATTTCGGATCATTACGTTTGGGGTCATCTGGATGATCCTTTTTTTGTTTATTTAATTGCACTACTTTCTCAATGTCTTTAATCTGACTTTGCTTGGCATCAAAGTTTTTCTTATCGTACTTTTCCGCCTTTTTAAAGTAATCCTCAAATGGTTCACCAAGAACCATTGCAATCAGACCACGATCAAAATTAGCCTTGCCATCATGAGGATCATTTTTTAAAACCCGGTCATAAAAATCAGCTGCTTGATCAAAGTCACCAAGGGCCATTAAACATTCACCCATCATTTTATTAATTTCAGGGTCCTGTTTCGCTAATTCTTGGGCCGTTAATAAGAACACTAATGCACGTTTATAGTCTTTTTTACCCATGTAACTCTGTGCAAGCATCACGTAAGCATCTTTTTTAAGCCCTGGATCATCAACTTGTTGAAACTGATGAATTGCTTTTTCAAATTCACCCGCAGAATAATATACGTTACCTAATCCATATAACAATGTACTTTTTGCTTTTTTACTTGAATCACCGAACAATCCTAAGGCTTTCATCAACAATTCTTCGGCCTGCGTATAACTCTTCAATTCAACCAAAAAAACACTTAAATCGTAGTAGGTTCGATAATCTTTCGGATGATCATCAATATCCTTAACCAACTTATGAAGGGTCGCTTCAGCTTGTTTTTGTCGTGGATCTTCGGTTGGTTGTTGCTTACGTTCGTTATCTGTCATATTCTGACTCCTATTATACTAAATCTGACTTTTCAATCTTTCTATCTAAATAACTAGTATCATTCCAATCAATTAAATGATAAGTTTTACCGCTATCATTAGTCTCGATAATGGTGGTACTAGTATTAGCTAATCCACCACGTTTTCTGAGATCCTTTAAGGGAATCCCTAATAGTGAATTAATTAACGTGTTAAGGGCTGCCCCATGACTTACAATTAAAATATTATCGTCATGGTCGTAATTTCGGGCAATTTCATCGATTTTGCTACGCATTCTTTTGATTAAGGCTGGGAAAGTTTCGCCACCAATGGTCTCAGGATGATATTTTTCAGGATGATTCCGAAAAGCATCGAATTCTGCTGGAAATTTCCTTTGCACGTCAGTAAATTTCATTCCTTCCATCTTACCTAAATGAAATTCCTCAAGCCGACTATCCAGTGAAATGGAAGACGGATACTTTAACCAATCTTGAATTCGAAATGCAGTCGTACGAGCTCGCTTAATCGGACTCGCGTAAATATGCGCAAAATGAATCCCGGACAGATACTTTCCAGCCTGATCCATTTCGTGGTAGCTATCGTCTAACAACGGGGAATCTCCGCCGGCACCTTGATAACGGCTTTCTAGATTCCATTCTGTTTTTCCATGCCTTACAAAATAAAGTTTCATGATAAACCCTCTCACACATTAATCTAGCCCTATTATGCCAGTTTAGAATTAAATTATCAAAAAAAGTCCGACCCCTAATGAGTCGAACTTTTTATTTGATTATACGTACTGTAACTGATGATCATTTTTAAATGCTGCATCAATCGTAGCGGTACCTAGACACTCTTGACCATCGTAGAAAACTACGGCCTGTCCAGGAGTAATCGAACGAACCGGTTCATCAAAAACCACCTTAACGTGATCGTTATCTTCAACGTGAACGGTAACACCAGTGTCTTTTTGACGGTACCTAAACTTGGCGGTACAGTGAAAATCATTTCCGCGCGTATTGGAATCAATCCAAGATAGTCCAGAAGCCGTTAGATAATCTGCATATAAGTGTTCGTTATGATAACCCTTTCCAACGTACAAAATGTTTTTGGAAAGATCTTTTCCAACCACAAACCATGGAAGATTATCGTAGCCATCTCCACCGATACCTAGGCCCTTTCTTTGACCAATTGTATAATACATCAAGCCATTATGCTGGCCCTTAACTTCGCCATCAAAGGTCATCATTTTTCCGGGCTTAGCTGGCAAATAATGACTAAGAAAATTATTAAAATTATTAGGACCAATGAAACAAACTCCCATTGAGTCCTTTTTGTCTGCTACCCAAAGGTTTGCTTTTTTAGCAATTCTTCGGACATCTGGTTTAGTCATCCCACCAACCGGAAACATTACTCGATCCAATTGGTCTGCTGAAAGCTGACTTAGAAAATACGTCTGATCCTTATTAAGATCAGTGGAACGTAAAAGATGATTATGACCATCTTTATCACGTTTCAATTGAGCGTAATGCCCCATTGCAATATAATCGGCACCTAAATCCATGGCATACTCGAGAAAAGCTTTGTACTTAATCTCAGTATTACAAATTACATCAGGATTAGGAGTTCGTCCTCGTTTGTATTCCGCAAGGAAATACTTAAAGACACGATCCCAATACTCATGTTCAAAGTTGACAGAATAATATGGGATGCCGATTTCGTTAGCAACATGAGCAACATCTTTGTAGTCTTCAGTAGCGGTACAGACACCGTCAGCATCGGTATCATCCCAGTTCTTCATAAAGACGCCAATAACATCGTATCCTTGTTGTTTGAGTAAGTAGGCAGCGACTGAAGAATCAACTCCACCACTCATTCCAACAACAACACGTGTTTTACTGTTATCTTGCATAACATCACCATCATTCTTTAGATTCTGAAAATCTACGATTTGAAGGTCGCAATTCCAGTATTTACTATCTTACTCTATTAAATAAGGTTCATGCAACCTTCGGCTCTTCTTAAACCCTTCGAAAAACCTTCCTTAATATCATATTTTGCATAATAAAATTGAATTGATCCCGTTCTTCTAAATGTTTATCATTTGAAAAAATATCAACGTCATTCATTTCATTACCATCAACAATCGCCATCTTAAATTCGGTCATATCGGAATTAATGGTGATTTTTAATTTCATTGCGTTTTTACTAAAGGGTGATTCTGGATCAATTGATTTTTTATAGGCAAAGTTACCACTCTTAGTGTTACTAAATCCAAGATCCAGAAGAGTATACTTTTTGATTTCAGGACTTAATTCATATTTAGTATCTCCACCCTTTAGCTGAAGTGACTTTGAAAATGCCATTACTTTTTATTTCCCTTCTTCAAGCGCTTTACAATTGCCGTGATTTCAGTAACTAATTTTTGAATATCTTCATCAGTCGTATAGGCCCCAAAGCTAATTCGAATTGACTCTGAGATTCTGGGACTTTCCTTACCAAACATTGCTGTCAAAACATGTGACGGCTCTAAACTCCCAGCCGTGCATGCCGATCCACCGGAAACTGCAATTCCAGCTAAGTCTAAGTTAGTTTGCATTACATAAGTCGAAATTCCCTTGATCCAAATATTGAGAACATGGGGAAGAGTATTGTCACTCATTGATCCATTAACATCAATGTCAATTCCATTATTAGTAAGACCATCGACTATCTCACGCTTAAATCGTCTAAAGGTTTCTCTTCGTTGTTTTTTCTTCTCACTTGGAAGGTTTTTGATTGCCGTAGCAAAACCAGAAATTTGGGGAATGTTTTCCGTTCCAGCACGACGCTTATCTTCTTGATCACCGCCCATAATGTAACTGGTAAAATTAATTCCATTTCGACGATACAAAAACCCAATCATTTTTGGTCCATTCAGCTTATGAGCTGAAGTTGAAAGGAGGTCAATATGATCCTTCTTAACGTCAATATCCAACAATCCATAGGCTTGAACGGCATCAGTATGAAACCAAGCTTGATGGTCTTTAAGCAATTCACCAATTTCATGAATTGGATTTTTACTACCGACTTCATTATTACCGGTCATGATAGAAACTAAGATCGTATCATCATCAAGGGCATCCTTTAAGTCATCCATCGAGATATTACCATGTTCATCCACTGGCAGATAAGTCACCCTAAATCCATGATCTTCCAAATATTTCATGGGCTTTAAAATGGCTTCATGTTCAATAGAAGTCGTAATGATGTGTTTACCAAGACTTTGACGTGCCTCAGCCGTTCTAATTACCGCAGTATTATCGCTTTCTGTTCCACCACTAGTAAAAACAATTTCATTGTCATTGGCATTGATACTTTTAGCAATCACATGCCGACTATCTTCCAAAATCTCCTTGGATTGTCTGCCAAGTTGATACAAAGTTGATGCGTTTCCAAAGTTATTCTTAAACTTATCGTACATGTCATTTAGTACTTCGCTTGATACTGGCGTGGTTGCGGCGTTATCCAAATAGATCTCACCCATTTAAATCATCCCTCTATGCTTCTTCTGTATTCTTAAATAAATTTAGTAACATCTGGGCCGAACGTTTCCCGGCATCGACAACAAATTCGTCAAAACTTTGGTTAGCATCTTCATCACCAACGTCTGACATCGCTCTAATCACCACGTAAGGAATCTTAAATTGATGAGCAACTTGACCAACAGCTGCCCCTTCCATTTCAGCGGATAAAGCATCCGGGAAATTCTTTAAAATATCATCAATCATTTTTTGACCAGCAATAAATTGGTCCCCAGTAACGATTAATCCTCGCTTAGGATTAATCCCAGTGTCTTTTGATGCGTCTGAAATCTTATTGATCCAAACATTTGAAGCATCGAATCGAGCAGGCTGGCCAGGTAGTTGCCCGTATTCATAACCGGCAGCCGTTGCATCAACGTCATGATAAGCGGTCTGGGTTGAAATTACTAGATCACCAACACTAAGACCATTTCCAATTCCAGCGGCCGACCCAGAATGAATCAATACGTCAACGTTAAAGTTCTCTAACAAAATTGCAGCCGTAATGCCAGCCTCAACTTTCCCAATTCCAGATTTAACTAAAATGACGTGTTGACCGTCAATCGTTCCATCGTAAAATTTAATTCCATTAATATCTTTTTCTTTTTCATCTTTTAATGCCGACTTCAAAGACTTAATTTCCTCATCCATGGCACAAATAATTCCAAATGTTTTCATTATTTATTCTTCCCCTCAAGCTACCCAACAAATCGCATAATTGCCAGTACAATTATGATTAGTACTAACAATATTAAAATGACGACATTTAATCTTCTACCAAGTCGTTTTCGCTTATATTCAGAAGCATCCTGTCTTTCGCGCTCATATGAATCGGGTTGGGCATTATCATATTGATTAAAATTTGTTTCCGTTGGTTGATCATTTTTGGAACGGTGAAATAATCGACTAAACCAGTTTCGCTTTTTGGATCGATTATACCGTGTCTCCTGGTTTTCAGAATTATGATCATATTCAACATTGTGTCTTCTATCAGCATCACCATACATTCGCTGATATTGCGATCTTGTCATATTAGATTGATCGTCTTTTTTATCATTAAACATATTGGTCGCCTACTTCTGCATCAATTCCCAGTATTGAATTGCCATAATTGTCTTAGCATCAATAATTTGGCCATCTTTTAGCATTTGTTTTGCTTCATCCAAGCTATATTCATCAATTTCTAAAAATTCACCTGGATCTCTTGGTAATTTATTTTTAACGGGAGTTAATCCCTGGACTAAGTACAGATACATGTATTCGTCAGAGATCCCAACTGACGGATAAAATGAATAAAGCTGTTTAATATCCTTCGCATTAAATCTAACTTCTTCATTTAGCTCTCTTTTGACAGCATGAATCGGTGAATCATCATCACGATCATCTAACTTGCCAGCGGGAATTTCCAACATGACACGTTTAGCTGGTGCCCGCCACTGTTTTTCCATAATCATTTTATTACCTGAGGTGATTGCAAGCATTGCTACCGACTTGCAGTGATGAATAATCTCACGTGAAGCTAATTTTCCGTTAGGAAGTTTAACTTGTTGTTCTTCAACTTGTGCAATTGGCCCCTTATAAACTGGTTTACTACTGATTACTTTTTCTTCAAAATCCATGATATTCACCTTCCAAAAATAGTTTAACGATAATGTGAATTCAATGCAACGGCTTTAGTCCTGATGCAAAACCACCTTTGCCGCCTGAAAACCGTGTTGTCCCATTGCTTTTACAAAGTCAACGGAATCTCCAGCTTTAATTTGCTTAGGATTACCAGAAATAATTCCCGTGATATGCATAAAAACATCATCAGAATTGGGAACCTGAATGTAACCAAAACCCTTATCTCTTTCGTAACTTTTAATTGTGCCTTTCATTACGTAATCACCTCTTTGTTAATAAAAAATCGGGAACAAGTCCCGATTTCATTATTTTTCTTCAAATCCTTCTGTAGCAGTTTCAGGATACTCTTCCCTTACAATTTTAGCACAACGACCACAAAACTCAGGATAATCTGGATCAGAACCAACGTCTTGTTTAATAAGACGACAACGAACACAAGTCTCACCATTGGCATGTTCTACCTTAATGGCTAAATTATCATCAAAACGATTAGCTTGATCATCAACATCATCAATTGATTTAATGTCTAATTGAGAAACCATTAAAATTTGTCCAATATCAACATTTAAATCATTAAACATTTTTTTGGTCGCATCATCAACGTATAATGTCAGTTTAGCCTCAGAAGGCTTACCAATAACCTTATCATCTCGAGCTAATTCCATGGCTTTCAGAACGTTTTTCCTTAATTTCATAAATTGGTCCCATTGACTACGAACCGTATCTTCTCCATTAAAGTGCTTAACTTCTGGCATTTCAGCTAATTGAACAAATTCTTCAGGTTCATCCAAGAAACTCCAAATTTCTTCGGTCGTATGAGGAATAATGGGAGTCATTAACTTGGTTAAAGCCACTAAGATAGTGTATAACACCGTCTGCATTGAGCGACGACGCTGACCATTTTTAGGATCAATGTACAAAATATCCTTAGCAAAATCTAAATAAAAAGCAGACAAATCACTGGTAATAAACGATAGTAATTCTTTATTAATACTCATAAAGTCATACTGATCGTAATCATCTTTAACGTTTTGAATCAGTTGATTCAAACGAATTAACATGTATTGATCGACAGAATTCATATCTTCATATTTAATTGCATCAGATTCAGGATCAAAATCACTAGTGTTAGCCAGCATGTATCGAATCGTATTTCTAATTTTCTTATAGCTGTCAGAAACTACCTTAAAGTTCCCCATTGACACTCTAACATCGGCAGAGGTATCAACACTTGTAACCCACAAGCGCACGATATCAGCACCCATTTGTTTAATAACATCGCTTGGGGCAATCGTGTTTCCAAGTGACTTGCTCATTTTATGACCCTTTTTATCAAGCGTGAACCCCTGTGATAGAACATGCTTGTAAGGAGCAATATCAGCATATGCAACACTCGTAATCAAACTAGAATTAAACCATCCACGATACTGATCTGATCCTTCGACTACTAAATCTGACGGATAGGTTAAATTAGGACGTTCTGCTAAGACACCTTGATGAGAAGTACCAGAATCAAACCAAACATCCATAATATCAGTTTCCTTGGTAAATTTACCATTTGGAGAATGCTTACTGGTAAAGCCTTCTGGGAGAAGATCCTTTGCATCTCTTTCAAACCAAATATCTGAACCATATTGGCCAAACAAGTCAGCAATATGTTCAATGGTCTCATCGGTGATAATTGGCTCACCATCCTCACCATAGAAGATTGGCAGTGGGACTCCCCAAACTCGTTGTCTTGAAATGACCCAATCTCCGCGATCACGAATCATGTTATAAAGGCGTTTTTGACCCCAGCTAGGATTAAAACCAACGGTATCAATGGCATCCAAAATTTCTTTTCTGATCTTATCAACCGAAGCAAACCACTGTGGGGTTGCACGATAGATAACTGGCTTCTTAGTTCTCCAATCAAAAGGATAACTATGTTTATATGGCATGTAATGGATAAGCTGACCCTGTTCTTTTAACTTATCTAATGCGATTTGATTAGCATCTTCGTAAAAGACACCTTCAAAATCAGGACCAGCTTCTTTAGTTAGGTACCCCTTGGAATCAACGGGTGCAAAGACGTCTAATCCGTATTGCATCCCAATATTATAATCATCTTCTCCAAATCCAGGAGCAGTATGAACCAAACCTGTTCCGGCATCATTAGTAACAAAATCACCATTCATTACTACTAGTTGACGACTACTATCAAACGGATGTTGGGCCTTAATGTTATCAAGATCTTTACCCTTTACGGTTTGTAAAGTGCGGACATTTTTCCATCCAAACATTTCAGCATCTTGATCCAGTAAGTCGGTTCCAATCACATATTTTTTGGGATCATCATCGTGTTGAATAATTGAATAGTCAAAATCAGGTTCAACCGTAATCCCTTCTGAACCAGGAATGGTCCATGGGGTCGTAGTCCAAACTACCATATACGTATCATTATCAAGGACACCATTCCCATCAATCACCTTCTCAGCAAAGAAAGCGGATGGAGAGGTCACATCATGGTATTCTACTTCTGCTTCGGCAAGTGCTGATTCTGATGACCACGACCAAATTACAGGTTTAAGTCCCTTATAGATCAATCCACGATCTGCCATTTTACCAAAAACACGCACTTCAGCAGCTTCATATTCTGGCATCAACGTTAAATATGGATTATCCCAATCAGCAGACACACCTAATCGTTTAAATTCATCACGTTGTCTGTCAACTTGTTTGAGAGCATAATCATGACAAAGTTTACGAAATTCATTCGTAGACATTTTCTTTCGATTATATCCCTTCTTTTTAAGTTGCTGTTCAATGGGTAGTCCATGAGTATCCCATCCAGGTACATAAGGAGCTCGATATCCATTCATTGATTTAAAACGAACAATCATATCCTTGGTAATCTTATTCATAGCATGACCCATGTGAATATCACCATTGGCATATGGTGGTCCATCATGTAATACAAATGATGGTTTGCCCTCATTTAATTTTTGACGTTGCTGGTAAAGCTGATTGTCTTCCCAAACTTTTTCTCGTTCAACTTCCTTTACGGGAAGATTACCTCTCATCTTGAACTTAGTCTTACCTAAATTCAGCGTATCCTTAATTCTCATAGTATCCTCCTCAAAATAAAAAAGACCTCGTCTAATAGGGACGAAGTCTTCGTGGTACCACCCAAATTCAAAATTAACCATGGTTAATTTTCTCATTGCATAGATTATCAATGAAGTGATCTTTTACTAATAACTACTTTATTAGGCTCACACCCAACCCTAATTCGCTGAAAAGGTCATTAATAACTTTCTGTCTTCAATCTACCGTTATTTATGTAGCTTGTCATTGGGATAAATCTCAACTGTAGGATCAGTATATGGTCCCGATACCGATTCAACAATCAATTGATCATCTTGATCTTTTGCTGAATCATCATTACTAGATGAGTTTACACTCACCAAAGCTTGCTTGTCAAGGTTCTTAACGGCCTGCTGAATCTCATCATAATTATCAAAATTACTAGAATCAAGTAATTTATTCCAGTCTTCATTCTTAGCAAAATCTAACTGACTTTGTAGCATTCCAATCATCTTTTGACGGAAAGTCTTAATGCTATTCCGAAAATCATCGGTTGCAATTGAGAGACTTTGAGCTTGTTTGGTAGTCGCACCCATAATTTGATTAGACTTGTCAGTAGTGTCAGATAAGATTGAATCAGCTTGCTTTTGTGCGTTTTGTTTAATCTCATCAGCTTCGCTTTCGGCATCCTTCTTAACTTTATCAGCTGCTTCTTGAGCAACTAAAATTGATTGATTCAAGGAATTCTTAAGGTCATCATAGTAAGTGAGGTCTTTTTTGGTTTTCTTTAATGATTTTTTCAGTTCCTCATTCTCATCTTGCAGAATTTGGTAATCTTTAGTGAGTTGGTCTAAAAAGTCATTGACTTCATCAATGCTATATCCTCTCATTTTTAGTGAAAACTTTTTATCATGAATATCTTGGGCAGTAAGTGTCATAATATCCCTCCTCATTTATTTTTTATTATATTTAACTCAGCTTTTAACTTTCCCTTTTTAGAATGACCATTATATCCAACTACTCTTATTCTACCGTATCCGCGAACAGAAATCATATCAGAAACTTTAATTTCATAGTTTGGTTTAGTAAATTCAAACCAGTTTAGCCGCACTTTTTCGTGTTCGACTAGTGACTTAGCTACACTACGAGAAATCCGAAAACCAATTGAAATAACTACATCTAACCGAAATGATGGAAGAGTAACAAAACTAGTAACCCAATCATTTTCTCCCTGTATCATTTCACTTAAATTAACTTCTTTTAAATTAACTTTCACACGTCCAATGCGATCAACTTCCTGAGTCAGATAGCCAACCATTTCTTGTTCACAAATAAATTGAAAACGGTCTCCATCAGTCAGGATGTCACCAAGAACTTTCCGTTCAATTCCGCTTCCCATTAAACTGCCAAGAACCTGGTTATGGTGAATTGAAGCAAACTTTTCTGGGTATTCAATTTCAACTAAGGCTAATCGGTAGTCTTTAACCTCCGGATGAAAGTAGTCTGGATAAATAATGCCACGTTTCATTTCAGCATCTTTATAGCCACCAAAAGTTGATAATTGCAAATGAGGATAGCGGTTCACTAAAGTTTGTAATAAATAACATTCCCGTGAATTTAAAAAACTAGTAAGGATTGGTCGATATTCAGAATTAGCACTCTCAATCCAATCACTAGCAGTTTGAAGGAAGGGAATCTCAGACTTTCTAAAATGTTGTTCAATATCCTTTTTAATACTCATGCTACCCAACCAAACTTATTATAATATTTCCAATATAAGTCACACCGAACTGTAAAAGTTGAAGCACAATCAATGCCAAAATAGGACCAAATCCCAGCATTCCGATATGAGCAAAATTAAAGTATTCTAAAAACGGATTAACGATTCGCCCCAAGAACTGGCCAAATCTAGATTGGGATGCCCCCGGAAACCAAGTTAGTAGTGCATCAATCACAATCGCTAACATGTATATTTGAATTGCGTAATTAATAATTCTAACAATCCAATCAATCACCATAACCAATTAAATCATCCTAACCGACTATTAAACTTTTCGTCCATTGCCCCATCAATATCAAAATTATTAGGTGCACAAAGAAAAATTTTATCGTCAATTCGTTTTATTTTTCCGTCGATTGCGTAAACAGTCCCATTTAAGAAATCAACAATTCTTTTAACAGATTCATTACTAACGCCGTCCATTTTGACGATGACAGCATTGCCACCAATTAACTTACTGGCAATGCTTTTTGCATCGGCATAAATGCGTGGCTCTAAAATGGCAATTTTACTATTAGAAATATCACTTTGACTCATTGAAACAACCTTTCGTGGATTGCTCTTTACTGACGGAACAGTATTCTGACTTGTTTCATCATTTTCATAGGCTTCATCGTCATCATCAAGCCCCAAAAACTTTTTAATCTTATTTGACATTACTAACTCCTCTCCGAAAACTACTGCTTATTATTTCGGTTCCGATATCTGAAGAATGGAGGGACATCATCATTGTCGTTTCCACTATCATCATTATTATTTGAATCTGAATTGTTTCCAGCATCAAATGGTTCAAAGTCCTGTTTTTCAACGTTTGAAAATTTATCATCATTTGAAGATGAATCATTGTCTCTTACATCATTCTGGTTATCACTAATATCCCAGTTATGAAGTGGGTCATCATTGCTGGAATCAGAATTATCTTTTTGTGAACTATCAGTCTTAGGACTGGCAAATGTACTTGAACGATTCTTGCGAGCTAAAGCTGGACTAGCAGAACGATCTGGATCACCAGTTTGAATTCCGGTAGCAACCACTGAAACCTTAACCTCGTCACCCATGTTTTCATCAATTGAGGTCCCAAAGAAGATGTTAACATCATTAGACGTTGCATCAGATACAATATTAGCCGCATCCTGAGCTTCCGCAAGCGATAGCTCTGGACCAGCTGTAACATTAAGTAAAACCTGTTGAGCACCATCAATTGAAACTTCTAATAATGGAGAATTAATGGCCTTTTTCGTTGCTTCTTCAGTCCGATTTTCGCCTGTTGCTGCACCAACTCCCATAAGAGCGGAACCCTGATTTTGCATAACACTTGTAACATCAGCAAAATCCAAATTAACAACTCCGGGACTGGTGATCAAATCGGTGATTCCTTGGACACCTTGGCGTAGAACATCGTCAGCATCTTTAAATGCTTCCATCATTGGTGTCTTTTTATCAACCATATCCAACAAACGATTATTGGATACCACTACCAAAGTGTCAACGTTCTGCTTTAAAGCTTCAATTCCTTCAGTGGCATTGTGATCCCGTTTTGGTCCTTCGAAAACGAAGGGACGAGTAACTACGCCAACCGTTAATGCACCTGCGTCTTTTGCAATTTTAGCAACGATAGGAGCGGCACCAGTTCCGGTTCCACCACCCATTCCAGAAGTTACAAATACCATATCAGCATCATTTAGTGCATCAGTAAGAGCCTCTTCACTTTCTTCGGCCGCTTTTGATCCTACTTCTGGATTTGAACCAGCACCAAGTCCCTTAGTAAGTTTAGGTCCTAAATTAATTTTAGTCTCTGCTTTAGAACTTCCTAAAGCCTGTAAATCGGTGTTGGCAGCAATAAATTCTACTCCCTTGACACCTTCTTCAATCATTCGGTTGACGGCATTTCCACCACCGCCACCAACTCCGATGACTTTAATTGTTGCACCATTATTTTTATTTGCATCCATTGAATAGTCCATATTTTATCGATACCCCCGCGTTACTCGAAAAAGTGATGTACGATACCACTAAATCTTTCGCCTAAATTCTTATCACTCTTTGGTTTCTTTTCACGTTTCTTTTTTGCCGTTTTGTTCTGTCTTTTTTGCTTAAAGGGAATGGATCCAGATACTTTCGGTTCAGACTCAGGTTCAACTTCTCTGGCATTTCCGTTGTCACTATGAGTGAACTCACCATGGTCAAATGCAGAACGTACTAACCGCTCGATTTGACTCAAATTACCTCCATAATTAACTAAAGATAGCGCTAATGACAAAGAAGGATGTCTTAAACCAATTTGATCAGGAATATAAACCCTGACATTCACTCCAAAAGTATTAGCAGCTAACTCAGCAATTCCAGGCATTGATGCTACTCCACCAGTTAGAACAATCCCACCAGGCAGACTCAGAGCATCAATTCCGTCAAGGTCAGTTTTTAATCTACTAAAGATTTGGTCAATTCGTGCTTCGATAATCTCAGCCAATAACTTTTCACTTACGTTAACTGGTTGTCCTTGACCAACCACATCAACTGGGAATTCATTATCTTCACTAGCTTGATCGACATCAGCATATCCATAGCCACGCTTTAGCTTTTCAGCATTAGAAGCAGATGTATTTAACACTGAGGAAATATCTTTAGTTATGTATTGTCCACCCTCAAGATCCACATTTGCATACTTGAGTTCAAAGTCATGAATAACCGCAACTGTTGATTGGCCACCACCTAAATCAATCAGTATTGTACCAAACTCTTGCTCTGATTCACTTAAAATATATTTTCCTTCAGCTTGAGGATCAACGACAAGTGCCTCGATGTTTAGTCCAGCATTTGTGACAGCCTTCTTGATATTGTGAATGATTGTTTTAGGTCCGCTAATCATACGACCATTCATCTTAAGGCGATTTCCAACCATTCCTCTTGGATCTTGAATCCCGTCAAAGCCATCAACCATGAACTCATCAGGAGTTAAATCAATCACTTCACGTTCAGGAGGTAGATTAGTATCAATCGCAGATTCAGCAACGTCAACAACGTCATCATTAGTGATTTCTTCTGATTGATCAGGAAGTTCAATCATTCCAGAACACTTATCAATTTTTATTTGGTCAGCAGGAATGCCAACAATTACGTTACTAATCTTAACACTGGCTTTTTCTTCAGCCTGTCTAATTGCGCGTCCAATTGCGTTTGAAGCCTTGTCAATATCAACAATAACTCCCCGGCTCACTCCAGTTGATCTCTCATTACCAACCCCGATTACGTTCATTTGATTGTTGGCTTTTTCAGCTACAATCACTTTAATCGAAGTGGTTCCAATATCTAAACCAATGTACATATTTGAATCGTTCATAATCTGGAACCTCCATATAAAGTTTATCGAAAACGATTGTCCAATAAACCATAATCTCACTTAATTTTAACACACATAGTGAATGTTAATAAAGAACTCTCATTTCCCCAGTGGATACGAATATGCTCCTACTTCCATGTTGATAACACTCTTTTGTTTTAGGGTCTTAGCAATTGACGGATAGTAAGCCATCTTTTCTGCCATTGTGCTAGTTTTAACATAAACTTCATTTCCATCTTTCATCACAATCTTAATTCTTTCAGGATTACTTTTGGTAGTTGCACTTTGTAATTCCTTAATTTGATTTCGAATGGGTGGCTTAATGTTTTTATATTGTTTTAAAACATTTTTAATTTCTTCTTTTTGGTTAAAACCAGAAAGAACACAAACATCATCTAAATTTTTAATCTTAACAGCTTGATTAGAAATATTGCCAGACGGGTAAACTGGATAATATTTACCATTCCTTAAAGCATACTCAGGGTCAGAATAACCCATCACTTTTACATTTAATTGATTATGATGCGTAAAAACGAAATCAATCTTTTTAACTTCAGCATTATGATTCAAGACGTACTGCTGGGCTTTGGACTGATTCCTTTTAACCATGAACAACGAATCTCCAGCTTGAAATGGAATTTGCTTATTAATATTAGCATCCGCCAATTGCCTATCAGTTTGAACTTTAATCTCTGATATTCGACTGTACGGCAATACAAAATACAGTGAGATTAGGGCAATTATGCTAAAAGCTAATAGGATTGGTAAAAAGCCTTTAATTAACTGCCGACGTTGCTGTCTTCGAATCCCGGGAATTTGATGGCCAACCCGATATCTACTATTTTTTCTTTGTTTTCTCTCTTGGTATCTTTCCAACCGACCAGACGAATTGGAATCATTGCCGTTAGTTTTCATCACGATCACCCGTTAAGCTTTTTTATGATGTTTTTTAATTGCAGTTTGGCAAACTGCTAAAAGTTGATCTGCTGCATTTCGAACTCCCATATTATAAGAATTAGCAGCCATTTGTTTTCTCAATTCAGAATTATGCATCAAAGAGTCCACTTTAGTTACTAATGACTGTCCGTTAAGATCTTTTTCCGTCAAAATCATTGCGGCATTATTTTTCACCAAACTCATGGCATTCTTAGTCTGATGATCGGCTGTAACATATGGACTGGGAATCAGGATTGCGGGAATTCCAATTGCGGTAATTTCAGCAATACTAGTAGCTCCCGCTCTTCCTACAATTAGGTCAACTTTTGGCAAAACTTCCGGCATATTAGAAATATACGGTAAAACTGCAATATTACTGTTGACTTTAACGTTCTTCAACTCATCTTTTACACTTTGATAACGCTTTTGACCAGTTACAAACACAACTTGATACTTGCGTCGGTCAAATTCAGGAATTGCTTCTACGGTTGAAGAATTAATTTTCAAGGCACCCTGGCTCCCACCAAATATTAAAACGGTTGGAACGTCATCTTTTAAGCCAATGCTGCTCCATTTAAAATCACTTTGTATATTTGCAACCTGTTGGGCACGAGGATTCCCAGTAAAAACAACTTTATTTTCAGGAAATTGTTTTCGGGCATCGTCAAAGGCAATGGCAATCTGATCCACATAACGACTTAAGAAACGATTAGTTAGTCCAACCACACTATTTTGCTCATGAATAACGGTCGGAATCCCCATTTTGGCTGCGGCATAAACCACGGCACCACAAACATAGCCACCTGTTCCAACAACGACATCCGGTTTAAAATCTTTAATGATTTTCTTTGCTTCATGAACACTTTTTAAAAAGAGCCAGATGGTTTTGAAATTATATAAACTAAATAACTTCCGTTTAAAGCCCTGGATGTTTAACGCATCAAATTTAAGTCCCTTCTCTGGAACAATTTTACCCTCAAGCCCACGATCAGATCCAACATACAAAACTTCTGAATTAGGCTCTTTAGCTTTTAATGCGTCAATTAAGGCAAGTGCGGGGTAAATATGTCCTCCCGTTCCACCTCCCGATACAATCATTCTCATTAGTTGGTCTCCTTTTTACCGGTTAACTTTTCAACATCTTTAATGAATTCATCGCCGCGATCACGATACGTTGCAAACTGATCCCAACTAGCATTAGCTGGTGACAATAATACGATATCGCCTGGTTTACTCATCTTAAAGGCCTCAGGAACAGCCTCATCAAGATTTTTAACTTTCTTAATCTGTGGTACCCCAGCTTTTTTTGCTGCCTCTTCTAATAAGTCAGCAGTTTGACCAAACAAAACAATTCCTGCCAAACTATCCTTAAAATCTGGTACCAATTTATCGAAAGTATATCCACGATCAAGCCCGCCTGCTAATAAAACGATGGGTTCATCAAAGCCCCTCAAAGCCATCTGAGTTGCTTCAATATCGGTTGCCTTCGAATCATTATAAAATTCACGATTGTCAGCCGTTAATACGTACTGAACTCGGTGACGAACTCCACCAAAATTTTTTAATACCGACACAATTGCCTCGGTAGGAACCTCATATAATTTAGCAACTGCAATGGCAGCTAAAGCATTTTGAACATTCTGTTCGCCTGGGACCCGAATGTCTTTTTCGTGCATAATAAATTCATCTTTAAAATAAATGTCTCCATCAGATACATAGGCTCCATTCTGATAATGATCAGTTAGTGAAAATGGAATAATTTGTGCTTTACTGCGCTTACTTAACTCTCTCCATTCTTCACTATCAAAGTTAATTACCAGATAATCATTTTTGGTCTGATTCTTAGTAATTTGCATTTTAGCATTCACATAATTTTCCCGTGTCTTGTGATAATCCAAATGATTGGAAAAAATATTAGTAATAACGGCAATATGAGGATGGAGTTTGGGGGTACCTAATAACATAAAACTTGAAATTTCTAATACCAAGACATCTTCCTTAGTAACTTCTTGAGCTACCTTAGTTGCCGGAATTCCAATGTTACCACCATCTAAAGCAGTTCCATGCTGTTTACCAGCCTGCAACATCTTAGTAATCATAGTCGTTGTAGTTGTTTTTCCATTGCTTCCAGTAACCCCTACTAATGGCGCCTCTGAAACCTCAGCAGCTAGCTCCAGCTCCACAATAATCGGAATATTTCGAGATTGAGCGGCTTTTACTAGTTCATTATCGTACGGGATTCCGGGATTTTTAACCATCAAATCCATGCCATCAAGCAAAGAAACAGGAGACTTACCAGCTACCACCTTGACACCATCATTTTGTAAATCATTGTATGCTTTGATCTGATCTGCTGGTTTGGCATCCGTTAACGTAACCTTGGCACCCAATTTAACTAGTAGTTCGGCTGCATTGGTTCCACTCATTCCAGCGCCAAAAACCAATACGTTTTTATTTTTATAATCGTCAACTTTTTTCATAATTAAAACTCCCTAAAAACTAAATCATTGTAATAACACCCGTTATGGCCGTAAAGAGCCCAACTAACCAAAAGACAATATCAATTTTCCATTCACTCCATCCCATCATCTCAAATGAATGATGAATGGGAGTCATCTTAAAGATCCTTTTACCAGTTAGTTTAAAAGATGTTACTTGTAAAATAACACTAGCCGTTTCAATAACAAACACTAGTCCAATCCATAACAAGGAAAGTTCATGATGAAGCAAAATTGATACGGCGGCTAATGCTCCACCTAGCGCTAATGACCCCATGTCTCCCATGAAGATCTTAGCGGGTTTATGATTAAAGATCAGAAAGGCTAATAAAGCTCCTGCCACTGACGTACAAAAGATTTCAACCTCAAATTGATGCTGAAAATATGCCACCACGGCATATGCTCCAAATGCAATGATCGCTAATCCACTCACTAATCCATCCAATCCGTCGGTTAGATTAACTGCATTTGAGAATCCAGCCAACCAAAAGATAATGAATAGGACGTAAAAATAGCCTAATGGAATTTCACCAAGATTGAAGAAACGAATGGACATTGGAAATCCATCTGCATAGTAGACCCATGCAAAGACCAAAGCACCAACGATCTGAAGCAGAAATTTTTGCCATGCTTTAAATCCTTCATTTTGACGTTTAAACAACTTGATGGAATCATCCCACATCCCAATCAAACCGTAAAAGACAAGAACAAATAACAAGATGAGCAAAGTTGACTTTAATTGGTTAACTACTAAACCATAAACTAAGCATGTAATCACAATCGCAATGATAAAGCCTAACCCTCCCATTGTAGGAGTGCCACTTTTGCTTTCGTGCCAGCTAGGGCCTTCCTCCCTGATCATCTGACCTTCATGCTTTGATCTAAAATAGCTTACTAATACTGGAGTTAGTCCCAGTGTAATAATAAATCCTCCAACTAGTGGAATTAACCAATCCATCACTTTTCATCCTCTCAAAATTATTTTAATTTAATTACTAACGTGGTCTTGGGGGTAATTCGTTGACCACGATTAATGCTTTGGTTTACTACATTGCCCTTACCAGTAGTACTTAACTTAATGTCCAACAAATCACTAAGGGTCTGAACATCTTTTTGACTCCATCCTTTAATGTCTGGCATCCTTAAAACACCACTAGTAAGTAAAATGATATGATTATTGCCAGCTCCAGCGCCAATTGGCGCTGGGCTTTGTTTTGTAATTGTATCACCATCACCGATCACGATTGGTGTCATATGACTCTTATTAAGCTGATCCTTAGCTTGGTCCGTTTTCTGATTAACAACGTCTGGAACTTGAGTATTATTTTCATTATTTTGTGTTAATGCTCGTTTCATAACGGGATTAAAGATCTGTGCCATTAATTGAGAAGCTGTCTTACTACCATTTAAGGTTGGTTGCTTCATGCTGACATACATAATGTATCTTGGATTAGATGATGGAACCATTCCAGCCACTGAGTAAAGATAGCTATCATCACCGTTTTCATATCCACCCGTTCCATTACTTACTTGGGCCGTACCGGTCTTTGCTGCTACTCGATAGCCAGGGATTTGATAATCATGTCCAATTCCATACGGCTTATAAACAACATCTTCCATGTGTTTTCTAACTTCCTGAGAAGTTGAAGCTTTAATAGGATGACCAAGGGTTTCCTCTTTATAAGACTTCACCACTTTATGATGATCATTGGTTATATTATCAACAAATCGTGGCTTAATCATTTTCCCGTTATTAGCAACTGCAGTTAGAGCTTGTACCATTTGTAACGCCGTAACCTGAATTCCCTGGCCAAAGGCTGTATTAGCCTGTTCAATTGGTAATTTAAACTGCATACTACCTGAATCATCATCACCGAAAACTGAGTTAGTATTCTTAAGGAACTGAAAACGATTAATGTATTCTTTCCATGTTTTCGGACCCATCTGTTCCTCTAAGTGTGCCATGGCAACATTACTAGATAAGGCAAACCCCTTATTATAAGTGATTCGGCCCCATCCAGTTGGCAACCAATCAGGAACAGTTTTACCATCAATGTTATATTTTCCGGACAAGTAACGCTCGTTGCCATGAAAATTACCACTATCAATTGAGGCCGCTAAAGTAAAGACTTTCATTGTTGAACCAGGCTCAAAAGCATCTTGAGTTAACGTATTTCGCCAAATTCCACCAAGTCCCTTACCAGTTGTGGCATTAAAAGTAGGACGTTGAGCCGCAGCTAGCACCTTCCCAGTCTTAGCATCAATCAGCATAGCATTCATACTTTTAGGATGAACTTGTGATTGAACTTCCGTCATCTGATTTTCCAGAAGATATTCAAGTCGTGAGTCAATGGTCGTATGGACGTTATTACCATTGATTGCCGGTTTTTCTTTTTGATTGTCCCCGGGAACTTCATACCCGTAATTATCATGGCGAACTTCTTTATAACCATTTTGGCCACTTAAAGTTTTATTAAATGACTTTTCTAGCCCCATTTGTCCTACGAGGTTGGTTTCTTTCGTCTTATTATTAGTTACTTGTGAAGCTAGTCCCACGATGTGCGAAGCAAAAACTCCGTTGGGATACAGACGGCTTTGTTGTTGAACAAACTTGATCCCTGGTAAATGCTGAGCCACAATCTTTTGTTTATCAACTAAAGAAATATTTTTCCCAGGATTTCCAAATTCCACTTGAAAGGCCTTTTTTTTGGGCTGAAGTGTCTTAAGGGCTTCTTTGTAACTGATTGGCAAGTTTTCAGAAAGAACTTTAGCCGTCTTTTGGGGGTTAGTCACGTAATCCGGTTTATTGTCCTTAGTCTTCTGTGATTTATTCAAGATGGCATAAATCGAGTAGGTACTAGTGTCTTCAGCTAGTGCTTGATTATTATTATCGTAAATTGTGCCTCGCTTAGATTTCAGCACATTAGTTTGAGCATACAAATTTTTCGTCTGCTGTGCCAAATTAACGTTATTTGCGCTTTTGAAAATTGCTTTTTTAAAAAAAAAGCCGAAAATCAACAGGAAAACTACAATTACTAAAATCCGAAAATACATCCCAAATCTTTTTCGGTTAGCAATCGCATTTTTCCGATTTTTCATCTGCTCTTGTTTTTTATTCATTTTGTGATGTTCCTTATTTGATCATTCGAAAGTTTCAATCCAGATCCCTTAGCAACTTTATCCAAGCGTGAACTACTTTGTAATTCATCAATCTGTTGTTTAAGTCCTGTATTTGTATTACGTATTCTTGTTGATCTCGTTGCTGTATCTTGCAACGTTTGTTGTGCCCCTGAAAGCGATACTCTTGTCCAAACTAACGCAATTGCCATTAAAAAAACTACTGCACATCCAACTACTAAAACAGTAACTTCAAGTTTCGGGGTGAACCTATGTTCTTTTTGTGGAGCAGTGGGTTGGTGAGAATTGATCTGATTTCTGCGATACGTTTCATACGCATTCCCATTTGAATATTCTTTTCTTGCTAGACCATTTTGTGCCAAAGTTCCCACCTCCTATTTAATTTTCTCAATAATTCTGAGTTTGGCACTGTGCGATCGGTGATTTTGATTAAGCTCATCTGCACTGGGTAAAATTGGTTTTCTTTGGACCATTTTAAATTTTGGTTGCATTGCTTCAGGTATTACAGGTAAATCATGGGGCAAATCTTGAATGGTGGTCTTTTCTTTAAAGATTCCCTTTACCAATCGATCTTCTAATGATTGAAAAGTAATCACGCTAATTCTTCCGTGAACTTCTAACATGTCTAAAGCTTGCTCCAACGAATCTTCTAAAGCTCCTAATTCATCGTTAACAGCGATCCGAACAGCTTGAAAAACTCGTTTAGCGGGATTCCCACCGTGCCTTCTGGCAGCGGCCGGAATAGCGTTTTTGATAATTTCTGCTAGCTGAGTCGTAGTATCAATTGGATGATCAGCTCTAATACGCTCAATGCTTCTGGCAATTTGTTTTGAAAATTTTTCTTCACCATATCGATAAAAAATTTTTACTAACTTTTCATATGACCAATGGTTAATAACTTCCCAGGCATCCAAGTTATTTCGTTGGTCCATCCGCATATCAAGGCGAGCATCCTTTTGATAACTGAATCCACGTTCGGCGTCATCTAATTGAGGTGAAGATACCCCTAAATCATAAACGACCCCAGAAACGTTTGTAACACCGTATTGCTCTAGATCAGACTTAAAGTTTCTAAAATTATCATGAATGAAAGTTAACTCATTATCCTTCAAAAACTTTGCTAAATGGTGCTGATTATAGTCGATAGCAACTTGATCTTGATCAAAGGCATACAAATGACCATTCCTTAACTCAGAAAGGATCTTTGCACTATGTCCTCCACCTCCTAGAGTACAATCAACATAAATCCCATTGGGTTTAACGTTTAGACCACGAACAGCTTCGTTTAATAAAACAGTTTGATGTTCAAATTTAGCCATCATTAATTCACCCCAGCCTAATCATTAAGTAAGTTCTCAGCAATATCGCTGAACTCACTAGAAGCCTCGTCCGTGTATTGATCCCACTTAGAAGCATCCCAAATTTCAAATCTAGTTGATACCCCCGCTAAGACACAGTTCTTAGTAAGACCTGCATACTTACGAAGTGACGTTGGAATGTTAACTCGTCCTTGCTTGTCAATGTCACATTCGGTAGCAGCAGAAAAGAAAAAACGGGCAAACATTCTAGCATCTTTTTTGTTAAATGGAAGTTTATTGATTTTTTCTTGAACTTTCTGCCATTCTTCTTCGGTGTATCCGAAAAGACAGCCATCGAGTCCCCGAGTAATAACAAACTTATCACCTAATAAATCTCGGAATTTAGCAGGAATAATAAGCCGTCCCTTGGTATCGATATGATGTCGATATTCACCCATGAACATGGCTCTCATTCCTCTCTTCCTAAATATAATTTTAGTTTACCACAATAACCCACTTCCTACCACTTCGCCTCCACAAAAATCCACAAAAAAATAAACGCATTTCAAGAAAACAATTCTTGAAATGCGTTTAAATCAATGTATTGTGATAATTTTTATAATCAAAGATAATATAAAAATAATTATCCAATAAATATCACTTGCTCGCCAAAAGTTAATTAAAAATAACTTTGGTCTTAATTGTCCCTCACTCACAACTCGATAAATAAGAAAAATAATTCCCATTATCATCCAAATTAAAACAAAGACGGGCAAAAAAGAAAAACCGTGGTTAGTCATTGTAATGACATGTACAATCCAGATCCCAATAATTGGAAAGGAATCTAAAAAGTTTAAGCGTTGAAAAATTCGATTCTTAGTCACACGTTTCGAAATAATAATAATTAGACCGATTATTATAAAAAATAATGCTGGTTTAATCAAAGCTTGCATTAATGAATGCATGTTTGAAATATAATTAACCATTTTCATTTTCCCTCAACCCTTAAGTTTAGACATAATAAGTAATTTGCAATATTTTTAGTTCAAAGTTAGAATTATCACAGTATAAATACTGAAAGTGGTGGATGCCTTGAATAAATGGAAAGATAAATCAACGTTTCAAAAAATCCTTATGATTTTTGTTTGGTTAATGATAATTGCAACCATTTTATCAGTGGTTGCTGGATCAGCAGCTGCTTTCTTTGGTGGCGCATAATTTAATAACCTTGCTTTAAGACATTCTGAGTTAAATCAGAGTGTCTTTTTTATTGCTCTGCATCATCAGATGATTTTTTGTAAACATCCCGTGGCTTACTTCCATGCTGGGGACCAATATAACCACGCTGCTCCATGTCATCAATAATTCGTGCGGCACGATTATATCCAATCCGAAACTGACGCTGAATCATTGAAGTACTAGCTTTTTGTTCTTTAATAACAAAAGCAAGCGCATCATCAAACAAATCATCCTCGTCATCATTCTTTTCCTCTTCTTTAATCTCCGCATCGGTTACCATCATCGAATCATCGTATTCCGGTCGGGCCTGCTTCTTTACAAAATCAACCACGTTTTCAACATCACTATCAGAAATGAAGGACCCCTGAACACGTGCAGGAATGTTTTGATCGATCGGAAGATAGAGCATATCACCTCGACCAAGCAATTTTTCAGCACCATTGGTATCCAAAATTGTTCGTGAATCAACTCCACTCGAAACAGCAAAGGCAATTCTTGATGGTACGTTAGCCTTAATTAATCCAGTAATAACATCTACCGATGGCCGTTGAGTAGCTAGAATCATATGTACACCAGCAGCACGGCCCATCTGAGCTAATCTAATAATGGCACTTTCAACTTCATTTGAAACGGTCATCATTAAATCAGCTAATTCATCAACCACAACCACGATGTACGGAAGTGTCGGAAGTGAAGTTCCTTCACTGGCGTTCTTTTCACGAATGTACTTATTATAGCCACTAATCTTTCGCTGACCAGTTTGAGCAAACATCTCATAACGATGCTCCATCTCGTCAACCACCTTATGAAGCGCACGAGCAGCCTTCTTAGGATCAGAAACAACTGGACTCAACAAATGTGGAATACCATTATAAACCCCTAATTCAACTTTCTTAGGGTCAATCAACATAAATTTCACTTGGTCTGGAGTCGCTTTTAACAAAATACTCGTAAGGATTGAATTAATCGCAACTGATTTTCCACTTCCAGTTGATCCGGCAATCAGTAAATGAGGCATTTTAGTAATATCACAAGAAACTACGTCCCCATTAACATTCTTTCCTAATGGCACATTCAAAATACTCTTTGTATCACCAGTTTGGTTTTCAAAGACATCTCTAAATGAAACCGTTGAAATTGATTTGTTAGGAACTTCAATACCAATTAGTGATTTCCCTGGAATTGGAGCTTCAATTCTAATATCCTTAGCAGCCAACGCAAGCGCAATATCATCACTTAAATTGACAATTTTAGATACTTTTACCCCAATAGCAGGATGAAGTTCATACTCAGTTACTGAAGGACCTAGACTTACGTTCTTTACCTCAGCGTCAACACCAAAGCTCTTCAAAGTTTTCTGCAAAATTTGAGTATTCTTATCAATGGCATTATATTCTTCGGTCTGATCCTGTTCTGGAACCTTCGTTAATAATTTGGTCGAGGGAAGCTGATAACGATCATTTGTTGAGTTACTGTCAAATTTAGGGGAATCTGCTTCCGGTCTACTATCCGACTGAATTGGTTTTGGTTTTCGACTGGCAACCGTGATATGCGGTGCTTTTTCATCACTTTTATTTGTATCTTGGCTTTTAATTGAATTATACAATGAATCATGAAGTGCTTGCGGTTGTTCTTGGGTTCTACTAGATTCTGGTCTTTTTGGAACTGAAGAATTAACGGAAGCTTTTTTAACAACGTGTGATGGTTGTTCCTGACTCTTTTTCTGTTTTCGTCTTTCATTATTATTTATATGAGCACGACGCACCGATGCCACCATCGAAGTGATCCATTTTCCTGTCCAACTCAACCCATCCTTAGCCCATTGAATAACTGGCAATTTAAAAAAGATAACAACTCCAATTACCATTAGCGCGTAAGCTAAGATTGAAGTTCCTAGTAATGAAATGAGGGTACTAAAAAGTGAAAGTAACGACGCTCCCACCATTCCACCACCAACATTACTAGTAGAAACATTACTCGTAATATCAGAAAACAATGTGTTAAACGTTGTTTGGACAAATCCTACGTGGGTATTTAATGAATTAAAAAACAAGATTGATAGGTTCAAAGTCAACCCCACAAAGGCAACTAAGAATCCGACAATGTAGTGAAAATCAATTTTAGGAATTTTAATTCCAAGAAACAGTAATCCACCAAAAAGACCAAGAAAAATTGCTAAAACTTGATAAGCATTTCCAACGACTAATCGAAATACGTTAGCAAATAATGTCCCGGCCATCCCCAAACTGAAAAATCCAAGTCCGGCAATTAGTAGGAAAATTAAACCAATAATGTTTAGCTTCCTTTTACCACAAAAACCCTTGAATTTGATCCAAAAAGAATTTTTGCCTTTCCTTGAACGACGCTTTCGCGTTGTTTTCCGTTTTGTAGTTTTACGCTTTGTTTTTCGTTGAGCCAATTAAGGCACCCCTTCACATTATTTTAATTTATCATGTTCATAAGTATGGGTCATTTCAAGACCAGCAAAACCTTGTTGTCTTAAGGCCTCATATATTACGATCGCACAAGTGTTCGATAAATTCAACGCCCGAATATGTGAATCATCCTGTGGAATTCTGATTGCCTGTTCGGCGTATTGACGTTCAAAATTCTCTGGTAGACCGGTTGTTTCTTTACCAAATAAGAAATAATAGTCGTCATTGGGATCACGATAATCACGTTCGGTATATACCTTTTCCCCAAACTTTGACACCAAAAATAACTTTTGCTTATCAGGAATGGTTTTTAGAAACTCCGGAAGATTCTCATGATAATTAATTTTAACTTTATCCCAATAATCCAATCCAGCTCGTTTTAAATGTTTATCATCTACCGAAAATCCAAGCGGTTTAATTAAATCTAAAACCGTATCAGTACCAGCACATGTTCTAGCAATATTACCCGTATTTGCGGGCATTAATGGTTCAAATAACGCAATATGATTAGTCATTAATATCCTCCATAAATTCGTTCAATAATTCCATTTCTTAATTATATCACGCGCCCAATTTCATTTAAGGTCAAAATTGATGTCAATTCCTACCCATAATAGTTATAATTATTTGAGGAGGTAGTTTATATGACAATTATTGAACCAATGGTCTCAAAGTTTCGTGAGGTTCCAGTTGAACTTGAAAATGCCAAGGTGAAAATTGCAATTGAACAAGAAATGATGACACCTAGTCGGGGTTTCATTGCCGAGGCTTGTAAATATGCTCATGAAAAGAAACGAAGCCTGGATGTCTTAATTTCTTCAAATAATGACACCAATACTTTTAATGATTCTGAAATTAAAATCATGGAAGACGACCTTTTTCAGTGTCAAGAACTAGGTGTCGATGGAGTTATTATTGGGGCATTAGATGACAAACATAAGATTGATTTAGAAGCAATGGAAACCCTTATGGCAGCTGCTGGAGGCATGCAATTATACTTCTCCCCTGCGTTTGATCACATCATTGAAAAAGACTGGACTGATGCACTTAACTGGATCGATAATAATAATTTTGCTGGAGTGGTAGCATCCACAAGACTAGATCACCTCAACGAAAAAATGAAAAACTATCAAAATCTCCAGTTAATCCCATTTACTGAAACAAAAGATGAACTTGAGAAGCTTCAAAGTTCCATCAAGCCAACAATTATAATTAATAAAAAATAATTTTAGTGTCAAAAAATCCCCTCAAATTGGAATTGTAAATCTAATTTGAAGGGATTTTTACTTTGCTGTTCTAAACAACTATGGATTACTTAATATTAATGTTCGAAGTGACGAGGGCCTCTTAACCGACGCCAAACGAATCCACCAACTCCGGCAATCACTACTACAATAATTCCGCCAATTACCCAAGGCGTGATTCCACTCTTGCTTTTCTTTTTATCATGCTTATTTTGATCTTTTTTACCATTCTGATCTTTATGATTTTTTTTATCAGACTTGTATTTTTGATCTTTGGCATTTTTTTCTTTTTGAGCTTTCTGATCTGCTTTGGTTTTTTTGGATTCTTTAGCATTGTTGGAGGTGTCAGATTGATCTTTAGCTTTTCCATTTTGATCTTTCGTTGTACCTTGCTTACCTGCATCAGAATTCATTTTACTAGCATTGGAACTACTACTAGCACTGCCATTATTATTTTTACTTGGACTAGTGGCCGTTCCACCATTACCGTTATTGCTGGTACTGCTGCTTGAGTTAGCATGATTAGCTTGACTGTTACCAGCAGCTTGATTACCAGTTGATGAATAAATAATGGTCATTTCCATTATATCGGTCGAGCTGTCACTTCCACCAAAGGTCATTTGAGGACCGTTACTGTTATTTTGTCCATTTTGGATACTAGCATACTTATAACCAGGAATATTAGGAATAGAAGCAATATACGTACTTCCAGTATCACCCATGGCTGTGGTAGCGGGACGAATAACTTGTCCATTTTTATCAACATAATGAACAACTATTTCTCCCCTTCCACTATTACCTTGCGCAAATTGAGTAGTCTGTGCGTTGACATATACCACATTCGGTACGAAAAAGCCTACCGTTAATACTGCAAAACTAACTAAAATGATTGAGGCTACTTTCTTTATACTCATAATCCATACTCCATTTCATTTATTTGAAAATGTTTAAAAAGATCCACAAATTGCGATAAATGGAATCCGTTAATTAGTTGCAGCAACGTAGCGATATGCACCTGAAGCTGCTCGATATCTTAACCATGTGTAACCATTAGCGATTACCTTGCCATCATAAACTACACTTTCACCAGCATCGTATTGACCTACAACTTGCGAATTGGTATTTGGTGAAGTTCGGATGTTAGTAGTATTTCTAAATGTATATCTTCCGGAAGCAGAAGTAACGTCTGAGTGACTGGTAGAAGCACCAGATCCATTACCTAATTCAGCAACGTAGCGATATGCACCTGAGCCACCACGGTATCTTAACCATGTATAACCATTAGCGATTACTTTGCCATCATAAACCACACGTTCGCCAGCGTCATATTGACCTACAACTTGCGAATTGGTATTTGGTGAAGTTCGCACGTTAGTAGTTTGACCAAAGGTGTATGTTCCAGAAGCTTCAGTAACATTTGGTTGACTATTTGGTGTAGAAGTAGAAGAACTATCATTACCAATCTTAGCAACGTAACGATATGAACCTGAGCTTGCTCGGTATCTTAACCAAGTGTAACCGTCAGCATCAACAGTCCCATCATAAGTGACACTCTCACCAGCATCGTATTGGCCTACAACCTGTGAACTGGTACTTGGAGCAGTTCTGATGTTAGTAGTTTGACCAAAGGTATACCGACCAGATGCTGAATTAACATTTGTATCTTCCTTTGGAGCGGAAGTATTACCAATCTTAGCAACATAGCGATAAGCTCCTGAGCTTGCTCGGTATCTTAACCAAGTGTAGCCATCTGCTTTGATAGTTCCATCATAAACGACTTTTTCACCAGCATCATATTGACCAACAACTTGTGAACTGGTACTTGGAGCAGTTCTAATGTTAGTAGTTTGACCAAAAGTATAAGTACCATTTTCTGATTTAACGTTTGACTCTGGATTTGAAGCTGGCGCATCACTTACTTTAGCTACATACAAATCGTCACCAGAATATGACTTGTATCTTAACCAAGTGTAACCATCAGCATCAACAGTCCCATTGTAAATAACACTTTCACCAGCTTTATATTGTCCTACAACTGGAGCACTCAAACTTGGTGAAGTTCGAATATTAGTAGTTTGATTGAAAGTGTAAGTTCCTGACGTGGACTTAACATCTGGTGCTGGTAGTGGATTTCCTTCATCTTGAAAGGCCACTTTATCAATACTGTCTAAGCCATAATTACGAACACAATTAATCAAAGTTTGAGCATAGCTAGGATCCGTAGCGTATCCATCATATTGTAAGTCGTAAGCGACACTTTCATAATCTCTTACGCCAAGCAAATTGTTGTATCTTGGATTGTCTCTTAAAAAGGCTCCATGATCTTCAATACTTGCAGACCAACTTGGATATAATCTAAAGGCAGCTTGAACCGTAACCCATTGGCCATTAATGTATTCCTGAGTTGGAAAGTAGATTGATTGACCATCATAGGAACCCTTAATCCCAAACAAGTTATTTCCTTTAACGGCTAATCCTGATCTACCCCATCCACTTTCAATAATTGCTTGTGCAATTGAAACTGATGGTAGAACACCATACTTCTTCCATCCAGCGATTGCACCAGGAGTAACTTTATTAATAAAGTCTTGAGTATAACTAACTAGATTGGTGTTATTTGAAACATTGAAGTTAGTGTATTGTGATGGACGCTGAACATTCTTATTTACATTGTTATCCACGCTTGAATCATAATACCCGGGACCAATCTTATTATCAGGAGTGGCAACGTCAGCCTTCAAGTTAACGTTTTGATTTTGATCAGCATTTTGTTGTTGATTATCGTTCTTATCAGCAACTTGATTCTTGTTGTTAGTATTATCAGTTAACTTCGAATCCTTGGTTGCCTGTTGATTGTCAGCAGCTGATTGAGAATCTTTAGTGCTATCAGCTTTAGTAGCTTGACTCACTTGTGGTTGATCAGCATTATTCTTTGAATCTTGCTCCGCTTGCTGCTTTGCATTGGCTTCTTTTTGATCTTGTGAACCCTTAGTTGCCACTTGTTGTGAATCAGTAGCCTTAGCTTCAGTAGAATTAGTATCGGTTGACTTGGTTTGTGTTGCCTGATCCGCATTAACTGGTTGTTGACTAGCTTGAGCAACTGTCTGACTGTTATTAGACGATGCTTTATCAGTAGTATCCTTTGTGTCATTGTTCTTGACTGAATCAGAAGTAGTTTCACTTCCAGTATTTGATTGATCAGAATCATTCTTTTGTACTGTTGGTGTATGTACATTTTCTGAAGTCTTGTTTACTTCTTGATTTGTTTCACCACTTGCTGGTTCAACTTGGGATTGTTCCACTGTTTTACTAGTGTTTTCTGATGACTTAGAAGCTTCTGGTTGGTTCTGAACCTGATTAGAACCTGAAGTTTGAGTAGTTGAAACCCCATTTCCTGATTGTGCTTGAGAAGCTTGAACACTTTGTGAAATTGTCGCTGTATTTGCTTTATCAGCATTTACAGGACTATTCAAGTTAAAAGTTAACAAGGCAGCACTAGCAAAAATTGAACCCATTGCTACCTTCATCCAACCTTTTTTAGTCTTAACCAATTTGTTGCGACGCTTAGTTTCGCCAGTACTAATTGCCATCTGGTTATGCTTCTTAACGTACTTATTCATTAATTGTCTCTCCCTTTCAAAATCACAACATCATATTTAAGTATAACATCTAATGATCAAAAATTAATAAAAAAATAAATAATATTATTAATAATTATTCTAATGTGAAATCGCATAAATGTCCAATTATTTTTACTTAAATTATTATTTTTTACCAAGCTTAAATTCATTATAACATGGAATTTTAAGGTTGAAATTCCCCTAGAGATCAGCATTTACCTTAATTTATTAACTAACATGTTTACCATCAAAAACGTTTTATTGCATTTTGGTTACAGCTTCACATTACAATAAATTATAGTAATAAGCTAACTAAAAAACTAGCTCCTAAAATCGTATATTATCAAATAATAAAAAAAACAACCTACTAATAAGTAGACTGTTTTCAATTCAACAAATTCTTAAATTCTATTGGAATTTTAGATCTCACTTTAATTTTTTTCTTTTCAAATGGATCAAAAAAAATTGTTTGGTAGCAATGTAACTTTTGATATTCACCACTATGAGCATTAGGATTATAAAGCCAATCACCAACTAACGGATATCCAATCTTAGCAAAATGAACCCGTATTTGATGAGTTCGACCCGTATGCAGTCGAATCTTAACCAATGACATCCCGTTATTAACCTTTAACGTCCAGAATTCTGTTCGGCAATATTTACCATCATCACGGACCTCACGCTCAATAAATGAACCCGGCTTCCTCACAATCGGAAGAACAATTTCACCATGCTTAATGTTGAGTTCGCCCGAAATGACCGCAACGTAGTTTTTTTCAATCTTTCGATCCTGAAGTTGTTTATCAAGAACTGAATGTGCAAGATGATTTTTGGCAAACATAACAGGACCACTAGTATCCCGATCTAGACGATTGACAACATGAACCTTCTTACTTGGATAATCATTTCGAAGATAGTACCCAAGAACCCGATTTAAGATTGTATCCTTGGGATAAATGTGCGATGGAACTGACGCCAATCCCGCAGGTTTATCGACAATTAAAAAGTTATCATTTTCAAACAAAATTTTAATGGGTAAATTCGAAACTTGTAAAAAATCATTTTGCCTTTCAGGTGGCAAAATAATTCGAACACGATCTCCATGTGATAATTCAAAACTCGTATACACATCGTGACCATTTACCATTAAGTGACCACCATGATAACGAATGTCCTTAAGTAAGGAACGTGTAACTCCGTTCTTCATCACAAAGGTTCTAACTTTCATTGGGTGAGTTTCATCATAAATCCACGCAAAACTAATCATCGTTTAAGGTATCCCCGATAAATGAATTGCTGACTCGTTGCCAAAAATGAGTGTGACGATATTTGGCAAAGTAAATTCGACGTTTGGAAATTTTGAACTTAATTGATTTGATGGGCCGATCCTTAATTAACAGTTGATCGTAAGTCAAAACGTTATGAAGTGAAACCTCAGGAACAATTGTGATGGATTCAGTTGGCGGAATAATAATCGGAGAACCAATTGTCCGAAAGACCCGATTATTAATCGATGCCATCTCTGCCACCTGAATTGAATTAAATTTTGGCGAAATAATGGATCCCCCGACCGATTTGTTATACGCGGTTGAGCCAGTAGGAGTTGAAATACATAAACCATCCCCGCGGAAATTCTCAAAAAGTTCACCTTTAATGTATACTTTAGCAACCATCGTTCCAAAAAGTTTCTTAAACGTGGCCTCATTTAAGGCAATCATGTAATCTGGCAACCCGCCATCTGCATAATCAACTTCAATGTCTAGCAACGGATAACTAACACTTTGTCCATTATCCCGTTTCAGGCTTTCTACCAATTGCGTAACCTCAGTATCCCGCCAATCAGTGTAAAAACCTAAATGACCAGTATGAATTCCAACAAATCTAATTTTATCCGTCAAATCGTCATAATGATGAAAAGCAGATAACAGTGTTCCATCTCCACCAACTGAAATGACAATCTCAGGATTCAGCTCATCAATTTCTAAATCCTTTGCTTTCTCAATTTCTTTTGATAATTCTGATGCAATTCGACTCGAGGTCTCACCATCATTACTATAAATTGCAATCTTCATTGCTTGTTCCCCTATTCATGTTTATCCTTTTGCTTTTTAAGATCCCGATCTAATTCTTGCTTAATTTCTGACATTTCTTCATCTAGCTTGTAAGCCGTTTCTGACGCACTTTGCAATCTTTCATGAACTTCCGGTGGGAAGACATCAGGATGCTTATAGTTCAAAGAATGTTCAATGGTGGCCCAGAAATTCATTGCTAACGTTCTAATTTGGATCTCAGCAAGAATCTCTCTTTGACCATCAACTAATTGCAACGGATAACTAAAAACAATGTGATACGAACGATATCCACTTGCCTTTTCGTTATGAACATAATCACGTTCTTCAAGAATGTTAATATCATTTCTTTTCCGGAGAATATCAACTACGGTATAGATATCATCAAGAAATTCACACATAATTCGTAGCCCACAAATATCTTCCATGTCTTCTGATAACCGTAATTCGTCAATATGGCGACGTTGCATTTTTTCTTTGATACTGTCAACTGGCTTAATTCGACTAGTAACAAATTCAATTGGTGATCGCTCACCGCGTTCTAAGTACTGTGATCGTATGCCACGCAACTTTAATTTTAATTCGTTTGACGCTTCTTGATATGGAAACAAAAAATCGTCCCAGTTTTCTACCATAAAACAACAATCTCCAGTCTCTAGAATTGTTCCAGAAATATAATAACACACATAATTATTATCCCAGTATAATAAGAATATTAAAACAAATTTATTGAATTTTTATGAAAAAATGATACTCTAGTAAGTGCGTCGTTATAGAAGAGAAGAATAACAAACTAGGAAAGGAAAAAGTTATGATTGAACTATATTTATTTGTAGACCCAACTTGTAGTGACTGTGCTGAGTCTGAACGAACCATTGCTCGTTTATCAAAACAATTACCCTGTAAGACATCATACCGAATCATCCCAATCATGAATCTCAGCGTTATATCTGGCAATAAGGAAGCTCACTCACAACTTCTTCCATACAAATTGATTCTTGATTACAAAGCAGCCTTATTTCAAGGAGCAAAGAAAGGCCGAAAGTTTTTGTTTGCGTTACAACGGGATATTCTAGAGAAAAACATGACCTATTGTGATAGTTTAGTATATAGCATTGCTAAACAGGTTAAGTTAGACATGGATATGTTTAAGGAAGATCGCAGATCAAAGTTGACTGAGAGCACCTTCAAATCTGATCAAAAAATGATTTCAGAAATGAATATTTCTAATCATGGTAATTTAGTGATATTTGATTGTGATTCTGCAGACAACGGCCTGTTAATTGACAAGGTTGATTATCATGAATTATTTGAAATTTGTAGTCATATTATTCAAAAAGAATCACAAGAACTTGATGATAAAATCAAGCAAACAAGTAATCTAAGAGTTCTTTAGAATAAAAAAAATTCTCACACTTCAAAAAGTGTGAGAATTTTTTTATACTTTATAACCAGCCGAATTGACTCTTCTCAGTATCGAGCTTGCCAATTTCTGCCATTTCATCAGGAGATAATTCAAAATTAAAGATATCCAAATTACTCTTAATTCGATCGGGCTTAGTTGAACGTGGCAATACAATAATTCCGTTTTGAATTAAGAAACGTAAACCAACTTGTCCCACGGTCTTATTATGGTCTTGGGCGATCTTCTTTAAAGTTTCATTAGTGAAAAAACCATTACGACCTCTTGCAAATGGTGACCATGCTTCTAGACGTAAATTGTCTTTTTTAGCGACCGGCAAGAAATCTTTTTGTTGACGGAAGACATTTGTCTCCACTTGATCAACAACTGGAGCAATTGTTGCGTTCTTCAAGATTTTATCCAAATCATCACCATAGAAATTAGATAAACCAATGCTCTTTAATTTACCTGCTTTAACGGCATCTTCCATAGCACGGTAGGTTTCAGTTAAATCACCTGAAGGCCAATGATACAACATTAAATCAATGTAGTCAGTTTGTAATTTCTCTAGGGCTTCATCAATCATTTTCGTTGCTTCGTCATATGATTCTGGGCTTTCAATCTTAGTTGTAAGGAATATGTCATCACGATCAATATCACTATTCTTGATTGCGTTTCCTACTTCACGTTCATTCCCATAATCACGTGCAGTATCGATCCCAGGATAACCATCCTTTAATGCTTGATCAACACTTTTTTCTGTATCACGAGCTGGAATTTCATAAGTTCCGAAGAAAATTTGTGGAATCTTAATTCCATTATTTAATGTAAATGTTTCGTCTCTAGCTGTCATGTAAACACCCCTCCTCAATTAATTACAAGTCCAGCATATTCTTCTCACATAATATTTCAAACATGATGCCTATAAATCTATAACATTTTTTCTAATTCATTTAATCGTCGCTCAAACTTATCGAAGGCTTGATTTAAATAATCTGGTTTTGTCATATCAACCCCAGCTGCTTTCATTATTGAAATGGGATCTTTACTACTTCCCGATTTCAAATAATTCAGATATGCTGCAACTTTTTCAGGATCACCGCTGGTAATACGATCCGCCAAAGCCGAAGCAGCGGCAAATCCTGTTGCATACTGGTAAACGTAGAAATCATAGTAAAAATGAGGAATTCGAGACCATTCGAGTCGAATTTCAGGATCAGAAACCACGTCATCACCATAATATTTTTGATTCAGTTTTAGATAATATTTATTCATAAAATCAGCCGTTAGCGATTTCCCAGATTGTTCAGAAGCGTGAATGAACTCTTCAAACTCAGCAAATTGGGTTTGACGGAAAATGGTTCCCTTCACCCCATCCAGATAGGAATTAAGAATATACTTGATAACTTCTGGATCAGAATTATTCTTAAGTAAATAATCTGTCAAAATATTTTCATTGGTTGTGGAAGCAATTTCGGCCACAAAAATTGAATAATCTCCGTATTGATATGGTTGATTATGGGAAGAATAATAGCTATGCATACTATGACCAGTCTCATGAACTAACGTATAGAGATTATCAAGATTATCCTGCCAGTTAAGTAAAACAAAGGGATTAGTATCATACATCCCTGAAGAATAGGCCCCAGTCCGTTTGCCCTTGTTTTCCACTACATCGATCCAACGATTATTAAATTCTTCTTTAACGTGCTGAAGATAATCGGGACCGTAAACACTTAAAGCTTTTAGCGCTTCTTCTTTGGCTTGATCAAAAGTGTACTTAAGACTTGGTTTCCCACTCAACGGAACATACATATCATACATATGAAGTTCAGGAACATTTAGAATCTTCTTACGAAGAGCTACATAACGATGCAACAACGGTAAATGTTCGTGAACACTTTGAATTAAAGTCCGATAAACCACTTCAGGGATTTCATTCTCACTCATTGCCATTTCTCTAGCAGAATTGTACTTCCGAGTTTGGGCTTCAAAATTATGAACGGCAACCTCCGAAGATAGTGTTGAAGCGAGTGTGTTTTGAAATTGATCAAAAGTTGAGTAAAAGGCTTTAAAAGTATTTTTTCGCACTGTAGGATTTTGTGATTCTAAAAGTAAACTATAAATACCATTTGAAAGACGCACTTTTTTGCCAGACCCATCATCAACTTCTGGAAATTTAAGATCGGAACTGTCTAAAATCCCAAAGGTCTTTTCAGGAGATTCAAAAATGGTCGCTGCTCCTGCAAGCAACTTTTCTTGATCTTCAGGTAAGACGTGATCTTTATTTACCAAAATTTCATCAAAAAAGCGCCCATATTCTTTTAGTGCTGGATTATCTTGGGTAAACTGCCGAATTTTATCAGACCCAAGTGCAATGATCTCTGGCTCCAACCACGACTGAGCCTGACCAACGTCACTTCCTAACTTCTCCACTCGATCCATGTCACTTTGTAAATCATTATTAGTTGTGTCAACATCACTTGCCGATTGAGCATAAACGTATAATTTTTCATATTTTCGATTTAAATTTAGAACCTTCGTAATTACACTCAATAGTTGTTCAGCATTCTGTCCTAATCGACCCTTTAGGCGACTAACATCATGGACCTGTTTTTTGACTTCATCATAAGACTTTTCGAACTCTGAATGATTTTTATAAATCGTGGTTAAATCCCAAGTTAATTCCCGTGGGACTTCGTTTCGCTTGGGTAAATTTTGTATCTCTGACATTTTATAATCTCCATTTCATGAACATTCCCTAATTACATTAATCTTAGCATAGACATCCCGATACCACGTAAAATCGCTTACTTGTTTAATAATTCCATGTTCAATTACCAATAATTTTCGATCAATTAAATCATTTAAAAAGCCGTTAATATAGGACACACGCAATTCTTTAACGTTTACGAGAAAAACAAAATGATCCGTAAAATCAAGTTTTTGATAAACTTCGCTCACAAATTGACGAATCCTCTTACCAACCCACTTTTTTAATTCGCATATAATCATCACGACCCACTTTAACCATTGCTTACCAAAGACTGGTGGTAGATCACGATAGTGATGACAAATAAGAGGACAACCAGTGATTGAACTATGATGATAATAACAATATTCTTGTAACTTCATCATATTGGGATCCAGATGTCGGACCTGGTACTCGATTCTCTGACAAACCTTAATTAAATTAGGATGTAATTGCTCTTTTTGACGATTACTTTTAAAAAAAGCTATCATTGTAGCCCATTTCGTAAACGTTCGATCCTGATACTGATATTTTCCATCGCTCTGACATATACAATAACGAAGCAAATACCGTGATGTCAGTGGATCAAGATAAATAAGATAAAAACCAGTATTTTTATGATATCTGAGAAATTTAAGGACATTTGGACTAGCAAGTCGTTTTCGATAATATTTCATTCCTAAGATCCAGAATGAAGTAATACCAATTGAAAGGTATCCAGAAACACGCTCAGTCAGTCGTTTCAGCGTAATTGGGCTACATTGGTACTCAACTGCTAAGTGATGATAAAGGACATCTGCACGTTGCTTAATCATAGGTAAATAAACTTCTACCCTAGTACCATTTGGTAGTGAATGAAGAATACGAAATTTCCCCAAATTATGAACGTATGATTCACCTTCATTTGAATTACACTTTGAATTTGATTGATGTGCAAAATGTGGGATCTTATTGATGCCCTTTCTAAGTACCAGTAATTCACCGCACTCACAACAACGATAGTGATGGGTTTTTAATGCATCACTTGCTTTAACTAACCTTCCATTTTCGTATGCCATTAACATAATGAACCCTTAGCAATATACGAAAAAAGATCCGCCATTGGCGAATCTTTTTAATTAAAATAATATGCAATGGTTTCAAGTGCATTTCCAGTTGTAATTTGCTTCCCATGCTTTTTCAATTCATTTTCCGTAACTGATGCGATTTGGCCATACTCATAAACAATTCCCATCTCATCGTTAATCATATGATTAAGATCTTTGAAGTTAGTATTCCCTTCACTATCATATTGACCGTTTAAATGATAGCGGAACAGAACGAGATATGAGTTTTGATACTGATACAAATCAGTCTTAAGCTCCACTGCATGACGTGGCGTTACTTCCTTCCATTTATTGGCCAGACCAATCAGGTCATCAAATGAATTAAATTTAATTGGGATGGTCCGCTTACCAAGCTTTTTATCAAAAATATCATATTTATCACGGACATCATTAACGGTAACTGGTTGGGGATCCTGTTCAATTTCATTTAACGGTGGCATCATACCACCGTTATCACCAACACGATTTGAAATATTTTTGTCTTGGCTAATAAATAATTCCAAACCATCTTGACTGGGTAGAATCTGAAAGAGCACCGTATCAGTATCAGTGAAATCTTTTTCAACGTCCGCTTCGTCTAGGATACTGTAGAAAAATTGTTCACATTTCTCTCGATTGCCGAGCAAATCAAGCATTCCGATCCCATGTTTCTTCAAATCTTCTTTATTAATTAATACACGGATTGTATCTTTGTTAATACGATGAAATTTCATAAAACAAATCTACCTCCTCTATCTAAATACTAATTGTCCTTCTAATCTCAGGTAATTCGACATGAATGTCTTTCCCTGCTGCTTTTTGGGATTGCTTTAGAAGTTCCAAATGGCTGCCATGTTGTGGAAGATGACTTATTAATAAATTCTTACTATTAGATAAGCGAGCTAATCTCCCAGATTGTTTAGACGTCATGTGCCATAGTTCTCCGTCAACATCCTCAAAGAAATTCGTATCTGATATTAACATATCAGAGTCTTTAACGAAATCAATCAGACCATCAAAATAACGGGTATCAGCCGTATAACTTAAAATCTTTCCAGTAGAACGTTCCTTGATCCTTATTGCAAAAGCAGGAACCGGATGAATGGTTTTTAAAAACGTCATTGTAAATGGTCCCACTTCAATTTCACTATCAGCACTAAATGGTTCCTTCTCGGTAGAATTAGGCCAATCTAATTGATTATAATGAATTTGATCAGCTGTATTTCCATAAATTGGCAAAACGTCAGTATTATACCGTTGATCATGAAGTTGCCAATAATATTGTAAGACCCCTACATCAGCAATATGATCAGCATGATAATGGGACAGAATCACTGCATTTAATTTCAAGGGATCAATAACTTGCTCTAGTGACAGCATAACTCCACTACCACAATCAATTAATAAGTTAAAATCATCACTTGTTAAAAGATAACCACTCGTACCAATGTTATTGTATGGATATCCACCATAATCGCCTAAAACCGTAAGTTTCATTTTAATCACCCTTTTTCAAAAATTAAGACATTTTCCTTTTAACTCGTTAGGATTTATTCTAAACTAATTATGAAGTAATTTACATCAAAAGGAAGTTAATAATATGATAAGACAAATTTCTGTAACATTTGGCACGAAGAATGTGTTAGTTAACATCATGAAAAAGTACCCAGAAAGGGACTTGGCACTATTCTCTACCAATAACAACGATTCAGGTCTTCAACTACTAGATTATAGTGGAAAAGAATCTATTTTTAAGAGCCCCATCACATATGACGTCCTTTCACACGTTGGAGAAGATGATTGGAGTTACTTCATTAATTATGTTGAACTTTCACCTTCAGACGACCAACGTAAAGTACTCGATGCAAATATGAACACGTTCATGAGCAGTCCAGACTTACCAACAGGGATGTTCTCAGCATACTACATGTCTGATTCGAAGGATCACACTAAACGAATCATTCTTACTCTGTGGAGAGGAGCTTATGCTTATAACGATTGGGCTAATCATCCTGATAGCGTAGTTTCTAAGTTCAAAAATGATCCAAACATTAACTACCGAACTGCAAGCTATCAACGAGTTGCCCCAACCAATAACTAAATAAATATAAAAAAAGAGATGAATTAATTCATCTCTTTTTTTATATGATACGGTTCGTACGAGACTCGAACTCGTGATCTCCTGCGTGACAGGCAGGCGTCCTGAACCAACTAGACCAACGAACCAAAATTGCGGGAGCTGGATTTGAACCAACGACCTCCGGGTTATGAGCCCGACGAGCTACCAGACTGCTCTATCCCGCGATAATTATATAATATATTGAATAATGAAGATGACCCGTACGGGATTCGAACCCATGTTACTGCCGTGAAAGGGCAGTGTCTTAAACCACTTGACCAACGGGTCATAAAAACGGAGAAGGAGAGATTCGAACTCTCGCGCCGCTTACGCGACCTACACCCTTAGCAGGGGCGCCTCTTCAGCCACTTGAGTACTTCTCCAAATGGGTCTAGGTGGACTCGAACCATCGACCTCACGCTTATCAGGCGTGCGCTCTAAACCGACTGAGCTATAGACCCAAATGAAACATAATAAAAGCGGGTGACGAGAATCGGACTCGCGACAGTAGCTTGGAAGGCTACGGTTTTACCACTAAACTACACCCGCAGAAATAATATTCAATTAAGTGGCGCGGGACAGAATCGAACTGCCGACACACGGAGCTTCAATCCGTTGCTCTACCAACTGAGCTACCGAGCCGTTTAAGCGGTTCGTACGAGACTCGAACTCGTGATCTCCTGCGTGACAGGCAGGCGTCCTGAACCAACTAGACCAACGAACCAAAATTGCGGGAGCTGGATTTGAACCAACGACCTCCGGGTTATGAGCCCGACGAGCTACCAGACTGCTCTATCCCGCGATAATATAAAGGAGGATGAGAGATTCGAACTCTCGCGCGATTTGACTCGCCTGACGGTTTTCAAGACCGTTCCCTTCAGCCAGACTTGGGTAATCCTCCAAAACGATATGATAATTATAACACATAGGTTTATAAAGCTCAACGCCCACCAAATAGCATTTGGATGGACCTTGTAGGACTCGAACCTACGACCGGACGGTTATGAGCCGTCTGCTCTAACCAACTGAGCTAAAGGTCCAAGACCTAATCGCGGCAGAGGGGATCGAACCCCCGACCTCCCGGGTATGAACCGGACGCTCTAGCCAGCTGAGCTACACCGCGATTTAAGATACGTAAAGTATCTAATCGGGAAGACAGGATTCGAACCTGCGACC
>NZ_AZDS01000010.1 GCF_001434095.1 Fructilactobacillus fructivorans
GCGTGGCAACGTCCTACCCTTGCAGGGGGCGATCCCCCAACTACTCTTGGCGTGCTGAAGCTTAACTTCTGTGTTCGGCATGGGAACAGGTGTATCCTTCAGGCTTTCGCCACCACACTTAGAAAGAACTTCGTTCTCTCAAAACTAGATAATATCTTCTCTGCCCGATTAACTTCCACTTCTTTTTGCTTGGTTAAGTCCTCGACCGATTAGTATTAGTCCGCTTCACGTATCACTACGCTTCCACTTCTAACCTATCTACCTGATCATCTTTCAGGGGTCTTACTTCCATAAAGGAATGGGAAATCTCATCTCGAGGCGAGTTTCACACTTAGATGCTTTCAGCGTTTATCTCGTCCATACATAGCTACCCAGCTGTGCGCCTGGCGGCGCAACTGGTACACCAGCGGTATGTCCATCCCGGTCCTCTCGTACTAGGGATAGCTCCTCTCAAATTTCCTGCGCCCGCGACGGATAGGGACCGAACTGTCTCACGACGTTCTGAACCCAGCTCGCGTACCGCTTTAATGGGCGAACAGCCCAACCCTTGGGACCAACTACAGCCCCAGGATGCGATGAGCCGACATCGAGGTGCCAAACCTCCCCGTCGATGTGAACTCTTGGGGGAGATAAGCCTGTTATCCCCAGGGTAGCTTTTATCCGTTGAGCGATGGCCCTTCCATATGGTACCACCGGATCACTAAGCCCGACTTTCGTCCCTGCTCGACCTGTATGTCTCGCAGTCAAGCTCCCTTCTGCCTTTACACTCTATGAATGATTTCCAACCATTCTGAGGGAACCTTTGGGCGCCTCCGTTACTATTTGGGAGGCGACCGCCCCAGTCAAACTGCCAACCAGACACTGTCTCCGAGCACGTTGAGTGCTCAGGGTTAGAGTGTTCACATAGCAAGGGTAGTATCCCAATGACGCCTCCGCCGAAGCTAGCGCTCCGGTTTCAATGGCTCCTACCTATCCTGTACAAGCTGTGCAAACACCCAATATCAAGCTACAGTAAAGCTCCATGGGGTCTTTCCGTCCTGTCGCGGGTAACCTGCTTCTTCACAGGTATCTTAATTTCACCGAGTCTCTCGTTGAGACAGTGCCCAGATCGTTACGCCTTTCGTGCGGGTCGGAACTTACCCGACAAGGAATTTCGCTACCTTAGGACCGTTATAGTTACGGCCGCCGTTTACTGGGGCTTCATTTCGGAGCTTCGCCGAAGCTAACTCTTCCACTTAACCTTCCAGCACCGGGCAGGCGTCAGCCCCTATACGTCATCTTACGATTTTGCAGAAACCTGTGTTTTTGATAAACAGTCGTCTGGG
>NZ_AZDS01000011.1 GCF_001434095.1 Fructilactobacillus fructivorans
TACTCTCTGAGTGATTATTACTCATAGAAGTGCTAGTTGAGCCACTTGCACTCGTGGATTGACTACCACTTACAGAAGCACTGTCACTTACTGATTCACTTGCACTAGTAGATAAGCTCTCACTCATCGAAGTACTTAATGAATCACTTGCACTAGCTGATAAGCTCCCACTCATTGAAGTGCTTACGGAAGTGCTGCCGCTTACTGATCCACTAGCACTGGTAGATAAGCTATCACTTGTTGAAGTACTGTTACTATCGCTAGTACTCAATGATGCACTGCCACTATTGCTAGTGGAGATACTGTTGCTATCACTGGTACTCAAGGAAGCACTAGTACTGTTGCTAGTGGAGATACTTTGACTATCGCTGGTACTTAGTGAAGCACTGCCACTGTTACTTGTGGAAATACTTTGACTATCACTGGTACTCAATGAGACACTACCACTATTGCTAGTGGAGATACTTTGACTATCACTGGTACTCAATG
>NZ_AZDS01000012.1 GCF_001434095.1 Fructilactobacillus fructivorans
CAAAATCTTGTTCAGTTTTCAAAGATCTACTTTTGTTTGTTGCCGTTTGGTTATCACCAACGCAACATATATAATTATACTACATTGATTAATGGATGTCAACAGATAAATTCAATTAATTTAAATTTATTTAACTCAACATTTAATTACAAAACTCAAACAGCAATTAACATAATACAATATTCTCAGCTCAAACACAAGAGATACAATTAAAATAATTAATTCAGTTCATAATCAGTGACTATTAATTATTAGCAAATCACTTTATCTCTCTCACTGAGCATTTACTACTATACATGCGCTTAAATACTTTGTCAACACTTTTGGTCAAAAAAGGTCAA
>NZ_AZDS01000013.1 GCF_001434095.1 Fructilactobacillus fructivorans
TTGACCTTTTTTGACCAAAAGTGTTGACAAATTATTTGGGCGCATGTATAGTAGTAAATGCTCGGTGAGGGAGACAAGTTGATTTGTTAATAATTGATTAGTCACTGATTATGAACTAAATTAATTATTTTAATCATTTCTCTTGCATCTTCTTAATGAACGTTGTATAATAGTATTTGTTGTCTGGGTTATCCAGATGAGATGAATGATCAAATAAATTTAAATTAATTGAGTTTATCTGTTGACATTCATTAATCAATATAGTATAGTTATATATGTTACGTTGGTGATAACCAAACGGCAACAAGTAAGAGTAGATCTTTGAAAACTGAACAAG
>NZ_AZDS01000014.1 GCF_001434095.1 Fructilactobacillus fructivorans
CTGGTCGGAAGACGATTCATTATGTCGATCACGATGGCAATAGAGTTGCCCCAAGTAAAACGATTACTACCAATTTCCATCGAACTGGCATTAAAGATCTAAGAACCAACCATACGAATTGGAACAATTGGAGTAGTAGTGATAACTACTACAATGCAACCTCCCCATCAGTTGATAATATGACCCCAAGTCAGCCGCAAATTAGTGGGACGTTGTCTCCAAACGAAGATGATTCGGAAACCGTGGTCTATACCGATAATACTGAACCAGTGAATGACC
>NZ_AZDS01000015.1 GCF_001434095.1 Fructilactobacillus fructivorans
ACCCAATCCCGTGATACTCGGCATCGACTCCAGGATAAGCCCCTGGAGTGTTGATCAACGTGACGATGGGACGGTTAAACTTTTCGGCTTGTTTCATCAAGCGCAACGCCTTGCGATAACCATCCGGTTCCGCAGAACCAAAGTGCCGCTCGATGTTGGAGTTCAGATCAGCACCCTTTCTGATCCCTACAAACGTAGTGGGGATATCATCCATCGTCCCAATTCCACCATAAACAGCCGGATCGTCAC
>NZ_AZDS01000016.1 GCF_001434095.1 Fructilactobacillus fructivorans
CAATAATTCCCTCCGATAGTAATTCATCAGGGGTTAATTTCATGACCGAAGCGGCTTCTTTCATCCGACTGGGATCCTTCCACAAGATGGTGGCGTAACCTTCGGGGGAAAGCACCGAATAGATACTATCCTCAAAAGCCCAGACGCAGTCGCCTACGGCCAGGGCTAGCGCGCCACCACTGCCACCTTCACCGACGATGACAC
>NZ_AZDS01000002.1 GCF_001434095.1 Fructilactobacillus fructivorans
TGGTACTCAATGAAGCACTGCCACTGTTGCTTGTGGAGATACTTTGACTGTCACTAGTGCTTAGTGAAGCACTACCACTGTTGCTTGTTGAAGTATTATTGTCACTTTCACTAGTTGAAGTGCTTAAGCTATCGCTTGCACTGGTAGAGTTGCTGTCACTCATTGAAGTGCTTGCGGAATCACTGGCACTAGTAGATAAACTATCACTCATCGAAGTACTTGCGTAATCGCTCTTGCTGGTTGAGTTACTATCACTCATTGAGGTACTTGCGGAATCACTGGCACTGGTAGATAAGCTGTCGCTCTTTGAAGTACTTGCAGAATCACTTGTACTGGTAGATAAGCTGTCACTCATTGAGGTACTTGCAGAGTCGCTGGTGCTAGTTGATTGACTATCGCTCATGGAAGTACTTGCTGAATCACTGGCACTTGTTGATAAACTATCGCTCATTGAGGTGCTTGCGGAATCACTGGCACTAGTTGATAAGCTATCACTCATTGAGGTGCTTGATGAGTCACTGGCACTAGTTGATAAGCTGTCGCTCATCGATGTGCTTGCGGAATCACTTGCGCTGGTAGATTGACTATCGCTCATGGAAGTGCTTGCGGAATCGCTTGCACTGGTTGATAAACTATCACTCATTGATGTGCTTGCGGAATCGCTAGCACTAGTTGATTTGCTGTCGCTCATTGAGGTACTTGCGGAGTCGCTTGCGCTAGTTGACTGACTGTCGCTCATCGATGTGCTTGCGCTAGTTGACTGACTGTCGCTCATCGATGTGCTTGCGGAATCACTTGCGCTGGTAGATTGACTATCACTCATCGAAGTACTTGCGGAGTCACTCTTGCTTGTTGATTGACTATCGCTCATTGAGGTACTTGCTGAGTCGCTGGTACTAGTTGAATTACTTAAACTATTACTATCACTAGTTGAGTTGCTCAAACTGTCACTCTTGCTAGTAGAATTGCTTAAACTATCACTGTGGCTGGTTGAATTGCTTAAACTGTCACTCTTACTAGTAATTTTACTAGTTGATCCACTTTGAGAAGTACTAGTACTCTCACTGTTAAATGCGGTAGCAGATCCAAATTGAAGATACTTTGGTTGGTTTTGATTATTCAACAAACCCTTAATTTTTTCGGCTTCATCAAAATTGCCAGGAACACCTATTACAACATTTTGAATTTTTCCATCATAACCGATCTGAAAATTCAAATAGCCAAGAGGCGATGAGAAAGTTTGATCTCCAATTTTGATTGTCGAACTATTAACAATAAAGCTAGTGTTAGGGCTGGCAATTAAACTGTTATTATTAGTATTATTAGTTAAATCAAATACCACATTATCAGGATCAGTAATATTAACGGTGGCATTACTTCCAGAATTATTTAATAGTGTAACTCGTTGGCTACCTGTCGATACTAATGATAATTTCCCATTAGTCTCAATGGTAACAGCTCCACCATCATTTAAGTACAGCAGACTTTGATTGTTACTGTCTGTACTACCAGATTGATTATACGTAATATTAAAGTTACCGCCACTAGTAATATCAACACTAGAGCCAGTGTCAAGAAAAACGATGCCTCGTTGAGAAGCACTACCTGGCATAAAGTACCCATTAGCAGTTACGTTCAAAGTTCCGCTATCACTAATTTGAGTGTGGCCAAAGGAATAAATAGCACCAACTTGAGGATTAGAAAGTGTATTATTTAAGTTAATGTTTAAATTAGCACCCTTACCAATAATAATATCTCCACTTTTAGTGACAATACCATAGTTAGTGCCATTAACATTGTTTTCATTAGCACCACCATTATTGTTAGGATTTAAGGTAACAGTCGCACCATTTTCTAAGATGACATCGCCGCTTGTACGACCACCTTGAGTTAATTCAATCACATCATCACTATTGGTAGTTCCAGTGAAATTAGAATTAGCAGCGAAAGTAATTGAAGTAGCTTGAATTACCTGCTGACCACCGGCTTCTGTTGGAATAGATCTACCATTAGTAAATTGATTAGTATAGGAAGAAACAGAATGAGCAGTTACGTTACCTTCGATCGTAACGTCAGTACCAACGCCAGGAGCATTGAAACCAGAACCATTGATTCCATAAATGAACTGTGCACCAGTATAATTTACGTTGTTAACAACATATGATTTAGCTTGACTAATAAATCCATAGAAACATCTACCATAAATATCTAAATTGTCATATTCAATCGTGGCACTACTATTGTTAACACCGTTATTCCAGTCATTAAAGGTGTAACCCCTTAAGTCAATCGTGTAATGGTGCCCCGCAGCTGAACCAATTGTTAAGTCACGTGGATTGTTAATTTGAACAACTACTTCTTGTCCGTTATTAAAGTTCCTCAAATTAGCAAAGTTAATATCACCAGTAACAACAATGTTATTAGCGGTACCGTTTACTAATTCATTGTATAATTCGTTGGCGTTGTTAACGTACACAGTATTTTGATCAGATGCTAAAACAACATTATTAGAATTAGTATTTTGTTGAACTTCACTAGTTGAATTCTGTGCACTAGTAGATTGTTGGTCAGTTTGACTGGTAGAAGTGCTGCCGCTTTGTGACATTGAGGTTGAATCATTTTGACTTGTAGATGCACTATTATTAGATAATACATTTTCACTGTTTGCCAAAACGTTGTCAGCTACAGTCGAAGTGCTATTAGCTTCGCTATTCTTATTGCCACTTAAGTCCTTGATGTTAACGGACATATTATTGTTTTCACCAATACTGCTTAAGGCAGCTAAAGTACTGGTGTCAGGAGTTAACCCGTTTGCTAAGCCAACGTTAATTACTTGGTGTTGGGAATCAACCGTAACGGTAGCATCGGCTGGTACCACTGCTTTAACCTGGTTATAAACCTTTTGGTTATTTGCTTCACTAGTACTTGTATCAGCAGAAGTTGAGGTGCCGTTAACACTGTTGCTTTCGCTGTTAAGGTTTGAAGCAGAAGTGATGCTTTGACTATTTTCTGTTTGACTATTGCCTAATGAATTACTGTTAGCAGTTTCACTGTTAAGTCGTGCACCTGGTTGTAATGGAGCAATTGGCTGATTGTTGTCAGTAATTGTTTGACTAGCAGCTGTAGTAGAGTTCACTTGGCTAGTAGAATTAGCTAGTGGATTATTACTATCAGCTTTAGCTGTCTTACTGTCAGAAGTAGATGCAACCTTATTAGTTGTAGAATTTTGATTCGATTGTTGATCAGTCTTAGTCTGATTATTAGCCTTAGTAGAATCTGCTTGAGTAGCAGAATCAGCGGTTGAAGTATTAGTGTCAGCCTTCTTTTGACTATTAGCCGTTGTAGAACCGGAATTAGAACTAACCTTATTATCACTTGTTGAGTTAGTTGAATTAGCGATTGACATGGAAGCTGATGTCGAATTCGACAATGCTTCACTCATACTAGTTGAGATCTGGTCAATCTTAGCTTGTGAGTCTACCTGACTGCCAGTTGTAGAAGACGTGGTTTGTGAAGTTGATGAAATCGTTGCCGAGTTCTTATTTGGTAAGACATCAGCGTCCTTATTTTCTTTACTAGTGTTGTTACTAGTTGTAGTAACGGAATTAGCAGAAACAGAAGTAACACCAATGGTAGCTCCTAATAATCCACCAATTAGTGAAATTCCAGCAACCATCCACTGCTTTCCAGCTTTGTACATTTTATAATGCGTTCTAGCATCGTCTTGAAGTGCTAAACGGATGTTTTGCTTTTTATTTCCTTTTCCTCTCATAAAAAACTTTCCCCCTTAAATTTGTGAATAATCTATACTTAGATGGTTTCACTATATAACCAAATTAATTTATTTAGCCCATATTCCCAAAAATGGGACGATTTTTTCACTTGCAAACCCAATTTAATTTGAATATAAAAAAACAGCTGGAATTACCATCATTCCAGCTGTTTTTTGTATTAGTTGATATTCATTTTAATGAAGTTGTGAATTTCATTCCAAAAATCATTTTCATAATTAAAGACCGGTTGAGACTGCAAAATAGATTGTGAAAAGCTTGGGAAAGTCACTTTATTCGTTAGCAATTTACCAATTTGTTCGTAACAATTACGAAGATGATCATCCATGGCTCCACTCGTATTGATCGCTTGATAAACTTGCTTTAAGAAATCAATGGCCTGATCTGCCTGATGATTAATGTAAAAGTTCATTACAAAATCAATCGCGCATCCCCAATAAACATATATCCGATCCAAATCATTACTTTTAAGGCCACTCAAGATCTTTTGTGATACCAAGAAATCACTATTGATCTGCTTTCCTGGAAACAAGGAGCGCTTTAAATTTAAATTTAAAATATTTAAATAGATATCAAAATCCGTTAGGTCATCACAATATTGAAAATATTTATCATTATTCTTAAAAAAGGATGACACATCCGGTTTTTGTTTCCGTGCGATTTGACTAATAATCTGAGTGTACGTATAAACCTTAAAAAAAGGTGACGTCAGTTGCAGACGATACTTATCAAGTCGATTTAAAATCGTTTCAAGTTTATCCGGATTATAACTATAAGTATTGTAAAAAGAAGCTAATGCTAATGTATCGATTAACTCATCCGTCGAAGGACTCAGTAATGCCAAAAATTCTTCATCAGAAATTCCCAACAATTTTTTAATCCCGAAAATGTACTCAAACGGAATGTCAATTTCATAATTGATCCACCGATAGTAACGTGAAGTGCTCAACCCCACTCGATCTAAAAATGAACTTATTTTAACTTTCCGTTGCTGAATCAATTCGGCTATTTTTTTCCGATCAATACTGACCGCGGCAACACTATTTTGTGGAATTTCTTTATTACGACAATGCAAATCGATATAATATGCAACTCCTAATGAAGGAAAATTCATTTTTATTACCCCGCTAAAGTGATAAAACTATAGACCAAACTAATAATAACTACGAATACCATAATGACTGAGACGATAATCATAATTACTTTCCCGCTGCTCTTGGTGTCTGATGCATCAACAACGTACTTCTTCTCTTCATCAAAACGTGACTTAATATCCTGCTGCAATTCTTTCAATTTAATTTTTTGCATTTTATTACCTACTTTAAAAACTAATCAACTACTACCTTTTTGGTGGGAATCCCCTTGTTTTCTAGTTCTTGCAAAAATTCCTTACTCATATGCACATCTTGAATGTAAGAAATTCTATCCGTCAGAATGTCTAACAAATTTTGTTTGACTTTTCCATCGGCATTAAAGGGTGATTCTTCCAAGTAAAGCGTATTGTGCGACTTAGATTGCGATAATGCCCACAACTCAAGCCCCATGTAGCTAATCCCGACGGAATCTTTAGGCGTTAAGTATTTCCCAACGGTGTCAGCATAAAACTCATCTAAATTATTAAACTGTCGCTTGGTTTTTAACGAATCAAAATCTTCAATGGTAACCCAGTTCAGCTGCTTTTTATAAAAATAAAAACACAAGGCTGGAACACCGGCATCATTATAAAAATCAATTCGTTGTGGTTGTCCCCGCGTATAGATAATGTTGCTGAACTTTTTCCCGTCGCTAGCAAATTCCTCGATATAATCTAATTCGTCGTTTGGGAAAACATAGTCCACCTCTTTAACGTGCCGACGCGTATTCGGCCACAAAATGACATGTCCGATCGTGCTGCCGTTGGAGATGATATTAATGGTAAAATCAGCGTTCATAAATATCTCTGCGCCATCAACGGTAGGAACTCGGTTGAAAAACAAAAATGACTTTGGATCCATGTCTAAAGTGCGACCAGTAACGTAATCAACAACATTCAAACCACTGATATCATTCGCTAATAAAGCATCCCGAAAATTAGAAGCTGGTGATAAAGTAATCACTTTGCCATGACTTTTTTTGATTCTGTCTCTTTGGTGCTTCCAGATTAAATTTTGATCGTTTATTTTATTGGTTAGCTCGTAATGCATCAACAAACTCCTTCCACTTATTCGCAATTACATGATTTTGAAATGAAGCCATGGAACTGATGGTTGCTTTTTGAACCTGGGAATAATTTGACTTTAATAAGCGGTTAATTCCATTTGCTAAACTTTTTACATCGAAATCAACGTTATCATCCCCACGTTTGAAGTCTTGCAGGAATCCATTTACACCATCTTGGATCATTTCAAGCGCTCCAAAACGTGCTTTAAAAGCAATTACTGGTAATCCAGCGCTTAACGCTTCTACCGTGGTTAACCCGAAGCCCTCTGAAAATGACGCTGAAATGAAAGCATCATATTTGGGATAAACGTCCTCTAAGTGCTTGGACAATCCCTTTAATTTGATATAGCTTTCAGCCTTTTCTTTTTTGATCGTTTTTTCAATTAAATCCTTCTCGCCACCAGCACCATAAATATCCAAAGAAACTGTCTTTCCTTGTTTATGTACCTTAGCAACTGCCATCACCAACATATCAATATGCTTCTCGCCAGCTAGTCGCGAAGCAGTGATTAATTTGAGTGAACGTAATTTTTTATTCCGGGCCCTTGGTCTCGTTTTGCTGCTCCCCTTATCAGCAACTCCACCAACCGGAATCGTAGCAAACTTGTCCTTTTTATTAGGAAAATCTTCAATCAGATCCTTGGTTTGCATTTTGGTAGCACTAATAATTTTGTCGATATTATCAAGATGAGTTAACGAGTATTCGTAGTAGTTATTCCACAATGGATAACGAGGATCATTTCTGTCAGACAAGTGGTCCGCATGCACAACTTCAACAACTTTACTTTGGGACATCTTAGGATATAACAACGCCGCTTCACTCTCTTCGCCACGATCCAAGAACCAGTTGTTGGAGTGACCATAAGCTTTATCCACCTGTTCAAAAAAGTATCGTTGGAGTTGAACCTCATTAGGAAAGTAAAATTGATGACCATTTTGGTTATAAAGATGAATATTTTTAATCAGGGTTTCTTTATGGCCGTTGTCATAAAAATCAAACGTGACCTTCTTCTCACCGGTCTTACTTGAATAAATTTCAACCTTCGAAAGGCTCATAATTAACAAATTGTGTTCTTTATTAGGAAATTTAACCATGGTTTCGATGATTTTCATCCCCGAAGCGGTCTGAACCTTTAACAGTCGGGTCGTATTGGTTCCATCAACCACCGTTTCATTTTTAACGGGATAGAACTTTTGAACTCCCTGATGTAAATAGTCGTCACCTAACACAAAATATTCGTACATATTAATAACCTGATCATTTTTTAGGTTCCACGTGTCCATGGCCTCGTGTAGATTATTAATTAATTGCACAAAAATATAACGATATGGCAATCCGACTTCATCAAAACGACGAGCGCGATAAAATTGCGCATGTTCCACGCCGGAATTACCAATTCCCATGGCACGATTAATAAAAAAATTCATTGGTTGGTTATTTTTTACTTGTTCTTTCATCAATTTCATTCCTTTGCTTTGTTAATTTTAGAAAGCGGATAACCATATGACCTTACCCTAGTTGGCAGCTTTCCCAACTGCTTATCTTGCTTAATGGCTTTCAATAACTTATCAATTACTGCATCGACCTTCGCCGGATCATTAATTTCATTGTTAGACAGTCGATAAAAGATTTGAGCATGATCGCTTTGAACGGGAACCGTCCAGCTTCCCGAATCACGGCGTCCGATGTACACATCCAACTCCCTCGCCTTAGGATAGCTGAACTCCGTCAGCTTTAAATCAGGGCTCACCTTAAAGCTCAGATTCTTAAAATTATCAGCTTCACCTAAGATAAGATAGCGAAACGTGATGGACTGATTGGATTTCACCACTAAGGATATTTCATACTCTGAGGCATGTTCCGGATACTCAAAATCACCGTCATGACCATTGATAATAATGTCTTTCATAAAATCATGGGATTGATCATAGATCGTTACTTTGAAATAAACTGAGTCAGCAGGTTCAGCCGTGAAATCACTAGCGAGGTGATACCTATGCTTACCAAGTAAAATTGGTAATTCTCCTTGCATCCTGGCGTCTTGAAAATTTAGTCGTGAGTGCCAGGTGTAAACGCTCGTGCCCGGAGACAATAAGGGGGATGAATACGTGACCGCAGTTGGTGAATACGTGACCTGAGCCCCATACCTTTCCATTGGCTTAAGATATCTTCCCCACGTTAAAACCGTCATTGCTTCCAATTTCTTAACTCCTATCAAACTTTTCTTGCATCAAATTATGATATTGCCGCACAAACCAATTAACGATGCCATCCGTATCATCATTATGGCGACCAATTAATCCCTTGCTGATTACTTTGACGGCTTGTTTTTGCTGCTTAAAATAATTAAATAACTCGTTGTAAGCGCCCTTGTCGTAATCATCTTGTTTCATATAGGCGATGGCAAAAATCGTTTTAGCAAAATGACCGTTCTTAAAATGATTCCAAAAGTATTGGTTAAAATGATCTTGGGCTTTCTGATCGGTACTACCCTCATGCATTAGTAACAAGTCTAATGAAGTCAAAAAATCAGCAGGACGATGCAAACGCGAATTCCTAGCGATGGTGCCCAAATTGACTAGCGGCTTTCCGACAATCACAGCCGCCGGACTTAAATCCGTCGCATAGTAAAGGGCAGCGGTCGTTCCCATCGAAATGCCGGATAAAACTAACTCTTTATTAGAAAAATTCAACTTTTTCAAGCAATCCTTGATGGTCGCGATTAATTGTCGTTCAAACTCCTTACTCCCAACGTAAAAGGAGCCACCTTCCATTCGTTCATCAGCAATTAATAAATACGGTGCGGAACTAATGTTGCTCATCATCCGGCCTCCTTCAAATCCTTCAGCCGTTCTATAACCACTGAAGTAAACGTTCAGAGGTGGTTTTAAATCACCCGGATTAAAGTAAGTCGCAATCTGGCCCCTATAATTTTGTTGATCGGTTAGGGTTTTCGATCCAACCATGTAAGTTCCCAGATTTCGTCTCCGGTTTCTGATGTGAAGCCTTCGGAGGGTAAACGACTCAATCGTGCGTGCCTTGCAAGAAAACTGAAACATATAAATTAGTAAGCTTTTGGGGCGTTTCGTAAGCGACCGGTTGGTCTAAATCAGACTCAGAAACAGTGAGCTGTTTGACGATCTGATCCGTTTCGGCATCCAAAAAATACAGTTTAAATTGCACTTTTCCCGTACCTTGGAGTTTGTACTCTGGCCAAAACTCCATTAAAGTATGATCTTTCCCTTGCGCTAGGGTCATTTGAAAATTAATGGCCTGGACCTGATCGGGCAAAGTTAAATTATGGAAACTAATCTGACCGGAACCGGTCTGTGTCATGTTGGACAATAATTCAGAATTTACGTCGATTCTGTCTTTGTCCAACCGATCTCCAAATTGACCCCCAAAATAAACCTGCTCAATTAGCTGAGTTACTTCATCAACGTCCGCTAAGTTTGCGCTTTGCGCGTTTTTGTAACTGAGGGCTTCACCAATTTCATCTGAAAAATTTTCCCCCTGCTGGTAAATAATATTATTGGCGGGAAGGTCTTTAATTAGTTTCGGCATGATGTAAACCATAGACTTATTACCTAAGATAAACAGCGTATTGCTATATTTAGGGTCAAGGTGCTCCTGGTGTTTTTCATCTAACAACTCTTGTTGCATCGCAAAGACGTCCTTGGGATCGGCCAGTGAAAAATACTGAAACTTGAATTTATCATTTAATGTTTGATTTAAATCCAACCGTTGCCCACCTAACTGAATGATCCTCTTATTCTTTGCCATTAATTTCGCCTCATTTCCTTAAAGATTGAATTGATTTCAGTGACAATCTTTTCACTGGAAAACATTTCAATTTTACTAATATCGGCAACCAGTGACTGGTTCCAATGGTCCAAATGATCTAAGAAGTAATTAACTGCTTTGATGAGATGCAGATCATTTTTAATGATGATGCCATTCTTGTCATAGTCCACGTAGTTCGTTTTAACCACGTTAATTTGCGGAATTCCAGCGCTAATCGCACTAACCTGCAAATAAGGGCTCGGGAGCCGATCCAAATCAACCAAAACGCGGGCCTCATGAATACTTTGCTGATAAAAGGATGGCTCATTATTAGAATAAATTTTGATCCGATCGAGCGTTTCACTCGCATCGACGAGCTGGTCCCAATTAGTTTGCTGCTCTTTTTCCTTCGCCCGTTTTCGTAACTTAGGCGTTAACTGATGTCCCTTTTTTAATCTGAGGTATTTGTGTACCCACTTAAAATCAGTTGAACTTAACGAAACGTCGAAGTGGTTTTCTATTCCCGTGATGACTTCTTGTTTTAAGACTTCGTGAATGGCTTCGTGATTTGCACCAAAAGCAAGAGCCTTATCCTTACCCTCGATAACCACTTGCAGTAGCTTCTGGGTCAGTCTTCGAATGGTTCGTTCGGGCATTTGGTTAACTTTCCAAAAAATAACCTGCTGCTCCATACTGTTGCTGATCCCCAAATTCAGATGGGCCGCGTATGGAGAAACAATTTTGACGTTCAGGGGATGTGCTTTTTCATGCCAAATCCGTTTGATTTTAGCGGCGAATAATTGGTTCGGCACTAGAATCGCACTATTTTTGGCAGATAGCTGGGCTAGAAATGGTCGCTTAATTAAGTTTGCATCGGTTAAGAAGCTACAGACCTGACATTTTCTTTGCAGCTCATGGGTAAGCGCTAAGCTATCTTCCGTCGGATTGTTAATGATTTTAATCTCAGGGTCCGTCTTGACCTGATTAAAATGATTTTGCGAAACCTCACTGATTAAATCCGTCAACTTAGAATAGTGCGAGTGCGCAAAGCGTTTTTGAAAGGGTTCGGCAATCTGAACCTGATCATTTTGAGTGTGATTAATGGTTAAAACCACTTCTGAAAGTGGATTATACAATTGAGTTTGATAGGGAACACCATTATCGTACGTGCCCCTTCTTGATAAAAAGCCGCGCGAATCAAAATAATCAATGGCGGTTAACTGATTATCTTGATAATATTCAATCGTACTTAACACTTTCCCCGCAAAATAATTCGCCTTGGCGTACAATTGATCGTCCTTTAAAAATTGGACTCCCCGTGGTGAATAAACTCGTTCTAAATCACTAGAAAGGGGGAGATCCTCGATCGCTAACGGTTTACCAATCTTAATGTGCACATCCTGAATTTCATCTAAAGCCTGCCAATAGGGAGTATTAAGCAGTCCAAACTCATTTAATTGGTAAGTTAACATGGGCAAAAAACTATTGGTAATTAACGTACAATCTTCATTATTATCCTGAAAAATCGCAAGTTGACTAATAATAATGTTATAACCCAGCTGCAACGTATAAGGACGCCAATTAGGGATAAAATAAACCATACACACTCCTACTAATAACTAAAAAATACGATAACGATATTTGTAAATTAGTGCCAGAATTTCTTGGGAAATGCCGTCTAAGATAGTAATTAAAATAAATAAGGACCCAAACAAAAACGAAAAATTCGTTACGATGGGGAAATATAAACCGACTACTAAAGGCGCTAAAGCAATCAACAAGATATAAATGGTACCGACAAACGACATAATGTTAACCTGTCCGGTCAGATACTTCTCGGTCTCCTTGCCAGGAGCCAAGTTAAAGATGTAATCGCCGCTTTCTTTTAATGACTTGGCAATTATATTGGGCTGGAAATTTACAAAGGCAAACAAATAACTTAGTACGATGATAATCAGACCGTAGGAAACGATTCCCTGCCATGTGTGATAAGAAAATAAAAGCGAAATAATTTTTGACAGCTTCGCGTTTACATTTAGGTTTGATACAACTAACAGTGGAATTGAAAATAACGATAGGGCAAACATAAATGGCATGGCGCCAGAAACCAGCACCTTAATGGGAATATATGAATCCGTTAAAAAACTATTAACTCCAATTCTTTCAACGGGAATTCGATATTCCCCCTCATTAACAAAGACCGTAATATAAACAAATAAGATGACGATGATGGCGACAATGATCCAACCGATAATCGAAAAATTCAGGGGCTTTTTTAGGCCTGAATCTAAAACGGTGGGTAAGTTTTTGACCAATCCTGGAATAATGAAGATACTGACTCCACCAACTCCAAGATCCTTATTTACGTCAGCCAGCCACACAATCAGCATGGCACCAGCTAGCAAGACCGTGAAGATGAACCAGAAAAAGGTCTCATCATCAAATCCCAGGGTCTTGGGACGATAACGCAAGAATAACTTCGACATCGCCAGGGCCTGCAGAGCCGCTAACACAAAGGTAATACCCTTTTGCCAGTATCCTGAGACTTTCTGAGACATTCGGCTAGTCGTTTTGTCGTCCACCGTCGTAATAACTTGCCACACAATTAAGGCCGTCATGTAAGGACCCAGTCCTAGAGCGAATAGACTGGGAACCGTAATTTGACTACCAAAGTTACTAGAAATTAAATTGATGTAGGCATTTTGATCTAACGCGCCAGCATAATTTTTTAATTGAAACCCTGGAATTAAGATAAATCCGCCTAATTCAAACAAAGCCAACAAAAAGATTGTAAATGATCCCCGCTTTAAAAATTGCCTCACAACAAAATCTCCCTTTTTAACCTATACAAAAATCAAATCAATGGTGCCATCGTCCTTTTGTACGATCTCTGATAATAAGATGTTTCTAAGTATTAATAGATAAATTTTTTCGCGCATATTATGAAAAGCCCGACGCGCCTCGTGTTGATACTCATAAATTGGATTATGCTGACCCCAGTTTCGGCTACTAACGGCTAATTTAAGCTGTTCCAGCGCATCCACTTGGTCGATCCACATCGTATCAATTGATTTTAATAAGACGAGTCGCTTGTACTCTAACAACTGATCCTTATTTTCAAATTGTTTGTAGACACGCTGCTTTTTCGTTTCAATCATGTTTAACAACTGGGCTCTTAAGTATTTCCGGTCACGCCACCGATCCTTTAGGGTACTTTGATTAGGTAAAAACGAATAATCAATATTGTTATAAATGAAATTCGTGATATCAAAATAGTTTTTCCACTTCGGTAGGTAATTATCAATACAGGAATGAATCGCAGTATCAACGTAATGATCTAAATCATCAGACCGCATGACCTGATTACGGGTGTCGTAAAGGCAATTTCGTTGCGCTTTCACGACCTCATCAAATTTTAAGATGTTTTGCCGTTCGGAAATTTCACTATTTTTTTGGATCCCCTGTGCTTGATTAATAATGTTTTTAATCCGCGGCTTTTTTAGTGCACTCGTAACGTGCTTTTTGACCAACTTTTCCCGGTACCTTTTGACCCATTTGGGAGCGTTCTCGGTAACAATCTTATCTTCCAGCGAAACATAAAACTTCGTGTCACCGGGTTCACCCTGGCGGCCAGCACGACCACGGAGCTGATTATCAATTCGTAAGGAGGACATTCGTTCCGTCCCGACCACAAACAAACCGCCATTTTTAATGGCCTGATCGGAAAGTTTAATATCAGTGCCCCGGCCAGCCATTGAAGTGGCAACCGTAATGGAATTCGTCTTCCCAGCTTCAGCAATGATTCGACTTTCCTTGGGAGCACTATTAGCGTTCAAAATGTTATGGGGAATGCCTAACGATAATAAAATATGCGAGTACAGTTTCGACATCGATACCGAGCCGGTTTCAATCAGAACTGGTCGATGCAGTTCCCGCATTCGTTGGACCTCCTGCAAGGAAGCCTTAATCTTATCTTCGTTGGTGGCATAGATCTGGTCTGCATGATCCTTTCGAATGATCTTTTCATTGGTGGGAATAACAAACGTATTTAAATGGTAGGTTTCACGAAATTCGTCCGCATCCGTTTTGGCCGTTCCGGTCATGCCAGAGAGGCGGGTAAACAAGCGAAATAGGTTCTGATAGGTAATACTTGCTAACGCTCGACTATCATCACTGATCTTGACGTGTTCCTTAGCTTCCAAAGCCTGATGGAGTCCCGATTGTAACTTGGTCCCATACAATTTACGTCCGTTCATTTTATCTAGTAGAACAATTTCATTGTTTTCCACCACATAACTTCGATTTCGGACAAACAGACACTTGGCTTTCAGCGCTAAATTCAAGTGTTGATATAACTCATGAGCCTTAGGCGCTAGTAAGTCGGGTACCCCCGAATACTCCTCTAAATTCTTGATCCCGGTTTCGGTAAACCAGACCTTTTTCCCGTCTTCTGACTTTTTAAAATCAATCTTTTCGTCTAACTGTTGAATCATATTCTCACATAGCTGATACAAGTTGGATTGCACGTTCGGTGCCCCAGAGACAATCAGCGGCGTCTGGGCCTGATCCAATAAAATGGAATCAATTTCGTCAATCAAAGCGAAGTCCAAATGTTTGATATATTGGTTTTCTGGCTTCGTTGCTAAGTTGTCAAATAAATAATCAAATCCCAAGTTACTGTGGGTGGTGTAGACAATGTCCGAACTATAGATCTTCTTTAGGTCACGACTCGCATCGTCACCGTCGTCCTCAGGAACACCACTAGCAATCGTTAAGCCCAGCCAGCGGTAGACTTTACCAATATCTTCCGCATCCCGTTTGGCCAAATAAGAATTAGCCGTAATTAAAAAGGCACCTTTCCCCACTAGTCCGTGTAAATACATGGGCATCGTGGCAGTCAGTGTTTTCCCTTCACCGGTTTTCATCTCGGCAATGTTGCCATAGTTCAAAACTACGGCACCTAGAATCTGCGTATAATATGGTGATAATCCTAAAACGCGGCGGTCAGCTTCACACACGGTGGCGTAGGCCTCCACAATCAAACTATCTAGTTTGGCTCCATTCTTTAACTGGTCTCTCAATCGCTTGGTTTGTTGCTTTAACCGTGCATCAGAAAAATGTTTTAAGTCTTTAATGCGTTTTTGCACTTTTAAAGCAATTTTTTTATATTTATACATTACTTAAAACATCCTCCTACCGTTTAAAAGTGATTTGAGCCAATCCTTCTCAATTACTTAATTATTTCACAAGCACAAAACATTTAGCCAAGCTTATTTTTTTTAATAATCATTCTTCTTACCATCGAGCAATTAATTGCTTAACGGAAAAGTCCCCGTTGAGTAGCCTCTCACACCACTGTTACATATTCAAGAGCATTATAATTTTTTATGTTACATATATCAAATATGTAACATTTTAAAATGATTGTGATTGCTTTTGAATTAAAATTGTTGTGACTTTGATAACAATTTAAGAATAATTATTGTCTTAGAAGTCGACCATTATAGGCATTTATCGAATTACTCTCCTTTCCCCCTCCATAAGAAAAAAGAAATCACAAATGGTTTGTGATTTCAAATTTACCTCCTTTTGTCTCTTCATGGTTGCCATGACAGCTAAAATAACCATAAGAATTTTTGATAAGAAAAAAGACCTACACCGATTGAAAATCGGTATAGGTCTTTGAAGGGATCAATTGTCTAATTTTAAGATCGTTCTGCATTTCGGTTCATTCCACGTGGCTTAATGCCGGCGAAGGTTGAATTTTCTAATTTGAAAAATTAAATAAATCAGCAACAACAAGATCACAAGTAACTCGAGCGCCCCCATGATCATCTTCATCACGTTAACTGGGTTAGCGACTTTGTAAACAACTGGAACACTCGTTTCACTTCCGGAAAGCAAATCGAGTTCATCTGAGCCAGCTTTAATATTCACCGTTCCAACCTTTTCACCCTTAGTGATGGGTGCAAGCGGCGTCTTGAAAATCTTGGAATTATGATTTGAAACAAAATCAGTTTTGATCTTTTCGCCTTGCGGTAACCAGTACGTTTTCGGTGAAGCTGGGCCGATTTTCGTTGTCTTATGAACCCCGTTAATGACGTTCACCGCCTTAGTGGGCAAAACGTTGGCTCCAATCGTCGTCGGAAACAGATTCTGACTAATCTGATTTAGCATCAGCTGGGTCTGGGTAAACCGTTGATCCTTTGGAGCGCCCAGTACCACGGTGATAATCCGATCGTGATTGCTGGTCCCGGTTCCCACGAAGTTTTCACCAGCCGTGTCACTGGTACCGGTCTTGAGACCGTCAATTTTGAACGGATGGGTTTGTCCCAACAACAAATTTGTATTTTTATAAACTTTGCCATCCCACTTCAAAGACGTCATCGAGGTGGTTTTCAAAATTTCTGGATGGTGTGTGATTAACTCCTGCGATAATTGGGCTAGACCCTCCGCTGACATGGTGTTTTCCGCGTTGTCTTTCAGGTTGGGATCCTTTAAAGCCCCCAGATCACTATTAGCCAGACCACATGCGTTGTAGAGTTGAGCGTTTTTAATACCTAACTTATTAACTTCCTGGCTCATCATCTTGCCAAAGTCGTGGTTAGGTCCCGCCAGATATTCTCCTAGCGCCATGGCAGCGGCGTTGGCGGAACAAATTAGACTGGCATCGTAAAGTTGCTTGACCGTGTAAGACTTTCCAGCTTGGAGGGGAACGTTGGTAAAATCACTTCCCTGACTTAAACTGGCCACTTTTGGACTGATTTTAACCTTACTGTCCCATGAAATCTTTTTGGCCTGAATTTGATTTAAAACGATATATGTAGTGATAAGTTTGCTGACGGAAGCGATGGGAAGTTGTTGCTTGACATTCTTATCGTAAATAATTTGACCGCTGGTAGCGTCAACGGCAATGGCACTTTTGGCACTTATGTTAATTTCATTTTGTGAAATGGGTGGCTGCCGACTGCTGGCAGTGACCGTGTCAGGATTGAAGATGAGCGGAATGATTAAAAAGATAAGCGAAAATAGCACGCTTAGTGTTAGAACTTGATGCTTTTTAACTTTCAAAATCAGATGACCTCTTTTTTATTAAATAATATTTTTTATAAATAATCTTAACATACTCATTGTACTAAACTAATCAAGTAATAAAAATAATAAGCTAACAATCTCGTAAAAGATAGTTAGCTTAGACTTCCATTAATAAAATTTAGAAACCAGTAACATTAGTTCCACCACAACATCACATAAACAATGGTGGCGAAGGCAAAGAAAAGCCCATTAATTACGTAGGTTTTCTTAGTTGGATAACACATAAAATCAACCAGGTTCAAGATTAATAAAATGGGCATCCCAATCACCGAAAAGCCGGTTACCACCGTATCAATGAATTGTGGGATCTTCATCCCAATCATGATTAGTCCAAGAATCAGGGTCGCAATCACGTATACGATATTAACAATCAACATTCCCCGTGACGCGTACCTACTATTCTTAGTCACAATCGGCTTCATCTTTTTGAAGAGCACGTTATAGAACAGCGCGTAAACGACCGCGAACACGACAATTCCATAGATCAGAATGATGAAAAACATAGCTGGACTGAGGGTGGGACTGGCCTTGATGTTTAAGACCGCAAATAATTCAGGAAAACTACCGAAGACCATCACCGCTGATATCAGTGGTGACAGGATAAACTTACCTAGTGATTTAAGTAAACGCATATGGACACTCTTCTCTCGATTAAATTCATTCCTTAGGTAAATTATACTATAAACGTAAAAAATGAGTTAACGACCCATAAATAGAACACCTTATCATTATTCAAAAATAGTAGTAAGATATTTTGAATTTGGGTTAATATTTATTCCTAATCCAGTGGTTTTAGGAAGATATATTTTTCCATTTAGTGAGGGTATCATACCTCCACTAAATGGAGTATCACTTACATAATCAAGCCCATCTAGATCTATGAAACTAACATTCGATAAGCCAGCACTTAAGTAAGCTGCCATACTCAGTGAAATATTTACTTCAGAAGTACACCCAAAAAGACATCTAATTCTTCTTTTTTTGGCAAAATTAGCTATACGTATTGCTTCTATCGGTCCACCACACTTAATAAGTTTAATATTAATAAGATCAGCATATTTTCCATTAATTATTTTCTCAGCATCTTCAAGCCCAAATACTGATTCATCAGCAACAATAGGAATATGACTAAACCGTTTTACTTCCCTCATCCCATCTAAGTCATTTGCATTAACTGGTTGCTCAATAAAATCAACTTTTATATCAGAATTTTGCAACTTGTCAATATATGTAATTGCTTGTTGGCGTGACCACGCTTGATTAGGATCAATACGGATAGATACCCCTTTACCTAATAAATCTTTAACATTTAGAATCCGATTTAACTCATCAGTACCACGACTAACTTTATATTTTATACATTTATATCCAGCTCGGATGGTTGAGATGGTTGCTTTTCTAGTATCACTTTCATTCATAACACTAATCGTTGTATCATTTTGAAGGTATTGCATTGGTTCGCCAATATTTAAATATTTATCTATAGATTTTCCCTCAGATTGCGAAATAGCATCAACCATAGCAACTTCGATACCATATTTTGATGAATGGTATTGATTCGTATTAGTTAATATTGACAATGCGGATCGAACATCCATACCCGTAATCATATCTACAATATTTTTTGAATACTCTACCATGTCCTTAAATGATTCACCCGTAAGCTTATAATTTTCAGCAGATTCACCGTATCCCTTTGAACCATCTTCAAGTACAATTTGATAAATCAAACTTTGCAACTTTGTAGAAGTACGAATATTGGTAATAAATGGCTTCGAAAGCGGCATCATTAACTTAGATATTTTAACTTTTTGTATTTTCATCATTCTGTTCATGCCCCCCTAAAAACAATTAGTTTAAATTCATTTAATATTATTAGTACAAAGTATAGTCATATTTGAGCTAAGCTTATAAATTGTTCATGTTATAGGTCCTTTAAGAGCGCTTGTCAAGCTGTTCACAATATGTTTCCAAATATTATTATTAAAATTCTTAGTGTATAAACATGAGTAATTTGATCATGAACAAAAAATACCAACTAACCCATTTTAGATTAGTTGGTATTTTGTTTTAATTATCATTTAAACTAATTTCTTCCGAATATAACCAGAACAACCGTCAATCACCATTACCATGACGACGATTCCGAACAAAATGATTCCAACTCGCGGCCAGTTTCGAGTGTTCAAAGCCATGATCATCGGCGCACCAATTCCGCCAGCTCCTACCAAACCAAGGATGGAGGCAGAACGAACGGAGATTTCAAAACTATACAAGGTGTACGAAATCAAAGCTGGTAAGATCGTGGGCCACGTCGATAGTGCGAAAACCTGGGGTTTACTGCCACCGGCGGCCACAATTGAGTATTCCGAACTATGATTCATTTCTTCAATTGACTCTGAGAACAATTTTCCTAGCATTCCAATTGAATGAATTCCAAGGGCCATAACACCGGCAAAACTACCAGGTCCCACGGCTTTAATGAACATAATTGCCAGTACAATCTCGGGGAAAGCTCGGATTGCGGTCAGAAGAAAGGTTCCCACTTTGGAAGTCACATTATACTTGCTGTTCTTGCTTCTGGAAGCAAAGAAGGCAAAGGGAACACTGATGATGGCGGCAATGATGGTTCCTAAAAACGCAATTGCTAGGGTCATAATCAGTTGGGAAACGAGGTCTTCTCCACTGCCGTTATAGATATAAGCCCAGTCGGGATGAATTAGTCCCATGAAAATGGATTTCGAAACCGTCCCAGCCGATTCCTGAATATGACTAAATTTCATGTCAGAAAAACACCAGCCATAGATCACAATAATGATAATGCCCCAGACGATCCAACTGTAGCGATCTCGACGCTTTTGTTTTTCGTTAATTTTGGGAATGGTCACTGTAGTTTCCTCCTTAGATAATTGCTAAGGATGTCGATTACTAGGACAGTTGCAAACGTTGCTAGAATTACAACCGCCGTTTCCGAATAATTAAATTCGTCAATGGTCTGCTGCAGGTACAATCCTAATCCACCTGCACCAACGTATCCTAAGACGGTTGAAGAACGAACATTCACTTCGAGGGTGTACAAGAAGAAACTGCAGAACTGTCCCGCAATTTGGGGAATAATCGCCAACCGAATAATTTGGATAATGCTGGCACCAGAAGCCTTCATTGCTTCTGCTGGACCCATATCGACCGTCTCCAACACTTCGTAGAAAAGCTTGGAAATCATCCCAAACGAGAAAATCGCCAGGGTGATCGTTCCAGTTGTGGGACCAATGCCAAAGATGGCTACCAGGATGGCAGCAAGCAGTAGGGATGGCAACGTTCGAAAAATATCTAAGACAAAGCGTGATGTGCCATGAACAACCTTACTGTGATCCAGATTACGAGCCGCCAGGAAAGCCGCTGGAATTGCAAAAATCGTTCCAATCGTGGTTCCTAAGATAGCCATCTGAACCGTCTGGACCAGTGGATCCCAGATGAAACTAAAGTAGGACCAGTCTGGATTACTCATCTGACCGATTAAAACCCCAAACTGAGCAATGTTAGAGACAAATAAACTTGGATCGACCCCACAAATCTTCAGCGAGTAAAGAAACAGGACAATTAGGATGGCAATCACGATCATGCCCTTAATATGATATTTTTTTACAAATGATCGCCTGGGCACTTCGCTAGTATGCATTAGCTATTGCCTCCCTCGTAGATCTCCTTTAGATCATCGGGCGTCGACTGAGCAGCCGCTTTATCAAACACTAATTGTCCGTCCCGAATTCCAATAATTCGATCGGCAAACTCAAGTGCCAGGTCAATGGAATGTAGGTTAACAAGCACCGTATCGTGATCCTTGACGTTTAGATTTCTTAAATCTTTCATGACGCCCTCACTCGTTTTGGGATCGAGTGAAGCCACGGGCTCATCAGCCAAAACTAGGTCAGGTTCTTGCATCATTGTCCGGGCAATGGCGACCCGCTGCATCTGTCCACCGGACAATGAGTCGGCTCGATCGTACAGCTTTTTTAACATATTTACGTGGTCCAGTGATCGGACCGCTTTTTCTTTGTCTCCCTTGCTGTAAAGTCCCAAAATGGTTTTCCAAGTTGAATAATAGCCAACTCTTCCACTTAAGACGTTTTTTTGAACTGTAAGACGATTAACTAAATTAAAGCTTTGAAAAATCATACCAATTTTGCGTCGAAAGTGACGGAGTTCCTTACCCTTTAACTTCGAAATGTCAGTACCATTGATGAAAATTTCACCATTAGTGATATCCTGCATTCGATTGATGGAACGAAAGAGTGTGCTTTTCCCCGCTCCGGATAGGCCGACCACGGCAATGAATTCGCCACGTTTCACGTTAAAACTAATATCGTCTAATCCTTTGATACCGTTCGGATAAACCTTGGTCACATGATTCACTTGTAAAATGTCGGAATCGCTCAATTTATTCCTCCTTAATTATTCTTTCGTCTTGCTAATCTTGTTGGCTTGATCCATGTACGAATGGAGTTGCTTGAACTGAGCTTTCTGGTATGGAACGTATCCCTCTTCTTGATAAATCTTGAAGATGATATCGTGTCCCTCTTTCGTCTTAGCCATGTTTTCGTATGCTTTGGCAATCTTGTTTTTCCATGACTTCGACATGTCACTTCGAGTGGCTACCACATCATTAGGAATGGCCTTAGTCGTATAGATAACCTTCGTGTCCTTCATAACGTTCGGATCGTCTTTTTGAACAAGGGTCTGAGCGCCTTGGAAAGTAAAGGCGGCATCGTTGTTCTTGTTTAAAACGGAGAGAACAGCTTGATCGTAACCATTAATAACGTCGGTCTTAATGCCGTCCTTGTTGATGTTGATTCCGTGTTTCATGAGTTCCACAACGGGGTAGACGTAACCAGCCGTTGAATTAGGCGTCCCGATCGCAATTTTTTTACCCTTCAAATCATTAATATTGTTAATCCCACTGTCCTTGCGAACAACGACCGTGGAATAAAAATGATCTGACGTTTTATTAGTAAGCTGTAAAGTCTTCGGATCGCGAGCCTGTCTGGTAGCTTGAACCAGTGGGGCCACCTGATAATTCTTTTGTGCTAATACAAAATCACCAGGGTTCATCTCCGAAACGTCTAAAGTCTTAGATCCCATGGCTTGAACGAGTGAGTTCCCATCCGTTGAAACCTTGACTGTGACAGGGATATGTAACTGTTTCTCTAATTGTTTAGCAAGTGGTTTGGCTTCCGCGTTCGCTTGCCCTGCGTTAACTGATGGCGTAAATCCGACCGTTAACTTCTTGGGTTTGTAATTGCTAGACTGCTTGCCACAGCCTACTAATCCGACTGATAAAAAGGTAAGTGCTGCTCCTGCGGTGATCCATTTCAAAGCTTTCTTAAGTTTCATTACGAAGTCCCTCCCAAAATTGTTGTACCAGACAAATTAATAATACCATTATACATACAATTTTCAACATATATCTTTATATTGTTCGTATTTTATCCATTATTTGGATTTTTATAAGTACTTTGTTCAATTTATTAATTAATTAACGAATATTAGTAATTATAATAATTAAATGGATCACACCATTAAATACGTGCTGTTCAAGTCAAAATTTCGTTTAATAAAAATAATTTGTTTCATGTGAAACTATTTTATTAGTTAATTTAACTCCAAATAATAAAATGATTGACAAGCTAGTGAATTAGAAATAGAATTAAAGAGTAATAAAAAAAGGAAGAGATGTCGTTACCATCTCTTCCCGCGCAGATTTATGTGTTATTGGGTAAAAAACTAATCTTTATGATTAGCTTTTTTTATTATCTCATATAATGGAATGACTTTTTATGTTAAATAATAATTGACATTCTTCATCAACGGAAATAGAATAATAATATACTAAATAAAAAAGAAGAGATGCTGTTACCATCTCTTCTGCATAGGTTTAGTGTGTTATTGGTGATAAAAAGCTAATCTTTGCGGTTAGCTTTTTTTATTATCGCGTATGCCTTAGCAAAATTAATTGCTGCACGCGAGACAATAAGAACCACTACTGCTAGTGGTACAATCCCAATAACCAACTTTCTTCTGTATTCAAACGACTCACCTCTTCGTTAATTATTAAGGTGGAGATGAGGTTCAACACAGTAAACCTACTAAAGCTCCAATTGGCGATCAAATCAATTGTCGCTCTGTATATAATCATACCTAATTATTTCAGATAATGGAACACAAAAAGCATCCCCACTTCCAAAAAAGTGAGGATGCTTTTTACGTATCTTATTTCGTATAAGTTCTAATCTTTGGTGCTGTGTATGTGGTCATAAATTTATAGATTTCTGGCAGTGAGTCCGAAAAGAGTAACTTCTTGCGATCTTCTACCGTCAAAAATTCTTTTTCGGTCATTTCGTCGAACATTTTCTTCAAGGGATCATAGTATCCTTGTACGTTGTAGACTACGCATGGATCGTCATTATCTCCAATTCGCGCCCATGAAAATGCTTCAGAAATTTCTTCCAAAGTTCCTGGACCACCAGGAAGTGCGATGCATCCGTCAGACTGAGCAAGCATCTTTTGTTTCCGAATATCCATGTTAGGAACAACTTCTAGACTAGTAAGCCCATCCATGCTGGCCCCGCGATCAACAAGTTCTTTGGGCATAATTCCATGAACGACGCCACCAAGTTCCAAGACGGTACTGGCGAGCAGACCCATGAGTCCAACTCCGCCTCCACCATAAACTAATTCCAAATCGTGATTGACCAACCATTTAGCTAATTTCTTGGTAGCGTTTTGATATGCGGGATCGTTGCCAGGAGCAGCGCCGCAATATACTGCAACTGATTTCATTTTTATTTTCCTCATTTCAATTTATTTTTACATTAAGTAGTGTACCACGTCACTTCAAGTCAGTAGTAACAAGTGTTTGGGCAAATTGTTTCACGTGAAACTCATTTTACTATAAACAATATTAAACACCTTTACAATCTTCCATCAAAGAACTTATATTATATTCTCTCTCTTTAATTAATTCTCTGCTATTAATATGTCTACTTCTGCCCTTATCACTTGCCCATTCATGAGGTGCTTCCATAACTCCTTCTTCCAGAAAGTTATCTTCTCCATATTTTAAATAATTAGAAAAATAATTATCACCGAAGTATTCTCCAATATCAAGTGGTTTAGGAACATCTCTTGAAGTTAACTTTTTTACTCCATGCATTTTATTTATATTTCTATAAAACCTTAATTTGTATAATAAATAATAAATTAGTTCAATTCTAACAATTCTTTTTTTTATAAAAATATCATGTAACGATGTTCTATTTAAAAACACATCCACGGAATGACTTTCTCCATGTAATTCATACGTATATATATTTAAAGCATAAGCATATTTAAATATTTCGTCATAATACTTATTGACCAAATGTTGAACCAATTCGCCTAAATTATATAAAACATCACTTTTTAGATCAGTGTTAGAATATTTATCTTTTTTTATTTCTTTTTTTGACTTTTTCATTATATTTTGAATTACATAAATATATAATTCATTTAATTCTTTTACATCAACGTTAAAGTCATTATTTGTTGGCGTATTAAATCGTCCATAACGAAATTTTTTATAAAAATTATCCAATTTTTGAAAAAAATACTTCTCTTTTTCATTTATAAATGAATTTTCTTTACTATTACTATTATAATAATCAATCAATTTAATCAACTTTATATTATTATGTCCATACAAAGCATTAGTTACTTCTTCCCCAAAAAATTCAAAAGATTTTGCTCTTTCATCATCCTTTTCATTTATAAAATACAACATTTCTACTGGGTGCTCATTATTTAATTGAAAAAGTAAAATAATTTTACCTAATCTTTCAAAAGAAACACACATATTAACAAAAAATATAAAAGCAGACGATTCTATTCGATCTATTAACTCATCATTTGTACTTTCTTTATCTTTAAGTACAATATCATCATCATTCTCAATAGCTTCAAATCCCTTATAAATTAAATCACCACAAACACCTAACTCACGACCCAAATACCAATTAAAAAATGAATTTATATCCATTTTGTTTCACCCTATTTCATTAACCTGTTCAAAATAAAATCCAAAACACATTACCCCTGCTCTAGAATTTTATTTATTTTTTAACTTTTAACTTTTTAGACAATCAGTTTACCCTTATCATTACTGAATTAAATTACTGCAGTTAAACACTTCTGGTCGGAAAAGCATTATGATACTTGGTCAAATCCACAATCCAAATGTTTTTGCCTGACATGGATTCATATCAATACTACAATTAATTTTAGATTTTATCTTTTTGTAACAATCATTTTCACTCTACTTATCATAAATATGAGCATCATATTTAAAGGGATGCTCCTTAAATAACTTACTGTAAAAAGCACTTTCGGCGAAAGCTCGATTCAACTTCTTTATATCGCCATGCTTTCCCGGTGCATCCTTAACAAAGTTTCCATCTACACCAAAATTCTTGTCGACATTTCGAACTGATGTCGGTTTTGGGAGGGTGAAAAAGCCCAATTGTCCAAGCGTCGGCAAAAGTGCGGGGTACGAGAATTGACCACCACGCGAATTATTAGAATAGGTAATAATTTTAGCGGGTTTCCCCTTTGCTTCAAACGCCAAGAAGTCGAGTGCATTCTTCAAAACGGCGGGGAAGGAATGGTTATATTCGGGAACCAAAAAGATATATCCATCCGCCTGCCGCATGTCATCAACCCATCTTTGTTCATTGGGCTTTAAGACTCGATTGGGGTTGTCCATCGGCGCCATGCTTTCGTAGAAAAACGGTAAATTGTAGTCCGATAAACTTATAAAATTAAACTTAACATCATTTACTTTTTCGAACTCATCCTGTCTCTTAAGAAGATACTTAAAGAGCCGTCTGCCAAGGCTTTCATCCCTGGTGCTTCCTAAAATCACATTAATTATCATCGGCCTTACCTCCATTCCCTTCTAATAATTATACCCTAGTAAAAATAAAAAAACCGAACCAGCCATCTCTAGCCGATCCGGAAATTTACTTATTTCTTAGTTTCTTCTTTGGGACGATCAATCACTCTCACCTTATCGCCACCGATGATTAACTGATCACAGATGTTCAGGAACAATCCATGTTCAACAACTCCGGTATAATTCTTTAGGTTGTGAGCTAATTTAGCTAAATCAGCATCATCTGGGATCGTAATATCGATGAGGTAATTTCCTGAATCCGTCTGAAGGATGTCACCGTCGTCTCTAAAGCGGAACTCGGGCTTGTACCCGGCTTCGTTTAAGTAACGGAAGACACCCATCCCACCGAATGGAATTACTTCAACTGGTAACTTCTGACCCGCTAAGGTCTTGTGATACTTAGTGGAATCAACAATCCAGACGTTCTTGTCCGACATGGTGGCAACTAATTTTTCAAAGAGAAGGGCAGCTCCACCACCCTTGATCCCGTTGAGCTTATCGTCAACAGCGTCAGCGCCGTCAACCGTTAAATCAACGCGATCAATCGTATTAACATCAAGCATTGGCATGCCGAGACTCTCGGCTAATTTCTCGGTTCCAACGGAAGTTGCGACACACTGAATGTCAAGACCTTCCTTTTTGATTCTTTCATTAATTGCCTTAACGAAGTAAGCAGCCGTACTACCTGAACCAAGTCCCAGCACGATGTGATTAGGAACCTGTGCGGCCGCATACTCAGCAGCTTGCTTCTTCTCTTTCTCGATGGCTTCCTTGGTCTTGGAAGTCTTGCTGATGACGTCCAAAACATCCTTTTCGTAAGGAATGGAGTTCTGCGCACCGGCCACCTGAACTGTCAAAGAAGAAGCATGGTTCGCGTACAACATCGCGTCACGAATGTTAGCACTGTTTAAATCTAGGCGAGATGCCAAGGCACCAATGAAGGTGTCTCCAGCAGCCGTCGTATCAACCGCTTTTACCTTAAATGCTGGGATAAACGCATGGCTGGCTGGAGTGGCGTAGAACGAACCCTTGTCACCAACGGTAATAATTACCATTCGAATTCCTAATTTGAAGAAGTATTCCGCGTTCTTCATCATGGAATCATCATCAATGACTTTAATCCCAGTGAGGGCTTCGGCCTCCGTCTCATTTGGGGTAATAATGTCAGTTAACTGTAGGAGTTCTTCTGGCAACTTCTTGGCTGGTGCCGGGTTCAAAATGGTTTGAACCTCATTTTTCTTAGCAATCTTAAATGCTTCAATAATGGTTGGTACTGGAATCTCTAACTGCGCAATTGCTCGGTCAGCATTCTTAATGGCGTCCTCGTGTTGATCAACGTCTGCTGGGGTCATGGCCATATTTGCTCCACCATAGACGTAGATCGAGTTCTGTCCGGTACTGTCAACGGTAATGTAAGCTTGTCCGGTTTGACGAGCTTGAGTAGTAATTACGGAATCAATGTTCATTCCGTCTTTTTTAAATCCTTCAATCATGAATTTGGCGTCTTCGTCATCACCTAATTTCGTGATGAACGTTGTGTCAGCACCAGATCTTGCTGCAGCAATTGCTTGATTGGCCCCTTTTCCGCCACCGTGAGATTCTTGGTGGTTTTCGACCGCCAGGGTTTCACCTGGTAACGCATATTTATCAACGTTTAAAACTTTATCAACGTTGGTGGATCCGATCACAACAACTTTTTTACTCATTTTACTGCCTCCCTATTTGCAAACGCTTTCATAATATATGATATCATTGTGGGAAATAGTTGTATATAGATTTGGCTAAAATGATGCTTTTATCACAGACAGTTAATTAATTCTTCAATGGTAAGTTGATCGACAAAAGCACTTCACTCATTTAACCACTTCAACCCTTCATATTTTTAAGGTACCATACACGGTACCCAAAATGTTAATTTACACAAAAAAAGAGACACCCTCAGGCATCCCTTTAAACCATTTAATTTATTTCTTCGATTCGTCTAAAGCCTTTTTAGCTAACACGAAGTCCCCGAATGTTGCGGAACCATTGTGAGGTACGACCGGACGACTAATGTACTCGTCAAGTGGACCAACATCAAGGTAATTATCGAACAAGAGGTTAAATTGGTCACGAACCTTTTCAACGAATTGTGGAGTACATACTCCTCCACCAAGCACGATTTGATCAGGACGGAAGTTAACCGTCAAACTGATGACACCTTGAGCCACGTAGTAAGCAATGATGTTCCAAACTGGATCATCTGGTGGAGTGTCTTGACCCTTAATGTTATTTCGAGCTTCAAAAGTTGGACCCGAAGCAACCCCTTCAAGACAGTCACCGTGATAAGGACAGATCCCATCAAAATCCATGTCATCTCTGTGTCTCTTAACCCGAATGTGTCCGAATTCAGGGGTTCCACGAACTCCTAAGAATTCATCATTAATAACAGTTCCAGCACCAATTCCGGTTCCATCAGTGATGTAACTAACCGCTTCAATCTTGTTGTTAGCCTGACGACGCTTGATGTATTCACCATAAGCTGAACCGTTAACATCAGTAGTCCAGTAAACTGGTACCCCAAACTCGCGTTTCATGGTTCCAACAAAGTTAACGTTGCTCCAACCCTTTTTAGGAGTCTTGATGATCCAACCGTATTTGTCAGAATCTTTTCGAACATCGATTGGGCCAAATGAAGCAATTCCAAATGCATCAATGTGGTCAAACTTCTTAAAGTATTCCACTACCTTAGCCAAAGTTTCTTCTGGCGTAGTAGTTGGAATATGAACACTATCAACAATGTTGAAATCGTCGTCACCAACGGCACAAACAAACTTTGTTCCACCTGCTTCAATGCTTCCATATCGCATAAACATGATCCCCTTTGTAACATTTTGTGTTTCATTTATTGATACAAGTATAAAGCGCTTACATATCGAATGCAACACTTTTTATTCATTAGTTAAAAAATTAAGTAATCAGTAAACAAAAAGTTGGACTATTTCACATAGTCCAACTTTATTTTATTTCTTTTTCGCAATTTTACCCTGCTGAATGTACACCGAAAGAATCGCAATGTCAGACGGATTAACCCCACTAATACGGGCCGCTTGAGCAATCGTCTCCGGCTGAATCTTCTCCAACTTCTGGCGACCCTCAGTTGCAATCCCATCAATCACGGAGTAGTCAATGTTGTCCGGAATCTTCTTGGATTCCATCTTCTTCATACGGGCAACCTTGTCCTCTTCCTTCTTGATGTAACCAGCATACTTAGTTCGAATCTCAACTTGTTCCACCACTTCTGGATCCAATTTTTCGTCGGGTCCTGAAATGAAATCAAGCAGTTTATCGTATGTTACATACGGACGTCGCAAGAACTGCGCCGCAATAATACCATCTTTGAGCGGTTTGTCCCCCTGAGCTTCCACAAACTGATTAACTTTTTCACTTGGCTTAATCCGAACGGTATTCAAGCGCTTAATTTCGTCTTCAACCGCCTTGCGTTTAGCAACAAACTTAGTGTAACGTTCATCTGAAATCAAGCCCAACTCGTGACCAATTGGGGTCAAGCGCATATCAGCGTTGTCATTTCTAAGCAGTAATCGGTATTCGGCACGACTCGTTAAAAGTCGGTATGGTTCGTTGGTTCCCTTGGTAACCAGATCATCGATTAAGACCCCGATGTAACCCTGATCACGTTGCAGAATCAACGGATCCTTGCCCTGAATCTTCAAAGCGACGTTAATTCCGGCAATCAACCCCTGACCGGCAGCTTCCTCGTATCCAGAAGTTCCGTTGGTCTGACCGGCACTGAATAATCCGCTGACCTTCTTGGTCTCAAGGGTTGGTTTCAATTGGTAAGGGGAGATGATGTCGTATTCAATCGCATAACCGGGACGCATCATTTTGACGTCCTCGAGTCCCTTCACGGAGTGCAACATCTGCTGTTGAACCTCTTCTGGAAGGGAGGTCGACATCCCATCGACGTACCATTCTTCGTTGTGGCGTCCCTCCGGTTCTAGAAAGACCTGGTGTCGCTTCTTGTCCGCAAACCGGACCACCTTGTCTTCGATTGATGGACAATAACGGGGACCCACACCTTCAATGACCCCAGTAAACATGGGAGCCCGATCCAAGTTATCCTTGATAATCTGGTGGGTTTCCTCGTTCGTATACGTCAACCAGCAGGAAATCTGCTTTGAAACCGGCAGGTAGTCTGCATACGGGGTGGTGTAACTAAAGTGGTGAGGGGTTTCATCCCCAGGTTGTTCCTCAGCTTCATTGTAGTGAATGGTATCACCGTTCACTCGTGGTGGGGTTCCGGTCTTAAACCGCTTCAGTTCGAAACCTAAATCTTCCAAGTTTTCTGAAAGATGAATGGCTGGAATCGAGTTATTTGGACCAGATGAGTACATCAACTCACCAATGATGATCTTGCCACGAGCGGCCGTTCCAGCACAGATCACAACTGCCTTAGAATGGTATTCCGCTCCGGTATTGGTAACGACGCCTTCAATCTGACCGTCTTTCACAATCAAACGATCGACGATTCCCTGACGCAACGTTAAATTAGGCTCTTTTTCAAGGGTATTTTTCATTTCATGATGGTAAGCATGCTTATCGGCCTGAGCTCGTAAAGCCCTAACTGCAGGACCCTTTCCGGTGTTTAACATTCGCATCTGAATGTAGGTCTTGTCAATATTCTTTCCCATTTCACCGCCAAGGGCGTCGATCTCTCTGACCACCGTTCCCTTTGCGGGTCCACCAACTGATGGATTACATGGCATAAATGCCACCATATCAAGGTTAATTGTGACAAGGAGTGTCTTTTGACCCATGCGAGCAGATGCCAGAGCGGCTTCGCAACCAGCGTGTCCGGCACCCACCACGATGACGTCATAATCGCCACCGTTATAGGTCTTCTTCACTTCTTGTTGTATCATTTTATTCATTTAGTAACCTCCATTGAGTTAATCGCTTACTTACCCAAACAGAATTGGCTAAATAATTGATCCAACAATTCGCCATCGTAACTGTCTCCGGTGATCTCACCAAGTAAATCCCACGCATTTGTCATGTCAATCTGAACTAGATCGACGGGCATCCCGTTATTTAAGCCGTTTTCAACCGACTGAAGGGAATCACTCGCCTGTTGTAAAAGACTAATATGGCGGGCATTGGTAACCATGACGTCGTTTTGAGAACTCTTGATGCCACCATTGAAGAACATTTTGGCAATCGTATCTTCAAGTGACTGCGTTCCGTTATCCTTCGTAGCATGGGTCTTGATGATATTTTCAGCGTGATAACGTTGTTTTAATTCGTTAACATTAATTTTTTCCGGTAAATCGGTCTTGTTCAGTAGAATAATCCGTTTACTCTTCTGGGTCAGATCAAGCAGTTCCCGGTCCTCATCAGTCAGTGGCTCACTGGCATTCAATACCAGTAACACCAAATCCGCCTGTTTGATGGCGTTTCGGGAACGATCGACCCCGATCTTTTCAACCTTATCCTCGGTATCACGAATGCCGGCAGTGTCAACCAAGTGCAGTGGTACTCCGGAGACATTGACGTATTCATCCAAAACATCCCTCGTAGTCCCCGGCACATCGGTTACAATCGCCTTGTCCTCGTGAAGCAACCGGTTCAACAGACTCGACTTGCCCACGTTTGGTCGCCCAACAATGGCGGTATTCAGACCGTCCCGCAGGACTTTCCCCTGCTTCGCCGTCTTCAAAAGTTGGTCGATTTGAGCCTTTAATTCCTTCGATTTGTCCATCAGGAGTTTCGACGTCATGGTCTCCACGTCATCATACTCAGGGTAGTCGATGTTGACTTCCACTTGGGCCAAGACGTCCAAGATGTCCTGCCTGAGATGCTTAATGAGGTGCGAGAGGTTGCCATCTAGTTGATTCAAAGCCGCTTTCATTGATTCATCGGTCTTGGCTTCAATCAGGTCCATCACAGCCTCTGACTGGGACAGGTCCAAACGGCCGTTTAGAAAGGCACGCTTGGTAAACTCACCCGGTTCCGCCATTCTGGCACCGTTACTTAGGACCAGCTGGAGAATCTTGTTAGTGGCCACAATCCCACCGTGACAGTTAATCTCAATAATGTCTTCCTTGGTGTACGTCTTTGGTGCTCGCATAACCGAGACCATCACTTCGTCAACTTCACTGTTGTGGTCTGACGGATCAACGATGTGACCGTAGTTAATCGTGTTAGAAGCAACTTTTGCGAGGTTCTTACCCCGATAAATCTTCTCAGCCACCTTCATTGCATCCGATCCACTAATGCGGACAATCGAAATGCCACCTTCACCAGGTGGGGTTGAAATTGCCGCAATTGTATCGTAATCAGTCGTTGTCAGTGCCATATCCAAACTCCTTTCTCATTTAATCGCATAAAAAAAGTACTCAAACCACGCCCTGTGCGTGGATAAAGTACTTTCACTACTTTACCTATTCGAATTTACAATCTTACATATACTAGGACGAAAATTTTATTTTGTCAATTATTTAGCGAGGAGCCACCACAATCGAACGGTGGGGTTCGCGTCCCGCTGAATACGTCATCACTTCTGAACTGTCCTGAAGTGTCACGTGAATTTGTTTACGCTCAAAAGAAGGCATCGGGTCCAAGTAAACTGGTTTGCCCGTTGCCACAACTTCTCTAGCCGTCCGTTCGGCGAGACTAGTGAGGATCTGAAGCCGACGTTGGCGGTAATTAGCCGTGTCGAGTTCAACTTCCAGGTAGCTAATTCCCATGTTATTTAGGTAAATATTGCTCAATTCCTGCAGGGCGTTAATCGTCCGACCGTGTTTGCCGATTAACAAGCCTTCTTTGGGCGTATCAAAATTAATGGTCACGTGGCGATTGTTCGGCATCTCGTAGCTTAGTTCAGCCTCAATCCCCATTTGATCAGTAATGGCCTGTAAATACTGAATTAGCCCACTTACCGCCTCGACGTTTTTGGCGTGACGATCTTCGGTTTGGACCGGACTAGCAACGGCCGTACTAGCCTCCTTTTTGACTTTTAACTGACCTTCAGCCCGTTTCCGGGCTGGATCAGATGTTTTAACGTTCATTTCAACTTCTGCGGGATGCTTGAAAAATCCCAGAAATCCCTTACTAGCGGTTTTAATAACTTTAATTTCAACATTATTACGATTAGTATCAAGTGATTTTAAGCCATTTTGGATGGCTGCTTCGATGGTGGCTCCGGTGTATTTCGTCATTGTTGCTTCTCCTATATTTGTAAATGTCCAACGGTATTAATATTATCACAAATCAAATCGTTGAAGGAATAGGAATTCACAGATGTAATATTACAAATTACGAGAAAACAAAAAAAGCAGACCATCGTCTGCTTTTTTATTCGTTAATTATTTGTGATGTTTACTCTGCTTAGCTTTCCGAATGGCCTTTTTAACGGCCCGATCGTGTTGGCGTTTTTCACGTTCTTTTTCTTCACGTTCACGATTGATCTTCCAAGGATTCTGGATTAACAACGTCTGAACTACTTGGAACGCATTCGTAACCACCCAGTACAAGGACAAGGCTGATGGTACGTTCAAAGCGGTGAAGAAGATAATGATTGGCATCCCAATCGTCATCATCGTCGTCATTCCGTTTGATTCCGGCTGACCTTTCATTGACAACCAGGAACTAAGGAAGGTGAACAAAGCGGCTAGCACAGGCAAGATGTAATACGGATCCGGACTACCAAGCTGCAGCCACAAGAAGTGACCGGTTCTTAGAATGTGAGTCCGCCAGATTGCTTGATACAAGGCAAAGATCACTGGTAGTTGAACAACCATCGGCAAACATCCAGCCCATGGATTAATGCCAGCTTCCTTATACAGCTTCTGTTGCTCCGTCTGTAATTTTTCCATTGTCTCGGAATCTTTACTGGAGTACTTCTTCTGCAGGGCCTTCAGTTGCGGCTGAATTTCCTGCGTCTTCTTCATACTCTTAGTCTGATACATCATTAATGGTAGAAGGATAATTCTCACAATAATGGTGAAGATGATAATTCCGATTCCGTAGTTATCACCAAAGAATTTTGATAACCAAATAATTACTCTCGAGAAATTAAGGACGACTAGGCCATCCCAAATCCCCTTACTATGGTTAGTAATTGGAGCGTTACTACATGCCGTGAGCACCAGACCAAGGCTGGCAATCATCGCCGTAGTAGCGATTCTTTTCAATTTTTTCAATTTTATTCCTCGCTATCATCAGAATCTAATAGATGAGCTAACTTTAAAACATGAATCAGACTCGCCTTGACGTCTTTTTGTGACATCCCATCAGCTCTGGGACGTGCAATGACTAAAAAATCCACGTCCGTTCTTAGATCCGGCTTCAGTTCTGTAATCGACTGGCGAATTCTCCGTTTGACCCAGTTTCGATGAACGGCATTTCCGATCTTTTTACCCACGGAAATTCCAATCCGGAAGTGTTTCTGTCCCGGTTTTTCCAGCTGGTACACGACAAATTGTCGGTTAGCAACCGAATCATGTTTTTCGAAAACCTTTTGAAAGTCAGCTTCTTTTTTGACACGGTACGATTTTCTCATGAATAATCTCCAAGTATTTTCAAAAAAATAATGAAAAAGACCACTGAATGGTCAGTGGCCTATGCCGATAATACTTTTCTACCTTTTTGACGTCGACGTGCTAAAACTCTACGACCCTTGCCAGTGCTCATACGTTTTCTAAATCCATGAACGCGGTTTCTACGACGTTTCTTTGGTTGGTAAGTTCTTTTCATTACTAACCCTCCTTACTAATTAATCGCCTATATTAAGTTGTCTATTCAATAGCTTTTCTAACTTATAGTATCACAAATCTAATAATCTTCAAATAGGGATTTTAAATTAATACACAACACTCCGTTCGCTTTAAAAAAGTTTCATAAAATTTGCCTGTGGATTATTGTGGATAACTCCTGTGGGAATTAACATGAATTGAACACGTCTTTGAACAAAAGCACAGCATGTTAACAACGTTAAACACAATCTGTGGATAAAGTTCATTATCAAGCTTCAATCCCTACTGTAACAACAATTAGTTATGCACAGCAAACTGTTGATTTCAGCAAATTATAAATTAATTTCTAGACTTATGAACAGGTATGTGGATAACTAATGAACACCCTGTGAAACATTTATACACACCCTGTTTTTTCTGTGGAAAACTTTTTTTCTACATGCTAGAATACAATCATAATTTAAACACAAGGAGTCACTCTCAATGGATCAAAACGAATTATGGGACAAAATTAAGAATAAATTTAAAGCGGATCCGAAATTTGAGGGCACGACATACGATACTTGGATCGCCACCGTGAAACCAATTGCATACGACGGCGATACCTTGACACTCGAATTACCATCTTCGCTTCATCGTGACTACTGGGAAAAAATGCTCAAAAGTCAATTAGTTGAGTACGCATACTCTATTACTTATAAGAACATTTCTCCTAAATTTGTTTTAGAAGAAGAACTACAAAAGGAATCAAAACCCGCTGCAAAGCCAGCCGATGGCGGCCAAGACTCTTACAGCTACACCGATACCCACTTGGAACCAAACTATACGTTTGAGACTTTCGTGATTGGACAAGGCAACAAAATGGCCCAAGCTGCGGCCCTTGCTGTTAGTGAATCACCCGGAAAATTATACAATCCGCTCTTCTTATATGGGGGAGTTGGACTGGGGAAGACCCATTTGATGCACGCGATCGGGAACAACATCGTCAAGCATGATCCCAGTCAGCGCGTGATGTACGTGACGAGTGAAAAATTCGCTAACGATTTCATCGGCGCCATTCAAAACAACAAAATGGATGAATTTCGTCACGTCTATCGAAACGTTGACGTTCTTCTAGTGGATGACATCCAGTTCTTTGGTAACAAAGAGGGCACTCAGGACGAATTCTTCAACACGTTTCAGGCGCTCTACTCCAATCATAAGCAGATCGTGCTAACGTCTGATCGACTTCCAAACGAAGTTCCCAAACTAAAGGATCGCTTGGTCTCGCGGTTTGCCTGGGGACTTTCCGTTGATATTACCGCGCCCGATCTGGAAACCAGAACCGCTATTTTGCGTGCGAAGGCCAAGGCCGACAACATGGACATCCCGGCTGACGCCCTAGGATACATTGCCAGTCAGATCGAATCCAACGTGCGAGAACTGGAGGGCGCCTTATCCAGAGTGCAGGCGTATGCCAAATTAAACAACGCACCCATCGACACCGAACTGGTCGCAAACGCACTTCGACCGCTCAAACTAGCGAAGGCGCGCTCCGCTCTGACCGTTTCGGACATCATTTCAAAGGTGGCGTCCTACTATCACATCAGTGTCAAAGAAATTAAGGGCACCAAACGGGTTAAGGCAATCGTTGTTCCACGTCAGATCGCGATGTATCTGTCACGAGAAATGACCGACAACTCGCTTCCAAAAATCGGCGATGAGTTTGGCGGAAAGGATCACACCACCGTCATTCACGCCTACGACAAGATTAGTCGCGCATCCGCCAACGATTCTGACTTAAGCAAACAAATTTCGGACATTAAGACGGAGTTACAGCACTAACCGTGGTTCGATTTAAAAATGTTATAATTGCGGGTGTGGATAACCTGCAAATAACTCATTGAGTTACTCACAAAGTTATCCACAGTTAATAACTTTTATTCCGTAAATAATTACCGAGTTATCCACAGTATTAACAGTGCCTACTGCTTCTACTGTTCTTTATATCTTTAATTAAGTAAATAGACATCACATTTTCAGGGGGACATTTGGCAATGAAATTCGTAACGAACCGTAATGCTTTTATCAAAGCACTCAATACCGTATCAAGAGCAATCTCATCAAAAACCACCATTCCAATCTTGACTGGCTTAAAGATGGACGTATCAGAAAGTGACATTCTTCTCACTGGTAGTAACGCTGATGTATCAATTCAAACCAGCGTTAAAGCAAGTAATCCTGACAACGAACTGACGATTAAATCAACTGGTAGTATTGTTTTACCTGCCCGTTTCTTTAGTGAAATTGTCAAAAAACTTCCTGACAAAACGATGTCACTAGAAGTTGGCGATAATTTTCAAACAACCATTAAATCTGGCAACTCTGAGTTCACCATTAATGGCCTTGATGCTAATGGTTATCCGCACCTTCCAGAAGTTGATACGGAAAACACCGTTGATCTAGCTGCCGATATCTTTAGACAGGTCATTGGTCAGACGGTCATTGCCGTTTCCAAGCAGGAAAGTCGACCAATCCTGACCGGGGTTCATTTCACACTTGCTAACAATAAGTTGCTGGCAGTTGCGACCGATAGTCATCGTCTTAGTCAACGAAGAGTTAGCCTTCCAGCCGATGACGACGGTAAGTTTGACGTGGTAATTCCAGGAGACAGTTTGAAAGAACTTTCCCACATGTTGGACGGAATTGATCAAAACATTCAGATGAATTTATCAGAAAATCAAGTGCTCTTTACCCTCGGTGACACCAGATTCTATTCCCGTCTACTTGAGGGCAACTATCCGGACACTTCCCGTCTGATTCCAAAGTCATCTAACACTAAGATGGAATTTGCGGCGGGTGACTTACTTTCAGCCATCGAACGAGCTTCCCTTCTTTCACACGAATCACGAAATAATGTCATTAAGTTGACCATTAAACCTAACGACCAGGTGGTTACCATTTCCGGGAATTCACCTGACGTAGGAACGGTGGAAGAAGACTTGAAGCCAAAAAGTTCTGAGGGGGAAGACCTTGAGATCTCATTTAACCCCGATTACATGAAGGAAGCTTTGCGAGTCTTCGGTCAGACTGACATCGAAATTTCGTTTACGTCCGCCTTACGACCGTTTGCCTTGGTTCCAACCGAAAACAAGGAAGATTTCATTCAACTCATTACCCCAGTACGAACCTTTTAAATTAATAAATGATGATCAGCGACCCCAATTTGGGGTCGTTTTTTTTGTGCGCGCAGTTTGAACTTACAAAAAGTTGGTAAATTAGCCAAAAAGCTCAAATTTCCATTTATTTACGAATATGAGCTTTTTAATGCATTTGAGGCACTTATGTATGAAAAAGCATAAATGAGCATAAAACGCATAAAATCGCCCGATTTATGTACTTTTGCCTATTTTTGGGGTATAATAGAAATAGATTTGAAAGTGGGTGAATTCATGAAAAAAGACATTTTCATAACGACTCCGTACATAACTTTGGGGCAACTTCTAAAAGAAGAGAACATTGTGGAATCAGGCGGAAAAGCCAAGTGGTATTTAAAGGAAAACATGGTGTACCTAAACGACGAGCCTGAGAATCGACGTGGGAAGAAACTCTACAAGGGTGATACGGTCTCAATTCCAGACGTAGGAATGTTTTTTATTAAGACAAAGTAGGGTTAAGCATGCAGCTAGAAGAATTGAAATTACGCAATTTTCGTAATTATAAAGATGCTGATGTTCATTTCTCAGACGGAGTGAACGTTTTACTTGGACAAAATGCCCAGGGAAAGACCAATCTACTTGAAGCAATTTATGCACTCGCACTCACTAAGAGCCATCGGACGACTACCAATCGTGATCTGATCAATTGGAAGGAGAACCATGCGCAATTATGGGGACGAGTTAAGAAGAATCATACGACCACTGAACTAGAACTTGATTTTGGTAAAAATGGCAAACGAGCCAAGGTGAATCACATTGAGCAACCCAAGCTATCGTCATACGTTGGGCAGCTTAACGTGATTTTATTTGCCCCCGAAGATTTGTCGATTGTAAAGGGGTCACCTCAAGTTCGTCGGCACTTTATGGACATGGAGTTCGGCCAGATGAGTAATCGTTACCTGTACAACACGACGCAGTATCGTCGGATCTTGAAGCAGCGAAATGCCTATCTGCGGGAACTCTTGTTACACCGACAAAGTGACATGGTTTACCTGGACGTTCTATCGGACCAGCTGTCAGCGTATGCTGCCGAGATTATTTTTCAGCGCATTCAGCTGATTGCCAAACTGCAGAAGTGGTCGCAGGCGATTCATGCTGAAATTTCCCAGCAAAAGGAAACGTTACGCTTTAAATACGTAACCTCCTTAAAGAAGACGGACCTGACCTCGGTGGAGCAGATCTATCAGAGTTTGTTAGCCAAGTTCAAGGCCAATCGTGACAAGGAAGTGAAACAGGGAACGACCATCTTTGGTCCGCACCGAGACGACCTTCACTTCATTGTCAACGGGAAGGATGTTGCGACGTTTGGCTCGCAGGGTCAGCAACGAACGGCCGCCTTGTCTACGAAACTAGCAGAGATCGATTTAATGAAGGAAGAAACCGGGGAGTATCCGGTTCTTCTACTTGATGACGTGTTATCCGAACTGGATGAGAGTCGGCAGACCCACTTGCTGACGGCCATTCAGGACCGGGTTCAGACATTTTTGACCACCACAAGCATGAGTGGGGTGGCATCTAATTTAATTAATAACCCCAAAACTTTTCACATTGAAAAGGGAGTCATTGTATCCGAGTAATGTAGTTGAGGAGGAATTGTAGTGACTGATGAAGAAAAAGCAGCAAAAAGAGAACGTGCCGGCGAATACGACGCTAGTCAAATTCAAGTCTTAAAGGGACTTGAAGCGGTTAGAAAGCGTCCCGGGATGTACATTGGAGCCACTAACGAACAGGGACTTCACCATTTAGTTTGGGAAATTATTGATAATGGAATTGACGAAGCCCTGGCTGGCTTCGCCGATGAAATTAACGTTGTCGTTGAAAAAGACAACAGTATTACCGTTACCGATAACGGTCGTGGAATTCCGATTGGTACCCAGAGAGATACCGGTAAATCAGCGCTAGAGACCGTTTTCACTATCCTGCACGCTGGTGGTAAATTCGGCGGCGGTGGTTACAAGGTTTCTGGTGGACTTCACGGAGTTGGAGCCTCAGTTGTAAACGCCTTGTCAAAAGAACTGGACGTTGTGGTTACAAAAGGTGGCAAGCGCTACTACATGGACTTTGAAAGAGGCCACGTCAAGACCCCAATGAAGGTTATTGGTGATGCACCTCAAGACGCCCATGGAACTAAGGTTCACTTTGTTCCGGATCCAGATATCTTTACCGAAACCACGACCTTTAACATGAAGACTTTGACCACTCGGGTCAGAGAATTGGCCTTCTTAAACAAGGGTCTCCGCATCACGATCAGAGATGACCGTCCGGAAGAACCCGTTGAACATGACTTCTTCTACGAAGGTGGAATTCGTCATTACGTGGAATTCTTGGATCGTGGTCGAACTCCAATTTTCAAGGATCCTATTTACATTGAGGGTCAAGAAAACGGTATTACGGTTGAAGTTTCCATTCAATACACGAATGATTATCACAGCACCCTTTTGACGTTTACTAACAACATCAACACCTACGAAGGTGGAACCCACGAGGAAGGGTTCAAGCGGGCTTTGACACGAATTATTAATAACTATGGAAGAAATAACAATTTAATTAAGGACAGTGAACCCAACCTTTCGGGTGACGATGTGCGTGAAGGGATGACGGCCGTTGTCTCCATCAAGCATCCCGATCCCCAATTTGAAGGTCAGACCAAGACCAAGTTAGGTAATTCTGATGCTAGAACGGCTACTGACCACATCTTTGGCCAAGAGTTCTCCAAGTTCATGATGGAGCATCCTCAGATTGCTGAGCAGATCGTTGAAAAGGGTTCGGTTGCTTCTAAGGCTCGAGCTGCGGCTAAACGAGCTCGTGAGGTCACTAGAAAACGAAGTGGACTTGAAATTAACAGTTTGCCCGGCAAATTGGCTAACAACACCAGCAAGGATCCGAACGTTTCTGAACTGTTCATCGTCGAAGGTGACTCCGCCGGTGGTTCAGCTAAGCAGGGTCGTTCTCGTTTAACCCAGGCCATCTTGCCAATTCGTGGAAAGATCCTGAACGTTGAAAAGGCCACCATGGAGAAAATCCTGGCAAACGAAGAAATTCGTTCCCTGTTTACCGCTATGGGAACGGGCTTTGGAAACGACTTTGACATCAGTAAGGTTAACTATCACAAGTTGATCATCATGACCGATGCCGATGTCGATGGCGCTCACATTCAGATTTTGCTGCTCACCTTAATTTACAATTACATGCGTCCAATGATCGATGCTGGATACGTCTACATCGCTCAGCCACCTTTGTATCGAGTTCGTCAGGGAAACAAATTCCAGCGATACGTTGATTCTGATGAAGAACTCCAGGAACTGCTAGGTCAGTTACCTGCTTCACCAAAACCACAGATTCAAAGATATAAGGGGCTGGGTGAAATGGATGCTTCCCAGTTGTGGGACACTACCATGAATCCAGATCACCGTCGTTTATTAAGAGTTACTTCTGATGATGCTTCGGCAGCCCAAGAGGCCTTCACCATGTTAATGGGTGAAAAGGTGGCTCCTAGACGGAAGTTTATCGAAGACAACGCAACCTTTGTTGAAAACTTGGATGTATAAATTGTTTCACATGAAACAATTAGGTTAATTGACTGATTTAACAAGGAATGGAGGCAAAATCTCTTGGCAAATGAAGAAAATAATAAACCAAGTCGAGTTCAAAACGTTGAATTATCGAAGAAGATGAGATCATCGTTCTTGGATTATGCAATGAGTGTGATCGTGTCACGTGCGCTTCCTGACGTTCGGGACGGTTTAAAGCCGGTCCATCGTCGGATTTTGTACGATATGCACGAATTAGGTGTTACCCCAGACAAGCCTTACAAGAAGTCTGCCAGAATTGTGGGGGATGTTTTAGGTAAGTTTCACCCCCACGGTGACAGTTCCGTCTACGAAGCCATGGTACGAATGGCTCAGGAATTCAGTTACCGTTACATGTTAGTTGACGGACACGGAAACTTCGGGTCAGTTGACGGTGATGGTGCCGCTGCCATGCGTTACACCGAGGTCCGTCTTTCCAAGATTTCAATGGAAATGTTGCGGGACATCAATAAGGACACCGTTGATTTTCAACCCAATTATGATGGAACCGAACGTGAACCAGTGGTTCTCCCAGCTCGAATTCCCAACCTGCTTTTAAATGGGGCTTCAGGGATTGCGGTTGGGATGGCCACTAACATCCCACCTCATAACCTAAGTGAAGTAATCAGTGCCATTCATATTTTGATGCGAAATCCAGACGCTACCACCAATGATTTAATGGAAGCACTTCCAGGACCAGACTTTCCAACTGGTGGAGTTGTCATGGGTAAATCTGGAATCAGAAGAGCCTACGAAACCGGCCGTGGAAGTATCATCGTTCGTGCCAAGGTTGACATTGAGGAACAAAAGAACGGGAAGCAACGCATTATTGCGACCGAACTTCCTTACATGGTCAACAAGGCCAAGTTGATCGAACGGATTGCTGACTTAGTGCGAGACAAGCGAATTGAGGGCATTACCGCGATTAATGATGAGTCCGATAAGGACGGAATGCGGGTTGTCATTGACGTAAAACGGGATGCTTCTGCGGAAGTAATCTTGAACAACTTGTACAAGTTGACGTTGATGCAGACCTCATTTAGTTTCAACATGCTGGCCATCGTCGATGGTGCTCCGAAGGTCTTGAGTTTAAAGGAAATCCTGCAGTACTACCTTGAATATCAGGTTGAGGTAATTACCAGAAGAACCAAATTTGATTTGCGAAAGGCCCAAGCCCGAGCTCACATTCTGGAAGGATTGTTAGTGGCTCTCGATAATATCGATGCGGTCATCAAGATTATCCGAAGTTCTTCGACCGGTGACATTGCCAAAAACGAACTGATCAATAATTTTGAACTAGATGACAAGCAGGCTCAGGCGATCCTAGACATGCGTTTAGTTCGTTTGACCGGACTGGAACGTGGCAAGATTACCGATGAACACAATAAATTACTTGCTAACATTAAAGATTACAAGGACATTTTAAATAGTCGGGACCGAATTAATGAGATTATCTACGACGAACTCCTTGAAATTCAAAAGAAGTTTGGTGACAAACGTCGGACCGAATTATTAGTTGGTGAAATTACCAGCATCGAAGACGAAGATTTAATCGAAGAGGAAAACGTGGTCATCACGTTGACCCACAACGGTTACATCAAACGTCTCCCAACGGACGAGTTCAAGGCGCAAAATCGTGGTGGACGCGGAGTTCAAGGCATGGGTGTTAATAAGGATGACTTTATTGAACACCTGCTATCAACGGCGACCCACGATCGACTCTTGTTCTTTACTAACGCTGGGAAAGTTTACAGCATGAAGGCTTATGAAGTACCAGAGTACGGCCGGGCTGCGAAGGGAATTCCAATCGTTAACCTGTTGAACCTCGGTCAAAACGAGAAGATTCAGACGGTAATTAGCATCTCATCGAAGCATAACGATCAGGATAAATACCTGTTCTTCACCACTAAGCTCGGAACGGTTAAACGGACACCCGTTTCTGATTTCTTAAACATCAGAAAGAACGGTTTAAAAGCCATTCATTTACATGATGGCGATGAAGTGATCGGAGTTTCCATCGTTGACAACGGTGACAACATGATCATTGGAACCCATCTGGGCTACGCCGTCAGTTTCAAAGCTGATGACGTTCGCTCCATGGGTCGTTCGGCTTCCGGGGTCAGAGGAGTTCGCCTACGTCCTGAAGATTACGTGGTTGGAGCCGCTATCCTAACACCGGACAGTGACGTGTTCGTTATTTCTGAAAATGGATACGGTAAACGAACGAAAGCCGCTGATTACCCAATTAAGGGTCGTGGTGGTAAAGGAATCAAGACGTCCAATGTGACCAAGAAAAATGGTCCACTGGTTGGTTTGAGTACCGTTACTGGCGATGAAGACATCATGTTAATTACTAACATGGGTGTCATGATTCGATTCGCGGTTAATAACGTTTCTGAGACTGGTCGTGCCACTCTTGGAGTTCACTTAATCCGAGTTGATGATGACGCCAAGGTAGCTACCATGGCGGTCGTTGCCAAGGACCAAGAACAAGAATCGAAGGTTGAAGAACCAACTTCAGCTTCTGATCAATCCGAAGAATAAAGCACAAAAATAACACTACCTTTGGCGTAGTGCTATTTTTTTGACTAAAATTATTACTAATATTCGTAAACTGGCATTTTAATGTTGCTTAAACGGGTTATTTCGGCTATGATATTGGTTGTGTTTGAAACAATTAAAGCAAAAATGACTTAATAGTTCGTAAAATGAGCAAGGAGATTTATGAAAATGGACGTGTTTGATTACGAAGATATTCAACTGATTCCGAATAAGTGTGTAGTTAACTCCCGAAGCGAATGTGACACTTCGGTTGAGTTTGGGGGCCGTAAGTTCAAGATTCCGGTCGTACCAGCTAACATGCAAACGGTGATTAACGCTGACCTAGCCGAAAGTCTCGCTAAAAATGGTTACTTCTACGTCATGCACCGTTTTCAACCAGAAAAACGCCTTGATTTTGTGAAAAGAATGCATGACGATGGGGTGTTTGCCTCCATTAGTATCGGGGTTAAGCCCAACGAATACGATTTCATTAAGGAACTGGTCCAAGCCAACCAAATCCCAGAATATATCACGATTGACATTGCCCACGGTTACTCGGACTCGGTCATCAACATGATTAAATTCGTTAAGGAACGGATGCCCAACACTTTTCTGATTGCTGGAAACGTCGGAACCCCAGAAGCCGTTCGGGCGCTTGAAAACGCGGGTGCGGACGCCACCAAGGTCGGAATTGGACCCGGGAAGGCCTGCATCACTAAGATTAAGACCGGTTTTGGAACCGGGGGATGGCAACTAGCTGCCATTCGCTATTGTGCGAAGGGAGCCAGAAAACCCATCATCGCTGACGGTGGGATTCGGACCGATGGTGACATCGCGAAATCGATTCGCTTTGGTGCTACAATGTGCATGATCGGATCGATGTTTGCGGGCCATCAAGAGTCTCCGGGTCAAAAAGTGAAAAAAGATGGGAAGGAATACAAAGAATACTTTGGTTCCGCCTCCCAATTTCAAAAGGGTGCCTACAAAAACGTAGAGGGAAAGAAGTTGTTAGTTCCTTTCAAGGGCAGCATCTATAACACTCTGCGTGAGATGCAAGAGGACCTGCAGTCATCAATCTCCTACGCTGGTGGGAAAGACATCGACGCCATTCGGAAGGTTGACTACGTGGTCGTTAAAAATTCGATTTATAACGGTGATTAAAAACAATTCGCAGTGACCTGCGTATCTAATTATGTATCGCAAATCAACGCCTCAAATGTCTTATTGAAGTAGAGAACAATCAATGATACAATTAAGCATTGTGAGTTCAATTAGGTTTTTAATTGACTCCCCTTGCTCTCCAAATCACTGGAGAGCCGACAGTCCACAAGGAGGTGTAATTCATGGAAAACAACAAATACGAAATTACTTACATCATCAGACCTGATATCGACGATGCTGCCAAGACTGACTTGGTTAACCGATTCGACAAGATCTTGACTGATAATGGTGCAAACGTAATCGATTCAAAAGACTGGCAAAAACGTCGTTTGGCCTACGAAATCGGCGGCTACAATGAAGGTACTTACCACATTGTCAACGTTGAAGAAGGCGACAACGACCAAGGTCTAAACGAGTTTGACCGTCTTGCCAAGTTTAATAAAGACATCTTACGTCATATGATCGTAAGAAGAGACGACAAATAATTTAAGATGAAAGGAGTTTTTCAGTATGATTAATACAGTAGTTCTTACTGGACGCTTAACACGAGACGTTGATTTGCGATACACCCAAAATGGCGCGGCAGTTGGTACTTTTACCCTAGCTGTTGACCGTCGTTTCACCAATTCGAATGGTGATCGGGAAGCTGACTTCGTCAACTGTGTTATTTGGCGAAAATCAGCTGAAAACTTTGCCAACTTCGTGCATAAAGGTTCACTTGTTGGAATCGAAGGTCGGATTCAGACCCGAAATTACGAGAACAAGCAGGGCCAGCGAGTTTATGTTACCGAAGTAGTTGTTGAGAACTTTACCCTCCTTGAACCACGTTCACAGAACGGTGGCAATGGTCAGGGTCAAAGCAGCAATGGCAATCACGCTCCTAGTGAAAATCCATTTGGAACTCCAAAGACGAGTGGGCAATCCACTCCTAACAATGGCAAAAAGAATGACAATTCGAACGATCCCTTTGCTAACTCTGGAGACCAGATTGATATTTCCGATGATGATCTTCCATTTTAATGGAACGATTTGATTAATGTTTTAGGAGGGAAATACACATGGCTCAACAAAGAAGAGGTGGCCATCGTCGCCGTAAGGTTGACTTTATCGCCGCAAACCATATTGAATACATTGATTACAAAGACGTTGATTTATTAAGACGTTTCGTCTCAGAACGTGGTAAGATTTTACCTCGTCGTGTTACTGGAACAAGTGCTAAGAACCAACGTAAGTTAACCATTGCGATCAAGCGTGCCCGTATCATGGGGTTAATGCCATTCGTAGTTGGTGACTAATTCAGAATTTGAGACTTAACTATTTTAGTTAGGTCTTTTTTTTACCCTTTTTATGGGATGAGCTCCAATGTGATAAAATAGAAGAAATAATGGAGTGGGAGATGGGAGTTACTATGAAAAAGTTCTTTTCACAAATGACGTTACCGCCATTTTTAAAAAATACACGATTAAGAAAAATTACGATTTTTATTGCGATTTCATTGATTTTGGGATTAGTAATTGCCTTTCTGTACAACTTCTTCATTGGAATTGTTCTATTGCTGGTGGCCTGTTTAGGACTGGTCTATACCATCAACACGATGAACCGAGTTGGTGAAGAATCCGACAAATACATTAACGACCTGTCCTACCAGATTATGCGGGGTCAGCAGGAATCCCTTCTGGAGATGCCGATTGGGATCCTGATCTTTAACGATGAACACGTGGTGGAATGGATTAATCCGTACCTGCAACCGTACTTTGACAGTTCGGAAATAGTTGGTTATCCGCTTGATCATTCTGCTCCCGACCTCTTTGACATAATTCAGGCCAACCTGGATCAGACGAAACCGTTTGAGATGACCTGGCGGGGACATAAGTTCGATATGTTGGTCCAAAAGGAATATAACACCGTCTACATGATGGATATTACCCATTATGCGGAAATCGAAAGTAAGTATGAAAATGGTAAAATTGCGGTTGGCCAGATCTTTTTGGATAACTTTGATGAAATTACCCAGTCAATGAGTGACCAAGACGTTTCTAACTTGAGAAATTACATCACCAATGAGCTAAGTTCGTGGGCGCAGGAGTATGGGATCTTCTTAAAACGAATTGATGCCGATCACTACTTTATCCTGTTGTACGTCTCCACTCTGAATCAGATTGAATCCGATAAGTTCAAGATACTGGACGTCATTCGGGAAAACACTTCCAAACAAAACCTCCCGTTGACGCTTAGTATGGGAATTTCATACGATGACAATAACCTGAATAATCTCGCTGACCAGGCCCAGAGTAACCTTGATTTGGCTCTTGGTCGTGGTGGTGATCAGGTCGTTGTTAAAGCCAAGGACAAGGAAGCCCGATACTATGGTGGCAAGACGAACCCGATGGAGAAACGAACCCGGGTTCGAGCTCGGATGATCTCCCACGCTTTACAAGAGTTAATGAAGGAATCCGACCAAATTTTCGTGCAGGGACACGCTCAACCTGACATGGATGCTATGGGAGCTGCCATGGGTATCAGACGAATTGCCCAGATGAATGGTAAGCAGTGTTGGATTGTAATGGACGAAGAGGAACCGCATTCTGACATCAAACGGTTGTTGAATGCGATTGACGATTATCCTGACATTAAGGAATCGATCATTACCCCGGATAAGGCGCTCAAGAAGGCCACTGACAGCAGTTTACTGATCATGGTCGACCACTCGAAGCCTGACATGGGAGTATCCGGGGATCTTTACAAACGTCTCAAGAATCGCGTGGTCATCATCGACCACCATCGTCGGGGAGAGGACTTTCCCGAAAACCCAATCTTGGTCTACATTGAACCGTATGCTTCCTCCGCTTGTGAGCTGATTACCGAAATGTTTGAGTATCAGTCGCAGGATGCGGATCCCATTAATCAACTGGAGGCAACGGCGATGTTGAGTGGGATCGTGGTTGATACCCAGTCCTTTACCATTCGTACGGGAACGCGTACGTTTGATGCCGCCAGTTATCTCCGATCAGCGGGCGCTAATGCCGACGAAATGTCTGACTTCATGAAAGAGAGTGTGACGAACTACATGGATCGAAACCACCTCATTTCCATGATGGAACAGATTGACGAAAATATGGCACTCATTACCGCCGAAAATGACAAGGAATACGACTCTGTAATTGCCGCTCAGGCCGTCGATTCCCTCCTGACAATTGATGGAGTTGAAGCTTCATTTATTGTCTTTAAACGAACAAACGGAAACATTGGCATTTCGGCCAGAAGTAATGGTAACATTAATGTTCAACTGATTATGGAAGCACTTGGTGGTGGTGGTCACCTGTCCGCGGGTGCCACTCAGATTCCCGATGAAAGTGTTTCTGAGGTTAAAAAGACCCTATTGGGCGCCATTAACAAGATCGTTAACAGCGATGATGAGAAAGCAGACAAATAGCAGAATGAACTTAAATCTGTTAAATTATTAGTAAACAAGGAGTGAATCAAAATGAAAGTAATCTTTTTGAGCGATGTTAAAGGTAAGGGTAACCGTGGTGACGTAAAGGAAATGCCATCTGGCTACGCTAACAACTTTTTGATTAAGAAGGGACTCGCTAAAGCAGCCACCAAACAGGCGATCAGTGAGTTAAAGGCCCAACAACACGTTGAAGCTGAACATCAAGAAGAGGAACTTGAAGATTCCAAACGTCTGAAAAAGGAGCTTGAAGACGACAAGACCGTCGTTGAACTAAAGGCGAAGGCAGGATCAGACGGACGATTGTTCGGTTCAATTACCAGTAAGCAGATTGCTCAAGGTCTGTTGGATCAGTACAATATTAAACTTGATAAACGGAAGATCGAAATGAGTGAACCAATCAAGTCCATGGGTTATACCGATGTTCCCGTTAAGGTTCATCCCCAGGTTTCCGCTCAAATTCGGGTTCACGTTAGCGAAAAATAAATGATCGTAAGTTACAGTTAGAAAAGAGTCGAGAATGAACAACGATACTTTAAATGATCACACACCACCGCAGAACATTGAGGCTGAAAAAGCCGTTTTGGGGTCCATCTTCCTAAGTACCGACGGACTAGTCGACGCCATGGAATACTTGAATCCTGATGATTTCTACAAGCGGGCTCACCAACTAATTTTTAAGGCGATGTTAGATTTAAACGAGGATGATCAGGGAATTGACGCCGTGACCGTTACCGATCTTTTAAAACAGCGTGACCAACTAGAAGACGTCGGTGGGGTTCCGTACATCATTGACCTGACGAACGCTGTACCAACGGCCGCTAACTTGGTGTACTACGCTAAGATTGTGAAAAATAAGGCCGTTTTAAGACGACTGATCCAGACCGCTACTAACATTGCGACCCAGGGATACGAACAGTCCGAAGACGTGGAAGATCTGTTAGATAACGCCGAACGGGACATCATGAACGTTTCGGAGGATCGGAATCAATCTGGATTTAAGAACATTAAGGACGTTTTAAACGAATCCTTTACTAAAATTGACCAACTTTCTCAAAATGGTGGGGATGACATTACCGGTCTTGCGACGGGCTATCACGAGCTTGACAAGATGACTACCGGCCTTCATCCCGGTGAACTGATGATTCTGGCGGCACGACCAGCCGTTGGTAAAACCGCGTTTGCGTTGAACATCGCGCAGAACGTGGGAACGAAGACTGACAAGACGGTTGCCATTTTCAGTTTGGAAATGAGCGCGGAGTCACTAGTGAACAGAATGTTATGTGCGGAAGGTAGTATTGATGCCAACCACCTGAGAACCGGTCAATTGACCGAAGAGGAATGGCAGAATTTAGTAATTGCGATGGGCAGTCTTTCAAAGGCTCACATCTACATTGACGATACTCCCGGCAATAAGATGGCTGGCATTCGTGCTAACTGCCGGCGGTTAGCTAAACAAACCGGCAATTTGGGATTGATCGTCGTCGATTACCTTCAGTTAATTGAAGGGAGTAACAAAGAAAATCGGCAACAGGAAGTTTCTGAAATTTCCCGTCAACTTAAAAAATTAGCGAATGAACTTCAAGTGCCAGTGATTGCATTATCACAACTCTCACGTGGAGTGGAACAGCGTCAGGACAAGCGTCCGGTGTTGTCGGATATTCGTGAATCAGGATCAATCGAACAGGATGCTGACATCGTCGCCTTCTTGTACCGGGAAGACTACTATGAGCACGATTCAGACGATGAAGATTCTGATCCCCGTTCTCAAGGGGCCGATGACGATGATAACGTCGGCGAGGTTGAAGTTATTATCGAAAAGAATCGTTCGGGTCCGAGGGGAACCGTTAAACTGCTCTTTGTAAAATCGTATAATAAATTCTCATCTATTTCCTATGCTTCGAATGATGGTGTACAATAAAAAGCCACTTACAGGGTAAGTGGCTTTTTTTATTAAAACTAAAATAAGAAAGATTGAGAGGATTTTCAATGAACAACAACGAAAAGACACAAGGGTTGCCAAAATTATCCATTGCGGCAATCTGGTTTCTATCCTTTGGAATTCTTGGAGTCCAAATGTCATTTGGGTTGATGAATTCGCAACTTGGAAGAATTTTTCAGACCCTTGGAACGTCACCGAGTCTCTTAGGACTCCTGTTTATCATTCTCCCGATCGCCGGGTTGTTTGTCCAACCCTTGGTCGGTGGATGGTCTGATCGAACCTGGATTCCGAAGTGGGGCAGAAGGATTCCCTATCTAATTGTTGGGACCATTGCGGCCGCCATCACGTTATTCCTGCTACCAAACGTCGGTGATTTCGGGTGGCCAAGCGTGGTTACAATTTCGTTGGCCGCCGTCATCACGTTGGTCTTGATGGTTGCCTTTAACATGTGTGTGCAGCCCTATAAAATGCTGATTGGTGACATGGTTAACCAACGGCAGAGTGGGTTTGCGTATTCGATTCAGAGTTTCTTCTTGAACATCGGTAGCGTGCTAGCGTGTCTATCACCATGGCTCTTTACCGAGATTGGGGTTAGTAACACTGCCAGCAAGGGGATGGTTCCTAACTCAGTAATCTTCTCGTTCTACGTTGCCGTCGTTGTCCTGATCTTCTGTACCATCGTCACCGTTTTAAAGGTTGACGAGTATCCACCAAAGCAGTTCAACGATTATCATGGTTTGGAACAGAACGGGAAACGAGCTAAGAAAAGCACGTGGATGCTTTTAAAGGACGCACCCAGGGTTTTCTGGGTTGTGTCCATCATCCAACTCTTTGCCTACATTGGTTTTGCCTACATGTGGATGTACGGAACCAGTATCATTGCTAAAAACGTCTTTAACACCACTGACCCAATGAGCAGTGGCTACCAGGCTGGTGGTAATTTATTTGGAATTCTATCGGCAGTGTATGCACTAGCCGCCGTGGTGGTTTCTCTGGTACTGGCACGAATTCCGCAACGAAAATACAAACTGTTCTTCTCGATTAGTTTAGTCATCGGGGGAATGGGTTTCTTAATGTCAGCGTTGAGTCACACCACTTTTTTACAGGTAATTGCGTTTATCCTGATCGGCGTTGGTTGGGCCGGAATTTCGGTCTATCCGTTGACGTTTGTGACCCGTGAGATTCCCGGAAAATACATTGGGGTTTACATGGGATTATTTAACGTTCAGATTTGTATTCCGCAGATTGTGGCTTCACTGGCCAGTCCGGTGATTGTGATGGTAATTGGTTCCATTGCAAATATCTTTGTGATTGCGGCCGTAACCATGGTTTTGGCAGCCGGAGCAGTGTGGATTCTACGTGATATCCGAGACTAATTGTTTTCAGAGGTTTCAAGTCGTTAATAAGATTGATTACTAATAAGTTTCACTGAGTCAAATTGGAATTGTTCCACGTGAAACAATTCGGATAATTACATGAAGCAAACGAGTTAGAAGGTGTCCAACACGAAAAAACAACAAGTACTAGTCGGAATTTTTGCTTTCTTGGCGGCCATGTTTTTAATTTTGATCCCGTTTATAGGGGATCAAAAGTTATCTGGATCGCCATTGCGATGACCGCTTTGTGTGCTGGTCTGGCAATTTTAACCGAGATTTTAGCTATTAAAAAATAAAAAAGGGAAGATCTACCGTAAGTAACAACGATGGGGGTCTTCCTTTTTGTGTGAAATGAAGTAATAAAAAAGGATCATGGTCTTAAACCATGATCCTGATATATGATGGGCAGTCAGGGGTTCGAACCCTGGACCCACGGATTAAGAGTCCGTTGCTCTGCCAGCTGAGCTAACTGCCCAAATCAAAAGTACATTTATTATAATAGCATACCGCCAAAACCCATGCAACACTATTTTATAAAAAATTACAAAACAAGTGGTATTAGAAGGGTCTTCCGTTGAGCCGTTGTTAATTAATAACAGTTGTTGAATAACGTGAAGCTAGTAATTTGATGTGTTACAATTTAACTAGGATTGAGCATAAAATAAGACTTGATTCTAAACTCGATTGTAATAGGGACTACCGCTAGTCCAAAGGAGACAAATAATATTATGAAGAAAAAAATTCTAGTTGTCGATGACGAAAAGCCAATTACAGATATTGAAAAATTTAGTTTAACCAAAGAAGGATTTGACGTTGATGTAGCCCACGATGGACAGGAAGCCCTCGACAAAGTCGATAGTAACACACCTGACCTCATTATCCTTGATTTAATGCTTCCCAAGGTTGACGGACTGGAAGTTGCCAAGGAAGTTCGAAAGACCCACAACATGCCGATTATCATGGTAACTGCCAAAGACTCCGAACTTGATAAGGTCTTGGGACTAGAACTTGGGGCGGATGATTACGTCACCAAGCCATTTTCAAACCGAGAATTAGTGGCCCGGGTAAAGGCCAATTTGCGTCGGCAAAATATTACCGGCTCAGCTGGTGAGGGAAAGGATGATAACCACGACATCGAAATCGGTGACCTGGTCATTCATCCCGATTCTTATTCCGTTACCAAACGCGGGAAGGGCGTTGATTTGACCCACCGTGAATTTGAGTTGTTGCATTATTTGGCCCAACACATTGGTCAGGTAATGACCAGAGAGCACCTGCTTCAGACCGTTTGGGGCTATGATTACTTTGGTGACGTACGAACGGTCGACGTTACCGTCCGTCGTTTACGGGAAAAAATCGAAGACGATTCAAGTCATCCAAAGTGGTTGGTAACCAGACGTGGAGTGGGCTACTACCTACGCGATTCCGAAAGGGAAGAATAACAAATTCGATTAATTTATTAGAGGTATTCATGCGATGAAGAAGAAAAGACGTTGGCACTTTCTGCGGTCGATTCACTTTAAGATTGCGCTGGTTTTCGCGTTAATGATGATTATCACCCTGGAAGTAGTGGGTGCCGTTTTTGTACGTCAACTCGAGTATCAAAATTTGAATACGTTTAAGGACTCCATTCAGCTGAAGCCCTATGTCAACACGTCCCTTAAGAAACAGTTGGCTAAAAAGAACCAAACCGACGCTAACAAGCAGATTCAGACCATTTTGGAAGACGTTGACACTAACAATTCTGATGACATTTTGGTGGTTGATTCCAGGGGTAACATTCGGGGAACCAACCAGAGCAGTGATCAGTCCTTAGTTGGACAAAAGACGACTGATAATGACATCAAGAATGCTTTAAATAACGGCAAAACGATTGAGAAGAACACTTATAGTGACGGGAACCGGTACTACACCATGATTACGCCTCTGATTAATAGTCAGGGAAACGAAAATAACATGGAAGGGGTCGTCTACGTTCGGGCCAATCTGAATCCGGTTTATCAAAACATTAACAGTATCACCCTAATTTATCTATTTGCGGCGATCGTTGCCATTATCTTGGGGTTGCTTTTGACGTTCATTATTTCGCGTGCGATTACAAAGCCGATTGACGCAATGAAGAAGCAGACGGAACAGATTGCCCGGGGAAACTACTCGGGACACGTCAAGGTTTACGGAAACGATGAACTGGGACAATTGGCGCGTGCCGTTAATAACTTGTCAGTAAGAGTTGAGGAGTCTCAGGAGTCCACGGAGTCCGAACGAAGGCGACTGGATTCCGTCCTCGATAACATGACCGATGGAGTGGTTGCGACCGATCGCCGCGGGAACGTTATCATTATTAATGATGAGGCGCTCAGCTTCTTAGGGGTTACTAAGCAGCAGGTCATCGGGAAATCCATTCTGGATGTCCTGCATCTCCGTGATCGGTTCACCTTAAAGGATCTCATTGAAGACCCGGGTCAGGTAAACTTGGACTTTTCTGATCGTGATCACAAGTTGATTCTATCGGCTCATTTCTCACTGATTCAGCGGGAATCGGGCTTCATTAATGGACTCGTTTGTGTCTTTCATGACATTACCCTGCAACAGAAGATTGATGACGACCGGAAACAATTTGTGTCCAACGTTTCTCACGAATTAAGAACCCCATTAACCAGTGTCCATTCCTACATCGAGGCTTTACAAGATGGAGCCTGGAAGGACAAGGACCTGGCACCTAAGTTTTTGAAAGTAACGCAAGATGAGACCGACCGGATGACCCGAATGATTAACGATTTACTGACGTTATCACGAATGGATTCTGGCACTCAGAAATACGATACCGAATTAGTCAATATGAACAAACTCTTTAACTACATTCTGGATCGTTTCGACATGATCATTAAAACTGACGATAATCCGAAAAAGAAGTATTCCATCAAGCGTGATTTCACTAAACAAGACCTGTGGGCCGAGATTGATACCGACCGGTTTACCCAGGTAATTGATAACATCATGAACAATGCCATCAAGTATTCGCCCGATGGTGGTGTGATTACTTGTCGGATCTACGAACAAAAGAACCGGATCATCATGAGTATTTCCGATCAGGGACTTGGAATGCCGAAGAAGGCCATTAAGCACATTTTTGACCGTTTCTATCGGGTTGATAAGGCCCGTTCAAGAGCCCAGGGTGGAAGTGGCCTTGGACTAGCAATTTCGAAGGAAATCGTGGAAGCCTTTGGCGGACACATCTGGGTTGATAGTGTCGAAGGAAAGGGATCGACGTTCTATATCTCACTACCAAATGAACCAGTTGAGGAGGATCTTTGGGATGAAGGAGAAGCTTAAACCATACATTTTACCAGTTTCACTGTGTATTGCTGTGCTGGTCAGCTTGGTTCTGATCGTGGCGCTACTGGTTAATCCAGCTCGATTTGGCAGTCGCATGCACCAGGACAAGTCGGCCACGCTTAAAAGTGAGGTCTCTTCTAAAAATCGCTACGACATCTATTCTCCTACCGAGGTCATCAGAACCGCCAAGGATGGCAAGCAGGGATTACTCACGAGTGAAACCACCAGTTTGACGGGAGAATTGGTCAAAAACATTGAAACTTACCACGTTGAATCGGTAAAAGAAATTTCAAAGGATAACCAGAAACACTTTATTAATACCCTTAATTCTAATAATTCACTGATGTTGAACTATGGAAGTGAAATTCCAGTGAAATTGTTGAGTAAGATCTTTGATAGTAAGGTTGGAAGTAATAACTTCAACGTGAACCGAATGATTCTGCCCCTCGGTGACAACACCCACTTCTATCTTTTGGGTGATAATGGTTATCACGTTTATGAGGTAACCACTAAGAAACGAAATTTAAATCAGCTTCAGAACATTCTTAATAAAAAGATTCAGTCCGTTAACGTTCAGATGCGGACCCTAAACGACCGACCGTTTCTCTTCTACCCCAACCGGGTCAAGATGCGAAACTACGGTTACTTACTGGCTGAACAGTCACAGACCGCCTACATTAACCGGGTGTTGGGTAACACGACGGATACGAGCGTTAAGCATCGAAAGAAGAGTACCACCTACAGTAGTCGGGACCAGTCCCTTAATTTTGACGATGATGACAACGTGCTTTATCAGGACTACAAACAGAACAAGCGTGAGAGAAGCTACGCAAACGTCCTTAATTCCGCTTATGGGTACGCTAACAAGTTAGGAATTCCGTTGGATAATGCTCGGTTTGACAGCTATAATCCGGTGAAAAATACGGTGACTTATCGAACCTTCGTGGAGGGCTATCCTGTCTTTAACCAGAAACGACTTGGAACCTGTTCGTTTACGATGGGGAACGGCGGGGCAACTCGCTACGAATTTTCCCTCCTAAGTTTTCAGATTCCAATTCCAACCAACGCTGAGAGTACCACCCTTCCAAGCACGGGAACGGTGCTGAATCAATTATCCGCTGAGGGGATTGACATGAAGAAAGTGCGTTCAATTACCCTGGGATATCAGGTGGTTCCTGAGAAAAACAATAAACAATTAATCACCCTTCAGCCATCGTGGTTTGTAAACTACGATGGGTCCTGGATTAATTACCAATTAATCGGTAATGGGACTGGAAAGGAGAGTTTCTAATGAATTTTAAGCGAATTCAAGAGGTCTTCTTGCTGGCTTTCATCATTTTGGACGTTTTCTTGGTCTTGATGATCGTTCAGAATCGGAACATGCAGACGGAAAACACGAATCAGAGTAGTGCGAATGCTACCATTGTTAAGGAAATGCGGCGTGATGAGATTTCCGTTGGTAAACTATCCAATAAGCGCTCTAGTGGTTACTACATTTCAGCGACCAACGACGGTAACCTAGCGAACGAGATGGGAAACTTGAGAAATCAGGACGCTCGGTTTGAAAATGGTGCGGTGGTTAGTACCCTTCGGACTCCAGTTCAGTTTGATGATCGTAACCCCCAAAACACGATTGATCCGCTCATGAAGAAAAAGAGCTTCGTGATTAACGGTGATGACTACGAGTACGATCCAAACCAGTCCAACTCCAGTAAAATCGTGTACATCCAAAAGGCCATGACCAGTACGTTAATGGATAATAACGCTAAGATCACCTTTAACCTTGATGAGGACGGTGATATTAAGAGTTATACCCAGACGGCGCTCACTAACATCAAGATTTTACACGAGAGTGCGGAAACCATCTCCCAGGAACGGGCTTTGATCTGGCTTTACCAGTACAATGAAATTCCGAATAATTCCAAGGTCCTCTGGACCAGACGGGCGTACACTAAATTACTGAACATTAAGAACAACGGGGTTTACATCCCAACCTGGGTCATTGCTATTCAGACCCGCAACTCGAAGGACGTTTCGATCCGCAGAATTAACGCCTTTACCGGTTCAGTTCTGAAGACCGAGAACGTGCAGGGAAACTTTAAGAACAAAATTACAAGTGGTATGGAAGACAATTAGAAAGCTGGATGGAAAGTTGAACGATGATCCAATGAAAATTAGTGTCTTGTCGAGCGGAAGCGGCGGCAACGTCACGTACATTGAAACCAATCAGCATAAGGTGTTACTTGATGCGGGATTGTCTGGAAAGAAAATTGAACACCTAATGAATTCCATTGGACGGAGTTTAAACGACGTGGACAAGTTGTTTGTGACACACGAGCACACCGACCACGCGAAGTCCGTTGGAATCCTGGCACGCAAGTACAACATGGAGGTCTACGCCAACGAAAAGACCTGGAACGCCATGAGCCGTAAGATTGGTAAATTTCCGGAAGAACAGAAGTTTATTTTTGATCCAGATACCATCAAGACCTTTGGTGACTTAGACGTTGAGAGCTTCAGTGTTTCTCACGATGCGGCCGATGCTCAGTTTTACAACTTTCATGATGGCGACAAGAGTTTCGTCGTTCTGACGGATACGGGCTATGTTTCGGACCACATTGAAGGTGTCATCAAGGACGCGAACGCCTACGTCTTAGAGTGTAATCATGACGTGGAAATGTTGCGAAACGGCGACTATTCGTGGCCAACGAAACAACGTATCATGAGTGATGAGGGCCATTTATCTAATGAAGCCGGTGCGGATGCGATGATTGACATCATTGGACGCGACACCAAGAACATCTTCATTGGCCATCGTAGTCACCACAACAACATGAAGTCGTTGGCGCACCTTACCGTGGCTTCGATGCTTGAAAATGAGGACTTTGGTGTGGGACACGACTTTAATTTGTTTGATACGGACGTGGAAAAACCATCTAATTTAATAACTCTTTGAGAATTATTGACCCTTTCTTAAAAATTATTTGCTAAAATAACGTTAAATGGGGTGTAAATATGAAGAGAACACATCCACTACTAACGGTTGCCATTGTGGCATTAGTAGCTGGTTTATTGGGTGGCGGAATTGCCTACGGAGGAATTACGTGGTATAACGGCGGAATGTCTCTCGGCACGCAAGCTGTCCCTGCTGGTTCCAATCGTGGTGGAACCGCAAAAGTTGAGAATGTAAAAGTCAATGCCTCTAATCAGGCTGAGAAAGTCTTTAAGAATAATAAGGACACGGTGGTTTCGGTTATTAATACCGAGAAGACCAAGTCCAACGACTCCGATCCACTATCAGGAATGTTTAGTGGGATGTTTGGCGGCAGTGACGGAAATGGCAGTAAAAATAATCCATCGCAAAAGGACCAGCAACAGATTAGTGAAGGTTCTGGAGTGGTCTACAAGAAGGATAACGGTTCTGCTTACATTGTGACCAACAATCACGTGGTTTCTGGTTCATCAAGTCTTGAAGTAGTCTTGAGTAACGGTCAGAAGAAGGAAGCTAAGCTGGTTGGGCATGATGCCGTGACCGACCTGGCTGTCTTAAAGATTAACGGTAATGGCGTTAATCGAGTTGCCAACTTCGGAAATTCTGACGACATTAAAGTGGGTCAAACGGCCCTTGCGATCGGTTCCCCACTCGGTTCCGAATACGCATCGTCTCTAACTGAGGGAATCATCTCCGCCAAGAAACGGGAAGTTCCGCAGGCAAGTACCGAAAATGGGCAACAGAATGCCAGTGCTGGTGATGCGACGGTCATTCAGACCGACGCTGCCATCAACCCCGGTAATTCTGGTGGACCACTATTAAACATTGCTGGACAGGTTGTTGGAATTAACTCCATGAAGCTGTCGAAGGATAGTTCTGGAACGAGCGTCGAAGGGATGGGCTTTGCGATCCCAAGTAACGAAGTCGTTCGGATTATCAATCAGTTGATTAAGGATGGAAAGGTCATTCGGCCGGAACTAGGGATTAAGTACGTGGACCTGGCCAATATCTCAGTTAAGCAACAGAAGTCGATTCTAAAGCTTCCTGGAAACGTTAATGAAGGTATTGTTGTCATGGACGTTAACGGTGGCTCACCGGCTTCTAAAGCGGGTCTCAAGAAGAATGACGTGATTACCAAGTTGGCTGGAAAAGCCATTACTAACCAGGGGAAGTTGCGTGATATCTTGTACGACCATAACGTTGGCGATAAGATCTCAGTTACCTACTATCGAAACGGCCAAATGAAGACCGCCCAGATCACGTTAGATCAACAAGCTAAACAACAATAAAATTAAAAAATGTTCGTCGTAGATGCGGCGAACATTTTTTGGTTCAAGATGGTAAACTGACAATTAATGGGGTTAATGAGATAATTAAAACGCTGGTGAAGGAAAAATAGCTGTTATTTAATGCACAAAGGTGTTTTTTTCGGGACTGATGCGTTTCCTGATAAACTCCGAACGAAAAGACGATTCTAAAATCAAATAATCAGAAAATGCTGATTTTGAAATGTCAAGGGGTAAAACACTGTGCATAACTTTGTGGATAAACTCATTGTGAAAACACAAAGACTGTAATTAAGGCTTTTATTCACAGTGGAAAAGTATTATAGAGTTATCCACAAGCAGTGTGCATAAGTTTATGTAACAAGATTTTATGAAAAAAAGAACGCCACAAACGTTGATATGACAACAACAAAACTTGCGTTAACGAACATATGTATTGTTTATTTCTGTGGATAAATAAAAATGTTGTTGACAAACGTTGGTTATTAACAGGTATTAAATTTTATCTAAATGTGCACATTTTGTGAAATAGCTTGTGGATAACTTTGTGGATAATCTGTTTAAAGGAGTCGACTTATGAACATCAAATTAGTGGTGGTTGGAAAATTGAAGGAAAAATACTTCAAAGACGGAATTAACGAGTACGCAAAACGACTTTCTAGATTTTGCAAGTTTAAAATTGTTCAGGTTCCAGACGAAAAGGCCCCTGAAACGCTTAGCCAAGCGGAAATGGACGATGTTATGGATAAAGAGGGGACTCGGATCTTGGCTAAAATCAAGGATCGGGAGTATGTGATTGCTTTAGCAATACAAGGAGATGAACTAACCTCCGAGCAGTTTGCGAAAAAGATCCAGGACCTGACCACTTACGGTCACTCTGACATTACCTTTGTGATTGGCGGATCGTTGGGACTTGCGCCCAAGGTTTTAAAACGGGCTAATTTTGAACTGTCGTTTGGACGCTTCACGTTGCCACATCAACTCATGCGGCTGGTGCTGACCGAACAAGTTTACCGGGCCTTCATGATTAACAGTGGGAGTCCATACCACAAATAAAGCAAATTGACTTTTATTAGAATTTAAGCATATAATAAATATGTAATTAAAAAGGAAGAGATGCTGGTATCATCTCTTCCATGTTCGCAAGTTAGGTGCGGTTACTGTGGTGAGCTAATCAGTCATGATTAGCTTTTTTTATTATCGCATATGCTCTCGCAAGGTTAATCACGATTCGCGATAACACCCAAAGTCCTATTATGTAGGACAATTTCCAGTAACCTTTCCCAGGTGATTTCATGTCCACCAACTCCCTTAATTAGGTTGGAGAAGTTTGGATATAACCACAGACTTGCTAAAACGTTGTAAAGGTTCGCGAAACCTAAGCGCTCTATTTTTAATTATACAGCAAAATAAATGATTATTCATAGGAATTATTTTGGCCTCATGGAAACGCCGAGAGGGTATTAGAAATGAAATATTTAGATGCGCATCACGTCATGCGCTTTTTAGTTCAGGTCTTAATCACAGCGGTCGGAACCGCCATTATCGCGGTAGGGATGACACTCATGCGCAAGGAAAATTTGGGGATGGATGCCTTCACCGCGCTGAGCGTTGGATTGTCGCATCACTTACCGATTGGACTGGGAAATATCCAACTGGGTGATTATCTGATTTTATTAGTCATCGTATTATTCATGGATTATCATCAAATCGGGTTTGGCACGCTCATTAACATGATGGTCGGATATGGCGTTCAGTATTTTACCCTTTGGTTTGGGGCGTACTTGGTTTTTACCAGTTTTTGGCTGAAATTACTCTTTGCCGTGCTAGGATTTCTGATTTTCACGGTGGGAATCGCCGTCTACATGTCGGCCAAGTTTGGGGTGTCGTCGTACGACGCGATTGCCCCGATTTTCTCCAAGAAGTTTCACATGCCGTACTGGTCGGTCCGAGTGATCCAAGACGTGTTGTTCATGTTTCTGGCCTTTCTCGCTTCGGGTCCCATTGGGATTATGACGATCATCATTTCGTTATGTTCGGGACCATTTGTGGAATTCTGGGGCCGACATTTAAATCTAATTCAATAAAAAATCCCGGTGGAAATTAATCCATCGGGAAATTTTTTTGGTTAATTATTTTTGATTATTAGCGTTCGGATCTACGCTGCAGCTTCCGCCTTCGCAGTTAGCACCCTTTGACTGGTCGTCATCGCCACCAACCATTTCGATTGGTTTAAAACTATCCCAGGCCTTGTCTAGCGCGGACTTGAATACCTTAAATGGTTGAGCACCAGAAACGGCGTACTTCTTGTTGAAAACGTAGAACGGAACACCGTTGATTCCAACTTGTTGGGCAGCGGCTTCGTCAGCTCTTACATCGTTTTTGAATTTGTCACTGTCTAAGACGGATTTAACTTCGTCTTGGTTCAGACCAACACTCATGGCTAAGTCAGTTAAAACGGCGTTATCGTCAACGTTCAAGCCATCAGCGAAGTAAGCTTCAAACAACTTGTCCATTAGTTCTGATTCTTTGCCCTTGGTTTCAGCAAAATGAAGCAAACGGTAGGCCTTTAAAGTATTGACCACTTTGATCTTACTTGTATCCATCTTCAAGCCAGTTTCTTTGGCTAATTCGGTAATGGTTGATAGGAATTCGTCAACCTTTTCCTTAGACATTCCCTTTTCCTTGCTCATGTGGTCAGCCATGGTTTCTGGTTCACCAGAAGCGGTAGTATCAAGTTCGAAACTATTGTAATGAACTTCAACGTCATCTTTATGATCGAAATCAGCGAGTGCTTGCTTAAAGTGAGCACGACCGATGTAACAGAATGGGCAGGCGATATCTGACCAAACTTGTACTTCCATTTTCTTTGCCATTTGATTACCTCCTCCATCAAATTTACTAACTAAACTATAGGATGCAATTGGATCAATCACAATTATATTGACTGGAAATTACTTATCGATTGCGTTGCTTGTTCCAAGTAATTTATCGTTCTTGATGCGATTTGGATCTTGTTGTTCGTTAGTACTTTGGTTATTTTGACTGTCGTTATTTTTTGTGTCTTTAGTTTCGTTATTCTCATTCGTCTTATTCTCGGCATGATCCGATGACTTTTTGTCAGAATCGCCATGGACTGATTTGAGAATCTTATCAAGCCAATTCTTCATGTTACTTCCCCCTCATCTACTTCTCAGTTCATTATAGTATAGTAAGATTTGATTGTAATGGAAGTTGATGAATTTATAAAGAATTATGTTACCTCAACTGTAGTAATTGAAACGAGCAATTTACTTGCTTTTACTTTGAAAATTAAATAAGATACTTATATAAGACAACTTACTTTTTGTGAGTAGAGGAGAGATATGGAATGAAAACAATTGATGTTATTTTAGGTAGTGCTCGCTCTAATTCGAGTGGTGCCGGGATTTTTAACTATTTAAAAAAGAATGCCAAAGAACTGGAATCTGACAATGGGGTCAAATTAAACTTCATGGCGATCAGAGACTTTGACCTGCCAACCTTCAACGAACCGCTTCCACCAATGGGGAACCCGGATCGTAAGCTAACTGGAACACCTAAGAAGTGGATTGAGAACGTTAAAGCAGGGGACGGTTACTTGTTCATCGAACCCGTTTACGACAACGGTCTGTCTGGGGCGTTCAAGAATGCGTTAGATTACATCGGATTTGAAATGGCTGACAAGCCCGCTCGAATTATTTCATACTCTAGTAACGCCATGGCTGGTCAGGCTTCTGCTTTAGCACTCCTACCTACGCTTGCCATGTTAGGGATGGTTATGTTGCCACACATGACCATGATTGGTCACATCGATGACAACTTTGAAAAGGATGGTAACTTTGTAAGTAACGCTCCTTCAGAAGACTACTATTCTAAGCAGTTGAAGGATGCGGTCGCTGACATTGCCTCTTATACCAAGCTTTTAAATAAGTAGTCTGATACTACTAAAATTAAATACGTAAAAAAACGTCTCGTTTCTACTAAGTTGTTAGAAACGAGACGTTTTTCTTTTCTGTTAAAACATCATCTGGGCGACTATCAAGATGATTGAAATCAAAAAGACGGCCGTGATTATGTACTTGAAGAATTTGTTGATTTTGTTACTTCCCTCAGGAAACAACCACAGGATCATGATCAAAATGACGTTTAAACTAATGCCAACCCATGGATTGGGATGAAAAAGAGTCAAAACCATCAGTAACACTAGGATACACAGCTCAAGGAGCTCCTTAAAGATTGTCAACTTCCTAACCATTCCTTTCTTATGTATTTACTAAAAACACCAAATCCCAAGTAGACATGGAAATTTACTCAACTGATTTGGTGCACAGGTATGTTTTTAAAGTGGTAATGGAGATCAATGAATCATTTTCATTACCAAAATTAATTATACCATTGCGTTAAATAAAAAACTAGACGATTTTTAATTATCTTGAATGGTTGAAAATTTGTTCCGATACGGTAGAATGTTATATGTAACGGGGAGGGATCCGTATGAAATCGAAAAATAAATACAAAACGCTTTTTAATTCTCAACACTTAACTATTTCGGTTCACGTCAACAGTAAGAAACAGATTATTAAGGAAGCCAGTAAGCTGATTTTGGGATTGGCTTTGATTAATGGCGTCGTTTTATTATGGCACTTAAAATAAGTTTGTGAAATTTAGCTTTTCAAGCTTATTTTTTTTCACTCTCAAAACATCAAATTTATCACTATTTAAAAGGTCTGAATCTTACCTGATACACTGCTATCACTAGTCTCACATATACAACAAGGTTAATTACTCAGGAGCAAAAATGTGTTACGTTCGAGCTCCTTTTTAAATGAAATAATTGTTACTTACGTAACTATTAAAAGGTGACTATAAAATCGCTTAAAATGTATAAGTTTCCTAGTATATCAAGCTTTATCGCACTTTACAAATTATCAATCTCTTAACAATTTGCTAATATTTGTGAAACAGTTATCATTATTGAGGTTACGCTACGGAACAAATTTTCTGCCAATAAAAATGCTTGTGCAAAATTGCCACAACCCGTACTATGAAGGTGGTTAAAACGTTTAACCATATGCACAAGTAACAATCTTATGAGGAGGATTATTATGAAATCTGCAATTGAAGTGAACTCAGAAATTGGGCGCCTTAAGTCTGTTTTGATGCACAGACCGGGTAAAGAGATTGAAAATGTCATTCCAGACACCATGAAGCAGATGTTGTTTGATGACATCCCATTTCAAAAGATCGCTGATAAAGAGCATGATTATTTCACAAACCTGTTACGAAACCATGGAGTGGAAGTCGTATACATTGAAGATTTGTTGGAAGATATCTTGCAAAAAGATGATGTGAGAGATGATTTCGAATCAACTTATTTAAATGAGCACTACTACCAGGGAAGTTCTGCTGAAGACATCAAGCAATACTTTGAAACCCTCTCAATTCATGACCTCGTGAGCACCATTTATGCGGGCCTCAGGCGAGAGAAAATTCACTTTACTCATCCTAGTCTGCACGACGTTGCTGGAACCAACGCTTTTGATCCATTTCTACTGGATCCACTTCCCAACGCCTACTTTACAAGGGACCCACAGGCTTCGATGGGATCTGGTCTAACCATTAACCACATGACCTTTGAAGCCAGAAGGCCGGAATCGCTGATTACCGAGTACGTGATGAAATACCATCCCCGGTTCGCTGGGAAGATTAATGTCTGGCTCGATCGCTACAATGATGCCCGGATTGAGGGCGGCGATGAGTTAGTCTTAAACGATCACGTGGTGGCGATTGGATGTTCACAAAGAACTTCGACCCGGTCCATTGAAAAATTGGCCCACAAATTGTTTGAGGATCCTGATTCTCATTTTGACACGATCGTGGCAGTTCAGATTCCGCACAACCACGCCATGATGCACCTTGATACGGTCTTTACCATGGTCAACTATGATCAATTTACGGTATACCCTGGCATCATGAACGGTGGTAAGATGAATATTAACATCTTACATCCTGGAAAAGACAACACCATCAACTTGGAACACCGCACTAGTCTGCCAGATACTCTCAAAGAAGTCTTAGGACTTTCTGAGATTGACCTGATGGAGACTGGTAATGGTGATCCGGTTGCTGCACCGCGTGAACAGTGGAACGATGGTTCTAATAATCTGGCAATTGCTCCTGGCGAGGTTGTCACTTACGATCGCAATACCGTTACCATCGATTTGATGCGCAAACATGGCATTACCGTTCATGAGATCTATTCGTCCGAACTGTCGCGTGGCCGGGGTGGAGCTCGTTGCATGTCACAGCCCATCATTCGGGAACCAATTGAGAAAAATTAATTAGGAGATTAAATCAGATGAGTACATTATTAGAGGAACTAAAATCAATGCAAGGTCGTTCGTTTTTAAAGGAATCGGATTTTACCCCAACCCAGATTGAGGCTTTGATTGATTTCGCGATTAACTTAAAGAACGAACACAAGAAGTACGGTAAGGTTACTAAGTACTTACACGACAAAGACCTTGTCCTCTTGTTTCAAAAAACTTCAACGAGAACCAGACTTTCATTTGAACTGGGTGGAGACGATTTAGGTGGCAACACCGCCTACATTGATCCGACCTCAAGTCAGTTTGGGAAAAAAGAGTCGGTGGAAGATTCTGCCAGAGTCTTTGGTGAACTCGCCGATGGAATTGAGTATCGTGGTTTTGAACAATCCGACATGGATATCATGGCTAAGTATTCCGGTGTTCCGGTCTGGAACGGTCTTTCAAACGAATGGCACCCCACTCAGATGATTGCAGATTTCATGACCATCAAAGAAAACTTTGGTCACTTAAAGGGTTTAACTTTAACCTTCGTTGGCGATGGAAGAAACAACGTGGCCAATTCACTGCTAGTGACGGGTTCCATGCTGGGCGTAAACGTCCACATTGTGGCTCCTGATGAATTGCACCCCGAAAAATCCGTGGTGGATTTAGCGGAGAAATACGCTCAAGATTCTGGTGCGAAAATCATGATTACCTCTGACATCGATAAGGGTGTTAAGGGATCCAATATTGTCTACACCGACGTCTGGGTTTCAATGGGAGAAACTAACTGGCAACAACGAATTGACCAGTTATTACCATACCAAGTCAACATGGACCTCATGAAAAAGACGGGAACACCAGATGATGAATTAATCTTCATGCACTGTCTTCCAGCCTTTCACGATGACAACACGACCACCGCTAAAGAAGCTGTGAAAAAATACAAAGGCCTCGACAGTCCCAAAATGGAAGTAACCGACGAGGTCTTTAGAAGTCCTTACGGCCGCCAGTTTGTTGAAGCCGGTAACCGTAAGCATTCAATTATGTCAATTATGGCCGCTACTTTAGGCGACCTAAGCATGTATAACGAAAATTAGATTTTACTAAAAGCATAAAATAGATATCAATGATACAATCATGTCCGAAGTTAGGATTTGAGAGGATTGCGTAAATTATATGGGAAATAAAAAGGGAGTTTCATTATTTGGATTAATTATGCTGGTGATTAGTTCCGCAATTGGTGCTGGAATTTATAATGCCAGTGAGCAGATTGCGGCAGCTGCCACTCCAGGACCCGCGCTAGTTGCGTGGGTTATCACTGGGGTCGGAATTTTTGCACTAGCGATGAGTTTGAAGTCTCTTAGTGAGGCTAAACCAGAGCTGACTGGTATTTCAGACTTCGCCAGAGATGGATTTGGTGATTTTGCTGGATTTCTATCAGGCTGGGGATACTGGCTTTCAGCATGGCTTGGCAACATTGCGTTTGCCACCATGATGATGTCAGCGATCGGTTATTTCTTTCCGGTTTTCCGATCGGGTAACTCAATTCAAGCAGTTATCATTGCGTCGATATTCACTTGGCTTCTAACGTGGTTAGTAACGATGGGGATTGAGAACGCGGCTTTCATTAATACAATTATAACTGTAATAAAAATAATCCCCTTGATTGCCTTCGCAATCTTAGGAATTGTCTTGTTCAAAGCCAACGTTTTCACGGCCCACTTTTGGGCAAACTTTAGCTCTAATTTCACGTATAGCCCCGCGACAGCAGTGGGGGTATTTGATCAAGTGAAGGGTTGTATCATCACCACCATGTGGATTTTCATTGGGATTGAAGGCGCCACAATGATGGCGGGCCACGCTAAGAAGCGTTCTGATGCAGCCAAGGCTACCATTATCGGAACCATTTCACTCTTGATCATCAACATCGTCATCGCGATGCTACCATATGGCTATTTACCCCAAGCAAAACTAGCTAAATTGAGCAACCCCGCCTTAACGTACGTCGTTAAAGATATGATTGGACCAATAGGTGCAGCTTTTGTCAGTATCTCACTCATAATCACAATGGTCGGTGCCCTCCTGTCATGGACCATGCTTCCGGTAGAAGCAACATCGCAACTGGCTGATCAGAAGCTGTTGCCCCGGTGGTTCGGTTACTTAAACAAGCACAAATCACCCTCACACTCATTATGGTTGACTCAGATTTTGGTACAAATTGTGTTGATTTCGTTACTATTTACCGACCAGGCCTACAACTTAGCAATTTCGTTGTGCACGGCGGCAATTGTGATTTGTTACGCGTTAGTCGGTGCCGATCAAATTAAGGCAGGACTTCAGGCGCATTCCGTAAAGAAAATGATACCAGGAATCTTGGCTTTATTGTTTGAGGTTGTCGGAATCACAGTGGCGGGATTACAATTCTTGTGGTTATGCTCAATTGCATACGTCCTAGGCTTTGGATTTTACATCAAAGCGATTAAAGATCAGGGACGCAAAATCACACCTTTCGAATGGATCATGATGGCATTGATAACGATTGCCGCCATTAGTGCGGTAGTTGCACTATTTATGGGAAAGATAGGAGTGTCATAGAATGAAAAGAGTCGTGATAGCTCTAGGTGGCAACGCGATTTTGACTGACGATCCAACCGCAAAGGGTCAAGAAGCGGCCCTAAAACAAACAACGAAAAAAATTGTGGAGTTCGTGCGCAATTCGGCTGAGAATGTTCAGTTAATAATTACCCACGGCAATGGTCCACAAGTTGGAAATTTGTTGCTCCAAGAACTAAACGGTAGCACAGAAAAGAATCCGCCAATGCCACTTGACGTGGTAGGGGCAATGACACAGGGCGAGATGGGTTTATGGATTAGTGATGCCCTCTGCGATAATGATATGACAAGTTCAACCATTGTCACACGGGTGCTAGTTAATCCAGATGATCCCGCTTTTAAAGATCCGACGAAACCAATTGGTCCGTTTTACGCGGACGTCAACTCGATCTTAAGGGAGCATCCGGACTGGAAGTTCGCTGAAGATTCCGGTCGTGGATTTCGCCGGGTCGTTCCATCTCCGCATCCCATCAGTATTCTTGAGGCCAAGCAGATTGGCACACTCGTTGACAGTGGTTTTACTGTCATTGCTGGTGGCGGAGGTGGAGTTCCGGTTATCATGACTGATAACGGGGATGTCGAAGGCGTGGAAGCCGTGATTGACAAGGACTTTACCGCTTCATTAATTGGTCAGATGGTAGAGGCCGATCAGTTAATTATTCTGACCGCAATCGACCAAGCTGCAATTAACTTTGGTAAACCCAATCAACGAGAGCTTGGACACGTGTCGCTTGATGAGTTGGACATGTATCTGAAACAGCATCAGTTTGGCAGGGGTTCAATGGAACCCAAGATTCAGGCTGCCATGCAGTTCGTAAAGAACACTTGTAAAGATGCTGTGATCACGTCGTTAGACAACGTTGCTGAATTTGAAAAGAACGGACGGGCAACCGTCATTAAAAAGTAAAGCGATAATAAATCACCCTATGACTATGTGAAGTAGTTGTGGGGTGATTGTTGTTATGAAAGTAATTTTGCCTACTGTTTATTTCGAAATATTAATATGCAACATAGTTTATATGGTGCTAAAAATCATTTAAATTACTTAAGAGCTATTAAAAAATAGCTAAAAAAACTGTCTTAGCTTACCCGAGCGGACAGTTATTATTAACATAATCAAGCTGCTACCTGGCAACTTTCAAGGCAGTTGCAATCATGCAACTGCCTTTTTTACAATTAAATATTATCATGCAGAAGGAATTTGTCAACGAAAACGATTTGACACAATTATCATTAGTGCAATTGAAAATTAAATACCAAACTCAAAAGTTCCCTCACAACTATCAAGAATAATCGTAAGGGAACTTCAATGATACTTATGGGTCATAACCATCAAATAGAAAGGAGTAGTGCATCTTATTTGAAAACTACCGCTTTTGCGGCACAAACACAGTATACCATATAGAGTAAAAATGTCTAGGAATATTTATTTTATGTAATTGAAAAAGGTAAATGAAGCCCTTAACTGTACCCAATAATCATGATTAGACTTGAATTGATATGCGCATTGCTATTAACAGCTAGTTGAATTTGTTATGCTTTAGATATAAATAGGAGGTATTAATTATGAAAATAATGATTATTGGTGGAACCGGTCGAGTTGGTTCTGACCTAGTAAAACAATTCAGAAAAAACACCGACGACGAGATTACCATTGCCGCTCGTCATCCCGAAGAAATTAAAATCGTGGACACTGTTGAGGAACGTCCTAAGATCAAGACCCTAAAGTTCAGTATCGTTGACATGACCGTGGAACAGATGGCCGATACCATGAAAGGCTTTGATGCCATCTACTTTACTGCCGGATCTGGTGGTCACAACGTGGTCCTTGTCGATAGTTATGGTGCCATTAAGACCATGCAAGCTGCTGAAAAGGCGGGCGTTAAGCGCTACATCATGTTAAGTTCAGCGTTTGCCCTGCAACCAGACCAGTGGGAAGGTAAGAAACACTACGCTAAATTACAGGATTACCAAGCCGCTAAGTTCATGGCTGACCACTGGTTGATTCATGATACCGACCTGAATTACACCATTTTACAGCCCGGAAGTTTGCTTGAGACTCCTGGAACTGGTGAAGTTACTTTTAACGATGATCAGCCAGGATCCAACTCCATCAACGACGTTTCCCAAGTTTTGTTTGATGTCTTGGATAACAAACATGCCTTTGATAAGGTTATCATCATGCACAGTGGTGACATGAGTATTGAAACTGCGCTTAACAATTTGAAATAGTTAGGAGAGTTAAAATGGCTGTTAAAAATAAAGTAGTAGTGATCACGGGAGCTTCCAGTGGAATTGGTGAAGCCACCGCCAAAATGTTGGCAAAGAACGGCGCCAAGGTTGTGCTTGGTGCTCGGCGTGAGGATCGCTTGCGTGCCATTCAAGAGGACATCGAGGCCGCTGGTGGCGTGGTTGCCATTCAAAAGACTGACGTTACCAAGCTCGATGAAGTCAGAAACCTAGCATCAATGGCCGTTGACCAATTTGGTCGCATCGATGTTTGGATGAATAATGCGGGTGTCATGCCTCAATCACCACTAATCAACGGTGATGTCAAAGGCTGGAACCGAATGATCGACGTTAACATCAAGGGTGTTTTGTATGGAATTAATGCATCACTTGATACGATGCGAGCTCAGGGTGACGGTCAGTACATCAATACGGCTTCGGTTGCCGCTCACACTTCTGGAATTAACAGTGGGGTCTACAGCGCAACCAAAGCGGCTGTTAAGATGATTAGTGATTCCCTTCGAGAAGAAGAGGCTCAGGCTAAGTCAGGCATTCGGGTTACCATGATTTCACCCGGTGCGGTGGCTACTGAACTCCCTAATCACATCACTGATCCAGACATCAAGAAGAAGTTTGAGTCTTCCGATCTGACGCCACTGAGCCCCGATCGAATTGCCCAATCAATCTTGTATGCCATTGACATGCCAAAGGATGCCTCGGTCAACGAGATTGTAATTCGTCCAACCGATCAGGTTTAGGGTGTTAGGCAATGAAATTAGATGTGTCAAAGCACGTGTTACGGGATGGTTCGTTTTTAATCATTGCCATTCTCTCAATTATGCAGTTTGCGCGTTACGTTTACACCCAAGAGTACCTACGTTCGGCAAAGTACCTGGTACTGTTTTTAATTACCATTTTAATGTACGGGTTTGTTCCGAACCCGATGATCCAGTCAGGAGTTAACCTGATTATGATTGTGCTCTTACTGGGATTCACCTGGTACGACGAGCGGATTGATAAACGACGTGAAAAGAAATAAATAATAAGACTAGTTGTCGAATTTAATCGATAATTAGTCTTTTTTTACGAAAAAATTTACTTATGGATGAACCATTTCTGGAAATGAGGTTGAAATAGTTAACATTTAATACTATTATTATAAAAAACAGGTTGTTTGGATTTTGTTATTTAACGAGATCCGAACATTGTATACAAAAGTGGAGGAGAAAGTTCGATGAATTATTATCTAATCATTAACATCATTGGGGTGGCAGTCTTCCTCGGAATTGCCTTTTTGTTTTCCAAGGATCACAAACACGTCAATTGGCGCTCGGTTATCGTTGTTTTAGTTCTTAACTTGGTCATCGCGTTTCTCCTTACTCGATTCAGTTGGGGTCGAGACGCCGTGAAGGGTGCTGCCGAAGGATTTAACTGGATTGTCCAGGTAGCTTACACTGGGATCGCTTTTGCCTTACCAAACTGGGTCCACGTTAAGCAGATGAACTTCGTGACGTCCGCCCTGCTTCCAATTCTGATGATTGTTCCATTGTTTGATATCCTTACATACTTTGGAATCTTACCATTTATCATTAAATGGATCGGAATCGCGCTATCAAAGATTACGGGACAACCAAAGTTCGAATCATTTTACGCCGTTGAAATGATGTTCCTTGGAAACACGGAAGCCTTAGCCGTTTCAAGTCTGCAATTGAAGCACCTGTCAGCGGATCGGCTCTTGACGATTGCCATGATGTCGATGTCTTGTATCACCGCTGCCATCGTTGGTTCATATACCCAGATGATTCCGGGTCAGTACGTCTTGACCGCCATTCCACTGAACATCCTGAATGCGATCATCGTTACTTCACTTTTAAACCCGGTTCACGTTACTCCCGAAGAAGATACGATCGCTACGATGAACGAGCAGCCTTCCGAACAAGTAGCTGAGGAGACGGTGGCCGACAAGCCCGAAAAACCGAAAAAAGAACCATTCTTCTCATTTTTGGGTGATTCAATCCTTGGTGCCGGTAAATTGGTACTAATCATCGCCGCTAACGTCATTGCCTTCGTGGCCCTTGCTAATTTAATCAGTAAGCTACTAGGACTCATCAATCCCTGGCTTTCACTGCAACATTTGCTTGGAATCGTTATGTTCCCATTTGCATGGCTGATGGGGATGGACGTTAACCACGCTTTCCAATTCGCACAATACATGGGAACCAAGTTAGTAACCAACGAATTCGTTGTCATGGGTGCCATTGCACCTCACATCAACAACTTGCACTTCTTCCCAGCTCATTACCAAGCTCAGCTGTGTGTCTTCCTTACTTCCTTTGCCAACTTCAGTACCGTCGGAATGGTAATTGGATGTTTGAAGGGATTAGTAAGCCGTGAAAAGAACGACGTTATTTCTAGAAACGTGGGATACCTAATCCTATCTGGAATCTTGGTATCACTCCTATCGGCTGGAATCGTTGGCCTGTTCGTCTGGTAATCATTAAATAAAATTAACGACACTTCTGATTAGGTTCAGAAGTGTTTTTTGTATTCAATGAGAAAAACGCATGTTTAGTGAAACTTAATTTTGATATGATACACTGGTCTTAATTAATTAGGGGATGAGAATTTGAAACGAATCCATCCAAAATTTAAGATTCGTTGGCTCGCCATCGTCTTGGTGTTAATCTCGGGTTTGATCGTCGTGACGTTCACCCATTTTGACGCTCCCATGTACAAACAAACGGTGGCCAGAGTCGTAAACGTGCATAATTATGGCCGGACCTCACAAAGTGATGAATTTCAAAATCATGATTATCAAGAGAACCAGACCCTGACTTTGAAGGTCTTAAACGGTCAGTATAAGGGGAAAACCATCACTGCCAATAACCAGTTCTCTGGTTCTGGGGCGACCGATATGAAGTACCATCCTGGTCAACAGATCTTCATTCATATTGCCAATAAGAATCTGAAGCGGTCGTCGATTTTGATTAATGGTTTTAAGCGTGATACCGCCGTCGTTTTCTTGATTTGGTTGACGGTGATGCTGCTACTGGTGATCCTGAAATTCAGTGGATCGATGGCGCTCCTGAGCATTGTCATCAACGCCGTGCTGTTCTTTCTGGCAGTTTCAATTGACGTGGGCACGAGCTTTAATCCGTTTATTTTGTTTGCCATTTTGTCTGTAATCTTCACGATTGTCACCGCCGTACTGATCTTTGGAGTGTCGAAGGAAACGGTTGTCACGATCTCGTCGACAATCTTAGGAACGGCGGTCGCGATTCTGATCGCGTTCATTGTCCTGTCGGTGACCCACGAACGGGGCATGAAATTCGAGATGATGGACTACGTGACCCAGCAACGCCTGCCGATCTACTTCGTCGGTTGTATGATTGGGTCACTTGGGGCCATCATGGATTTGTCCGCGGACATCACGTCCAGTCTGTTTGCGGTCTATGAAGAAGATCATAGTCTGTCGTTCTTTAAACTCTTAAAGAATGGGCAAAATATCGGACGCTCGATTATGGGACCCTTGATTAACGTCTTGTTCCTGATTTTCGTTGCCGGAACCTTCCCAATGATGGTGCTGTTCTTAAGAAATGGAAACAGTTGGGGTTACTCATTCTCGATGATCATGTCGCTTGGGATTATCCAAAGTTTGATTAGTGCGATCGGCATCACGCTGACGGTTCCCATTACCAGCCTGATTGCGAGTGCGCTTTGTGAAATGAAGGTGGTCAAATGAGTACGATGACCGTCCTACTGATTATCCTGTTTCTGGCAATGCTGCTGGCAGGGGGATCCAAGGGATTTGTGGCCTTTATTGGCCTGTTATGTAACTTTGGACTGGTCTTCATGTCCGTTGTCCTGATTTCATTTGGAATCCCATACCTCCTGGTCACGCTAATCAACGCCATCATCATTCTGGTCATTACGATTTACTTCGGCAATGAACAGGGACGAAATGCCGACGTGGCCTTCGTGACGTCGTTAATCGTGGTTGCCATTGTGATTGCATTAATCATTCCAGTGGAACACTGGGCACAGGTGCAAGGATTTGGTCCCGAGAACACCGAGGACTTGGAAGGTATGTCGCTGCAAATTGGCGTGAAATTCCTCGACATTTCATGTGCCATGACAATTCTGAGTTGTCTGGGGGCGGTTGCGGAAGCTTCCGTTGCCATGGCAACGGGTCTGGTTGAAATTCAGGACCACAACACGCAGATTTCCGACAAGGATTTCAGTTATATCGGAGTTTCGATTGGAAAGGAAATTGTCGGCACCGCCTTTAACACGCTGTTCTTCAGTTTCTATGGTGAACTAGTGGGTCTGTTTATCTGGTTCGCTCGGTTGCACTACAGTATTGGAATGGTGATGAATGACAAGATCTTTGCGTCCGAGTTAATCATGACGTTGATTTCGGCGATTGGAGTGGTTCTGACCATCCCAGTAACCATCGCTGTGATGTTGTATTTGAAGCATCGGAAGATGAAGAAAGCAAAACGGGAATGATTTGTGAACTTTATTCTTTACAACCCACTATTTCTGTGGTTAAATAATGACAAAATATGAAAGGGATGAAACCAAATGACAATGATTACTACGAACTATCAAAATACTTGCTGTTGCTGTACTTGTTACATGTAGGTCGGCGTTCGTAGTTTTAGATGCGGGTGTTGATCAAACGCCTGTATCTAAGTGTAGTAATTTTTGTACTCGGTTAGATACAACGAATTTTGTTAGTCTAACTGAGAGTGGTGGATTCCAACTCAATCGAATATACTAAGCTACTCTATAACGTAGTGAAAGTGGATCAGTTAGGCTAACTTTATCGTTAGTCCGACTGGTCCTTTTTTATTACCTATTTCATGATATTTCGACAGGAGATCGTTATATGAAGAGTAAAAGCATTAGTAAAATTGAAAGTCCCACCTTACTTAGTCAATTAAAAGAAATTCGGCATTATCTGCATCAACATCCCGAACTGTCCGATCAAGAGTTTAAGACCACCAAATTCATCACAAATTTCTTAGATCAATTGGGATATAAAATTATTACTCCGGCAAGTCTTAAAACTGGTGTAATTGCGGAAATCGGTCCCAACGAGGCGTCCAATGTCATCGCTTTGAGATCCGACATTGACGCTTTACCCATTGACGAACAAACCGACTTGGACTTTGCGTCTGAGAACGCCGGGGCGATGCATGCTTGTGGTCATGATTTTCACATGGCGGCACTAATGGGAGCGGCAGTCCTACTAGCGGATAATAAGAGTAAATTAACCAGTAAAATTCGTTTGGTGTTTCAGCCGGCCGAGGAGACGAATGCAGGCGCCCGTGAAGTGATTGAGTCCGGTGCTCTGAACGATGTTGCTGCAATCATCGGTTTTCATAATGAACCGACGTTAGCTGCCGGTGAAATCAGTGTGAGTGGCGGTGTTCAGGATGCGGCGGTTGATCAGTTCAAGGTGACCTTAAAGGGTGTTGGCGGTCACGCGGCCCATCCTAATCAAGATGTTGATCCGATTGTTGGACTAGCGAGCACGATTACGTCACTTCAGACGATTGTCAGTCGTAACATCGATCCGATTCATCCCAGTGTCTTGTCGGTCACCCACATCGAAAGTGGCTCCACGTGGAATGCCATCCCCAATGAAGCTTGGTTTGAGGGAACATTACGAACGTTTTCAGATGCTGACGCCAAGATGGGGAAAGAAAAATTTTATCAAATCGTTCAAGGTCAGGCAGCTACCTACGGATTGGACGTTGACATTGAATGGATCGAGGGTCCCCGGGTGCTTAAAAATAACGACGAACTTGCTAGGGTGCTCGCAGATGATGCTCAACACTACGCCAAACTGGTCAACGTTCCACCGACCCCGGGTGGTGAAGACTTCGCGTTTTATACCGACAAATTGCCGAGTGTCTTCGCGGAAGTTGGCAGTGGCGCAAACGTGGGCCTCCATCATTCTGATTTGATAGTCGATGACGACGGTTTGATGACGGGTGTGAAATGGTTTTATCACTCAGCTTTGAGATTGCAGGATTATTTAAAAGAGGGAGAACAGTAAGATGAAGAAGAGATATTGGATTACCGCATTAGTCGCAATTATCGTGGTTTTGTTTGGATACACGTTTGTGTACCGACCGTACCAGAAGGCACATCAGCCGCAGTCAAATAAGAAGACGATTGTCTTGGCCAGTTCACCCGGTCCTTACAGTGATCTATTCATGAAGGGCATCAAGCCCATTCTTGAGAAAGATGGTTACAAGGTTAAAAATAAGTCGTTTTCGGTTTTACTAAATGCTGATATGGCATTAAATCAAGGTCAAGTCGACCTCAACGTTGAGCAACACGGAGCTTACATGAACAACTTTAACAAGGAAAATCATGGTGATTTGGTTTCCTTGACCAAGGTTCCAACCATTCCAACTGGTATTTATCCCGCTAAGAAGCACAGTCTAAAGGACGTGAAGAAGGGTGACACGGTTGCCATTCCTAACGATCCATCCAACATGTCGCGAGCCTTCTTAGTAATGGAAAAAGCGGGATGGATTAAGTTGAAGAAGGGTGTCGATCCCATCAAGGCCACCAAGAATGACATTGTCGACAATAAGTACGATTTGAAATTTGACGAAATGGATTCGGCCAGCGAGCCACGTTCCAGAAACAGCGTGGACTACGCCATTATTCCTGGTTCTGACACATACGGGGCCAAGATTCCGGCTAGTTCAATGCTGCTGCGTGAAAATCCACAGAGTCAGTACATGCTGCTAGCCGTTGTGAACAAGAAGAATGAACACACGAAGTGGGCGCAGGACGTTAAGAAAGCCTACAATTCTAAGCAATTCATGAACTATATGAAGCAACATAATCAGGATCATGAGTGGGAAATTCCTGAGAAATAGTTAGGTATCAAATTGGGTATCATATGTAGATACGAAAAAATCCTCCAATTGTTTGGGGGATTTTTTTGTTTCACGTGAAACTTATTTTGATTTTAAATTTACTATGATATGATATTTTGCTTGGTACGAGTCATAAATTTAGATTGTGCATTGATTAACACAGTAATATAATTAATATATAAATTAATTAAGGAGTATTCAGGTATGAAAAAAAGCAAGGGTAGATGGGGATTATGGGTAATAATTATTATTTTAGTGATAATAATTTTGATGGGAGCAGCTTATATTATTGGTACTATGAGTAATCATAACGCGAAAACTAAAGAAATTAGAAAAGAAGTTGTAGTAAAAAAAGATAAAAAGAACTCTAAAAAAGATAGCTCAGAAAGTAAGCAAGAATCATCAAAACCTTATGAAGGTACTTCTAATAATGCTAATGAAGCCGCTTCAAATAACAAAAGTTCATCTGATTCCAGTACTAAAGATACTAATAACGCTCCTATAACTTTATCAGAAGCTGAACAATTAGTTAACAATGTAGATGGAGAATGGCCTCAAGATGCAAAAGTTACAAGTAGTAATGGGAACACCACTACTGTATCTGGCTATGCTGGTGCAAAGGGTGAAGATCATTTAACCTTTACTACAGATGGAAATAATGTCAAAATTCACGAAGAGTTTGGCACTTTAGATGGTGGAAGTTATAAACCACTTGACGATATGCCTCCACGAGACTATTCAACGACTAGATAATTAAAAATTTTTCTTGGAGGGAATTATAATTAAGCGTAGATTAATTCACAGAGTATTATTAATATCGTTATTGACATTTGGAATAATTCTTATTTCAGGATGTGGAAATAGTACAAGCACATCTGGTAATAACTCAACTAATGATTATGCAAAAATTGCAAAGGAAGTTTCTAAAGATCAATTTGTCGACAGAACTTCATCAGGACAAGATAAAGATGAAATTGTTACATTTGAAGATGATGACTATAATCTTGATAAAAATGAAATGGAATTAGGCGATGTATTTGATTATGGAGAAGAAACGCCAGTTCATTACAAAAGGTTTGGAGATAAATTAAAAGTATATAAAGATGATTATCCAAAGGGTGTAACTAAATGGTACTTACAGCTACTTGATACTCCAAATAAAATTAAAATTGTAGAAACAAAGGATGGAGAGACCAAAACTCTTACTGGATACTCAGTTAATCATGAAGGCGATGTAGAAAGTAAAAAGGAAAATGATGATAGTAATTATTAAATTTTTTTTGCTAGCATAATTGTTATGTAATTAAATATTTACACAAAAACAGGCCAACCTCACAGTTGACCTGCTTTTTCATAAGTATTGCCAATCCTACTTATCGCCATTGTTCAAAGCAATCTTTCTCAATGCTTCAAACGCATCAACGTCAATTTCTTCAGTAGTATTGTTGTTGAAAGTTACTTCATATGAAATAATCTTTCCTTCTGATTCGTGCGGGTGGATTGAGTTAACGTTATCAATGTTAATTAAACGACCGTCACCAGTTTCTAATAATCCATAAAAGTTCATGATTTTCACCTCCTTGTTAATATTATTACATAAGTGGTGTAAAAAGATTACTAATAACGTGCGAAAATTGCCGCCATCTTGGGAATTAACTTCATTAGTATTAACGCGAAATAATCGTTAGAAATATTTAATTAATTAATCAAGCCATTTTATTGCAACCGTTTTCATATCGGAGTATATTAGGGACAACAAAAGGAACACATATACTTTTGGGAGGAAAATATTATGACAGATGTAAAGAAAATCCCTGCAGCAGTAGCAATGCTTAAAGTCATTGAATCATATGGCGTTAAGGATGTTTTTGGTTACCCTGGTGGTTCCATTAACTCAACGCTTGCTGCACTTGACCAAGAAAAAGACAATATTAATTACGTACAAATTCGACACGAACAAGTGGGCGCTTTAGCCGCAGCTGCTCACGCAAAGTTAACCGGTAAGATTGGTGTAGCCTTTGGATCAGCTGGTCCTGGTGCCGTCAACTTACTCAATGGTTTGTATGACGCCAAAGAAGACCACGCTCCAGTCCTTTCCATTGTTGGACAAGTTGGTCATGACAACATGAACTACAACTACTTCCAAGAATTTCCAGAGACTCCAATGTTCTCAGACGTTTCCGTCTACGACCGAATCGTCATGACTCCTGAAAGTTTGCCACACGTTGTTGACCGTGCTATTCACGAAGCATACCAAAATAAGGGTGTAGCCGTGGTTGTCATTCCAAATGACTTTGGCTTTGACGAAATCCCAGACGTTCCATACAGTTCCGCTTCAAAGACTTACGACAAGCCAGCTCCAGAACCAGTTGCATCTGACGACGAAGTTAGTGAAGCTCTCAAGATGATCAAGAACGCTAAACGCCCAGTTCTTCACGTTGGTCGTGGTATCAAGGGTAACGGCGACAAATTAATCGAACTTTCAAAGAAACTTCAAATTCCAATTATCATGGATGGATTAGCATTGGGCTACGTTGACGCTAACTACGAAGGTAACTTAGGAACCGCTAACCGTGCTGCATCAAAGGCCGCTGACAAAATCCTAAGTACCGCTGACCTTGTAATCGCCATCGGTGGTGACTTTCCATTCGCTAAATCAGTGTACGCAAGTCATCCATTTGCCTACATTCAAGTTGATAATTCACGAATCCAACTTGGTCGACACCACGAAGTTGACCTTCCAATCTGGTCTGACTCCGGTTCATTTATCGACAAAGCCCTCGCTCAAAGCGAACAGGTTGCTCCAAGTCCATTCTTCAAGGCTGCCGTAGCCGATGAAGCTAACTGGAAAGAGTACATCAACAAGATGTTGAACGTTGGCAGTGACGAACAAGATAAGAGTAACGGAAACTTCATGGATGAATTCAAGGATTTTGGTAAGCACTTGAAGGACACCATCACGAACGCTAACTCAACCATGCCAGTTGCACCAATCTACAAACAAATCAACCGGGTTGCCGACAAGGACGCCGTCTTCTCAATCGATGTTGGTGACAACATCATCAACAGTTTCAGATACTTGGACATTCAACCAACTAACAAGTGGGTCATCTCCGCATTGTTCGCAACGATGGGTTCAGGACTTCCTGGAGCAATCGCTGCCAAACGAGCTTACCCAGACCGTCAAGTGTTCAACATTGCCGGTGACGGTGCCCTTTCAATGGTCATCCAAGACCTTGTTACTTTGACGAAATATCAACTACCAGTTATCAACGTGGTTACCTCAAACGAAGACCTTAGTTTCATCAAGGGTGAACAAGATGATCTTCCAATGCAGATCTTCGGACTTCAACTTCAGGGTCAAAGCTTTGAATTAATCGCTAAGGGAATGGGAGTTGACGCTACCACGGTTCGTAACGTTTCCGAACTTCCTGCCGCCTTTGACAAAGCCGTTAAGGTTACTAAGGCTGGTCATCCATTCTTGATTGACGCTAAGATCAACCAAGACCGTGGCCTACCAGTTGAAGATTTGGTTGTTAAAATCGAAAACGGACAAGTGGTTGAAACCGTAAGTCCAAACTACTTGAAGGACAAGAATGGCAACAAGACTTACACACTACCTGATTTCTTCGCAGAATACGGCGGTGAAGGATTGTTACCACTTAAGGACTTCTTCGACAAATATGATGTTCAACTTTAAGATGTAAATTAAAAAAGTTCCCATTTGGGAACTCTTTTTTTGTGGTTAATTTGGGTGTGAGCTTTAAAAGAGTGATAATTAAAAAATTGAGCAAATTTCCCGGATTGTGGGCGTTTAATGGTAAAATGAATGTAATCACAAGTGTATATTGGAGATGACGTAATGAGTTTTAAAAAGATCGTTAACTGGTTTTTAGTCGCATTCTGGATCGTAACCTTTGTCGTATTGGCCATGGGTTTCAGCATGGTATCAATGTATATGATGGTGATTGGGATGCTGATTCATAGCTTAAATTGTGTCTTAGGTGACAAACTATAAAGTTATAAGGAGGAATTAGATGTTTAAACCAATTTTATTGATTATTACCGTAATTGCCTTAATCATTGCGGGTTATTTGTATTGGACGAATCGGGATCGTGCCGATGATAAGAGTTATATCAAGAGCTGGAAATACTTCGTGTTCATCTTATGTATTTTGGTTGCTGTCGTAACTTTTGCCGTTGCCACCAGAAACATTTTGTCGGTTGCGGGCTTCGTGATCGCCTTTATCCTACTTATCTACTACCTGGTTCGCTACTTCGTCGTAGCTTTGGGAAAGCACTACAGTTGGGATCAGACCGTTTTTCTGAAGTACTTTAGAAGAGGTGTGTACGCATTAATTGCGACATTAATTTTCTTCATCGCATTCTACTGCTCATCAAACAACCAGTTGGATATGCTGCACCATCGAGAGATCACTTCACATCTTCAGATGAAGCAGAAGAAGACTCATAAGGAAAAGATGAGAATGGAGAAGAAGGATAAGAAAGCGGAAATGAAATAGTTGAAGGGAAGCCCTGTGGTGGGGCTTTTTTTATAAAATAATTTAATCGAGGTAATTAAAATGGAAAGGAATAAGACTGAAAATATGAAAAATTCACAATTATGTTTATCAATATGGGATTTATTGTTCTCATTCATTTCTTCTATAATGATATATTTCTTTTCTAAATTAAAATCCTCTGACAGCATAATTACATACGAATATATGTTTTTTTTAATACCTAGTATAATTTTTATAATATACTTTTGTTTTTTATATTTTAGCTTTCGTAAACATACTAGAAATAATACGAGTAATTTCTTTTCATTAATGTCAGCCCCTTTTGAATTTAATTCCTTATTTACTTATTTTTTTTAATATCATTTATAAAATTGAACATTTTAAATCTATTTTTGTTGTTGCGCTTTTAGTAATGATATGTTGTAACGTCTTAGTTGCGTATGTTTATTTGAGTCATTACTTACGTAATAATAAATGCATTGGGAAATTTTTCTTGTCTATTAATCTGGCTTGGCCAAATGAAAATACAAAAGAATTACTTTCTATTACGAATGACTATAATATGAGTAGATTAAAGGTAAGAAAGATAGAACATGATTATCTGCAAAATTGTTATTTGAAAAGTCAAAATGTAATAAATGGTATTCAGAGTTGTCTTTTTCTGTTTGTTTTTTTAGCTAGTATGTTGGAGCCATATTCTCGCAGTGAAAACGTTATAGTAACTATGTTTGTTTATTTAATAACTATATCAGTTGGATTGCAATTATATAAATATTATTTAGGAAAAGTTTTTGATAATATGGTTAATTTGCATAAATATACTACCCATCCAGGTTTATATTTTAAAGGTGTTGTGTTGTTTTCGGTAATAGTTGGTATTTTACTTGGTGGTTTCTATTTGTTTCTTAAACCCAATGTTTGCTATGAAACTTTAAGAAGTATATCCCATCTCTTATTAATAATGTTTTTATATATTGTTAACTTGTCTTTTTTAGTGGTAATGATTACATGTATTTGTATTCAAGTTATAGAATTTAGATATAGTATCGATGATGATTTATATGTTAAAAAATCAAAATGGACTAGAGACAAAAGATAAATATCTTCTTGTCCCCAATTTATTCCTTATGGTAAGATTATTATCGTGAAAAAATTCATTTTTACGTACTTTACTGTGCGTACGATAATATTCTACTTGGAGGTTAACGTTCATGAACGTTATGCAAGCAATTGAGAAGACCGTCACTAATGCTGGAATCATTAGTTCGATCACCTCAACGATTTTTATTATTTTACTGGGTTTCTTTTTACGTAAGAAGAACATTTTTACCGATAAATTCGGGAAGATGTTGTCAAAGGTCGTCCTGACCGTTGCAATTCCAGCCTTGGCGCTGAACTCATTTATGCAACCAATCAATAATGACACCCTGAAAGAGGGGATGAACGTCCTGCTGTGGGGTTTCATCATCTACATCATTTTGATTTTCGTTGCGCCACTGCTTTATCCCAAACAGGATAAGGATAAAAAAGAAGTGATGGGAATTTTAACCACGTTTGGTTCCACAACCTTTTTTGGAATTCCGATCGTCGGTGCGGTTTTTGGACCCAAGGGAATCATGTACAGTTCCATTTTTAACATTGGTTACCGGGTTTTCCTTTATTCATACGCCTACATCAGAATGTCAGGCTTGAAGATGGAAATGAAGAACATCAAGAAAATGTTTTTAAATCCGGTTGTGATCGCCACCTTCCTAGGACTTTTCCTGTGGTTGGGACAAAATTATGTTCCACATGTAACAGTCCAAACGATGTTAAATGGTCTCCCTGGCAAAGGTACTAGCAGTGTGGCTTTCTACCGCATTGACCAGACCGCCTTGTGGCTCTGGAAACCGTTGAACTACTTGGCTCAACTTTCCTCGCCACTGGCCTGGCTATCAATTGGTGTGACCCTTGGTTCCATTTCGTTCAAGCAGGCCGCTTCCAACAAGCTTTCGTGGTACTACAGTTGGAACAAGGTGATCATTGTGCCGTTGTTCAACTTGATTGCTTTGACGGCCATTTCAATGCTTGGAATCATGCCAATGAGCTACGTGGCAATCGCTACGATCGTGATCATGATGGCAACACCAACCGCCACGGTGGCTTCGGCTTACGCGATCAGTTTCAATCGAGATCCGATCTTGGCTTCTAACGCGTCCTTTCTATCAACAATCCTGTCAGTGATCATGATGCCAATCTGGATTGCCTTACTGGAAGTCATCAATAACTCTGGAATTATCAAATAAAGAGGTCTAGAATGTTTAAAATTACTGCGTACGGGGTTCGTCCCGTTGAAGTTAGCTACTTCAAAGATTTAAATAAATACGATTACGAGTTGAACCTAGTTTCCGAAATGTTAGATCACGAGAACGCCATTGATTCTAAGGGATCAGATGGTGTGTTAGTTCGGGGAAATTGTCTGGCTGACCGTGAGAATTTACAAAAATTCGCTGACTGGGGCATTAAGTATGTCTTCACGCGCACGGTTGGATATGATCACATTGATTTGATGGCCGCTAAGGAACTTGGCATTAAGGTTGCTCGCGTTCCCGGTTACTCGCCATACGCCGTGGCCGAACTGGCGATGACACTCGGGATGAGTTTGTTTAGAAAGGTCGCTTCCGAAATTAATGCCACTCATGACGGCAATTTCATCGTGAGCGACTCCTACTTCAGCCGTGAAATTCATTCCAGTATTGTCGGCATCATTGGTGCTGGACGCATTGGACGTGCCGAAGCCAGCTTGTACAGTGGGATGGGCGCAACTGTGCTTGCCAATGACGGTCACAAGGTTGACGCTCCTGAGATTGACGAATACGTTCCAATTAATGAACTATTGAAACGCTCTGATATTGTTTCGCTGCACGTGCCCTACATTAAAGGTGAAACCGATAACTTAATTAGTACCGATCAAATTAATTTGATGAAAGACGATGCCATTTTGGTTAACACCGCTCGCGGTCAGGTGGTCGATTTAAAGGCCGTTGATGATGCGCTATCTACTGGTAAGTTAGGTGGATACGGTGCTGACGTGTTGATTGACGAATCCAACATTTTTGGTCATGAGTTCAAGAGTGTCAATGACATCAAGAACCGGGAAGTGGTTGGTTTAATGAAGAATTATCCGAACGCAATTGTGACGCCCCACGTTGGTTCGTTTACGGAACCTGCTTTAACGGATATGATTACCGTTAGTTATGATAATTTTCATGAAATGGTGACGACGGGCAAGTCTAAGAACGAGATTTAAGGGTCAAAGTTAACATTAAGTGTTATCAAAATTATTTGATATAATTGATTTATTATTAAACTGAGTTATAATAATAGATGTAAATAGTTCATGGGATCATCGATTTTTAGTAGGATTGATGATCAAGAGTTCATTGGTTTGTCGCTGATGAACTTTTTTATATTTAATAATAAAAAAATACCACTCCCATTATGGAAGCGGTATTAACTTATTATTCATTTAAGTTATAATATAAATGAAGATTATGCAATCTACTCATCGATTTAATAGGGTTGATGAGTAAGAGTTCATTGGTTTATCATTGATGAGCTCTTTTTTATACTTAAGATTAAAAAATGCAGCCTCCATTTTGGAAGCTGCACTTTTTAATTATCATGTCTGTTTAAACGGTCAAGTAATATATCAATTAATCGAATGATTAAATGTGATAAAGTACTAATCGTGATAGATACGATAATAAATAACAAGTAATACATGTTTTCACCAGTGGGAACAGTTATATTTTCGGTAAATCATTTCCCACTTTAATTATTATACAGTATAATTGACTTATTATTCAGTTAAGTTATAATATATTTATAACAAGTAATACATGGTCACTGATTTTCGGTAGGATTGATGATCAAAAGTCCATCGGTTTGTTCCCGATGGACTTTTTTTACATAAACACATATAAAAAGGCTGAAACCCTAATCGGTTTCAGCCTTTTTGATACTATAGGTCTCGCTAATGTGGAGACATTGACAAGATGGTGCCATTCCCACTAACGCAGGGAGACTCGTTACTTATATCATACCATGTCAGATTAATTAAATAAATGCTGTAACGGCGGAAGCAAAGACAATTAGCACCAATCCAAGATAGGTCAAGGTCATTTCCTTTGGTGTCTTTCGCTGGTGTAAGAAGTAAATTCCCGTCAGAGTGGAGACTAGGACGGCTAACTGACCAAGCACGTTGGCAGTGGCCAGTCCGTTCATGTCAGGTTGAGCCGAAATTAAGTACATTAACATCCCAAAGCCTTGTGACAATCCAGCTAGGATATTCTTATATGAAACGGATTGAACAAAGACGTTTTCGTCCTTTAGATTCCACAAACCATAGATTACGGCACAGAGTACCATCCCGACGGCTTGAGGAAGAAAAGCATGATTCCCGTCCATTGGATGCATGCCCGGCAGTAAAGCCTTCATCGATGGCATGATGACTACTTGGGGAGCAGCTGAGTAAATTAAGTATCCAAAGGCACCGATAATCTGAAAGATCGTGGCCTTCTTTAAAGCACCCTTATTGGTTGATTCTGGATTTTGAACCCAGGCGGTCAAAGTAGCGCCTAAAATCACAATGATTAATGCGGCAAATCCCAGAATCTTTCCAATAATTCCGGTCCAATCTCCGAGGACGAATACTCCCCACAAAGACGTTAGGATCAGTTGGAGAGCCGTGGTAATGGGCATGACCCGTGATGATCCAACTAATTTGAACCCCTTGAACTGCATGATTTGACCAAAGCCCCAGCCGAGACCGGAAATGACGCCAAAAGTGGTACTAATTCAACCTGGCAGTGCTAGTCCTTCAATGAAGAAGAGGACGACCGCAAAGATCAAGGTTCCAAGCGTCGCACCCAAAATCTGGTTGGCGGGCTTTCCACCAATCTTCGATGAAATCGTGGGAAAGAGTCCCCAACCGATCATCGGTCCTAAACCAATCAATATCGCTAGCCAATTCATAATAACTACCTCCTAAAGTGTATCAATGAATTTGTGAAACGCCGCGGTTCCCTTGTCGTCAAGCTTGAAGACCCCAGCGTTTTCCAAGACGTGCATAAAGGTAATCCCGACTTCTTTGTCGATCACGTCTTGGACGTTGTCGGGATTGAGATTGTAATTTTGTTTAAGCTGCTTCGCCCAGGGAATGTGATAGTCCGCGATGTTGTTGGGCTGGCCCAAGAGGTCTTTTTTGACCTCGGCCAATTCGGATTTCAGTCTGGCGGGTAAAATAGCGCGACCCATAACCTCGATCAGGCCGATGTTTTCCTTCTTAATGTGTTGATACTCGGCGTGGGGATGAAAGATCCCATCGGGATATTTCGCAGATGTCTGGTTATCGCGCAGAACCACGTAGGCTTCAAATTGACCCTGGTCGTTCATTCGGACAATCGGAGTGACCGTGTGGTGCGGTTCTCCATTGGTCTCAGCGCGGACATCAACGGATGGATCCGAGTATTTTTGCCACTTGTTTAAGATGTGTGTTGCTAGGTCAATCAATTCGTGGGTGTCTGTACCAGTCAGGCGAATCGTCGACATGGGCCAGTTTAAGACTTCGGCTTTCACGTCTGGATAGCCGTCCACGGCGAATCCGAACCGTGCATTAGCTTTCATCATTGGAAACGTGTGATAGCCACCCTGGTAATGCTCGTGGCTCAGAATGGAACCGCCGACGATGGGTAGATCCGCGTTACTGCCGACAAAGTAAGTGGGAAACATTTGGACAATTTCAATTAAATTTGAAAACGTCTGCGCACTAATTTTCATTGGTTCGTGCACGTCGTCTAGGAAGATACAGTGCTGATCAAAGTAGGCATAGGGCGAATACTGAAAGCCCCACGATTTGCCGCCGATCAACAGATCAATAATGCGATGGTTGACGCGCACGGGGACCTGCGCATTGCCATAGTAACCCTCGGTCTGTGCACACAGATTACACTCGGGATAACCAAAGTGGGTGTTCTGACCAGCCTTTGTAATGTCCTTGGGATCCTTCTCAGGTTTTGACAGGTTAATCGTGATCTCGAGGTTGCCAAACTTGGTGGCGGTGTCCCAGTGCAAGTTTTTCTTGATTCGTTCGGTCTTAATGTAGTTATTTTGTTGACTTAGTTGATAAAAGTAGTCCGTCGCCTGTTCTGGTGAATTATGATAAAGATTCCAGAACCGCTCGTTGACCGTGCTTGGCAGGGGCGTATACAGATTTGTCAGCTCCGCCTCTAAGAGTTCGCGGTTTTTTAGCGTGTCATCAATTTTTCCATTCCGAATGGCCACGTTGATTAACTGACTGACCGTTTCCAAAAGTGCATCGTATTCGGCATTGCCTTCAACGTTTCCTTCGCCCACCAGGTGATACAGATAATTGATTAAATAAGTCCGGTCCATTGGTCGGTACGTCTGATTGGTGCTAATCACCTGATCGGCGTAGTGTTCCACTAAATTCTTCATAATGTTCACCGTTCCTAAATCTGAATTTCTCGTGGTCCGTCGGCGATGTTAGCGATGTAGAAATCAGCGTCGTAGCCGAAGCGGTAGTTGTACGTGTCGCCAACGTTTTTGGTAAAGCGGTCAATCTGGTCGGCAGGAACGATGGCAATTGCACAACCACCGAAGCCTGCACCGGTCATCCGAGCTCCGATCGCACCGTTTTTCCAGGCTTCGTGAACCAACGTGTCTAGGTTTGGCCCCGTGACCTCGTAGTCGTATTCCAGTGAAATGTGCGACGCGTTCATCAGGCGCCCAAATTCATCCACGGCGTTGTTCCGTAAGGCCTTGACAGCACGCAAGGTACGTTGATTTTCAGAAACCGCGTGTCGAGCGCGTTTCAAAAGGGTGGCGTTGTTGATGGTGTAAGTGTACTCGTCGAATTCGTCATTGCTCATGGCGCCAAACGAGGAGAAGTCGGCGACCTTATTGACAAGAGCCAAGGCTTCTTCACATTCTTTGCGACGCTCGTTGTACTTGGAATCCTTTAAGCCCCGTTTCTTGTTGGTGTTCATGATGACAATCTTGTAATTACCCAGCTTGATTGGAACCAGGTCACTCTTCATCGTGTTCGTGTCCAGCAGGATCGCCGTATTCTTCTGTCCCATTTCAACGGCGTACTGATCCATGATTCCCGAGTTGACCCCGATGTCGGTGTTCTCCACGTGTTGGCCGAGTTTAGCCAGTTCGGGTCCGGAGAAGACGTCACCGAACTGGTCGTTTAAGATCTTGCCGAATAACATTTCGATGGAAGCCGAGGACGATAGGCCTGATCCGTCCGGTAGGTTACCGTAGATCAGGATGTTAAAGCCGTGATCCAACTGGTGTCCCTTGTCGGCAAAAGCCTTGAACATGCCCTTGGGATAGTTGATCCAGCCGTCGTCACGGTTGATGTTCAGGTCGTCTAATGGAAACGTGTTAATGCCCGTGTCTGAGAAATTCGTCGAGTAGATCTTGACCTGATTGTCAGTTTTTGGTGTCACTAAGGCGTAGGTCCCAAGGCTGATCGCACACGGAAAGACATAGCCACCGTTGTAGTCGGTGTGTTCACCGATCAGGTTGATTCGTCCCGGGGCAAAGTATGCTTTGGTTGGTTTTTGTTGGTATAAATCTTTAAATTTACTGGTTAAATCACTAATGATTTTGTTGGTTGAAATTACTTTTTTGGTCACCACAAACATCTCCTTAAAAATTACTCTATCTGATGTTGTTTCTACATTAAGAGTAAGCGTTTTCAAATAGGAAAGCAAGGGCTTTTATTCTGAAAAATAATTGTTTGAATTAATTGCCAAATAAGGGCTGAACAAGTGAAAGTTGTATGGTAATCTGAAATCAATGATAACTAAATTTAATTTCACGAGGTGTAAATTATGAAAAAGAATCAATGGTGGAAAAACGCAGTTGTATATCAAGTCTACCCACAAAGTTTTCAGGACAGTAACGGTGATGGAGTTGGTGACTTAGACGGAATCAGAGAACGGTTGCCATACATCAAAAAATTGGGTGCAAACGTGATCTGGCTCAATCCGATCTATGCCTCACCCGAAGAGGACAATGGCTACGACATTTCGGATTACCGCCAGATTAATCCCAAGTATGGTGACATGAAATCATTTCAAAAACTGTTAGACCGAGCTCACGAACTAGGAATTAAGATTGTGATGGATCTGGTGGTCAATCACACATCCGATCAACACAAGTGGTTTCAAGAGAGCCGAAAGTCCAAGGACAATCCATACCGTGATTACTACTACTGGCGTGATCCAGTGGACGGCCATGCGCCGAACGACTGGGGTTCATTTTTCAACGGTTCCACTTGGAAGTACGATGAACAGACGGGTCAGTACTACCTTCATCTGTTTGCGGACGGCCAACCCGATCTGAACTGGGAGAATCCGAAGGTCCGAGAAGAAGTTAAGAGCTTGATGAAGTTCTGGCTGAATAAGGGGGTTGACGGTTTTCGAATGGATGCCATTAACTTGATTTCTAAACCAAAGGGATTGCCTGACATGCCAAAACCGGCGAATGCCAAGTATTCCGCTCCGGGAGCTGGTGTCTTGAATGGTCCTCGACTAAACGAATTTCTCAAGGAATTGAATCGGGACGTCTTGTCAAAGTATGACATCATGACCGTTGGTGAGATGTCAGGAACCAAGCCTGAGCAGGCGCTGGAATACACCGGTTTTGACGCGCATGAACTCAACATGGTCTTTCAGTTTGAGCACGTGGAACTCTCGTCTAATCCAGACCAAAGACTAGGGAAATGGAACGATCAACCCATTAAGTTAACTGATTTGAAACGGGTCTTTAACAACTGGCAGACCAAGTTGCACGGCAAGGGCTGGAACAGTCTGTACTGGAGTAATCATGACCAACCGCGTGCAGTAAGCCGATTTGCGACAGACAAACCAGAGTATCGGGTACTGGCAGCTAAAATGTTAGGAACGACTTTGCACATGATGCAAGGAACGCCATACATTTTTGAGGGTGAGGAGCTTGGGATGACCAACGCTCACAAGGAAGACTTGACCCAATACGAAGACATTGAAACGATTAATGCCTACGATCAATTCGTGAAGAAAGAGAAGCTCGTTTCCCCAACCAAGATGATGAGTTACTTGGCTCATATGTCACGGGATAATGCGAGAACGCCGATGCAGTGGGATGATTCCAAGAATGCGGGATTTACCACTGGCACACCATGGTTTGCGGTAAATAAAAACTACAAGAAAATTAACGCTAAGGATGAGGTCGATGATCTCAACTCCGTCTTTGCTTACTATCAGAAGTTAATTGAATTGCGAAAGAATAATCCAATTATTATTGAAGGGGATTTCGAACTCTTAGATCCTGATGATGAGGAAGTCTTTGCCTACAAGCGTCATTATCAAGGAGAAACCTTGTTGGTTATCAGTAATTTCACTGACCATGAGGTGGAACGTGATTATGATGTACCAGGGGATGCTGAAAGGTTGATTGGTAATTACGCTGATGATGCTGGTAAGAAGTTGAGGGCGTATGAGAGTAAAGTGTATAAAACTAAATAAAAGAAAAAGCCATGATTATATCATGGCTTTTTAGAAATTCTTCTTAAAATAATTTATAAAAAATGATAAAATTACGTTTATAACTATATTATTGCTAAGCAGGTTTTAATCGTGTATTTATTATTTTAAGGGAGAAAATTTATAAATGAAACGACATGATATTATAAACAGAGTTGGATCTCAATTTTTAAAGGCCAATCTTGAATCTTCTGATGAATGGAGTTATTTGCAAGATGCAGGTGGTCAAACAAAACTAAAAGAATATGTGGGTGTTGAGAAAGACATAACTCATTATAAATTGGACATTAGACTAGTTGACGAAAAATCGAATTGTGCAATTCTAGTTGAGACTAAACATAGATTTAAAAGTAGTGATGAAGCACAATTAGCCGCTTATGTTGATGAGGAACATGCTATGTTTCCGAATCATAATGTAGTTGCTATTTTGGCAGATACTGATGATGATAAAGTAAAAGTATGGAAACAAAATGTAGATTCTGAGAGTGAACTTAAACAAGAATCTGTATTACAGTCGATGGAACATTATGTAAGTTTATTTAAATTTCAAAAACAAAATAATCGTGAAAAAGTAATGAAAAATACTGTTAAATTAAATGAACTTTTACAGACGTATAATATTGGGGTTGATATTCGTAGTCAACTTGTTGGTTCATGTTTGCTTTATATTAAAAACAAAGTTGGGAAACATGAAAAAAACTCTTATATTACTAATACTGATATTTCTGAGTTAGAAAAAGAAATGAAAGAAAAAGATCCAGAAGTAATAAGAACAGAAATCAGATCAGAATTAAAGAAACTTTTACAAAAAAGTTCAAAAAAGAATAATAGTGATTCTGAACTTAATGTGAATCAAAAAGTTGGCCTTTTAGACAAGAATGTATTTGAAAATCAAAATGTTAAAAGTTTGGATAGTGATAAATGGGCTAGTATTCTTGGTGGAACCTTAGGTGGGGTTTATAGATATATAAATATGAATTCTGCAGAGGGTCAAGATATTTTAAACTTATTCTTTGTAACCTTCAATAAGTACTCTAGGAGTAATGATAGGAATCAGGCTTTTACACCTGATCATATAACTAATTTTATGGCCAAATTAACTGAGGTAGGCCCTAACACAGTAGTTTTAGATCCAACATGTGGATCAGGTTCTTTTTTAGTACAAAGTATGGTTATGGAGTTAAATGATGTCTTAAAGGATCCTGAATTAACTGATGATGAAAAAAATAAAAAGATGGATTCAATAAAATCTAATAATATGTTTGGCATAGAGTTAGACGAGAAGGTATACGGCCTTGCTACCACTAATATGTTATTACATGGAGATGGCAACTCAAATGTTAAGCAAGGAAATTGTTTTGAATTAGAGGATTTTAATGAATCCTCCCTTTAATGCAATTCCTTCTACAGTACCTAATAAATATAAGCGTACAAATGGTAATGTAAGTGATGCAAGTGATGAAAAGATTCCTAAAGCATGGACACATAAAGATGAACCTACTAAAGGATTAGTTTTCGTGAAATATTTATCAGACATTGCAAAAAAACAGAATTGGAATGGAACTAAATTAGCAGTATTAGTTCCATATTCAACTGCTATAGGTACAAGCGATACATTAAAACAGTTTAAAAAAAGTATTTTAAATGAATCAACACTAGAAGCAGTTTTTTCATTACCAGAAGGAATTTTTTATCCTGGATCTGCTAGTAGTGCTTGTTGTATGTTATTCACTTTAAACAAACCTCATTTTGATCATGAAGGTAATCCTAATCACGAGACATTTTTTTGTTATTGCCGAGATGATGGATTTAAAAAAAGGAAAAATTTAGGACGAGTTGAGCAGTTTAATGATAAAGGTGAAAGTATTTGGAAGAAAAAAGAAGATAGTTGGCTTAATGCATTTTTTAATAAAAAAGAAATTAATGGAGAATCCATCCAAACTAGTGTTAGTGCTGAAGATGAGTGGCTTTGTGAAGCATATATGAAGACAGATTATTCGAAATTGAATCAAGAAGATTTTCAGAAGATGCTTAATGATTATTTAGGGTATGAAATTATTCATGGGGAAAGTTAATGAAGGTTAAAGAATTATTTAAAGTATGTAAGGGTAGTCATTTGGATTATTCTAATCAGAAAATTGATAAAAATGATGGAATTAATTTTGTTTCTAGAAATTCGAATAATAATGGAGTAGTAGGTAGGATTAAACAGGATTCTAAAATGACTGTTTTCCCTTCTGGTGCCATTAGTGTTTCACTGGGAGGTAGTTATTTATTATCATGTTTTGTTCAAAGAGAGAAATTTGTTACAGCTGAACATATGGCTGTATTGATTCCTAGAGTCGTAATGAGTGAAAAGGAAAAGTGGTTTTATAGCTATGCGTTAAGAAAAAATAGATTTAAATTTTTAGCATTTGCTAGAGAAGCAGATAAATATATTGAAGATATTGATTTGCCAGATAAAATTCCTTTGTGGGTATATTCTGCTAATTTAGAACTTCCCAAAACAAAAAATACTTATAATGATGTACTTGAAATTAATATTAATGATTGGAAATTTATTAAATTAAAAGAATTATTTAATATGCGTAGAGGATCTATTGGTAAATTAACTACCTACCAGACCGGTAAAGTACCAGTAATTAGTTCGCAAGAGTCTAATCAAGGTATTAATGCATATTTAGACGTAGATAAAAAATATAGTAATGCATTAACTATATCTCTTAATGGAAATGGTGGTTATTGTGTATATCATAAATATAGTTTTAATGCTGGTAGGGATTGTGGAGTGTTAATTCCTAGATTTAATTTAACAAAAAATGTAGGAATATTTTTATCATCTATTATTAATAAAAACTCATATAAATATCAATACGGTAGGAAGCCGTCTCTTGATAAAATAAAAGAAGATACTATTTTGATACCATTTAAAAATGGTAAACCAGATTTTGACTATATGGGTTATTATATTAGTAAATTACCCAATGCTGATTTACTTTAGTTATGTAAATTGATAATTTTACTTTGACTAAAAATGGGATTGTATAACATGTGTAAAATACATCACGCTTATTAAGTGTGATGTATTTTTTATATTTGGGTTATAAAAACATATATTATAATTAAATATTGTTTAACATAAATTTATAATTAAAAATTCTCTTTTGCTGATTACTAAATAAATTATTTCTTTTTACTTGAATGTTCATCTATATATTTTTCTCCCTCTTTGCCTTGTACATAGAAAGCAATATAAGCAGTTAAAACATCTAAATATTTTTTTAAGTCGTCTATATTTAGTTCGGGGTGCAACTTATTGTAATGAGTACTATTATTTCCAATCCATGTAACCATTGTTGCATTTGCATTTAAAATGGGGTTTAGTGTAGATAAGCGCTTTATGCAGGTACCTAACCATTCATTTTTGATAGTACCCGCTTCTTTAGGGTATAGATATGATAAAAAATCTTTTACTAAAAATTCTAAAGCTTTTCTATAAACCCATAGGTGCAAGTTCATTCAGACCTTTGATTTCAGCATTTTCTGATTGAATATATAATTTTTTAAATTCAGGTGATAATTTTGATATTTTATTATCAAATGGAAATTTCTCTGTTCCAATATTATATTCATAATTAAGTAAATTAGTTGTTGCCCCACTTAAGGAGTAATCAAACAGACAATATTTTCCGCAGGATACACATTGAAATATAATACAAAAGTGCTTTTCATTATGATTATAGCCAATTCCTGTTGAGAATGGTGTTATCGCTTCGCGCGAAAACTGAGAAGAGATATGTTCAAATGGGCAATAATTTGGTTCTTCAATCATAACGTCTTTGTAAGAAATTGTTATCGTCTTTTCATTTGATTTAGTGCTGTCTATTTTAATAAATGGATTTTTCATAATTTTGCCCCTTATAATTTGTATGAAGTGTTATCTTTAAACTCCAGTTATGTGAAGTCGGTTTTCAATCATCATCTTATTCATAAGATCATTTCCATCATTAGGATTTAATTCTTGTCCGTATTTGTTTAATAATTCAGTTATAATTTTTAACTGCTCCTTAGGAATAATGTTATCTGGATAGCCCCTTGTTCGTGTATAACTAAGTGAATATTTAAATGTTAAGTCTATTTCTGAACTGTATAGATGTGTAGCTTCGAAGATAGATTTAAAGTATGAATAATCTGCTTCCACTAATGAATGACCAAATATGATGATGTTCTTAACTTTTTCATCAATTAAATCGTCATATTCATTAAAACTTTCAGATAGGACTCTATATGTTTTAGTAAATATAAAAATATCACTATCAGGTTTTATATTTTCACTACCAATTCCTATTATAATTGGGTTGTTTTTGTTATCTTCCGTGTTTCCATGGATGTATCGAACATGATTTATTTTCCTATTTTCACCTGGATAAATGGGTTTGGTGGGTACTGGCGTATAGTTAAAAGTTAAAACGTTGTACCATGTACTTTCTGAGATTTTATTTAGTTTGTTTTGATAATATTCAGTGTAATATTTATTTTTTTCTGGTAGTTTTGAAATGTAATTTGAAAAATTTTGTTCAAATTTATTTAATTGATTGAATAGTTCATTGTAGGTGATATTTTTAATGTTTTGTGTATCTAATAAAAATGGTAAGATGATTTTTTTAAAATCATCTTTAATAAAGGAATAAACAGGTATTGTTTGGTTCCCAGTAATAATTTGGTTGTGATTATATTCCCATTTTCCTGGTAGTTGATGACTGTTCTGTAGTTTTTGAGTATCGATCAGTTCATCAAAATCGGTTATCATACTATAATTATTTATTCTATGTTTGGTAAAAAAATTTTTTATTTGTGATTCTACATTTGACCAATTTTTCATTTTATAAAAATCAGTTCCAATTTTATTTTCATTAATATATCTTAATAGTAAGAAATAAAGATCCCAAAAGCTTAAAGTTGTTGAATTGAAATCTCTAAAATAATTTTTTACAATTCCAAACATTTGTTTTTTGTTTATAGCATTTGGATTTTGAGTTGTATCTTTTAAGACTTTATTTAGAAGGTCATTAAAATCTTTCTTTTCTTTATTAAAATTATCATCGTCATTTTTATCGAAATAATCTTGAAAACTTGTTTTTAATCCTAAATTTAAATCAAAACCATTTCCAATAATTACAAGAGTATCTGCTTCTTGTTTATTTTCTGTCATATTCATTTCATTCCTTATAGATATATGTGATATAGGTATTTTTCTTGTGAATTAACTAATTATTTCATTAATAATATAATATTTCAACAGAATCATTAATGGGACTGAAGTTATACAAATTATTTATGCGATTATTGGAACTTTGTTAATTTTAATAATTCAATTAAATCATCCCATATATCCACCTGAAATCGCAGCTTTATATTTAAAACTGTTATCTCTTTCATACCCAAACAGACTATTCACTTGACCATATATCACTTCTTCCAAGCTCCTAATTTTGTATGAATATTCTTCTTGCTTCTTTATAAATGAATAAGAATCATCTAAGTAAATAGTAGTAGATAGATCGTCAAAGTAGATTTCTAATCTGTTATCTCCAAGTCGAATTATATGATTAAGATTTGATTTTTCATATTTAACGTTTGAGTATTTCCAAATTATTTTCTCAAAATGAATTATCACATTGCACTCATGAGTGCTAAAATATATGTTAATAAATCTTACAAAGAACTAATTTTAACTATTTACTAGAGATTTTAAAACTAGGGACATCTCATGGAATCATTAGACCAACGCTGATAGGAGTACTCTATCTTTTGATAGAGCAATGTAGCCTAACCTTAAACAATTACCAACTTTTGAAAAGGACATGGCCTTGCGGTGAATACAAGGCCATGTCCCACAGTTTCTATATGCGTTTTAGCGGAAACAACATTCTAAGGAAAATATTACTTGTTTCTTTGATCCTTAAACCATTTACCTAATACAAGGAAACCGAGAAGAGATAGCAAAGCTGCTCCGATAGTACTTAAGATATTATTAGAGTTTTGACCAGTTTGTGGTAATTTGCTTTGTTTCCGAGTGTTATTTGTAGTTTGAGAAATGGATTGGTTAATAAAAGAGCACTTTACCATGGTTGGTAAGGTGCTCTTTTTCTATTAATTTTTATAATAGTATTGTGGCTATTTGATTAGTTTCATTAGATCGGTGAAACAGTCATCCTTATCTGGAGACTGATAGTTAAAATGGCAATTTTTCTGGTACCCAAACAGACTATTAACCTGATTACAGATCATTTCCTCCATACTTCTAATCTGATAAGAAGTTTCTTCCTGCTTTTTAATAAACGAATAATTGCCATCAATATAAATCGGGGTGGCAAGATCATTAAAGTAGATTTCTAGTCGGTTATCGCCCATTCGGATGACATGGTGGAGATTATGATAGGCAATCCATGATGTGTTTCTTTTACAATGGTCGATCGATTTGAGGCGTAGTAGTTGGACATCTTTTCGGACGTACGGAATGTTCCTCTTAATCTTACAGTAAGCCGCCAGCATTTTGATTTTCGTTAGTGACAGGCGGTTGTCCTTCCATAGTTCCTTCATCAACACGTTGGTGGTTTGTTTAACTAGTGTGAAACCAGAGACACGATCAACCACCAGTGAATTAAATTGACTGTGAGCGTCTTTTAAGTCAATTAATAATAGTAAGGAGTCCCAATTTACGGAGTAAGTGGTCAACTTTCTATTCACCTGTGATGGCAGGATGGAGTTGATGTCGACGGCAAATTCGTTTCTCATCTTTCTTTTCATTGGTTCACATAAATTTAATGGTAATTCATTTAGTTCCATAGTATTTCTCCCTTTTTATTGTTCTATAGATAAATACATAGACTACGGAGAATTTGTTCATGAATTTCGATTATTTAAAATAAATGTGAATTTCCAATTATCAAACCAATCAAAAAATAAGCCCTAGTGATCATCACTAGGGCTTATTAGTGTATAAATATTTGAAGGATTATTTGGTGAATTTACGTCTGTCTCCAGCTAGTCCGAAGATTCCTAACAGAGTAGTTAGGAATCCGATGACGGACAACCAGGTGGTGTTAGATTGCCAGGTTTGTGGGAGTTGACCTTTGTGAGCTATATTTTTCGTATCATTAATAGTCGATGTTGATTGATAAGCAAAGGTGGAAGCAGATAGATTTACTTTTGCATGATTACTTAGACGATATTGACCACTACTTACTGGTGTGGCACCTGTTACGTTGGTCTTGATGTTTTCAGGATGAACGGATTCTCGTCCATTGATGTATGTCGCCCGTGACTTGGTATTTTGTTGTGCCTGATCAATGGCGTGATTAATGATTTGTTCATTAACTTGCTGAGCTGCTCTGTTACTTTCAGATTGTTTTGTTGCAGCCTGTTTTTGCCATTTTGCTATTTGTGCCTTGTCCACAGCCATTTTGGTCTTGGCTTTAGCTAATTTATTCGTTTCATTTTGGTAATCAATCAGTTGCTTTTGTAGGGCGATCAGTTTTGCTTGGTCAGCTTGCAGTTGTTGCTCTGCTCGATTAAGCTCATTTTGCTTGTTAATCAGGTCTTGGATGGCACGAGCTAATTCATCTTGAGCTTGTTGGTTAGCGGCGGTGGCTTTTTGCAACTTATTTTGATCATTATTGAGTTGGTTGGTGTCGTTTTCCACCTGTTGTTTTGCCTGAGTTAGTTTGTGCTGCAGTCCGGGAAGAACGGCGTTGTTATTGTTGATAATCTGTTGTTGGTTTGAGATTTGGTGATTAAGACCGTCGATTTCAGCTTTTGCCTTGTTAATGTCAGCTGACCATTGAGCGGGATTGTTTTCCCTGGCCGCTTTGACATCGTTAGCTAATTGATTTTGGAGGGCTGCCAGTTTGTCGTGTGCGTTCTGGAGGGTTTGCGAATCGTAACTTAAGTCTTTGTGGTAGTCCGAAATTAATTCGTAAGTATCATCGATTTGGCGTTGCAGGGTAGCTGGAGTTGGGATGTGGGCGGTTACCTCATTAAATTGTTTAGCATTTTGAATTTGGGCTGGATTAACAAAAACGAGGTGAATTTGGCCGTAGTTATCAATGCCGACGCCCAGGTATTTGCTGTTATTAACGTTACTCGTAGATGGATCGATGCCTAACAGGCTCATTTCATCACTGTCTGATGAACTATTGTCATTAAACGTCAGGTTCATAATCATGCTGTATAACCTGGAATAGATGGCGTCCATAGTGGTGAAGTTGTTGAAGTTCATGTAACCAGGAGCGACGATTTCATAACCCTTCCTTTCGGGATAGGTTAAAAGGCCATTGCTATCTGCCGCGTTATTGATGGCGTTCACATCATAGCCATTTTTACCAACATTCCAGCCGTCCTGATCGTAACCGTTTATTAGATCATTGATAAATTGGTGCATTCCCCAACCACCGATTTCAACGTCGGCGGTTCCAAACTGGTGATGCATTTGGTTAATGAGCCAATTGATGTATTCTTCCATATCTGAGTACTGAGAATTTGTGACTGTGGAATTGTTTGTCCGTTATTGTCGACAGCACTTTGGGCTTGATTAGCGCCATCCGTATCATGATTAAGCTGATTTTGATCGTTGTTGACATCGCTCAAAGCACTGGTTTACTAGTTTTAAGCTTGATGCTAGATTAACCACCATATAATTAGGGCAATAATTAAAATGACCAAGGCTAACCCTAACCAATCTTTCCACGTGGGCTTATGTGGTAACATTTCGATGGTTAAGTGCTTTCCGATTTTCCATTTCTTAGGTTTCATAAGGATACCTCCGATATTGATGTGTTATAATGAAAATGTAGTAAGAAGCGAGCGCAATCGCTCCTTATGGTTGACTAATTCATACTAAAGACAAATATGAGACTTAGAAATGATATTTTGATGCTTACTTCAAATGTCGTTAATCTAAGTCTTTTGTTGTTTTTAGAGGTCATAGTCATCACCTCCTTACTACATCTATTATGATACGCTAGTATAAGTGCATTTAAAACACTTTTTATATTTTACAGCATACAGTTTTTAATTAATTTATTATTATTAATAAAGTTTACCTACTTTTTAGTAATTTCTGCTTTTTCTCTTCAAACTCTTCCTTAGTAATGATATGCTCGTCCATTAGCTTTTTGAACTTACGGATTTTGTCGGCTTCTGAAATGGGATCATGATTGACTTCCTAAGAGTTTGTTTATTAAATAAATTATTTCTTTTTATTGGAATGTTTATCTATATATTTTTCTCTTTCTTTACCTTGTACATAGGAAGCAATATAAGCACTTAAAACGTTTAGATATTTTTAAATCATCTACATTTAGTTTTGGATGCAATTAATTATAATAGGCGTTGTCATTTCCTATCTAAGTAACCATTGTTCCATATATATGGCGAATTTTGTTGATATTAGATGTTTTATATAGGCGTGTAATTAAAGGGGTATAGATATGATAAAAAGTCTTTTACTAAAAATTCTAAAGTTTTTCTATATCCCATAGGTGCAAGTTCATCCATACATTTAATTTCAGCATTTTCTGATTGGATATATAATTTTTTAAATTCAGGTGATAAGTTTGAAATTTTATTGTTAAATGAAAATTCATGTGTCCCAATAATATATATCCATACTTAAGTAAATTTGTCGTTGCTCCACTTAAAGAAATAGTTAAACAAACAATATTTTCCGCAAGATACACATTGAAATATAATTCCAAAATGATTTTCATTATGATGATATTTAATTCCTGTTGATAATTACGTTAGCGCTTCACGTGAAAATTGAGAGAGGGAGTGTTTAAAAGGGACAACAATTTGGTTCTTTAATCATAACGTCTTTTTAAGCCACTGTTATTGTTTTTCATTTGATTTATACTATCTACTTTAATAAGAGAATTTTTAATAATTTTGTCCCTTATAGTTTGTATGAAGAGGTATCTTTAAATTCCAATTATGTGAAGTCTATTCTCAATCATCATTTTATTCATAAGATCATTTCCATCATTTGGATTTATTTCATGACCATATTTATTTAATAATGTTGTTATTATTTTTAATTGATTCTTGGGGATAATGTTTTTATGATAACCATTTTCTTCAGCATATTTAAGAGAATATTTAAAAGTTAAATCTACATCTGAACTATATAGATGAGTAGCTTCAAAGATTGATTTAAAATATGAATAATCAGCATCAGCCAGGGAGTGACCATAGATTACAATATTATGTATATTATCATCTATAAGATTTTCATACTTATTGAAGCTTTCAGATAATACTCTGTATGTTTTTGTAAAAGGATATATATCATCATCAGGGTCAATATTTTTGCTTCCAATTCCTATTATAATGGGATGATTTTTTTATCTACTACAGTTCCATGGATATAGCGAACATGATTTATTCTTTTTACTTCACAAGTAAAAATAGTTTTTGTAGGTACTGGTGTATAGTTAAAAGTTAAAACATTATACCATGTACTTTCTGATATTTTATTTAGTTTATTTTGATAACATTCAGAATAATCGTCGCCCTTTATAGGTAGTTTTAAAATATAATTAGAGAAGTTTTGTTCAAATTTATTTAATTGATTAAGTAGTTCATTGTAAGTATCATTTTTGTTATTTTGTATTTCTAGTAAAAAGGGTAGTATGATTCTTTTAAAATCATCTTTGTCAAATGAAGAATTAGGTACAGTTTGAGTCCAATTAATACCATGACTACTATCATGTTCCCCATACCCATATAATTGTTTTCCTTTTCTTAATTCTTGGGTCCATATTAGTTTATTGAAATCGTTGGATTTATTTTCATTATTTTCAGTGAAAAATCTTTTTATTTGTGTTTCTACATCTGACCAATCTTCCAGTTTATTAGAATTAGTATTATTTTTGTTAATATAGCGTAATAGTAATAAATAGAGATCCCAAAAACTTAAAATTGTTGAATTGAAATCTTTAAAATAATTTTCTATAGTTTCAAACATTTGTCCTTTTGATATTTTATTGGGATTTATAGTTGTATCCTTGGAAATTTTATTTAAAAGATCGTTAAAATTTTCTTTTTCCTGAACAAAATCGTTATTTTTATTTTTATCAAAATAATCTTGGAATCTTGTTTTTAATCCTAAACTTAAATCAAAACCATTACCAATAATTACTAAAGTATCTGAATCTCCTTGTTTATTTTCTTTAACTTTCACATTATTATCTGACATATTATTTCCACCTTTAAATTATTAATTAAAGTTATTTTACCAAATTAATCTTTGATTTCCCCTTATTCCTATACCAATTTCTTCTGCTAATCTGTTGTATTTTAACTTTGTGATTTGCTTTTACTTTATCAAAAGTGGATTTGTTAAGATAGATATATTCGTATTTAAAATCAGAACTAGGATTTTTTGCAATTGCAAATCCATCAATGGATTTTTATCATATTTGAGGAGTAGTTGATCTTTAATAGTGGTTTTGGATTGTTCTTGTATTTTAATAACTGCTTCATAAGTTGCTGGCTGATTAAACTGGTATCACTATGATTATGTTAGGTAACCCAGATTGTTGTTAAAATTAAAATGATCCTTGAAATTAGAAAAATGATAATTATATTGATTACGATTAAAATTGAATGGTGTTTATGTTTCATATTTACTCCAGTCAATTTTAATCAATAGTTAATTAGAATGATTTGAAATTATAACATCATTGTGGTAATAATTTTTATTTTACATCAAATAATATTGATAATTGGATATGACACTATGTAGTAAGTATTTACAATAAGTATTTAATATTAAATTATTATCATAATTAATTGATAAATTAATGAATAAAGATGATAAAACGTTACAATAACTAGTTATTGTAACGTTTTTATGTAGGCTACATCTTGTCATCATTATGTGCTGAAAACCTTACCCCTCTATGTGGTACACACTTTGCCTTTCTTTGTCCTGAGCATTTTTCTCCAAGTTTATGTATAATCGCGTTATTCTTTTGAGGTATTAAGTGATTACTTAATAGTAATTGTGTCTTAGAAGTGATGTGTTAGTCATTATCATTTCACAAGATGTGTTTGAAAGCGTAGGAGGAAGTTTCATGCAAAATAGGGAGCCTAAGAAACATTTTAAGATGTACAAAGCCGGCAAACGGTGGATGGTCGCAGGGATTGTGACCCTCACGACCGTTGGTGGTTTGACCATCGGTGCAAGTGCTGATAGTGCTAGTCAGCCAGCCACGAGTGACGTTAAGATTGAAGTACCAGCAGCTAGTGGCAGGGCCAGTCAAACTGATCAGAGCCAGAACGTTGCACCAGTTAAGTCTGAACAAACTGCCAACGACAGTACAACCAAGACAGATCAAGGTCTGGCCGCCAATTCACAGCAGGACGATCAGTCTAGTCAACAAGTAACAAACAGTGTCAAAGCGGAACCACAAACTGAGCAAAAGAGTCAGAATGCTCAGCCAAATGATTCTAAGCAAGTTCAGCCAGTTTCAGATCCTAAGTCTGAACAATCAAAAGATGTAAGTAATCAACCTGCTAAGGAGCAACAGTCAAACGATCAAAAGACTGATAACCAGGCCGATAATCAAATGGCCAAACAGGCTGATTCTCAGACTAAGGATCAAAATGCCCAACCTGATTCACAAATGGCAGGGCAAAGTAACAAGTCAGACCAAAATGCTGACAAACAAGATGAAAAGAATCAGACTAACCCAGTTAAAACTGAGCAAGATCAACCAAAAGTTGCTTCAGAAAAATCAAACCAGGAAACGGAAAATAAAACTGACGATCAAGCTAATTTATCTGATAATCGTGAAGCAAACGTTGCCCAATCTCAGTTTCAAGCTAATCATAACAATGTAAAACAGGCTGTTAGCGACACAATTAACGGGACTTGGGGATCAGCCAATTATGTTTACGATAAACAAACTGGAACGCTCTCATTTAATGATGGCGGGAACCTTGGGAATGAATTTGCTTATGATAGCTGGTTAGAAGCTAATCACGCTCAGGTTCAACACGTAGTCTTTAATTCGAAAGTCTCAGTTAATGATGCCAATGGTCTCTTCGCTTACTGGAGTAGTGTACAGGATTACCAAAATTTATATAATCTTGATACTTCGAACTGTACTAAGATGACTAACATGTTCTTAGATAATCATTCTCTAAAGTCACTTGATTTAACGGGCATGAACACCAGTAACGTCACCGATATGGACGCCATGTTTTATACCAATGCCGGTTTGGATGGCAAGACCGGGACACAGCTTAAATACGTCAATCTTGGTGGCATTGATACCAGCAAAGTTACCAGATTCTACAACGCATTTAAAAATGACCGTCTCTTAAGTCGGATTGATGGTTTAAACCAGCTTGACACTAGTAATGTAACTGAGATGAACAGTATGTTTGCGGATTGTTACAGCTTACAAAGCCTGGATCTTTCTAGTTTTAATACTAGCAAAGCTGATACAACCAATATGCTTGCTAATGATTCTAACTTAAATGAACTCAAATTAGGGAAAGATACGATTTTAGGTATTTCTACCAATTTACCAAACGTCCCATCACAATACGCCGGTTGGGTTCAAGTTGATGCCAATGGGAAAGTCATTCCTTACCAAGAGGCGTTACCTTCAAACGAATTAGCTGATGGAAACGCTCATCCAGGAACATGGATTTGGGGCAATCCAATTAAAGATGAATCGTCAATGCATGCTCAAGGAATTACCATTTATGCTGGTAACCAGGTACCAACGGATGCGGCTGCTTACAATGCTGCAGCTACCAACGCAGATGGAAGCGTGTCAGCAATTACTAAGATTGACACTTCGAAAGTTAACAATCAGATTCCCGGTCAATATCCAGTTACCATCACGGCCGCAAACGGCCAGAGTATGACAGTCACGGTAACAGTTATTGCCAATCAAGCTAACATCACAGCGCATGGAATCTCAATTTATGTTGGTGACAGTGTGCCAACTGATCCAGCTGCTTACGGTGCCACTGCCACTAACGAAGATGGAACCAAAGCAACGATTACTAAGATTAACACTTTAAATGTCAACAATCAGGTTCCCGGTCAATATCAGGTTGCCATTACAGCTTCAAATGGGAAGACCTTTTTCGTACCGGTAACAGTACTTGCTAAAAACGGATCCAAGCCTGATCAGCCTGGTAACAATGGCAACGGCAATAACAATCCATCCACTCCAGATAACAATGGTGGAGATCATGGAAACGGGGAACACCCAAGTACACCAAATCACAACGGTGGTAATGATAATGGTAGCAACCCAGTTGCACCAAACCAACCAAGTGGGAGACCCGAAGTTCCAAGTCAACCAGTAGCTCCTAATCAACCAACTGGTGACAATGGAAACACGGTTCCAGAAAACCATGCTCAAAATGTTCCAGAGACACCAAAGAAGCCAGCTGCTAAACCAGAAGTGCCTAGCGAGGGTATCAACAAGGATAGTAACTCAACTGCCACTAAATCAACTAATAACGGTGAGCAAGCCATTTCGAATGATCATCAGATTTCGGTAACTAGTCAGAAGAGTTCCCAAAAGGAAACTCCCGTTACCAAAACCGATCATTCTGAAAGCCAAGTGGCTTCTAAGTCACAAAGTCATCAAACGGTTCGGGAAACTCAGAGTTCAGCCCAAGAAAATTCCAAGAAGGGTAAGCAGACTTTGCCACAAACTGGTGAAAAAGTGTCTACGTTCTTAGAATTGATTGGACTTGGCTTCATTGCGTCCGCTGCCGTCTTAGCATGGCGTGATTTGAAGCATCGTGTTAAATAGATCGGATAAATAAGAAGTCACTCTCGGTTGAGAGTGACTTTTTGTTTACTTATTTTTTAGAAGTTCTTTCTTTTTCTCCTCAAATTCTTCCTTGGTGATGATATGATCGTCCATTAATCCCTTGAATTTACGGATTTCGTCAGCTTCTGAAATGGCTTCTTGATTAGAATCTTTAGAAAAGAAAGTTGTGAGAGTACTTGTCAGCATTCCCACAAAACTAACTCCAACTAGCATTAAAATAATTGCGATCCCCTTGCCAATCTTGGTTTTAGGACTAATATCACCATAGCCAACGGTCGTGGTGGTTGTGATTGCCCACCAAATTGAATTAGTTAGTGATGTATTTTCAACGATTGAGTAAAGGCCAGCGGCAAGTAAAATTATGATGATACAGATAATTAGGAGGTAGATGAAACCGTTTGTTTTAAGGAATTTTTCAATTCGCTCTTTAAATTTCCCCAAGACACCAGCCACTCTGAAGATTCTAAAAACGCGAGTTAGACGGGTTACACGGGAAATTTTGAAAAATGAAAGTCCAAAACCAAAGGGAATGATTGCTAAAAGATCAAACAGATGGGTCTTGACGTATTTCCATTTCTTCTTGGCCAGAAACAGTCCGCCAAAGTAATCAACGGTAAAGATGATCCAAATGGCATCATCAATGGAAATGTAAGGTTCAACGTCCAAATTAATCTTATTCATAAATTGGAGAATTACTAACACGATTGAAACGATGGCCAGTAAGATGATGACAGCATCATATGTATTTTTGATGGTTTGTTTCCTCAATTTCATTTCTCTTTGACTTGATTTATTTCCTTTCCCAATGGCTTACCTACTTCTTCCTTTTGTTTAAAAGCCTTTTTTTGCTTATCATTCAACCCGTCAAGGTACCACGATCCTTCAAAGGGGTTTCGACGTTTAGGCATCGTAATTACATTTTTAAGTTTTTTTGATTTCATTATTAGTTCCCTCTTAAAATTCGATTTACTACCTATTTTACCAGTCATCTAAAGTTTTAGTGAGCATAAAAAACTAGCACCCATGCCTAGGTGCTAGTCTGGAGAAATTAAAATGTCATTTCAAAAGTTAATTATTGTAAGCTAATGATTTTAAAATTATCATCATCTGAGAAAATCTCAAATTCAAACACTTTGCCAAGTGCGTAGTGCTCAACGTGATAGGCGACATTGTCGTCAATCGCGTTCTCTAATCGTGAAAGATTCAAGTTGCGAACAAAAATGATCGCGTACTCTAGTAACATTATGGGGTCATCAATCAGATCATGAAATTGGCTCTCATCATCACACACTGTGGTGATATTCCCGGAAAATTCGTCACCAATGGTGTTGACCCCGTTGTAACATTTCTGTTTGAAGAATTCGTTACGGATAAATCCAAGACGATTGGCTTGGTCACGGTCTTTAACCTGATCGGTCTTGACCTCAAAGTCATCGTCGGTTTTATTAAGTTGGCTGTGTTTGGGCGCAAAGTCCCAAATGGAGCGTTTATCTTTGAAGTTTGGTGTGACGTTATAAGGATTTAAGCGGATGATTTCACTATCATTGAGTTCGCATACTGGCAAAGATGAATACAGTTTTTCTTTTCTTTGCTTCTTGATGTAGGCGTCTTGGTACATTAGGACTAGGTCGATAACGTATTGGGCGTCTCGAAGTTCATTTAATTTCATAGTTATCCTCCTCCCTATGCCAATCAATATAGCAGGAATTTACAGTGAAAGTCTACTAAGTTGTTTGTAAGTTAACATGGGGTGGGGATGAAAATGATTTAAGTAAGAATAATTGTAAAATAGTGTTATAGAAGCATTTTTAAGCAACAGGTACTACTGCTGGCATGCATTATTTTTTATGAAATAAACATTATTTGTTAAATAATTCACTACATTGAATTGCTTCTTATCAAGTAAATTTGGTACGATGAATAAAGTTTAAACTAGTTGTGATTATTTCAATAAGGAGAATTAAATGAACGTTCATAAGTTTATCGCATTAACTGAACCTAGTTCAATTGTATCAACCCTCTCACCCTTTATTGTTGGCATTATGTTTACAAGTTATGGCTATGGGAAGTTGAATGTTTTTAATTCGTTGGTTTTATTACTAGCATGCTTAACTATCCACTTAATGGCAAACGCGCTAGACAATTTATCGGATTATCGGGCTTCTTTTCAAACGACCAATTCAACGGCTCAAAAGTTTCGGCAAAAAACCAATTCATTAGGAGTCCACGGAATCTCATTTAAAGCAGCCATCGTAACGGCGGCAATTTTAGGAATAATAACCGTTATTTTGGGGATCTATTTACTCTTTGCGACCACAATGTGGCTTTTAGTGATCGGTATAATTGGCTTTGTGATTAGCTATTTGTATTCAGGTGGAAAGCTACCGATCTCGCACACGCCCTTTGGGGAGGCGGCGTGCTCACTGACGATGGGAGTTGGAATTACATATACTGTCATCATGGTTAATATCCCAGTTTCGCAGTTTAGCTGGAACTTGTTTCTTTCTGGATTTTTAGTTGCTACCATCACTATTTTTCCGCTTGCAAGTATCATGTTAGCTAATAATACCTGTGATGTGGCAGAAGACGTGAAGATGGATCGACACACGATTGTTTCAGTTATCGGGAAAAAACGTGCCCTGGAGGCATTTGCAGCCAACTATGTTATTACTTACATCATGGTGATAGTAACGGTTCTACTTCGTTTATTGCCTATTAGCATGCTGTTGGTTTTAGTAACCATCCCCATCGTGTATAAACACGTGAAAGAATTCTTCGCGGTTCAAGATAAAAAACGAACCTTTATTTTATCGGTCAAAAATAGTTTCACAATTGTTACCATGATCACCATTGCTGGGATTTGTGAGCTACTTTTTGACGGTTTAATTAAATAAATTCTAAAAAGTGGAAAGCTATTTCCACTTTCAAACTCAATATTACGACGTTAGCTCTTGCTAACGTCTTTTTTACGGCAAAAATCCCTCATTGCCCGTCATGGTAACGCTTTTAATCTGACCTTATGCTCATATTTGTGACAAAGGCCTTTGGATCAAACTACTTAAGGGAGATTCAATTTTATGAAAAACAAGCAAACCGCATTTCAGTTCTTAATGGAAGGTGACCACGAAATCATCGTGTTTGGGGTGCTCAAACGCCTGGGCATCCGTCCATTTTGCGATCAGTATCAGGATTTAGTGTCGGAAGGCCGACTGTCGTTTGTGGAAGCATACGACCGGTATCCCGGAGATTGTAACGACGAAGAGAGTCGGCTGAACTTCATCTATCAAGGCGTCTACTGGCACATCCTGGATATATTGAGAAGGGAACGGAGACAGAATTCTCACCTTGATGTGGAAACTAGTGAAGATGTGGATGTCATTGCGACAAATGATGAGGAGATTGAGAGTCGGGTCGTCTTGGAGGGAATTTTGGCTCAATTAGATGATCGCGAATGTCAGATGGTTAGTGGGTTATACAACGGGCAGTCAATGACGGCGATTGCCAGCGAACTCCATGTTTCCCGCAAAACTCTGTACCAATGGCGAAAACGAATTATTAAAAAAATTGATTGGGGTAACACATTTGCCAGCTGATTCGTTTCTAGTAGGTGTAAGGGGGTTGGCCAACTGCCTTAACAAAATAAATTTTAGAGGATGGAAAAAATGAAAAGAAATTGGATGAAGACAAGCGCAACATACACACTGGCAGAAGACAGTCACGCTGACGCGAAGCACACCTTCAACAACCTGGTGCAAAACGTTTCAGAAGATCAAATCAAACAGTTCGGTGTGATTTTGGCAGAACTATCCGGTGCCAAGTTTAAGAAAGCCACCTTAAGTTCCACCGATACGTTAGACGCTGAATAATTAGGAGGATGAAGATGAGAAATTTAGAATTAGTTTTTAAATCAGACGAAAACAAGGTCAAAACCATTAAGTTGAGCTACGCTTCTAGCACACTAGGGGAAGCAATTGTGAAAAACGCAATGGATCGCATTGCCAAGCTAGAGATGTTTCAAAAAGACGGGGTGAACTTGTACAACACTCCTGTTTGTGCTCGTTACGTTGAGATTAAGAAGTACCCAATCTACCAAGCACCGGTACCAGCGACGAAATAAAGTTACGAGTTACGAAAAGCACTTCACGAAATGTGGAGTGCTTTTTACATAGCGGTACATTGTTGCGGTTGCGTCACAGATTTTATTGAAGTAAAATGGCGTGACATCACAAATGTGTTGGAAAGATTGCCTTTGAGTCACGCACTTCACTTTCGTTTTGTTAGTGTTGAAAGCACGTAAGGAGCGACATCAATGAAAAAAACAATTAAATATGTGGTTCTCGGAATCATTTCCATCTTAGTCGTCGTGGTGATGGGACTATTTTTCCTTTTTCACGACGAATTATCTACGCTGAATTCCGTCAAAGAGGTTAACGGATATCCAATGTACGAGATGACGTACAAGAATGACTATGGATTAGATAAGCTGCTTAAAAAGGGTGCGTCCAACGATCAGGAACTGGTTCAGTTTGCGTCGAAACAGCTATTAAAGGGACTGCCACTCAAGATTGACATCCCAAAGGTCGCCTGCACGACCTTTTCGGCCACCACGCCTAACGGGCAACATTTATTTGGCCGAAATTTTGATCTCGAATATTCCCCGTCAATGGTGGTTAAGACCGCACCAAAAGACGGATACAAGAGTATTTCAATGGTTGACCTGAAGTTTCTCGGACTTGATAAGCAGGCCATGAATCATTTTTCTGACAAGGTTATTTCCCTAGCGGCACCGTACATCCCGTTTGACGGGATTAACGAAAAAGGAGTTAGTGCGGCCGTTCTGTGGGTGCCAGACAAGGTTACCAATCAACAGACTGGCAAACCAGATATCACCACGAGTGTTGCCATTCGCATGATTTTAGATAAGGCTAAGGACACAAATCAGGCAATTGCCTTACTGAAGAAGTACGACATGCACGCGTCGGCGGACGGCTGTTACCACTTCCAACTTAACGATGCCAAGGGTCACAGCGCCGTGGTGGAGTATGAGAATAATAAGATGTCAGTCATTCCGCAGACCGGTAACCACCAGGTCTTGACCAACTTTTATGAGACGCTTGGAAGTAAGTATCATCATGGAATCGGCTTTGATCGCTACAACGTGGCCAATAATCATTTGAATCAAAGTCACGGGATTGAGACCGAGAAACAAGGACTTCAGCTGTTAAACGACGTGCACGACGGTCCGCACATGCCTTACAAGGATGATGATCCGACGCAGTGGACGGTTCTTTATAATAATTCTAAAAAGACGATGACGGTGGTGACCGGTGCTAATTTTAAAAAGCAATATCACTACCACGTTAATTAATTAAAGCACTTCATTTGATATGAAGTGCTTTTTTTGTGCGTTATAATTTAACTATTGAAGAAACGAATTTGAAAGGAGGAATTGTATGAGTTTACGGTTTGTTTTAGCACCAGATTCATTTAAAGACAGCATGACCGCCAAGCAGGTGACAAATGCGATGGCGGCGGGAATTACCAACGTGGATCCATATGCCCGCATTGATAAAGTTCCGATGGCTGACGGTGGTGAAGGGACCGTTGACACGCTGGTCGATGCGACCCACGGAAAGAAGATTAACGTGACGGTCGATGGCCCGATTCCTGGTCAAAAGGTGGAATCATTTTTTGGGATGCTGGGTGACGGAAAGACCGCGGTGATTGAGATGGCGAAGGCCAGTGGACTGGAACTTATTCCGGAAAACCGCCGCAATCCGATGGTAACCACCACACTAGGTACTGGTGAACTGATTCGGGCGGCCCTTGATTTTGGTGCTCAAAAGATCATCATCGGCATTGGCGGAAGTGCCACCGTTGATGGTGGGGCTGGCATGGCGATGGCTCTTGGAGTCAGGTTTATGGATGAGAACGGAAAGGTTATCATTCCAAACGGATCGTCGATTGGTCGAATTTCCGATATCTCCGTTGCCGGTCTTGATCACCGGATCTCTGAGACTGAATTTGTGGTGGCTTCCGATGTCACCAATCCGTTGGTTGGAAAGAACGGAGCCGCACCCGTCTTTGGCCCACAAAAGGGCGCTAATTCGAGCCAGGTGGTTCAGTTAGATGATAATTTGCGAAGTTACGCCCACGTTATTTACGATAAGTTAGGTGTCGACGTGACCAATATTCCTGGCAGTGGAGCCGCTGGTGGCGTTGGCGCTGGTTTACTGGTATTTACCAAGGCTAAACTTCGTCCTGGTATTGAGATTGTTGAAGAAGCCGTTGGACTGGAAGAAAAAATTAAACAGGCCGACTGCGTATTTACCGGTGAGGGTAGCATTGATTCACAGACGAAGTTTGGTAAGGTGCCCTTTGGCGTGGCTAAGCTCGGAAAGAAGCACCACAAGCCGGTCTTTGTCGAGACAGCCCACATTGGTGATGGGATTGGCGACCTCTATGACGCCGGCATTTCCACCGTCATCGACATCCTAAGTGGGGTGACACCCATGGCGGAAGCACTCGAACGCGGACCTGAGAATATTGAACGCACCACTGAGAATATGGTAAGAATTATCAAAGCCAGTTCAAAACTTTAATTTTAAAACAAAAATAGGGTAGAATAAACGCATGGAGTAGTGGAATACGTTTATGAAATGGCGGTAGGAAAATGAAGAAATTTTTGGGAAACCTTCTCATTGTGATCCTAGTAGTGGTCGGACTGGGACTGGTTTTTAACTCACAGATTATGTCGTGGTGGGTTGGATACCAGGGAGGACAGAAGGCTAGTAGTATTACCAAGCAGGAAGCGAAACGTGGCAATCAGCGTAAGGGTGATTACAACTTCAATAACGTGAAGGCGGTCGACGAGAACGCCATCATGAAGAGTACGAAAGCCAAGCAGTCCCCAGCGATTGGTCGAATTAAGATCCCCGATCTCAAGGTTGATTTGCCGATCTTTAAAGGTCTAAACGACGATGACCTGACGATTGGAGCTGGCACGATGAAGATGGATGAGAAGATGGGCGAGAAAAACTACGTCTTAGCTGGCCATCATATGAAGAACCCTGACGTGCTGTTTTCGCCTTTGTCGCGAGCAAAGGTGGGGCAGAAGATCTACCTCTCGAATCCTAGTAAGAAATACACCTATAAAATTACCAGTAAAAAAATTGTTTCGGAAAATGATATTTCGGTGATTAATGATAATGGTAACCAAAAGGAAATCACATTAGTGACGTGTGCTTCTGGCAATCCTGGTGAAACGCGCCGTTTGATTGTGTCTGGCGAATTAGTGAAATCTTAATATAAAAAAAGTCCTCTAAATTAGAGGACTTTTTTATTGGGATAATTACTTAAAATATTTGAATTATTATATTGTTCTCTTTATAATAAACCCGCTTTACGGGTATGAATTATGTTTAATTGTGTAACTTTAATTTTGATATTAGGGGGGAATTTTATGTACGTGGATTCAAAAAAACATTTTAAGATGTATAAAGCCGGAAAGAAGTGGATGGTAGCGGCCATTGTCACCGCATTTACCGTTGGCGGACTAACCATTGGGGTTAATGCGGATACGATGGTTTCGTCCAATTCCTCATCCGACGTGTCAACAAGTGAACAATCGCAACAGACTACATATACGGCTTCTACGAAGAATGCCAATGCGGAAAACGATCAATCTCATAGTGTTACGTCGTCAGGTGATTTCAATCAAACGACGAAGCGGGATACTTCAAAGCCGGGCGATCAATCACCAGGTGCGAAATCACAGAACCAAGATGATGATCAATCGAACCAACCGGTATCGAAATCGCAGCCAGATCAAAAGCAGAGTAACGATCAATCCAGTCAAACTAAAGCAGGTCAAGACAAAACTGTTGGACAAAAAAACGATTCAGTAAAAGATGAAAATAATACTAATAGTTCTAATCATCAGTCCAATCAGGAAGACAAGCAATCGTCTGATCAGAATGACTCTAGTAAAGTTAATCCAAATCAAAAACAAGGTCAGGTCCCACAAACTAACCAGAGCAACTCTGATGATAAGACCGCTTCTCAAAATGATCAACCGAAAAGAAAAACTCAGGATAAATCAGTTAAATCTGATCCCCAGTCAGCCACTAATCAACCGGTTTCTGGGCAAAAAAATAATAATACCCAATTAGCCAGTGAAAATACCAATAGTAATTTGCCAAGGGGAATAAAGATTACCAGTAATCAAGTTAGTGCTCCATCGAACAACGACTTTAATCAATTTGGCAATTTAGATATTAGTAATAACGTTTCGGTCACAGACGCAAACGCCACCATTAATCCGGGTGACAAAATCGGGTTTAACATCGCTCATAGTGCCGATTCTAATGGTAATGGCATGATGAAGAAGGTCATTAATTGGAATCGAGTTGCCATGACGGGTGGTACTGACTATGGCCATTTAGAAGTCAATGGCGATACCGGTCAGGTCTTTTATGTTTTTGATAAAACCGTTCAGCTCACAACAAGTGGATTTGAATTCAATTTAAACGTGCCATTTCAAGCTGATTCAAGTGTGCCACGTGTTGCCACTAACTATTCCTCTGATTTTCAGCAAGGCAACACGACTTATCAACTAGGTAATTTTTCTTATGGTTACACGGTTTCTTCCAATCTATCAGCGCCAAACCAAGCTCAAGCACCTGGCTTAAGAGCCGGACAGGATGGAAGTGGCGACTATGCGGGCGTTTCAACATATGATGGGCCCAATGCGAATAATCCGGTTGCAGGTTCCGATCATGCGCATTCGATCTTTGATCCCAGTAAGGGTGACCAACCCAGTTTTACCAACGTTTTGTATCCTAATACTGATCCAGATAGTAATCTCAATAATCTAACTGGCAGAACGTGGACCGTTGATGTTAAGGGAAATAAAGCTTCTTTTGACCTAAATGGTTTACGGTTTGGGATTCCACAAGCTAACCTTCCCTCATCAGTAGCATGGGCCGGAAAGTACGCTGGTCAATGGATTACGTTAGGTCAACTGAGACAAGTTTTACCTGGTATGCAGGTTCAAATGAATCAAATTAGTTCGGATAACGCACGGTTAGCACTCATCTTTCCCAATGATGTTGGAATCCAGGATCTACAATTCACGGGTAATTTAGTTGCCCCAGACGTTGGTGGCACTTATTCAGTCAACTTTGGCTACCACGATGATCAGGGAACCCATTTCGATAATATTCCCATGACACTCACCTATCGAACTAGTAAGCAACATGGCTTTTTCCCGTCCATTGCGGCCAGTGACAAGTCCCTTAATGCCGACACCTTTGACGTTAACAATTTAAATCGTTACTTGTTAGATGGAACGAATGTTCAGGATAGTACTAATAATGATAAGTTGAAAATTTCTGATGATTCATACTTAAGAAATGCGTTGATTGAACATCAGGCTGGGACTTATAACGTTACATACGAAACGACCAATTCACTTGGTCTAACAAGTTATCAAACGGTTAGTGTGACGGTTGCCGTCAGTCAGAATGTCACGGATTCAACGACGGGGACTACCACCATCCATTACAATAATAATAATTGTAACCAGGTTGCTCCTGACAAAGTCATTAACGCCCATTTCACGCGGACGGGTAAAAGAGATCCTTTAACAAACAATGTTACTTGGGATGACTGGGATAGTGATGATAGTGGCTATGACATCACTCCTCCGACCGTGAAGTTTATGACTCCGAATAAGATTCATGTTAGTGGGGATGTCGTGGCGAACGAACATAATTTCGAGACGGTTGTTTATTCTGGCATGACGAAATTGGTAACCGATGAAGGACGGGGCCAAAGGAAAATTTATTACGTTGATAGGAACGGTAAGGAAATTGCTCCAAGTAAGACCGTAACGGCCGATTTTACTCGAACTGGCCTTAAAGATCTCTTGCTTAACGAAATTATGTGGAACAATTGGACTAGTAATGATAATCACTATGACGTTAGTTTGCCCGCCATTGATGGCATGGCATCTGGTAAAGATGGCGTTAGCGGAACGATCACATTGAATGAAAATGATACTGATAATGTGATTTATACCGATAATACCGAACCAGTAAGTGATCATGCTACGGCTCAAAGGACCATTCATTACGTTGATAGTAATGGCAATGAGATTGCTCCAAGTAAGATCGTAACGGCCAACTTCATTCGTACTGGAACGAAGAATCTGCGAACCGATGACATCGCATGGAACAATTGGACCAGTAATAATGATCGTTATGATATTAATTCAGCAACCGTTGACAACATGACGCCTGGTCAACAACGCATAAGTGGTGTGCTGACTCCTGGTGAGAGAAATTCAGAAAACGTGATTTATTCTGATAATACGAAACAGATCACTGATGAAACAACTGGACAAAAGGTAATTCGTTATGTCGATCGCGATGGCAAGAAGGTTGCTCCAAGCAAAACCATGACGGCCGACTTTACCAGAACAGGTATTAAAGATCTAAGGACTGGAGATGTCACATGGAATAAGTGGAATAGTAATCACTACAATGCAACCTCTCCATCTGTTGATAACATGACACCAAGTCAGTCGCAAATTAGTGGGACGTTGTCTCCGAATGAAAATGATTCCGAAAATGTGGTTTATACCGATAATACTGAACCAGTGAATGACCAAACAACTGGTCGGAAGACGATTCATTATGTCGATCACGATGGCAAGAAAGTTGCCTCAAGTAAAACAATTACTACCAATTTCCATCGAACTGGTATAAAGGATATGAGAAGTGGAAATATCACGTGGAACAACTGGATTGATAATGACAACCATTATAATGTTACTTCGCCGGCAGTCGACAATATGACTCCTAACGAGCAACATGTTTGTGGAACGATCGCTTTAAATGAAAATGACTCCGAAAAGGTTGTTTATACCGATAATACAAAGCAAATTACCAATAAAGTTGGTGGTCAAAAGGTTATTCGTTACGTCAATGGTAATGGTAAAGAAGTTGTTCCAAGTAAGACCGTAACGGCCAACTTCATTCGAACTGGAACGAAGGATTTGCGAACCAATAACATCACGTGGAACGATTGGAACAGTGAGAATGCTCGCTATGATGTTACTTCGCCAGCAGTCGACAGCATGACGCCTGATAAAAAACGGATTAGTGGGACGTTGATGCCAAACGAAAGTAGTTCAGAAAACGTGATTTATACCAAGAATCATTCTAAAGAAACTAAAACGACCCTAGCTCATCCAGCTAATGGTGATAGTAGCGACCCCATTCCAAGTCAAAACAATCATCATGATAATTTCACTCCAAATAAAAATAAGAATAATCATTCCATGAATTTTGGTGGTAAGAAACAAAGTCCAATTGCTTCAAAGTTTGATAAATCCAACGAAGGTTTTGTTAATAAAATTACGGAACTCCATACGCCACGGATCGTTCATCCTGATCAAATCCGTCAACAAAAGCGAGTTTCTCAGGTACCCCTTAAAGTAACGACCCAATCAAACCGAGAAGAAAAGACGGCAAAACCTAATCAAGTTATCCGTAAGAACAAAGCCCAGTTGCCACAAACTGGCCAAAATTCCGATAACTTCTTAAGTATTATTGGGACAATGTTGCTGTCACTACTTGGTTTTATTGGATTAGAAAAATGGTTTAGAGACCGAAAAGAAACCAAGTAAGCATGTAATTAAAAATATGAGAGTTTCATAAGGTTAGAGGTCAACATCTACGTAGGGTGTTGGTCTCATTTTTATAATTTATTAATAAAAAAATAAATTGTTTAAAGCCAAATCATGATATACTAAACGTTCTAAATTAATTTATATAATTATTTTTTTATATGATTAAGATGATTGAATTATTAGATGACTAAATTTATAATATAACCTCACTAGGAGATCAGAAGCATGATTGTGAGAGTAAAGGGGGATTTCTATGTACATGGATTCAAAGAAACGTTTTAAGATGTATAAAGCTGGGAAGAAGTGGATGGTGGCAGCCATCGTCACCTCATTTACCATTGGCGGATTAACCATTGGGGCGAGCGCTGATACGACGGTTCCATCGAGTGCGTCGAACGCTGCAGCGGGTGAAAAGACCCAAGAAACGACTGGATCAAATTCAAATCAGTCAGCGGATTCTACCGGAGACCAATCTCAAGATGCTTCGGCTACCAGTAGTACTAGCCAAACTGATCATCACGACCAGGATCAATCAGATGATTCGTCTAAAGCGGCTGATCAGGCAACCCAACCAACCTCGAAATCACAATCAGAATCGCAGGCGGAACCAAAGAATCAGACTGATCAATCAGATCATCAGACCCAACAACCGTCCACTCAGACTTCAAGTGCGGATCAGGCCAAGGATAAGAATGCGCAATCCGACCAAGCTAATCATCAATCAGCTAATGATGAAAATCATCAAGCTCAACCAACCGATTCGCAGGTAGATGACGCAAGTCGTTCTAATCAGAATACCCAAAAGCAACAGGCATCTGATGAAAAGCAGTCCGAGACGGCTAAAAAGGATGATCAATCGACTCATCAGACCGACGTCAACTCGCAACCAGATCAGACCAAGCCGAAGGAACAGACTGATTCATCTGATCAAAAGCAGCCTACTGACCAACCAGATCAAGGACAAAAACAGGCAACTAACAATACCAAACTAGCTAGTGAAGATTCTAATAATAGCTTACCAAAGGGACTTTCCATTACGAGTGACCAAATTAGTGCCCCATCTAGCAACAATTTTAACCAGTTTGGAACCATGGTCATCAGCAATCATGTTGCGGTTAATGATGCTGACGTCACGATTAATCCCGGTGACCGGATCGTTTTTAACATTGCGAATAGTTCAGACGCTGGTAGTGACGCTTTGATGAAGAAGGTTATTAATTGGAATCGGGTTTCTATGACCGGTGGCACTGACTATGGTCACTTAGAGGTGAACGCTAATGGTGGACAGGCTTACTACGTTTTTGATAAGACGATTCGTTTAACAACCGGGATGTTTTCCTTTACTTTGAACGTTCCGTTTCAATCTGATCCCAGTGTGCAACTGGCAGGGGTTAATTTCTCCTCTGAATTTCAGCAAGAAAACGTGACTTATCCACTAGATCAATTCTATTATGGTTACGTGGCTTCCTCTAACATTCCCTCACCTGGCCGAGTTCAAGCCCCTGGATTAAGAGCCGGATTAGGTGGAAATGAGTATGCCGGGGTTACTTCATATGACGGCTCGACCGCTAATAATCCAATTGCAGAGAGTAATGGAACTGCGATGTTTGATCCCACACGGGGTGATCATCCCAGCTTTACCAATGTTTTGTATCCCAATGCTGATCCAGATGGAAACCTCAATAATTTGACTAACAGAACCTGGACCGTCGACATCAAGGGAAATGGAGCTTCCTTTGATCTAAGTGGTCTACGTTTCGGCATCCCACGTGCTGGTCTGCCGTACTCGGTATCGTGGGCTGGTGATTACGCTGGTCAATGGATTACGTTAGACCAGTTGAAACAAGTTTTACCTGGAATTCAGGTGCAAATGGACCAAATCAATTCCAATGACGCCCGATTGTCATTGATTTTTCCCAATGGAGTTGGAATCCAGTACCTCCAATTTACAGGTAACTTCGTCGCACCCGATGTCAGCGGTAAGTATGCGGTTAACTTCGGCTACCATGATGATCAGGGCACTAATTCAAACAACAGTATTGATATGAATCTCGCTTATCAAATTAACAATGAACACGGCTTCTTCCCGACCATTTCGGCCAGTGATAAGTCCCTGAATGCCGACACCTTTGATATTAATAACCTCGACCACTATTTATTAGATGGGACGAGCGTGAATGATGTGCAGGACGGAGCTAACAAGGACGCAATTAAGGTCTCTGATGATGCCGCTCTAAGAAACGCGATCATTAATCATCAAGCTGGAACTTATACCGTGACTTATCAGACGACCAACTCTCTTGGATTGACGAGTTATAAGTCAATTAGTGTGACGGTTTATGTGAGCCAAGATGTGACTGATTCAACGACGGGCACTACTACCATTCATTATGTTGATCAAAATGGCAAGGAAGTGGCTCCTGATAGGGAGATTAAGGCTCATTTCACGCGAACCGGTAAACGGGACCCCTTAACGAACGACGTATCTTGGGGTGACTGGGATAGCGATGATAGTGGTTATAACATTACTTCTCCAACAATTGCCGATATGACACCAAATATGATTCACGTTAGTGGTAATGTTCTTCCTGATGAAAATAATTCAGTGACAGTGGTTTACTCTAATAACACGGAGCAGGTCTCTGATCAAGCAACCGGTCAAAAGAAGATTCGTTACGTTGATCAAGATGGCAATAAGGTTGCTTCAAGTAAAACAATCACGGCTCATTTTACGCGAACCGGTACTAGAGACGTTAAGACGGGTGACATTACCTGGGGTGATTGGACTAGTGATGATACGCATTACGACGTTGCCTCTCCAGAAATTGATAACATGACCCCCGATAAGAGTCAGGTTAGCGGAACGATCACAATGAACGAAAATGATTCGGAAAACGTGGTTTACACCGATAACACGGAACAGGTTAATGATGAAACGACTGGTCAGAAAACCATTAATTATGTCGATCATGACGGTAATGAAGTCGCTCCAAGTAAGACGGTCATCGCCCACTTTACGCGGACTGGAACTAAGAACATGCGAACTGGTAATGTCACATGGAATGATTGGACCAGCAATGACAACCATTATCAGATTACTGTTCCAGTAGTTGATAACATGACTCCAGATAAGCAGCAGGTAAGTGGGACGTTGACGCCCGATGAAAATGAGACCGAAGATGTGGTTTATTCAAACAACACGGAACAGGTCACTGATCAAACAACTGGTCAGACGACCATTAATTATGTCGATTCTGACGGCAAAGAAGTTGCTCCAAGTAAGACGGTAACCGCTCACTTCACCCGAACCGGAACCAAAGATTTAAGAACGGGGAAGATCGAGTGGAACGGCTGGACCAGTAATGACAACCACTATGAGATTACGTCACCGACAATCGCCAACATGACGCCTGATAAGCAACGGGTAAGTGGCACTTTGGTACCTAATGAGGATAACGTTGAAAACGTCGTTTACTCTAAGAATGAACCCGAAGCAACCAAGCCAACGCCCAATGAAAACGGATCACATCCATCGACCCCTGATCATCAAAATGGTGGTAACGGTGGGAATGAATCAAATTCAGGTGAGAATCAGAACTCCAATAGTAATAGGTCCACTTCTAACGAGAATGGAAACAATCAGGATGTGACATCTGGAGAAAATTCAAATTCAAGTTCTTCTAATAGCATGAAACCAGGGGAAAATTCCAAGCCGTCAACGGAATCATCTACTAATGAACAGCAGCCTAGTGAAAGTGCCCCAAGGATTCCCGCTGAATCGACGCAACAGCCAAGACCAAAGGGAACGGTTGTAAATTCCAATCAGGCAAAAACCAGTAAAAAGAATCAGCTTCCACAGACTGGTGAAAGAAGTCACTCTATTTTAGTCGCAGTCGGAGGACTCCTATTGGCTCTTGCTGGAATGCTCGGATTAGGTCATTGGATTAAAAGACGAAAAAAGTCGCAATAAACAGTTAAATTGAATAAAATCATCTAAAATGACCAATGTCGAATAAGTCGATGTTGGTCTTTTTTGTGCTGATTTTCGTGAAAATAAAAAATTTTTGAAAAAATATTTTGTGAATTTTACTTACTTAAAACGGGCGGAAACGGTTAAGGATAGGTTAATTGCAGGCAATAGAGTAAAGTACATGCTACTAGACTTAATTAATTAATTTAGAACTGCTCTTTTAATATATCCAGTCTAATTGCCGCGAGATTAGGATATAAAATGATTAGTTTTTTTAGATTGAAATCCCAATATCGAAAATTCGATAAGGGTCATGTGAAACTAGACTTTTTCCAGTCTTTTAACATATTAATTATTATTTTATAAAACCTCTTTATTAGTATGATTTCCACAAATTGTGAAGAATGTTCATGGGTTGAACGCTGCCGTTATCATGTTTACAATGTTAATTGTGAATATATAAACACCATTTTAAGCGGAAGGTCAAAGTAAGTTGGATATGACTACTGAATCAAACCAAAATGACACAAATCAAATGACTAACCAAACTAATCAAGTAAAAACTGAACAAGATCAAGCTGCAAATGCTTACCAGAAGCAAAATGAACAAGCTAATAATCAACATGCAGTGGTGAATGAGGCAGATAATTCAAGTAACAATGGTAACCATTCAATTACACCAAATTACAATGGCGGTACTCCAGTTGCTCCTAAGCAACCTGTAACACCAAAGCAACCGTCAAATAATGGTGGATTTTCCATTGTTCCAAGTAATAACGGACAAAACGTTCCAGAGACGCCAAAGATGGCTGCTAAGCCAAAATTTCTAACTAACAATGGTGGTACTTCAGTTGCGCCCACTCCAAATGGCCACAAAGAAGTTGCGGTTACTAAGAAGTCCTCTAATCAGATGATTTCTGAACCGCAGAGTAAGCGAGCCATTCACAAAGTGACAAATTCACCACAAAGTAACATTAAGAAGAGCAAGAAAATTTTGCCACAAACTGGTGAAAAGAATTCAGTCATCTTAGAGTTGATGGGACTGGGCTTTATTGCATCTGCTGCCGCTCTAGTTCTTCATGATTTAGAACATCGTATTAAATAACCGCAATTAAATTAATCGTTACGAAAACCACTACCTTATGATAGTGGCTTTTATTTGTGAAAAATTACTTAAATAAGTTGAACAATAAAATAACACTATCTATAATCTTAGAACAACTTGTTAAAGATTACTTAATTTACTGGTAAAAAAATAGGTGCTATAATCACACAAATTTAAAAAAGCGTCAATTTTAAGCGGATTATTCACTTATGATTTTGAAAGAAACTGGAAGTCATAAAGAATATGGAATTTGATTAATTGGAGAACTGACATGAACAAAATATTATTATGTTCAAATTTCTTGGTTGATTTACTTTTTATGATGTTAACCACTTTATTGCCATTATTTATTTTTTCGTTAACAAACTCTTATTCGGATGTAGGGAAAATATTACTTGTTTTTACAATAAGTGTATTAATTGTAAGATTTTCTGTATGGCATTCTGTGGGAAAAATAAAATTAAGGCTTTTACTTGGAACTATATCTTTTTGTACAACTTATGTAATTTTTTTGTTCTTCTTTAAAAGCTTTCTGCTTTATTATATTGGATCTATATCATTAGGAATAGGAATTGGATTAATTCCACCTATAATATTAAATCTTATAACCAACACGCAAAATGTTAAAACAAATGAAAAAAATATCGGTTTATACAATATAACCACGGCGGTATCATCTGCGATCGGACCAATGATTGCAGAATTAATTTATCATACGTCTACTAAACTTCTACTTTTGAGTTGGGTAGTTTTGGCAATATCTTTATTATTATTAATTATAAAAGTAATATCTAACAAGAAAATTAACATCACTGAGAATGTTTATACAGATAGTGCACCATTTAAATTTATATCTTTAAGATTGTTAGTTCTACTTTTGTTTTTAACTGCAATTTCCATTTCTTATGGAACAATAATAAGTTATTTACCAATTTATTTTAGCCATATTCATTTATCAGTAGGTATTTACTATTTCTTATTTTGGCTTTTTTATTCAATAGCTCAGGGATCACACTTTTTGAATTCAAATTGGAAATCTTTAAGCATTATATCTTTAGGAATGATTATTAGTATGGCAATTATTTCTTATAGTCACCAAAGCATATTATCATATATTAGTGGTATTTTATTTGGATATTTATATGGATCAATTTTTAGAATATATTATTCAATAATGTCAAAAATAAAGAATCCAACTTCAAGGAATAATGGATATGGAATAGTAGGACTGATGTCGTATATTGGAGTTGGTATTTCACAGATATTTATTAGTCCATTTTTAAATTTTCCTATTAATAATATTTTCTTTTTAAGTAGTACATACTTAATTCCATTTTTCATATTGATGCCATTAATACTAGGAAGAAAACAACACGAAAAAACGAAATAACTTCCTTTTAGAAGAAGTAAATAACTGCAAAAAAAATACGTGAAATTTTCCACCAAAATCTAAATTAGGGCAAAAAAATAACCTTCAGAATTTTCTGAAGGTTGTTTTTTATTGATCCCACTTGGTTACTAACGAATGACCCACGGTCACAATTGGTTGGTAGCTCATGACCTGGTTGGTCTTGGTGTTGTAGAGAACGTCCCCCATTTTGTCGACGTTGTCGCCACCGTTTTGATTGTACTTCGTGGCGTACGTTACGATGACGCGCACCTTCTTAATGGTGGCAGGACTGTTCGGGTTATCGTACATCTGGAAGCCAACCAACTTACTCTGGATTCCCATACTCTTAACCTTGTCCTTGGTTTTCCGATTTCCCTGTTTGCCAAAGACCTTTTGGTTGTCGGCATAACTGGGACTAATCAATCCCGCTTCTCTTAAGACTTTGGGACGAGCGAGAAATTGTTCGTCATTGTCGTAGGTGTAAAAGATCTGGAAGAATTCGTTGAGATTCTTATACGTCGTGTCCGCACTCTTCTGATTTTGAAGAATACTGCCAGCCTTTTCGTTATCAGTGTTGAGAAGGCGGTCCTTGTAGTTCTTATTTAGTGAATTAAAACGTTGATTGTACGTTTTCTGGTCGGCCGCTAGCGTTGCTTGATTAGTATTGACCTGAGTGTTGATGGTATCGTTATGGATCATCAAGGTGAAAATGGCGAGCAGCATAACAACAATGATGATGAACATGATGGCGAGCACGCTGACGTTCCGACTGAGGTGGAACCTTTTGTTTTTAGCCATTGATTTCCTGACCTCCTAACGCAACAAACGAGTTGGTAAATGATTGGCCAACGAGCGTGGTCTTGTTCTTCTTAACGCTATAATTGACCACGTAGTTTAAGACGTTGGATTTTTGCTTCTTTTTGGAAGCGAAGGTAATGGTAATCATGGCGTTGTAAGACTGGGACTGGTTATCGTAGCGGGCGTTATTAACGGAAATATCCCCAATTTTTCGATTAGCGTATTGCTTGTTTTTCCCCTTCTTACTTAGAATCATTTTAATTAAGGTCGGATCAAAATGGTTTTTCTTCATTTGTTGACTAGCAGCTTGGCGTTGCTTGCTCGACTTTGCCGTGTATCCCATCTTCATGGCTTTTTCATAAATCTGATCATTACTCTTCTGAATGGCAGTGATGTTGACACCGGTTTGGTGCTGTTTCTGAATCTTTTGCGCGGTTTTATTGGCGTTTAACGTATTGGTTTCCTGTTTGACCGTCTTAATCTTAGTCATGAGTTGTTGGTTCTGGACCTTGGCGTGATGAGTTGAGACCAAGAGACACCCTAATAGAATTGCCAGCACGACGATGGTGCAGGCAGCAACCGTGACAGCGATAAGGTGGAAGTCCCGTTTTTGATTGTTCATAGTTTTCCTCGAATTCTGGTAAATGTAGTTATTTTAATTATAACGGCTTTTATGTTGGGGTGTAAATCAAAATTCCATTAAGTTTAATTGACCACCAAATTGTGATGAAATTCTTAAGCAGAATGGTTTCCCTGTGGTTCCGTTCGATGTTAAGTTGTAATTAGTAAAGGAGTGATTAAAAATGGCTAAAGTAGCTGTATTAGTAACAAATGACGTTGAAGATGTTGAACTAACTTCACCAGTTGATGCCCTAAAGAAGGCTGGTCATGATATTACGATCATCGATCAAAAGGCTGGCGAAGAAATTACCGGTAAACATGGTCATAAGACCAAGGTTGACGCAGGCATTGCCGACGTAATGCCTGAAAACTTTGATGCCTTGTTAGTTCCCGGTGGCTTTTCACCCGATCAACTAAGAGGTGATCCACGGTTTGTAAAGTTTGCTAGAAGTTTCTTGTTATCTGACAAGCCAACGTTTGCGATCTGTCACGGTCCCCAATTGTTCATGCAAACTGGACTCGTTAAGGGTCGCACCATGACCGCTTACAAGACGGTTCAAACTGATATTTACTATGCTGGTGCAATCGTAAAAGATGAACCAGTAGTAAAAGATCATAATTTGATCACGAGTCGAACTCCAGATGATTTGGATCAGTTCAACGCTGCCATTGTGGAAGATTTGATTCAATAAAAAGATAGTAAAAATGCTTCACGTATTTAATTACGTGAAGCATTTTTTATTGGTCTTGATAAATCAATTTACCATTCGCAAAGGTCATTAAATTTTGGGCGTCAACTTGGTCACCAAGAAAGGGTGAGTTATGGCCCTTTGATTTCATGTCTTTAGTGGCAATCTGGTGGGGCGCGTTCAAATCCCAGATGGAAAAGTTAGCGTGATTGCCGATTTTAATTTCATTTTCGTTTGATAGGTTGAATTTAGCGGTCGGAGCACTACTCATCCACTTCAACAATTGGGAAAGGGTCACTTTCTTAGTCTTCACTAATTGAGTGTAAAGAAGTGGAAACGCTGTCTCAATCCCAGTGATTCCGAAGGCCGCGTCGTTAAAGGAGTGTCCCTTATCAGCACTGGTGTGTGGAGCGTGATCGGTCGCAATCATGTCAATGGTGCCGTCGAGTAAGCCAGCTAGTAGTGCCTCACGATCTTTTCTGGTCCGCAGGGGTGGATTCATTTTATACATGGGATCGTCAGCTTGGATCATTGAGTCGTCTAGCAGGAGGTGATGGGGCGTTACTTCAGCGGTGACGTTCACACCGTCCGCCTTGGCGCGCCGAATCAGTTCAACGCTTCTGGCCGTCGATACGTGACAGACGTGGTAGTGAACGCCCGTTACCCGAGCCAATTCAAGATCACGAGCAAGTTGGCTGGTCTCGGCTACTTCTGGAGCTCCCTTAAGTCCGAGCTTGTTTGATGCCGAGCCCTCATTCATCACGCCCCCGTTCATTAACGCGTGATCTTCGACGTGTGCCGCAAGTGGGAGACCGGTTTTTGCGATGGACGTCATGGCGTCGTACATGGTTTTGGCGGTTTGAATGCCAACGCCATCGTTACTAAAAGCGACCGCTCCAGCTTTCTTCATCCCATCAAAGTCGACCAACTGGTCTCCGTGCTCGTCGTAGGTCACCGGAGCGAACTGTTTCACACTTATCACACCCTGTTCATCATTGTAATTAATCATCTGCCTTAACTTGTCAGGAGTGTTGGGCACCGGCGTAACATTCGGCATGGCGCAAACGGTGGTATAGCCGCCGTGGGCGGACGCTTCACTTCCGGTTTTCACGGTTTCTTTGTCAGTCTGACCAGGGTCTCTGAAGTGAACGTGGACGTCCACTAATCCGGGTAGCACGGTTTGACCACTGACAGCGATGATTTGATCAGCTTGAGTTGGGTCAATGTGAGGGCCAATTTGGGCGATGATACCATCGTCTAATAGGATGTCACGAGTTTGAAATTCAGAATTCTGAAAAATCATTCCGCCTTGAATTAGAGTTTTCATGGTTAGTCAATTCCCTCAATCTCGGCCTTGTTCACGATGCCCTTGTTGACCAATACGTCGGTTAAAATGGCCATCCGCATGTACATCCCGTTCGTCATCTGTTTGAAGATGCGGGACTTGTCGGCCTCAACGAGGTCAGAATCAATCTCAATCCCACGATTTACCGGAGCTGGGTGCATGATGATCGCGTGGTCCTTCATGGTGTGGTAACGATCCTTGGTCAGCCCAAACTGTTCGTGGTAACTGGCGGCGTCAAAATCCGCGAGTTCCTGTCCGAGACGTTCCTTCTGTACCCTTAGTAACATCACAATGTCAGAGTTTTTGGCAAGCTCATCAACCGTTAAACGTTGACCATAATCTTCAAACTTTTGATCGTACCACTGGTCAGGACCGGCAAATGAGACGTGCGCACCTAGTTTAGTTAGGAGTTCCATGTTGGAGCGAGCAACCCGAGAGTGGTTTAGATCGCCAATGATCCCAACGTTTAAATCCCTGAAGGTGCCGAATTCCTGATAGATCGTCATCATGTCTAGTAGTGATTGGGATGGATGTTGGCCACTACCGTCGCCACCGTTTACAACGCTAATTTTTAGATTTTCATCCAGTAATTTTTGGTAGTACTCGTTTTCGGGATGGCGAATAACCGCGATGTCAACGCCAATCGCCTGTAGGGTCTTGATTGTGTCGGCCAGAGTTTCACCCTTGGTGATCGAACTGGAACCGGCGTTAAACTGCAGGACTTGGATTCCGAGGCGGCGTTCTGCCATTTCAAAGCTGGTGTGGGTTCGGGTGCTATTTTCAAAGAAGAGGTTCATCGCGTAGGTGGGACGATTAAGGTTAACGTTCTTTCCGCGTTGAAATAATTGGGCTAGTTTGATTTTATGTAGGACCTGATCTTCGTCCATGTCGGCTACCGTCACTAGGTCATGCTTGTAAGAATCTGTCATTTTATCCTCCTTGATTTCGATTCGTTCGATTCAGCGCATAAATAAAGGGCCTACTACCAATTAACGTAGTACGCCCATTTCTTGACATCCCAGTTAACTTCCCCATCTCTCTGGATCGGATTAAAGTAGCCTCTATTTATTGATAAACACTCTAACTAAATTAATGCTGAAAGTCAACTGCAATTTGGAGGTAAGGTGTCTTAGTTGACAACGACGGTCCCATCCCGTTATGATAATAACAATTAATCTTTAATTGGTTCAGAGAAGCCAAAAGATTATCTATCTTAACTAAATAAATCGCAGCCACAGTTATGACTTATGGGAACTTCTCTGAATGCCCTAGTCGTAGTTGTGGCTTTTTTATACCAAAGGAGTTATCGACCATGAATCATATTTCGATTTCGGCACGGATTGGCAACGAAACGTTTGAACATCCCTTTGTCAACGCGGCGGGTGTCTTTGATGAAACGGCTCAAGAAATGAACCAAATTTTAAACTCCGAAGCCGGTGGGGTCACCACCAAGAGCGCTACCTTGAAACCGCGGACGGGCAATCCCAAGCCACGGTACGCGAATACAGAGCTTGGCAGTATCAACTCCATGGGACTGCCGAATCAGGGCCTTACATACTATCTCGATTACATCGAGCATAACCAGATTGATAAACCAATCGGCCTTTCCATCTCGGGAACATCCCTTGGTGATAACATTGCGGCTTTAAAGGAGATCCAAAAAAGTGATTTTAACGGCCTCTGTGAGCTGAATTTATCGTGTCCCAATGTGGTTGGTAAACCGCAAATCGGTTACGACTTTGCGGCGATTGCGGCTGCCATGAAAGCGGTTTTCAGTTTTTATACCAAGCCACTTGGATTAAAACTTCCGCCATACTTCGACCTGCAGCAGTACGACGCCGTCAGCGAGATTTTAAACCAGTATCCTTTGACCTACATCAACACGATTAACAGCGTTGGCAACGGCCTCGTGGTTGACGTTGATACCGAGTCCGCTGTCATCAAACCCAAGGGTGGTTTTGGCGGCATCGGTGGTACTTACGTGAAGCCGATTGCTTTGGCCAACGTGCGGGCATTTCGACAACGATTGAATCCTGACATTAAAATCATCGGAACCGGTGGTGTTAGCACTGGAAAGGATGCCTTTGAACTTATTTTGTGTGGTGCTGACATTGTGGAAGTGGGGACAGCACTTCAAAGGGAAGGACCCGATATTTTTGCGCGGTTAGATTTCGAACTAACAAACTTAATGATTCACAAAGGATATCACCAATTATCTGATTTTCGTGGTAAACTTAGGGACAATCAAGACTAACAACAGCGTCACTTGAAGGGGAAGGTACTATGAAATCTGCGATTGAAGTAAACTCAGAGATTGGCCGATTGAAATCGGTATTGTTGCACAGACCCGGAAAAGAAATTGAGAACATCACACCAGCCACGATGAAGCGCATGCTGTTTGACGACGTTCCGTTTCAAAAGATTGCTGACGAAGAGCACGACTACTTCGCGCATCTTCTGCGTGATCAAGGAGTGGAGACGGTCTACATTGAGGATTTGTTGGAGGACGTTTTACAGGATGACGAAGTTCGAGACGACTTTCTAACCACCTATTTGGCCGAACACTACTACACCGGTAAATCGGCGGAAGACATCAAGAAATACTTCGAGACCCTCTCGATTCACGAACTCGTTTCTACGATTTACGCTGGCCTGAGACGTGATAAGATTCACTTTGAACATCCAAGTTTACACGAAGTCGCAGGACCAGATGCGGAAACGCCATTCTTGTTGGATCCGTTACCGAATGCGTACTTTACGCGGGATCCGCAGGCGTCCATGGGATCGGGTTTGACGATCAACCGGATGACCTTTGAGGCCCGACGTCCAGAATCGCTGATTACCGAGTACGTGATGAAGTACCATCCCCGTTTTGCTGGAAAAATTGACGTGTGGCTTGATCGCTATAATGACGCTCGGATTGAGGGTGGGGATGAACTGGTTTTAAACGACCACGTGGTTGCCATCGGTTGCTCACAAAGAACCTCAACCCGCTCCATTGAAAAGTTAGCTCATAGGCTATTTGATGATTCCGACTCTCATTTTGACACTATCGTGGCGGTTGAGATTCCACATAACCACGCAATGATGCATTTGGATACGGTCTTTACCATGGTGAACTACGACCAGTTCACGGTTTTCCCGGGGATTATGCATGGTGGCAAGATGAACATTAACATCCTGCATCCGGGAAATGACCACACCATTAAAATGGAACATCGGACCAGTCTTCCCGCTACCTTAAAGGAGGTTCTGGGACTTTCTGAAATTGATCTGATGGAGACCGGGAACGGCGATCCGGTGGCCGCCCCGCGAGAACAATGGAACGATGGCTCAAATAACTTGGCCATTGCGCCCGGCGAGGTAGTTACCTACGACCGGAACTACGTTTCCATCAAGGTCATGAGGGAACATGGCATCAAGGTTCACGAGATTTTCTCATCTGAATTGTCCCGTGGGCGAGGCGGTGCGCGCTGCATGTCACAACCCATCGTGAGGGAACCATTAAATAATTAAAAATCACTTTTTTAAGTTTGAACCTTAAATTGCGTTTGAAATTTCACCAATTGGACCGGGAATTAACAGTACTAACGCCATGCAGACGAGTAGTACAATTACAAGTACAACAGCAATCCCAATTATAATTTTTGTTGACTTGGGCATAATTTCCTCCTAATCATTTTTGATTAGATCAGTCAAAAGGATGAGCTCCCATGAATTAAAACACACAATCTCAATCTTTTTGAGTTTGATCTTGTGTTCCTCATTTAAGATGGGGTCAAACGGATCGTCAACGGCTCGTGAGATCAACGAAAATTGACCTGGCTTTCGATGTTTCATGGAGCCAATGCGATCCTTTTTCTTATTTTTCTTGTTAATCGTGACAACTTCAAAATTGACTTCACTTTGTGAAAGATAATCGAGGACTTCTTGAAGTGGTTCTTTAAAGGGAAGATCTTCGATGATTTTAATTTGTGGTGTGTCTTTGAGCCCATATTCGGTTGCAAGTGTGCGATATTCAATCATTTGTTTCAGGTAAGGGGTTCCCGTGTTAAAGACGGGAACTTCCTTGGTTAAATCGATTAACTCGTAGTTATCGAGCCGGCCTTCTGTGTCAATGGTTCTCATCAACGCGTACTGGTCGTTGTGCTTTAAAACGTAGCCAACGTCGAATTTGCTTTTGCGTTCATTTTCAAAGTATTCCACCATGGTGGTGGGTTTTAGTTCATCAATATCAATGTCTTCCATGTTCTCACCTCCTGGGCTCAAATTCATCATACCGAAACGCTCATGATAGTACAAACATTTAGAAAAACCAGCTAAAATGGGTGTAAAATACAGATAATAAAAACTAATAAAGAGGTAGTACATGCTAAAAAAACTTGTCAAGAAGCATCAATTTAAAACATTATCACTGGAGTTTGTGGCATATGCGTTTGTCATTTTGGACCTTCTCTACTATGATGCCTTTCATCTGGCAGCCGAAATTGGCCTGATTTTCATTTTTATGGCCGTGCCAATGGCTTTCTTCGAGAAGAACGGATGGGGAAGGCAATGGTCGTGGTTAGCTGCTTCAACCCTAATCTGTGGAGTAGCGGCGTCTGTCATGGATCGGCCGTACTTTGTAATCGCCGTCCTGTTTTTCACGGCCGTCTATGCTTTCATGATCTATCACCCGATTCGTTTGTATCCGAAGTTTTGGATGATGTTGATCTACTGGATGATTTTTATCTTGGGTTACAACGTCATCACGTGGATTGGGCAGAAGATCAACATTGTGACCGAGAGCCATTCCCAACCCCTCAGTTCCAATCTAGAAATTATCGGCATTACGCTGGTGACCATGATACTTCTGACGGTTTTAGGGTACTTTTTGATGCACAAACAATTGGAGCCATTATTGATCAAGAATAGTGTGTTGTTCTGGATTAACGTAGTCCTAAATGCCTTGTTGGTAATACAATCGGTGATTGTGGTTTTCTGGTTAAAATTTGGTCCCGTTAATCTTCACTTTGGTCCTCATTCGATCATGGGTGGCTTTATGATGGTTGGCGGAGGCTTAATTGCCCTAATTATCTACGTCGAGCTGATCTTTATCATTGTTAACTCAGCCTGGGCCAGTCACACGATGGGAAAGTGGCAGGTCGTAACCAGCTTTGTTTACCTTGATCTGGTGATGGTGTTTATCATGCTACTACTGGGAAATTCCCTTGTTTAAATTAAAATAGCAAAATAAAATGGCTTCACGTATTTAGGTACGTGAAGCCATTTTTGGTTTAATTAATTAAAATGCCATTATTAACAATTTGATTCCTTCAATAATGAAGTAGATTCCGATGAAGATAATGACAACGGCGTTGGAAAAGTATGGGGTAAACAATAGAATAATTCCAATGATGATCCCGATAATTCCAGCGGTCACAATCAACCAGTAGTAACGCTTGGGTGATTTTTGTTGGGCCTTTGTGGCAGAGTAAATACTCAGTCCAGAATCCACGATGAACCAGATGGCAAAGGCAATTGCGATTAGATAAAAGCCAAATGATTCACTGAATAATAGGAAGAGACCGATGATAATATCGATAATTCCGTTAAAGATTACTAGATAACTTGAAACGTCAAGATTTTTTTGCAACTGACGGTGAAGCACCAAGTGATACAGACCAATGCAGAGTGCGACGACTCCTAGGATGACCGCTAGTGCTTGCAGAGTTGCGAATGGTTTTACAAAGACGAAGATGCCGGCGGCAATAAAGATGATTCCCGCGATTAAAGCCCATCCGTCAAAACTTTTTTCTTTTGCATTAAACATAAAAACGCTCCCTTTATTAAAGCTATTACTGTGTTAATTATAACGTAATTGGTAAGAAATAGTGTAAAAAAACATATTGTAGGATTCTCTACGTATCTTATTTAGAAGAATGAGGGGAGACATGATTATGCTTTGAAATAATTTTTAATTGACAATTGAATGTTACTGATATGATAATTGTTTAAGGGGAATCAAAATGGCAAAAGCTATGAATGTGGCTGATTATGTTATTAAAAGGTCCGAAAAGATTGGTCAGCCTGTTTCTAATTTGAAATTACAGAAGATTATGTGCTTTTTAAACGTAATTCATTTGTTAAAATGCGCTAAACGACCTTTAATTACTGATAGTAATTTTGAAAAGTGGATGTATGGTCCTGTAATTCGTTCTGTTTATAGGGATTATTCTGCAAATGGGGCGGAACCAATTGTAAAACCAATTCGACATATTAAAGAATATATATTGCATAATGATGGAACGGCAGATTATAAACCCTATGATGAGAAAGAATTAGAGTTGGATATTGAAGATAAAAAATTTATTAATAAATATCTTGAGAAATTATTAAGGTTTAACCCATTTGAGTTAGTTAAATATTCTCATGAAGAGCCTCAATGGAATGATAAAAGTGATATAGATTACAATCAAGAATATACTTATGAATATTACTTAAATAAAAAGAATCGGTTTTGGGATTAATTATGGATAATAATTTAAAGGATAATGTAAATAATAAAGATGACTTTAATTCAACGGTTTGTGATCAATATTGTGATCTCATATTTTCAAGTAAAGCTTTAGAAGAAGATCGTACAAAAAAGTTAGAGAAAATATTGATAACCATGAATGATAATGGAATTCACGTTCCTTATGAAATAATTGCTAAAAGAATATTTGATTATAAAGGTAGAGTAGATAATTTAGTAAATCGTGCTGAGCAAGTTCTTGATACGGTTGCAAATAATAAATGTTCAAAATTAATCGAATCTACCATAAGAAACATCGAATTAACAAAAGTTCAAGATGATTTTATTGATGAGAAAACTAGTAAGGCAAATGATGAATTACAAAATATTAAGGAACAATCTAATAAAATCAGTAAAATGAAAGAGAGTATTTACACTGATTTTATAACTATCCTAGGGATATTCACTGCCATAACATTTGCAATTTTTGGTGGGATTACCAGTGTTTCTCATGCATTTGAGAAAATTCAGAATGTATCTTCCATTGGTGGGGCTTTGATATCAGCAGGCATATCATTTCTTTTAGTTTAAGGAATTGTAATTATTTTGTTTACTGGAGTTTCAAAAATAACAAATTTGGATACCCAATATGAATTTACACATTGGCTAACAGTGACGTTAATTCTTTTTGCGATCGTATCAATAATTGTTGGTATTATACTTATTAGAATATCAGAATGATCGGTTAAATGAAGTTCTATATTATTTTATATAGTTCCGCATTTAATTGGTGTAAGTTTTTTATACCTGAAATTGTCTTAGCTTTAAATCACACTTAAATATTTGATCATAAAAGCACCTCATAATTGTTCAATGTAACAATTATGAGGTGCTTCGTGTTATTACTCCGTTTACATGTTTAATTTTTTAATAAAATGAAGGCTTCGAAAGATTCTCCGTACCAGGTTCAACTACCCCAATATCTTCACGTTGGTACTTGCTTGGATCTTCGATGATACTGACAATCAACTTAGCGATTGCTTCCCGAGTAACTTGGGTTCCCTTAAATGGTTCACCAGCAGGGATAATCTTGTAGTTCTCGTTGTTCTTGTCGTTGTAAAGCCACGTCATCTTTAGATAAGTGTAGTCGACATCAGAATCAAGTAGTTCTTGATAGGCCTTCTTGGTGTCAGGATAGCCGCTTCCGATCATGTCATTATTCCATTTCTTGAATGGTCCAACGACCGTATCGTCAACGTCCAACAATCCGGCTACGATTAAGCGTTTGACGCCAGCCTGATCCATTGCCTTAATCACAGAACTCATTGCCTCAGCGTGGGGGACATCTGAAAAGACGATGTCTTGTCCCTTCATAACGTCCGTTAATTTACTGGTATCATTAATGTCGCCATCAACGATGGTCTCACGTTTAGGATCACTAGCGGTCAAACGACTTTTAGCGTTCCGTGCTAACAGCGTCATGTCGACGTCGGTTTCCTTTAATAACTTTGGGATTACGATGCTAGGAATTTGGCCTGCAGCACCTAGAATCAAGACTTTCTTTGCCATATGCATTTCCTCCTGTTTCTATTCATCACTTTTGACGCCCTTAGTGTGACGCATTTCGTAACGAACTACAAATGTTATGAACGCAGAGAACAGTAAAATAATGGCTACGATGGAGTAAGGATAGTGTGGATTGATGTCCATCAAAATTCCTGAAAAGATGGGTCCGATGATATTACCAACGCTTGTCAGTGACATGTTAAGACCGTTAATTAATCCTTGGTTGTTTTTGCCAAAACGGGTTAATAACGTCGTAATAGCTGGACGCAATACATCGAACGCACAGAATACGACTAGCGTTGCGATGATGACTTCAATCTTGGTATGGGCGAACAGAATCCAGACGATGCAGATCGAACTTAATATGAAACAGTCCCGAATTAGACCCAGTTCACCGCGCATTCTCACCAGCCAATCGAAGAAGACCATCTGCAGAACCAATGAGATCATTCCGTTGATGATTAGCACGATGGCGATGTTATCCAGGGTAAAGTGAAAGACCTGGTTGACGTAGATCGTATAGATACTTTCAAATCCCTGCAGACCAAAGGATGAAATTAAGATCATGGCAAAGAGTGCGACCATGGCACCGTTTAAGATGGATTTGAGTCCTTTCTCGGTGATGTGAACTTCCTCCATTACTGCGTTAGAACTACCAGTTTGTTTGATATGTTTTGGTAATCCCACCACGAAGAAGATGACGGCGATGATCCCGAGGGCACCCGCGAACCAAAATGGCGTTTTGTAGCCAAACTTGGCGAGGGCTCCTCCGATTCCGGGTCCAATGATTAATCCACCACTGAAGGCCGCCGAGAGGAGTCCAATTACCTTGGCTCGCTGTTCAGATGATGAGAGGTCAGCGGCCATTGCCATTGACGTCGGAACGACCATGGCGGCGGAAATTCCGCCGATCAGTCGTGAAACATCGAACAGCAAGAGCGTGTTCGATGCAGCAAACATTACCTCTGATACTGAATACAGTATTAATCCACCAGCTAAAATTGGTGCACGACCTACTTTATCAGAAACCCGTCCGACGATTGGTGAACCGATAAACTGAGCTAAAGCATATAATGATGTCATTGTTCCCATTTGAGCGGTTGTTAGGTGATATTCGTTCTTAATAAAGGGCTCAACTGGAATCACCAGACTCATCCCTAGACATATGATAAAGTTCGCAATAATCAGGATGAAAATTGCTCGTTTGGCTGCTTTTGACACGTCGATCCCTCCATTTTCGATAAGTAATATCTTCCATTTTAGCACGGCGTGACGCCCTCTCTCCAATTTTTTTGGCAGGGATTGTGAAGTCAAATAGGAGGAAAAGCCGAGTTTGCGGCACTAACCTTCTGTAAGTTAAATTTTGATTTCAATGGATTATACTTATTAATTGTAATTAGAAATCAAAATTAATAAAATGGACGCAACAAGAAAAACGAACTAAGAAAGGGTGGTTACATGAATAAGGAAGAATTAAACGCCAATTTAAAAAAGTATGCTGAATTAATTGTGAAGGTCGGTGTAAATGTGCAACCTGGTCAAACCGTCGTCTTGTACATTTCTGATCGACAACCGGAATTTGCCCACATGATTGTGAAAGAAGCTTATCAGGCTGGAGCCGCCGATGTGATGGTGAAGTGGGATGACACCTTTGTTTCCCAACAATTTCTGGAACACGCTAGTGAAGAGCGACTAGCCAATGTCCCTCAATACTTAGTCGACGAATCCCAATATATTGTAGACAAACACGCTGCTCGAATCTCGGTGCTTTCTGAAGATCCTGCAGCCTTTGCTAAGATCAACCCGAAACGAGTCGCCAAAAACTCTGCTGCCATGGGGAAAGCCACTAACGCGGTGCGGGTTGCTACCCAGAACAACGATCTAACTTGGACGGTTGTTGGTGCCGCTGATACCGCTTGGGCTAAACAAGTTTTCCCTGACTTATCTGACGATGAAGCCGTTGATAAGTTATGGCGAGAAATTTTCAAGACGGCACGGGTTGATAATGATGATCCGATTCAAGCTTGGAAGGAACACAAGGACCAGTTAGAAAGCAAAGCGGCCTGGTTAAACGAACAACAATTTGACACCCTCCAGTACCATTCACCACGGACTGACATGGAAGTTGGACTTCCTAAGAACCATGTGTGGGTTGGTGCGGGCAGCACTAGTGCTGACGGTATTCCATTCATGCCAAACATGCCAACCGAAGAGGTTTTTACCGCTCCTGACAAGCGCCGAATTAATGGTCATGTCACTTCCACGAAACCGCTGAGCTATGCTGGAACCCTCATTGAAGGCATGGAATTTACCTTTAAAGATGGTCAGGTTGTCAAAGCCACTGCTAAAAAAGGACAAAAAACACTGGATCACTTGCTGCAGACGGATCCTGGGGTTCGATCTCTAGGGGAAGTTTCTTTAGTTCCTGATCCAAGTCCGATTTCTCAGTCTGGGATTATTTTCTACAACACTTTGTATGACGAGAATGCGAGCGACCACATGGCCCTTGGCGCAGCCTACCCGTTTAGTGTGGTTGGCGGAACCGAAATGAGTCCAGTTGAGCTGGATCAGGCTGGCTTAAATAGCAGTCAGGAACACGTTGACTTCATGATGGGCTCTGATGACATGAACATTGACGGTGTGAAAGCTGACGGCACGGTGGTTCCGGTCTTTCGTAATGGAGACTGGGCCTAGTGAAAAAGTTAAACGGTGTGGGCGATCCAATTACGATTGCCTCGACCACCGATAACAACATGGCCCTTCCACTGGCCATTAATTACACGTCACTCTTATGTAATAACCCGCATACTAACTTTGAATTTTTTGTCGTAAACGATCATCTGAAGCAGTCTAATAAAAAATTGATGATGAGCCTGCAAAAAATCTTTGAAAATTGTTACTCGGTAAAGTTTTTAGATCCTCATGAAGAACTCTATCAACAGGCCAATACGGACGCTCCTAACAGTGTGATCAAACGAAACACTTACTACCGAATTGATATTCCCGAGGAGGTTAAACGACCTCGAATTCTGTACCTTGACGCTGACATGATCTGTGATGGTGATATCACTGGACTATGGCAGACTGACCTTGGTGGTAAAGTTGTTGGCGCCGTTGAAAATGCTGGTTACTTGGATCGGCTGCGTGAGATGGGTGTAAGTGAGAAACCGGGCCGTTACTTTAATGCCGGACTTCTCCTCATTGACACTAAGAAATGGAAGGAACAGGGAATTTCGCAAAGGGCACGAAACCTCGCTAATGATCATCCTGAAATTCTGCGCTTTCAGGATCAAGACGCTCTTAATGCCATCTTTAATGGGAACTGGCAGTCCCTGCCGTCTAAGTATAACGTTCAGAGTAATCTGGTAAAAGGGAAGTATCGGAAGAGTGGCACTGAATCAGGACGGAGATCGCAACAGGAAGCACTTAATCAACCCGTCATCATTCACTACACTAATTTTGATAAGCCCTGGTTAATAAGAAACGGTCATCTACATCCCTTACGAAGTTTGTATGATGAATACCAGAATAAGTTGCTGAATCAATTAGCTCATTATGTGAACTAGCAGCTTCAATCATAAATACGAAAAAAAGCATCCCAGAATTTTTATCTGAGATGCTTTTAATTTATTTAAATAGATAAGTAAGGACGGTTCCAACCATGTATGTCAAGATGTACAGCATCACAATTAACGAAATGTTCATAACGATGACGTTGTAAATCTCTTCTTTGTCCTGGTTGGTGTTGAACACCTTCACTTTCGACCAAACGTACGGATAGATCAGAATGGTTACCAAGGCGAAGTAGGGTACGATCCCAACTACCAGTGACAAGATGGGGATAACCAGGATTGAAAGCCAGTAGATCCAATCAAATACTCGGATCGAATTCTGTTTCCCGATGTAATCAACCAGGGTGTGTCGATTATTTCCAATGTCTTGTTCTAGATCACAGGTGTCGTTGGCCAGCTGAATGATGAAGAACAAAATAAACGGCAATAGGGTAACCAAGAAGGCGTCGAGCACACTCTGCAGGGTGAAGTTCCAGCGGTGGATGCTTCCCATGTACATATAAATCAAAGGAACAAAGAACGGAATCAGAGCGGCAACGGCCAGTTCACAGAGTGGCGTTGCGTCCAGTGGCTTTGGACCAGCCGAGTAAGCCAATCCTAGGATGAAACCGATTACTCCAATGACTAACGTGGGCCAGCCGGTGAAGTAACTGAGGATCAGTCCCGCAATTACGATGAAAGCACCAAATCCAAGGAGCCAGTGTTTGATCATGGAAAGACTAAGGTGGTTACTACCGATGGTACTGGTACTGTGCTTATAGTCCGTTTTGTCTGTTGCGTGTTCGTAGTCTTCCAAGTTGTTTTGCATGTTCAAAAATAGGTGCAGGGCAATTACAATCACGAAGGCAAAGATGGCATAAAGCCAGTTAAACGATCCATAGTAATAGTACGAAAAACTAGCCGCCAGGATGAGCCAGGTGACATCGAGTGGGGTGGTGTAAATCTCGGTCAGTTCATAAAAATATTTCCAGGTCATGATATAGTCTCCTCCTTGTTAATTATTAAAGAAAGAATTTGATTAAAGTTCCAATCATATAGGTAACGATATAGATTCCCATTAACATCGTCACACCACCAACGATATCATGGTAAACTTCTTTTTTACTCTGGTTGGTTAAAAAAACTTTAATCTTCTTCCATGCAAGCGGGTAAGCTAAAATAGTCAAATTAGAAAGTAGTGGGACGTATCCAAAGTAGGATAAAATTGGTATGATTAAGATTGTCAGCCAGAAAACGATTGTAAATAATTTAATTGCGTCTGATTTGCCGATGTAGTACACCAAGGTGTAACGGTGGTTACCAATGTCTTGGTGAAGGTCACAGGTATTGTTAGCTAACTGGGTAATGTAGGCCAGTACGAACAGGAACATGGTGCCTAAGAAAACGTCCCAGACACTACTCCACGTGAAGGGATGACGATTGATGCTTCCCAAGTAGACGTAGACCAGTGGATCAAAGAACATGATGAGCATGCCAGTTGCAAGCTCACAAAATGGAGTGGAATCCAGTGGACGGGGACCAGCGGAATAGGCAACCCCAAGGCCAAAACCGATCACCCCAATCACTAACGTGGGCCAACCGGTGAAGTAGGCCAAGATTAAACCTAAAATGGCGATGATAACGCCCATTCCAATTACCCAGTTTCTGATCATTTTAAGGCTTAAGTGATGCATCCCGATGATGCTGGTACTATGCTTGTAATCAGTAACATCAGTGGCGTGCTCGTAGTCCTCTAAGTTGTTATGTATGTTTAAAAAGAGATGCATGCCAAACACGATGAAGAAGGCCCACGTGGCGTAAAGCCAGTTAAAGGAGCCATAAAAGTAGTACGAAAAGCTGGCACAGAACAGTAGGAGTAAGACATCTACTGGAGTAGTGTACATTTCGGTTAATTGATAAAAGTATTTCCAAGTCATTGCGTTACCTCCAAAAATTGTTGTTAATGTTATTATTATTAAGGATAATGTTATTATTATAGTACCATGAAAGTATTGTAAAGTTACCATAAAAAAGGGAAAAGATATGAAAACTACCATTTGGAATAAATTTCCAGACCTTGAAAAAGAACTGGAACAGGTTCAATCGATCATAACTGATGAAATTCAGGTTCCCGAAGCTAATTTTGAACAGGGAATCGAACAATTAGTGACCGGAAACGGCAAGATGTTGCGGGCGGCACTCGTTTTGATTTCAGGTCACTTTGGGAAAGTGACCGTTGATCGCCAGAAATTATTGAAAGCTGCCGCCTCCATTGAGGTCATTCATTTGGCCTCTCTGGTCCACGATGATGTGATCGATCAATCGGACCTAAGACGGGGAGAAAGCACGTTAAACTCCCAATTTGGGCAGCGAGAAGCCATTTACCTGGGTGATTACCTGTTTACCAAGTACTTTGAGATGCTCTTGGACTACGCACCTAGTTTTGATAATTTACGCTATAACGTTGAGAGTATGAAGGACGTTCTGTTTGGCGAACTCGCTCAGGATGTCAGTAAATTTGATCTGGATCGTAGTGAGCAGGACTACTTTGATTCCATTCAGGGTAAGACTGCAGAACTCTTCAAGGTAGCCATGGGTGAAGGTGCCATTCTCTCTCAAGCGGATCAATCGACCATTCAAGTGGCCGAAAAGATTGGCTTAAACTTTGGGATGGCGTTTCAGATTAGAGACGATCTCCTAGACTTTGAGCCTGTCATTGAGACCGAGAAGCCCACTCTTCACGATGCAAGTGAGGGTGTCTACACTTTACCAGTAATTGAGGCTTTAAAGACCGCAGATGCGCCCCAACTAAAAAAGATCCTAAAAAAAGACCAGCTTGATAAAGCTGATCTTAAACAAATTGTTGAAATTGTAAGTGACAGTGGCGGAATGAAAGCGGCTCGTCAGATTTACGACCAGTATCTTGATGATGCTTTTCATCTCATTGCGAAGCTGCCGCAGTCCGAAAGTACTGTCATTCTTAAAACTATCATTTCTGAATTGTTTCAGTCATCCAAATAATCGAATTTTACTCTCCAACGTCCATTGCGTATAACCTACGGTAACGGGCGTTATTTTTATACAATTCTTTGGGATTTCCTTCCATTTTGATCACGCCATTTTCCAGGAAGATGACCTCGTTCATTTCGTCCAATCCCTGAAGATGATGGGTAACCCAGATGACGGTCTTGTCCCTTAGAACGCGACTAATTGTCTTAATCAGGTTGTTCTCAGTGATGGGATCCAGTCCCACGGTTGGTTCGTCTAACAAAACAATTGGATTATTCTGCAGCAAGATGCGGGCTAACGCAATTCGTTGCCTTTGACCACCTGAGAATCGGATTCCATTTTCTTTCACGTTGGTGTCGTATCCTTTCGGCAGTGATTCAATGTAGTCTGAGAGTCCCACGGCCTTAATGGCTTTTTTGACGTCTTCATCCGTCGCGGTTTCGTTTCCAATCCGGACGTTGTTTAGGACGCTGGTATCGAACAGAAACGGACTCTGATCCAGGACACTGAACCACTTGTAACTGTCAGAGCCCAACTTGTAGGCATCGACGTTGTTGATGAGCACGTGCCCACTGGTTGGAACAAGCGCACCGGTCAGTAGTTGTAGTAGGGTGGTTTTACCAACTCCACTGGGTCCGATGATCGCCAGTTTATGGTGTTTATCGATTTTAAAGGAGACGTCCTTGATGATGTCATTCTTATCGTCCTGATAATGAAAAGTTACGTGATCGAGCTTGATGGACTGAAATTCAGCCGGTGTTGGCAACTTTTCGTCAGTAACGTACGGATGTTTTTCTTCATCAGAGAGTTGATTTAAATGAACGACTGAGTCACTGTACATGGGCCATTCTTCGAGGGCCTGTGAGACGGGCACGAAGGCGTCCATTAAGGGAAAGATTCCCATAACGAAGGCAGCCGCGTAGTTGACGAGTTCCTGAGAACCCTTGAAGTACAGGTTCGACCACAAGAGGGTCCCAATAATGATGATCGCAAAGACAACTTTAATTAAGAATTCACGGTTCCACTCAAAGAGGTGAGTTTTGTCGTTTGATTTAGCGATTTTGGGATCGTTTTTGCGGACGTGGCTGATAAAGCCCTTTTCTCTTCCAGAAATCATCCAGTCGGCAATTCCTAGGGTAGAATCGGTCAAGTTCTCGTAAGACTGATGCAAAAGGGACTTTTGGTACTCCTTGGAAGCACCCCGCATTGCGACCGAAGCGAGGGGAACGAAGAACAAGACAATGGCGAACGCTACGAACATAAAGATGGCGTATGGCCAACTGATGATTCCGAGGGCCACAATGATCACGATTCCAGTGATGTAGGCCACGATGGTGGGGAAAATAGTCCGAAGATACAGGTTTTCTAGATGATCAATGTCGTCAGCCAGGACACCTAACAGGTCACCGGTTTGAAACTTTTCACTTAAAAAGAGGGCCGATGATTCAAGAGTAGTATAGAGGCGTTTTCTTAAAGCTGACGTTACCTTTAGCACCCAGTTATGACTGTTGATTCGTTCGAGATACTTGAAGACTGGTCGTCCAATTCCAAAGGCTCGCGTCAAGATGACTGGCACGTAGACGATCAGGATGTTGTACGGATGGGTTGCCGAACGGCTAATTAGATAGCCAGCAACGAACATTAGTCCGATTCCACATCCAAACGTGAGAACACCTAGAAAGAAGACCCAGAACAACAAGACCTTGTACTTAGTTAGATACGGTTTAATCCACGTATCGTGTTTAAGAAGTTTACGCATTGTCATCACCTCGAATCTCACTAATTAATCGTTTATAGGCCCCGTTTTGCTTGGTCAGTTCGGACTGAGTTCCTTGTTCAACGATTTTTCCGTCCTCCATGACCAAGATGTAGTCCATTTCGTTCATCCAGTGCAATCGATGAGTGGCAAAGATAACGAGATGGTCCTTAAAAATGGGAACCATGGTTTGTTTCAATTGATACTCGGTTTCAATGTCCAAATGTGCGGTCGGTTCATCAAGTAGGAGAATCGTTCGTTGGGTATCAAGTAGTGTGCGGGCCAGGGCAATCCGTTGGGCCTGACCACCACTGATACCACGACCACCTTCCCCGATCTTGGTGGCAGCTTTGTCGGGAAGACTATTTACAAAGCGCTCTAGGCCGGCTTTTTCAATGGCAGCGTTAATGGCATCCATATCAGCGTCGGGCTTGTAGAAAGCAATGTTTTGGGCAATTGTTCCGGCAAAGATGTAGGGATCCTGGGGAATGTAACTAATGTGTTTTTGCCACTCGGGTTGGGCCAAACTGTCAATTTTTTGACCGTTAACTTCAAATGGGAGATGGCCGTTCTCGTTGGTCGGTGAGAGCCAACCGCCAAGTAAGTTAAGCAAGGTCGACTTTCCTGATCCTGAGCGACCGACAATTCCAACGTTGACGAAGCCCTTTAAATTAAAGTTGGCGTCGGAGATGTTGTCCTCTTTTTGGTCATAACTAAAGTTTAAGTCACTGACCTTAAGGGTACTGTCAGCGGTCCAGTTCTGAAAGCCGTGAAGCTTGATTTGACTAGTCGGACTGGGCAAATCAAGAATGTGGTGAATGTCGATCATGGCATTTTTACCGTCTAGGGTTGCGTGATAGTCATTTCCGTAGTCCCGAACGGGCAAGAAGTAGTCCGGACATAGGATCAAGATGATCAGAGCGGGCAACAAGGTCACCGTTCCGTTAATCAATTTAACTCCTAGTAGGACGGCGACAATGGCAATTGACATCGTCGTGAAGAAATCGAGGGCAAACGTAGACAATAACGCCACTTTCAGCACACTCATCGTGCTTTTACGGTAGTTTTCACTGACCCGGTAAATGTTATCACCGTACCTCTTACTGAGTCCAAAGAGTTTCAGTGTCTTTAATCCCCGCATGCTGTCGATGAAGTTATTCGACATTTCTTTAAAGCCGGAGTATTGGCGGTCTGATTTGGCTTGAGCTGCGAGGCCCAAGATGACCATGAACAGGATGATAACTGGGAAGACCAGTAGCATGACGACCGCAGATAACCAGTTTACGAAGAAACTGTAAAGCAGGATAGTCCACGGAATAATGGCCAGGTTGATGGTTTTTTGCAAGATTAAATTAAGGTAGTTTTCTACCTTGTCAATGCCTTCAAGGGCAAGCGTGACCATGTGACCAGAACCGATGTTGGAGACCATGGCTGGTCCCAGTTCGAACTCTTTTTGCAGGAGCTGTTCCTTTAGCTGACTGCTTGCCTGACTAGCAAATTTATCAGTAATTTGATTTTCAATTCTTGTGATCAGATATCTTAATGCGAAAGCAACAAAAAAAGATAGCACGGGTATGGTTAACGCTGCTATCTTTTTTTGTTCCCAAGTAAGTACCATCGCCTGTGAAAGAAACACAGCTTCAAGAATGATAGCGATTGATTGAACGATCGCTAGAACACTTAGCTTGGCAATTAATTTTTTGACCCCAGGAATTGATAGAAGTTGTTTATCAAACATGTTTTATCAATCCTTATTTTTTTAGTATCCAGAATTAGTGTCTTCCATATCCTTAAGTGAGATACGGTGAAATTGTGAAATGTAACTCCAGGTGAAGTAAATCGCAATGATTGGTAGGAGGATACATGCCACAATTGTCATAACGACCAAAGTATATGGTGACGAAGAAGCATTCACGATGGAAATCGTGTGAGCTGGATTTTCTGCATTTAGTAGATTAGGGAATAAACCAACGAAGATCAGGATTACTAGCAGGGCAATGGTACTGGTACTAGCAAGGTATGCCTGTACTTCGTGACCAGTTGCACTGGTAATCTGACCCCAAATTGTTGTAGCAACGATTAATGCTAATACTACTACAGTTGAGATCAAATGTGTCTCAAAGAAGTTGGTTTGGAAATATAATGCAATCACAACTAGGATTTCCACTGGATATGCCAACCAGTACAGGTTGGAAGCCATTGCTGAGGCGTGATATCTGATCAAACCAGCCGTATGCAAGGCAATGTAGTGAAGACCCTGGTATAGACACAGAGCGGTTAACGTGATTCCACCGAGAACTGATAGTGGATTAATCACGTTTAGGAGGGAAACGTAAATGTTACCCTGACCGTCCATTGGTAACCGTTGAATCATGTCGGTGAACAGCATTCCGAACAAGAAGGGAATGAACACACTTCCGAAGAAGTTCGCCCACATCCAACGGTTTCGTCCTTTTCTGGTCTCTGCGTTTTCGGAGAATTCAAATGAAACTCCACGAAAAATCAGAGCGACCAAGATGAAGAACAATAGGAGATAAAATCCTGAGAACAATGAGGCATACCACATTGGCATGGCAGCGAACATTGAACCACCAGCGGCAACCAAGAAGACTTCGTTTCCACTCCAGTGCGGACCGATCGTTCGAAGGACAAGTGCTGCTTCGTCGTAGTTAGTAGCTAGAAAACGAGTTGACATCCCGGCCCCAAAGTCGGCTCCATCAAGAATTAGGAACAGTGCGAACAATAATCCAATCAAGAAATACCATAAAAGTTGTAATAAACTCATTTCTCAAAGGCCTCCTTTGAAAATGGATCTTCAGTGTCGTAACTCTCGTGGTCACCGACACCTTCAGGACCCTTGTAAAGTGCTTTTCGTGCGTACATAAACATGAAGACACCCAAGGTGGCAAATAAGAAGAAGTAAATAATAATGGTAAAGAGGACGGAACCTGCCGTCGTACTTGGTGAGACCGCCTTGGCAATTGGAAGTAATCCGTAGACAACCCATGGATCACGACCTCTTTCAGTAACTAACCAACCACAGGTGTTGATGATGAACGGCCCAAATGTCGCTACCGTCAGTAGTAGTGTTAGCCACCACTGTTTGCCAATCGTGTTCTTCTTTTTTCTTGAGAACCAAAGACCACAGATGGCAAGGAAAGCTAAGACAACGGCACCAAATGCCATGATTCTAAATGAATAGAACAGGGTATTTACTGGTGGATAGTAGTTCATGTTTTTCCCGAATTGCTTATTCCACTTCTTGTGGAGCTTAGCGTTGGTTTCGTTCATTCCAGTTACTGATCCACTTAGCTTATGATAAGTTAAGATGTCCATTAAGTATGGAATCTCAATCTTGAAGTCAGCCTTGTGTTCATTGGTATGAGCAATTTCAACGGCTGTCCATGAAGCAGGACTTTTGACGTTTTGGAATTCACCTTCAGCTGCGGCAAACTTCATTGGTTGTTGATGGCTTAAGTAAAGCATCTGTTGGTCTCCAGTTAGGAAACTACCGCAGACTGCAATTAATCCAACGGTCAAACCAATTCGCATTGATTTTCTGAAGAATTCTGGCCATTTCTTTCTGAAGATCATCCAAGCAGAAGCACCAGCAACGATAAATCCACCGGTAACTAAGGCTCCAAAAATAACATGGGGAAATTCGTACCAGAGCTGTTTATTTGTGAGAATGGCTGCAAAGCTAGTCATTAAAGCGTGACCAGTCTTAGGGTCAATTCGGTAACCAACTGGGTGCTGCATGAAACTGTTGGCAGCTAAAATCCAGAGGGCTGAAATGGCAGATCCGAAGAAGACCAACCAGATCATCAGAGCGTGCCAACCGGGCTTTAATTTGTCCCAAGTAAACATCCAAACTCCGATAAACGTTGATTCCAAGAAGAAGGCTAACAAAGCTTCGATGGCCAGTGGCGCACCGAAAATGTCACCCATGAATCTTGAATAATCAGACCAGTTCATCCCGAACTGGAATTCTTGAATTAAACCAGTTACAACACCAACTGCGAAACTGAGTAAGAAAATCTTACTCCAAAATCTAGTCATGGTTTTGTAGATTGGCTTTTTGGTAACCGCGTAGAAGGTTTCCATAATTGCTACAATCAGTGCCAGTCCAATTGACATGGGCACGAAGAAGAAATGGAAAATCGTGGTTTCAGCGAACTGAATCCGCGCTAGCGGCAAAACACTTAAACCTAAATTAAGCATCGTGATTAATTCCTCCTTAAATCAGTTTAGCTTTCTAACATGGTCCGGATGTTTCCAAGTTCCAATCCGTTCTTCTTGAAGATCATGTTTTTAAAGATTGGAACGATGCATCCCTTTAATTTAAATGTCATACCGAACATGTAGATTTCGGCAATTCCACTATAAGGTCCAAGGGAACAAACCGTTCCCATTGACTTGTAGTCGAATTTAACGGCAGACTTGCCGTTTAATTTATTGAGAAAATCGTTAACTGCCACGTCAGCCTCGTAGATCGAGATCTGACCAGTAGTTGGGAACATTCGTCCCGTTTTGTCGTCCTTAACAGCTGAGACATCACCAATTAGGTATTGGTTAGGGAAGTCGTTAAGACTCATGTCGGTGTTAACGGCAACTCGGTTTCTGTGTTCGTCTGGATACTGTGAAGCAGGAATAACGTCGGATCCCTTGACCCCAGCGGTCCAAAAGACTAAGTGTGATGGAATGAATTTATCATCTTTGCCGTAGTAAGCACCATCGGCGGTGATCTTTGACACCGTGTCACCCATCACAAACTTAACACCCTTCTTTTCAAGGAAGTGTTGAGCATAGTCGCCTAACTTTTTGTTGAACATTGGTAGAAAACCAGGGGCGATACAGGTAATCTTGAAGTCTTCCTTCTTAAAACCGTATTTCTTCGCCCACTTGGGAACCATGTGAACCAGGTCACCCAAGAGTTCAATTCCGGTAAAACCACCACCAACAACGACGATGTTTAAGAGTTTTGGATCTTTAAATTCATCGTATTCGTCTAGAGTGGTTTGAATCTTTTGGTAATCGGCAGTTGAGTTGTCAATGTCACTGATTTGAAGACCAAACTCGTCAGCACCTGGCGTGCCAAACGTTTCTGGTTCAAAACCTAACGCATTGAACAAGTAGTCGTAACTTAAATCACCATTTTTTTTGGTTGAAACTGTGTTATCTTTACCATTAACTTTAACAACGTCGTCTTCTATGAAATGAACCTTAGGACTGATCATGTCTGTAATTCTAAACATAAGTCGTTCTGGTGCTTCATCTCCTGATGCGACCTTATAAAGGCCGGTAGAGTCATAATGATAAGCATTTTTGTTAACTAAGGTAATGTCTAAATCAGCCTTACTCTTAGCCAAAAGCTTACAAGCCCTTAATCCAGCGAATCCACCGCCTAGTATTAAGACTTTTTTCATTATCAGGATCTCCTTTCATACACCTATTATTGTGTAAATCTTAACATTGTTTTAACCCTAATGCTGACATTGTGTCACTCTTTTTATAAATAAATTTTAATAAAATATTTTATTAAAAATAAAAGAGGTGGTCAAAGCCTTTTCAGCACTGTCATTTGGGCCTCAATAGGTGTTGATGCTTGAAAGTGATTTTGAGTTAGGCGATTATGAATGTAGGTAATAAGCAACGTAATTTTTTCCAAATTTAGGGAGTAGAATATGGCTAAAATTGACAAAATTTTAAATCAAGAGGGAATTGATCGAATTGCGATTAATCCCTATCAAAAATATTCGCGAGGATACATGGAACCTGGCAACCTTGGCGGTGGTTACGTCACAGGATTAAAGGTTGATGCTGGAACGCGTGAAAAAACGGACGATAGTATGTTGGATGGCATTGTCTCCTATGATCGAGCCGAATGTAAGAATGCCTACATCGGTCAAATCAACATGATGACGGCTTCTAGCTTTACCGGAGTCCAGGGGCACATCCTGGGATATGATCTACTGAGAAACCCCGCCGTTGATAAAGCGCAACCGCTCTTTTATGAAACCCAGTGGGATGGTTCCAAGCTTCCCATCTATGACGGGAAGCCGCTGCAAGATTCACTGGTGGAGTTTTTCGGGACGGCTGATAATCGGCGCCATTATCCCGCACCCGGTAGTTTCATTGTCTGTGCGAACAAGGGAGTCACGGCCGAACGACCACTTGATGATCGTCCGTTAAATCCGGGTGAAGCCTATGGAGTTTGGTCGGCCATTGCGATCTCAATTGCGAAGGATCCCGTTCATAACTCTTCCATGTTTATCGAAGACGCGGGGACCTGGAATACCCCAAATGAGGACGACTTAAACGAGTTTCTTTATCATCGGCGGGAAGCCATCGCTCACTCCATTGCCCAGTGTGGACAGGACGCTAGCACTTCGTTTGCTAGTTCATGGATCGGTTTTGCTCACGTCATGATGAAGCCAGGTGAGATTGGGAATGCCATCACCGTTGGACCGTATTTTTCCATGCCAGTGGACGCGGTGCCAGGAGGATCCATTTTGACCCCAGATGTCGATATGAACATCATGGAGGACTTGAGTCTGCCAGAATGGTTAGAGAAAATGGGATATCAATCGATCGTGGAAAACCAAGATATTCAATATTAATTACAAATGAAAAAGCCAGTCAATTTTTATTGACTGGCTTTTATTCTTTTTCAAGGTTAAGCATCTTACTCAAAGGTTTTGGAACGTGACGGGGACCTCTAACGGCCCTTACTCCGGCTCGTTTTAATTGCTCTAGGTTAAATTCAGTTGGTTTATACCTCTTAAGCAGATGTAAGCGCATGACGTAATGCATGGTGATGTTTTGGTCATGATAGTAATGCGGAAGGTTGACCGCTACCGCCACACATTTGTACTTGATGGCGGAAACGGGAGACGTAACGTAGATGTAGACCGTATCACCCACATGGATGTGGGTGGTTTGTTTCCAAATGATGGTTGCGTGTTTGGCAAAGTCACGTTCAAGGTCAAAGAACTTGGGGTTGGCTGGCACAATCCATTCCTGCCCGGTTGTCACCGGATCGTAGTTAAAGCAGTGGGTTGCAATGTTTTTTAGAATCGCAACGTAGGCTTTCTTGATGTTGGTAGCGAAGCCGCCCTGGGGATCGACCGCCCGGAAGTTGGTGTATTCCGCATGGTAATCATTATCCATTACTTTGCCAGCAACTTGGCCGTTTCGATCAACGGTGATGGAAACCGAAAAATTGGTTTGAGGGATGATGGTTGTGTATTCCAAGTGGTCGTTGACCGATTTAAAGCCGAAATTTCGTAGTTTCGTAAAATTTGGTTTTAAGTTCTTAAAAAGTTGTTGTTCAATCTCCATGATGTCCCTCTTGGGGATTAAGAAGAGCGTATTCAAGCCAACCGTATTCAGAAGCCCCTGTTTTAATCAGATTATTATCAGAATTGATTTGCCATAAGTACGTTTGGGTTTCTAAATGATTTGTTTCACAGAATGATTTTAAAATCTTCAAACCACGTGTGATTCCGAGGAGATCATTTTTAACTAAAATACATACATAATTACCGGCATCCCTTTTGATCATTGGGATGAAAAGCTTCTGTTGGTGGCTGACGGTTTCTTTGATGACTCTGAAGGAAGCATTTGGATAGCCATTGGGATTATTAACTGGTAAATTCGTTAAAAATCCTGACTTTCCAGTATCAATCACGGACAATGAATTCAATTGTTTATAAAACTCAGAAAAAAGTTGAGCCACTTCTTCTTCGGTACAGGTGGCCGATTCTTTTGAACACCAGAAAGTAGTTTGAACCCGTCTCTTAATGGCGGGCTGATATAAAACGGGCGGATCGGTAACGGTTTGCTGCTCAATTTTTTGGTTAATTACTTTTTGAATCTGGAGCAATTTATTAATTTTAGCGTCAATCCGGGTTTGCGCACTAAAGAGTTGCTCCCTTGAAGACTGATTGGACTTCCTTTGGATGACCTTAATTTCACTCAAAGAGATATCAAGTTTTCGGAGTCCCAAAATCAGCAGGAGGTCATATAGTTGCTGGTAATCGTAGTAACGATATCCAGCTTTCGTGCGATGGGCTGGTTTAAAGACGTCTTGTTGATCGTAGAAAATTAAGGTGCGACGGGTTGTGTTGGCTAGATCAGCCATCTCGCTTATTTTTAACATCCGAATTCCTCCTAAACGATGAGTTCTTAGTGTCATCATACAATTAATTATCAAGTAAAAAAATGTTGGATTAATTATGATGCAGAAACACCGCTGTTTAATTTATCATTGACTGTAACGTTTCGTTACAGTTTAAAATAATGACAGAAGATCGGAGGGAATTATGATGAAAACAAATAATGAGCAAGTTAATCACATTGAGGTTCGTGGTGGTAATGTACATAATTTAAAGAATATTGACGTTGATATTCCGTTAAATCAATTCGTGGCCATTTCAGGCCCTTCAGGATCAGGGAAAAGTTCTCTTGCAATGGGAATCCTGTACGCTGAAGGATCACGACGCTACTTAGAAGCGTTGTCGACCTATACCAGACGGAGGATTAGTCAGAGTAAAAGATCGAACGTACGGGAAGTGCGGCACATTCCATCTGCCATTGCCCTACGTCAACGACCAAACGTACCCTCAGTAGGCTCAATGAGTGAGATTTTTAACGTTGTAAGGTTGATTTTTTCCCGTTTAGGATCAACTGTGTGTCCTAACGGTCATCGCGTTCAACCCAGTCTTAAAATCGCACAATCCATGGATTTGCCGGGTGGACCCGACAGCAAGATGGGAATGATTACTTGTCCAACCTGCGGGGTGCAATTCATGGCCAAGTCAGCTGAGGACTTTGCGTTTAATGCTGGCGGTGCATGTAAGAGATGTCACGGAACCGGACAAGTACGGGAACTGGATGAGACTAAACTAATTGGGGATGAAAATCTCAGTCTAAAAGACGGGGCGGTTGCATCTTGGCATCTCCCTGGTAGAAATTTCATGCCGACGGTGGCGGCTAGTTTGGGCGTTCGGACCGATGTTCCCTATAAGGATTTAACTGATCACGAAAAAGACATTGTTTTGCATGGGAAGAAAAAACAATATCCAGTTGATTTTAGAACTTCAACAGGACGAGTCTTTCATACTGACAATACCCTTTATGAGAATGCGTATGAAGCTGTTTATGATTCATTAAAAAAATCCAAAAGTGATCGAGCAATGAATAAAATTAACGAATTCTTTCATTTTTCGGTCTGCCCAGTTTGTCATGGGACCCGTTTGGATCCTAGTTTGTTGACGCAAATTGTCGGCGATTTAAACATTGCTCAGGTGTCAGATCTTTCACTTGGAAAATTATCTGATTGGGAGAAGCAAACGAAGCAGGAGTTACCTGATGAGATGCAGGACATGGCGAATATCTTGTTTAAGAATTTAGCTGACACATTACAGCCATTGTTAGAACTAGGTCTCGATTACTTAACCCTAGCTCGAAACGGAAATAGCTTATCAACTGGGGAACTACAGCGGATTCAGTTAGCGAAGACCCTCAGGACTGAAACAACGGGGGTATTGTATGTTTTGGATGAACCGTCCATTGGACTACATCCAGCTAACATCAAGGGCTTAATTAACGTGTTTAAAAAATTGATTAAACAAGGCAATTCATTAGTGGTGGTTGACCACGAAGTTGACATTATTGAAGCAGCTGACTGGGTCATTGAAGTGGGACCTGGATCTGGTGACGCTGGAGGAAGAATCATCACCGAAGGGACGCCACACGACCTGATTGATGATCCTAAATCATTGATTGGTCCCTTTATGGCGGGTAAAGCTGACATAATGCATGAGAAGGTGCCAACCATGAAATCTTCTGATGAACTTACCACTCATTTGAAAGTTGGAAAATATTTTAACCTTCACGATGTTGATGTCACGATTCCAGGAAATGAAATTACGGCAGTTACTGGGTTCTCAGGTGCTGGGAAGACAAGTTTGATTTTGGACAGTCTCATCCCAGCGATCAGTGCTCATAATCATCATCAAGAATTACCTCATCAGGTTGAAGAATTAGACACTAATTTGACAAATGTAGTTAGTGTGGACGCCAAACCAGTTGGAAAAAATTCTCGGTCTAGTTTAGCTACCTATACTTCGATTATGGATAATTTAAGAAGAATGTTTGCGCACCTACCGGATTCCAAGAAGCGGGGATATGGGATGGCGTACTTCTCTTACAATAACAAGCAGGGAGCCTGCGAACACTGTGGTGGAGTGGGAATGATTTCACTCGACATTCAATATTTACCTGAGATGGAAGAAGTTTGTCCCTACTGTCATGGCTCCCGCTATAACCAAGCGATTCAACAGATTCATTGGCATGGCTACAGTATTGTGGACATCTTAAACATGTCAGTGAAAGAGGCCATAGAGGTGTTTAAGGGAGTTCCTAAGATTGAAAAGCAGTTGCGACTACTTGATGAGATCGGTTTGAACTATCTGAAGTTAGGGGAAAGTACTCCCAGCTTATCTGGCGGAGAAGCTCAGCGTTTGAAGTTAGTTAATCATCTCAATAAATCGCAAGACAAGACCCTGTTTGTCTTTGATGAACCCTCCGTTGGGTTACATCCCCAAGATATTCAGACACTGCTGGGTGTTATTAATAAATTAAAGAAGAGCGGGGCCACCGTGATTATTATTACCCATGATTTGGATCTGATGACAAATGCGGATTATTTGATTGATTTGGGGCCAAAGGGTGGTACAAATGGTGGTCAATTGATGGCCAGTGGTGAACCTAAAAAGCTAATCCAAAATCCAGTTAGTTCCACGCTTAAGTACTTGCGAAATCACTTTGTGAAATTTGGGTTAGTTTAGTTGATAGGAGAGAATTAATGGATATTTTAGAAAGATTGTTAAAGGGTGCTCACGTATCTGCTGCTGATCCTGGATTTGAGAAGGTTTCAGCTATTATTGATAAGAATTCATTGCTGGAACAAGATTTAAATTGTAATCGGCATACACATGCTGAACAGCATCAGTTGTTAGAAAAGATCATGCAACAAAAGATTGATCCGACTACTCAAGTTTCACTGCCGTTCCATACAGATTTTGGTCCTCATATTTTTTTGGGAAAGAATTGTTTTATTAATAAAAACTCGATGTTTGTTGACCTTGGTGGCGTTTATTTTGGTAATCATATTTTAGTTGGACCGAACGTTACCTTTACGTCTTTGAATCATACCCTTGATCCAACGCATCGTTGGGACGTTAACAGTGCATCCGTTCACATTGAAGATAATGTTTGGATTGGCGCCGATGTGACCATTTTGCCGGGAGTAACGGTCGGTAAAAATGCTGTTATTGGTGCTGGTTCTGTTGTGACTAAGGACGTAAAAGCGAACACGGTCGTGGTAGGAAGCCCAGCTCATTTCTTAAAAGCGATATAATGGATTTGATAATAAATCACATTTGATCTAGAAAGAAAGGTAGAGGGAAATGCACGCCAAATTAGGTAAATTTCATGGACTGCAAAAGGCACTTGGATCTCAATTCAATCAGTATCTTACGACTAACCTCCCTAAAGAAAGGGTAAGGGGATTATTGGTTGATAAAAGTGGAACCAAGACATCCGTTTTAATCATTACGAAGACCGAGTTGCTTATTTTTCAAGATGAGAATCAAACTTTTTCTCACCGATCCTACCCACGTAACATGATTGAAACCATGACATTCGTGAGTGGGGTTCCCAACGGCGCCCTTAAATTTCAGATTCGAAATCAAAAATTTAATTACCAAAACATTGTGTACGGTCGGGTCTATGACTTTACCCAGTCCGTTTTGAAACGTGGACTTACGGGTGCTAAATATGACAACACGATTCGTGGCGAAAGCAATTATCTCACTAACGCCGACCATGGTAAGGAAGTGGATCGGTTGCGAGTGGCCATGCAAAATGGAAAACTGAGTCGTTATGAGTACGACGACCTAAATGGTTCTATTTCTAAGGCTGGTAAGTAGAGGTAGATTGATGTTTCCATATCAAGTTGATCAAGAAATTTCATTACGGCTTCCGGATCAAGCGGGAGATTCCCGACACCTGTATCAGTTGGTTAATAATTCCCGTACCACGATCGCAAGGTGGTTGCCGTGGGCTAATTCGATGAGATCAGTAAAGTCCGAGCAGCAGTTTTTGACACAAACCATGGCATATTATCGTGCTGGAGATTCGGTTAACTTATTGATCATTTATCGAGATCAGATTGCTGGGATGATTAGTTTTAATTCGTTTGATGTTAACCAAAAGCAGGGTGAAATGGGGTACTGGCTTGGCAATCAGTACACTGGAAATGGAATTGTGCATCGAGCCGTTCTTTCCATGTGTCAAATTGGATTTTATGACTATCATTTGAATCAAATTCATATCAAAGCTGTGGTTGATAATGATCGTAGTAATCAGGTTGCCAAACGAGCTGGCTTTCATCTAAATCAGGTAATTCAAGATGGCATTCTAATCAACGGTGTGGGTTATCAAACTAATGATTGGATCATGAAAAAAGTGAATTATAAAGCTCATCAGTCTATTAAGGTCTGATGGGCTTTTTGACGTCTTAGAAACGGACGCATGAAAATGGAAGTATTATAATTGGACTAATGTAATGCTTTAATTACAGTGAAAATTAAATTAATAATGATGTTATTAACAAAGTGAGGTGCTTCAAATGAAATTTAGATACGCAAACGGGGTTCCTGAACACGTCAGCACGGTCACATCGAATCTTTTTAAAGCTGGTTCGGATCCTAAAGTGATTTCTTTTGGCGGTGGAATGCCTGCTCCGGAATTATTTCCGGTTGATGAGATTAAAGCCGCTGCCAACAAGGTTTTCGATCAGTATGGCCAAGTGGTTTTACAGTATTCCCAGTCGCTTGGATACGAAAAATTAAGAAAACAGATCGTGGACATCATGAAGGAACGCCACGTTGATACGGAGGTTAGTAACGTGGGAATTGTGACAGGGTCGGAACAGGCTATTGACATTGTTTCACGGATGTTGATTAACCCCGGCGACGTGGTTCTGACTGAGGATCCCACCTATCTCTCAGCGATTGATGTTTTTAAGTCGTATGGAGCTAAAATCGTTGGCATTCCCATGGACGAAGACGGGATGAAAACGGATGAGTTAGAAAAATTGATTCAAAAATATCCGGCCGCCAAGTTTATTTACACGATTCCAAACTTTCAAAATCCAACTGGACGAACCATGAGCGAACCACGACGTAAAGAATTGGTCCAGATCGGGAAAAAGGCCGGAATTCCCATTTTGGAAGACGATCCGTATGGGGCAATCCGTTACGCTGGTGAGTATTTACCGCCGCTCAAGCACTTTGATCATGATGGTGGCGTTATTTATCTGAGTTCGTTTTCTAAGATTTTGGCTCCGGGGTTACGGCTAGGTTGGTTAGTGGCAGCACAAAATTTCATGGATAAATTCATCCTGTTTAAACAAAATGCCGATCTTCACACCGATAATCTGACGCAGTACATCGTCTCGCAGTATCTGAGTGACGTTGACATTCACGAGCACATTAAAAAGATTACTGATACCTATGAACACCGGGCTAACCTAATGATGCAACAAATTGATAAGTATTTTCCTAAAAACGTTCGCCACAGTAAGCCTGAGGGTGGCATGTTTATCTGGGTGGAAGTTCCAGGAGTAAATACGGCAAAATTATATCAGACGTGTCTCAACAATAACGTGGTTTTTGTTCCCGGATCCGCTTTTTATGCTGATGACGCCCAACCGGGGACGTTCCGACTTAATTTCTCAAACATGAATGATGAAGAGATTAAAGAAGGGATCAAACGAATGGGAAAGGCCATTTCCGAAGTCGTTGGTCAATAAAATAAAAATAGCACCTAACTCATGCGAGTTAGATGCTATTTTTATTTATCTTTTATCCAATGAAGCTAAACTCGTGGATTTCTGTCCTAACTGCTTCTCGAGTTGTTTTTCCTTGTTAAATTCATTGTTGTAATTGTAATCTTTAGGATTAACCGGCTTAAAGCCCTTCGGATGATAGAAGCGCAGGAGATTTTCCTTGTTCAGTTTATCCGACAGTTCTAGTTCGGTGTTAACCTGCTTTTGGTTTTTGTTGATCTGTTCCTGTTGTGGTTTGGTGGGATGAAGCGGACGCTTGGTTCTATTATCGTAGACCGTTCCGTTAGCTGACGTGTACTGGGGTGAAACCCAATCACGGTTTCTAAAGGCCACGACCTGATCGTGTTGTTTTGAGAAAAGATCGGTTCCAAACTGAACGTACGGTTTGGAGTTAACACCCAAGAGGTGCAAGATCGTTGGCAAAACGTCGATTTCACCGCCATACGTGTGATGGATCTTTCCACCAGTCGTTCCTGGCATGTTGATCATGAAAGGAACCCTTTGAATCTGGCTGTGGTAGTAAGAGTTCCAATCGTTTGGCTTTACTCCTAACAACGGCGCCAAGCTCCGTTCGTCCTGATCCATTAGGCCGTAGTGGTCCCCGTAAATCACGATCATCGAGTTCTTATCGAGCCCCGTTTGGTGGAGATAATCATAGAATTCTTTGACGGACTGATCGAGGTAGTGGGCGGTCACAAAGTAGTTATTGACCTCTGGATTATCGGTGTTGGCGGTCTTAAACCGCATCTGTTTCTGATCCTTTTCGTCCAGAACGTACGGTAAGTGATTGGTAACCGTCAGATACTTGGCGTAGAACGGTTGTTGGAGATTTTCCAGGTATTTGTTGGAATCTTGAAAGAGGAGTTTGTCCTTTAATCCCATGCCTTCGGTTCGATCACCCTTTAAGTTGTAGTCCTTAGAACTAAAGAAATACTGGAAGCCAAGTCGCTTGTACGTGTTATTGCGGTTATAGAAATTGGCATCGTTACCGTGGAAAACGGCGGAGGTGTAGTTTTGTTGCTGCTTCAGGATGGCAGGGGCAGCTTGAAACGTGTTGGAATTTCCGTACTGTGAGAAGAGCGAACCTTCTGGCAGACCGTACGTACTAGTTTCCAGCATGTTTTCGGCGTCAGCCGTTCTTCCTTGTCCGACCTGATGATAGAAGTTATCAAATGAATTGGTCGATTGACTGTGGTAAATCTTGTTTAGAAATGGCGTAACTTCTTTGCCATTAATCTTCTTGTCGATCAAAAACTGTTGGAAGCTTTCCAGATGAATGATAATCACGTTCTTACCACGAGCTGAACCGTACATTGCCGGATTGGGAGCGGCATAGTGACTATTAGTAAATTTGAGGATGTCATTTAGATCAGATTTCTTAGCGGTGGACCGGGCAATATTGGTCTGAATCGATTTGGTCCAGTCGTAGACAGTGTAGTTGTCGATTCCGATATATTTGACGATGTCATTCTGCTTGCTTTGTGTACTTGATTGGGCAAACAGATTGGGATTATCAATGTGAGTTAGCACAAGATTGAGAATTAAGAAGAGAATTCCGATTCCGGTCGTAAGTAAGCTCCACCTTAGTTTTAAGGGATGCCGGTCAATTTTGATGACCCGAAACAGTAGTAATAGAATCACAATTACTAGGTCCAACCAGTAAAACGTATCCCATTTATTAATCAAGGCGGTGTCACTCGTAATCAACCCACCGTTTAAGTTAGAATGGCCAGTTGTCATCGTGTCGGCGGTCATGAAGCCAAGGAAGCCCCGGAAATACACGATATTTATGTATAGTAAGACGGTGTTTAAGAAATCAATAAAGATGATAAACGGATAAAACAGTTTTGCGGGCTTTAGATACAATGCCAGACTGAGTGTAATAATAATCGCGGCGAGCGGATTTATTAGTAAAATAATGTGTTGCATCCGACTCGCGGGAATCAGGTAAAAGACGTGATAGTACGCGTAAACAGTTTTAAACCAGAACAGCGCGACAAGTAGGATGAAGAAGCCAATCCGAGTGTTGAAGACGTGAAGAATTTTTTTGATGATTTTCAAAGTTAGACGTTCCTTTATGTATTAAAAATTATGTAAGTTATTACACAATTAATATTTTATCATACTGAGAAGTCTTGAAATGATAAAAAAGACTTCAAATGACCTTTAATAAGCCAATCTGAAGTCTTTTTTATTATTTAATTTTCAAAATCTTGCATCATTTCATCCACCACTTCTTTGACACTCTTAATGTCATGGATGTCGTTAATGCCAACGTCGATGGAAATCACCCCATCATCCAATTTGCCGTCAAGCATGGCGGGTCTTACCCCACCAGCCTCACGAGTTTGTTGATAGGTATCCTTAACACCGTTGTTAAATTCCTTGGCCCACTTATCAGCCATTGGGTTCTTGATGGAACGTTGGTTAGGTGAAACAAGGACAACGTCATCAACCGTGGAGTCAATGATCTTTTGTTTAGCGGCGTATGAAGTCCGGTTTTCGTCGGTTACGATGAACCGCGTTCCGACGTAGACACCTTGAGCACCGAGGGCAAAGGCAGCTCGTACACCACGAACGTCCATGATGCCACCCGCGCCAACAACTGGGATGGAAACGGCGTCCACAATTCGTGGAATGGTAGTGAAAGTTCCAAGTCCAGTGGTTGGGATAATGCCTCCCTCGTCGTAACCAGTGGCAATTAAGATGTCGACACCGAGGGACTCAGCCTTCTTGGCACCTTCAACCGACGGATTGAGTTCCCGAAAGATCAAGGTACTCCCAGAATCCTTGATTTCCTTAAATAACTTTGGATTAATGGCTCCAGATAAAATGAAGATTCGAACCCCCGCATCGAAAGCGGCCTTAAAAGTCTTGTCAGGATAGGCAAAGTCGTCTTCACTGTTTACGATCATGTTAACCGCGAACGGTTTGTCAGTGAGCTTCTTAGCCTCTGCAATCTGCTTCTTCAGCATTTCGGTGGCATCCTGATCAGGACGTGTTTTACCAGCATTGGGGCCAAGGGTTCCCATTCCCCCAGCGTTTGAGACGGCAGCCACGAACTTGGCGTCGGTCAACCAGTTTAATGAAGCTTGAATAATGGGATATTTAATTCCTAAAATTTTAGTAATTGGACTTGTTTTCAATTGAATAACTCCTTACTTATTATTAGTTAGTTATACATACATATTTTAGTAGAAAATGCATTAGAAGCAAACTAAAACGATTTGTGATTGATTGAATGACAGTTGAATTAATCTGTAACTTCCATTAAGACCTGCGATGACCGTGATTACGTTCCTTTCAAAAATCATTAGTCATTTGGTGAAGTGAAATCCTTATAATGAGCAGTATGTTAAAAGGGGCGAAATGATGAAAAAAGGAAAATTAAAGCGGTGGCACAAGGTTGTCATCGCACTTGTAATTATCGTTATTATCTTGATTTTTGTGGGAACCTACTTTCTATTTAACTTCGCGTTCAAGCGGGGTGGATACAGTACTCAGGTCGGTGAGAAAGTGAATACAACCTGGATCAAAAAACAAAATCCGCAGGTTTGGCACCAGACTAACAAGAGTGGGTTGAAGTTAACGGCGTACTACTTGCCCGCTAAAACAACTACCAATAAAACGATGATCGTGGTTCATGGCTACGGGAGCACGGGACACAAGATGAATAACTACATTCGGATGTTTCACGATGATGGTTACAACGTGCTGGCACCGGATGATGAATCGTTTGGTCGCAGTCAGGGAGAGTACGCTGGCTATGGCTGGAAGGATCGAAGCGACATTGTGACCTGGATGAACATGATCGACCAGAAAATGCCAACTGGTCGGCTGGGGATGTTTGGGATTAGTATGGGCGCTGCGGCCGTGTTGTTCACGTTGCCAAAAGCTCCCCATAACGTTGACTTTGCGATTGCCGACTGTGGCTACAACAGCATCTACGACGAGTTAAAATACGAACTCGGCACGTTGTTCCACCTGCCAACCTTCCCGATCCTGCCGATTGCCAGGATCTACGGTAACATCTTCGCCAAGTATGATTTTTACGCTGCCAATACGAAACAAACGCTGGCTCATAACAAAATTCCGCTCTTTATCATCCATGGAAATGCGGACAAGTTTGTTCCCGTAAAAGACGCGTACATTAACTACCAAAATGATCATGGTCCCAAAAAGTTGTGGATTGTGAACCATGCGACGCATGCCGATTCTCTCAATAAAGAGGGCCATGTATACGTGGAAAAGACCAGGGCGTTTTCGGAACAGTACTTTAAGTAGGACTTGGAAATGCCAGAAAATCAAAGTAATTAATTGATTTAACGCTAAGAATGTGTTTGAGTGATGATAATTAATGAAGTATAGAGGAGGTAAGGGATGAGAAGAATATGGAAATGGATCATTGGGATTGCGGTTGTTCTAGTCGTCGTCGGACTTGGTGCATATCAGTTTGGATACAAACCCGCTCAGTCGCCCAAAACCGTCACACTAGGCTCATATGGTCCTGATACTCAGGTATGGGAATACATTGCCAAACTACCTGAAACCAAGAAAGCCGGAATTAATTTACAGGTCAAAGACTTTTCTGATGGTGTAAGTCTTAACAAGGCTACCGTTGAGGGTCAGGTTGACGTGAATGCCTTTCAGATGGAAAGTTATTTGAAATACTTTAATCAGAATAACAAGAAGGGCAAACTGGCGGTTCTAGGAACCACTTATCTTGAACCAATGGGACTCTATTCTAACCGGTATAAGTCCGTCAATGCGATTCCCGATAAGTCGACGATTGCGATTTCTAGTAATCCAGCCAACACGGCTCGTAGTTTGAAACTCCTCCAGAGTGCTGGTTTGATTAAGTTGGGTGGAGAACCCAAGAATGGACTTTATCAACCCAGAAACGTGACGGATAATCACAAGGATTTGAAATTCCGTGAGGTTGATGACCACACGGGTCCACGTCTGTTGAATGATAAAACCGTTGCGGCCGTTGTCATTGGCAACACCATGGCACTTCAAAGTAACCTGAACGTGAAAAAGGATGCCATTTATCATGAACAACTGAATGAGGATACTAAGGGCAACATTAATGTGATTGCTACGAACGCTAAGAACAAGAATGATCCTAACTACAAGAAGTTAGTGAAGTTATATCACAGTAAACCAGCGCAGAAATACATTAAGCAGAAGTTTCATGGAACCAAAATTGATGTAAATAAGCCAGCCAGTTATTTTAACTAGCAGGGATAAATGAGACCAAGGAGAGGTTAAATGCTCCTTGGTCCTTTTTTGTGGTTAAAAAATATTAATAATCACAAGAAGTTTCGTAAACGGTTAACTAGTGATGAAATATAAGTTAAACATTGAAAATGCTGCGTTATTTTCACAAGTATGCCACAGAAGGGGTGAAGAAAGGCGTATTTTCCGTGTTATTCTTTAGACACTCCAAAAACATATTGCTTTCACAACGCTTTTCTTACTTCTGGAGACACATAGCTTCACACTCCCCAAAATGCCACTTAGTAATAAGTGGCATTTTTGTTTGGAAAATAAAAACCGATTAAGTGACTAACTTAATCGGTCTTAAATGTTATTCAAACGTAGCATGAACCATGTAGCGCTTTTTATTTAGATCCACTTGCTTGTTGATGATGTCGTACATCAGTTGAGCGGAGTATTTTCCCATTTTGTACGCATCAGTTCGGATACATTTGGTACGTGGGTTAATTAAATTAACGATCTTAGAACTCACAAAGCCCGTGATATTTGGAATTTTTTCTTTATCAATCACGTTGTTTCGCAGTAATCGTGGCAAAAGGTGCAGTAACCATTGTTCCGTCAGGCAGAAGATTAAACTGTTGGGTTGGCGTTTCAACTTCATGGTAGGCATGATTTAAGGACGTCTTGGAGTGACCCGGTTTGACAATGGTAATATCAGGTTCAGGGTACACGTATTTAATTCCCGCAATTCGTTCCCGAACTACCTTCATTTCACTTTCAGCGTTGGTAACCAGGATTAACTTCTGAATGCCTAGGTTGTTTTTAAAAAAGGAGCCGGCTTTTTGGGCAATTTCAAAGTTGTTAGCAACGATGTTGTAGAAAAAGCCGTCATTAATCGATTTGTCGGCTAGGATGACCGGAAAGCGCGGCTTTAATAGTTCGGCAATGTCCTTAATGTGTTCGTTGACAGGATGAATGATGGCGCCCCTGATCAGACTTGTATCCAGAGAGAGAAAGAGGTCCCGCTCATTTTTGTATTTACTGGCTGAATTGATTAGTAACGGAATGTACTTATACTTTGATAATTGGTCTTGAATACCCTCAAACATCCGAATCGAGAAGGGATCTTCAATATCAGAGACACCTACCGCAATGATACTCCCACTGTCATTTTGGCAACTGAGTCGACGAGCCATTGAGTTCGGCACATACCCGAGATGACTAATGGATCTTTTGATCCGATTTGCCGTATTCTTGGACATTGAATTCAAATGGTTATTTAAGAACCGTGAAACGGTTGCTGTCGACACATTGGCATGCTTGGCAACGTCGGTAATGGTGACACGTTTCTTGTTCATTTTTCACTTCCTCAATTTATTTCATAAATGATTAGATAAAAATATCATATCCAATAAAATTATAAAAAGCAAAATGTTATTACATAATACTTAGATTAATCATAAGAATTTGGAGCAAATTGAGTAAACGGTTAACCACTTACGTATTTAGGTATTGGAGAGTGAAAATAACTCATTTTCATTGTTACAGGTTAAAAGTGGGATAAATGGCGGTCTAGAGCAGTTAGGATGAATTATTGCTTGTAGAATTTCTGAAATTCCTTAATGGTTTACAACTTGACCGCCGTGTATCGCTGAAGGTGCAATGTTAACGAGAGAAACGGGGAGGTTAATTTGTGAAATTTATATGGGAGTCTAAATAATTTGGGCAAACGGTTAACTATAGGCGGAGTAGTAATTTGCTGCGCAAAAAGGGTCTGATTTGTGAAAATAAATTGTAAAATGGGACCGTACTAGCGATTTCATTCTCTATAATTATAGATAAATCAACCAAGAGAAGGTGTAAGCGATGGGCAGAGGATAGCTTCATGAAACGTTAAAATTTCAGCAACGAACCAGAGAAAATAGACGGTTATACTTATGAGAAAACCGTGAGTATTCATCAAGTAGCTTTCAAAACAAATAATTAAAAGATCAATACTTTAAAACAAACTAGTTCCTAAATGTGGTTACAAGTGTGAGGGATAAAACATAAATAAGTAAACAAACATATAAAAAGATCCTGGCGGTTTCTTTAATATCGAGTTAATTAATTTTAAGGGTGGGCTTTTCGGCGTTAATGCTTGTACGCATGGCTAGTGAGTAAGTAAAACTCGTGATGTTTTCCTCTCTGCAAGGGGATGGAGGGAAATAAAACAATTTGACGAAGAACATCATTCTCAAGTTGCTTCTTTAAAAGCAGATCTCATTCATAAAAACACTCCCAGAAAATTGTGAGATTTGTCATTAAAAATTTCAAACGCATTAACGGTTTAGTTAATAACGTTGGTATGCAGAGGAGAAACAATCCGAGTACTAGTACGTAATGGTTTAAAGTATGAGAACCTAAAAGAGAGACCTTGTCATGACAAGGTCCCTCTTTTTTTACTAATAATATTTTATTTAATGGCGTGTTTTAAAACGTTCTGGGCCACAAAAGTGGCATACTTTGGAGCTCCTTGATTATTTGGATGAGCTTGGTCCGAATACAACCAGCTTGGATGTTGATTGATGTAATCGTTCCAGTCAATAATGTATAGGTTCTTATATTTCTTTTGCGAGTCCTTTAGCATGGCGTTTACTGAGTTTTGCCATGTTTCGGTTGGAATGTGAACATTAATCCAGAAGACATTTCGTTTTGGTCCGGCAATGTCCATAATTTGTTTCATAGTTTCTGGAGAAATATTTCCGTTCGTTCCGAGTCCGATGATGACGTTTTTCCCTAGTAATCCCTGATTAGCTAAACTTTTAATGTCAGGGACCGCTGCAGCGGGTTGACGTGAAACTTGAGCGTCAATGTAAAAACGGGGAAAATCTTTTGTAAATCATCATGTCCAGCTAACATAACGGAGTCACCAACGGCAGTTCCAGAGAGGTTCTGGGCCTCCTTTACCTGGGCAGCCGTTAAACCATTCTTTTCTAATTGACTTTGATCTTTGTTTGAACTTTTAACTTTTTTGCCACTCTTAATATCTTTAGCAAGATTCTTATTGTTTTCTTTTTCAGTTTTAGCGTTTTTCTGAATTCGATTAGCAAGCTCCGTATGGTTAGCTTGCTTAGGATTAACGGTCGTTGACTGGAGGATTCCCACGCCACCAATGATGGCCAAAATGCCTAGAATAATCTCACGAATCCTAGTGTGACTCATGAAATGATATAGTTCACTAAAAAGTTGTTTGTAGTCGTATTTACCGAAGGGAACTTCCACAAAGCGATACGATAATTCTGAGATTCCCACGATCAGTAAAATTTCGATAACGGCGTATAGCAACTGATGGTCAGCTACGTTTTTAAATTTATCTTCAAAAAAGATAAAGACGGGCAGTTGATAAACATAGATTTCATAGCTCCGTGATCCGATCCAATCAAAGATTGGATTAGTCATGAGCCAGTTCCATTTTCCGATGTTGGATAGGATGGCCCACATGATCAGGACCGTAAAGAGTGAGAATAGAACCATTCCACCGCGATAGAGGAATTTAGACTGAGCACCAACGGTAAAAATGAGCCAGACCATACCAACAACACCGACCAGTCCAACAATATCGAAGAAAATCTTTTGTCCCTGATCAGAGTTTTTAACCGTTCGACTGCTAGGCCAGATAACGGCGAGGGCAGCTCCCAATAGAATTGAGAACATTCGGGTATCAGTTCCATAATAGACACGGCTTGGATCAGTTCCAGGCTTGAATAGTACGGCCATGAGGATGGCCGACAAGATTGATAATCCAATGGCAACGAAAAAGACGCTCTTTTTGTTTAAACGACCATGTTTATTTTTATTGAAAAGGTACAAAAGGATGACGATAATTAAGGGCCAAATTAGGTAAAATTGACCTTCAATTGCTAACGTCCACAAGTGGGTGAACGGTGATTCTGATCCAGCAAAATTCTGAAAGTATGACTGTCCGTTAGCGATTTCATACCAGTTATAGACGTACGCGAGGTTGGTAACCACGCTCTGCCATAGGTTTGCTAACAAATTTCGTTGGAATAAAGTGATGTAAGTTGCCGTTGCAAATAACATTACGATCAACGTCGGATATAGCCGTTTTAATCTTTTGTACCAAAAGTGACCGTAACGAAAGTGACCAGTTGATTGGTATTCATTAATTAAATGGTCGGTAACTAAGTATCCCGATAGTGTTAAAAATACCGGCACCCCTAAATATCCACCACTGAAAATATTTTGATTAAGATGGTAGAGAATTACGCAGATAACTGCTAGGGCTCTCAGTCCTGTAAACCCAGTAATAAAACGATTCTTTGAAGTATTTGTTTCCATAATTAAAATTCCCTACTAATTAATAATTATTAAATTCCGACCAAAAAAGACTGCCAAACAACATTATTTGACAGTCTTTTCACTTATGGTTCATTAAGTTAATTTAGTGTCTAAAATGATGTGCTTTTCTTACGCGATACCAGACAAACGCACCAATGCCGACAATTAAAATGACAATTATGCCACCGATCATCCATGGGGTATGATCCCTTTTAGCTGATTTTTTTGTTCGATCGTCTTTTTTAGCTTGTTTGTCTTGCTTACTTTGCTTCTGATTGTTTTGCTGCTTTTGGGATTCTTGATTGGCTTGATTCTTTGAGTTATCTTGCTTTTTATTTTGTTGATTAGGTTGGTTCTGATTGACTTGCTTGTCAGTAGAATCGGCTTTGCCTTGGTTAGCGTTACCTAGCTTTTCGCTATTATCATCTCCATTGGTTTTGGCTCTGTCATTTGCGTTATCAGTCTGGGGATCGGATTTGGCATTGTTTGCCGGTGTTGTGGCATTTCCGCCTTGCCAATTACCTGTCTGGCCTGCTTGATTGAGTGGTTGATAAGCAATTGTGACCGTCATTGACTGGCCACCAGCTGGGTAGGTGTTGCCACCATTATCAGCTCGGTTACTTCCAGTGACATATCCTGGGATGTTAGGAACATCATTGGATAAATCAAGCATGCTGTTGGGAGCACCGTAAATGACTTTACTAGAACGGATTGGTTGTCCGGTTAGGGCGTTGACGTATTGAACAACAACACGTCCCTGAGCGGTACTCTCCGAAACGTTTGGATCAGCATGAACCGAGTTTGGATGGCTTATAAAGAATCCACCACTAAATAGAGTAGTACCAACTAAAAGTGAAAGGGCAATTTTCTTAATGTTCATCATAACCATCCTCGCTATGTATTTTGTTATAAAACCCAGAAGCCATTATACAACAAAATAGGGGGGTAACTAGAGCGAATAAAAAAGAATCATTTCCAAAATAAATAGAAATGATTCTTTTGATTTTTATTGATACTCAATCGTTGCCGGTGGCTTACCGGTAATATCGTAGAGTACGCGGTTAATCCCGGGAACTTCATCGACGATTCGTGATGAGACCTTGCTTAAGACATCCCACGGAATTTCCGCAAATTCCGCAGTCATCCCGTCAACTGAGTTAACGGCACGAATATTAATAGCTTCATCATAGGTTCGTTCGTCACCCATAACACCGACCGTTCGAATCCCTGGTAGGGCAGTGAAGTACTGCCAAACTTTCTTGTCAAGACCGGCTTTTTTAAACTCATCACGCAGGATTGCATCGGAGTCCCGCACTTTCTTTAATCGTTCAGGAGTCACGTCACCGATAATTCTGATTGCAAGACCTGGACCAGGGAAGGGTTGACGCCAAACCATTTCGTCTGGCATACCAAGCTTTTCACCAATTTCTCGAACTTCATCTTTGAACAACTTGTTTAAAGGTTCGATTAATTTGAATTTAAGGTCTTTAGGAAGGCCACCAACATTATGGTGGGATTTGATTGTTTGGGCGGTGTCAGTTCCTGACTCAATGACATCCGTGTACAGCGTTCCCTGAGCTAAGAAATCAACGTCCTTGAACTTGCGAGCTTCCTTTGAGAAGGTGTCGACAAAGTCTTTACCGATGATCTTGCGTTTCTTTTCAGGGTCAGTCACACCCTTTAGTTGGGATAAAAATTCGTCGCTCGCATCGACAAAATCAATGTTTAAACCGAATTCATCTCCCAAAGTGTGTAAGACCTGTTGAGCTTCATTTTTACGTAACAGACCGTGATCCACGAAAACGGAGATCAATTGGTCGCCAATGGCACGGTGTAATAGAACAGCAACCACACTTGAATCAACTCCACCGGAGAGACCCAGCAGGACCCGTTTGTCGCCAACTTCTTCCTTAATGTTCTCAATGGCATCATCAATGAAGTCATCCATGGACCAGTTGTCCTTAGCATGAGCAATGTCAAAGACAAAGTTGTGCAGCATCTGATTGCCCTGCTTGGTTAGGTTAACTTCGGGATGAAATTGAACGGCGTAGATTCCCTTGTCGGGATCTTCCATGGCTGAAATGGCACACTGCTCACTTGTAGCGGTCACCTTAAAACCGTCTGGAACCTTGGTAACGAAGTCCCCATGACTCATTAAAACGGTTTGATCAGCATCAAGACCCTTGAAAGTTCCAGAATCATTACTGGTAACTTTGATTTCAGCGGGACCGTACTGACTGTCGTCGGCGGTCGTTGTTTCGCCACCCTTTAGATCGTGGGCGAGTAGTTGCATTCCGTAACAGATTCCCAGAATCGGAATTCCCATGTTCAAGATCTCAGGATCGACGTCTAGGGCATCTTTGCCGTTCACACTGTTGGGTCCACCAGAAAAGATGATTCCCTTTGGTGCGATCGCCTTTACTTCTTTGGCAGTGATGGTGTGTGGTTTTAGTTCTGAATAAACCCCCATGTCACGAATGCGACGGGTGATTAGTTGGTTATATTGACTACCAAAGTCGAGAACTAAGATCTCATCATAATCACGTTTTTTTGTACCAGTTGCCATCAAATTCCTCCTACTTATCGATTGAATAGTTTGGTGCGGATTTGGTGATTTGCACATCGTGTGGATGTGATTCGCGTAGTCCAGCATTTGTAATTCTAACAAATTGAGCGTTATTAATTAAGTCGGAAATAGTGTGAGAGCCGGTGTAGCCCATTCCAGAACGTAATCCTCCAGCAATTTGGAAGAGGACGGTTGAGACATCCCCCTTATAAGGGGTTTGACCCTCAATTCCTTCTGGAACGAGTTTCTTTTCTTCTTTGACCTTGCCTTGGAAGTAACGGTCAGATGAGCCATTTTCCATGGCTGCAAGGGATCCCATACCACGATAAGCCTTATACTTCTTACCGTCTGCACCCGTATAAACGTCACCGGGGGCTTCGGTAGTACCCGCTAGCATACTACCAAGCATGACGGCACTACCACCAGCAGCGAGTGCTTTGACGATGTCACCGGTGTACTGCATTCCACCATCAACGATGATTTGTTTACCGTAATTGGCAGCAACTTGAGCAGCGTCGAAAGCGGCGGTGATTTGGGGAACCCCAACGCCAGCCACAATGCGAGTGGTACAGATTGAGCCAGGACCAATCCCGACCTTAGCAATGTCAACCCCAGCGTCAAAGAGGGCTTTAGCCCCCGCACCGGTGGCGATATTTCCAGCGATCAAGGTTTTGTCTGGGAACTTGCTTCTGATTTCAGCAATTTTATCCAGGACACCCTTGGAGTGACCGTGGGCGGTATCGATGATGACGGCATCTGCGCCAGCATCAAATAATAATTGAGTTCGATCGAAGGTATCATTGGTTACCCCAACGGCCCCCGCTACTAATAAATGACCATCGTCATCCACTGCAGCGTTGTCGCCGGTAACCTCAGCAGTTTTAACCGTTTTAACTTCAGCCGCTTGATCTTTTGCGCTCATGTTCTTGTGAACTACTCCTAGTCCACCATTTTGAGCCATCGCGATTGCCAAAGGTGCCTCTGTGACAGTATCCATACTTGCGCTTAGAACGGGTAGGTTAAGCTTTAAGTTCTTGCCTAAAGTCGTTCTTAAGTCAACTTGGTTTGGTAATACGTCACTTGCTGCAGGAATTAGAAGAACATCATCAAATGTTAATCCTTGTTTCCCGAATTTATAATTCCAATCCTTCATCGTACTCCTCCTATTGTTCAGTTTTTTATAAATTATTAATAGAATACCATAAAAAACGTTGGACTATCAATGATAACTCGAACAATTTTTATTTGGTTAACGTTAATCATATGTAGTTGTCAGCTGGTTGATTTATTTGAGGGGGACAAGACATGCTAATTCAATAATGGTAAAATCTACGTATATATATTTAGCATGGTTTTAAATGAAGTAATTTAATAGAAAGATGGGAAAATTATGGACGACAAATTTAAGAAAGTTAGAGGGATGTCAGACATTTTGCCTGACGAGACCAGTATTTGGCAACGAATTGAAGACACCGCACGCGACGTCTTTTCCAGATACGACTTTCATGAGATGCGAACCCCACTAGTTGAGAAGACCCCGGTCTTTACGAGAACTTCTGGTGATAGTTCGGATATCGTGACAAAACAGATGTATAGTTTTCAGGATAAAAGTGGGCGTGATATCTCACTTCGACCTGAAGGAACCGCTGGAGTGGTACGTTCGTTTGTTGAAAACAAGCTCTTTGGACCAGAACATCCTAAACCCGTCAAGGTTTACTACATGGGCGCCATGTTTCGTTATGAACGTCCAGGTGCTACCCACAACCGTGAGTTTCATCAGATTGGTTGTGAATCGATTGGGGCCACAAGTCCACAAATTGACGCTGAGACGATTGCGTTAGCCCTCGACATTTTCAAAGGTGTGGATATTAACGATTTAAAGGTTGAGATTAACACCCTGGGTGACGAAGCGAGCCGCAAGCGTTACCATGATGTTTTAGTTGATTATTTCTCACAGTATGAGGATCAACTTAGTGACGATTCAAAACGGCGTTTACAACAAAACCCCCTGCGAATCCTTGATAGTAAGGACAAGGGTGACCAGAAGTTGGTGGCTGATGCCCCGAAACTGGAAGACAGTCTGACCGACGAATCGAAGCAGTATTTCACTGACGTCTTGTCCGCTTTGGATGCCCTAGACATCCCGTACGCCGTTGACGATCGGTTAGTTCGTGGCCTAGATTACTACACGGACACGGTCTTTGAAATCATGGCAAAGGATCCTAGTTTTGGTGATGATTACACCACCATCTGTGCCGGTGGTCGTTACAACCACATGGTGGAAGAATTTGGGGGACCCGAAAATACCGGTGGCGTTGGGTTTGCCTTTGGTGAAGAACGATTGGCAACGATCGTAAATTCTAACGATGACAGTAATGCCATTGATTATTTCATTGCGACCGACGTTAAAAATAAGGACAGTAAAGCCAAGAATCAGATCCTTGATGAGGCGCTTAAGAAGGCGGAGGAGTTACGAAATGACGGCAACTCCGTTGAGGTTAATTTCCAGAGTCGCAGCATGAAGAGTCAGATTAAAGAAGCTAAAAAATTAAATAGTAAGAACATTATAAGACTTGAGTAATTAGAAACGAGGGCGAATTTGATCGCCTTTTTCTTTTAACTCCATATTGAAAGAAGTGAGGATTTGAGTAATAAAAAAGAAAAGATCGGGACGGTCGGTCTGACGGCGTTCGTATTATCCGCGATGGTTGGTGGTGGAATCTATGATCTGCCACAGAACATGGCGCTCCATGCCGGAGCAATTGCCCAAATCATCGCTTGGGCCCTGTCAGGACTGATTATCTGGTTCATCGTACGTTCGTTTATGACACTATCAGAAGTTCGGCCCCAATTTACCACTGGGTTATACCATTATGCCCACGCTGGTTTTGGGAACTTTACCGCGTTCTTTGTAAGCTGGGGTTATTGGATCTGTCAGTCGTTTGCCGTGGCTGCGTACTCGGTGCTACTGATGTCGACGTTAAACGCGTTTTGGCCCGGGACGTTTACCGGTGGAAATAACTGGATCTCTATTTTAGGTGGAACGATTGTGTTGTGGCTGATGACCTACCTGATCCTGAAGGGGATTCGGGTTACTAGTCATGTGGACGTCTTTGGGACAATCTGTATGTTGACGATTGTGGCTATCTTTATCATTACCATGATCGTGGTCTTTAACTGGCACGCTTTTACCACGAATATGTTTGCTGCTCAAACATTGCCGAAGGTCAACGATAAAGCCATGGGTGGTCTCTTTTCCCAGGTTCGAAACGCCATGATGACCACCATGTGGGTCTTCTCTGGAGTTGAGGGTGCCGTGGTCCTTTCAAGTAACGCCAAGAGCCAAAAGGACGTTCGCCAGGCCACCAAGTATGGTTTCTTGATTTGTTTGGTACTGTACGCTTTGGTATCAATCCTACCACTTGGCTTACGGAGTTATGGTCAGATTGCGAACCTGCAGAGTCCTTCAACCGGGGCTTTGATGCAGATCGTCTTGGGACCACTAGGACGATTAATCATCACCTTTGGGGTAATCGTGGCCGTCTTATCAAGTTGGTTAACGTGGGTTTTGGTCCTATCCGAAATGCCACGTGCCGCTTCCATGGACGGAACCTTCCCGAAGTTCTTTAGAAAGATGGGAAAGAACAACGTTCCGATTCACTCATTGTTCATGACAGTTTTGGTCATTCAGTTGATCATCATTTTTACCCACTTTGCGGGTAGGGCCTTCAACTTTACTTTGACGATTGTTGGAACGATGACGGTTCCACCATACTTGATTTCGATGATGTATCTGTTCAAGATCAGTCGAAATGAGAAGACGTTTAATCCAACTGGCAACAAGATTTCCGTCTCGAGAAAGAGTGCCTACTTCGTTTCCGCCCTCGCAATCCTTGGAACCCTATTTATGGGGTATGCCGCTGGGCTTGAGTACATGACGATTGCCTTTGTGATCTATGCGATTGGGATTCCATTGTTTATGTACGCTAGAAAACAGTACGCACCCGACCAACCAATCTTTGGGAAGTACGAACGTTACTTTGCCATTGGAATTTTGATTGTGGCCGTTATCGGTGTGATTTTGCTGATTCAACCAAAACTATAAAACTAAATTTAAAGGACGATTGATTTAATTCAATCGTCCTTTTTCTATTCATTAATTTTAGTTTAAATGACGTACGTAAAGCCGCATATAACTATCCTTGCTTTGAGCGTTTTGGTAAGATTATAAAATAACTAATTAAGTGGGGATTAAAGATGAGTTTTTTAATTGATTTCGTGCTTCACATTGACCACCACCTGGTTACCCTTGTTAACGTGTTTGGTAATTGGACTTATTTAATATTGTTTGCGGTCATTTTCATTGAGACCGGAGCCGTGATTATGCCGTTCTTGCCGGGCGATTCGCTTTTGTTTGCTGCGGCGGCATTAGCGGCCGCCAGTACCAATGATTTAAACATCTGGATCTTCGTGATTCTGTTTTTCCTAGCTTCAGCACTGGGCGACTCGCTCGATTTCTTTCTGGGACGGAAGGTTGGACTGGCAATCACGGACAACAAGTATCTCAGCCGTTTTATTAAGCCAAAGGACTTCGAGAAAGCCCATCGTTTCTTTGATAAATATGGATCGTGGGCGATCTTGCTGGGACGATTCATGCCAATTGTACGGACGTTTGTCCCATTTGTAGCCGCCAGCAGTGACTACAGCTATCAAAAGTTCGTTAAATATAATGTGAGTGCCTGTGTCGCGTGGGTTGTACTTTGTTGCGGTGGCGGATATTTCTTTGGCAACATTCCATTCGTGAAGGAGCACTTCTCGGCGGTAATCCTGACGATTATCTTGATTACGTTGTTACCTGCCATCATTGGTGTCATTAAAACTCGTTTTACTAGTAAAAAGGACGAAGCCTAGGGCTTCGTCCTTTTATTTTCCAATCGAATGAGTCAGAAACTGAACTTGAATTAACGGAAATCCTGCAGTTCGTGACTAATCTTTTTGGTTTGAGGATAAATTTGTTGATAGATTTTGAAAAGTTTGGCGTATTTATCAGCGTTAGCCTGGATTGGTTCGTAGGTCTTACCGAACTTAATGAACTGATCGGCACAGGCAGGGAAACCGGTGAACCAGCCGAGTCCAACGGCTGCGATCATGGCCGCTCCGATGCCAGGTCCCTGTTCGTTCTTTAGTGTTGTGACTGGCTTATCGAAGATGTCAGCTTGGATTTGCGTCCAGACTGCACTTTTAGCTCCGCCACCAATGGAAGTGACGTGGTCAATCGTGGCACCCATTTCGTCATAAATGGTTAAAATGTCTCTCAGACTGAAGGTAATGCCTTCCATGACCGCACGGGTGAAGTCGCGTCGTACCTGGGTCCGATCGATGCCGACAAAGCTTCCCCGAATCTGAGAATCAGCGTGGGGCATTCGTTCTCCGGCAATGTAGGGTGTAAACAGGAGACCGTTTGCTCCGATCGGCGAATTGCCAGCCTCATCGGTCATTTCGGTGAAGTCTTCATCTGGGACAAAGGTGTTTTTGTACCAGGTGAGGGAATCACCGGCAGCCAGCGTAACACCCATAGAATAGTAGGTGTTTGGAATCGAGTGATCTTCCATTTGAAGACGTCCACCGTAATCGGTGGAGAGATCAACTTCGTGATGGAGAACCACCCCAGACGTTCCCACACTGACCAGGGCGTTATTTGGTGACATGATTCCCGCACCAACGGCTCCAGCGGAGTTGTCAGCGGCACCCCCGTAAACTTTAGTAACGGTCGACATGTCGGCTTCGTCGGCAAAGTCTGGGATGACGTTTCCTGCGTAATCAATGGATTGGATCAGTGGTGGGAGAATTTTTTCGGGAATTCCCAGTGCATGACAGATTTCTAAACTCCACTTGTTGTCGTGGATGTCTAGAAGGGTGGTTCCGGTGGCGTCGGAGAAGTCAACCGCGATGTTTCCGGTCATCTTAAAGCGCAGGTAGTCCTTTGGTAATAGAAAGGTTTTTACTTTGGCCCAGTTCTCGGGTTCGTTTTCTTTGACCCAGAGCAGTTTGGTGATTGTAAAGCCCTCCAGTGGTTGATTACCCGTGATTTCAACGAACCGTTTGCCCAGTTTATCCTCAATTTCTTTCCGTTGTTTGGTGGTTCGGGTATCATTCCACAAAATGGCGGGACGGATAACCTGATTATTTTTATCTAATAAGACGAGGCCGTGCATCTGACCCGAAAAACTAGCTCCGCTGATGGAGACCGGATCCACGTTATCATCATTGACTAATTTTCTGATGGCAGCAATCGTGCCGTTAACCCAGTCGTTGGGGTTTTGTTCACTCCAACCTGGTTGTGGTTGTGGATTGGGATACGACGTTGATTCTTGCCCCACAATGTCACCCAGTTTGTTGACCGCTGTGACTTTAACCGATCCCGTTCCGAGGTCGATTCCTAAAACGTTCTTTTCCATGTGTGCACCAACTTTCGTAAATGTTTTTGTAGTTGCTTCGTTAATTTAAGATTAGCAGGTTATGTAATCGTTTTCAACGCTTGCGTGTTGTTTATTATATTCTAAATCAAATTATAGTTTTAAATGAAATTAAGTTATAATGATCACATTATGATAGGAGTGAAAGTATAGTAATGTATGCAGATAAACCAAAGGATTTATTAATTATTGGAAATGGATTTGATTTAGCTTGTGGGTTAGAAAGTAGCTTTAAAAATTATTTTGATTATATTAAAAAACAAACCTTAATTAAAACTATGGAAAATGAAGAAGTTCAAGAGCACAATATTATGGATTATGTACATGATTTTCTTAATATGAGAGCTTATGTACAAAATAATGAAAACATAGATTCAAAGCTTGATAATCCAATGATTCGATTTATCTATGATATATGCGTGAATGATGATACTATTCGAATTTCTAATTATCCATTAGTGACTGAACATAAATCAAATGGCAGTATAGGATCACTTTTTGATGTGTATTTTTTAACTAATGAAATATTAAATAATAATTGGTCTGATGTTGAAACGAATTTATATAATCTTATTAATAATAATGATAATAATTTGAATTATTTAATCTTAGTAATGAAGCATTTAAAAGTTTTAAAGGATAATTTATATGATAAAAAGAGCAAGTATTCAGCTTTTATAAATAACAGTAAAAAAAGAACGAATATAGTTAATGAATTAGATTATAGTTGTAAAGATGGATCATTGACATTATTATTTATTATGTTAATGACATTTGAATATCCAATTGATTCATATTCAGATAGGGAATTTGTAAACTTCATTTTTAATCAATTAAATCAATTTGAAAGAAATTTAGGTGAATATATTGGTTCTATTGAAAATGATTCGTATAGAAAAAATGCAAAAAACTTATTAAAAAGGATAAATAAAAATATTTATAATAATAGAAGTTTTAATATTTTAGATTTTAACTATACAAATCCATTTTCTGAAGATTCAACGATAGATAATGTTCATGGAGATACATCACAACCAATTATTGGAGTTGATGCTAACTCAATAAGAAATGATGATTATTTTTATAAGTTCAGTAAAACGTATCGGATCATGACTAGGTCTACAGATAATAAAGAATTAATTTTACCAGATGATCCTAAAAATATTTATTTCTATGGTCATTCATTAGCTCCGGCTGATTATTCCTACTTCCAAACAATTTTTGATCATTATGATATTTACAATAGTTCAATCAAGTTAGTATTTTGTTATTCAATTTATGATTCAAATAAAGAAAATAAAATTAAGTCTAATTATTTTGAAGAAGTATATAAACTTATGAATACTTATGGTGAATCAACCGGAACTCAAAAGGGAAGAAATATCCTTCATAAAATGATTCTTGAAGGACGTCTTATGTTAAAAGAAATTGATACAAGTGATTTAAAGAATATTGAAAGTGCTAATACTAAAGAGTAAAAAACAAGCATTACGTAATAAATACATAATGCTTGTTTTTATTCATCAATCTCCATCGCCATCTTTACCAGCTGTTTCTTAACTGGTCCCACGGCATCCCGATGTGCCAGGACAATCAAAGTGTCACCGGCTTTAATCTTGGTGTTGCCATTGGGAATAATGTGCAGATTGCCACGACTGATCGTGATGAGAATGGAGTTTTCTGGCCATTTTACGTTTTTGACCAGTTTATTTTCAATTGAACTAAATTCGTAGACGGGTACCTGAATCCTGTCCGTCTTGCTGTCAGCATTGAAGTACGTCTTGATGGCAGTCAGCCGTTCGGCCAAGGCTTGATAGATTGGTTGACCACCCATCATATCGACCACGACGTAGGAAACCAAGACCACGAGCGCTAACGCCATGAAGTTCTTGGTGTTACCCACGAGTTCGGTAATTAGCATGATTGAAGTGAACGGAGCTTTACTAACGGCCGCAAAATAACCGGCCATTCCAAAAATCAGGAGATTATTGACGTATCCAGTTCCCAGCAGTCCTGATTGTGACATGAAGCCACCATATGCGGCTCCAATTAGTGATCCGACGGCAAGGACCGGCATGAAGAAGCCACCTGGAATCCCAGCACCATACGTAATCAAACCAAAGACGAACCGAACGATTAGGAAGACAAAGATGGCGGTCAATGGAACGTTATGAGTGGCCACCGTCATGATGACCCGACTACCACTTCCAATCGTGGTCGGGAAGAACATTCCAATAGGAATGACCATTAAGATCGGGATGGCACACATGAAGTACCAGGGAATGATTTTAATTTTGGCGAACCATTTGGGAAGATCCAGCAGGCCTAAATTATAGACGTAACCTAGTACACCCAGAATAATTCCCAGAATGATCAGCTGCCAGTAGTTCTGGAGCTGAAAAGTGTGACTGTAAAAAATGGGAAGGATAGGTTTTAGCCCAAAAACTTTCAATGAAACAAAGTTCGCACAGATTGACCCGGTCAGTGACGAGAGCCAGACGGCTGGTGAAAAGTTCCGGTAGACACCCTCCATGACGAAGAACGTCCCGGCTAGTGGGGCACTAAAAGTCGCCGAAAGTCCGGCGGCAGCTCCGGTTGCAATCATTAGCCGACGTTCAGAGCCGACTTCCTTGAATCCCTGAGCGACTCCTTGACCGATTGCACCACCTAATTGAACGGATGGACCCTCTCGACCTAAGAAGATCCCGGTTCCGACGGTTAGAACTCCTGTAACAAACTTCCGCCATAGAATTGAAACCCAGTTGGTTTCAATGTTTCCAGCTAGTTGAGCTTCCACTTGGGGGATTCCGGAACCCTTGACGTCAGGATCACCTTTCATGATGAGTCCCGTGACGATTGAGATCAGTAAGAAGAGAGGAATCACGAACCATAGGAGGTTAAGGTTGTGGTCAAGACCATTGTAAATGATTAAAGACCATTTGAGTGCCACTTGGATTAGATAACGAAAGGACGCAATGACGGCTCCCGTTAGGATTCCAATGATGGTCGCAAAGAGGACGTATCTTAAATCTGAAAAATCGATGTGATGTGTGCGTTTTGCCAAGCTTTTCATCTCCATTAAGCAATTACATTAATTGTATCACAATTATTTTTACCAAATGGATTCGATTTTCATGTAAAATGGAAGTATAAAGATGAATTAGATGGAGGAATTTATGAAGAAATCAGATGTTGTTCAAAAGTTAGACTTCTTGTATGTTCTAACGCTTATAATTGCGATCGTTGAAACGGTCTTGTTATTCCCGATCCTTGGTGGAATCATTATCGTAAGTATGCTTTGGGTTCCATTACTAGTCCTACTGGGACTTTACATTACCTGTTTTATCATCAGCTCCCAGATGGTGAGCTCTTTAGATGATGGCAAGGTTCGTTCTGATATGTTAAGCATCAAGCCCAAATTCATCGTTGGGATTATCCTGTCAGTAGTAGCGGTGATTCCAATTGTAGGATGGGTTTCACATATCATCATGGCTATCATTATGTGGCAAGTCTTCACTAATATTAGTACGCTCAAGACTGATTTAATCGATAATGATGAGTCTAATGGGGAATGGAAAGACGTTACTCCTGATTCTGAGAAAGAACAGTCGGGAAATCATGGTTCGGATGATCGTAACGCAAATAAATAGATAAAATAGAGCGTTCTTATTGTTAAAATAAAGACGCTCTATTTATTTACATTAATTTTTCACTAAACATCATATTTTTTGTGTCATTGTATTTTACATACATTAAGATAGTAAGTAGACGTGACAATTTATTTTAAAAGTCTTAATTAGAGAGGGGAAAGAGCCAATGAAAAGAATACTAAAGTGGACCGGAGTGACGGCTTTTTTCTTTGTCATTTTTACAATTATCCTAGATTTGGCCTTAGGTTATCTCCTGTTCAACTTTGCCTTTGGAAAAACTGGTTTAGCTAGTTTATACAATGAAAACGCGGGAACACCTGATACCGAATGGTTTAGTGATAACAACACCCAAGTCTTACACGAAAAGGCGGACGACGGTACCAATTTGGTAGCCAGGTACGTTCCATCAGAAAAGCCATCTAATAAGACAGTGATCGTGGTTCATGGCTACGGTAGTAACAGTGAAGAGATGGAAGCTTTCATTAAGATTTTTCATGCGGACGGCTACAACGTCCTAGCACCTGACAATCAATCGTTTGGTGGAAGTGGTGGAAAGTACATCGGGTATGGGGTTAAAGACGCCACTAACCTTGAAAAATGGGCTAGAGTGGTGAATTCTGACCATCCTGGTGGTGAATTAGGATTGTTTGGAACCAGTATGGGGGCTTCGGCGGTCATGTACTCACTGCCAAAGATGCCTAGTAACGTCAAGTTTGCGATTGAAGATAGTGGCTACGCTAGTGTCGAGGGCGAACTTGGTGGTCAACTAAAGCGACTATTCAACATTCCCAGTTTTCCGCTCGTTCCGACCGTCAATCTTTACGTCAAAACGTTGGCGAAGTATAACATGAATGACGGAAACACCAAGAAGACCTTGAAACACAACCAGATTCCACTGTTTATCATTCACGGGGATGCCGACAAGTTCGTGCCAGTGAGGAACGCCTATGAAAACTATCGAAATGATGCCGGACCGAAGCAAATTTGGATCATTAAGGGTGCTGGTCACATTGAAAGCCGAAGTCAAGATCCGGATACGTATACGCAAAAGGTTACGGATTTTGCTCAACAGTATTTTAAGTAGTCAAAATTGTTGATATGATTGATAAGTTAAACCAGTAAAATTTAGGAGATGGATTTTAATCAAAGCCAAAATCAGGTTGACATTTGCATACCTACTCGTGGTTCTAGTGATCGCTGCTTATTTTATCTTTGATCAAAAAGAGCGGCTGGTTCTCTTTTTAGAGGGAACCGGCTTATTTGCTTCATGTGTCCTGTTTGGATGGCATGGAATTAATGAGTTAATTAGAAGAATTTTTAAAGTGTTTTAAGCCAATAAAAAAGGAATGTGATTTAATCACATTCCTTTTTGATTTAATTTTAACCATTACCATTTTGAAATGATGGGTATAATGTCATACCACCATCAACGTAAAGGGAAACACCGGTTACGTAGCTAGCTTGATCGGAAGCTAACCAAACCGCAGCAGCGGCAACTTCTGAAGGCTTACCAATTCGGTGCATTGGAACCATGTTAACAGTTGATTCATAAGTCTTTGGATCAGCGAATTTCTTAGCGTTGATTGGGGTGTTGATCGCACCTGGACAAATTGAGTTAACTCGAATGTTTTGTTTAGCGAACTCCATTGCGGTAGTTTCGGTGAACAACTTAACGCCACCCTTGCTTGCTGCATAGCTAGCAAATGTAGGCCATGGAATTTGTTGATGAACTGATGAAGTTTGAACGATACTACCTTTTTTGTTTTTCTTTAAGAAGTAGTTCAAAGCGGCCTTAGTTCCTAAGAAGGTTCCGGTTAAGTCAACGTTGACAACTGCCTCCCATTGTTCCAATGGAATTTCGTTAGTTGGAGTCTTTTTCTCCATTCCAGCGTTGTTAAACCAGACGTCTAAGTCACCAAAAGCGTCAACGGCTGCCTTTACTAATGATTCAGCACCAGCATCGTCACCAATGTCACCTTGTTTTGTGACAGCATGACCACCGTTTTTTTCAACGACTTCAACAACTTGGTTAGCTGCTTCTTCGTTTTTGTGGTAGTTAATTACCACATTCATGTGTTCTTGACCCAAACGTTCAGCAATTGCAGCACCGATTCCGGAGTCTCCTCCAGTAATAACGGCTGTCTTGCCTTCAAGATCTTTGTACATAACCATAACAATACACCTCTGCTTTTCCTTAATCCTGTTAGTGGATTAAACTTATCTTGTGATTACATAATACCCCATTAAATCACGAATATAAAGTGAAAAAGCTTATTGGCTTTTTAAAATTAAATTGTGTACATTATACTTGCACTATGGATAATTTCTGTTAGTATTGATAGTGAAGATTTGAAGAAATTCATTTCTGAACCATTTAACTAGGAGGTTATGAATATGAAATTAACAATTACTGATGACGCAATGGCCTACATGAAGAAGAGATTAGCAGGTGCTAACGCATATCTGTTGACCGCAAATGACGGGTCAAATAACTTCTCTGAAGGTGCTGGTGGTGCTTGCACTGTTGGAGACGCATTTCAAGTCGTTGGTGTTTCAAAGGCACCCAGCGATTACGATGTAAAGCTCGAAAACAACCAAGACGCTGACGTTTTAACCAGCAAGAATGACATGACATTCTTCGGACCAGGTCTAAAGCTTGATTTCAAGAATAACTTCTTGCAGTTAAAGGATGACGGCGAAATGATTGATGGCCAAGTTACGACCAACAATCAAGTCGATAAATAATAAAACAGATTAATAAGTCATAGAATCGAAGGTCAAACTTCGGTTCTTTTTTATTACCAAACTTTCGTAAACTTATTGACAATGGCTAAGAAAAAATGTAGAGTAACGACAACCAAAAAACAATAAACTAAACAAACCGAAAAGTTGAGTAGACAGAACAAACCCTAAGAGAGTCTCAGATAGCTGCGATGAGATGGGTGAACGTTGTTGAAGATGGACTTGGAGTTTTCACCAGTGAATGATCAGCTGGTGACGGGGTTACCGCCGATATCAAGGTCAAGTTATTGATTGATAACTTGTAAGATAATGGTCGTGAGACGATTATGAACTAAGGTGGTACCGCGAAAGCATTCGTCCTTTGATAGGATGAATGCTTTTTTTGTTTGGTAAAATGGGAGGAATGAAAATGAGAAGATGGGTTAAATACGTAATTTGGATTGGAATTATCTTATTTGTTGGAGTTGCGGGATACTTTAGCTTTTTCCACCAGTCCGAAGCCGAAGCCAACACCATCAACGTTGGGATCATGGCGGGTTCTAAGCAGGAGCAGGCAATCTGGAACGAAGTGGCCAAGACCGCGAAAGATAAGTACGGACTAAACGTGAAATTTCAGACGTTTACCGATTACTCTCAACCAAACAACGCGTTAACCAATGGTGACATTGACGTAAACGCCTACCAAAACTATCCGTTCTTGGATAACTGGAACGAGGTTCATCACACTGACATCGTGCCGGTTGGTGACACCGTCATTGAACCCATGAGAATTTATTCTAATCAGTTTAAGTCTGTTAATGACATTTCAAACGGAACTTCAATTGCCGTTCCAAATGATACCAATAACGAATCGCGGGCACTCCACGTCCTTCAGAGTGCCGGTCTGATTAAGTTAAATCCGAAAAAGACCTTCACCACGGTCAAGGACATCACTAGTAACCCCAAGAATCTGAAGATCAAGGAAGTTGATGCTTCTCAGACTCCACGACTGCTGAATTCAACCGGAGCCTCCGTGGTCAACGGGAACTTTGCTGAAAGTTCTAACTTGAGTCCCAAGAAGGTTATCTATACTCCACCATTTACCAAAGATTCACATAAGTGGGTTAACTTCATTGCGTCAACGAAGAAGAATAAGAACGATAAACAGATTAAGGAACTAGTTAAGGCCTACCAGACTGAAAAGACTGCCAAGTTAATTAAGAAAGAATCGGGAATTAACCAACAGGCGGCTTGGAACTTAAAATTCAAATAACAATGAGGGAATCCATCAATTGATTTGGTGGGTTCCTTTTCGTCTGTGGAAACAGAAGTTCAAAGAATGGTAAAATAAAGAAAAATGATTGATTGGAGGTGTCCAGATGGTTTCAGTAGCTACAATGAGAGACGTTGCTTCAGAGGCAGGAGTGTCAACCGCAACTATTTCACGATATTTAAACGGAAAGACGAATCACATGTCAAGTGCTACCGCCAAGCGGGTCACCGAAGCAATTAAGAAATTGAACTACGTGCCAAACGAGTCCGCCAGACAGCTAATTACGAAGCAGAGTCGCTTAGTGGCCGTGGTTGCGGCAGACGTTGACGACTATTTTTCGACTGAAATCTTTAAAGGGGTTAATTCAGTTCTAAAGAAAAATAATTTCATCGCGGTTCTAATGGATTCAGATAGTGACGAACAGCGCGAACTTGGAACTCTTTCTTCACTTAATCAGCAGATGTTTGGTGGAGTGATTATTCAGCCCTTAAGTAACGACTTGAAGGCTTTTAAAAAGGTGATTCCGCAAAACATTCCGGTGGTTATGCTTGATCGGCAGGTGGAAAATAGCCCGTGGCCGAGTGTGGTTACCAATAACTACACGATTAGCAAGAAAGCGGCACAATATTTTAAGGATCAGGGATTAAACCATGTTTTTGTGATCACGAACAACGTCAAGAACGTTTCAACGCGTGAGGAACGGTTAAGCGGGATCAAGGCCGTTTTTCATGAAAACGTTCAAATTATCGAGCCCGGTGATAATGAGGATTCGTTTAACGTAGCATACGAAAAGCTGAAACGCTCAGTAGCCGCAACCCATGGTGGTCTAATTTTTGCGTTAAAGGAACGATGGTTGCTTAAATTTCTACCAAAATTAATCCGAGATGGTGTGATTCGAAAATCGGATGGAGTACATATGACGGGATTCTCTGATACATCATTAACTGACAATATTGATCCAGGAATCAAAGTTATTAATCAGGATCCTTATCAGATTGGGGTTAGTGCGGCTCAAATTCTAATCGAGGGAGTCGAAAGTGCTACTCAACCGATCGCCAAAAAGATTGAAATCCCGGCACAATTTTAAGGGAAGCTTACAGACTAGCTATTTTAGCTAGCCTTTTTTTATAGTGATTTGGAAAACGATTACACATTTATTTAAAAATATCACAAAATAGTATTGACTAGCTTTATGTAAACGATTACCATAGTTATAAATATGAAAGCGTTAACAAAGCAATTAAAGGAGTGCAATACTGATGAAATTGTTTTTAAATACATGGATCTTTGTAAATGACATTGATGCTGGAACGCGTCAGAGTGAGCTGTTTGCTCGTGTTAAAGACACGGGAGCCGACGGAATTGAAGTTCGCCGGGAGTACATCAAGGATTTTCCGAAAGAACTTGATGACATTCATCAAGCTAGTAGGAAGACCGGTTTACTGGTGAACTACAGCGTCCCCGATGAGCTCTTCTTAAAGGATGGGTCTATCAATCCCAAGTTAAAGCAATATTTTGATGAGGGACAACGGATGGGAATTACCAAGATTAAGTTTAACGTTGGTAATTTTAGAAAGTTTGATGGCGACCTAGCCCACGCGTTTGATGGGTTACCACTTGATCAAATCCAATTAAACGTGGAAAACGACCAGACAGAAGTGAGTGGCAAGATTGCCAACATTAAGCATTTTTTGAATCAAGCGAAAAAGAATGATTTGCCGATTAAATATGTTTATGACCTAGGGAACTGGGCATTTACCCATCAAAGTGCTGATTACGCTGCCGATTGTTTGGGTAGTTATACCGATTACATTCATTTAAAGAACGTTAATCAGTTTGATGAGGATGACCTTCAGACGGCTGATGACCTCAACGATGGGATGTTTGATTGGAAAAACATTCTAAGAGAATTGCCACCAAAGACCGACCTAGCGCTGGAATTTCCAATGCAAGATGACGAACATGTGAAACGTCAGGTCCAGTTACTTAAGGATGAGGTGATGTAATTGATAAATACGATAATTGCGATTTTGTTGTTAATTACGTTTGCGGGTTTTATTTTTTACATTATTAAAGGTGGCGACCTTACAATCGGGTTCTTTGTCATGGCGATTCTCTGGACCGTCATTGGTCTAATCCCGTATCATACTGCCATAACCGCCGTCTTCTCGACGCCAGCTTTGAAATACGGATCCACCATCATTTACATTGTCTTTGGTTCGTGGTTCGGTCGGGTCTTAGTTGAAAGTGGGATTGCTCCCTCCATTTCACAAAAGACCAATAAGGTGGGTAAATCCCATCCCTTACTGGCTGCTATCCTGATTGTGCTAGTAACCGCGCTCTTGTTCGTGAGTTCTTACGGAGTGGGTTCTGTAATTGCCATTGGTGTCATTTTACTGCCAATCCTGCTTTCTCTGGGGATCCCACGAGATGTTGCCTTGACGACCTTTGCCCTCTCCATTGGATCGGCGATGTATGTCAACGTTGTCCTATTTAATCAGATCAAAGCCTTCTTTCCCAAGGCGCAGTATAACTTGCACTACCTTGAGTTTGGTTGGGCTGCCATGGCGGTTCAGCTGATCGCGGTCATCTTGTTCTTAGTCATGAAACGCCACACTTTCAATCCTAAGAATGCTGAAGCCAACTTAAAGGAAATCGGGGCAACCGATCCAGGCGATGTGAATAAGATCCCGTACATTGCCTATGCCATCCCAGTTGTTCCAGTTATCTTGAACATGGCTCTTGGTTGGGATGCCATCCCGGCCTTGATTCTCTCAAGTATCTTGGCCATGCTAGTAACTGGGAAGATGAATGGCTACAAGAAGTTTAAAAAGTTCTTAAACACTACCATTAAACAGTCCATTAATGATATTTCTGGATTAATTATGTTCTTAATGGCGCTAGTAATGTTCGCTGGGGCTGCCCAATTAAACGCTGGTCGTTTCAAGGGCATCTTTAGTGCCATCTTGCCTAACAGTCATTTACTGTTAGCACTTGGAATTGGAATCTTAGCGCCATTGGCCTTGTTTAGAGGACCCTTACAGGTGTGGGGAGCTGGTGCCGCAACGGCAGCCGTCTTATCTGCCACTGGCATGTTTAACGACATGTTCCTCTTGCCTCTCATGTACGTTCCAACTCTAATGGCGGTCTCCACCGACATTACCCAATCGTGGAATGTCTGGGGCCTTGATTACATGAAGGTTCGTCCTCAGCAATTATTGAAACTGGGAGTTCCAATCATGTGGATCGTTTCCATTATTAATGAAATATTAGTCTACTTATTCTTCGGATAGATGATTAAAGAAAGGTGAAAACTTATGAGTGAATTTCTGACAATTGGCGAACCAGTGGTGACGTTCGCCTCAACCGATCCTGATGCCAGCCTCGCTGACTCAACCCATTACTTAAAAATCCTAGGAGGTGCCGAGTTAAACGTGGCCATTGGTGCCAAACGATTAGGACATTCCGCCCAGTACGTTTCTCAAGTTGGAACCGATCCCCTAGGACAATACGCTAAAAATGTCATCATTGGTCATGGGGTTGGAATTGATTACGTCAAAGACGACCCCGAGCATTGGACGGGGCATCAGTTAAAACAGATGGTAACGCACGGAGATCCGAAGACGTTTAACTACCGCACGGGGTCCGCTGCTTCTCATTTGGATAAAGATGTCATTGATGAAATTAACCTTGATGATGTTAAGATGGCCCACCTAACGGGGATCTTCCCGGCGCTCTCAGATGAAGCCCAAGCCTCATATCGTGCATTAATGGACCGCTTGATTAATAATAAAATTAAGATAACGTTTGATCCAAATTTGCGTCCCGGACTGTGGGGTGATCATGATCGAATGATTAAAACGATTAACGAGTTGGCAAAATCGGCGGACATTGTGATGCCCGGTGTAAACGAGGGAAAGGTCCTGATGGGCAGTGATGATCCTGAACAAATTGCCGATTTTTACCTCCAAAACGGCGAACGAACCCAAGCGGTTTTAATTAAATTAGGACCCGCTGGAGCGTACGTCAAAACAAAGAATGGTGATTCGTACACCGTTGATGGTTTCAAGGTTGATCACGTTGTGGATACCGTTGGTGCTGGAGATGGCTTTGCCCTAGGAGTCATCACCGCGTTACTGGAAGATAAGGACTTAAAAAGTGCCGTGATGCGAGGAAATGCCGTTGGCGCCATGCAGGTCCAAACGCCGGGTGATAACGACGGTTACCCCACTCAAGATCAGTTAAAGGATTTTTACAGAAAAGCAAATGTTAGTGAATCATAGACAGGAGAGATAATTATGGCTAAAAAAGTTGCAGTACAAGCAAGTTTAGCTCCAGATGGGAAACAATTATTAAAGGATAATGGTTTTGAAGTCGTCGAATTGCCAGACAAGAAGATTTCGACCCTGCTTGACAAGGCCGCTGACGCTTATGGAATTCTGATTGGAACTGCGCCATTTCCTAACGATACGATTGAAAAGATGCCTAATCTGAAGATTATCGCTAGAAACGGTGTGGGTTACGATAACATCGACGTTCCCTTCATGGTACAACATGGGATATATGTAACAATTACACCACTCGCTAACGCTTCAACGGTGGCGGAGACTACGCTTGCGGAAATCTTTGACATTTCCAAGAACGTTACGAATGATTCCCACGAAATGCGTGAAGGCAATTGGAACTACAAGAAGGATCACAAGGGCTTTGACTTAGAGGGGAAGACCCTTGGAATTCTTGGTTATGGTCGCATTGGTAAGATGGTCGCTAAAAAGGTGAGCGGATTAGGGATGAATGTCATTTACAATTCACCCCATGCCGAAGATTCTGAGTACGGAAAAGCGGTTAATCGTGACGCCATCTTTACTGATTCGGACATCGTTACCCTGCACATGCCAGTGCTTCCCTCAACTAAGGGAAGTGTGGGGAAACGTGAATTTGAGATGATGCATAGCTCTTCGGTTCTCATTAATTTGGCTCGGGGTGCACTCATTAATACGGATGATCTTATCGATGCGTTAAAGAGTGGTGAAATTAAAGCCGCTGCCTTGGATGTGTTTGATAAAGAGCCACTTCCAATGGATAGTCCGCTTTATCAATTGGATAACGTCCTCTTGACTCCCCACATTGCCTCGAACACGGTGGAATGCATGAACCGGATGGCACATGATGCGGCGAGTGAGATCGTTAAAGTTCTAAATGGTGAACAACCACAGTGGGCCGTTCAAAAATAAAATTTTAAAGTGTTAAGGACTGGGATGATTTCATTCCAGTCTTTTTTTGTTTAAGGAAATCTTAAAAAAGTAATTGTCATGATCATGGTTTCACGGTACAATGCAATACAAATGAAAAGGAGTGATGCATATGCATAACATGTTCAAGAAAGAATCGGTTGAAAATTTTGTTAGAGCTGATGCCGGTTTGAAGCGGACCTTAACCGCGAAAGATTTAATTGGACTTGGTGTTGGTGCCGTGGTTGGAACTGGAATCTTTATTCTGCCAGGACACGAAGCAGCGTCACACGCAGGACCAGCCGTGGCGTTAGCGTTCTTGTTCGCTGCCATCTTAGCGGGAGTCGTGGGGATGGCCTATGCTGAGTTTTCGTCAGCCATGCCCGTTGCTGGATCTGCATACTCCTTTGGAAGCGTTGTTTACGGGGAGATTATTGGGTGGATCCTCGGATGGGGGCTTATTCTTGAGTATTTCCTGGCGGTCTCTGCTGAAGCAACGGGATTCGCTTCATACTTTAATAACAATATTCTGGCGGCAATTGGGTTTAACATTCCTAAGGCACTTCAAAATGGACCTATGCAAGGCGGGGTCGTCAATATCACAGGGGTGGTAATTACGCTGCTAGTCGGCCTTTTGGCGCTCATGGGGACAAACTTTTCTAAAAAGATTGAGAACTTTGCTGTTCTGGTCAAAATTGGCATTATTTTACTGTTCATTGTCGTAGGTGTTTTTTACATAAAGTCGAGCAACTACGTTCCGTTTTATCCGAAACAATTTCACACCACACCATTTGGTTTAGGTGGGATTTCGACCGCAGCTGCCACCGTCTTTTTTGCCTTCATGGGATTTGACGCTTTAGCCTCAAATTCGGCAGAAACGATCAATCCGAACAAAAACATGGCCAAGGGAATTCTTGGAACCGTTCTGATCGCAGCTGTTTTGTACGTCGGCTTTTCACTGGTACTAACTGGAATGGTGCACTATTCGCTTTTAAACGTTGATGATCCAGCTGCCCTGGCATTTTCCATGGTTCACTTAAACTTCATGAACAAGGCAATTACGATTGGAGCCTTATTTGGGATCTTTACCGCCATGGTAACCATGGTGATCGGGAGTTCACGGCTGGTTTACTCTTTAGGACGTGACGGCCTTATTTCTAAGAAAATGGGGAAGATCAACCATAAGACTGGGATTCCCACCTCTGCCGTTTGGTTGGCCGTTATTATCCAGGCTATTTTTGCTGGAATCGTTCCATTAACGCAGTTGGTTTCGTTAATTAATGCGGGAACGCTAGTGGCCTTTACCTTTATCTCGTTTGGAATCATTCCACTTCGGCATCGTAAAGACATCAAGAACACTGGGTACAAGATGCCACTCTACCCATACCTACCAATTCTGGCGGGTCTGATGAGTATTTACTTTATCATCATGTTGCCAAACGTAACCAAGATTGCGGTAGTGGGCTGGTTAGCCCTTGGAATTGTGATTTACTTTGTTTACGGGATTCATCATTCCAGACTACAAAATGAAGAATAAATTGATGGGAAGTCCAATGGTGGGCCTCTCATTTTTTGTGGACAAGTGAGCTCCTGCTGTGATAAAATTAACTTATATTATCAGTAATAAGTAAGGAGAATGAATGATGGACAAAAAAGTAGCTTTAGTTACGGGTGCTGGGCAAGGAATCGGCGCTGCCATTGCTAAACGTTTGAGTAAGGACGGCTTTTCCGTGGCACTCGTTGGTCGTCACTTGGATAAAGTGGAAGAAATTGCTAAGGAGATTCAAAGTGACAACGGAGATGCCATTGCGATTAAGGCGGACGTTGCTAATCGGGATGAGGTCTTTGCCGCAGTAGAAAAAGCTGCTAAACATTTTGGTGACTTCAATGTCATTGTCAACAATGCCGGAATTGCACCAACCACACCAATTCAAACCGTTACTCCAGAAGTCTTGGAACAAGCTGAAAAGATTAACGTTGGTGGAACCATCTGGGGCATCCAAGCTGCTGCCAAGAAGTTCAAAGAATTAGGACACAGTGGCAAGATCATTAACGCATCTTCACAAGCTGGGATGACTGGAAATGAAAACTTGACGGTTTATGGTTCAACGAAATTCGCCATTAGAGGAATTACCGAGACAACTGCCAAGGAATTGGCTGACGATGGCATTACTGTTAACGCCTACTGCCCTGGAATCGTTGTGACGCCAATGATGAATGACATTGCTCAAAACGTGGCCGATGAAGCAGGTAAACCATTTGAATGGGGAATGGAACAATTCGCTAAGGACATTGCCTTAAAGCGTCTTTCAAAACCTGAAGACGTGGCAGGCTGCGTATCATACTTGGCAGGACCTGACTCAGACTACATGACTGGTCAATCGTTGTTGATTGATGGTGGAATGGTTTTTAATTAAATAATTAACGGGAACTCCAGTGCTTTAACTGGGGTTCTTTTAATACATACGAAGAGGAGAGTAAAAATGGCTTTAAAAACAAGATTTTGTCCCAATTGTGGTGCAGAAATTCCAATTGACGTGAAGTTCTGTACCAAGTGTGGATACAAACAACCAAGTATTGATGAATTAGAGGAAATGAACCGGAAAGAAGCTTCGGACGTGGAAACTCCCTTGGCTTCTGAAGTGGATTCATCAGCTAAGGAGGATATTGTTATTCCTGTTTCAGCTGGTACGATTCCGGACGGCTACGACTTTAATACGAATGGTTCCATGGCTTTGAGTGGACATTACGTTCCTGATGATGATCAAAGCTTGCGTGAATTTCAACACCACGCATTTGAGAAAATCAGATTGATTGTGAAGAAAAATCATTGTGACGGAGCCTTCAACTTGGCAATTCAAACGCAAATTGACGGAGATAGTTCAAAAATGTTCATTTTTGCCTATTTTGATATGGTAAATAGTGTAAAATAATAATAGATGTTATATTAACATCTATTTAATACATATTATGGAGGTTTTATCATGGATGAAACAAAGCACTGCCCTAACTGTGGCAAGTTGCTGAAAGCGGACGTAAAGTTCTGTCCTTATTGCGGTCAAGCTCAACCAGAAAGGGCGGGAGCTACTGATAGTTGCCAAGCTAATTATGAGAATCAGAGTAATAATTGGCAACAGACTTATCGTCCTAATAGCGATAGTGGAAACGGTAATATTCGCTCAGAATATTCATCACCAAATATGATTACTTCGTTTCAAGATTATTTTGGCAATATGTTTCATATTTCTGGAAGAATGAGCCGAGCTTCATATTGGTGGTCAGTACTTGATATTACTTTACTTGTTTGTGTTACTTGGGCATTTGTTGCTATTTTTAGTTCTACAAATACTTCCGCTGGAAATATGATTGCAGGATTATTTTCCGTAATATTTATCATCTTGTATATCTTTTTATACGTCGGTAATATCACTGCCATGTGTCGGAGATTTCATGATATTAACTATTCAGCTGGTTTCTGGTGGTTACAATTGATTCCATTTATTGGAAGCATCATTGTTTTCATTTTCATGTTGTTTAGTTCTGTGGACGAAGGAAATCGGTTCGGTGGACCAGACGTTAACTATTTGAAAAAGTTAAATTAAAGCATGTTAAAAACACCCTTCAGTTTGAAGGGTGTTTTTGTATGATTATTTTTTGAAATGTTCCATGTAATATTTTGGAGTATAAATCGTACCGCTTTCGGCGGCTTTATCAATTCCATTCATTTCTTTTGGATAAATTAATACTTTTGAAAATGTTCTTTTATTTGAAAAGGGCTGCTTAGGTGCAAACACAGTTTCAATGTATTTGTTAGAAAGCTTATCATACATTCTTAGCATATATACTTTATGCCCATTATAATTAAACAAATATCGATTGGTATATTTGTTTTTCATGAGAACCATGTTTTTTTGATCCATAATTTTATCTGCGGCAAAGTTTTCAGCATCCTTTTTAGAATAAAATTCTTTTGCGTAATCTTCGTAATCATTTCCAACCATTACAATCATCGATAGAATATCTGTTTTGCTATTAGTATAAGCCCATTTCATTATCTCATTTGGAGAAGTCGATCCACGTGACTCGTAGTATTTATATCCACCAAATGAAATTCCAGCTAATAAGAGCACTACCAATACAAGACTTGTAATGATAACACTTGTAGTTGAATGACCTTTATTTTGGTTATAATTATTTGGGTGATTTGGATGATTCGATTTTACTTCATTATTAGAACTTGGTTGCTCCGCTCCACAATACGGACAGAACTTCACGTCCCTTCCAATTTTCTTCCCACATTTGACACAAAACTTAGTATTATCCATTAGTTATCATCCTATCCCTCGAATGCTTGAGATCCCATAATCATTCCGAACACAATTCCAACGATCATTAGAACGATTGAAACAATGATTAGGATATTTCCGGCATTTTTGTGGTATTTACGTTCAAAGAATCCGAGGACAATGCCAATAATTCCGAAAACCACGGGGATAAATAGTAAAGAGAGTACCGCCGATATCCAACCGAATACTAATAAAAGCGTACTGGCCGTTGTGTTGTTGCCTTGCTTGGCAGAAGATTCTTGATTATGTACTACTTGCTGAGAATCACTACTGGTGGATGTGGAAGTGGGTTGTTCCGCACCACAGTACTGGCAGAACTTTGTCTCTTTGGGGATTTTTTTCCCACACTTGACACAGAATTTTTCGTTATCATTATTCATTAAGAAAGCCTCCATCTTGTGATAAATGTATTTATTCACTTTAATAATACCATTTCTTTTTCTTAGCCGCAATTTAACAATGAATCTAAAGAAACAAAAATCGTCCAACTGTAATTTACCAATTGAACGATTTTTTAATATTTATTTGTATTGTTTAGCTTCCTCATCACTGCAATACAACCAGTGACCAGGGGTAACCTCTTGAAGATACTGATCATCTTTGAAGGGTTTACTGTGATCAAACTTGATGATCTTGTGCTGCTTTTCTGAATGTGGGTCAGGAACGGGGACCGCTGACAGTAAGCTCTGAGTGTACTTGTGAAGTGGATGGTTGTACAACTCGTCCGTGTCTGCCATTTCAACGATCTTGCCATTGTACATTACTGCAATGCGATCACTGATGTACTTCACCATTGAAAGGTCATGGGCAATGAACAGGTAGGTAAGTCCTTCCTTTTCCTGGATGTCTTGCATCAGATTTACTACTTGAGCTTGGACGGAAACATCTAGGGCGGAAATGGGTTCATCGGCAATGATGAACTTCGGTTTAACGGCTAGGGCTCTGGCAATCCCGATTCGTTGTCGTTGACCACCAGAGAACTCGTAGGGATAACGACTAGCATGTTCTTCATTCAAATTAACCAAGTGAAGGAGTTCGTGAACCCGTTTGTCTCGTTCATCAGCGTTTTTAACTAGATGATTAATGTCGAGTCCTTCAGCGATGATGTCTTCAACTTTCATTCTGGGATTCAATGAAGCATAGGGATCCTGAAAAATCATCTGCATCTGACTCCGAAAGTCCTTCATCTGTTTACGCTTTAACTTTGAAATGTTTTTGCCTTCAAAGTCGATTTCACCATCAGTAGGATCGTATAAACGAATGATATCACGGCCCGTCGTACTTTTACCTGACCCGGATTCACCAACAAGTCCTAGGGTTTCACCCGGGTAGATGTCAAATGAGATGTCATCAACGGCTTTCACTTCGTCAGGTTTTCCAACGTTGAAGTATTGTTTTAAATGTTTAACTGAAACAATGGGATCTTTTTTAGTCATGGTCGGCTTCACCTCGTTTCTTAAATTCAGCCTGACGCTTTTGAATGGATTCTGGTGGAGTTACCTTTGGAGCTCGCTTGTCTAATAGCCAGGTAGCAGCGTAATGCGTGTCACTTACCTTGAAGAAGGGTGGCTGCTTTTCGTGGTCAATCTTTAAGGCGTACTTGTTTCGAGCGTAGAAAGCGTCCCCCTTAGGAGGATTGATCAGGTTCGGTGGAGTCCCTGGAATGGTGTTAAGTCGATCACTATTCATGGAAAGGGTCGGCATAGAATCTAGAAGTCCCCAGGTGTACGGGTGTTGTGGATTGTAGAAAATGTCATCAACGGTTCCATACTCCACAATTTTACCAGCGTACATTACGGCAACTCGGTCAGCAATGTTGGCAACTACCCCTAAATCATGGGTAATGAAAATGATCGAGGTTCCAATTTTGTCCTTTAAATCCTTTAACAACTTAATGATTTGGGCCTGCACGGTAACGTCCAGGGCTGTCGTTGGTTCGTCAGCAATTAAAACATCAGGATTGTCAATAATGGCCATTGCAATCACGATCCGTTGCCGTTGCCCACCAGAAAATTGGTGTGGATAGTCGCGCATTCGTTCTCGGGCATTGGGAATTCCAACTTCTTCGAGGACTTCAGCAGCTTGTTCTAAGGCTTTATGTTTTGACATTCCCTCATGAACGCGGAGTGGTTCAGCCACCTGGTTCCCAATATTCATAGTGGGATCAAGTGAGGTCATGGGGTCCTGGGAGATCATGGCGATCTTGCCACCACGGATCTTGTCCATTTCTTTCTTAGATTCCTTTAAAATATCTTTGCCTTCAAAATCAATGGTACCGTTGGTGATGGTTTCGTTATCAGCTAGGAGACGCATAATAGTTCTCACGGTGATTGACTTACCTGAACCAGATTCACCAACGAGTGCTAGGGTCTCTCCCTTGTCAAGGTGAAAGCTAACATCTCGAATGGCCTTGACGGTTCCGTTTAGGGTATCAAAATCAATTGACAGGTCTTTAACGTCTAATACTTTTTGAGCCATCTTATTTGTCTCCTTTACTTAGATTTTGGATCGAACGCATCCCTTAGCCCGTCACCAAGTAGGTTAGTCGTAATCATAATTACTGACAGTACGATTGCTGGAACCCACATTTGATATGGCAAGAAATGGAACGCCTTCTGACCATCATTTAGAAGGGTACCAAGTGATGCGTTTGGTGCTGGAATTCCAATTCCGATGAAGCTTAGGAAAGCTTCAAAGAAGATGGCCGATGGAATGGTGAACATCGTTTGAATGATAATGGTTGAACTTAGGTTGGGAATCAGGTGTTTCATCGCAATCTTGAATGGTGATTCACCAAGGGTTCGAGCGGCTAGAACGTACTCCGATTCCTTTAGTTTAAAGGTCTGGGCCCGGACTAGTCGTGACATGGTGATCCATCCGGTAAAGGCAATGGCGATGATGATTGAAGTAATACCTGGTTTTAGGATTAATAGTAGTAGGACAACCACGATCAGGTTAGGAATTGATGAAAGAATTTCAACGATTCTCTGCATGAAGGTGTCAACGGCACCGCCGACCCAACCAGAGATTAATCCGTAAGGAACACCGACTAATAAATCAACGGCTGTAGCAACCACGGCAATGAACAGTGACAAACGGGTTCCATACAGAATTCTTGAGAAGAGGTCTCGACCAAGGTAGTCGGTCCCCATGATGTAGTAGGTACCCTTTGGAACGTGTTCTGCTTGATAAGCATTGACCATGTGACCGCCGGCTTCATGAATTCCGTTTAAACCGGGGATGTTCAGTGAACCCCATTTTGGTGGCAGGTTAGCGTACAGAACGTTTTGAGCGTTTGGATCGTGTGGTGACAAGATTGGCGCGAAGATTGCGACTAGGGCAATAATTACTAAAAGAATTAAAGAAGTCATGGCAACCTTGTTTCTGATTAATCTTCGTTTAACGTCTTGAAAGTACGTTAAAGATGGGGTGTTAATTGATTCGGATTCAGTGTCCAAGTTTGAAAGATCGTCACTAGCGAATTGGAACTGATCCTCAAGTGGTGGTAGGTTTTCAGCCATTATTCTTTACCTCCGTTTCCTAGTCTGATTCGTGGATCGATGATTCCGTAGAGAATATCGACAACTAAGATAATTACAACTAATAAGAATGAATAGAAGATTGTAAGTCCCATGATGGTTGGGTAATCGTTGGTCAAAATGGATTGAACGAACTGATTTCCGATTCCTGGGATTGAGAAGATGTTTTCTACTACCAGTGAACCGGTCATGATTGAGACGGCCATTGGTCCAACGATGGTAATTACCGGAATGAGCGAGTTTCGCAGGGCGTGATGCGTAATCGTCTTGCGTTCCGAATCACCCTTCGCTTTAGCTAGTTCAATGTAGTCACTGTCTAAGACATCAACCATTTCAGTCCGCATGAATCGTGCCACGTTAGCGAGTGGAAAGGCCGCAAGTGCTAACGTCGGTAGGATACTGGAACTGAAGTTCTGCCAGAGTGCTACGGGGAACCATTGCAGTTTGTAACCGAAGTAGTACTGAAGAAGAACGGCTAAAACGAAACTTGGGATTGAGATTCCTAGAATTGAGATGAAAGTGGCACCTGAGTCAACCCAGGTGTTTTTCTTGATGGCGGCAACGGCTCCAAGAAGAATTCCCAGAACGGAACCAACGATCATGGCTTGGGTACCAATCTGCATTGAAGGTCCAATGTCATGAGCGATCAACTGGGTAACTGGTTGGTTGTTAAATTGAAATGAGGTTCCTAAGTTTCCGTGGAGTAAGTTTCCCATGTAGATTAGGTACTGATCCCAAAGTGGTTTATTTAATCCATACTTTTGGTTCATTATTGCAATTTGACTTGGCTGGAGTTTTGCCTGGTTCGAGTAAGGGGTACCGGGTAAAAATTTCATCAGGAAAAATGTCACTGAAGCAACAATGAATAAAGTGAGGATTAGGTAGAAAATTCGACGAATGATGTATTTTGTCATTTTGATTTACCTCTCTTTATTTCTTGTAGGCAGCTGCGAGATCGTAGTTCCCATTTGGTGACATGTTGTAATTCTTAACGTCATTTCTTGTAAGTGCCGCAGTGTTTAATTGATAAAGCGGAACGACTCCCTCTTGTTTGGTTAAGATCGTTTGGGCGTTTAAGAGGTTCTGCCAACGAGCCTGATAGTTCCCGGCATTTTTGTCAGAAGCTTCCTTGATTTGGTTATCAAATTCTTTGTTAGACCAGTGACCGTCATTCATGGCGCCACCAGTTTCAAAGAGGTTCAAGAAGGTAACTGGATCTGGGAAATCGGCGTTCCAAGCGGAGACAACCATGTCGAAATCACCACTCGTTGAACGTTGTAGACGGTTCTTGAATGGAACGTTAGCAAGGGTCACTTTCAATCCTGGTAATTTCTGTAGTTCGGCCTGCAAGAATTCTGATTGTTTAAGTGCAGAGTCTGTGTCATCACTTAAAAGAGTTAAATTAAGATTCTTTTGACCAGTTTCCTTTAGACCTTCCGTCCAGAGCTGTTTAGCTAGTTTAGGATTGTAGTTGTTGTAACTAGCGTCTTGTTTACTCTGAGGTTCGTTTTCAAAGTCAGTCCCGGTCTGCTTGTTCCAAGTCATCTTGGAAGGAACGACACTAGCATCCGGGGTCGCCGTCTTACCTAAAACTTGATTAGAGAGAAGCTGGCGATTGATGGAATGACCAATAGCCTGTCTAATCTTGGTGTTTTTAAAGAACGGATCCTTCTTCTCGTTCATTTCGATGTAGTAAGTGCTTGAAGTTGGATTAGTTGAGAAGTCTTTATTATTTTTCAATTGATTAGCAGAATCACCCGATAAGTCTTGGTATCTGTCAATCACATGACTGGCATACAAGTTGAGTCCGGTATTTGGATCTTTAACAACGTAATATTTGATGTTATTTAATTTGACGTTGTCTTTGTTCCAGTACGAATTATTCTTACTTTCGGTCCAAGCGGTATTTCCAACCTGCCATTTGTCTAGTTTGAATGGTCCGTCAAATACCATTTCTTTGCTGTTTAGTCCATACTTACTTCCAGCTTTTTCAACCACTTTTTGGTTCAGTGGAAGATATGACGCACCGGTTAACAAGGAGTTAAAGTATGGAATTGGTTGCGATAGGTTAACCTGTAACTTATGCGGACCAATTGCTTTAACACCTAAGGTCTTTGGTGACGCCTTGCCGTTGGTGATTTTGTCAGCATTCTTAACTCCCTGGAAAATGTAGGAGTATTGAGAAGCCGTCTTAGGATCAACGATTCTTCTCCATGAGTAGACGAAGTCATAAGCGGTTACGGGGTCTCCATTTGACCATTTAGCGTTTCTCAGGTTGAAATTATACTGAGTTCCGCCCTTAGTCGGAGTCACAACCTTGGTAGCAATTCCGGGTTCAATTTTCCGACCGCTATATCTGTATAATCCTTCCATGGTGTTGGCTAAATTTTGGGCTCCAATAGTATCAGTAACGGTACTTGAATCCATGGTGGAAATAATATCTTTGGAATTAATCGCAAGATCCTTACTTCCAGACTTAGTACTTCCAGAAGAACAACCAGTAAGCACCAGTGCAAGTGCCGCACCGATGAATGCTACTGAAAATATCTTCTTGTGGTTCAAATGAAACACCTCCATGTTTGCTTTTTGTCGAATATACTCGCGTGTTTCACAAAAGTAAATATGAATTTTTATATTTTTATTAAGAAGTTTAATAAAGCCTTAAAATGGTTGAATTAATGTAAGCGCTTGTGTTTCTGTGATACGGGCAATGAAAGCTTGTTCATAATTAATGCCCTTTTTAATTAATATCTTTCGTAATTTCATTCCTTAAATTCGGATAGAGAAATGTGAATGTAATGGCGTTACAAGTGATACAATACGAACAAGAAAAATATTAAGGAGTGATCATTTTGGATAAAAAAGCAATTAGTCCGCAAGACCTGGAATGGTATGAAAAGAGTTATGAAGACAAAGACGATAGTCTTGTCTTAGAACGTGCTGTTTCACACAACGGAATTAACAACAGTGCTGCCGACTACAAGGCCGACGAAAAGATGAAACGAGTATTCTCCGTGGAAGTTCCCGAACAACACGTTGCTGATCAGAAGCAAAGTGGTAGATGTTGGATGTTCTCCGCGTTGAACACGATGCGTTTCAAGATCGCTGAAAACTACAAGATTTCTCCTAAGTTTGAGTTGTCACAGAACTACGTTAACTTCTGGGATAAATTTGAGAAGTCAAACTACTTCTTAGAAAACGTCATCAAGACAGCTGATCAACCACTTGGATCACGTAAGATTGATTTCTTAATGGAGACCCCTCAACAAGACGGTGGTCAATGGGACATGTTGTGCGCCATCATTGAGAAGTATGGCGTTGTTCCAAGCTCTACCATGGTTGAGACATACAATAGTAATCGTTCCGACGAATTGAACCAAACTTTGAACCTGAAACTAAGACGTGACGCGGAAGTTTTGCGTAAAATGGTAAAGGATGGTTCTGCAGAAGAAAAATTGGAATCAACTAAGAGTGACATGTTAAATGATGTGTACCGCATCTTGGCATATTCACTTGGTCGTCCAACCAAACGCTTTGATTTTGAGTACCGTGATACCGACAACAAGTACCACATGGACAAAGATCTGACTCCTAAAGAGTTCTTTGATAAGTACGTCAACATCAATTTAGAGGACTACGTTTCATTGATTAACTCACCAACTGATGACAAACCATTCAACGAAACCTACACCATTGAGATGCTTGGAAACGTCGTTGGTGGTCGTCAGGTGAAACATTTGAATCTTCCCATTGATGAATTAAAAGACTTGGCCATCAAACAGTTGAAGAACGGTGAAGCCGTTTGGTTTGGTTGTGATGTTGTTCAGGATTCCGATCGTAAGAAGGGGATCATGGATACCCACTTGTACCACAAGGATGCCTTGTTTAGCACTGACTTGAAGATGAGCAAGGGTGCTCGTTTGGACTACAAGGAAAGCATGATGACTCATGCCATGGTCATTACTGGTGTTGACCTTGTTGACGACCAACCAACGAAATGGAAAGTTGAAAATAGTTGGGGTGAAAAAGTCGGCGACAAGGGTTACTTCGTCATGAGTGACGACTGGTTTAACGAATTCGTCTACCAGACGGTCATCAACAAGAAATACATGTCTGACAAACAACTTGAGGAACAAAAACAGGCTCCAAAGATGTTGGAACCTTGGGACCCAATGGGTTCACTAGCTAGTTTTAAAAAATAATTAAAATTTGTATTGACAGATATTTTTCTGCGGATTAATATACTTACAACAAATTAAATAAACGAGATGGAAAAGCTGAGTACCCATTGAATTTTCTAAGAGAGTCTCTGGTTGGTGTGAAGAGATGAGATGAATTCGGGGAATATGGACTTTTCAACATTTACTGGTGAGATTTTCGAACCAGCGACGGGGTTGCTACCGATATCAACGCAAGGCTCTTCTGGTTAAGACGTCGACCAGAGTAGTCTTTGAGGCAGTTGCTTGTGAGAGCAACCGCAAACTAAGGTGGTAACACGAAAGCATTCGTCCTTTTTAATTAAAGGGGACGGGTGCTTTTTTTATTTAATTTAATGGATTAGGCAACCAAATAAAATTAGGAAGTGGACATCATGAAAAGAAGTACAAAATGGATTATTGGAATTGTCATCGTTGTTGTCATTGTTGGATTAGGATGGTTCAGTTTTGCACATCGTTCTGAGCAAAGTAAAAAGACCGTGAAGGTTGGATTAATGAGTGGATCGAAAGCGGACGACAAGATTTGGGAATCCGTTGCTGAAACCGCCAAGAAGAAATACGGTGTGACCATTCAATTTACTCACTTCACTGATTACACCCAACCCAACAAGGCGTTGACCCAACACGAAATTGATCTGAACTCGTTTCAGCACTACGCCTTCCTGGATAACTGGAACAAGCAGAATCATACCAACATCGTATCGGTTGGTAACACGTACATTGCACCAATCCGACTCTATTCAAATAAGTATAAGAATGTAAAAGACATTCCCAATGGTGGAACGATTGCTCTACCAAATGACACTTCCAATGAAAGTCGTTCACTTTACCTCCTTAAGAATGCTGGCCTCATTACTTTGAAGGACAAGAAGGGTTTCCTAGGACTCAATGATATTGAAAAGAATCCGAAGAATCTGAAGTTCAAAGAAGTGGATGCTTCCCAGACTCCACGGGTCCTAAACAGTGTGGACGGTTCAATCGTTAACAATACCTACGCTGCTCCAGCTCACCTAAGTGAGAAACAAAGTATTTACGTTGAGCCACTTAATAAGGACTCAAAGATTTGGGTTAACTTGATTGCCGCTAACAAGGATCAAAAGAATAACAAGAATTACCAAGACGTCGTTAAAGCCTTTCAGACTAAGAAGACTGAGCAGTTAGTTAAGAAGTACTATGGAAACACAGAAATTCCTGCTTGGAATCGTAAATTTTAGGAGGAACCAATGAGTAATAATATTGTTCAATTCAAGGACGTCTCAGTTACGTTCAAACAAAAAAAGAATGTAATTCACGCTGTTTCAGATGTAACGCTTGGAATTCCCAAAGGTGAGATCTTCGGGATTGCCGGATATTCTGGTGCCGGAAAGTCTACGTTAGTTCGAACCATTAACCTGTTACAAAAACCCACCGATGGTGAGGTTGATGTGTTTGGAAAGACCTTCTATAAAAAAGAAGGGGATCACGTTTCATCCATTAGTACCAAAGATCTACGTGATGAACGACGTCAAATCGGAATGATTTTCCAGCACTTTAACCTCTTGGAAGAACAAAACGTCCAACGAAACGTAGAGTTTGGACTGAAACACAGTGGTTTAAAGGAAAAAGAACGAGAGGCCAAGGCCAAGAAAATGCTCGATATCGTTGGATTAGGGGACTACTTAAAAGCTTATCCGTCCCAATTATCCGGTGGGCAGCAGCAACGAGTTGCGATCGCTCGGGCACTTGCCAATGATCCGAAGATTTTGATTTCGGATGAAGCCACATCCGCACTTGATCCTAAGAATACCGATCAAATCTTGGACTTGCTGAAAGAATTAAATGAGAAATATGGTTTGACGATCATCCTGATTACCCATGAAATGGAAGCTATCAAGCGAATCTGTCAACAGGTTGCCATCATGAGTGACGGGAAAGTCGTTGACGTTGGTGATTTGCTTGAAATCTTCGTTGATTCGAAGAATCCAACCACGAGAAAGATTGTTGGTAACAGTTTCAACGCCCTGGAAATCCTAAAGTCGATGAACATTGACGTGAATAAACGGAACTTGATTCAGCTGACCTACCTGTCAGCTGACATTAATGATCCCATCATTGTTAGTCTGTATGAAAAGTTCCACATTTCCGCTAGTATCATCTATAGTAATATCGAAAAACTAGGTGAACAGGTAGTTGGAACGTTGATCGTTGATTTACTCGGTGGTAAAGAGGATCAGGAAGCAGCTGTGAAGTACCTTGAGGGTCAAAACATCAAGGTCACTGAATTGAAGGAGGCAGAATAATGGGAGCTTGGTTTGCAACTCATTTTCCTAATGTAGTGTCACAGGGATTAAATGGTGAAGAAGGCTGGATCACAGCCGTTAATCAGACAATTTACATGACGTTTTGGTCAGCAATTTTTGGTGGAATTGCGGGAATTATTTTCGGAGTTTGTTTAGTAATATTTGCGGATAACGGAATTATGCCATGTCATCCACTGTTCTGGATCATTGATAAAGTTGTATCATTGTTCCGTGCCGTTCCATTTATCATCTTACTGGCTTTCATTGCGCCAGTGACCCAGAAGATCGTTGGAACTCAAATCGGAACGACAGCTGCTTTGGTTCCATTGTCAGTCGGTGTCTTTCCGTTCTATGCGCGGCAAGTTCAGGTCGCACTTGAGAGTGTTGATCATGGCATTATTGAGTCAGCTGAATCACTGGGGGCCACAAACTGGGATCTAATCTTCGGCGTTTACCTCAGTGAAGCTCGTTCAGAGTTGATTCGGGTTTCAACCGTGACATTGATTAGTTTAGTTGGTTTGACCGCTATGGCCGGTGCCATCGGTGCTGGTGGTCTTGGAAACATGGCCATCTCTTACGGTTACAACCGATTCGCTAATGACACTACCTTGGTCGCTACCATTCTCGTTGTGATCATGGTTCTCATTATTCAAGTTGTTGGTGATGTTTGGGCTAAGTTCGCTAATCACGCTGATCAAGGTTAATAAATGATGATTTAAAGAAAGGTGTTTCAGAATGGAAAAAGCAGAGAAAATCAAAATTTTACAGGATTTGATTCAGATTAAATCTGTGAATGGTAATGAAATTGAGATCTCAGAATACTTGTCAAAACTACTTAAAAAGCATGGAATTGACAGTAAGATTTTTCCGTTTGACGACGGCCGCGCAAACTTAATTGCGGAACTTGGGACTGGTGAGTCAGATCAGGTGCTGGCTTTAGAAGGCCATCAAGACACGGTGGCGGTTGCTCATCCGGAAAATTGGAAACGCGATCCCTTCAAAGGTGAGATCGTGGGTGACAAAATCTATGGACGTGGGGCCGCTGACATGAAGAGTGGTCTTGCTTCTGAAGTGATTGCGTTGTGTGAGTTGGCCGATAAGGGCCAAGTTCCAAACGGCAAGATTCGTTTGATTGCTACGTCAGGGGAAGAGTTTGGTGCCCCGGGTGCTTATAAGATCGAATCAAAGTACATTGACGACGTGGACGCCATGATTGTCGGTGAACCGTCTGATGGGGATGTAACCTACGCTCATTCTGGTAGTTTGAACTACCAGATTACGAGTACTGGGAAACCAGCCCACAGTTCCACTCCAGACCTAGGGTTGAACGCAATTACCGGTCTGGTGAAATACATTCAAGCTGAGCCAAGACTATTTGATGATCTGCCCGTTGATCCCGTACTTGGTAAAGTTCAGCACAGTATTACGGTGATTAACGGTGGGGAACAGGTTAACATCATCCCCGGATCCGCTAGCTTGCTGGGTAATGTTCGTCCTACACCTTCCTTTAACAACGATAACGTGATTGAATTAATCCAAACGGCCGTTGATAAAATCAACGATAAGACCCCATATCATCTCGAATTCAAATTGATTCACAATTTCTATCCAATTGAAACCGATAAAAACAATTCGTTTGTGCAGGATGCTTATCAAGTTACTAAGAAAGATTACCATAATCATGATTCTGAGCTGATCGTGAACAACGGTGCAACCGATGCCAGTGTTTACGTTCAGGAAAACGACCAGATGGCTGTGATCTTGTTGGGACCTGACAAGAATAATACGTCGCATCAGATTAATGAGTATACGACGCTATCGAGTTATCTTGATACGATTGATGCCTATCAGGATATTGCGAATGATTTCTTTGCAAAAAAGTAAAAACAAAGGCCTTGAACGGTGAGTTCAAGGCCTTTGTTGCGTATTTAGTATTTTTATATAATTATTTATATCTTAGAAAGCATCTTGAGTGCTTTTATTACCTTGGGGTTATCTGTTACTTTTTTATTAGCTTCTTCATTAATTCTTTTACGGTTTTTGGGATCCATTAAATGTTCTTGGATTCTTTGTAATTCTTTAGCTTGTTTTTTAGATATTTTATTTTTCATGATTTCCTCAATTAATTTATTTCAATAAAAAAAGAAGCCTCAATCGAGACTTCTTTTTTTATTATTTAAAATTACCATCTTAAGATAGCTGAAACTTTCTTGTCAGTTGGCATATCGCTAGCAGGCAATACGGTAACGTCACCATCAAGACCAAGAACAGTCAATGCTAATGAGTTTAATTCGTTAGCTGGACGTGAACCTTCGGAGTTGACTTCAACGTCTTCACCGTTGTCTTTGCTTTCAACGTAAGCATCTTGTTGGATGATTAGGTTAGCGATTCGGTCGTCGATAGCAGCCTTTAAGATTTGATCGTAGTCATCAGTGGTCTTTTTAGCACCATCAGCTTTGTCGTAGACGTTCTTCATTGACTTCTCACCATCAGAAACGAAGTTATCGTGAATGGTTTGAGCAACTTCTTGGACGTTTTCGCCGGCATTCTTAACGGCAGCATCCATTTCAACGTGTTTGTCTTCAACCACGTATGGGTTATGAGTAGCACGGTTGAAACGACCTTCGTCTTCAGCGTTTGCAACAACTACTAATGGATTGTGATCTTTGTTTGAAACATGCTTTTGAACATATTTGTCAACGAGTTCGTAGTATTCGTGAGTATCCCACTTAGCGCCATTCTTTCGAGGATCGTCCTGAGTTTCAGTCTCAGTCTTATCTGAATCGAATGGATCTGGAGTGTCAGTATCATCATCAATGACGTTTAGGTCGTTAACGTGAAATACCTTGAAATCGTCACGTTGTAAGAACAACATGTCAAAATCAGGAACAAATTGGTATTGTCTTACGATTGGTAAGATTTGTAATCTGTCTGAGAATGAGAATGCGGTTTGTGGGGCATAGTTCAATTGTGCAACTTCGATTGAATCGTTAGTTACATACATGATGATACCCTTAGCGATTGTTGACTTAGGTTGTAAAGTCTTTAAGTAGTTCTTAATTTGAAAATCGTAGGCGTTCCAAAGTTCTGGTTTATATTGCTTTTGAAATGCTTTCTTAGCAGTGTCAACCAAACTGTTAATTTGGGTGTTATCTCTACGAGTATTGTCTTCCTTAGGATCCAAAGGAACAGTAATTGTTAAAACTGGGCCGTTGTCAGATTCCAAGTCAAGCAAGTTTTTGATTTGATCTTTTTTGTCATGCTTAGCCATGATGAAAACCTCCATTAATAAATTGTTACTATACTCTACTATATTACCATTTTTGCAACCAATTGGAAACGGATACCTCAATTAGAGTTTGTCAGTGACAAGCCGTTTGACCATGAAGTACACAATTAAGGCAAAAATAACGATGATGGCCAATAGAACCATTAACTTTTTGAAGCTTCCCTGAAGGATCGTATCACCACCAAGAGAGTATATAACCGAGATTGGTACACTTCCTAAAACGGTTGCGATCTTAACGTCCTTGCTAGTGAAACGCTCCTTGTCTTGATTGGCCTGAAAACTTACCAAGTAAGTGGGAATAATGGGAATTGAATATCCGATAATTAGACCCAATAGGGGGTGCTTAAGATTCTTGAAGTGTTGGGCGTATTTATTGTCCTTATACTTTTTACTCATTCCTTTAAACGAGGAGACAATTTTAGTGGTTCCAAGGTTACCAGCAGATAGGCCGATGATGTTAATGATAATTCCAAACCATTTGCCAAAACAGATGCCGGAGATGACCCCGACTACCGCCACTGGTGCGCCAGGAATCAGTGTCAGAATGTATAAAAGGAAGATCAAGAGGACGGCATCCACTACACCATGATCACGAATTTCTTGGATAGCAGTGCCACGGGTAGCTGGATTAAACATCATCTTAATTTCAGGCCAGTAGTCCATGAAAAGGATGTAGAAGAAGAGGACGGCGATGATAATCGCGAGATATTTTAGGATGTCCATGCGGTGTTCTTTAATGAATTCAATGATGATAAAAGACTCCTCCAAGTGTTATAGCTATATCTTATAAGAAAATCATCGTTACGTCTATTCTTTCTGAAAAAAATAAACCAACCATTTTGGTTGGTTTATAAATTATTTTTCGGCATGTTTTAAAACATTTTGAGCGATAAACGAAGCATACTTTGGTGTTCCTTGTACGTTAGGATGCGTCTGATCCTGATAGAGATACTGGGGATGATTCTTAGCGTAATCATACCAGTCAATGACGTACAGGTTCTTATACTTCTTTTGTGCTTTATTTAAGAATGAGTTGACTTGATTCTGCCATGGTTGAGTTGGAACGTACGTATTGATCCAGAAGACGTGACGATTCTTGCCAGCAATCTCCATGTATTGCTTCATTGTCTGATCGTTAATGGCTCCGTTGGTTCCAAGTCCAATGATGACGTTTTTACCAAGCAGACCCTGTTGTTCCAGACTCTTTATAATGGCAACACCGTCTTGAGGATGACGTGAAGTTTGGGCATCAATGTAGAGCTTGGGGAAAATCTTTTGCAAGTTATCGCGACCAGACAACATGACGGAATCACCAATGGCACTCCCAGAAAGATTTTGGGCTTCTTGAAGTTGGGGCTTAGTTAAGCCGTCTTTTTCGAGTTTCTTATTAACCTTGGTGTTCTTCGTTTTCTTCCCTGATTTAATCTCTTTAGCCAGTTTTTCGTTGTGCTTGTTCTGAGACTTCGAATTCTTTTGAATCCGGTTAGCTAGTTGAGTGTGATTAGCCGCCTTGGGATTAACCGTGGTGGACTGGAAAATTCCAACCGTTCCGATGGCAAGGACAACAATTGCGGCCATCTTTAAGATCAGGTGATGCTTGAAACATGAAATGATCCAGTTTTCAATCTCATCAAGACTCATCTTACCAATGTGGAAGAGGGTCTTGAAGAAGTCGATGACGTGATGGTAATCATATTTGGCAAGTGGCACCTCAATAAAGCGGTATGACAATTCTGAAATGACAATGATAATCGCAATTTCAATAATGGCATACAGCCATTGATGATCGGCCACGTCCTTGAACTTGTCGGCAAAAAAGACAAAGACAGGGAATTGGTAAACATAGATTTCGTAACTCCGAGATCCAATCCAGTTGAATAACTTGTTAGTTAGAATGCGGTTCCAGTGGCTATTAGGATGAACAATGGCCATCATTGCCATCACAGTGAAGATTGAGAACAAGGCCATTCCGCCACGATACAAAAACGGTGATTGTGAGCCAGTCGTAAAGATGATCCAACCCATTCCAATCATTCCGACTAAACCAAAGACGTCCAGTAAAAATGATTTTTGTTGGTCATCATCCTTTTTCTGGGTGCTGGTCCAAAAGACAGCTAGAGCAGCTCCAAAAAGAATTGAGAACATCCGGGTATCAGTTCCATAGTAAACTCGACTTGGATCCTTGCCTGGTTGATATAAAACGGCCATGAGGATCACTGATAGGGCTGAAAGTGCAATCGCCATGAAAAAGATCGGATGCTTATTACCGTGAAATTTTTTAAGTAAGAAGTATGCAATCAAAGGCCAAATTAAGTAAAATTGACCTTCAATTGCAAGGGTCCAAAGGTGTGTAAAGGGAGACGCACTTCCTGCAAAATTCTGGAAGTACGATTGACCATTCATGATTTCCCACCAGTTGTACACGTAAGCTAGGTTCGATACGACACTCTGCCATAAATTCGCAAGTAGATTGCGTTGAAACAACGTTATGTAGGCAGCCGTTGCAAACAACATTGTAATGAGCGTCGGGTAGAGACGTTTGAGGCGTTTTTGCCAAAAGAATCCGTAACGGAAGTGATCCGTGGCGTGATACTCACTGATAAGATGATCAGTGACAAGGTAACCTGACAACGTCAAGAATACCGGAACACCCAGGTATCCTCCAGTAAATACGCTAGGTGACAAGTGGTACAGAATGACACAGATAACGGCGAGTGCCCGTAAGCCGGTGAAGCCGGTAATGAACCGACGTTTTGGAGTTTTATTATTCATATTATTGGATCCTTGAAATTAATTTATTTATTAGTATACTTCTTCACAATATTGAAAAGTCTAGCACTCTAAAGCCGCACTGTATATGGCTTTCAGCAAATCTTAAGAAATAAATCATCGTACAAAAAAAGACCCATCAATGATGATGGGTCTTTTTTAGAATCAAACTAATTTAATTAGTCACCACTAGCAAATTTGGTTTTGTCAGTGTTCTTAGTGATTTCGATGGTGTCTTTTCTAAGGTCAGCCTTAAGATGTTTAACATCTTGGTGATCCAAGTAGTACATCGCAATCTTATCTCTTAATTGTTGTTCGATTACTCGACGTAATGGACGAGCACCCATGGCTTCATCGTAACCTTGGTCCATCAACCATTTCTTAGCATCTGGAGTTACGTAAAGTTCCATGTCTTTTTGAGCTAAGGTGTCGTTTAAGTTACCGATCATAAGATCAACAATCTTGCTTAAGTCTTCCTTAGTCAAGTGTGAAAATTCAACGATAGCATTGAATCGGTTCAAGAATTCAGGTCTGAAGTATGGAGCCAAACGGTCCATAATTGACATATCCTTCTTGTTGTTCTTGCTCATTGAATCGTTACCGAATCCGGCATTTGAAGTAGCAATGATAACAGTGTTCTTAAAGTCAACCACGTTACCTTGACCATCAGTCAAACGACCATCATCCATAACTTGAAGTAATAGGGTAATTACTTGTGGGTTAGCTTTTTCAATTTCATCAAGCAATACGATTGAGTATGGGTTTCTTCTTACTTGTTCAGTAAGGGTATTACCATTGTCACCGTAACCAACGTAACCAGCTGAAGTACCAATTAACTTAGATACAGCAGTTACATCTTGGTATTCTGACATATCAAGTCTAATGATTGAGTTTTCATCGTTGAACATGTCTTTAGCTAATTGCTTAACTAATTCGGTCTTACCAACACCAGTAGGTCCAACGAATAAGAATGAACCGATTGGACGGTTACCTTCGTCAAAACCAGCACGGTTTCTACGAATAGCGTTAACAACTAAATCAACAGCTTGGTCTTGTCCAATAACACGACCCTTAAGTCTAGTATCCATGCCTTTCAATCTTTCAAGATCGTTAGCACTCATTTGTGAAACTGGAATACCAGTTAATCGTTCAACTGAGGCAGCAATGTCAGATACTTTGGCAACTGGACGTTCAGTGTTAGTGTCGTCACTCTTAAGTTTCTTTTGGATGTCTTCGATCTTAGTCTTAGCTTTGGCAGCGTCTTCATACTTTTCAGCCTTAGCAGCATCATCTTTTTCTTTCTTAGCAGCCTTTAATTCACTTTCAAGGGTAACCTTGTCAGTAACAGGGTGTTTTGCAGCTAAGTGAGCAGCAGTCATATCGATCAAGTCAATTGCCTTGTCAGGTAATGAACGTTGAGGGATGTATTGAACAGAGTAGTCAACAGCAGCTTTTAGAACATCGTCAGGTAATGTAACTTGGTGATGGTCTTCGTAAGCCTTCTTGATACCCTTTAAGATTTCAAGCGTGGTTGCTTTGCTTGGAGCGTTAACAGTAACATCATTGAAACGACGTGCAAGAGCAGAGTCCTTCATGATGGTGTTTCTGTATTCGTCTTGAGTAGTAGCACCGATAACTGAGATCTCACCACGGCTCAAAGCTGGTTTGATCATGTCGGCTAAGCCTTTGCTTCCAGATTCGTCACCTGAAGCACCGGCACCAACAATTTGATGAATTTCATCAAAGAATAGGATAACGTTTTTACGTTCTTCAACTTCTTTGATTAATTTTTGAATGTTCTCTTCGTATGCACCACGGTATTGAGTGCCAGCTTCAAGAGAAGATAAGTCGATTGAGATAATCTGCTTGTCTTTGATAGCACCAGGAACATCGCCCTTAACGATCTTTTGAGCTAAACCTTCAACGATGGCAGTTTTACCAACACCAGCGTCACCTACTAAGATCGGGTTGTTCTTGATACGACGACTCAAAATTTCAGCTGTTTCTTGAATTTCTTTGTCACGTCCAATAACTGGGTCAAGTAAACCTTGTTTAGCTTCATCAGTTAGGTTACGACCAACTTTGTCCAAGTAGCTTTCAGCTTTCTTTTGTTGCTTGGCGTTGCCGCCACCGTTTTGACCGCCACGGCCAGGAATTTGACCTGATTTTCTCATTGCTTCAACTTCTTCAGGTGTCAGTTCGTGACCGTTAACAACGTAACGAGCATTAGGGTTATTTTGACCCATGCCACCACCTAATAGACTATTAAATAAATCGTCCATTCCGTTTCCGAATGGATCATTTCCAAAATTGTCTGCCATATGCAATTCCTTCTTTCCCTATTTTCACCACTTGGTGATTTTATGACTATTTAAGATAACAGGAACTTATCTCTAGTTCCAATTTCAATTATACCAGTTATGGGTCGGATGCATAGTATTTTGCTCATGTTTGATGAAATTGGTCAGGATTGGTCAGACTACTTCCCATGACCAGTGCTGATTTCCAAGATTTTTAATTTATAATTCACTTCTGGGGCTTTGACTGAAATGGTCTCGCCAACCTGATGATGTAAGAGTGATTTGCCAAGCGGGGAATCATAAAAGATTTTATTTTCTTCAAGTTTAGAGAACTCCGCTTCTTGTTTTCCAACAATAATGAAGGAATCGGAATCGCCATCTTCTAAAAACTTAACCTTAACCTTACTTCCAATGCCAACTTGATCACTTTTTGGGTTTGAAACCACTTCCGCATATTGTTCCTGCTTACGAAAGTATCGCAATCGATTTTCGAGCTGGTGAAGTTCTCTTTTAGAAGTGCTGTACTCAGCATTTTCAGAACGGTCACCTAACGCAGCTGCGTCGTGAAGTGCTTGGATTTTCCCTGGCCGATTTTTTTCAAGCGTTTTGATTTCATCTTGAATTTGTTGATAGCCGTGCTTTGTCATTTTATTAAAATACGTAGCCAACTTGATCACCTCTGTCTTTTTTTCGTCCAAATTTTACCATAATTATGGTAGTAAAAAGCCTGCATTTCCCATTTAAAGTTTGATTAGTAGCGCTCTTATGATATTATTACACTATGATTAATTCTAAATTGATTTCATTTTAACTAACTAAGGAGAAATAATATGAGAAGCCGTCACATGGAGAAAGAATCTCATAAGACTCGTAACATCATTATTCTAGTAGTGATTGTAGTGGTTGCCATTGTTTTGGCATTTCTAGGATATGGTGCTTACAAGTACAAATCTGCTTCAAATCAAATTAATAAAGCTTATAAGAGTGCCGGCATCAAGAAAACACGGGATACCGACGCCCTATTAAACCACAGAAAGCCAGTCTCAATTCTGTTACTTGGAACCGATACTGGGGCCCTTGATCGGAATTACAAGGGTCGAACCGATACCATTATGGTTGCTACTCTTAATCCCGAGACCAAGAAGATGACGTTAACTAGTATTCCTCGTGATACTGCCGTTAACATTCCTGGATATCCACAAGATTCACCATCTAAGATTAATGCAGCTTACACCTATGGAAGTGCTGGAACCGCAATTAAGACGGTTGAAAAGCTATTAAACGTGCCGATTGATTTTTATGCCCTCATTAATATGGGTGGTTTAAAAGAAATTGTGGACCAAGTTGGTGGAGTAACCATTACGCCAACACTGTCGTTTAGTTACGAAGGCTACACCTTTAAGAAGGGTCAACCAACTAAGATGGACGGAAAAGAAGCACTATCATATTCTCGGATGAGATATGACGATCCTGCTGGTGACTATGGTAGAACCATGCGTCAACGTCAGATTCTACAAGCCATTGCGGGTAAGGGTGCTTCGGTATCACAATTAATGAACAACGACTTCATTAGTTCCATTGCCAAATCCAGTCAAACAGACTTAAGTTCAAGTGATTTGACGAAACTTGCAGCAGGGTACCGTGAACACGGTGACTTTGTTGATAATCATTTACAGGGTGAGAACCAGATGATTGCGAACTCAGCAATGCAAGTTCCAACGGAAAGTCAACTGCAGCAGACGACTAACTTTATTCGAAAGAACCTTGGTTTACCTGCCGCAAAGACTGGAAGCGCAGCTTATCACTAGATTTAAATAGAAACACGATGTTCTCCTGAGTGTATGAGGAGAACATTTTGGCGTAAAAGGGTAATTAGAACTAAGGATGAAGGAGTCGTGATGCATGGAAGAGAACATAAAGAGAAAGACGATCTGGCTTGACCCTAAAAAAGTCCAAGATCGCCCCGTCTACTTCACGTGTAAAAGAATATTTGACATTATTGCCAGTTCCCTTGGACTTATTCTATTAAGTCCTTTATTCCTAGTGCTTAGTATTTTAATTAAGTTTGATGGATCCCATGGAAAGGTCTTTTATACGCAAGAACGGGTTGGATGCAACGGAGATATTTTCAAGATGTATAAGTTCCGCTCAATGATTCCCAACGCTGACCAAAAATTAGCTGAACTTAAAAAATTTAATGAGGTTGATGGAGCCATGTTTAAGATGAAAGACGACCCCCGGGTTACCCGAGTTGGTCGTTTTATTCGAAAATATAGTTTGGATGAACTTCCTCAGTTGGTGAACGTCTTGATTGGTGAAATGTCACTAGTGGGACCACGTCCACCACTTCCAAAAGAAGTGGCTGAATACACGGAATATGATCGTCAACGTTTATTAGTTAAACCGGGTTGCACTGGCTTGTGGCAGGTAACTGGGCGTAATAACGTTGGTTTTGATGACATGGTTTATTTAGATATTGTTTATATTATGAATAGTGGTTTCTGGTTTGATCTTAAGATTATATGTAAGACGGTTCAGATTATGGTCGTGCCAAACGCGGCATATTAAAGGGGTTTAAGGATGAAAATTGCAATTTTGGTGGCAGCACATAAGGATGCTCCTATGCCAAAGGATCGAAGTTTATACCTACCGGTTCTGGTTGGAGCCGATAAGAACTATCATGGTCAGCAGGGCTTTCAACTTGATAATCAAGGCGAAAACATTTCAGCTAAGAACCCAAACTATAATGAACTAACTGCCATCTACTGGGCCTGGGAGAATTTACACAATGTGGATGCCATTGGACTTGTTCACTATCGCCGACTTTTTAGTAAACACCTTGATCGATCACTTGATAAGGTTTTGACACAAAAGCAGGTTGAAAAAATGCTTGAAAAAGCACCAGTGATCTTACCCCGTAAGCGTTATTACGTGGTGGAAACGATCTATTCTCATTACGTTCATTCTCACTACAAGGAGCCCTTGGAAGAGACACGGAAGGTAATTTCTGCGATTGATCCAGATTACCTCGGAAGTTTTGATAAGGTCATGCATCGTCGTTCAGCTCATATGTTTAACATGTTTATCATGAAGACAAACTACTTCGATGACTACTGCAAATGGCTTTTTAACATTTTGTTTAACGTCGAAAAGCGGATCGACATTTCAAACTATTCGGTTCAAGAAGCACGGGTTTTTGGCTATCTATCTGAAGTTTTGATGGATGTCTGGATTGATAAAAATCACGTTAAGTACACTGAGTGTAACTGGATTCAGATCGGTGACCGGCACCTCGTTAAAAAGGCGTGGGGATTTGTGAAACGGAAATTTTCCAGTAACGTTGGAAAAGACGAGACACACTACTAGAAAGAGGATTCATTAATGACTAACTATGACATTAGTATTATCATGCCAAGTTTTAATTCGGAAAAATCAATTGGAAAAGCGATTGATTCCATTTTTAATCAGGAAACTGATTTTAGTTTTGAGCTTTTGGTTATTGATGATGGGTCCTCTGATGACACTGTGAATATTATCAAGTCACGGATGCTCCAAAACAAGAGCATCCAACTTTTTTATACTGATCATAAGTATCAGGCTGAGGCCAGAAATCAAGGCATCAAGCATGCCTCTGGGAAATACATCATGTTTTCTGACGATGATGATGAGTATTTGCCAGGATACATCCAGGCCATGGGAGAAAAAATTAAAGATATGCAGCTAGTGATTGCGGGAATTGAGAAGCAGTTTCCCAACGGCCGAGTTGAAGTTGAGGATCAGTCAGTTATGGAAACCGCCACTAGTGACGATCAACTACTTGGTGATTACCTTACTAAAAACCAAGAAATGGATGTTGGTTTGTGGAATAAGATTTTTGTTAAAAAGATCATTGATGATAATCACATTCTGATGAGTAACAAGAATTTTTTTGAGGATAGTCTGTTTGTCCTTCAATATCTGTTAGCGATTAACTGGGAACAGATTGGCTACGTTAATCAGCCAATGTACCTGTTAAATAAGCATGAGGGATCAACGACAAATACATACGATCCTGAGTTGTTGGACAAGTGCAATGAGTATATTGATAAGGTAAGTAAGTTAATTGCCAATCGACCTGAGTTAGAAAAGTATTTTAGAAGCTTTAAGGCACGGATCGACTTGTTTTATGTTCACCGCAATATTTTGAATAATCCGAAGTGGGATGTGCAAGATCAACGCTTAATCCTGCGACCCTTGATTAATTCATCATATCTAAAGGAGCTCAGCAAAAAGTATGTAAGTGCAATTATGCTGGCGTTTATGATGCCTAAAACTTACATTAAGTTGTATTCAAAACGAAAGTGAGGATCAGATTTGAATCTAAAATCCTTTATGTACAAGGCATTTAACGATGCAGTCTACATCCCAATTTATCAAATTAAATATAAACGGCAGTTTCAGACTTTAAAAATTAAGTCAATTGAGCAAACAATTGATGCGATTACGAAGGATCACATTTCCCTTAGTCGCTTTGGTGACGGTGAGTTCAAGTGGATCAATATGACTGGGCAAGAGTCTTTTGAACATGATTCAAAAGAATTGAGTCAACGGCTTTTAGAGGTTCTTCATTCTGATTTGAAGCGACATGGAATTGGATTACCACAGGCCTTTAAAAATCCTGATATCATGAACGCCAACAAGTATTGGGAACGTGAAATGGGGATGTACGGTAAACAATGGCTTTCTGATTTAGATTTTTCTAAAATGTACTTCAACACTAGTGTGACGCGTCCCTACATGGATTTGAAAGATAAGAAAATTGCTAAGTACGTTTTTGATGAATTTAAAAAGTACGTTTCAAATAAAAGTATCTTAGTAATCGAAGGTGATCAGACCCATTTTGGTGAGGGAAATGATCTGTTAAGTAGTGCCAGCAGTGTGATGAGATTAGAATGTCCTAGTCACAATGCCTTTGAGCAATATGAAACAATTTTGGGTCAGTCTAAGCATGCCATCTTAAATGAAGATCCAGATTTAGTTCTGGCTGCGTTAGGACCAACTGCCACCATTCTCTCGTATGATTTAACTAAGATTCTAAACAAACAGGTACTTGATATCGGACATTTTGATGTAGAGTATACTTGGTTCTTAAATGGTGACAAAAAAAGAACTAAAATTAATGGCAAGGCTGTTAATGAAGTGAAAAGGTAACTAATACAAGCATGTGATATCTTTTATTGCTTGTACTATTATTCTTTATTATTGTTAATGAAGTAGAATTATACTTCTTTTTATCAATTTACCTAGTGAGTTATTTATACCTTACAGGTGGTAAACAAAACAATTTAAGTGGGGCACGCCCCAATAAACTATTACATTTTGGAGGATAACATGACTGATTATTTAGTGGTTGGTTCAGGATTATTTGGATCAACGTTTGCGTACGAAGCTGCTAAACGTGGTAATCACGTTGAGGTAATTGAAAAGCGAGACCACGTTGGTGGTAACATCTATACAAAAGAAGTAGAGGGAATCCAGGTTCATGAATATGGGGCTCACATTTTCCATACCAAGATGAAGGACATCTGGGATTATGTGCACCAGTTTGCTGACTTTAACAACTACGTTAATAGCCCAATTGCCAACTATCATGGCGAGATCTACAACATGCCGTTCAACATGAACACCTTCAACAAGTTGTGGGGTGTTAGGACTCCAGCAGAAGCTAAGGCTAAGATTGAGGAACAGAAACGGGATGCTAACATTCCAGATAGACCAACTAATCTTGAAGAACAAGCTATTTCGTTGGTTGGACCTGATTTATACGAAAAATTAGTTAAAGGTTACACCGAAAAACAGTGGGGAAGAAAGGCAACTGATCTTCCAGCTTTTATCATTAGAAGAATTCCCGTTCGTTTCATTTATGACAATAACTACTTCAGTGATCCATACCAGGGAATTCCAATTGGTGGTTATACCCAAATCATTGAAAAGATGCTTGCTAGTGACCTAATCGACGTTAAAACCAATACTGATTTCTTCGATAAGAAGGATGAATACTTAAAATCTGGCAAACGGATTATCTTTACTGGAATGATCGATCAGTTCTTTGACTATCAACTAGGAGCCCTTGAGTACCGAAGCTTGAAGTTTGATACTGAAGTTAAAGACGTCGATAATTATCAGGGAAATGCTGTTGTCAATTACACGGACGCTGAAACTCCTTACACCAGAGTGATTGAACACAAACACTTTGAATTTGGTAAGGGTAACAAACATAAGACGGTAATAACTCATGAATATCCTAAAACTTGGCATCGTGGGGATGAGCCTTATTACCCAATCGATGACAAGAAGAACCGTTCTTTATACAAAAAATACGCAGAATTGGCTGCAAAAGATGTGCCTAATGTATTTTTCGGTGGCCGCTTAGGTCAGTACCGATACTACAACATGGATCAGGCCATTATGTCAGCTTTGAGATTAGTTAAAAACGAATTTGGTGAATAAATTTGGGTAAAGTAATTAAGAACTATTTGTATAATGCGTCCTATCAACTATTTGTGTTGATAGTTCCTTTAATAACGACACCTTACTTAGCTCGTGTGCTAGGACCACAGGGAGTCGGAATTAATTCATATACGAATGCTAATATTCAATATTTCATTATTTTTGGGAGTGTCGGGGTTGCTCTATACGGAAATCGTCAGATTGCGTACGTGCGCAACAATAAGCAGAAGCTGACTAACACTTTTTATGAAATTTTCTTTATGCGAATGGTAACAATTGGCGTTGCTTACATTGCATTTTTCATTTTTTTAGCATTAGTTCATCGTTATCATAGTTATTACATTGCCCAATCTTTTTCACTACTCGCTGCGGCTTTTGATATTTCTTGGTTCTTTCAAGGAGTTGAGAACTTTGCCGTGACCGTTTTAAGAAATTTCATTGTTAAAATTATTACGCTTTTCAGTATTTTTGCGTTCGTCAAGTCATACAGTGACTTGTGGTTATACATATTTATACTGTCCATGTCACTTTTAATCGGGAATTTAACCTTGTTCCCAAGTTTGAGAAAATATCTTGGAAAAGTGGATTGGAAAAACTTTCACTGGTTTAAGCACTTTTGGCCGTCGATGGTGCTTTTTGTTCCGGAGATTGCCACTCAGATTTATTTGGTTGTCAATAAGACTATGTTAGGTGCCATGACATCCGTCACTGCGGCAGGATATTTTGATCAGTCTGATAAGATCGTGAAATTGTCGCTGGCGGTTGTTACCGCAACCGGAACCGTGATGCTTCCCCACGTGGCAAATGCCTTTATGCAAGGGAAACACGAGAAGGTTAAAGACTACTTGTATCAAAGTTTTGAGTTCGTTACTGCCTTGTCGGTTCCAATTGCTTTTGGGATTGCGGCCGTAGCACCCCACTTTGTACCATTATTCTTTAGTCCCAAATTCATGGCAGTTGTGCCACTGATGATGATTGAATCAATTGTAGTGGTTATGATTGCGTGGAGTAATGCGATTGGGGTTCAGTACCTCGTTCCTACCAATCAAAACAAAGCCTACAATTATTCCGTTATTATTGGTGCCATTATTAACATTGTAGCCAACGTTCCCTTGATTTTACTGTGGGGAGCGGTTGGAACTGCCGTTGCGACGGTTCTTTCTGAGGCTTCGGTGACTGGAATTCAGTTATATGCCGTTAAAGACGAGATCGATTTTAGAAAGTTGTACCATGGATTCTTTAAGTACTTCATCGCGGGTCTTTTGATGTTTGCCATCGTATTCTTACTCAATGCCACTTTAAGAGTTAAGTGGATTAATTTGATCATCGAGGTATTCCTTGGAATCATTGTTTATACGGCTTTGATTTTCGTTCTGAAGACTAAAGTGTCTAAAGATGTAATTACTATTATCAAAAAGAAGTTTTAACTTAAAATATTAAGAGGTTATGAGTCAATGAAAATTGCGTTTGTCAGTGAGGATAAACTAAATGATGTTTCCGTTTGGTCTGGGACTACCAGTAATATTTATGATGTCATTTCCAAACGAAATGAAGTTGTTTCGGTGCGTCCGTCTGGCATTAAGCTGTTTTGTGGAAAAGTAATTCGTAAGTTTACAAAATGGTTTAAATTACCCGATCTGGAGGCATTTTCCGATGAATGGATTGCCAAAGTTGAAGGTAAATCATTAAGCCAAAAATTAAAAAGTCATTCAGACGTTGATTTTATTTTTGTGGCCGCTGAAGATAATTTAATCGAATTTCTTCATACTGACATACCAATTGTTTTTTTAAATGATGCAACTTTTAACGAGATGATTAACTACTATTGGTTCCATTTGACGAAAAAACAGATCAATATTCATACCCGAATGGATCAAACGACCCTTGATAAGTCAGCATTGATTTTGATGGCGAGTGAATGGGCTAAAAATGATGCGGTGCAAACCTATGGCATTAACGAAAGTAAGGTTAAAGTCTTGCCGTTTGGTGCTAATTTGCCCGATCAATTTGTTCCTCATCAACTAGAGGCTGATGATAAGGTGAAGTTATTATTTGTTGGAGTCGAGTGGGAACGAAAGGGAATGGACGTCATCTGTTCCATGATGGATAAATTAAATGAGAAGTATCCTCATCAATTTGAAATTAATGTTATTGGATTAAACGGTCTGGATGATCAGAAATTTCCCGACAACATTAAGTTTCATGGATTCGTTTCTAAACACACTGACGCTGGTTTAGACAAGATGATTAAGATTTATAATGAAAGTGATATCTTTGTACTGCCCACTAAAGCAGAGTGTGCGGGCATTGCATTTGCTGAAGCCTCCGAATATGGTCTGCCGTCCATCACGTACGATACCGGTGGAATTGGGACTTACGTAATTAATGATTACAGTGGTTATCGGTTAAATAGATCGGCAACAGCCATGGATTTTGCTGACACAGTTAGTGATTTGGCGAATGATCATGAGAAATTGGTTAAGATGTCAAAAAATGCGCGTAGATTGTATAAGACGAAGTTAAATTGGGATGCCTGGGAACATGGCTTTAATAAATTGACCCATAAATTTGATAATTAGGTGGAATTTAAAGGAGTTTAGTGGAACTGATGAAAAAATTGATTATTGATGTGGTCCGTTCGAAGGCTAACGATGGAATTGGTAAGCCCAAAGAAGACATTAATGAAGTCCTTGAAAACGATTATGGTTTTCAAATGGCTTACTTAAAACAATTCAAATATGGAAAGTTTGATCGCCATTTTTTGATCAATTATCGGATCAACAAACTTGATAAATATCACTTAAAATCAACTGATGTAATTGTCATTCAATACCCCATTTACTCTGGAAAACAGTTTGAAGAAACCCTCTTGAGATATCTCAATGATCGACGGGTTAAGACGGTGGCTGTCATTCACGACATCGATTCGTTACGTTTTCCTAATAGTACTTTCAAAACGGTCAAAGATGAGGCCGAGTTTTTAAATAACTTTACAGCGGTAATTTCACCCAATAGCACCATGTCAGATACATTGAGGGAAAATGGCTTAAACGTTCCGTGTGTTGACCTTGAAATCTTTGATTATTTTTCTGATGTTCATAGTAAAAAGAATGGGATTAAGTACAAGGATGAGATCACCTTCGCTGGAAACCTGAATAAATCTGTTTTCTTAAAATATTTAGAGGTTCCTGAGGACATTCAATTTGATGTCTTTGGTAATATTGATGATCCAGAAACGTTAAATTCTTCCTTGAAGTACATGGGAAGCGTTTCTCCAGATGTGTTATCGAAAAAGTTAGGCCATGGTTATGGACTAGTATGGGATGGTAACAGTGTGGATAGTATGGAAGGTAAGATTGGTGACTATCTACGATACAATAATCCTTACAAGGCTTCATCATATCTGAGCGCTGGCATGCCAGTGATTGTCTGGGAGGAGTCAGCAATTGCTAAATTCGTTGAAGAACATCATGTTGGATTAGCGGTGGATTCAATCGCTGACCTGGCAATGTCTTTGAAACGAGTAACTGATGGTGAATTCAATCAAATGGTCGATAATGCTCATGCAATTTCAGCGAAGTTACACGATGGTTTCTACACTAAACAGGCTTTTGATAAGGTATTTGATAAAATTAAATAAAACAAATCAAAAACGACGTGTTAATCTATTAGTTAATATTAACTAATGACTATCACGTCGTTATTTTTTTAGGAGTGATTGTATGAAAAAAGTTTTAGTGCTTGGATCTAGTGGACAACTAGGTCGTGAACTATCTGATCTTTTAAACGAACAACAAATTGAGTTTGATGCTCCATCTTCAAAAGAGATGGATGTAACTGATCAAAATAGGGTCATGAGGTATTTTAAAGATCATCAACCAGAGGTGGTTTTTGATTGTGTGGGTTACACGAACATTGCGAGTGCGGAAAAAGAGCCCGGAAAGACAATCAATCAGAACGTTAATTTTCTTGGAACCCAGTACGTTGCTTTGGCTGCAAGAGATGTGAACGCGACATTGGTCCACATCAGTACGAATCGTGTTTTTGATGGAAATGACAATTCTGAACCGCATAAGACGACGGACATCCCCAATCCAATCAGTGAATACAGTAAGCAGAAACGGATGGCGGAGCGTGCCATCGAAGAGATTAGTACAAAATACTATACAATTCGAACGACAAAACTGTTTGGTAAATATGACACGAACTTTACGAACATGTTATTAACTCCCGCCGATGAGAATGGTCTTCGGCATGTTTCCAATGAACAGCTTAATAACATCACGTGGACAAGGACCTTAGCTGAATTTATGTTATATGTTATTGAAAATGAACTTCCATTCGGAATGTATCATTTATCCAACCAAGGATTGACGAATTCTTATAAGGTGTTTCAGAAAATTCAGAAAAATAGTTCAATTGATGTTACACCAACTAATCCCAGAAATGATACGGTCATAGAATGGCCGATTCTTGATTTGAGCAAGGTAAATGACACTGATTTTAAAAATCTAACGTGGGATGAGGCCATCGCTCAATTATTGAACACTTTATAATACTAAAACCCGTTTTCTGCAATCTTTTTTAACCTCCGTGTAATGTTTTCCTAATATTACTGAAATTTCCACCCCTTAACGTATTGAATGTTGAGAGGAGGAAAAGACATGAACTGGAAACACATTATTCTAACAGTAGTCAGTGTTGCAGCTATTTTTACTACGGGCATAGCAGTCGCAAATAGTTCGCGCATGGACGTTAATGCTGATTCATCGAGATACACCACCGTTAATAGACAGAAAAAAGTTCAGAAAGCAAAACGGGCGAAACAACCCGTAAAAGTAATTAAGTCAGAAAGTTCAGTAACTCAGTTAAGCAAGTCCGAAGGGGCTGCCAAAAACTGGATTGCTTATCAAGAATCACGTGGTGACTATCACGCCAAGAATCCAACTAACCCAACAGTGTACGGTAAGTACCAATTAAGTCGAACTTACCTGCACGGCGATTATTCAAAAGAGAATCAAGAACGGACTGCCGATAATTACGTTTATGGACGTTATGGATCTTGGAAGAACGCTAAAAAACATTGGGAAAATAATAACTGGTACTAAACTTTTAGTACATAAGGCTCATGACAAAAGTCATGAGCCTTTTTGCGTGTTAATGAAGCTTTTAATGGTAAGGTTAGGTTAAGAATAAATATGTAATTGGAGGGATATATTATGACAGACAGATTAAAGAACAAAGTTGCAATCATTACTGGTGGGACCCTTGGAATTGGCTATGCCATTGCCGAGATGTTTGTTAAAGAAGGCGCTAAGGTAGCGATTACTGGGCGTAATGAAGATCGTGGCCGTGAAGCAGCAGATGCAATTAACAAAGAATACCCAAACACAGCTAAATTTATCAAACAGGATGTTTCTGATCCAGAGCGTTGGCCAGAAGTGTTTGAAGAAACTGAGAAGGATTTTGGTCAAGTTACTACATTGATTAACAATGCTGGAATTGCGATTGGCAAGTCGATCGAAGATACTACCACTGAAGAATGGAAGAAAGTCTTAAGCATTGATCTTGACGGTGTTTTCTATGGAATGCGTGAAGGAATCAAACAAATGAAGAACAAGAACATTGGTGCTTCCATCGTAAACATGTCATCAATCGAAGGTTTAGTTGGTGATCCTGATTTGGGTGCTTACAATGCCTCAAAGGGTGGTGTTCGCATGATGTCAAAGTCAGCTGCACTAGATTGTGCGCTTAAAGATTACGGCATTCGAGTTAACTCAGTTCACCCAGGCTACATTCAAACTCCAATGGTTAAACCAGACTTTGTTAAAGCCATGTCACAAAGAAGCAAGACTCCAATGGGCCACTTAGGTAAACCAAAAGACGTTGCATACGCTGCTGTTTACTTGGCTTCTGATGAATCCGAATTCACTACTGGCAGTGAGTTAGTGGTTGATGGTGGATACACGGCTCAATAAAAATTAGTATGAAAAAAGGCGACCTCACAGTCGTCTTTTTCTTTTCTGGTTTATTTTGTTAAGATGGCGTAAATGCCAGCAATGACCAAGATAATCATTACAACCGCCATTACAACGATTCGTTTCACTTGTGTTTTATGAAAATTATTAAATTTGTTTGCCATAGTATTCTCCTCTGATTGGTTATGAACATTTTAGCATTTAATAAGAGAAAAGAATTGCATTTTAACCACGGTTTAATTCATAATTGAGTTGTTAAAATAAGGAGATAGATCAATGTTTAAAATAACTATTTACCATGCTGATGCAATGCAGAAGCAATATTTTGAAGATTATAATCAAACAAGTTTTGAACTAAAGTTTGTTAAAGAGAGATTAACGATGGCTAATGTGATCCAGGCCCAGGGATCAAATGGTGTCTTGATCGATGGGATGTGCAATGCGGACGCTAAAATTGTTGATCATTTAGCTGACTATGGCGTTGAGTACTTGTTTACCCGTGCCGTTGGCATTAATAATATTGATGTTAAAGAAGCCACTGCTAAAGGGATCAAAGTGGCTAATGTACCCGACTATTCGCCACATTCAGTTGCTGGTCTTGCGTTCACACTTGGAATGACGCTTTTCCGTCATGTAGCTCAAGCTACTGCTAACACGCATGATGCTGACTTTCGGATCCTGCCCCTCTACTTTAGTCGTGAGATTCATGACTCTACGGTTGGAATTATCGGAGCTGGGAGAATTGGAACGGCCGAAGCTGAGATGTATGATGCGGTTGGTGCTAACGTTTTAGCGTACCAACGTCATCCAAACCCAGACAATCAAGCCGTTAAATTTGTGGAGATGGATGAACTGTTAGCTAAGTCAGATATTGTTTCCATCCATGTTCCGTTAACTTCTGGAACCGAAAAATTAATCGGTAAACCAGAATTGGACCAAATGAAGAATGATGCCATTTTGGTTAACACGGCTCGTGGTGGGGTAGTTGATAGTAATGCTGTCGCTGATGCCGTTGAAAACTTTCAAATTGGTGGTTATGGAACCGATGTTTTGCTTGATGAGGGCGAAGTCATTGGGAAAGAATTCAACAGTTTGGACGACGTTCCAAGTGCTGAAGACAAGAAATTGATGAAGAATTATCCAAATGTCATCGTGACACCTCATATGGGAGCATTTACCGAGGAAGCCAATAAAGACATGGTTCGGATTAGTTTTGAGAACTTCAAACAAGTGCTTGCAACTGGTAAACCATTGCATCCAGTAAACTAAGGAGAGATAGAATGGCAAAGATTACTGCTTATGATGTAAGACCATTTGAAAAAGAATATTTTGTGGACTTAAATTCATATGATTTTGATTTGAATCTGGTTGAGAAGCCATTGAGTATTGACACCGTTGACGAAGCGATGGGAACCAACGCTATCTTGATTGATGGCTCGTGTACCGCTGATAAAAAGGTGTTGGATAAAGTCAAAGACCTTGGGATTAAGTATCTCTTTACTCGTTTTGTCGGGTACAACAACATTGATTTAGATGCTGCCAAGGCCGACGGCATTATGGTGGCGAACGTTCCTAGTTATTCCCCATATTCAGTTGCTGAACTTGCACTGACAATGGGGATGGATCTGTTCCGCCACGTTGCTCAGGCAACCGTAAACACCAATAATGCTGACTTTCGTGTTTTGCCAACTTATTACAGTAACGAAATTCACGACGCTACCGTTGGAATTATTGGTGTTGGTCACATGGGAAGTGCCGAGGCCAAGTTGTACCATAACTTAGGAGCCAAAGTTCTTGGTTACCAGCGTCATCCTAATGACAATCCGGACGTGACGTTTGTTAGTGAAGATGAGTTGTTAGAGAAATCTGATATTGTCTCACTGCACGTCCCATACGTCCCAGGTGAAAACGACGAAATGATTGGTGGGCCTGAACTGGCAAAGATGAAACGCAACGCTATTCTGGTTAACACGGCGCGTGGTGAGTTGGTTGATACGAATGCAATTACGATTGCTTTGTCAGGTAGTAATATTGGTGGATACGCTGCCGATGTAATTATTGATGAAAATCAAATTGACGGCAATGAGTTCAATTCATTGGATGATCTTCCAAACAAAGACGTGTTAGAATTGATGAAGCGTTATCCAAATGTTATTATTACTCCACACATTGGGTATCTAACTAAACCCGCTACGATTGACATGATCAAGGTTAGTTATGATAACTTTCATGAAGCCATGACAACTGGGAAGACCAAGAATCAAATTTAACGAAAGAAGTTTTTAAACATGGAATTAAAGCAACAATTCTTAGACCTAGAGAAAAACCGACGGACCATCTATGATTTAGGAAAAGACGTTCCGTTCTCTCAAGACGATCTATATACTTATATTAAGGAATTAATCAAATACACACCAAGCGCCTTTAACGGGCAAACGGTTCGTGCCGTTGTGTTATTCGACGAGAACCATGACAAGCTGTGGGACATCGTTGAAGATGCCTTAAGAGAAAAAGTGCCAGCAAATGGTTTCCTTCGAACTAAGGCTAAAATCTCGACTTTTAGGGATGCTTATGCATCAATCCTGTTCTTTACTGACATGGATAAGGTTAAGGAATTGCAGGGTCAATTCAAGACGTATCAGTACGAAATGTATAACTGGTCAGAAGAAGGCCAAGGCAACGCTCAGTTCGCCGTTTGGACTGGACTTGAAGAAAATGGTTTAGGTGTTAATATTCAACACTATGATCCATTGATTAATGCTCAAGTTGCTTCTACCTTTGACATTCCTGATAACTGGCAACTACGTGCTGAGATGAACTTTGGTTCTGTCAACACTCCAGCTGGTAAGAAGGACTTTATGGACGATAGCAAGCGATTTAAAGAATTTAAATAAGATATACGTAAAAAGAAGCATGAAGATTTTATCTTCATGCTTCTTTTTTGTTGGATAAAATTATGTTTCGTGTTTTGAATAATTCTGATATGATTATATATGTATTTTATTAATTAAGAGGTGCTGTTATCACAAAATGTAAAAGGATTATTCAAAGACATCCCAATTTATTGGTAATGATGTTATTTGGATTGTTGAGTATTTTGATTGTTTTACCGTATTTTCATGGTGGAGTTGTTTATAATCAATTTGATCTTCAATTCCATATTTCTAGTATTCAAGAAAATTATTTAAATGTGAAGAATGGAAATTGGACTCATATTTTACCAGATATAAATACTAAAACATTCGGCAATTTTGGGTATCCGAATAGTTTATTTTATCCAATTTTTACTTTTTTACCTGAAATATTTATTCATTTAATTTTTAAAAGTGCTTGGATTTCATATTTAATTTTTGCGATAATAGCAAACTTTTTGATTCTTTTATCAATGTTTATTTTATGTCGAAAACTGAGTATTTCAATGATTCCTTCCATAATTGGATCATTAATTTATGAGTTTTCAGGATTTAATCAGATATGGCAATTTAATAATGAAGATATTTCCCAAGTTATGGTATTGATTTTCTTGCCAATTGCGTTTTATGGAGTTTATCAAATTATTCTTGGTAATTATAAGAAATGGTATATCCTTTCAATTGGGATGTTTTTGATCTGCATGACTCATCTTGTTTCTTTAGTGATGGTTTCAATGTTTGTTCTTTTCTTAGCATTGTATGTTTTATTTACCAATTTTAATTTACGAGAAAAGGTAGTAAGAATAATAACATTGATTATATCGGCTGTTGTTACTTTGCTTTTATCTGCATTTTTCTTAGTGCCTTTACTTTTTAATATGCATTATGTAGGAAACATTTCAGTATTTGTCATTCAATTAGATAAATTTGCTATCAACTTACAAAATTTTTTCTTTAATTATCTACCAAATAATAATCTAGAAACTAACTGGACGCAATTATCCGGCATAGGTATTTTAGGATTAGTTGCAATTGCTTTGATTTGTGTTGCATGGAAACATTTGAGTAGAGAATACCGATACTTGGTATTAGGTTTAATCATTTTTAGTTTATTAACTACTAATTTATTTCCGTGGAATTTGTTTCAAAATGTAATGCAGTTTTTGCAATTTCCTATTAGATTTATGCTGATTGTTTCATTTCTACTAGCAATCTTAGGAGCAAAATCTACACAAATTGTTCTAGAAAATAATTTATTAAGTTCTTCTAAAAATTTTGGGATATTTTTTGTTATATTAATTAGTTCTATTGGAATAATTTTTACAACTTCTACTACTGAATATTTGAAGCATAGTGGGAGACAAGTATTGTCAACTGAAGAATTTGAAAAAGTTTCCCCAGAATGGGATACATTAGATTATTTACCGCAGGTTTCCCAGCCTATAAGGGATGATTTATTTAAGCATTCAATTCCGAAAATGAATACTAAACAAAAGGGGTTGAAACAGGGTGAATATTTGACTTCATATGATCAAGTTAGTTACCAATTACGTTCAAATAAGGATTTATCAAGTATACGACTCCCCAATATTTACTATCCGGGATTTCATGCATATGTTAATAATAAAGAAGTACCAATTAAAGTTGATAAAAACAAGGCTATTAACATCCCAGTTCGAAAGGGTATAAACAATATTGATATTGTATACAAGAAGACCATTACCCAGATTGTTACTTTGTGGATCAGTATTATTATTTGGATTGTTTTAATTGGGTGGATTGTTTATAAGAAATTATTCAATAGAAAAATAAAGCATAAAAAGTTATATAAATAAATTAAAAAATATGGAAGTTCTATCTTCATATTTTTTATGTGAAATATCAAATTGTAAAAGGAATGATTAAATGCATAAGTCTATTACTTTTATGAACAAGCATAAAAGTTTTGTAATTTTTATTATATTTTTTGTTTTAAGTTTATTAATGATTATTCCATATTGGAATTTTCCATATATTGTAAATGATTTGCCATATCATTTGGCACCATTGAATGAAGCTAATTATTTTATTCAAAAACATCAATGGTTTAATATTTTCTCGAGTATTAGTACTAAAACGATGGGTGAGTTTGGATATCCAGAAAATTTGTTTTATCCGTCTTTTACATACTATCCAGTTCTTATATTTAGAATAATTCACTTAAGTGCTTTTAGAACATATTTATTGTCTCTCATAGTTATTAATTTCTTAGCATTTTGTTCTATGTATATAGTGACCAAAAAATTAACTAATAGTAAGAAAGCAGCTCTATTTTCATCAATTGTTTACGGATTTTCTCAATACAAGCTAAATGATATGTATGTGTTCCAAAATGTAGCGGAGAGTATCGCATTTATTTTGGTGCCTATTTGTTTTTACGGACTTTATCAAATAATATGTTTTGACTATAAAAAATGGTGGATATTATCAATTGGGTTATCCCTTCTTATTCTCACTCACGTTTTATCTGTTGTAGTTTTAAGCGTATTTATGCTTCTTTCACTTGGAATGCTTTTTATTAAAAAAAGTAGTTGGCAGGTTAAATTAAAAAGGATTTTTTGGTTAATAGTAGCTGGAATTGTCAGTTTATTATTGTCAGTAATATTTTTAGGTCCTTTGATTCAGAATTATTTATCTATTAATGGAAATTTATTAATGGGTAAAAGTATTTTATTTACTAATGCTGTTAATATTAATAATGTTATTGGGGCTTCAGTTGGACTAATTGAAGTAGTGATAATAATTATGGCATTAGTTTATTTTAAATATTTGTTGACATTCTATAGATATATACTCGTTGAGATTTTCATCTCAATATTATTGATAACCAATTTATTTCCATGGGGTCTTCTTCAATCAATAATGTACCCTATTCAATTTCCAGTTAGATTTCTTGCCATTACAAACTTTTTGGTAGCACTTATCGGTGGTAAATGTTTATTAATTTTATTTAGTAGAGTTAGCTACAATAATAAAAGTAAATATTCTTTATTTTTTGGTGGATTAGTTATTTTAGAATTATGTATTTTTACTGCACAAGCAGAAATGAATAGAAGAAATTTACCTAAAATTTCTGTTGATGAATTTAATTTGAGATCTTCTCAAATTTCTTATTATGATTATCTTCCGAAAAATGCAGAGCCAATAATTAATAAGTTAGATAAACATTCAATTCCATTAATGAATAAAGCAAGTAATATCAAGCAAAGCGGTTATTCGACATCTTATAATGCCATTCATTATAAGATAAATAATGGTAGTAGAATAAAATATATTAACTTACCAAATGAGTATTATCCTGGATTTCATGCTTATGTAAATAATAAAGAAGTTCCAATTAAATCTAATAAAAACAATGCCATTAATATCCCAATACAAAAGGGTAGAAATGATATTGATATTATGTATAAGAGTACTATAACTCAAATTATTTCTTTTTGGATTAGCATTATTAGTTGGATCATTTTAATTAGTTTTATTAGTTACAAAAAGTTTATAAATTTCAGAATAAAGCATAAAAAATCAAATAAATAACTTTAAAAGAGTGAAGAATTATTTCTTCACTCTTTATTTGACTCAAATTGTGTTTTTTGTTAGTTAAAAGTCTGATATCATTATGTTTGTGTTAAATTTTACATAATTTAGGAGAAAATATGAAAAAAAGATTAACTTATATTGATGTGATCAACATCATTGCAATTTTTGCTGTCCTGATGTTGCATTCTTCTCAGTATCCAACTAATGGGATAGTTTTAAAGAATAATATTATTCAAGCAATTTTTATCCCAGCCATTTATTTATTTCTAATGAATTCCGGTGCAACTTTAATCGGATATAGATCAAAGTATGATACAAAAACATTCTTTATTAAAAGATTTAGACGTGTGATTATTCCATTTGTGATATGGAGTATTGTTTGGTACTTATATGATACAAAGTTTACTGCATTTCCTGGACCAATTCCTCACCCAGACCCAAGTATCAATGATTTTCTTTTAGGATTTTTAAATAATAATATCGATAATATTTTTTGGTTCTTCTATGCCATTATTCTTTTGTATCTGTTAGTCCCTTTACTATCTTTGTTAGTGGATCGTCACAAAGATTTGTTATTTTATCTTGTAATTCTTAATTTCATTGGTGACTTTATTTATATATATGTTATTCAAGCTTATAAATTACCAATTGATCCTACCAAGATTCAAATAAATCCAATTGCATCTGTTTTTGTTGGGATTTTTATCATGGGTTATTTAATTAATACTAACTATTTCTCTAAAAAAGTTGAAATGTGTATTTCAGTTATTGGAATTTGTGCATTAGCATTTTTATTAATATCAGAGATCTTTCTTCCAAATGTTGCTTCTCATGACATCTTAGGTAATTCTCCTTATTTATTTTTCTATGTGATTGGTGTATTTACTTTGATTAAATTAATAGTAGGTAAATTTAAATTATTTAATAATATTCATGTAAAAAGTCTTTTAGCTAAAATGGCTTCTGTTAGTTTAGGAATATATATTCTTCATCCATTTTTCTTTAAAGTCTTTGACGTTATTTTCAAAGGTAGTCCTTCAGGATTTATGCATGTATTCATTATGCCTATCGTAACTTATGTCTTATGTGGATTAATGGTTTATGTAATTAAGAAGGTACCATTTGTGAAAGATGCTTTGCCATAAAAATATTCATCAAACAAGCCCAATCCAGATGGATTGGGCTTGTTTATTTACCATTTACTTTCTCTTTTTAAACACTTTTCTCTTCTTTGGATACAATACCAGATCAAGATTGCCCTTAGATCCAAACTGACCTAAGTAGACATCTTGAATGGTGCATCCCTGTTTCTCACATAGTTGTTCAACTTGATTAGCATCTAGGCCACGATGGCTAGCAACGTTTTCATTCAGTTGGCCATCAGTGATGAGTGGGTAGTTCATGGTTGGTTCGTCGTTCAGAGTTACGGTCAATTGACCGTTTTCTTCAAGGGTGGCGTTTTTCACGTCCTTAAAATCATTAACTCCATGAGTTCTAAGCTTGAAAGCAAGCTGATTAGCAGTTAAACCGTTCCGCAATGCACGGTTAACGTTTACGACACCATTTAAAATCAGTATCTGCGGACTTCCGTTGATCATCTTGTTCAGTGTATTACTCGTCCCAGTTAAGAACTTACTTGCGAAGACGATGACTGACCAGATCAATAGAATGATGATGAATTGGATTGGGGTAATGTCTTGGTTGTAGATAACACCACCGATAATTCCACCAAGAATATAGTTCTGGAGTTGATCGACGGCATTTGATGGAGCCAAGTTTCCTTTACCAGAAAGGTTAATCTGCAAGACGATCATGATGAATCCAATTAAGAACTTCAAGAAGATGGTTCCGTATTGTGAGTCACTACTACTCCAGGTAAAGCCACCAGAATTAACGTGTTGTGGCTGTGATACAAGTTTGGTTGGAGTGACGGTGTAGTTCGTCATGTCAGTGTTGAAATGGACAACGTAGGCGTCTTTTCCCGCCTGAATCGTCATTCCATCAACTAGATTGTTGCTGCTGGAATACATCTGATTCAGCGGTACCTTCTTCTGCTTACTGATGTTCTTCATGATTTGGACGGTCTGAGTCGTTTGACTGTCAGCGTTCTTTTGCTGAAAGACCCTGCCCGTCTGCATCGCAATAATCAGAGCACCAAGCATGGTGACTAAGATGAACAGACTTCGAAATCTCAAGTTGCTTCTATTGCGATAATAGAAGATCCCAGTTCCAATGATGACCAACGCAATTACTATAATCAAAGCAATAAAAATGTAGTTGGTAAAATGGAAGTTGTGGGCAATGAATGAATATGAATAAAGTTTCATGACTCTCGCTCCAATTTTGTTGTATTTATGTAACAATTATACTCAATTTGGATAATTTTGGTATTAAATTTTGAACAATTTAATTTTTGTTACATACAATAAGTCATTTATAGAACATTTTAACTTTAAAAGTACTAAACTTTGGTTAATTTATGGCATTCGAAAGTGATACAATTGTGTGTGCTATAATATCTGTATTATTAACGTGTTTTCTAGTTAAGGTACATTTAACCGTGTTATTTATAAGTGGGGGTTGTATCATCGAATATTCAAATACACAATGGTTCATATATAAATTATCGGAGCTTTTATCTAATAAATTATTGATACTTTTAATATTAACAGTTGCTTTTGTTATTTTAGTAATTGGTTATATTTTAATTAGATCTAGTTCTCATCACGATAAAATAATGAATCATGCTTTAAACAAAAATCATAAAAAGATGGGAATATGGTTAGTTTGTATTGGAATCTTATTTATTGGACTCTTTTTTGTGGGATCTAAGTACGTTAAAAAAATTGCCATTAGCCCCGATGAGATTACAAGAACTAATAAAATCAATTTTAGCGAAAAGGGCACTATTAGTAATATTGATCAATCAAATGGTAATTATGTGTACGAAATTAGATTCAATAATAAAAATAAACCACGGGTCGTTTATATTTCTGCACTTGCTCGACCGGTTCCAATCGATGCCTTACCACCAATTCAACCATTTAGTGGTACATTCATTGAACAATCAGTGATTAGTCATGCCACGCTGGGTAGTAAAGTGATGTTAAGGTCATATAAATATGATTATAAATACAAAAATCATAAAAAGTTTGATCCTAATGATCATTATTCCAATCAACAATTAAAACTATTAAATGAAAATTATGTAAATGGAGTTGTAACAGAGAAATGATAAGAGATTCAATAAACTTTTTAAAAAAACATGAATCTTCTTTATACTTGTGGGCCCTAGTAGTTGGAATCCTTGATGTATTAATTGGCACTACTATGATTGTTAAGATTTATCCAATCATTGGACATCTGTTGCATTTATTGTTGTTGCTTGCTCTTCTATATGTATTTTTTAAAATATTTTTTGTTGATGACTTGAAACCAATTTATTTAATAGGAATTTTCATACTAATTGCTTTTATATTTATAAATGGTCACGTAGCAAGAGAGCAGAATTTACTTTACACAATGGTCTTTTTAGTGGGAATGAAAGATGTCCCCATTAAAAAAATTATTAAAACTGAAATAATAACAACCTTAAGTGTTCTATGTATAATTATTTTATTATCGTTATTTGGGGTTTTACCAAATTTACAGTTTCCAAGAAATGGATTAATTAGAAATAGTTTGGGGTTTATTTACCCCTTATTATTGTCTTCGACGGTATTTTTCTTAAATATTGCTTTAGCGAGTTATTTAGTAACGAACAAAATATCATTGAAGAAAAAGCTTGCTGTCACTTTAGCAATGGCAGTTGCAACGATCGCAACTTATTTAATAACTGATTCAAGAACTGATCTTTTGCTTAATATCGCAATATTAATCGTAATTATACTTTCATGTTTCTCACTTACTCTAAGAAATCGATATACCAAGTTATTAGCAGAGTTAACACCCATCTTAATTGCCTTTTGGACGTTTATATCCATGATTTTTTATAGAAATGACAGAATATGGCTCGCTTTAAATAGTTTATTTAGTAATAGATTAGCCTTAGTTCATGAAGCATATTTAAAGTATATTCCCGGACTTTTAGGACAGTACATCAAACAACGTGGTAATGGTGGTAAAGTTAGCGACGTTGTTAACTATTTCTATATTGATTCAAGTTTTTCAAGGGTATTGTTTATGGACGGCTACATCGTGTTTGTAGCAATAATGGTCTTAATTGCCATTGGACTTGGTCGTCTAGTTTCTAAAGACAGTGCGTCGGCTGCATATTTGACTATGATTGTAATTATTACTCTTATTGAGGGTATTTTTACTGATCATATGTTTTTTGCTAACAACGTGGCATTATTTATCTTAGCTAGTCAATGCATGGAATTAATCAATAAACCAAGTAAAAATCATTTAAAAAAGGTTACGTAAATTTAGGAGTCTTCTTAATGGAATCAAAAAAGACAGAGGAAGAATTAAACAAAAAAATTAAGTATCTGCATAACTTTGCCAACTGGGGATTAACGCCACTAGTTGTGATCTTCATCGTGGTTTACTTTCTGACAAAACCAACCTCGATCTGGACCATTCTTTTGGCCCTCTTAGTGGTCTTTACCACCTTTATTGTTTGTGTGATGGCGTTAGTGTACATCCACCAGAAAAAGAAGTTGCAGAAACAAAATGACAATCAAAAATAATTAAAGGAGGGCGGTTTTAAGTGACCGTCTTTTTTCATGCCATTTGATTAGTGTATAATCGATGATAATTAAGAACTTAATAATTATATTTTATAAGAGGAAATCATGAAAAAATACAAGTATCCTAAAACGATTTTGGCAGTGATTTTAATTTTAGTAGCGGCCGCTTTCTTAGTTTCAATTCAGTGCTTTTCACATAGTTTGTTGCTGGGAAACGACTCACTTTTTCATTTTAGTCGAATTTATGACATTAAAATGCAGATGCAGACGGGCCACTTTAACTACTTCATGACCAACTATGGGTTCAATCAGAGTGGTCGGATCGTTAATGCCATTTATGGACCATACATGGCGGTCATTTTGGGATTCATTTTGTTGCTCACTAAAAGTTGGTTCAGTTTTCAAGTCGTAACAAGTTTTATTCTGTATGCAGTTGCTGGATTAGGAGCTTACGGACTTTTTCGACGGGTAAAAGTGAACCAGTGGTTTGCGACTGCTGGCGCCATTATTTACTTGTCACAAAACTTCATCACTGGTTGGCAGACGGACGCTCAATTTCTAGCCTGGGGAGCAATCATCCTACCATTTGCGGTAATGGTCGCTCTTGATTTGATGGATGGTTCACCAAAAAAGGTTCACGTGACGTTGGCACTGGTTGTGGCGGCGTTGCTTGAAATGCACATCTTAAGTGCACTGTTTACGGTCATCATGCTGTTACCATTTGCGCTGATCGGTCTTTGGCGATCCCGTGCTAAATGGAAATATTTGGGGAAGATTGCGTTAAACGTTATTTTGACATTAATCTTAGCTGGTAACTACTTCGTCAGCTTTTTGAGTGTTTTCGGTAAAAATGAACTCATGCCACCATTTATGATGGAGTACATGGGTACGTATTCTGCAAGTTTTAATTTTTACAATAATTTACCAAACGGTGTGGGCATTGTGCTGACCCTCATCTGCGTCTTTCAGTTAATTTACATGATAATCGCTAAGAGAAAGGACCTAACTAACATTGTGGTGACGGTTATCGGTGGATTGTTTTTGTTATTATCATCTGCCATTCTGCCGTGGAACGCCATGGGAGAACAGTGGACCTACATGCAGAATTTCATTCAGTTCCCATACCGTTTCTTTCCGTATGCGGCAATTTTGCTGATGGTGGGCTTCTTGATTTCGATCAGTCAGATCAGTAATGATTGGTACGAAAAAATCAGTGCGTCGCACGGTGATATTCACTATAACTATATGAAAATTTTCATGGAGGTCGTGGTGACTGTTATGGCAGTCGCAGCACTCTGGTTTGCGGATTCTAACATTCAGTATGGCGTCGACATTTGGAATAACCCCAAGAGTTCCCCGATTAAACGTAATATGATCAAGACACTTCCGGACCCCGAAACGCCGAAGAAGTACATGGCACCATCCAAGAGTCCATTTAAGAAAGGTGTGAGCGTCAAACAGGTTCGCTCTGACTTTATGAGTAAGAACTTAGGCAAGCCGCTCCGAGATATCTCTGAGTCAAACGGCGATTACCTGCCAAATGACTCGGGTAATCCTAACTTTGATGCGGTAGGATCACATTATCACGCAGATATTATGAACAATCATGGCTTTAAGAAACACGTTACGCGGAGTGGGGCACTCGTGACGAAATGGACTGCCGATTCTGGTAAGGCCAAGAACGGTTATCGGACGATTCCAATAATCTTGTACCATAATTCAACGGTGAAGTTGAATGGGGCGAAGCTGAGTCCTAACCAATATCGCGTTTCCGATATTGGAGCGGCGAAGGTTAAAGAACAGCCTGGTCAGAATCAGATGACGGTCAGGTATCAGCAACCAGCTCATTTCATGACAGTTATTGCTGTGTCAGTGCTTGCATGGATTGTGACGGTTGGATGTGTGATTGTTAAAGGAATGTATAAATGGATTAAAAAATAATAGACAAAAAAGGATTGAGCCACTAGTGGTTCAATCCTTTTAATGTTAAAGATTATTCCAGTTAATTCCCTTACTAACATCAGAATAATGATCTGGATTTTGGTCTTTTTGTCCTTCAAGCGCTTCCTGAAGTTGGCCATTCTTTTTTAATTCTTTGGTTTCTTTTGTATCACTATTATTTTTCATCATTGGCCACCACAACCTTACCAATCATTTGCTTACTTTCAACCAACTTAGTTGCTTTCCGCAAATTCTCAGCGTTAATTGGACCAAACTGCTTGGTTAAGGTACTTATCAAGTTACCTTCATCAAGCATGATGCTGATTTTATCTAAGATTTCATGCTGAGTAATCATGTCAGGAGTATGGAACTCGGATTTGGTAAACATGTATTCCCAAGCAAAACGAGCCCGTTTCTCTTTGAGCTTACTCATGTCGAGAGACTTGCCTGATCCAGTGATGGACACGATCGTGCCAGAAGGGGCAATTAACTCGCAGATTTCATCCCAGTAAGCATCCAAGTTACGCAGATCTAGAATGTAATCTACATACTTGAATCCCTTGTCATGAATCTGTTTGATGATGTCATCATGATAGTCAACAACAATATCGGAACCATGGTCAAGTTCCCATTGCTTCGTCTCATCTTTTCCGGCAGTTGAAATGACCTGAAGGTTGGCACGATGAGCCAATTGAGTCGCAATCGAACCAACGCCACCAGCACCGTTAATAATCAAGATGGATTTATTGTGGTTTTGTTCGTCACGATCGTAAAAGTCGATGTTCATTTGTTCAAACATGGCTTCCCATGCGGTCAAGCTAGTGAGTGGCATGGCAGCGGCGTGAGCGTTATCCAAGCTGTGCGGAGCGATTCCAACAATCCGTTCGTCAACGGTTTGATATTCACTATCACAGCCCGGACGAACGTGCGATCCGGAGTAAAAGACCCGGTCGCCAACACTGAAACGATTGGTCTTTGAACCAACTTTTTCAACGGTTCCAACCGCATCCCATCCGATAATTTTAGGATCCTTTAGCGGCACCTTTTGGGACTCACGGGTGAAAACGTCCACAGGGTTGACCGAAACAGCTTCAACCTTTACCAGCAAATCATGTGGTTCGGATTCTGGAACATCAGTGGTAAAATCAAATAAGCTTTTGGGGTCATCAATCGGTAGGTATTTAGTGTAACCAACGGCGTTCATTTTTTTAGTCATAATCGTTCTCCTTTTACGTATTCTACCCTTAGGATACCACGCGTGCGGTGATAATTGTTGATGTGAGTTTATTGTGGGAGTTAGGTTGCATTCTGTTTTTATGATAAAATAGTGACATGAAAGAGTGGGATGAGGTAGAAAATGCAAAGATTGTATTGGGATTCCGTTCATGTTAACGGAGATAAGATATTCTTCACGATTGACGATCATGGATTGAATTTCGTAAGCAGTCCGGGTCAGGGAGTTTCACAGCTACTTGATTTTTATACGAACGATCATTTTGAGTACGCAAAGAACAGTGAGCGTAGTCTGTTATATCGGAAAACGATTAAGAATTATTTGCGGGGTAAGTCAACTGACCTTGACCTACCAATTGATTTTATGAGCTATGGGTCCGACGAAGGACGGTTGATCTGGAACGAAATTGCCCAGATTCCATTTGGTGAGCTAGTGACGGTTTCTGACCTTGCTGATCAGTCTGGTTTAGGTCCTGACAAGGTCGAATTGGCAATCTCTAAGAGTCCCATTTGGCTGGTGTTACCACTTCATCGTGTAACGGATCGAAATGGTCGTTACCCCTATCGAACTGGTGATACGACCCGAGATTTCTTGGTGGATCTGGAACATCCGAAAAAGTAAATATAACTAAATAGGGATTTCGATTGGAAAATCCCTTTTACTTTCAGTAAATTTATAGCGATATGGCTTTTGTATAAGTAATTGATGTTGTATAGTCATAATCAAAATAATAAATGAGGTATTTAAAATGAAACATATTATTAAGGCAGACAACGGTAGAGTGTTTAAACGGCTAGTATCAACTGGTGTCAATGAGGATAGTAACCAGTTTGATTTCAACAAGATTCGTCCCATTCCTCAACAGATCCAGGACGTGATCGTGGATAATTTCTTATCGAACGCGGCCATTGGAGTTTACATGGTCAACGTTGATTTTAATCGGGATGACATTCCATCTACGGTTGAGGCTTTGGCGGCTGACATGAATCAAAATGGTGATGAATTCTACGATAAGGTAGAACGTGATCAACAGAAATTCCTGTCCACTTTCATGGAAGTTTACGGACAGTTTGAACAGCCCATGGATGACAAGATGAAGGAAGGTACCATTGCTTCGCTGCAGCGGGGATACATTGGCGCGAAGAAGTACTTGATTGAAGACAACATCGATTTGGAAGTCTTCAAATCATATGATCCAGAGGAAATTCTTCAACCAGATTTAAGAGAAGGCTTTCAAGGCATCGATCTGAACGTGCTGGCTTGGTTGTCAAAGCAGGGTGAAATGTTGATCAATAACTACATCGCTTTTCAGGCTTTCAACGAAGAGGACTGGACTGATGAGAACTGGCGCATTACCGAGAATGCCTTTGATACTGAATTAGATAAAAAAGAAAATACCATTACGTTTCATACGTACGAGATTGTCGGTTTGACCGATTTGTTTGAAACATTGTTAATTAAGTCGGATTCGTAGGCGGATGATGTGAAGTATTCGTATGAGTTGTAAAAATGAGAATTATTGAAATAATTTAATATCAATTAATTCTGTTACCTTAATTGATGGCATATTTTTTAGATTTTCTATGATCATATTTTTAAAAAATATTTTTCTATTTTGGTAAACTTGTTGACAAGTAGAATAAATTAATGTGTATAATAGCTATAGCATAAAAAATTTATGCAAATTCCTAGTCATGTTGGTGAATTTTATTTGAAGACTAATTTAACAGATTTCAAAAGACTATTTATTATGGCAAGTCTTATAATTGCTGTTTTAAATATATTGAAGTTAAATAAAAGAAGTACCATTGATTTAACAGGAATGATGTTCTTAATATCTAATTATATTACAATAATGGGTTTTAAGTTAAAGCAAAAATATAATGATAAAAGAATACCAACGCTAATTTGTAAAATCGTTGATGACATAATTATATTATCCTTCTTTATTACAATGATGGATACTAGTTTTCCATATATACCACAAAACTATTGGAAAAATATTCTAATTGGTGTCTTAATCTTGTCGGCCTCTTATTATATTATTGTTAGCTTTTTTGTTATGAACAATGAAGAAATAAAACAATTAATAGATGAAACAACTAACAAGTTTGCTAAAGAATTTGATAAACAGATTAAACAAGTTTCCCAAGAAATCGATGACATGGGTGGATGGTCTGAATTCGTTAAAACAGATGTTGGAAGACAATGGGCAAGTGCTGTAAAAGAAGCAAGTCAGCCGAAATCACCACGGGATCATAAAAAATCAAAAAAGAGAGGGAAATAATTATGTTATATTTAATTATTATTGTTTTTAGTATGATAATTACTTTCTTTTTAAGGACTTTTGATATTATGTTATCTTTTAGGGATAGAAATATAAAGATATCATTTATTGATTCTTTAAAAACTTTATTATTACTTTCAAAAAATCAATTTGTTTTATGTTTTAATTTGTTTAAGACAATGAAATGGAAAGAATTGAAAAGTTATTTATATAGTTATTTATTCCATTTTGATCTATTGGTTACTTTACTAGTATCGATTGTATATGAAGTAGATGAAGCTGTAAAAACAAATCATGTACCAATTTTAAAGGTAGATAAAGATGAATCATTTATGGATAAAATAAAAAGTGCTGTTCCTGAATATAATGATCGGCAGGTTACATTAGCTTCCTGATATTTGATTAGTTGTATTGAAAAGCTCGCTTGATATGAACCTATTAAGTGGAACATAGATCTCAACTTAAGAGGTTCTGTTATGTCGAAATTTAATTATGAGCTAAAATAATGATGGTTATTAATACCTTAATGAGGTTAGTTCAATTCAGTTATGTCAGAGATATGAGATAAAATCACGTATTTTAATATTTAATTGGGTAGACAGATTTAAACAATTGGGAACAAAATAATTAACCACATGGGCAAACATGTAAAATAAATTAAACCGAAGGTTTTTAACAGATCGCCATTATCAAAAGTTAGTTACTGATATCACTGAATTGCGGTACGGTTCTAAATCAAATTCAGAACGTCTTTATTAAAATCTTGTTTTAGATTTATTTTACGGTAAAATCATTTCTTACAGTTTATCCAAATAGCCATATCTTAATTCAGTTTTTTTACTAATAAGTAGAGCAATAAATTATTACAACAATGATCGGATTAAAAATCTAGGCGGCTCATCTGTGATTCAATTCCAGGAGCAAACCAATTAGAAGGGATTATACAATGTGTCCAACTTTATGGTTTTATATCATTACTAGTAGTGTTTATTTTGTGTTAAGGCCATATTTTGTTCATATTAAAGTCCTATAAAACGTTGACCTAATAGTGGGTATAATTTATAAGAATGCTCGAGATGAGATTTGAATTATTGAATGATCTATTATGGAGATGTCCATTCCGGCATCTCTTTTTTTATTCCATTTCATGTTCACTCATTAACAAATCTCCCTCAATAGGATAAACTTAGGTAACAAAAATACCTCATCGTATTTTCCAAAGGAGACTTTGACATGACACAATACATTATTGGAATCGACATTGGCACTTCCAGCACCAAGGCCATCTTGATGACGACCGCTGGTGATATTATTTCGCAGGGCCGTGTTTCGTATTCATTAGAAAACCCGTATCCAGAATGGGCTCAAGAAAATGCGGATGATTGGCTTAATGCGGCTACGACTCTGATTAAAGATCTGGCTGAAAAGGTTGATAGTAAAAATATTATCGGTATTGGAATTGACGGTCTCTATGGAGGATCGGGAGTTCCAGTTGATAAAGCGGGTCAACCACTTGGACCAGCTCTGATTTGGATGGATCGGCGCGCTACTGAAGAAACTGACCAGGCTTTAAAACTCGTTAGTAAAGCTGAACTAATGGACATTACCGGTAATTTGGCGGATCCATACTATGGTTACACTAAAATTATGTGGTTGAAACAACATCAGCCAGAACTTTATCGGGACACTTATCAATTTTTGCCACCCGAATCGTACGTCATCTATAAGTTAACGGGAAATATCAGCATTAATTATTCTGCGGCAGGCAATTTAGCGGGTGTTTTCAATATTAATGATGACGAGTGGTCACCCGAATTAGCCGATAAGCTGGGAATTGACTTGAAGAAATTACCCCAGAAAATGATTGCTAGTACCGACGTTGCCGGAAAAGTGAGTGATGAGTGGGCACAAAAGCTGGACATTAATCCTGGCACGCCAATCTTTAACACGGGTGTTGACGTGGGTCCGGCTACGGTTGGTACTGGTGTGCTTGGAGCCGGGCGCATGACAATCGCACTCGGAACGTCAATGAACGCGGCTTTGGTAACTGACAAACCGCTGAAAGATGATAACTTGATCATCTGGCCCTATGCTTATAAGCCTAAAGAATACTACTATAATTTTGCCGGGGCGAACACTGCTGGTGCCGTGATTGCGTGGTTTACCCGTGAATTTGCGCAGGAAGTCGATAACAATAATGGTACAAGAATGTTGGATGAAGAAAGTGAAGCAGTTCCAGCGGGTAGTAATGGCTTGATTGTCCTGCCATACTTCATGGGTGAGCGCAGTCCGATTTGGGATTCCAACGTACGGGGAACCATCTTTGGAATTTCGATGACGACGAAGCGTTATGAAATGTTCAACGCCTTTCAGGAAGCCATTGCGTACTCGGTGCGTCAAAGCATTGAACAGTTTGGTGATTACATCGGTGATTCGTTTACCCTAGTTGGTGGTGTCAGCAATTCGAAGAAAATGGTCCAGATTATTGCGGACGTGACGGGTAAAACCGTCAAAACGACTGATTCTGGTGGTGAAGCCGACCTTGGAAGTGCCATTTTGACGGGAATTGGGTTGGATCAAATCCATCCTGAGGATGCCGAGAAGTGGATTAAGATTAATGAAAAGGTTGAACCCGATCTTGTAAAACACGAGAAATACAATAAGTATTACGAGTTGTATCGTTTGGCATATACGGATACTAAGGGATTTTATGAAAAGTATAATGAGCTAATAAGTAAATGATGAATTTTTGATATTATTTAATTTTCAAAAAAGAAACCGATTATAGGTTTCTTTTTTTTGCAATGGTCATGCTATACTCATGACAGACGTGGGTTTTGCCCACTCTTAGTCAATTATAATTTAAAAATAATATTAGACTTATGTTAAGGAGTTTTCTTTATGAGTAAAGGAAATAAACGTATAACTCAACGTGATGTGAGATTACTTGATGAGACATTAAAGAATAAAGAAAATGAAAAAGATGTAGAAAATGCATGGAGAACTATCTTTAGAAAATATTTTGTTGAAAATAATGATAAGGAAAGTTCACCTGAAATGAATTCTCCATATAATGTAGATGGTCTAATAACCACTCATGAACTTATTCCAACAAAATTATTAATGGAGTTTAAAGACGGTACTGATTTAAATAAAGATTACGATAGATCACGCATTATGGCACAATGTATCCACTATATGCATATTTTTAAAGAGCAAGGTGAGAGTTTACCTAATGTCATTGTTGGTGCAGACGAAAATCAAGCTTTTGTTTTATATGCACCAAATTTTTATCATTATGTTGATGATAATAAATATAATTGGGATACACGTCCTAGTGATGCTTATAGAAATGACACTAAGTTAATGGACGATCTTACAAAAGATCCTAATATGAAAGTATGGACATATGATTTCTTAGAAAAGGGAATTACTTTAAAGCAAGAATATTTAAATATTAAAAATATGTTTGATGAAATTGATAGTTATACGAAGTTACAAGGTGATAACTTCAAAGTGAGTGTTACTGATAAAAATATTAATGGGTTATTTCTTCAATTTGAGAAAATTGTACTTAAAAATTCTACAAAAGTTAATCCAGTTGATGCAGTTAATGCATTTATGAAATTACTATTAGTTGAAGACCAAGATGAATATTATCAAAATCCAGGGAATCATAATAAACTACACCTACCTAATGATAAATCAATAGATATTAATGGGAGCGAATTTCAAATATTCTTTAAGCGTTATGATAGAAACTTTTCTCCTAACGAGAAAGACAGACTTAAAGATATGGTAGATAGATTAATTAAAGATGATGAACGCAGAAAGAGTGGTGACTTTTGGACTCCTACTATCTGGGCTGATCAAGCAGATAAGGTTTTACAAAAAAGTTTTGGTAATAATTATAAAAATGAAGCTCTTATTTGGGATTGTGCTGCTGGAGATAAAAATTTAACTCGAGATTTCAGCTATGATATGTTATTTTCTTCCACTATTCATCAAGGAGAAGTTAATTTAAGTTCACATAGAAATCCTGAAGCGATTTCTTTTCGATATGATTTTTTAAATGATGATGTTGATAAAAATCCTACCGATAATCCCGATCCATCTAATTGGAAAATGCCTAATCGTTTATATAATAATCTTATTGATGCTTCTAGAACAGGTAAGAATGTAATTTTTTATACTAATCCCCCATTTGCAACGGAAAATAGTAATAAACGAACAAATGGGAAAAGCAAATCAAGTAATTCAAAAAACAACAAAATTGTTTCTTTCATGAAAGAACATAATCTGGGGGGGGCAGCAACACAACAACTATTCTCACAATTTCTTGGAAGAATATTAAAGTTGATTGATGATTTTGATTTAAAGAGAGCTGGTATTGGTTTCTTTATGCCAGCAACTTTTTTTACTGGTGGTAAAGGTTGGCATCTATTCAATAAAAAGTTCTTTGAAGAATTCAAAGTTGATAGAGGTATTGTTTTTAAATCTGACGAGTTTAGTGATACTTCAGGTAATTGGCCTATTGTTTTTGTGACATTAAAATTACAGAAAAATAATATTGAAATTCAGGATATGACAAATAATTTTAAAGTTGAGGAAACTAATTATGACGACAAATCAGGTACTTATAATGTAATTAATAAGGATAATTTAAAGAAGACTATGAGAATGGTTTTTCCACCCGATTTACTAGAAAATAGCTGGGCCTCATTTGATAATTCCTTATCTAATTTTGTTTCTAACTACCCTTCATTAACGTCAGCTATGAAAATCACATCTGGAAAATCATCTGGTAAACTAAAACAAAATTCCCTTGGATATTTACAATTTAAGGGAAGTAGAATATCTGAAAATAGAAGTGGTGTGTGGCTAGCATCAAGTTTAATTTCTAATGGTCATGGATTTAATGTAATAGAAGAAAATTTTGATAAAACTATTGTGATGTTTTCTGCTAGAAGAGCTATTGACAGGAATTGGTTAAATGATAGAGATAATTATCAAATACCAAATGTGGAAAAGAATGGTTACCAGGAATTTGTAAATGATAGTCTAGTATTTTCCCTTTTTGATTCTCAAAGTAAACAAGCGGCTTACAGAAATGGTGGATTTAGTAATTTAAAAAACTTTCAATGTAAGTGGGCAAATCAGTGGTTTTGGGTTGATATTAATACTGTAAAAGAAGAAGCAAATAGGCAGAATCAAGATGTTATATTTAATGATGTAAATGGAGATAAAAATAGATTTGTTACTACTCAATTAAAAAAAAGAGAATTATCTCCAACTGCAAGGAAAGTTTTGGATCAGGCAACTAATGTTTGGAGAAAGTCTTTAAGATTGCGTACTTTAGCTTTATCGGCTGATGATAGTATGTCATATGATGCGTGGGATGCTGGATGGTTTCAAATAAAACAGTTAATTAAGAACTATGGGGGGCCAGGAATTGTTTTCAGATTTAAAGAATTTCGACACTTTATTTAAGAATCTGAAGAATAAAATTGCAGAGGAAGTATATGAATTTGGAATGCTAAGTAAATAGCTTTCTAATTAGTAAAGATATACTTTTATATAATTTATTTTAAAGATCAAGTTGCATTACATTGCGATCAATTTAGTTGTTGGCAGTGTTGGATATAATTAATTAAAAATTAGTGTTCCAAAATCGGTTATTTAATATGATTGTATTTTATTCGAATGTATTATCATTTCTATATGTACATTTTATTTTTGTTTACCTATTTTTAAATAAACTATAACTCACCGCAAGTTCACATTTTTGACTTTCCATTCTCACAGCCACATACTTCTTTTAGATTAAAAAGAAAGAAGTGTGATAAGAATGAAAATTGCAATCTACGGCGCAGGTTCACTTGGCACCATTATTGGTGCTTATTTGACCAAGGCGTATGGCAAAGATCACGTGGATTTGATCGCTGACAATCCCCAACACATCAAAGATTTAAACGAGAAGGGAGCCACCGTTACCGGGACCGCCAATTTTACGGTTCCCGTTTCCGCTAAAACTCCCGATGAATTGAAACTGAATGAGTACGATTTGGTGCTTCTCTTGACGAAGCAAACGCATAACGACGAAGTGCTTCCCAAGGTCAAAGAAGTGTTAAAACCAGATGGCACGTTAGTTTCACTGCAAAATGGGGTTCCAGAAATCGCGGTTTCAAAGGTGATTGATCCTAAGAACATCGTAGCTGGATCGGTTGAATTTGGTGGAACGCAGCTCAATCACAATGAATCTGAATTGACCACCGCCCAACCGGCTTTTGAGAATGCGGCGTTTCAGATTGGTGAACTCGACGGTAAAGGTACGGATCGAATTAAGCAGGTTCAAGCAGTGCTGAATCACGTTGGTGGCACGGCCGTTTCTGATAACTTGCTGGGAACCAAATGGTCCAAACTCTTAGTTAATTCATCATTTAGCGGATTGTCAGCGGCCAGTGATGCAACGTTTGGTCAGATTGCTGACAGTGAAATCGGCTTAAAGGCGGCGTTGAACATTGTCAATGAGGGCTTGAAAGTAGGCCATGCTGACGGTGTAAAATTCGCCAAAATGGGCAACCATGATCTGAGTTCATTGTCCATGGATCACCGTAATGATGAATCGGGTCAACTGGCATATCTCAGGTCAGCCATGGCAAACAGTAAGGACCTGAAAGCTAGCATGTTGCAAGATCTCGAGAAGGGTCATAAAACTGAGGTTAATGACATTAATGGGGTAATCGCTGATACTGGTAAAAAGTACGGCATTAAGACACCTTTTAATGATTTGATAATCAAGATTGTTTCTAACGCGCAGGACACGGGCAAATTACCCCAATTTGACGATACAATGACACAATTTCAAAAGCTCCTAGATAATAAATAGTAAAAAATATGAGAGTATTTTCAACCTTAGTTTGGAAATGCTCTTTTTTGAACTTTACACAACCTTGTAAAATCCCCAGTCTAAGCGCTTTACATTGACTTTATGTGATTCACCCCACATACTTTTTCATGAGTCCACTAATCATTGGACTCGAATAACAGATGGGGAGTGACAAGCATGAAAATTGCAATTTATGGTGCTGGTTCACTCGGCACCATTATTGGAGCTTACTTAACGAAAGCATACGGTAAAAAACACGTTGATTTAATTGCGAATAATGATAAACACATTGGCGACTTAAATAGTCAGGGAGCCCATGTCAACGGATCGGCAGAGTTTAGAGTTCCGGTCTCAGGTAAGATTCCCTGCGAATTACACGCAAATGACTATGACTTAGTACTCCTTTTAACTAAGCAGCCTGATAACGATAAAGTGTTAGATGAGATTAGAAAAGTATTGAAACCCGATGGCACGTTAGTTTCATTGCAAAATGGGGTTCCGGAAGCTACGATTGCGGAAGTAATTGATCCAGAACAAATGGTTGCTGGGTCCGTGGAATTTGGTGGTCGAATGCTTAAAAATAACGAAGCTGAGATTAACACGCTTCTGCCCGCATTTGAGAAGAACGCCTTTCAGATTGGGGAATTGAACGGGAAAGACACCCTACGGATTCGTATCATCCAACACGTCTTAAGCTTTGTTGGTGGAACGCGAATTTCGGGCAATATCCTGGGAGCCAAATGGGCTAATTTATTGGTTAGTGCATCGTTTGGTGGTCTTTCAGCCGCTGGCAACGTCACCTATGGGCAAGTCGCAAACGACGCGATTGGCTTAAAGGGTGCGCTCCACCTTATTTCTGAAGGACTGCAGGTTGGAGCTGCTGAAGGGATCAATTTTGCCAACATGGGTGAGTACGATCCCTACGACTTCGCTTTGAACGGTCAGTACGATGAGGACATGCAACTAAACTGCTTGAGAAGGGCGTTTACTGAAAATGGCAACCTGAAGAGTAGCATGCTCTATGATCTGAAACGGAATCGTCCGACGGAAGTTCATGACATCAACGGTTTAATCGCCAGTAAGGGACGTAAACACTACATTGAAACGCCCTTTAATGACCTCATTATTCAAATTATTGACGAAGCTCAGGATACGAACACGATTCCAGATTTTGCCGACACGAAAGACCGTTTTGCTGACCTTATGAGCAAGGAATTTGCTAGAAAAGCCCTGCCCATGATCGTTTAAGTAATTCTATTTACAGTTACGGTGAATCTCTAAGTTTATTTTAGAGATTCACTTTTTTTATATTTTCATTAACCTACTAATAATCCCAGTCTAAGCGCTTTGTTTTGACTTTCACTTGCTCACGCAACATAATTTTACTGGATTCAACTTTTTTGAATTCGAAAGATACGAGAAAACGTGGGAATATACATCAATAAGAAGTAGGTAGAGATTATGAAAAAAGAGGAACTATTAAAAAAAATCACAACCCCCATTAATGATCCAGCTTTTCCAGAAACCAAAGTTTCATACATTAACCGGGAGTTTGTCTGTTTTAGGTACAAGACGGATGGAGATGCTTTAAAAAAGATTCTCCCAGAACCACTCAAGCCGAGAGGAAACCAGGTTAAGTTTGAATTTATCAAGATGCCAGATGCTACTGGACGTGGTAGTTATACGGAAGCTTGTCAGATCATTCCGTGCACCTTTAAGGGTAAGATGGGAGAATTTACTTTAGCCATGTACGTTGATAACTTTCCTTCGATTGCCTCGGGAAGAGAAACCGCTGCCTTTCCTAAAAAGTTGGGAAAACCACGGGTCTACATTGACGGTACCGAAACCCTGGCTGCAACACTGGACTACGGATCCTTACGTGTTGCCCAGGGAACCATGGGGTACCGATATCAACCCATGGATCTGATGACCGCAGAAGATGAACTGACGCAACCCAATTATCGATTGAACATCATGCGTGACTACGATGGATCGCCTCGCATCGTTGAGCTGACGGAGAGCATGATTACTAATCTGAACGTGAAGGATGCTTGGACCAGTCCAGCCCGTCTGCAGCTCTTTGAACATGTCCACGCTCCGGTGGCTGATTTACCTGTTAGAGAGATGGTGGGCGGAAGTGACATTATCGCCGACCTGACGCTTCCACAACCGAAGAAAATTTATGATTATCTCAGCTAAACTGAATATGTAATATTATGAATCTCTAAAGTTACTTTTAGGGGTTCATTTTTTGTGGTTAAATATACTATATGTTAAAAATGATTATTTGAAAGAAAGGCGAAAAATGACTGTCGCGATCTCAATCTTTATTTTTCTGTTCTTGGTCTGGTTATTGTTTGAATTTATTAGTAGTACCGCTTGTGGCTGTCTCCTACTAATGTTTCTTTTAGCTGCTACCATTGGATTATTTGCGGCTAATTTCTGGATCCTTGGCATCATTATGGCGGTTTTGATCACCGTGGGAGCGTTATTTAATCATTAAGGACTTGTTTTATGTAAATTAAAAGCTTTCAGTTCCAATTATTGGGCTGAAAGCTTTTTTAGATGGAAATTAATTTTTGGGATCATGTTCTTGATGCCACTTTTTGATTTGTTCCAAACGTTCTTTAAACCGAACTTCATGTCCCTGACTGGTTGGCTTGTAGTATACGTGACCAGCTACGGACGGTGGCATCGTCTTCATGGTGGTTAATTTATCCTTATAGTTATGGGCCAGTTCGTAGCCCTTCCCATAGCCTAAGTTTTTCATCAATTTTGTTGGAGCATTTCTGATTTGAAGCGGTACCGGATCATCAGCAGTTTCTTTGACGTCTTTTGCTGCCGCCAAACGGGCCTTATAAAGGGCATTTGATTTGGGCGCCAGTGACAGGTATGTAACGGCTTCAACGAGGTGGACGTCACATTCGGGCATCCCCAAGAACTGACAGGCCTGAAAAACATTAATGGCAACGTTTAAGGCGTTCGTGTCAGCCAAGCCAACGTCTTCACTCGCAAATCGGACTAGTCGACGGGCGATGTAGAGTGGATCCTCCCCACCATCTAACATCCGTGAAAGCCAGTAGATGGCGGCGTCAACGTCACTATTACGCATGGATTTATGCAAGGCGGAGATGATATATATTGTAGTGTTCTTCACCGTTTTTGTCATACAAGACGAACTTATTACTAATTAACGGTTTTAAGTCGTTGAGGGTGATGGTGGTTACGCCATCCTTTTGTTCGCCATTTAAGACTGCCATTTCCAGGGTGTTTAAGGCCTTGCGCGCGTCTCCGTTAGCAAAATTAGCAATCTCATTGATTTCATCTTTGCCGATCTGAACGTGCTGTTTCCCAAAACCATTCGGATTCTTAATGGCATTGTTTAAAAGTGAGACGATGTCATCGGGCTTCAAAGCGTGTAAGACGAAGACCTTACAACGTGACAACAACGCTGAATTCACCTCGAACGATGGATTCTCGGTCGTTGCTCCGATTAAGATGATGCTGCCCTGTTCAACGTAGGGAAGGAAAGCATCCTGCTGCGCCTTATTAAAGCGGTGAATTTCATCCACGAAGACGATGGTTTTCTGGCCCACTTCCTGATCTTGTTCAGCCTGACGCATGATTTTTTTAATTTTACTGATGCTACTGTCGGCGGCACTAAAGCTAAAGAAATTTGATTGGGTCTTTTTGGCGATGATTTCAGCTAAAGTAGTCTTACCAACTCCTGGTGGTCCCCAAAAGATCATGGAGGATACCTGATCGTTTTCAATTAATTCGCGTAAAATTTTGCCGTGACCCAGTAAGTTCTGTTGGCCGACAAATTGATCCAGGTTCTTGGGACGAACCCGACTTGCGAGTGGTTCGTTTTGGTCTGGATTGGCAAATAGGGATTCTTGTCGCATTTGATCACTTCGATTCTCAGAATGAATCTGATTGATAGTATTAATAACATTCAAGTTAGACCACTTGACTCAATCATGCAATCGATGGGACTAAAAAACTCCCTTAATTAAGGGAGTTTGGTTTTAGATTTCGTATGATGGTTTATCTGACAGTAGATCTTTGACCTGCTCATCAAGAGTGGGAAGGGGTCTACCGATGACTTGTGGTAGATCGGGATCATTGTCCGTGTTGTTTTCTAAAATTTCTTGGTGAGTCATCCCGAACTTCACGGCCTGCTCGTCAATGTTTTCGTCGAGGACACCCGCACGAATCATGTCCTGAACGTCGACCATAAAATCAATTGATCCTGATTCAAAGCCCCGTTCAGCCAGTGCTTTGCGATAATTTTCGTCGTTTAGCAGTCTGACCTTAAAATCTTGATTGGTGTTAGCGATTACCGAAGCTGCCAGATCGGCGTAAGTGTGTTCATTTCCATAGAATTCGTAGACGTCTTTCGTCTTTTCATCACTTGCCAAGACTTTGGCAGCGGCATAAGCGTAGTATTTTTCTTCCGCCCATCCAACCTTACCGTCTCCAGCCGAGAAGATGAAGTCTTCGCCGTTAGCGGACCGTTTGATGAAGTTGGCATCATTTTCTAGATACCAGTTATTGCGCAGAAAGGAATGCTTAATTCCGGTATCTGTGATTAATTTTTCGGTTTTAGCATGATCCTTCGCTAATGGAACTTTGGCGATGTTAGCGTGGGGGAAACTGGTATAGGCAATGAATTTGACCTTGGCTTTTACGGCAGCATTAACCACGTTTTCATGTTGAACGTAGCGGGGATGCTTGGGATTCGGTTGTGACGAGACAAACAGGAGCTTATCAATTCCATCGAAGGCTTTGTCCAGACTTTCGGTGTCGTTGTAGTCACCCTTTCTAATCTCAACGCCAGCGGGATACATTTTTTTGGCTTTCTCGGTGTTTCTTGCGATCACGACGATGTCTTCGACTGGCACCAGTCGGATTAAACCCAGAATAGCACGTTCGCCGAAACGACCAGTTCCAGCGGTAACTCCATATTTCATAGTGATTTCTCCTTCGTCTTCATTACTTAAAAATTAGCATTAATCTTTTTAAAAGGCAATTAATCCATTTTATGAAATGATTATTTATGAATGCCTTCGCGATAATGATATAATAAGAACGTATAAACAGAAGAGGAGGGTTTAGTATGAGTGACAGAAGACCTAGTGAAAAACAAGAAAAAAATTTATTGCATAAATTAGAAAAAGACGATCATAAAAAGGATCGTGGCCATGAAAACCGTTCAACTAAGGGTAAAGAAATCCATAAACACATTGAACGTAGTGACCGTCCTGAAGAACCAAATAAGGACCGTAAATAATTAATGGCATAAAAAAAGATCGCGAATTCGCGATCTTTTATTTTGGCCTAGAATGAACGAACAATTAACAAAATTCCGAAGAACATGAAGTAGAATGCTACTAGGAATAATGCAACGGACATTGCCATGGCTGGTTGAAATAATAGGGCAATTCCTAAGATTAAACCAACGATTCCAAGGATAACTTCAAACCAGAAGTAACCCTTGTGGTTCCTTTCAGCAAAACGACTGTACCATAGTTCGAACAGTGAATCGACGATGAACCAGATTGATAACATCAACCAGATGTAGATTCCACCAACGGCTGGATCTAAGAAGATTAAGATACCAATGATGATATCAAGTACACCGTTAATGATTAGCCAAACTGGTGACATTCCTAATGATCGGTCCAGTTGAGAAATTTCAGCGATCTTGAAGATACCTTCAACGATCGATAGGATAGCAATTACGAAAACCAATGCTTTAAATGAGTTCAATGGATTTCTCAAAATGAAGAGTGACAAAATTACACTCAGGATTCCAATAACCAATGAAAACGGATCAAAGCCCTTTGTTTTACTAAACATATAAACACTCCTTTTTTATTTATTAGCCTAAGCTTAAATTCATTTTACCAAAATTTAAGAAATAAGCCACCCTTTGAGATTTGGCGGGGTAGAATATTAGGAAGATTAATTGAAAATGGGAATGATTAAGTGGGGAGTTGACGTATCTTAGTACCGAAGCATTGGGGATTAGTCATGAACGGCTTGAATTGAAAAATTTAAACTATAAAAACATTTTTAAAAATAGTCACATTTGTTAGGTTGCGTCACAAAAATATAATACAATGAGATTTAGTTACATATTTTTACAAATACTTAGTATAGAGGGAAATTTTATTTATGAAAAAGAAAATGCATGTTTGGAAGTACTATGCGGCAGCGTTCATCATCCCAGTTATCGTTGCTTGTATCGTATTTGCCATTTATGGAATCACGCCGTTCGGTAATCATAACTTATTATTGAGTGACTTACTCACCCAATACATGCCATTTTTTAAGCTACTTCGTGATCAAATGCTGCATCATACTCTAAGTTCATACTCATTCTTGGTATCCATTGGTGACAATACGGTGCCAATCTACACCTATTACCTCATGAGTCCATTGAACCTGCTAGTCTCGTGGTTCAGCGTGATTCACTTGCCAATTCTGATTTCCATCATCATCTTGATTAAGATCGGTTTAATTGGTTGGTCAATGGCCTTCTTCTTGAAGGTAAAGTACCAAAGACAAGACATGATGCAGATCATGGCAGCCGTTGCGTACAGTTTATGTGGTTACGTGGCACTCTACTTCTACGATTTCATGTGGCTCGAAGCCTTGATGATTCTCCCACTCTTGACCCTTGGGATTGAACGTCTTTTCTACAAGGGCAAGTGGGGTGGTTATGTGGTTGCTCTGACAGCGATTATCATCATGAATTACTACATGGGGTACATGTTATGTATCTACTCCGTAATCTACTTTGTTTACCTAGTCTTCTTGAATCGCCCTATTAAGACGGGCTTTTGGCACTATTTAAAGGTCCACGGTTCCATGACGTGCAAGTACGTGATCAGTTCGATTATTGCTGCCTTGTTATCTGGTTTCATGTTAATTCCATCAATCGTGGGGATGCTCTCGACTAGTAAAGGGCTCTTCAAGATTTGGGATTTTATTCCATACCCAAGGTTTAGTCCGGCTGTCTTCGCCAATTTAGGGGTGGGTGCCAACAACTTTATGGGACGCTTATCACACGACCCCAGTATTTTTGTGGGAACCATCTTTATCATGGGATTACTGGTGTTCTGGTTCTCTAAAAAGATTTCGAAACGACAAAAACACGCTTCATTTTGGTTGGTGGGTGCCATTTTCTTAGGCATGTGGATTACCACCTTTAACACCATTTGGCACATGTTCCAAAATCCAGCGGGCTTCCCGTATCGTGAAGCCTTCATGTTTGGATTCGTAATGATTATGTTTGCCTACGAGGCCTACATTAATGGTGCGTTTAAGAATAATCGGGTTGTCATAACGGCCGGGTCGATTGTGGCTGCATTACTCGTGATTGGCTACATTTGCGCTGATATCATTATTTTCTTTAACCATATGCAACAGGTAAATAACCAGCTGATTGTTAGCAACACCCATCTGTTGATTGCCATAGTCTTCGTGGCACTGACGACCGGATTGCTAGTAGCCGCTAATCGCTATGGCAAGAAGATTTGGTACCTGATTTTCGCCGTTTTGTGTGTTGAAATGGGTGTCAACCTCTATCTTTCGCTTCAAGGCGAACTGGTTAACGGTGTCAGACAAAGTGCTTCGTTTGGTAATCAGAAGCGTTTTGAGAACGCCTATAACCAGTCAAAGGGAATTATTGATCGAAAAATTGATAATAAGAAGGACCAGACAACTTTCCATCGGAATGACGTTGACAATCAGATTTACAGTCATATTATTAATCAAGCCTATAATCAGTATAATGATTCCATTATCTTTAATTTCAGAGGGGTAAGTGGATACAGTTCTACGCTGAACATGCATACGCAGGACGTTCTCTCTAAACTAGGATTATCATCACGAAACGTCCGAAGAGTCAGTGTCATTGGGAGTTCACCCGTTACAGATCAACTGTTGGGGATTACGAATCATCTGACGATTTTGCCAAACGGGCAGGCCGTTAATAAAAAAGATAACCGATTTAGTGGTCTTGGTTATGCCGTTTCAGATCAGATCGTTAAGACGAAGTTGAAAAAGAACCACGTCTTCATTAACTTAAATAAGTTTGTCCAGCATGAAGCTGGGACCAAGAAGAAGTATATGCATCGGGCTCAGGTAACCGTGAATAGTTCCAATAAACGGCATTACAAGATGCCTAGCTCTTATAACACGAAGTTAATGGACCAAATTGATGGATATGAGTATCATCTTACGATCAATCCAACCATTACCGGGAACCAGTACATGTACTTGGCTAACGCCAATTTGTATAATGATCAGATCTTCGTAAATGGTAAGCCGCTTCCTAACAGATACAAGATGCTTGGAACCGAAAATGTTTACTTGGGTCACTTTAAAAGGGGTGAAAAGTATACCGTAAAACTGGTTGTAACGGATGCGATCAAGGAGAAGAGCTTGCTTAGGAGCTTCTCTGGACTTGATAATGCTGCCTTTAATAAGTTTGTTGATGAGACACAACCTTACAAGTTGCAAATTGATCATCCCGAAAACCTGAAACTTTCTGGATCTGATTTTACTGGTCACGTTAAGACCACGCCAAAACGAAACGTACTGATGTTGAGTATTCCGTACGATAAGGGATGGCATGTGACCGAAAATGGCAAGAAGGTCAAAACCTTGATGGTTGGTGATGGAATGACAGGCTTGAAGTTGAAACCTGGAAAGCACACGCTTCACTTCCATTATCGAACTCCAGGACTAATTCTTGGATTAATTCTGACCCTAGTTGGAATCATTGGTGCTTTCTCAGAATGGTTCTTCTACCGCAAACGAAATAAATAAAAACTAGCATTCCCAAAACACTTTGGGAATGCTTTTTTGTTATAATTAGGTTAGTGTTAAGAAAACGAGTGAGGTAATAACTATGAAAGTAACTGCATATCTAGTACGACATGGACAAACTTATATGAACCTGTACAACAAGGTTCAGGGATGGATTGATTCACCGTTAACCAAGAAGGGTTTGGAAGACGCTGATAATGCTGGTGAGAGACTAAAGGACATTAATTTTGATGCGGCTTTTAGTAGTGATTCGGGACGTGCCATTCAGACCGCCCATCACATTCTGCAAGCTAACAATAATAACATCAACATCATTAGTTACCAGTTCCCGGAATTGCGAGAACAATTTCACGGATATTTTGAGGGTGAAAATCTGGAACAGATGTGGCAATTCGTTGGTGAACAGGTAAAGACCACCTCTGAAGCTGGGGTACTTAAGAACTTTGGACTGGAGAAAGCCCGGGACTTAATCGCAAAGGCTGATTTATATAATAACGCCGAAGACAACAAGACGTTCTGGAAACGGGTTGACCGTGGGATCGATCGAATTCGTGAAAATACGAAAGATGGCGACAAGATCTTGATTGTTTCTCACGGAATGACCATTCGTTCCATCGTTGACCGTTATAATCCAGCTTTGGATATCGGAGAACCAGCTAAGAACGGTAGTATTACCAAGCTGATTATTACCGATAAGGACATTAAGGTTGAGTACTTTAACAATTTAGGTAAGGTATAGAAAAAAGAAGTTGAGATAGATGTCTCAACTTCTTTTTTATTATGTAAATTTTCCAAATGGTTTACTTCGTAGTTTGTGAATAATATAATTAAATCAATTTAAGAAGGAGTGATTGAGATGGTTAAATTATTTGCGAGTCCCAGTAACTATGTTCAAGGACCGGATGTCTTGATGCACAGCGCTGATCGTATTGGTAAATTTGGTAAGAGGGTCCTGTTACTATCAAGTCCGTCGGTATTAAAAATTATTGGTAATGACTTTGCGGAGTACTTAAAAAAGAACGATTTTGACGTGGAAGTAGTTAATTTTACGGGTGAATCATCAGAAAGTGAGATTGATCGGGTAACTAAGATTGGCCAAACTAAAGGTGATAACGTTGTGATTGGGCTTGGTGGTGGAAAAGTATCCGACAGTGCGAAGGCCATTGCGGATAACCTGAATACTACCGTTGTGATTGCACCAACGATTGCCTCTACCGACGCTCCGTGCTCGCGTCTTTCGGTGATTTATACGGACAATGGTCAATTTGACCACTATCGCTTTTACAAGAAAAATCCTGACATGGTTATTTTGGATACGAAGGTCATCAGTCATGCCCCAGTGAAATTCTTGATTGCTGGAATGGCGGACGCTATGGCTACCAACGTTGAAGCAACTGACACCCGAAAGTCCGATGGAACTAACATGCTGGGTGGAAAATCGACATTGGCTGGTGAATCAATTGGACAAAAGTGTGAACAGACACTGTTCAAGTATGGAAGTCTAGCGGTAGCCGCTAACGTGGTTGGATCTGTGACACCAGAACTTGATAATATCGTTGAAGCCAATACGCTTCTTAGTGGAATTGGGTTTGAAAGTGGCGGATTAGCTGCCGCACACGCTATTTACAACGGTTTTACGGCCTTAAGTGGTGAAATTGACCAATTATCCCATGGCCAGAAAGTTGCCTTTGGGACTCTATGTGAACTTGTTCTGACTGGTTCAGATCATCGGCGCTTCGAGAAGTACTTGAGTTTCGACTTAGAATTTGGATTACCGACCACGTTGGAAGACTTAAAATTGGGAACTGCCAGTGATAAAGAGTTAATGAGGGCTGCCACGCAGGCATGTGATCCAAGTGATACTATGGTTAACTTACCAGTCTCCGTCACTCCAATCGACGTGATGAACGCCATGAAGACCGTCTCAGAATTCAGTCATGAATATCAGGTTAAGAATGGACTTGGTGATTAAAATGCAAACTCGTGATGATGTCATCAAATACATTAAAAAGCAATTTGACGTTGAACCAGACCATCCCTTTAAGGAATACCCGAAGTACTTGGCATTTCGCCACAAGGACGACCAAAAGTGGTTTGCTCTGATTATGGACGTTCCAAAAGACCGATTGGGATTAGATGGAACCGATGAAATTGACGTACTGGACGTGAAGGTAGATCCAGACGTTGCTGGTCTTTTGAAACAATCGAAAGGCTATTTGCCCGCCTATCATATGAATAAGGAACACTGGATCACGATTGTGTTGGGTGACGTGGATTCAAAACAGGTTCAAAAGATGATAAAAGATAGCTTTAAAATGACCCAATAGTGAGGATTACTGCTAAATAAACTATGATGGCGAGTGAGAACCAACCATCTAATTTCCTAAAATGGGTTTCATGATAACGAGTGGTTTTTGAATTAGTTGCGTAGCCGCGGGCATCAAGAGCATCACTCATCTTGTTAGCATGATTGGTGATAGCGAATAACAACGGAATGATGAGTTGAACGTGGAGTTGGATTTTCTTTGTCAGTTTTGCTGGAGAGAAGTCAACTCCACGACTGATTTGAGCGGTTTTAATGTCGTTTAATTCATTTAAAATGATGGGTACGAATTGTAAGGTAAGTGTCACCATGAGCGAAAGTTGTGGCACCGGAACATGGAAGAATCGCAGCGGACTGATCAAGCGTGACATTCCCTGGGCCAGTTCGGTTGAACTTGTGGTAAAGGATAGGAGAGCAGCGACCAGGATCATGAGGATGATTTTGATACAAATTTGAAGTCCATCCAACCAGCCACTGATGTTGACGTGGCTAAGACTCAAGTGGTGACTCGGAAAGATTCCATGATAAATTAAGATAAACACTAAGATGAATAAAATGGGTTTGATTGAACTTAATGCCATTCCGAGTTTGATTTGGGCCAAATAATACAACCAAAGTAAAACTAAAACGTTCATTCCAAGTTGAAATGGGGTAGTTGTCCACATAAAAGCCATGGTTATGATGGTGATGGAAATGAGTTTAGTCCGCGGATCTAACCGATTGAGAAATGAGTGGTTGTCAACGTATGAACCGAAGATGAAGTTATCCATGTTTAATTTGTGCTATGAGACTGATTTTTTTGGTGGCGACACAAATTAGACTGACGATAACGGCTTTGATGAAATCACCTGGGATGAACGCGAGATTGGAAACTAGAGACGCCATGACTGACATGTGGGCAATTACTGAGAGATATAAAGCACCAAAAAAGTCGATCAGAATGACTCCACCAATGATATTCACAATGAGGTATTTCCAGAAGTTAATCTTCTTCCATAACTTTTCAACTAGGTAGCCGATGACAAAAGCTGCGATGGGCCAGATGATAAAGTATCCACCAGTGGGTCCAGTTAGAATTCCCAGGCCACCGCGTCCTCCAGAAAGGACCGGCAGACCAATTAACACAAGGATTACCACCAGCAGGGAACTGATGAAGCCATTCTTCTTACCAAGAAAGCTGCCTTGCAGCATGACACCCATGCTTTGGATGGTGATTGGTACTGGGATGAATGGCAGTGTGATTGGTGGAAAGAGGCCTAAAACGATGACGATGGCCGCAAATAATGCATCATAGACGAGTTCTTTGGTTTTCATGAGTAATTATCTCCTTAATAAGTGACTGAATGTGTTTAATTAAGGATAGCGATTAGATTATCATTCTACAATCACTTTTTGGGATCATTATCTTGACATAATGTTACGTAAGAACTTTGGCTTGGTAGTGTTGTAGACACATAATTAAATATGCAACTTTAGTTCCCTTAAAAGAATTATGTGGTGGTTTAATTGTTGACAAATTTTATCCTAAATCGTAAAATTAATGTGTAATAAAAAAAGGAAGAGATGCTAGGACATCCCTTCCATATTCGCAAGTTTGGTGCGGTTTTTTGGGTGAGCTAATCAGTTATGATTAGCTTTTTTTATTATAGCGTACGCTTTGGCAAAATTAATTGCCGAAACGGATACTATGAATAGTCCTAAACAAACGGACAATCCCAAAGAACCTTCCCATTCTGTGATTTCATGTCATCAGCTCCTTCTCGTTTGGTTGATGAAGCTGGATGTAACCACATGAAGCTTGCTAAAGCTTTCCTTTCTGGGAGCTACCCAGGAATTAATTACTCTATTAATTATTTTATCTCATATGATAAACAAAAGCACTAATTATTTTTAATAAGAATCAATCTACAATAAAGAGGTCACACAGTTGTGTGACCTCTTTATTTCTTCTAAAAGAACTGTTTAATGTTATTTGTAATCTTTCGCATATCACGATCATCCAACTTTGCAACCAGCTTAGTTTCACTTCTAACTTCCATGTCTACGGTTCGAACGTGCTGTAACATGGCCGTTCTTGTTGTTAACCTGGAAGTAAAGTGGTGATTTAACGTACTTTTTTTCTTCTAAGTACTTCTCTGATGAACTAATTGGAATCACAATCACCGTGTTCATTAAACGATTGTAGTGATTGTTACTAACCACCAAACATGGCCGCTTTTTCTTCGTTTCAGTGCCAAGTGCTGGTTCAAGATTGACGAAGTAAATTTCGCCTTGTTTACAATTCATTAATCGATAACCTCCGACCCTTGGTCAGGACCCCAGTCCGTTTCGGGACTGCTGACGTTACCGTATTTCTTTTCCTGGTCCTCCACGATTTTCCAGAAGTCTTCAAAAGACTCTTTGGGTGCAATCGTGATCGAACCATCTTTTTGAATCGTAAACTCAACCTGATCGTTCTGCTTGAGATCGAGAATGTCACGGACGGTTTTCGGAATCGTGATTTGATTCTTACTTGTCATCGTGGCGGTAATTTTAATTTTGTTTGTAAACATGCACTAACCTCCCATATGCCCTCTTCTAATGTAGCTCAAAATTAAAAGAAAGGGAAACGATTTGTGCTTAAACCATTCTTTTATCAAACCATTTCGCAAGTAAGGAAAGACCGTAGTTAATAATGAAGTACATGATCGCAATGGTAATGAACATCGGAATCATGTAGTTGGGGTTTTGACCGTAAATAACTTGTGATCGGAAGGTTAATTCTGGGAGCACAATGGCAGTGGCCAACGAAGTGTCCTTAACTAGTGAAATGAATTGGGAAATGAGGGGAGGAATCGATTTCTTTAGAGCCTGGGGCAAAAGAATGTGCCAGAGGGTCTGAACCTTATTCATCCCGGTCGAGAGGGCTCCCTCAGCTTGATCAGCACCAACTGAGAGAAGGCCGCCCCGAATGATTTCACCAACCATGCTGGCTTCAAAGACCGACATGGCAACGACGGTGGCCGCAAAAGCGTTTAATTCCACTCCTAGCTTTGGCAAAGCAAAGAAGGTGAAGAAGATCAGAAGCAAGAGAGGTAGGTTTCGGATGGTATTAGAAATGAACCGAACCGTTTTGGTGAAGTAGGGGACCTTTTCAAATAGAATGATTCCAATTAAGGTTCCTAACACGAAACTGATTAGGATTGAAATTACCGAAACTACGATGGTGACAACTAGACCACCCAGTAAGTAATGCATGTTAATTAAACTAAATGCTCCACTCATTCTGTGGCACCCCCATTCACTTTACTTTCAATGATGCTCATGCACTTAGAGACGGAGACGGTGATAATTAAGTACATAATTCCAACGATGATGTAGGTGTTGAACGGATCTAGATTTTCACCCGAAATAACGTTAGCTTGGTACATTAAATCAAATCCGGCCACGAATGACAGAATTGATGAGTTTTTAACTAGATTAATGAATTGGTTTCCAAGTGATGGAATTGCCAATTTAAAGCCCTGTGGCAAGACCACCTGAACCATGGCCTGAGTGTACGTAAGTCCGTTGGCTCGAGCTCCTTCCATTTGACCTGGATCAACCGAGTCGACTCCACCTCGGATACATTCGGCGATGAAGGCAGAGGTGTAAAGGATCAGGCCAATGGTTCCGGACCAGAATCCTGAAATGTGAAAGTCAGCGGCGACCACCACGTAGAAGAAAAGGGTGATAACTAGAAGTGGAATGTTACGGAAGAATTCCACAAACGCACTCCCAATGAACTTCAGAAATTTATTGGGTGCCATCTCTAGGAGGGCAAAGATGGTTCCCAAGACTAAGGATCCTACTAGGCCAACGATTGAGGATAAGATGGTGATCCAGAAGCCGTCTAATAGGGTTTTCCAATTTTCAAGAAAGATATTTATCATTTTTCTAGACTCCTCCAATCTAATCCAGGAACGTGTGAGAACCATTTTTTAATCAATTTGTTATAGGTACCGTTGGCAATGACTTGTTCCAATGCCTTGTTCATGGCGGACCTTAATTCTGGTTGATTCTTGTTCATGGCCAGTCCGTAAGGCTGGTTGGTAAATGGTTTTCCAACAACTTTGGTGGATCGATTTTGATCAGCTAAACCATATAAAATGGCGTTATCGGTAGTAACGGCAACACCTTGACCAGACTCAAGGGCACTTAGGGCCTGAGAATTATCTGGCATTGAGATGACTTTAGCCTTGGGTGCGAACTGTTTCATGGTCTGAACCGCAGTGGTCCCAATCGTGGTGATCACGGTGTACTTCGGACTGTTTAACTGCTTAATGTCTTTGATTGGTGAATCTTTTTTAACCAGGATGGATTGTCCAGCTGGGAAATACGGTTTAGTAAAATCAATCACTTTGGCACGTTCAGGAGTGATAGTCATGGTAGCGGCGACCGCCTCTACCTGATGGTTCTTTAGTAACTGAATTTTCGAATTAGTTGTAACCGAAGTGAATTCGGGTTTAATTTTCGTTCCAGCGTTTTTAGCCATTTGGGCGGTAATGGCACGTGCCATATCAACGTCGAAGCCTTCACTTTGACCAGTTTTCGGACTGATCAGACCAAACAAACGCGTATCACCCTTTACACCCCAGCGCATCACGTGACTACTTTTAATTTTATTATAGTCGTTGCTGTCGACTGCTTGGTGCTTTTTGGCCTCAAGGCCACCGAAGATTCCGCCGATGATCACGATGACTAAGACGATGGAGGCAATTAAACCCACTCGTTTTAACTTAAATTTACTCATGGAATCTACCTCACTTTTTATTTATGTTCAACTTGTGATAAGAACTTGCGAGCTCGTTCGGTCTTCGGGTGATCGAAAAATTCGTCGGTCTTTGAGTTCTCAAGGATCTTACCATCAGCCATAAAAATGACCCGATCGGCAACGGCTTTCGCAAAGCCCATTTCATGGGTTACAACCAGGGTAGTCATGTCCGAGGTATTAGCGATGTCTTGCATGATGTCTAAAACACTACCAACCATTTCGGGGTCAAGGGCAGAAGTGGGTTCGTCAAACAACAGCACCTTTGGATCCATGGCTAGTGATCTAGCAATAGCGATTCGTTGTTGCTGACCACCAGAGAGCTGAGCTGGATACTTCGTACCTTGGTCAGGTAAATCGACTCGTTCAAGGAGCTTTTTAGCGACTTTTTCGTTTTCGGATTGCGGCCGCTTCAAGACGATGCGCGGAGCTAGCGTAATGTTTTCCGTGATGGTCTTGTTGTTGTAGAGATTGAAATGTTGAAAGACCATTCCCACGTCGGTTCTAAGTTTATTTAGATTAGTTTTGCTACTCGAAAGATCCTTTCCATCCACAATTAATTGTCCCTGTTGAATGGTTTCGAGTCCATTGATGGTTCTAAGTAGGGTTGATTTACCGGATCCAGATGGTCCGATTAGCACGACGTTTTCACCTTCGTGAATGTCGAGGTTGATATTGGTTAAAGCGTGAAATTTGTCATAGTATTTTTCTACGTTTTTGAATTGAATGATTGATCCCATTAAATTGTCCTCCTTCTTACATAAACTCCAAAAAACGTGTTTTGGGGTTAAGACTAGATTATACGCATTGAAAAGAAATTACTAGCATTGATGACACATTTTGTTACACAAAGATGAATTTTTTTAAAAGATAATGAAAAAAAGTCCCCCAATTTTTATAAATTTAGGAACTTTATTTCAGACTTATTTTTTTGAATTTTACTACTTTTTTATTTGTTGAAATGACTTCATTAATGCTTTCCTGAGTTCTGGATCATGCGCAAAGATGAATGTTCCGTAGACGCCCCGTTTCATTAAGACGTTAACGGAATTGAGGATAATCTGTTTGCGTACTTTTTTGAACTCCTTTTGATCTGTGATGTCTTTACGATGCTTCTTACTTTCAACGTCGGTTTGCTTACTTAGATCGACCTTAATTTGATGATCGCTAGGATCGAGATAAATTGGAGGGCCCAGAATGATGCCCACGTAGTTTAGGTCAAATCCCTGACAGGTGTAAATGGAGCCTACTTCATCAATGGTTTGGGGAATTTCAGCCCAAGGAGTACTGGTGTAATTGTACTGATCCCACGGCATCTTAAAACCACCACGTTCTCTGATGTAATGTTTCCCACCATCTAACGTTGAGGGGTAACCAGTAGTTGACACAATTCGTGATAAGCCAACCTTGTTATTTTTCTGGATGATTTCCTGTCGCATTTGTTCGGCATCATCAAAGATCCGAAAATCATAACCATCGTCAGCATCCTTTGGAATTGGCAACAATTTACCAGCGGTGAACTCGTTCATCCAGTGGACCAAATCAGGTTTGGCAGTCATCCGAAATTGATGGGTCAGCTGGTAACTTTCGTGATAGTAGGGAGCAAGAAGCTTTTTTAAACGACTTTGATCCCAGTAGCACTTGGTTCGTAAGACCTGATTCATGTCAAAGACGGCAATTACAACCTTGCTTGATTTGATAATCTCTTCTAACTGATTTTCCTGGTAGAAGTTGTTGTAATGGTCAGGTGATGAGAGTAAGAGGTGAGCTTCATCAACAATGACCACGTCAGCACGTTCGTCTCTTTTATGCATTTGGTTGATAAACGAGGTTGGACGCATAAAGTTTTTCTTTAAGACGTTATTTTCTGATCCGGCAATCTGTTTATAAACTTTCAAGATTTCGGGATGGTTGACCAAAAAATAATTCTTGGTGCCATGAAGTTTGTCATCCCTTCGTGCGGCTTGCTGAATGTTGAAGAAGAGTTGACTTAAAATCACGCTCTTCCCGGTTCCAGCGTCACCAAAGATGGTAAAAATTGAATGCTGTTTTTGATCAATTCGCTGATTAATAAATTGTTCAATTTGATCAATAAGCTGTTTCTGTTCGCCAGTCAATTCGTGGAGATTAGGAGCAAGCTTCTTAATTGCTTGATTATTATGCATTTTGGGTGTTGTGCTTTCTTTGAATGGTCCAGTTGACCAAGGTTAAGATTAAGCCAGCAACTGCCAAGACGAATAGTAAGAGGAAGTCCATGTGACCACCCATGATGGTTTTGGCAACGTACTGAGCGGCATCATGTGCTTGGTTCTGATTGAAGGCGTAGATGGTTGCTAGCACACTAGTACCAATTGAGCCCGCATATTGTTGCAACATGTTGAACAAAGAGTTCACATCGGCTGAATCGGACTGAGGTGCAGTTTCCTGAGCGTTAGTAATGGTACATGAGAACGCACAGTTAAATCCAAATCGGAGAAGGGCAAACAGTAACATTAAAATAATGGTACTAAACATTGCGGTCATCGTACTAAATAAGAACATGGCAATCGTCAGGAGGACCATTCCGGTGATGATCGGTTTGAAAGCCCCAAAGCGATCGTAGACACCACCAGCAAATGGTGAGGTTACACCACCAATGATGGAACCAGGCAACAGGATTAATCCAGCAACCATGGCACTCGAATGGAGAACCGTTTCCGCATAAATCGGGATGACAAATGAAGCACCAATGTTGATGAACATCAACAAGAAGTAGTTAACGGCATTTAATGAAACCGTTGGAATTTTAAGGGGATGAAGTGACATTAGTTGGGAGTCACCGTGACCATTGAGGTAAATGAACAGTCCGAGGGTAATCAAACCAATGATGATTGGGATCAGTCCGCTCATGAAGGTTGCACCCTTAACTCCGAACTGGTTGGCGCCCCATACAAATGAGAAGAGGGTGACAATCAGAAGGGCAAAACTGATGAAATCAAACCGTTTAGAAATTCCGGGAGCCTGAAGATCGATACTCTTGAGCCCAATGAATAACGTGATTAAGACGATTGGAAAGGCGATGATAAAGATGTATCGCCATGAGAGTAGAGATGATAAGGTTCCGCCATAGGTTGGGCCAAGGGCTGGAGCAATTGAAATTACCATTGAGGCAATTCCAGTGTAGAAGCCAATCTTTGGTCGTGGAACTTCAGCGAAGATGATTTGGTACATCATGGGTAAAGAAAGTCCAGTGGCAGCGGCCTGAATTAAACGTCCGATTAAGAGTAACCAGAAGTTAGGTGCAATTGCACACAAGACATCACCCACGATAAAGGCTAAGACAGCGAAGACAAAGATCTTCTTTAGTGAGAACCTCTTAAGTAGATAAGCGGTGGTAGCCATCGTAATCGTTACCACTAATAAGTATCCGGTTGAAATCCATTGAACTAAATTCAATGAAATGTGAAAAATTTGGGAAAGTTCTGGGAACGTCACGTTCATTGAGGTTTCCAGTAAAATTCCACAAAATGATAATAACGCGGTTGCGAGGATCGCGATTTTGGTTTTTAAGCTTACTTTTGAATCCAAATAATTTCCTCCATTAGCGTCTTTTATTGATTGGCGTCGTTAACTGCTTTGTTGACAGCGTTTCTAAATCCAGTTGCATCTAAAGCGACCACTCCCTTGATGGTAGATCCACCAGGTGAAGTAACTTGATCCTTCAGGGTGGCTGGTGAAATGCCAGTGTCTAATGCTAATTTACCACTGCCTTGCACCATGCTGGCCGCAACTTTAAAGGCGGTTTCACGATTAAGGCCATTTTGAACGGCTGCATCAGCTAGGGCATCCATAAAGACGTCGACAAAGGCAGGACCACATCCGGCAACGGTGCCAACGATACCGAGATTTTGGTTACTGGTCTTGATTAAAGTACCAAGATTTTCAACCACCTTTAAAGCAGTTTTTACGTCGTCTTCATTCGCATGATCTGATTCACCAACGGCGATACAACCCGCGTTGACCGCAACCGGGATGTTAGGGACGATGCAAACCACCGAATTGTTTTTATGAACGGCGTTAATTTCTGCCTCAGTTACACCCTGAGCAGCTGAAACGATGACCGTTTGGTCGGGCAACTTCGTGTTTTTTAAGACACTAACCGTAATGGGTGCCGGGGTTGTTACAAATAGCACGTTCAAATCACTGGGGAAATCATCATCAACGATTGTGAATCCCAACGTCTTTGATAAATCTTTCAGTTCTGAAGTAACGTGGTGGCCTTTTACAAAAATGTCATGAGGGTCATATTTATTAACTAAACCCTTAATGATTGCGCTGCCCATGTGGCCGGCGCCGAGTACTCCAATTTTCATGTATTTCACTCCTTAATTTACTATTATGATAATAATACATCATTGTTAATTGGTTATGTAAGGCTGAATTCGGAAACCACGGATTTTGTGAAAACGGATCATTATTGGTAAGCGCTTACAGCTAATGATATAATAAAAGTAGGGTTTTATGAATGAAACACGAGAAAAGGGGCTGGTAATTTGAATTTAAAGGGTTGGTTTCATAACTTAACTAATAAAGAAACGCCGAGCCTTTCAGACACAAAGTTAGCTGATAACATCGAGTTTATTGATAATGAAGGTAAATACCTAGAAACGGTCGTCAATAGTTTTAGGGACAAGTCTGGTCTGGTTCACTACCGGGGTGAGGGCTATACCGTTGAAAACTCTTTTGCCTTTGCCATTGGAGACCTAGTGAATGACGATAATCTCATCGAAAAGTGTACATATTCGATCAAGGTGTTAAAAAGAATGCGTGCACCAAAAAAGTCCAAATTAGCTACATTAATTACTCAGATGATTAAAATGATTGACCATGTTTCCGACTACGTTAACGGGATGCGGCGTGATATGCGCAAGGGAACTTCTGGACACGCTGCCATTCAAATGTATTGGCGCAGTGAGAAAGCGATTAAAGACTTTAAAGTCGAAAAGGTATATACGGTGGCCCTTGTGAATGCTGATGAACCACTGGTTAAGTGACAATAAAAAACTGGACTCGTTTGAGTCCAGTTTTTTTGATGTTTTAATCTATTGATTTAATAATTCATCATCGACAGCCTTAACGTAGCTTTGCAGCTTCTTATCAGCAGCTTCTGCGGTACCAGCTTTAACCCCAATGTAGAATTTGATTTTTGGTTCAGTTCCAGAAGGACGGATGGCAAGCCACGTGCCATCATCGAGCCAGTACTTTAAGACGTTTGATTGAGGTAAATCAATCTTTTGGGTTGATCCATCCGCCATTGTGGTGGTTGAAGTTTGGAAGTCTTCCAGTTTGACAACTTTAGCACCGTTAAATGAAGTCATAGGGTGATCCCTAAAGTTCTTCATGATGGCTGCCATCTTGGACTTACCTTCAAGACCATCAAATTCTTTGGAAATGGTCTTTTCTCTAAAGTATCCATACTTCTTGTAGATTTCTTGTAGCCCGTCGTACAAGGTCATTCCCTTTTCCTTGTAGTATGCGGCTACTTCAGCTAGTAGCAAGGTGGATTGGATGGCATCCTTATCACGAACAAATGGTTTGATCAAGTAACCATAACTTTCTTCAAAGCCAAACAAGAAGGTGTGGTCTTGATTTTGTTCAAAATTCTTGATTTGTTCGGCAATAAACTTAAATCCGGTGAGGACATCCTTCATTTCAACACCGTAGTTCTTGGCAATGTCAGTAGCCAGTTCCGTTGAAACAATTGATTTGACCACGACACCGTCCTTAGGAAGGTCACCAGCATCCTTTTTGGCCTGTAAAATGTAATTGAGGAGGACACTAGCGATCTGATTTCCGGTCATGAGTTTGTATTCGCCATTGGGCTGTCTAACCGCAGCTCCCAGACGATCAGCGTCAGGATCAGTCGCGATGAGGACGTCCGCGTCTTCTTTTTTACCTAACTGAATGGCCAGGTCAAAAGTCTGTGGGAATTCTGGATTAGGAAACGGAGTGGTGGGAAATTCAGGATCAGCGATGGTCTGTTCAACCACGGCATCGTAATTCTTGAACCCAGCGTCTGACAAGGCCCGTCTGGCAATGATTTTACCAGTTCCATGAAGAGGAGTATAGACAAACTTTAGGTCTTTTCCTACCTTATTGATAAGGTCATGATTAACGTTGACGGTTTGGACGGCTTGAAGATAAGGAACATCGACATTTTCACCAACGATGCTCATCAGGTTGTCGTTTCGCAAGTCCTTCTCTTCGGAAACGGGAATCTTGAATAAATCATCAACCTTACGGACGTAGGTAGTCATTAAATCGGATTCTTTTGGTGGCATCTGACCCCCGTCTTCACCGTAAATTTTGTATCCATTGTATTGTTTGGGGTTATGACTGGCGGTAATCATGATACCCGCGTAGGTGTTTAAATGACGAACCGCAAACGATAGTTCTGGGGTAGGACGAATGTCGTCAAAGACAAACGTCTTAATTCCGTGAGCACCCAGTACTCGAGCTGCTTCGTGAGCAAAAAGCTGGGAATTGTAACGAGGATCAAAGCTGATCACCACGCCCCGCTTCTTTACCTTGGGATCAAGCGTATCCATTAACTGAGCCAAACCCTCAGTGGCCTGACGAACAGTGTAGACGTTCATTCGGTTAGTTCCAGCGCCTAAGGTTCCCCGCATACCAGCGGTTCCAAACGAAAGTGAAGAACCAAAAGCATCTTCGATTTGATCTGGATTATCACGCATTTTTGCTAAATCAATTTTTAATTCTGCTGGCATATCTTCCTGGGAAACCCAGTTCAGATATTCCTTTTTAGTATCTGTTGAACTCATAATTCTCCTCCTGGAAAGCAATTTTTCCCACGTCGAATAGTGTGAATTGTAACTTCTATAAAGGATTATAGTTAAAGTCTGACACTCCGTCAATGTAAGCGCCTTTATATTGCTATCGTGACTATGATATACTGATATCAAGGTGGTGAGACAAATGAAATTTGATTATGAACCAGGACGTTTTTACGCTAACGATGTACATGGCAATCTAATTGCCGAGGTAACTTTTACTGAAGATAATGGAGTGGTCTCCATTAATGAAACGTTTGTTAACCCGAACTATCGCGGGCAAGGACTTGCTGGGAAGTTAATTATGGTAATGATTGATTACGCTAAGAAAAATCATTATCAGATCAAACCCGTTTGTTCCTTCGCCGTTAAATTTTTCGGAAAAAACACTCAATACGATGATTTATTAGTAGGAGGTAAATAAGATGGCTGTACTAGTTGCCGGAGGAGCCGGATATATCGGTTCTCACATGGTAGATCGCTTGATTAATGACGGATATGACGTTGTTGTGGTTGATAATTTGTCAACTGGACATCGTCAGGCCATTAATCCAAAGGCAAAGTTTTATGAAGGGGACACCCGTGACTCGGATTTCTTGGACGACGTGTTTTCTAAAGAAAAGATTGATGCGATCATCCACATGGATGCCTTCTCACTCGTTCCCGAATCAATGAAAGATCCACTAAAATACTTTGATAATAATGTAATTGGGATGATTAAGTTACTGGAATCAATGAAAAAAGCAGGCATTAAGTACCTGGTCTTTTCTTCAACTGCCGCTACTTACGGGAATCCAGAACGAATTCCGATTTATGAAAAGGACCGTAAAGACCCCATTAACCCTTATGGTGAAAGTAAACTAATCATGGAACACATCATGAAGTGGGTAGACAAAGCCTATGGCATTAAGTTTGTGGCATTACGTTACTTCAATGCTGCGGGAGCCAAGGAAGATGGCTCAATTGGTGAGGACCATCATCCAGAAACGCATTTGATTCCCATCGTTTTAAAGGTAGCGGCTGGCCAGCAAGATACGATGAAGATTTTTGGGGACGATTATGATACCCCAGATGGAACAAACGTCCGTGACTACGTCCATGTCCTTGATTTAGCCGATGCTCATATCTTGGCCATGAAATACTTGGAGAAGGGTAATCCAAGCAACATCTTTAACCTGGGTTCTTCAACTGGCTTTTCTAACAAACAGATTATTGATGCAGCACGAAAAGTGACTGGGAAGAAGATTCCAACTGAGATTGCTCCAAGACGTGGCGGTGATCCTGATACGCTGGTGGCAAATTCTGACAAGGCACGTGAAGTCCTTGGATGGAAGCCACAGTTTGATAATATCGACTCTATCATCAAAACCGCTTGGACGTGGAAAACGAAGCATCCAAATGGTTATGAAGATAAATAAATGGGGCACAAATATTGAAGAAGAGTAAAACTTACATTGGTGTCATCCTGGCAATTGCTGGTGCCATCATGTGGGGAATTCAAGGACCGGTTTCGCAGTTCTTGTTTCAAGACAAGAGTTTTTCAACGGAATGGCTTATGGGAGTTAAGATGTCGGTTGCTGGCATCTTAATTCTTTTGTTTACAAAATTTGTTCAAAAGAATCACATTTTAAAAATTTGGCATACGGGTCGAAGCTGGATAATCCTGCTTTGTTATGCCATTTTTGGACTTTCAGCGGTGCAGTACCTTTATTTACTGACGACGCGTGCCAGTAATGCGGCGACTTCGACGATCATGCAAAGTTTGGGGACGGTTATCATCATGATCCTGACCGTCATCGTCTATCATCAAGCTCCGACAGTTCAACAGGGTGTAGCCGTTATTGTGGCCCTAATTGGAACCTGGTTACTGGTGACTAAGGGTGACTTAACGCATTTAGCGATGAGTCCGAAGGCATTCACCCTTGGTCTTTGTTTGGCATTTGCGGGAGCCCTTCAGACCATGCTGCCGGTTAAACTGCAGGAAAAGTTCAGCACGTTTGTCATCATCGGGTGGGCCATGATCGTTGGTGGCGTGATTTTTACCTGTATCCATCCCTTCTGGGTTGATGTTCCTCATCTATCGCTTGGCGGAATTTTAGGAGTAGCTTTCATTGTACTTTTTGGCACAATGCTGTCATTTCTTTGTTTTACTTCCAGTCTGCGATACGTATCCGCTACCACCGCGGGACTACTAGATACGTTTGAACCACTCTCAGCAACCATTGGAACGGTTGTATTTTTGCACACTAGTTTCAATCTTTACGAAACCATCGGTGGCATTCTAGTCTTAAGCACCGTCTTTATCCTGGCAATTAGGCCACGGAAATCGTAGTGATAGCACTAACTAATTAGTTGGTGCTTTTTTAATTGACTTGTTTTCGTTGTATTGCTTGTTTGTGATCAATTTTGTATAATTGAAAGCGTTACACATGAATTAATATGTTAATTAAAATATTAAGCGTTGAGGAGGAGTTCGATGAATAAATTTGTCAAAAAATACATATTTTTTGCGGCGTTCTGGGTCATTGCTGTTTTAGCCGCTGTCTTATTTTTGCCCAACATTTCACAGGTAACTGCGGAACACGGACAAACTAAGATTCCAGCTAACATGCAGAGCCAGGTTGCAGAAAATATTCAAAAGCATTGGGGTCATCACATCAGTGATACCAGACAAGTGGTCTTGGTATACAACAATGGTGATAAAAAGATTGATACAGGCAAACAAGCCAACATTGATCACACTGTCTCAAAGTTAAAAAATAATGCTGATTACTACGGCATCAAGGGTGTAACGTCCGCTAATGAAAATGCGGCGACTAAGAAACAGCTGATCTCAAAGGATGGTACCACTGAGCTGGTCCAACTGAATGTTTCTAAGAAAGATTCAGTTGAGACGATGAATAACAAGCTTAAAAAGGGTGCCAAAACGTCGAATTTGAAGTCGTACGTCACTGGGTCGGACGTTTTAAACGATGATATGCGGCAATCAATGATTGACGGAATTAAACAGACCGAGGTTATCGCCGCCGTCTTCATCTTGATTGTCTTGATAATTGTCTTTAGATCGCCAATTGTCCCACTAATTTCACTATTAACCGTGGGAGTCTCTTTCATTGTTTCCCTAAGTGTAGTCATAAATATGGCTAAGTACATGGGCTTTCCACTTTCAAACTTTACTCAAGTCTTCATGGTGGTCGTCTTATTCGGGATTGGAACAGATTACAATATCCTGCTGTACGACAGGTTTAAAGATAATCTGGGTCAAGGAATGGATAAGGTTGAAGCCACCGTGGACGCGAGAAAACGAGCTGGAAAGACCATCCTTTATAGTGGAGGATCCGTTTTAATCGGGTTCTTTGCACTGGGACTGGCGAAATTCTCTATTTACCAGTCCGGGGTAGCCGTTGCCATTGGGGTGGTCGTTCTCCTGTTGGTTCTACTTTCATTGAACCCATTCTTTATGGCACTCCTTGGTAAGACCATGTACTGGCCTGCCAAAAATCTTTCCCCCAAGAAGCGTGGAAGTCGCATTTGGCACTTCCTTTCAAGTCATTCAGTGGCCCATCCCATCATCGCGATTGCGTTGGTCTTAGTCATAACGCTGCCACTGATCTTCTTTACCGGAAAGAGTAGTTTAAACTACGATAATTCGGTTGAACTAAGTGATTCATTACCTTCTAAACAGGGATTGAACACGGTTCAGCAACATTTCTCCAAGGGGACTGCTGAACCTTCCACCATTTACATTCAATCTAAGCATAAAGTTAACAACGAGAAATCGATGATGGAGATTGACCGGATCACTCGTCAGTTGAAGAAGAACAAGGAAATTAAGACGGTGGCGTCGGTTACTCAACCAAGTGGGGAACCGGTAAACCAACTCTACTTAAATAATCAACTTGGTACGCTTAATAGTAAGATGCAGCAAGCTAACGCAGGATTAAGTCAGATTCAAGCCGGAGCTAACGGTGGTTCCTTTAATGCCGATCAATTAAAGGCGATTGGAACTTCAGCCCAATCAATTGGAAATCACTTGAAGACCATTCAAGGGGTTAGTGGGGCAAGTACTGCTCCTGGTCAAACTTCTGGTCAGGCAGTAATTGCTCAGATGCAACAACAGGCAACTGCTATGGGATCACCAATGAGCCCACAACAATTGCAAATCGTTGCTAGTGGACTTCAAAACGTTAGTTCTCAAGTTCAAATGCAACAAGCATCTGCGATGTCTGGTTTACAAAATGAATTAACTGGCATTGCTTCAGACACACAAAATATCGGAAACAATGCGCAAGCCATGGGGCAACAACTCCAAGGAATTCAGTCGCAATTAACACAGGCTAACGCTGGCCTTAATAAGATTAATCAGGGAATGCAACAATCCAACGAATATCTGACGGGATTGCAAGATTCAGCTGCGGCTGCTAATACGTTCTACATTCCAAATCAGGTGCTTAAGAGTAAGACCTTTAAGCAATCGTTGAATAACTACGTCTCCTCAAACGATAAGATTACTAACATTACCGTTGTTTTGAAGGATAATCCATCCAACGCGAAGTCAATGAACCTTGTTAAGAATGTGCAGAATCAAGTTAAGCAGTCTCTTAAAGGAACCAGTCTAAATGACGCTACCGTTGCCATTGGTGGTGAAACAGCTACGATGTCTGATACCCATGACATTGCATCGCAAGACTTCTTTAGAACGGCCGTTATCATGTTGGTTGGAATCCTGATTGCGTTGATGTTTGTAACGCGTTCCATTTTGCAACCACTCTACATTGAAGGAACGTTGATTTTGACGTATTTCACTTCGTTAACGTTAACCCGTTTGTTCTCAGAGACCTTCTTAGGTCAAAGTATGTTAACTTGGAATACGCCGTTCTTCACCTTTATTATGCTGATTGCGTTGGGTGTTGATTACAGTATCTTCCTAATGATGAGGTATCGTGAGACCACGGATGGATCACCAGCGGAACGAATTGTCAGTTCTGCCAACTACATTGGTGTTGTGGTATTGTCAGCTGCAGTCATCTTAGGTGGTACCTTTGCCGCACTGATTCCATCTGGAATCTTGACACTGATTCAAGTTGCCATTGGCGTCATCATTGGTTTGATTATTCTAGTAATTATCTTACCAATCCTGTTACCAGCTGCCATTCGTTTGACTTATCAACCAATTAGCTTTAAACGAAATAAGAACTAAGCTTAAGCGTTAAATCAAAAGAGAGATCAGTTTTGACTGACCTCTCTTTTTTGTGTCATCTAAAATGACATGGGCTATTGACCGGCTTTCGCTTTACGCCTAAAATTAACTTATTAATATGTAAAAAAATAAATCGGTCGTGACCGAGTTAGGGTGAAAATATGAGTGAAGATAAGACTAGCATCGGAAAAAGTAAAGTATTAAAAGGGATTGCCTGGGCAACCCTGGCATCAACCTTTTGGGGTGTTTCTGGAGTGGTTCTCCAGTTTGTCTCACAAAATGCTGCCATTCCAGCCTCATGGTTCTTGTCAGTAAGAACCATTTTTTCTGGAATTTTGCTTTTAGTGATCGGATCCATCATGTATGGAACCAAGATTTTCCATGTTTTTAAAGACTGGAAGTCCATTATTTGTATCGTCGCTTATGGAATCATCGGATTAGGTGCTAACCTAATGTCATTTTACCTTAGTGTTCAGGATGGAAATGCGGCTTCGGCAACGATCCTGCAGTACTTATCGCCATTATTTATCCTGTTGGGTGGATTTTTGTTCATGCATAAGCGACCTTACAAGATCGATTTAATCGTTTTTCTATTAGCTCTTGTAGGGGTCTTTCTGGCAATTACCAAGGGTGACATTAATCAATTAGCTATTCCACTCCCAGCCCTACTTTGGGGAATTGTTTCTGGAATTACCGCCGCTTGTTATGTGGTCATCCCTCGTCCACTAATGGAAGAAAATTCACCCATTGTGGTTCTCGGTTGGGGAACTTTGATTGCGGGCTTGGTCTTTAACATTCATCAACCAGTCTGGGTTGGGGTTCCACACCTAACTACTGGTGCCATCGTTGGAATTGGAGCCATCGTAATCATTGGAACGGTTATTCCATTTGCATGTTTGCTTCACAGTTTGCACTTTGCTTCTTCAGAAGACGTTAGTTTGGTGGATGCTGTTCAACCAGTGGTCACTTTCATCTTGAGTGTGCTCTTCTTACACACTAAGATTAGTTTGATGGAAGTAGTTGGGTCAGCGTTAGTAATTCTCGCAATTTACATTTTGCAGGATTCCAAGCGCCGGAACGTGAAACAACAGAAGCTGTAACAAAGATAATCATGGCAAATAAATATAAAGTAATGCGGTTTACCGGAGTTCCACTAGCAATGGATGATGCCGGTAATTATGTAATTAAAAAAGATGAGAACGGCAATTTTAAACTTCATACTTGGCGAATTGGAAAACATACCAGGGGCCATTTTCATCGGATCGGTCAAGTTTTTTAACGGAAAATCGATTAAGGGTTGCCATTGTGCAGGATTTTAGTGTATCTTTTAACAAACGGCATCGGTATACGCCGATGGAGCGTTTTTTAGATGATTATGTTGATAAAAAAGTTATTGATGAAGCTGAGTCACACTTGGATTAATTGGAAACTGTGAGGAGATAATATGAAAAGTAGAACGGGTAAGATGAGCAACACCGTTAAGGGAATTTGTTTAGCGGCGTTTGCGTCAACTTCATGGGGTGTTGCTGGTGTCATAACACAGTATGTTTCACAAAATGTTGGGATTCCAGCTTCCTGGTTTCTATCAGCCCGTACCACTGGTGCGGCCATTGTTTTGTTACTAGTTAGTGCCATTATTTATGGTAAGGGAATCTTTAGTGTCTTTAAGTCGTGGAAGTCAATCATGTGGTTGGTTTTGTATGGTTTGTTTGGACTAGCAGCTAACATGGGAAGTTTCTATGTCAGTATTCAGACCGGTAACGCAGCCGCAACTACGATTTTGCAGTACCTATCACCACTGTTTATCTTATTAGGTGGATTTGTGTTTATGCATAAAAAGCCGATGAAGATGGACATCGTGGTCTTCGTTTTGGCCTTGGCTGGAGTGTTTTTATCAATTACCAAAGGTGATATTTCACAACTATCAATTCCAATGGGATCATTTTTCTGGGGAATTATTTCTGGAATTACCGCAGCTTTATACGTGGTTCTGCCACGACCACTTGCTCACGATAATTCACCCATCGTTGTTCTTGGTTGGGGAACTTTAATTGCCAGCTTGGCCTTTAACATTAACCACCCGGTATGGACCAACGTTCCTCACTTAGGAATGGGCGGAGTGCTTGGCGTTTGTGGAATCATTCTGTTTGGAACTTTGCTTACTTTTTCCTCACTAATCTACGCTTCTCGTTTTACCTCATCAGAGGTTATCAGTTTACTGGATGCGATTCAGCCAGTAGCAACCTTTGTCCTGAGTGTGATCTTCTTACATACTCACATTAGTTGGGTTGAAGTCTTAGGTGCTGTTCTGGTTATTCTGGCGGTTTACATCCTTCAGTATGTACAACGACACAAGAATCAAGAGGAGCTCTTATAACTTTCTTAAGCATTTGAGCATATTGGTTTGAAGGCCCAATCTTTCAGGATATAATAGTGTCAATCTTAATAAAGGGAGAGATTATTATGGCAGAAGAAAGTAAAGAGACAAAAGCATTAGACAAGATCTCAGAAATCATGAACAAGTTGCAAAAGACTTTGGACAAAGAAGGCACTGAATCAAAAGAGGGCCACAAAGTTCATAGTTGGTTGGAAGAACACCGTGCTATTCATGAAATCAAACGAACCCTTCATGAAGTTGGCAAGTTCGACAAGTTTGACTCAGCCGCTTACGACAAATTCATGAAGGATTACGAAAAAGTTGTTAATGATTTGGACGACAACGATTAATAATCTATAATTTCTAGGGAAGCTGCAATGGTAGCTTCTCTTTTTTTGTGAAGATCTTTAAAAGAAGGGAAATGATAATTTGGCGGGTACGACGAATGAGTTCAGCTTTGATGGATTCACTTTAAATCCGGCGGTAGGTGAGTTGAGTAGTAATACTCAATCCATTAAGTTAACCGCTACTGAGACCTCGCTGATGGTGCTTTTTATTGAGCACAAAGACAAGCTAGTATCAAAAAAAGAATTAATGACTTTTCTGTGGGCTAACGGTGCTTTTATTGACCAAGATGCCATTGAGGATGATATTAGCAGATTGAGACATAAGCTTGGTCAGGTTGGTTTAAAAGATAGGATCAAGACGGTGCCAATGCGAGGATATAAGTTGGTTACGAATCGGTAGGATTAATAATCAAAAAGAGAGATGGCAAAAATGTCATCTCTTTTTCTTTGTATAAAAAAGAACCCATCAATTAATTGATGGATTCAGGAAAATAAAAAATTATTTCTTAAGTAACTTTTCAGCATCAGCTTTAACGTCGTCATCGCTCATGTCTAAGTACTTTTCCATGTCGGATTCAGTCTTCATGGTGTCATGACTGTTATCTTCCATGTAGTGGTCCCATAAGGCATCACGGACAGGAATTGAGTCATCGCTCCAATCAAATACTTCTGACATCTTTTCGTCTAATACACGTGGTGTTTCAAAATCATCAGCCATGTTATATATCCCCTTTTCATTTATTCACTTCTATTTTAATTCTTTTTAGCAAAAAGTGTTAGCTATTTGCACTTAATTTCGCCTTTTTACTTAATTTTTTGATGCCAGGAATGCTTAACATTGTCACAAAGCTAATTAAATATAGAACGGAAAGGAAAATCATTACAACCATCAGGTTATACTGGTCCATTAAAATCCCAATGATCACCGATGACATTCCGCCAACCGCTCGACCGACACCAACAATAATGTTGTTAGCACTACTTCTAACCTCGGTGGGGTAGAGTTGACTGACAACTGCACCATATCCGCCATACATCCCATTGGAGAAGAAACCGACGATCGCTCCAATTACTAGGAGGGCAATCGTAGTGTGGGCAAGCACCAGGAGATAGACCATGATTGACGAGGCAATTAAAAAGATTCCAAATGAAAGTCTAGGACCAATGCGATCTAAGATGGAACCAAAGGTCATCATTCCCACACTCATTCCGATAATGGTGGAAATCATCCAAAGTGATGATCCGGCAACGTTCAATCCGCTTTGCTTTTGAACGATGGTGGGTAACCAGTTCATGAGGCCGAAATAACCGGCGATTTGGACGGTGGTCATGATCATCAAACCGATACTTTGATAGGACGTTTGAAAGTCAGAAAACATGTATTTTCGAATGGCTTCTGCGGTGGAAATGGTTTGTTCTTGCTTGGACTTCAGAAATTCGTTGGATTCCGAAAGGTGTCGACGAACGAAGAAGATTAAGACAATGGGAATTAATCCAAATAGGTAGAGTGCGTGCCAACCCAAGTGGGGAATAATAAAAGCAGCTAAGACGGCCGCAAGTAGTGCGCCGACTTGGCCGCCAACCGAGGCAATCGACGACATTTTACCTAACTTATTCTTGGGAAAGGCTTCCGCAAGGAGCGTAATTCCCAGCCCGTATTCACCGCCTGCTCCGATTCCGGTCAGTAGTCTCAAAAAGTAAATGAGATAGATGTTGTTGGCAAATCCCATTAAAGCTGTCGCAAACGCAAAGATGAAGATGGTGTATGTAAACGTTTTGACCCTGCCAAATCGATCGCCCAGAAAGCCAAAGATGACTCCACCAAGTAACATTCCCCAGTTAGTAATGGTTCCAATCAGACCGGCAGCTCCAGCTGAAATGTGGAGCGAAGCAATCATCGAACTCATCGTGAAAGATAGAAAGAGCACATCCATGTTTTCAAGACCAAATCCAGAACTAGATGATAGTAAAACTAGTTTTTGGTTCTTGCTCATTGCGTGGCTGTGCTCAGTATCATTGGTTATATTATTATCCATAATTTCCTCCAAATTAAGACTCACTGGTCTTTTTTATTTGTTGCTGTTAGCGATTATTGCATAGCAAAATTATTTTTGCAAGGTCCAATTTGAACTTGACGAGCCGACCAATCTTCCCTATATTAGGAGTAATCATTAATTAAATTGGTTCAGAGAAGCCAAAATTATGTTTATCAATTCATATAAATTTAATTCTAAAGGACCATTCTCTGACATTTGTCTCGGAATGGTCCATTTTTGTGAGGTAAAAAATGAAAAAAACAATGATGATTGCGTTGGATTTTCCAACCCAAATGGATGTGAATACTTTTCTTGATCAATTTCCGTATCCAGAACAGTTGATCGTTAAGATTGGGATGGAACTCTTTTACCGTTACGGACCAGAAGCAGTGCGGGAAATTCAAAATAAGGGATGCTCGATTTTCCTGGATCTAAAGTTAATGGACATTCCCAATACGGTTTATGCTGGAATGTTTCAACTGGCCAAACTGGGAGTCGATTACGTGACAGTCCATACTCTTGGTGGTAGTGAGATGATGCGTGCCGCCAAACGGGGGCTAGTTGATGGGAGTGCGGAGGCAAATAAGAAGGTACCTGAGCTACTGGGAGTAACCGAATTAACCTCCATTTCCCAGACGGCGCTCACTAACGAACAAAACTGTTCGTTAACTATGAATGAACAGGTCGTTTCCCTTGCTAACTTAGCTAAGGCATCTGGTTGTGATGGCGTGATTACGTCTGCCAAAGAGTTGAATGATCTCGTGGAACAGGTCGGCGATGATTTTGACTACGTGGTTCCTGGCATCCGGAGCAGGGATGACGCCAGTGAGGATCAGAAGCGGGTGGCAACTCCAGAGCAGGCTCGAGAACACGGTGCTTCCGCCATTGTCGTTGGAAGGCCAATTACTCAGAATGAGCATCCCTATCGAGCCTATCAAAAGTATGATGATGAATGGAATCTTAAGAAAAGGGTGGATTAATGATGAATACAACTAGCATTTTAAAGGACCTCGTAAGTGATCGAATTGTCCAACTTAACCCCAGTCAGCCGTTTACATTTGCGAGTGGGATTAAGTCGCCAATCTATACGGACCTTCGTTTGACAATTTCGTATCCGAAGTTAAGACGTAAAATTTATCTGGCCCTTGGTGATTTGATTGAAACTAATTTTCCCAACGCCACTGTCATTGGCGGTGTTGCCACCGCTGGCATTCCTCATGCTGCGTGGGTAGCGGAAGAAATGCAGTTACCGATGATCTACGTCAGATCCAAGCCCAAAGATCACGGAACCAGTAAACAAATCGAGGGAAGGGTAACACCGTCTGACCACATTGTCCTAATTGATGACCTGATTTCAACTGGTGGAAGCGTGATTAAAGCTTCCAAGGCAGTTCAAGCTGACGGCTATCAAGTTGACGGGGTGGTTTCAATTTTCTCCTATGGGTTTGCGGACGCTACTGATAATTTTAAAAAGGCTAATTTAAAATTTGTGCCACTACTAACTTATCCAGAATTAATTAAGCAAATGCTTAACGATGAACAAATTCAAAATGATGAGTATGAACGGTTGAACAAGTGGCATCAGGATCCATGGTCATGGAAATAAATTACCGTTTTTATTTCCCAATTTTTAAGGATATATTACGATCTATTATCGCTTACAATTCGTTATTGACACGTGAAAAATTTAACTATATGATAGGAATTGTTGATAGATAGATGAATATAATTACAAAAATAGGAGAAGTGATTATGGTTAAAGCAGCAGTTGTTAGAGATAATTCAGATGGATATGTAGACGTTAAAGATGTCAAGTTACGTCCAATTCATGAGGGTGAAGCCCTAGTTAAAGTTGAATATTGTGGTCTTTGTCACACTGACTTGCACGTGGCTTCAGGTGATTTCGGTGAGGTTCCTGGCCGAATCATTGGACATGAAGGAGTTGGCCGAGTAATTCAAGTTGCAGACGATGTAACCGACTTAAAGATTGGTGATCGGGTTTCGATTGCCTGGTTCTACTCAGCTGATGGAACCTGTGAGTACTGTGTTACTGGAAATGAAACTCTATGTCGGAACGTTAAAAACTCTGGTTTTACCGTTAATGGTGCGATGGCTGAAGAATGTATCGTAGATGCTAAGTACGCCGTTAAGGTTCCAGAAGGTTTGGATCCCGTAGAAGCAACTTCATTAACCTGTGCTGGTGTTACGACTTACAAAGCCTTGAAGATTGGTGACACGAAACCAGGTAAGTGGGTTGAAGTCGTAGGTGCCGGTGGTTTAGGTAACCTTGGGGTTCAATTAGCTCACAATGTTTTTGGTGCACCAGTGGTTGTCGTTGACGGTGACCCTAAGAAGTTGGAAGCCGCTAAAAAGAACGGTGCCGATGTTTTGATTAACCGTCACGATGGTAACGTAGCTGAACAAATTCAGGACAAGGTTGGCGGTGTTTACGATTCTATCGTTACGGCCGTTAATCCAGACGCTTTCACTCAATCAGTTAACGCCTTGAGACCTAATGGAACATTGGTTGCCGTTGCTCTTCCTAAGGGTGACATGGCACTTAACATTGATAAGACGGTTCTTGACGGCATCAAGGTTGCTGGTTCACTTGTAGGAACTAGACAAGACCTAAGAGAAACCTTCCAGTTCGGTGCTGAAGGAAAGGTTAAACCAATCGTTAGAACCGACAAATTGGAAAACATCAATAACGTCATTGATGACATGAAGGCCGGTAAGATTGTTGGTCGAGTTGTCTTTGATTTCACTGGCGACGAAAAATAATTTAAACTTATAATTAATTAAGAAGCAGAATTGTTCAAATTCTGCTTCTTTTTTTAATAATTACTTCGATGTTCGTTATAATGGAGAAATGAGATTATTTTTAAATTCATAACGAACGAGGAAGCATAATGAAAGAAAACCCCAAGTATAAAATTGCCATTCCAAATCAAGTGGTAGAACGCTTGCACATTAAGCCTGATGCTAAATTAAAGCTCACACTGCGACGGCAAGGGATGGTGGTAGAAAAAATTAATGATGGAAGTGCGGACTCTTGGAACGTGTCAATCTGGTGGTCTCTCATTCCGGCCATTCTAACTGCCGTCATGGTCCTAATATTTTTTAAGTATCGGAATTTTCGGATTATTCCCTTGAGTGGTCAGTTTTCGATTGCAAGTGGAACCATTGTCTTTGGTCTGATTTTTGGTGCACTCTTGTTTACGATTTTTTTGGTTAAAAGCCGGAAGAATCCGCAAAATACCATTTATCGCAACATCTATTGGCGAAATTTTCCAACAATTGTCCTGTCGTTTACGGCTAGCTTACTGGTTGGATTACTAGGAATCTTTTGGATACTGGGAATTGCCTTTAAGGGGGCAACTTTTGATGTTTATACAGCAACCATTATCATTGCGGTTTTAGAGGGGATCGTGAACTACGTCATGATCGGGGTAGCCGTGGCTTTGACACCCACGTTGCTAGTTGATCTCTTGAACCTGATCATCGTGTCTGGAGTCCTCATCTCCATGTCTTCTAACAGTCACCGTTACTGGTGGAAACACAACCTGAGCTTTCTTGGGACCAGTCGGGCCACTGATAGCTGGCAGTTTAATTTGACCATTATTTTTTCGGCTTTATTGATGTGGGCCGTGATTGATTTCTTGTTTGTTTCATTGAAGTCGGTCCAAAAGCCCACCGTTCAGACTTGGATTTTAAGGACTCTGATGACTTTAATGGCTTTTAACGTTGCCGCAATTGGAATCATTCCGAATGACATTCAGGTTCCGTGGATGCACTTCTGGCATACGCAGTTTGGGTGGTCGTTAGTCTGGATTATCATTATTTTAATTGCGGGAATTCGGTGGCTGTGGCCTGGGATTTCCAAGAACTTTTTAAAGACCTCTTATCTGATTGGTTTTCTCCTGGTACTAGCCAGTATTCTCTTCCAGGTCGTGCACTACTTTTCACTCACAGCTTTTGAGATTACCTCATTTACGCTAGCGTTTGCGTGGATTTTGATGTTATTTCAGTATATTTTAAACGTCGTGAACAAGGGAATCCTCGATTTTACGGTTACTTTAACCCAAAATAAATAAGCAGAATCCATGAAATAAATAGCGTGATATCCTACAATGTATTCATGGAGGTGTTAAGTATGAGTAGAGACTTAGAATCAAAAGTACGTTTAAATAATGGCGTTGAAATGCCCCAATTAGGAATGGGTGTTTGGAAGAGCAACAACAAAACTGCCGCTCAATCCGTTGAATGGGCATTAAATGATGGTTATCGAGCAATCGATACCGCTAAACAATATGGTAATGAAGCCGGTGTTGGTGAAGGTCTGAAAAAGGGCTTAGCTGACAACGGGTTAAAACGTGAAGATGTTTTTCTAACAACTAAAGTATTTAACGGTGATCAAGGATATGACTCAACACTTGAAGCTTTTGAAGGCCAATTGAAGCGTCTTCAAACTCCATACGTTGATTTACTACTGATTCACTGGCCAGTAAATGGCAAGTACAAGGAAACATGGCGCGCCCTTGAAAAGATTTATCATGAAGGTAAAGCTCGCGCAATTGGAGTTTCAAACTTCAACATTCGTCGTCTTAGAGACTTAATGAAGCATTCTTCCGTAAAGCCGGCCGTTAACCAAATGGAATTCCATCCATTGGAACAAGAAGCTGACATTAAAGAATACTGTGATCTAAATGACATCAAACTCGAAGCATGGTCACCACTTGGTGGTGGAGAAGCCTTAGGCAATCCACTTGTTAAGAAGTTGGCTGAAAAGTACGGTAAATCAACCGCACAGATCATTCTTCGTTGGGACATGCAACGTGGTATCATTTCAATTCCAAAGTCAGCTCACGAAAAGTATATCCAAGCTAATGCTGACATCTTTGATTTTGAACTTGATGATGACGACATTCGTTTAATTAACAGTCTAAACGTTGACAAGCGTTCAATTTGGTACGGTGACTTCCGTTGGAACGGAAATCCTGATGCTCCAGTTGACACTGTTGATCAATGGGACGATTAATATTAATCAAAAGAGAAGCATATGCTTCTCTTTTTTTATTGCCTGCGGTGGCGACTGATAGCGTTTTTATTAAGATTTAGTTATAATAAAAGTGTAAAACAAATTAACAAAGGGAGAAATATTATGATTATTAAAGCAATTAAAAGTGCCTTAAATATCACTAAAAAGCATTTTTGGATTTTGCTGGCAATGGTTGTTCCCGCTATCCTAATCTCTGCGATTCTTGGCGGAGTTGTTAGTAGCCTGCAGAATTCTGAAGCTTTGAGTTTAAGTTATAGTTTTGGCGCTAGTTTTAGTGTCTGGTTAATATCCGTCTTAGTTGGAATTATCGGAGTGGTTCTGTTCGAGTCGGCCGCCATGGGTTATCTGACTGGTGATGAGACCGAGACCTTTAAGTTTGAAGATGCCTTTGTGGCCTTTAAGCAGGGTAATACTTGGTTGGTAGCAGCCTTATACGCTGCCTTCATGGATCTGATTAGCTTCATTTTTGGAGCACTGTTTGTTGCCGCCGTAGGGGTAATTAGTGCGTCATTTGTACCTCAGGCCTTTGGTTTTAATACCACAACCGCTCAGATCATTGCTCTGATTATTGTGGGCATTGTGATTTTGGCTTTAGTTGGAATCGCTTGGATTTTCGTTGCTACCGGCTTAGCCTTTATCTACTTAACTTACTTTGACGCCAAACGGAAGGGTCAAGAATTACATTTGATGGCTGGATTTTCGAAATCTTGGAACCTCATGAATGGTAAGCGTTGGGATTTGATTGGTTTGAAACTTTTGACCTTAATCATTGCCGTCGTTACTCTTGCTATCATTGCGGTAGTGGGGGCCTTGTTATGGTGGATCTTTGCTTCAATGCTAACTTGGACCGTCTTTGCGATTGTACTAGAAGCAGTTTTGGCTGTTCTTGCCGTTGCTATTTCAATTTTTTACACGGTATGGTTCGCAATGGCTAATATCAAGTTCTACGAAGAAATTAAATAGTTAATAAGATAATTTTAAAAGAGAAGCTGATGGGCTTCTCTTTTTTTGTGGATTTTCATTTTACGCAAAAGTTCGTTATCCTGGACCTAATTAATTTTTAAGGGAGAGTATCATATCTATGGCAATTGAAGCAATTAGTAAAGCACTTAGTACCACCAAAAAATATTTCTGGCGACTCCTCTTGATGACAGTTCCGTATGTGATTATTTATTTCGTTTTAACTGGGCTCGAGATCTATTTTATGAAGGAAACTCAGATCATGAACTTGAACGATATTTTTACATCAGGAGTTTCAATGATCATGCGGATCGTGATCACCCTTATCACTAATATTTTGGGGATGTCCATTATTATGGGATATCTTTTGGGTGAAAAAGACGGTCACTTTCCCTTTAAAAATGCGTTTGCAGTTTTTACTAGGGGTAACACGTGGCTGATTTCGATTGGTTATTTACTTCTTATAATTGTGATTATGATTTTATATGCTGGTGTTACGATAGGTGGAATTTGGGGGATTGCGACCCTGTTAGGAAGCTTTTCCCTAAACGTTTGGCTGAAACTGTTGATTGCGATTGTCGGGATTGGTTTAATAATTGCCTGGTTCTTTTTGTATGCCTACGTTGGACTAGGATTGCAGTTTATGTATCTGGCTTACTTTGAAGCCAAGGGACAAAATAAGCACGTTTCCTTCTTTTATGGTATTAGAGCCTCTTTAGAAATGATGAAAGGACACCGATGGAGCCTCTTTGGATTTAAATTTACCTTATTATTAGTTGCCTTGGCAATTTTCCTGTTGTTAGGAATTATCGGAATTATCTTGTGGGCGATCTTTGCCGTTGCTCTATCGTTAAAGATTGTAGGAGACATCTTTCTGATTTTAATTGGTCTGATGGCGGTTGCAGTTTTTCTTTTCTTTAATGTATGGATTTTCATGGGTTACGCAAAATTTTATGAGGAAATTAAATAACAAAGTGGAGCACAACCAGCCATTTGGTTGTGCTTTTTACATTGTCAAAATGAACGGGGCGTGTGATAATTCTAGTAACGGAAAATGGAGGAATTACATATGATTGCAAACGCAATGACGAAGTCGTGGGAAGTTGTTAAGAAACACTGGTGGATGATGTTTTTAATGGGGATTCCAGCAGGAATTGTTGGGGCATTTTCTGATCCTTCAATGCTACTTAAGCTGCAGGGAATGCAAAGGGCCCTTTTCTCAATCTTTGAGCTAATTGTCGGGTTAGTTGGAATCTTATTTTCGGCCTCGTTAGCAATGGGATATGCCAAAAGTATGCAAACGGGGAGTTTCAAGTTCAAGAATGCCTTTGTGGCTTTTAACCGGAAGTATAACTGGCCTGTTATTATTCTTGTTGGACTTTTGATGGCCCTTGCGGAAGCATTTGCAACGCTACTGTTCATCGTTCCCGGAGTAATTTTATCCGTTGGTTGGGGACTATGGATGTATTCGTATCAAGACAATATTGAAGCTGGCGATGAGGTTGGCATTACCCAGGCATTTACGGATGCATGGAAAACGACTAAGGGATACAAATGGAACTTCTTTGGATTACAACTGTTGTTTTTCTGCATGTACATGGTGTTAACCATTCTGCTGACCGCCATCACCTCAGCTTTTAAGGGGAATGGGATCGTTGTTGCTGTGGTTTCAGTGCTAGTCTACATTCCGATGATCATCATTAGCTTTTGGAACTCAGCGGCTCAGATTATTTTCTATCGCGAAATTAAAAAGTAAATTAACGTAAAAAAAGAGCTTACATCAGTAAGCTCTTTTTAATATTCTAATTATTATTTAAAAAGGGTATTAATTTGATCGTACTCGGCATGAGTAAGATTGATATCCAAGGCTTTAGCATTACTCTTAACTTGTTCTGGTTTCTTAGCACCAGGAATGACAACTGTAATATCGGGATTCTTGATGTACCAAGCTAGGACAATTTGGGCAATTGTGGCATCGTGTTTGTCAGCAATTGGCTTTAATTGATCAACCTTATCAACGATTTTTTCGAATTCTTTACCCTTAAAGTCAGGGTTATCATGTCTAATATCGTCTTTAGGGAACTTGGTTTCCTTACTGTACTTACCGGTCAAAAGACCTGATGCTAGTGGGAAGAATGGTACAAATGAAATATCATGTTCCTTCAAGTATGGGAATCTTTCTTTTTCTGCCGAACGGTCGATTAGGTTGTATTCCTCTTCATCAATGTCAACTAAGCCGTCAAGGTTAGCTTGTTTCAATTGGTCCATTGACATGTTTGAGACTCCAATGGCACGAATCTTACCAGCTTTTTTCATTTCATTTAGAGCAGCAACCGATTCGTTTAACGGAGTGTGATCGTCTGGAAAATGAATGTAAAAGATGTCAAGGTAATCCGTTTGAAGTCGTTTGAGGCTATCTTCAACGCATTGCTTCAAGTATTCTGGTGAATCATCGATCACAACGCTGCCATCACTTTGAACTTTTTGACAACCCTTGGTAGCGATCTGGATCTTGGAACGATCATAATCTTTGATGGCTTCACCAATAAGCTTTTCTGATTCACCCATGCCGTATGCAAAAGCGGTGTCCAACAGGGTAATTCCAGAATCTAAGGCTGTTTTAACGATCTCGATTCCAGTTTGATCACTTAGATTAGGGAACAAGTTATGTCCACCAACGGCGTTAGTACCTAAACCTAATGGAACTGTGGTGACGTCTGATTTACCGATTTTTACTGTTTTCATGTTAAATTCCTCCATTACTGATTGAGTTCTGCTTTAATCTCTGGTTGGTCTAGCAAGTAGTGATAGATAATAACCGCTTGATTGTGCTTGGTATCCTTCGCTCCATACAATAAAATTACGTTACCAGATTTTAGATGAGTGGCTACTAATGATACAAATCCTGGCATCTGTGAATTGTTTTTTAATTCTGCCAGGTATTTTTGTTTGAATTCATCAAACTTAGCTGGATCGTGTCCGAACCACTTCCGAAGGTCAGTGCTTGGGGCAATTGACTTAAACCAGACACCCAGATCGGCATTGACCTTGGAAATTCCACGGGGCCATAACCGATCCACTAAAATCCGATAACCGTCTTTATCAGCGGGTTTGGTGTAGATTCGTTCAAGCTTTAATTCCATTTTTCCTGCCTACCTCCATCGATTATTGAATCTCTTATACTATAAGTAAGTATACGATATTTGAGGGTGCAAACGTTAGAATTTAGTCTCCGATGTGGTAAAATCAAGTGTTAAAAAATTTAAGGAGGGACAGTATATTGGTTAGAAAAAATCGGATTTCGGATGGCATCTCAAAGTTGCATGGATCAGCCAATGGATTTTTGAAAAAATTTCAAACTGAAATCGATGAAAAGCGACATCCTAATAAACGAAGAGTGATTGATGGAACAGATATTGAACTGGCGCCACGACAAAAAATCGAACGTCATCGTTATCCTGATTTGGTGGACTATGGGACTTATTATTCTGCGATGATGAATAATGGTCATACTGTTCTGGTTAATCCAGATTACCCTGAATATAGTGTTGAAGTGATGCCCGGATCCTATGATCAGGAACATCATTTCATGAATGACACCAAACATTGGCGGATGTATTATGTTGATGGTGTTGGAATTGATCGATATTCAGCCCCAATTCCCGAATCATACGATTACTTGCAAGATATGGATAGCGACGAAGCCGATAAATTTCCTGGAATTCCTGGAGATCGATACGGAAATCGCTGGGCAATTGGATATAATTCGAAGGATAAAGTTTTGTTAGTAAGTAATGAAGCTTTGAGCTTAAATAAGCGTTAAGGTGTTACTAAACGTCACATCTGTAACGTCAAACTAAATTTTGTGAGATGAAAAAATGGAACAGTTAAGCATTGATAAAATTATGGAAATTCTTCCAAACAAAAATCCGACCTTATTTGTGGACCGGGTGGATCAACTAACTCCAGGTGAGTCAATTGATGCGGTGAAAAACGTGACCGCTAATGAAAACTACTTTCAGGGTCATTTTCCTGGCTTTCCATTAATGCCAGGAGTTCTAATTGTTGAGACCCTTTCTCAGGTGGCGTCAATCCTGATTTTGAAATCAATTAATGAAGATCCCCAGAAGAAAGAAACGAAACTTGATAAAACAAAGAACGTCAAGTTTCGTCACATGGTTCGACCCGGCGATACTTTGAAAGTTCACGTTGATCTTAAAGAAGCTGCTAACGGCAGATACGTTGTAGCAGCTGATGGTGAAGTGGACGGTAACAAGGCTTGCTCGGCCACCTTGGAGTTTTCGTTAGCAAATCGGCTTGATTGATGATTAGTAGGTGTTAGGTAATGAGTGCTTTTAAGATTATGGCAAGTTCCAAGAGTGTTCCACATCGGGTGGTCACTAATGATGATTTAGCTCAGATTATGGATACTTCTGATGAATGGATTAAGCGACGTACAGGAATCTCACGCCGGCACATTGCAACGGACGAATCAACTACTTCAATGAGTATTGAGGTTGCCCACGCGCTTTTAAAGAAGGCCCAGGTTGATCCCAAAGACTTGGACTACGTGGTTGTAGCCACGATGTCGTCTGATTATCAGACACCAGCAACGGCTGCCAGCGTTCAGGGAGCTATCGGTGCCACGAACGCGGTTGCTTTTGACATCGACGCGGCATGTACTGGCTTTGCATTTGGAACGTCGATCCTTAATTCACTGTTAGCAAAAAAGAGCGGTAGTTGTGGAATCTTGATTGGAGCAGAAGTTTTAAGTAAACTTCTAGACTGGTCAGATCGATCAACCGCCGTGCTTTTTGGTGATGGGGCAGCTGGTGTGTTAGTTCAAAATAATCCCAGTTCATCTTCACAAGTTTTAGGTGAATCGCTTAAGACTTTTGGCAATTTAGGTTCAGCGCTAACGGCTGGTCATTTTGCTGACGTTACTCCCTTTGGCAAAAATCCAAACCAAGAAAAACAATTTTTCAGGATGGATGGGCACCAGGTTTTTAATTTTGCTTTAAAAAAGGTTCCACTTTCAATTAAAGAAGCACTGATTGATGCGGATTTATCACTTAATGACATTGATGTTTTTGTCATGCATCAGGCCAACGCACGTATCATTAATAGTGTTGTCAGAAAACTGGGCTTACCAAAAAATCGATTTCCGATCGATATTGATGAGTACGGCAATACAGCGGCGGCCAGTGAGCCGCTGCTATTGGCAGATTTGCTTACAAGCGGTAAAATTCAAAGAGGGAACAAAGTTGCCCTTGTCGGTTTTGGTGGCGGATTAACTACTGGAACTGTTATAATTAATTATTGAGAACAAATAAATTTTATTAATGGAGTGATTATTTATGGCTGAAAAAGCAGATAAGAATCAGATTTTTGACAAGATTAAATCGGTGGTTACTGACCAAACCGATATCAACCCAGATGATATTAAAATGGACGCCAACTTCAAGGATAACTTGGATTTAGATTCACTAGATATCTTTGAAATTGTTGATGCCCTAGAAGATGCCTACGACATCGAAATTGACAGTGACGAAGGTATGGGAACCGTTTCTGACTTGGTTGATTATGTTGCCAAACAGATTGACGACAAGGATAAAAAGTAAATAAAATTTAGGAGTGTTTTGAATTTTGAAAATCGGTTATTTATTCAGTGGACAGGGACAACAGTTTCCTGGCATGGGATCTGACTTGTATCAAAATAATGATACTTATCGGAACATAGTCGATACCGCGTCACGGACTTTAAATCTCGATTTATCCGATCCCAAGGTTTTTGACGATCCTGAAAACACTCAGGTTGCCATCTTAACGATGAGTTATGGTATTTATCGCATTTTAGCTGATCAATTACCAAAGGCTCAAGCGATGATGGGACTTAGTTTGGGTGAATATAGTGCTTTAGTATCCGCTAAAGCACTATCTTTTCAATCAGGATTAAAACTAGTTCGGGATCGAAGCCACTATATGGATGAAGCCGGGAAACAAAATCCAGGCTCCATGGCAGCTGTCCTAAAAATTGACCCAGACGTAGTGGTCGATGTTACCAGTAAAATTGACGGAGCGTATCCTGCCAACTTTAATACAAGTGAACAAACTGTGATTGGTGGAACCAAGGCTGGGGTTGAAAAAGCCAGCGTGATCCTTAAGGAACGGGGTGCTAAGCGCGTCGTTCCATTAAAAGTGGCCGTGTCTTCTCACACGCCACTTATGCAATTAGCGAGTGATTTGCTGGCCAAGCGCATGGAGAACGTCGCATTTAAGACCCCTACCATCCCAGTTATTAGTAACACCGATGTGGATCTCTTTAATGAGAATAATCTGGCCGATACGTTGACACGTCAATTAGTTAACCCTACCCATTTTAGAGAAGATTTGGAATTGATGATTAATAATTATGGGGTTGATACTCTCATTGAGATCGGGCCTGGAAACACCCTAACTAAATTTGTGAAGAAAACGCTTAAAGATGTTAACGCGTATAGCGTTGATAGTTTAAAGAAACTAACTGACTTACAAGAAAAACTTGGTTTGGAGGACTAATTCATGACAACAACAAATGATAAGAGCACGGTCTTAATTACTGGTGCTACCAAGGGAATTGGTCTGGCAACTGCCAAACGTTTAGCTAAGAATCCTAATAATTTGGTGATCATTAACTCTCATAGAGAACTGAATAACGATGAGGTAAAAGATTTAAAGTCACAGTTTGATACCGAAATTGAGGTTCTGATTGGTGATGTTTCAAAAGAAGAAGACGCTGAATCAATGGTTAATCAAATTCTAGACGAGCATGATCACTTGGACGTTTTGGTGAATAATGCTGGCATTACCAAGGATAAATTACTGACCCGGATGAGTGAAGAAGACTTCAAGACCGTGTTAGATACGAACCTGGTTGGAACCTTCAACATGACAAAGTACGCTTTAAAGACCATGCAAAAGAAACGAGCTGGAGTGATTGTAAACACTTCAAGTATTTCGGGTCTTCATGGAAATATGGGCCAAGCCAATTATTCTGCCAGTAAGTCAGGAATTGTCGGTTTAACTAAGACCACCGCTCAAGAGGGATCACTTCGAGGCGTCCGTTGTAACGCGGTTGCTCCCGGAATGATTAATACCGATATGACGGCTAAGTTAAGTGACAAGATTATTTCAAAGTGGGAAGATACTATCCCACTTCATCGTTTTGGAAATGCTGAAGAAGTAGCCGAAACAATCGAGTTTTTAATTAATAATCAATACATTACTGGTCAAGTAATCACTGTTGATGGCGGACTCACAATGTAGTTCCGTTTACTTAAGGGAGGATTCAATTGGGTAATAGAGTTGTTGTTACGGGTATGGGTGCAGTAACCCCGATCGGAAACGATGCTGAAACTTTTATTGATAATTTGTTGGCTTCAAAGGTCGGAATTGAAAAAATCACTAGTTTTGACACTTCTGAGATTAAAGCTCACGTGGCAGCTGGTGTAAAGGACTTTGATCCAGGCAAACGCTTAGCTAAACGAGACTATCATCGAGTAGATCCATTTGCACAATACGCACTTTATAGTGCCGTGGAAGCAATGAATCAAGCTGGGTTAAAACGTGGTGAGTACGATGGAAAGGATCTGGGCGTCATCTATGGGTCTGGAATCGGTGGGATTAGTACCATCGAAACGCAGGTTCTCAAGATGTATAAGAAGGGTCCACGTCGACTTTCCCCGTTATTTATCCCAGAAACCATCATTAACATGGCGGCTGGAAATATTTCCATTTACTTTGGTGCGAAAAATACCAGTAAAGCAGTGGTAACTGCTTGTGCGACTGGGATCAACGCCATTGGAGATGCATACGAATACATCAAAGCTGGAAAGGCCAAGATGATGATTGCTGGAGGATCCGAAGCAGCGATTACCCCCGTTGGCATTTCGGCCTTTGCTGCCTTAACAGCCTTATCTTCAAGTGAAGATCCCGAACGCGCCTCGATGCCATTCGATCAAGATCGTGATGGTTTCGTAATGGGTGCCGGTGCTGGGACCCTTGTTCTTGAAGATTACGATCACGCGAAAGCACGTGGTGCACATATCTTAGGTGAAATCGTGGGTTACGGCCAAACCAGTGATGCTTATAACCTAACGGCTCCAGATCCAGACGGAGAAGGTGCCATTGGAGCAATGCAACAAGCACTTGATGAAGCTAACATTAAGACGGCTGATTTGGACTACATTAACGCCCATGGAACCGCTACTCAGTCCAACGATGTTGCTGAGTCCAAGGCCATTAGTAAGTTATTTAAAGATAATGATCACGTTTTGGTTAGCTCAACTAAGGGGATGACCGGTCATGCTCTGGGAGCTGCCGGAGCCATTGAGGCGGTAGCAATCCTTGGTGCCATGAAACGGAGTCAGATGCCCGTGAACGTTGGAGTTACTCATCAGGATCCCGAGAGTCATATTCGATTGGTTGATCAGACCAACGCTAAACGACCAGTTAATACGGCAATTAGTAATTCGTTTGGATTTGGTGGCCATAACGCGGTCCTTGCAATAAAGAAGTGGAATCAATAATGAATGAAAAAGATATTGAAAAGTTAATTACAAAGTTTGATAAATCAAATCTGCAGGAATTAAAAGTTGATGAAAATGGTCAACAGGTCTATTTCTCAAAAATTGATAGTCATTCAAAGCCAGTAACACACGTTAAAAAAAGTGATGCTGGTGATGAAAAGGAAACCAAAAAAGAAAACTTGCAGCTTAATGCACCGACCAATGATAATTATCAGTTAAAGGCACCCATGGTAGGGATTCTTTATTTTGCCCCTAGTCCCGAGAAACCTGATTTTAAAAAAGATGGTGATCGGGTTGAAAAGGGTGAGACGGTTTGCATTATTGAAGCTATGAAGATGGTTAACGAAGTTAAGAGTCCCGTTAGTGGAACGATTGTTAAACGATTGGTTGATAATGGTTCCATGGTTGAGTACAACGAACCGGTTTACGAGATTAAGGAGGACTAGTTATGACACTGAATGTTAATGATTACATTCCTCAACGTCCTCCAATTCAAATGATTGATAGGATTGAGGACATTACTCCTGGTGAGGGAGCCACGGCGACTAAGATGCTGGCTGGTAACGAATGGTATTTTGCTAATCAGGGTAATCATCCTACGTTGCCCCGACCATTAGTGCTTGAATCCATGGCTCAAACTGGGGTAGTGGCCCTATTATCAATGCCAGAGTATCACGGAAAAAACGCGTTCTTTGGTGGAATCAAGCAAGCGGAATTTAAAGATGACTTCAGGCCGGGAGATGTTTTACATCTCAAGGTGGATTTACTGAAAGTTAAACATAATATTGGAATTGGAAAGGGCGTTGTAACTAGGGATGGACAAGAAATCGCTAATGCAACGTTGATGTTTGCGGTTGAATCATAGTGAGTGAAAGGTGATTTAATGTTTAAAAAGGTACTGGTGGCTAATCGGGGCGAAATTGCGGTCCAGATTATCCGTGCGCTTCATGATATGAATATTAAAGCGGTGGCGGTTTATTCAACGGCCGATGCTGATAGTTTATTCGTAAAATTGGCCGATGAGTCAGTATGTATCGGTGGACCATTTCCAGACGAGTCATATCTCAATATGGCGGCAATTGTTGATGCAGCGGTACTAACCGGTTGTGATGCTTTGCACCCGGGGTATGGCTTTTTGTCTGAAAACGCTGATT
>NZ_AZDS01000003.1 GCF_001434095.1 Fructilactobacillus fructivorans
CCCCCTGCAAGGGTAGGACGTTGCCACGCGATTATTCCGGCATAGCTCAGTTGGTAGAGCACCTGACTGTTAATCAGGTTGTCGACGGTTCGAGCCCGCCTGCCGGAGCTATGTCCGAGTGCTAACAACAATTGTCGTTAGCACTTTTAATTTATCGTCATTTTGCCGGCTTAGCTCAGCTGGTAGAGCATCGGTATCGTAAACCGAGGGTCACAGGTTCAAATCCTGCAGCCGGCATAAATCTTGTTTTATTCATTCTTAATGACGTTTGAATTCCGACATAGAAATACGAGTGAATAAAAATAATAATGGATTAAATGATCCATATACATAATGAAGGCATCAGAGATTATTTAATCTCTGATGCCTTTTTAATTAGCCTTAATTTTTAGAATAACTTGAATTGTATGTTACTTTTTATGACATACTATATTGACGCTTATACCAATAACGAATAGAATGGTCTCATATCAGGGAGATATGCATATGAGTGAGAAAGTATTAAGGAAATCCTTGGCGGTTCTCCCAATGGGAACCGTGATGAAGCTTACTTCCTTATCATCCAGACAAATAAGATATTACGATGATCAGGGCCTTGTTCATTCTAAACGAACCTCAGGGAACCGACGCTTATATTCATTAGAAAACGTCGATCAAATTCTTGAAATTCACAACTATTTAGTTGAGGGAATGACAATTGCTCAGGTTAAGCGAGTTTTTGAAAAACAACGTCGTCGAAAAGCTTTACATGATAGTAATCAATCACTTAGTGATGAAGATGTGCGTGAGTATTTAAAGGACGATATTTTAAAGGCTGGACGCTTGTATGATGATTCTGATTTAAAGCAACAAGGCAAGTATTTAAAATAAGGGAGATTACTTATGGTACATGATTATACAAAAGACGACATTCGCCAGATGGTAAAAGATGAAGATGTACGATTTATCAGATTAATGTTCACTGATTTAATGGGTAGCATCAAAAATGTTGAAGTTCCCGTTAACCAATTGGACAAGGTATTGGATGGGAAGATTATGTTTGATGGTTCTTCAATTGACGGATTCGTTCGCATTGAGGAAAGTGATATGTATCTTATCCCAGATCTCTCAACATGGATGGTATTTCCATGGGGTGATGAACACGGCAAAGTTGCTCGTCTAACATGTAGTGTTCATACTTCAGATGGCGAAGTATTCGCTGGTGATCCAAGAAACAACTTGATTCGTGTTCTTGGTGAAATGAAAGAAATGGGCTTTTCCAACTTTAACATTGGTCCAGAGCCTGAATTCTTCCTATTCAAGATGGATGATAAGGGTAACCCTACTACTGAATTAAATGATCATGGAAGTTACTTTGACCTTGCACCAATGGATCTGGCAGCCAACATTCGTCGTGATATGGTTTTAGAACTTGAAAACATGGGCTTTCGGGTTGAAGCTTCTCATCATGAAGTTGCATCTGGCCAACATGAAATTGACTTCCAGTATGATAATGCGGTTGTAACTGCTGACCACATCCAAACCTTTAAGTTAGTTGTGAAAACCGTTGCTAGAAAATACGGCTTATATGCAACCTTTATGCCAAAACCCTTAAATGGTATTAACGGATCAGGAATGCACATTAACATGTCATTATTTGATAAAGATGGCGATAACGTCTTTTACGATAAAGATGGTGACCTTCAGTTGTCACAAACGGCATATTACTTCTTAGGTGGACTTTTAAAGCACGCTAAGGCATTAACAGCCGTATGTAACCCAATCGTTAACTCATACAAGCGTCTAGTTCCTGGATTTGAAGCTCCTGTCTACGTGGCATGGTCTGCATCCAACCGTTCACCATTAGTTCGAGTTCCAGCCAGCCGTGGCTTAAGTACTAGACTTGAACTTAGAAGTGTTGATCCTTCAGCTAACCCATACTTAGCAATTGCTTCAATTCTTGAAGCTGGATTAGATGGAATCAAGAATAAAATTGAACCAGGTGAACCAATTGACCGTAACATTTACCACATGGATGGTCAGGAACGTAAGTTAGACCACATTGAAAACTTACCTTCTACTCTTCATAACGCACTAAAAGCCTATGAAGCCGATCCACTCATGAAGAAGGCCATGGGTCCTCACATGTACCAAAACTATTTGGACGCTAAAAACATGGAATGGAATGCTTACAGACAAAACGTTTCTCAATGGGAACGAGACAGATACTTGGATATGCTATAAAAAAACATCAACTTTTTGTTGATGTTTAAAGGGAAATTTATTTTTTAAGCAGTTTAATAATTTCTGCAAGATATTGATCAGTAAGGCTCGGTTCTTGAGCCTTCTTTTCTTGTTTTTTGTTAGATAATTTATTAATGAATTTAATTAATAAAAACACTATAAAAGCAATCAATAAGAAATTAATTACCGAATTTAGAAACAACCCATACTTTATCTTCGCCTTACCAACGGTAATTGCCAGAGATGAAAGATCGATTTTTCCTAAGAATAGGCCAATAAACGGATTAAAAATATTATTAACCAATGACGTTACGATGGAAGTAAAGGCAGACCCAACGATAATTCCAATGGCCATGTCGATAACATTTCCACGTGATATAAATTCTTTAAATTCCTTAAACAACATATCTACTTCCTTTTCCTTGATAATCACTATTCTAACAAATTTTTTGTCGAAATATGATTGTAAATGAAAATCAAGAATGGTATTATTTCTGATAATTGTTAAAAGATTGACAGGAGGAGATTTTATGGACGGACAAGGCGAGAAAAGTCTCGACCATGCGTTCTTTGGACAGCCAAAGGGGCTGCAAACACTGTTCTTCACTGAAATGTGGGAACGATTTAGTTACTATGGGATGCGTGCAATTCTTCTGTACTACATGTATTTCTCAGTTGCAAAGGGTGGATTAGGATTCTCTCCAACCACCGCAGCTTCAGTTATGGCGATTTACGGTTCACTGGTATTTCTAACCTCAGTTTTAGGTGGTTATCTAAGTGACCGGGTCTGGGGTAGTCGAAAGACCGTTCTATACGGTGGAATTTTAATCATGTTTGGTCACGTGGTCTTGTCGTTACCATTTGGCGCCGGAGCATTATTTATTTCGATCGTATTAATCACCGTTGGTACTGGGCTTTTAAAACCAAATGTTTCTGAAATGGTTGGTGCTCTGTATGGTGAAAATGATCCAAGGCGAGATACCGGATTTACGATTTTTGTTTTTGGAATTAACTTAGGATCATTTATAGCTCCAATCCTAGTCGGAACCGTTGGAATGGACTTTAACTTCCACGCTGGGTTCTCACTGGCTGCGATTGGAATGTTCTTTGCTTTAATTTACTACTACTTCAGTGGTAAAAAGACTTTGAGTATCGATGGCTTGTATCCAAGTGATCCCTTAGAACCAGACGATTTAAATCGGTTAGTTCTTGAAATCATTGGTGGCTTAGCTGTCTTTGCTGCTATCATCGCAGGAATGTGGTACTTCAAGGTTTTGAGCATTGATAACTTTGTTTTGTTATTAAGTATCATTGCAATCTTAACTCCCATTATTTACTTTGTTGTTATTTTGCGGAGTAAGAAGGTTACGAAGACCGAGCATTCACGGGTCTTAGCTTACATCCCATTATTTATCGCTGCGGCGGTATTCTGGGCAATTGAAGAACAAGGATCAGTTGTTTTAGCTTTATTTGCTGAAAATCAGACTAATAATAACTTAGGATTTCTTCATATTAATGCAACGTGGTATCAGTCATTAAACCCATTATTTATTATGATTTATACACCACTCTTTGCATTCTTGTGGACCTATCTTGCAAAGAGAAAAGATGAACCAAGTTCACCAGCTAAGTTTACTTGGGGAATGTTTTTCGCCGGACTGTCATACTTATTCATGATCATTCCAATCTTCTTGTTTGGATCATCTGCTAAGGTTAGTCCACTTTGGTTAATTGGTAGTTGGGCCATTGTTGAAATTGCTGAAATGTTGATTTCTCCAATTGGTTTATCAGTTACCACTAAACTTGCTCCTAAGGCATTTGAGTCACAGATGATGAGTATGTGGTTCTTAGCTGATGCTGCTGGTCAGGCCGTTAACTCACAAATTGTTAAGTTCTATACTCCTGGACATGAAATTGCATACTTCGGGATTGTTGGACTGGTTGCCATCGCATTTGGGGTTGTCTTACTATTGATGATCAAACCAGTTAAGAAGTTAATGGATGGAGTCAATTAAAATCACGATAATGAAAGGCGCTGTAAAGTTAGCGTCTTTTATTTTTTGCAAAAAAGGTGTTGACGAAACCATCATTTCCGTGTAATATAATAAACGTTGATTCGTTGCTACGAATTACTCATTTATTATGGAGGGGTAGCGAAGTCTGGCTAAACGCGGCGGACTGTAAATCCGCTCCTTCGGGTTCGGTGGTTCGAATCCACTCCCCTCCATTAATTCTTGGGCTATAGCCAAGTGGTAAGGCAACAGGTTTTGATCCTGTGATGCGCTGGTTCGAACCCAGCTAGCCCAATACTAATTATTGGTGTAAAATCGACTAACAGATGTTAGTCGATTTTTTTATACCAAGGTAGGAGTAATTATGACAGTACCTGTTTATATTAAGATTCACGATGATATCAAGAACAAGATTGAGAATGGGAGCTGGAAAGTAGGGACCGGAATTCCTTCTGAAAGGAAATTGTCCGAACAGTATGGGGTTAGTCGGATGACATTTAGACAGGCTGTGCAAGCGCTTGTTGAGGATGGTATTTTAAAACGTGTGGCCGGATCAGGAACATATGTTACCAATCAAAAGGTGCAAGAGAAGATGTCAGGAGTCACGAGCTTTACTAACATCATGCTGGCACAAGGCAAACAACCCTCCACTAAAACGCTATCGTATAAGATTGTGGAACCAACCTTTAAGGAAGCTTCCGTCCTGGGACTTAGTCAGGATGATCGAGTGCTGCGCATGAATCGGATTCGCTATGGTGATGAGGTACCAATTTGTTACGAGGTGGCGGCGGTTAATGCTTCCATGGTCGAAGGATTAAGTGAAGAAGATGTCTCAAGTTCTCTGTATCGTTCTTTAGAGGATAAGAAGGGCCTTCGTCCAAGAAGTGCGAAACAGTTTATCTCGGCCATTTTAGCTACTGATCGGATTGCAGAGTTACTTGACATTGATGCAAAGGCCCCAATCCTAAAATTAAAGCAGATTTCCTATCTCCAAAATCAGCAACCATTTGAATTTGTTCAAACTCAGTATGCGGCCGAACGATTTGAGTTTTATTTAAATAAATAAAAAACGGACCCGCAAGTGGATCCGCTCTGGATGAGATTATTTCTCATCCTTTTTTTGTTTTCTAACTAATTTTAAGAATTCTGGAATTGCTAGCATCCGTTTGAAACGGGTGGGCTGCTTGATTAGGCGATACAACCACTCAATGTGATGATCAATCCAAAATTGTGGCGCTCTTTGGGTGTGACCAGCGAGCACGTCGAAACTACCACCAACGCCAATCCATAAGCCGTTGTTTTTGTTTCTGTACTTCTCAATGAACTCCTCTTGGAAGGGGAATCCAGTGGCCACAAAGATCATGTCAACATCATGACTTTCGATGGTGCTAACAATGGGAGTTTCATTTTTGAAATAACCATCCTGCATTCCAACAATGTTTAAATTGGGGTAGTTAACCGCTAGAATTTTGCGGAGGTCAAACACCACCTCTGGTTTAGCGCCCAGAAAGTACGCTGATTTGTTGTTCTGATTACCCCATTCTAATAAGCGGCAAAAAATATCATAACCGGTAATTCTTTCGGGAATGGGATCATTCAACATTTGGGCTCCTTTAATAATTCCAATTCCATCTGGAGCGACATAAGTGGCTGATTTCAGAATTTTTTGGTATTGAGGATGATGATCCGCATACACCACAATTTCTGGATTAGCCGTTACCACAAACGTGTTTTTGTGATCATTAATACGAGCTTCAATTGTCCTCATAAAATCATTGAAAGTCGTGTTAACAAAGGGAATTGAGACGATGTCGGTGGTCTTAAATTTAGGGGTCATTTGATATCCTTCCTTAGGTTGAATTTGTGATACAATGTGACTTAAGTAACAGTGTCTTAGCTTCTAGCTAAAGGAGATTTAAAAATGTCAACATTAAGAGATCCTGATAATTTAACTTTACACACTGATGATTATGAAATCAATATGATGGCAACTTACTTTGAGAAACACATGCAAAATCGCCATGCGGTTTTTGAAGTGTTTTTCAGAGACATGCCATTTGGAAATGGTTACGCCGTGTTTGCTGGATTAAAGCATATCATTGAGTACATTAATCACATTCACTTTACCGAAGACGATATTAATTATCTAAAATCAGTTGGAGATTATTCCGATGAATTTTTGGATTACTTACGGAACTTTAAATTTACCGGAACCGTTCGTTCGGCGGTTGAAGGTGACCTGGTTTATAACAATGAACCAATCGTCCAAGTTGAGGGAACGATTGCGGAGTGCCAGTTGGTTGAAACTGCCATTTTAAACATGGTGAACTACCAGACACTAATTGCAACTAAGGCTGCCCGGATTCGTATGATAGCGGGTGATGATCCGCTAATGGAATTCGGTAGTCGAAGAGCTCAAGAAGTTTCTGCCGCACTGTGGGGAACGCGAGCTGCTTACATTGGTGGTTTTAATGCCACTTCTAACGTGTTAGCTGGTAAAGAATTCGGCATTCCGGTTAGTGGAACAATGGCGCACTCGTTGATCGAATCGTTTGGAAATGACTACGATGCCTTCATGGCATATGCTCAGACGCATAAGAACTGCACCTTTTTGTTAGATACCTTTGATACCATCAAAAGTGGAGTTCCTAATGCCATTAAGGTTGCTAAAAAGATGGGTAATAAAATTAACTTTGAGGGAGTTCGAATTGACTCCGGTGATATGGCTTATCTATCCAAACGAGTTAGAGAAATGCTGGATGACGCTGGTTTTAAAGACGTCAAGATCGTCGCTTCCAATGATTTAGATGAGTATACCATTAGCAGTTTGAAGATGCAGAATGCTAAAATTGATTCATGGGGAGTTGGAACCAAGTTAATTACGGCCTTTGATCAACCCGCACTGGGAGCAGTTTACAAACTGGTTTCAGTTGAGGATGAACAGGGTCACATGGTTGATACCATCAAGCTTTCTAACAATGCTGAAAAGGTTTCAACTCCTGGAAAGAAGCAGGTTTGGAGAATCACTGAAAAAGATGATGGGAAGTCCGAGGGTGATTACATCACCCTTGCTGGGGAAGATCCACAAGAACAGTCGTCATTGTTCATGTTTCATCCCCATTTCACTTACATCAATAAGACCATTAAAAACTTTAATGCTAAGCCACTCCTTAAAGATATTTTTAAAGATGGAAAACAGGTTTATTCTTTGCCATCATTAGAAGATACCAAGCAACATGCCACGGACTCACTCGGAGCTTTGTGGCCTGAATACAAGCGTCAACTTAATCCACAAGATTATCCGGTTGACCTTTCTAAGAAAGCTTGGGATCACAAGATGAATTTGATTAATCAGATTCATAATGGGGTTGAACAAAAATTAGAGTAGGTGAGTACGATGGATGAAAAGCAAAAACAACTTCAAAAACAAATTATTGATGATTTAAAGGTGCATCCAAAGATTGATCCAGAAACCGAGATTCGTCGTAGCGTTGATTTTATCAAGAATTACGTTCAAAAGAATTCCTTTATTAAGTCGGTTGTGCTAGGAATTTCTGGTGGGCAAGATTCGACTTTAACCGGAAAATTAGCCGCCATGGCCATGAACGAGTTAAGGGAGGAAACGGAAGATACGGAGTACCAATTCATTGCCGTTCGACTTCCTTATGGTGAACAGGCTGATGAATCCGATGCGATGGAAGCCATTGATTTCATGGATGCTGATCGTGTGGAACGTGTCAACATCAAGGCATCGGTTGACTCGATGGTGAAAGCGGTGGAAGCCAATGGTGATTCTATTTCAGACTTTAATAAGGGTAACATTAAGGCTCGAACTAGGATGATTGCTCAGTTTACGATTGCTGGTGCCAATCAAGGAATTGTCCTTGGAACTGATCATGCTGCCGAGGCGGTTACTGGATTTTATACCAAATTTGGGGATGGAGCTTCAGATATTGTTCCTATTTGGCGTTTAGACAAGCGTCAAGGACGCGCTTTGTTGGAATATCTTGGTGCTCCTAAACACCTTTACGAGAAGACCCCAACGGCTGATCTCGAGGACGACCGTCCGTCACTTCCAGATGAGAAGGCACTAGGGGTCAGTTATAAAAATATTGATGACTTCTTGGAGGGGAAAGATATTAGTTCAGACGCAGCTCAAGTCATTGAAAACTGGTATTTGAAAACCCAACATAAGCGTCACCTTCCAATTAATGTTTATGACACATTTTGGAAATAAGTAAATGTAAGTGTACTAAACTCCGTTAATTATTTAATGGAGTTTTTCTTTGAAGGAAGATGATTAAGAGATGGATAAAACGTTAGTTGACAAAACTGCCGGGGCCTTACCCCACATTTCAAAACGACAGATTGAAGTCACCCTAAAACTGTTAGATGATGGAAATACCGTTCCCTTTATCGCCCGTTATCGAAAAGAACGAACCGGAAACTTAGATGAAGTTCAGATTAGGGAACTCGAAGATACCTACAAACGATTAGAGAAACTCAGTCATCGAAAAACCGAAGTCATTAAAAAGATTGATGAAGAGGGACAATTAACCTCACAGCTAAAGAATGAAATTTTAAACGCAGAAAGCATGCAAATGGTTGAAGATCTCTACCTTCCATACAAACAGAAGCGTAAGACCAAGGCTACGGTTGCTAAAGAACATGGGTTAGAGCCACTTGCAGCTGCCATTTTACATTTTCGTAATCAACCCTTAGCCCAGTTGGCGCAAAAATTTGTAAATAATGAGCAGAACGTTGATTCAACTGATGATGCTTTAGACGGAGCCCATGAAATTATCGCTGATGCAATTGGTAATAACGCTAAGCTTAGAGAGTGGATTCGAAATTATACCCTCAAGAATGCCATTTTAGTGACTAAGGTTAAAACCAAGGGAAAGAAAAATGATGATGGTGGCGTTTATAGTGACTACTATGACTTTAGTGAACGAGCAAAAGCAGTTCCGAGTTATCGAATTCTGGCCATTAACCGTGGTGAAAAAGCCAAGGTTTTAAACGTGAAACTGGATGTTGATGTGAATGCCATCATTCATTACATCGATTTCCATGTGGTTGGTAATCATAAGGGGCCAGCTGTGGAGTTCGTAAAAGAAGCTGGAAAAGATGCTTACAAGCGGTTTATTGGTCCTGCCATTGAACGTGAAATTCGTTCCAACATGACTGATACGGCCGAAAAACATGCCATTGAAGTGTTTGGTAGAAACCTGTATCACTTATTGATGCAGGCGCCCATCAAGGGGAAAGTAGTACTAGGATTTGATCCAGCTTATCGAACGGGATGTAAACTTGCTGTGATTGACGCTAGTGGTAAATTTTTAACCAAGAAAATTATTAAAGCAACCAAACCAGCCACTGCTTCCGAGCAGGCCCATGCAAAGCAACAACTCATTGATTTAATTAAACATTATCACGTTGAAATGATTGCGATTGGAAACGGAACGGCTTCCCGTGAGTCAGAACAGTTTGTGGCGGATGCCATTAAGAAGATTAATTATCCGGTTCATTACGTAATTGTTAATGAAGCAGGAGCGTCCGTTTACTCCGCTAGTAACAATGCCAGAAAAGAATTTCCAGATTTACACGTTGAGGAACGGTCTGCAATTAGCATCGGACGTCGTTTACAGGATCCACTTGCGGAACTAATCAAGATTGATCCTAAGGCGGTTGGGGTTGGTCAGTATCAACACGATGTTTCTGAAAGTAATCTCGATGATCAGTTGGACCGAGTGATTGAGACGGCGGTTAATCAAGTTGGGGTGAACTTGAATACCGCGAGCCCGGACCTTTTAGAACATGTTTCGGGTCTTTCAAAGGCAATTGCCCAAAATATTGTGACGTATCGGGATGAAAATGGTATGTTTTCGAATCGTAATCAGCTCAAAAAGGTTAAGCGACTTGGACCAAAAGCTTTTGAGCAGTCGGTTGGCTTTTTGCGCATTATCAACGGTAAAAATTCACTGGATAACACTGATATTCATCCAGAAAGTTATCCAGAAGCTAAGCAAATTTTAAGTGAATTGGGATTAACCCATGATGATTTTAGTTCTGAAGATGGCAAGAAACAGCTCGAAAAAGCTGATCCAGTACAATTGTCCCGATCATTATCAATTGATCAACAACTTGTGACCGATATTCTGACTAGTCTTAAGAATCCAGGACGGGATCAACGGGATAACATGCCTAAGCCCCTCTTGAAATCAGACGTCATGAAGATTGATAATTTAAGACCCGGAATGAAATTACAGGGAACGGTGCGAAACGTAACCGATTTTGGAGCATTTGTTGACATTGGAGTAAAGCAGGACGGTCTGGTTCATATTTCTAAAATGAGTCACAAGTTTATCTCGGATCCGGCGAAGGTCGTTTCCGTTGGTGATATTGTTGATGTTTGGGTCTTAGACGTTGACCTTGATCGAAAACGGATCCAACTTTCAATGGTGGGACCAGAATAGGAGCGGGGCCAGTTGCAAGATGATGAATTACAGAAGTTAGTTGAACGAATTTCGTTAGAGTCGTTTGGAAAACCGTTTAAGCATCGGGCTTATTTTAATGGTCGCCTGAAAACAACGGGTGGTCGTTATCACTTAAAAGATCATAATATTGATATTAATCGAAAAATGGCAGACGTGATTTCAAAGGATGAACTGATTGGAATCATTAAGCATGAGCTGGTTCATTATCATTTACACCTAGCTGGTTACTCGGCTAATCATCGTTCTAAAGAATTTAAGCAGTTACTTAAAGCTGTCGGTGGGAGTAGATATGCCCCTAATTTAAAAGCAAAATCGACAATTTATTATCTTTACCAGTGTACGAATTGTGGTCAGATCTATCGACGTAAGCGACGGGTAAATATTTCCCGCTTTGTATGTAGTAAATGTCGTGGTAAGCTAAAATTAGTTAAAAAGGAGTGAAATATCATGGAAAAAATTATTGTTAGAGTTCCTGCAACCTCAGGAAACGTTGGAAACGGATATAGTTCAATCGGACTGGCTCTTCACATGTATTACACGGTTATTGTTGAAGAAGAGACGGAAAAATGGCGGGTTAACCACGCTTTTGGTGATTCAGTCCCTCACGACGACAAGAACTTAGTGGTTCAAACTATTTTGAAGGTTAATCCTAAGATTATGCCCCACCAACTAACGGTAATGTCAGATGTTCCGCTTGAAAAAGGACTAGGTTCGAGCACTACGGCAATTGCAGCGGGAATTAAGATTGCCAACAAACTTGAAAATATGAACTTATCTGTTAATGATCAGATTAACATTGGTAGTCGGATGGAAGGTCATCCGGATAACATCGCTTCGGCAATTTTAGGTGACATTACCATCTCTCATTATGAAGATGGTAAGACAGACGTGGTAAAAGCTCACATGCCTGACGAAATGCAAGCCTTGGTCTTTATCAGAAACGAGAAAATTACCCAAAAGAAGGGGATGGAACGTTTTCCTAAGGAAATTAAATTTGCCCAAGAGGTCCAAACCAGTAGTGCTTCGAATGTGTTTGTTGCTGCTTTGATGCAAAAAGATTGGGATAAGGCTGCTCATATGGTTGAAGCTGATAGTCTGATTCGAACCGGTCAGGGAAATGACTTTAAAGACTTTAAGGTTATTCAACAAACCGCTCATGAATTAGGAATCTATGGAACCTACATTAGTGGAGTGGGTTCCTCAATCATTACGTTAGGTGACTATGATCACTTAACGACCTTACAAAGCAAGATTGAAAATAACGATCAGTTGGACGGAAAATGTCGGTTAATTGACCTTGATCGTGATGGTGCTACCATTCGTGGTGAAGATTAATTCAAAAATTCATTGCGCTTCGTCGTTAAATTTGCTATGATGTTTATTGTAGCAATGCGGCCATGGCGGAATTGGCAGACGCGCAAGATTAAGGATCTTGTCGGGATTTATCCCGGTGGAAGTTCGAGTCTTCTTGGCCGCATAATTGAATGATGATTCAAATAACACCTAATCTTTCTTAAGATTAGGTGTTATTTTTTGGCTTTTAGGTTCCTTTGATTGACTTTCAGCGCGCTATGATTAACTTAAAGAAGTGGGTATATTAATTAATTATCAAGGGATGGTGTGATTATGACAGATAAATTAACAACTGAAGCTGGCCAACCATGGGCCAACAATGAACATTCACAAACTGCTGGGGTTCGTGGCCCAGTTTTAATGCAAGACTATCAACTGCTGGAAAAGTTAGCTCACTTTAATCGTGAGCGAATTCCAGAACGAGTTGTCCACGCTAAGGGTGCTGGTGCCAAGGGTGTTTTTAAACTAACTCATGATATGAGCAAGTACACTAAGGCTGACATCTTTAACGGAAAGGGGAAGGAAACCCCGATGACAATCAGAATTTCTCAGGTTGCAGGAGAAGCTGGTTATCCTGATACAGTGCGGGATGTTCGTGGATTTGCGTTGAAGTTTTACACCAAAGAGGGCAATTATGACATTGTCGGAAACAATACTCCGGTATTCTTTGTAAATGATCCCCTTAAGTTTCCTGATTTTATTCATTCTCAAAAACGTGATCCTAAGACTCACTTGCGTTCTCAAGAAATGCAGTGGGACTTCTGGTCTCATTCACCGGAATCAGTTCATCAGGTAACCTATTTGATGGGTGATCGTGGCAATCCGGCTAGTTACCGAACCATGAATGGTTATGGTAGTCACACCTATAAGTGGGTTAATAAAGAAGGAACTCCATTTTGGGTTAAGTATCACTTTATTAGTCAACAAGGTGTTAAAAACATGACGAATGAGCAGGCCTCTAAAGCAGCTACTAAGGATACGGATTACCTTATTCATGACCTGTACGATGCGATTGAACAAAAGAACTATCCAACATGGAAGGTTTACGTCCAAATTCTTCCATATCAAGCTGGAATTGACTATCAGCCTGACATTTTTGATGTCACTAAAGTTGTTTCTCATAAAGATTACCCATTGCAAGAAGTTGGTGAATTTACCCTTAATCAAAATCCAACTAACTATTTTGACGACGTTGAGGAATTAGCTTTCTCACCAGCTAACCTAGTTCCTGGAATCGAAGCTAGTCCAGATAAACTGTTACAGGGACGTTTGTTTGCCTACAAGGATGCTGAGCGATACCGTTTAGGAGCTAATTATGAACAGCTTAAGGTCAACCGTCCTGTTGATGGTGTTCATAACTATGAACGAGATGGCTTAATGGCACAAGGACAAGACGGATCGGTTAACTATGAGCCAAATAGTAAGGGCGGTCCAGTTGAAGATCTCAGTGCTTCAATCAGTCCTGATAAGGTCGAGGGTGAAACTGGTGCCTTTAAACCTTACGATACCGATTATTATAGTGAGGCTGGAAAGCTTTACCATGTTATGAAGCCTGAAGAACAAGATCGTTTGATTCAGACCATCAAGGGCGCTTTAGGTTCCGTTAATAACCATGAGATTAAGGTTCTGGAGACTAGACAGTTTTATAAGGCTGATCCTGAATATGGAACTCGGGTTGCTAAAGCATTAGGCCTTGATTTAAATGAAATTAGATAAAAAATTAAATTAAAATAAAAAGCACTTCACGTTACGTGAAGTGCTTTTTAGTATGCTGGTATGGTTGAAGTGGAACCAGAGTTACCACTTGAGTCTTGATTATTAGCTTGGTCCCCGCCATTTCCATTATTAGGGGAGTTAGTTTGTTGCTGCTTGGAAGTTAATCCCTTAGCAGGATCAAGATTCAAAGTTGTCCGAATATGATTAGAAACGTTCATTAACTCATCGGGTTGAGCTACTTGGTAACTAATTCCATTAATCATTGCTTCATTTCCCTGTAATGTTTCCGACTTAATGTGATGAGTAGCGGGACCATACTTGGCTCTTATCGCAATCATGTCATCAAATGACAGATCAGTCTTGAGATTTCCGTTTAGTGATTCAAGAATTTGCTGGTACCTAGGAATGGAAGAAATTCCCATTCCCTTCATCACCAGCTTTTCCAGAATTTGACGTTGTCGTTGTTGACGACCGTAATCACCCTTTGGATCATCGTCACGCATTCTGGAATAGTCAAGGGCTTGGTCTCCATCTAGGTGGGTCATTTTGCCTTTAACTACGTTTGCATTGCCGTATTTGAATGTGAGTGGTGGTTTAACGTCCACTCCACCGACCGAATTCACCATCTGTTTTAATCCGCCCATGTTAACAATGGCAAAATAGTCAATGGGAACGTTAAGAAGATCCTGGACGGTAGAAATGGCAGTTTTAGGACCGCCAATGGTATAAGCTGCGTTAATTTTTTCGTATGGTTGGGAATCGCCGTTAACAACCACCTTAGTATCACGAGGGATGCTGGTTAGGTAAGTAGTTTCTTTTTGTGGATTAACGGTGGCAACGATAATTGTGTCAGTACGACCGACGTCGTGTCTTCCTAGTGCCCCTGTATCAGTTCCCATCAATAGGATGGAAAAGGGCTTTCTTTTTTTGAGGATCCCAGATACGTTTCGTGATTTTCCAATGCCATCATCTTGAAACGTTCCGCCAAACGAATGACGTGCTTGCGTATAAGCTCGAAATCCGAACGCTAGTCCAATGAGGACAATTAGTAAGACGATGGCCATAAAGGTCCATGCGATTGGATGGTGTGGTTCTTCATCGTAATCAACGGCGGGTTCGGATTGTGGCTCCGCAAAGTGTGGATTACCTGACCGACGATTACGTGATTGATAATTGTCATTATTGTTATCGTTATTTGACATGTGTAGCCCCCACTTATTATTAATACTGGTTCAAATTATATAGCAGTTTTGAAGACAAACGCTAGTTATTTCTTAACTTTTTAGTATATTTTAATATAACCATATTGTCCCATTATAGTAGTCTTTAATAGCACAAAATCATATGGTACAATAAATTAAGTTAAATTTATAGGAATAGGATGGTCTAATGGGGATCTTTTTTAAAAGTATTTCAGGAATACTAATCGTGTTAATCATGATTATACTTGGTTTTGTTTTGGCAAAACGGCACTGGTTCAACGATGATTCCACGAACTTAATTGTAAAATTGGTGATTGATGTTGCCTTACCGTGTTACATGATTTATACCATTGGTCATGATTTTACGGCTGATACTCTACTTTCAACCTTGCCAGATTTGCGGTTTCCCGTGGTAAGTATGTTGATCATGTTCGGCATTTCTGTGGCAATTGCACGAGTTATTCGCATTAAAAAGTATCACCGCGGCTTGTTTGAATCGATGTTTTTAAATTCTAATACGGTCTTTGTTGGTTTGCCGGTTAATATGGCGTTGTTTGGAGCACAAAGTCTCCCATACGTTCTGGTGTACTACATGGCCAACACGACGTTTTTCTGGACCATTGGAGTTTACCTGATTCAAATGGACGGGGATGCCAATTCCAAGTTTGATTGGAAAAAGACAATCGGGAAGATCCTTTCGCCGCCACTTCTAGGATTCATTATTGGGGTCATATTGGTCCTTCTTAGGATCAAACTCCCTAGTTTCTTAATGAGTGATTTTCAATACGTTGGGAACTTGACAATTCCACTTTCCATGATGTTCACTGGAATTTCAATGGCAAATGTCAATCTTGCCAAGTTCGATTTGAGTGCTTCCAATTGGGGGATCTTACTAGGAAGGTTTATCATTTCGCCATCCCTCATGGCGCTCTTGGTAATTCCAACTGGAATGCCAATTTTAATGAAACAGGTCTTTATCATGCAAGCGGCCATGCCAGTTATGACAAATGCTCCAATTGTTGCCAGAAAGTATGGTGCGGACGCCGATTACGCTTCATTGATGGTTACTGAGACGACCATCATCAGTTTGATTGTTTTACCCATTTTAATGGTGATCGTACAACAGATCCATTAAGACGAGTCAATTGAAAAATAGACAAGTAAAGAATGGGAGTAGTAGTGTAAAGTGAAAAAATCAGTGATATATGTTTTAATTTCAACGTTAATGTTTAGTTCGATGGAGATTGCCTTAAAGGTTGCTGGCAGTGAGTTTAATCCAATTTAGTTAAATTTACTGCGATTCTTCATTGGTGGGGCAGTATTGTTGCCATTTGCCTTTTATGAGTTACATAAAAGACGGCGGAAGCTTAATCTAGATGACTGGAAAGCCTTTGCGTTTACCGGATTTGCATGTGTGGTTATCAGCATGACTTTGTATCAGTTAGCCATTGTTTATGATAAACCAGCCATTGTGGCCGTTTTGTTTAGTTGTAATCCAGTGTTTGCAGTTATTTTTGCCTACTTCATTTTGCACGAACGAATTGGCCGAGCAAATTTAATTTCGCTTATTATTTCCGTTATTGGGTTAATTGTGATTGTCAATCCGTTTAATCTGACTAATCCAGTTGGAATTATTTTATCCCTTCTGTCGGCGGTTACCTTTGGCTTCTATAGTATTTTGTCACAATCCTGTTCGGTTAAAAGGAATTTAGATGGGATAACCATTACCTGTTTTACATTTATTGCTGGTTCTTTTGAACTTTTTGTTCTATCATTGATTACCAACATTCCTGCTGTTGCTAGCGGAATGAAAACGGTGGGATGGCTAAACCAGTTCGCTGCCATTCCCATTTTGAAAGATGTTAACTTACAAAACTTTTGGATTTTGTTTTTTATTGGAGTTTGTGTGACTGGTGGTGGATTTGCCTTCTACTTCTTGGCCATGCAGGAGTCCGGGGTTTCTATTGCTTCCCTAGTATTCTTCATAAAACCTGGTTTGGCACCAATCTTAGCCATGATTTTTGTTGGTGAGAAGATCAGCCAACCGTAGTCGGGATCGTGATCATTTTGATTGGTTCCGTGGTTACCTTTATCGGAGAACGCTACAAGGAGACCGATGCCACCATGTTAAATGACAAGACGATTGAGGAAAGTAAGTAATCTTAGTTTATTGAGGCGATTGGATGAGTAAATTAGTAATTATGAGACACGGCGAAAGTGTCGCAAATCACACTAATACCTTTACTGGATGGAGTGATGTCCCACTAACTAAAAAGGGTGCTGAAGAGGCAATTAAAGCTGGCAAACGGTTAAAAGAAACCGGGATTCAATTCAGTGACGTCCATACTTCCGTTTTAAAACGTGCTATTGTTACCGCGGAGATTGTCCTAGATGTGATTGATCAGGATTTTATTCCTGAACACAAGAGTTGGCGCTTAAACGAGCGGCATTATGGTGCATTAAGGGGCCAAAATAAAGAAGAAGTTAGAAAACGGGTAGGAGATACCCAGTTTATGAAGTGGCGAAGGAGTTTTTATGCGGTCCCACCGAAATTAGACAAAGTCCCGCCGGTGCGAAAGTATCGACGACTGGGAGTGGTTGAACCGCCAGCAGAAAGTCTTAAAATGGCTTATGATCGTATGATTCCATATTGGCAGGATGAGATTGCTCCTCGACTTCTCGATGGCAAAAATCAATTGGTAGTAGCTCACGGAAGTACTCTACGAGCGTTAATTAAATACTTAGAAAACATTAGTGATAAGGGAATTGATGGAGTCGAAGTTAAAAATGGTCGTCCTATCATCTATACCTTTGATCCTGATTTAGACATTTTGGATAAAACGTATCTGAAGTAAAATAAAAAGGACGAAAACTTTTACTTAAGTTTTCGTCCTTTTTATTGGCTAAGATTGTTAAGACTTGGCGTAATTATTCTTGTAATTTCTCGAATCTAACGGGCTTCGATTGTTTCGGGACCGTCAGCATGTTCAACAATAATGGTATTAACGATGTTTAGGAACAAACCATGTTCCACAATTCCGGTCATACTATCGAGTTTTTCACCTAGTTGAACTGGGGTGGTGATCTCTGGTAGTCCAAGATCGATGATGTAATCACCGGAATCAGTCGTTAACTTTCCTCCATGACCACTTTGACGGAACTTTGGATGAAGTCCCATTCGATTAAGGCGGCGATAAAGTTGACCACTACCGTATGGAATTACTTCAAGTGGAAGTGGATAGTTGAGCTTTTTAACCATCTTACTTTCATCAACAATCCACATATTACGATCAGAGTTAATGGCCACGATTTTTTCCATCAAGTGCGCTGCACCGCCACCCTTAATTCCTTGGAAGTTCTTATCGATCTGATCAGCCCCATCAATGGTGAGGTCAATGTGATCGACTTTGTCGACGTCCTTGGTGGTAATCCCAAGACTTTCAGCATAACGCTTAGTCTTGTTAGAAGTTGGTACCCCAATAATGTCTAAGCCTTCGTTCTTAATGCGTTCGCTTAGAGCATCTACCATGTACTTGATGGTGGTTCCCGATCCAAGACCTAAGACCATTCCATCCTTAACGTGTTTAACAGCTTCTTTTCCAACGTGTTTCTTTAACTCTCGCTGATCTGCTGAATTCATTTGATTGTTCCCCTTCAAATTAAGTCGTTACTTTCAGTAACTTGACTACTAATATTAATTTTCACTGGTCTTCATGATTTTGTCAAGCAATGTCAAATTTTAGAAAAGACTGGTAAAATAATAATAGGAATTTTTGATAAATGAAGAGGTAATCGATTATGCTAAGAGGCTTTGAAATTGTTTCAAAATATCAGAACGAAAATTTAACGTTACCAAAACGAGCAACGGAAAAAGCAGCTGGCTATGACTTTGCCAGTGCTTGTGACATGACCATCCCATCAATCTGGAAAACCGGTTTGGTGCATGCGTTTGCCATTATCAAGGCACAAAAGAATTTAGATCAGCAAGCTATCATGGATTCAGAAAAGGCCTTAAAACCGTTTCTGGTTCCAACCGGAATCAAGGCTTACATGCAACCAAACGAAGTGTTGATTATCGCAAATCGTTCGAGTAATCCACTTAAACGAAACTTAGTGATTCCTAATGGGATTGGTGTCATTGATGCTGATTATTATAATAATGAAAGTGATGAGGGGGAGATTTTTGTCCAGATTTTAAATTTCGGCATCGTTGATCGCAAGATCAAGAAGGGTGACCGAATTGGACAAGGAATCTTCATGCCTTATTTATTGGCGGACAAAGATGAAGGACCAAAATTAACTCGAAATGGGGGATTTGGCTCTTCTGGCAAATAGTTAGGAAATGATTTAATGGCTAAAACAAAAACACAATACGTTTGTTCCAACTGTGGATACATTTCACCACGTTATATGGGACGTTGTCCCAACTGTGGCGAGTGGAACACGATGGTGGAGCAGACCGTTCAGAAGACCGATCCGAAAAAAGCTAATGTTAGTCGGGTTTCCCTTAGTGGCAACAAATCACGACCGCAGTTAATCGGACAGGTTAACGCAGAAAGTGCTCCTAGGGTCCAAGTAGACTCAAATGAATTAAATCGTGTCCTAGGTGGTGGAATCGTACCCGGGTCACTGGTATTAATTGGTGGTGATCCAGGAATTGGTAAGTCGACCTTACTCTTGCAAGTTTCTGGTCAGTTGGCTGAATCAGGGCAAAGGGTCCTCTATGTTTCGGGGGAAGAAAGTGCCGATCAGATTAAAATGAGGGCTGATCGACTGAATGTTTCCGAAAATGGTAATTTATACATTTATCCTGAGACTGACATGGCTTCAATCAGAAAAGCCATTGAAGAAGTAAAACCCGATACGGTCATTATTGATTCAGTTCAGACCATGCAGGAGGATGAAATTCCCTCTGCCATTGGATCTGTGACCCAAGTTCGTGGAGTTACCTCTGACTTAATGAATATTGCTAAAACGAATGGAATTACTATTTTCTTAGTGGGTCATGTTACCAAAGGTGGAACGCTTGCAGGCCCTAAGACACTTGAACACATGGTGGATACCGTCCTTTATTTTGAAGGAGACAAACATCACTCTTATCGACTATTACGGGCCGTTAAGAATCGATTTGGTTCTACTAACGAGCTAGGAATCTTTCAGATGGACGAAGACGGTCTCAAAGAGGTTAAAAATCCATCCGAAATTTTTCTGGAAGAACGCTTAAAGAATGCCACCGGCTCTGCCATTGTGGTAGCAATGGAGGGAACTCGTCCGATTCTAGTGGAATTACAGGCTCTGATTGTTCCATCGGTTTTTGGGAACGCACAAAGGACCGCTTCTGGTCTTGATCGGAACCGGGTCTCGTTGATTATGGCGGTTTTAGAAAAACGAGCTGGATTAATGTTGCAAAATCAGGACGCCTATTTAAAGGCTGCTGGTGGAGTGAAGTTAAACGAACCAGCAATTGACCTGGCAATGGCAATCAGTATTGCTTCCAGTTACGAAAACGTGGGAACCGATCCGAAAGAATGCTACATTGGTGAACTTGGCTTGACTGGTGAAATTCGACGGGTTAATCGAATTGAACAACGCGTCATTGAGGCCCAAAAGTTAGGCTTTAAGCGAGTACTTGTTCCCAAATATAACTTAAAGGGATGGACGCCACCAAAGAACATTCAAGTGGTGGGCGTCTCGACCATTGGTGAAGCATTGAAGACGGCACTAAAAAAGTAAAATATTTTCTTTTCAATTGGTCTAGTTCATAATGGATGGGATCATTGATTTGGGTCATTATGAGTATGTTAGTATTGAATAATAATTAGGAGGTTGGACATGCTAAAAGTTTATAATTCACTTACAAATGAAAAAGAAAAATTCGAGCCGATTACACCCGGTGTGGTTAATATGTATGTCTGTGGTCCAACTGTTTATAACTACATTCATATCGGTAACGCTAGAAGCGTGGTAGCGTTTGATACTATTCGTCGGTATCTAGAATATTGTGGCTACCAAGTGAACTATGTGTCCAATTTTACTGACGTTGACGATAAAATGATTAATGAAGCAAAAAAAGAGGGAACGACGGTTCCTAAGTTAGCTGATAAGTACATCAATGCTTACATGGAAGATACCAAGGCTCTAAACGTAAAGCCCGCAACCGTTAACCCACGGGCAACGGATAATATTAGGGACATCATTGCCTTTGTGGTTGATTTAATTGATAAGGGATATGCTTATAATGTTAACGGAACGGTCTACTATCGTGCCCGAAAGTTTAAATCATATGGCCTGTTAGGTCATGAGAACATTGATGATCTTGAGAGTGGTGCAAGTGAACACGTTTCAAGTGAAGAATTGGCCCAGAAGGAGGATCCAATTGATTTTGCCCTCTGGAAAAAAGCAAAACCGGATGAGATTTCATGGGATTCACCGTGGGGAAAAGGACGCCCGGGTTGGCACATTGAATGTTCAGTGATGTCAACCAAATATTTGGGTAATACTTTTGATATCCACGGAGGTGGAATTGATTTAGAATTTCCTCACCATGAAAATGAACGGGCTCAAAGTGAAGCCAAGACTGATCAAAAATTTGTTAATTACTGGCTTCATAATGGCTTCGTTACCGTCGGCGACGACGATGAAAAGATGAGTAAGTCAAAGGGAAACTTTGTGACGGTTCACGATCTCTTGAAAAAGGATAACCCACAGGCACTTCGGTTTCTAATCTCAACCACCCAGTACCGGCGTCCAATTCGATTTAGCCAGCAAGGAGTTGACGAAGCAGCTACTAATCTGCAAAAAATCCAAACCGCCTTTGACAATTTAAATTACCGATTAAAGGATGCTGAGGCTTACAATGATCCAAAATTAGATCAGGAAATTCGGCAAATCCAAGCTGATTTTCAGGATGCCATGAATGATGATTTTAACGTTCAAAATGGAATTGCGAAGGTTTACGAGCTAGCTAAACTTGGCAATGTCTACGCAGAACGTCCCGTTGTTTTTAAAGAATCAATCAAATTGTTGATGAAGCGACTGGAACAGTTATCTTCCATTTTTGGAATTAAACTCCAAAGTAGCGAATTAAATGATGATAAAGTTAAAGAATTAATTCAAGAAAGAAATAACGCTCGGGAGAACAAGCAGTTTGCCCGAAGCGATGAAATTCGTGATGAATTAAAAAATAAGGGAATTATACTAGAAGATACACCGCAAGGAACACGGTTCAGAAGGGAAAATTAATTTAGATGAGTGAAGCGGACGACAATATTCAATATCGACAGTTAAATGGAATTGTATTGGCTTATTTGGGGGATGCAGTTTACGAGGTATATATCAGACGTCATCTAATTGATGAGGGAGTTGCTAGACCAAACCAACTACAAAGGTTTGCCACCAAGTACGTATCCGCTAAAGCTCAAGCTGGACTAATTGATCTCATGAAGCAGGATGGAATTCTAAGTGATGAAGAGGCTTACTTCTTTAAACGTGGGCGTAACGCTAAGAGCTATACTCATGCTAAGAATACGAGTGTTGTTACTTATCGGATCTCAACTGGTTTTGAAGCCCTTTTTGGTTTCTTATCACTTAGTGGTCAGGACAAGCGTCTTGATGAATTGGCCAAGTGGTGCATTGATCAAGTAGACGCTGGGAGAGTGGAATATGAGAGATAATGAATACTTTATAATTGGAAGACATCCGGCAGTTGCTGCCTTGCGAAGTAAGGATCAAGAGATTAATAAGGTGTTTTTGCAAAGTGGAATTAGTCAGGATGATGACACGGTTAAAAACATTATTCGTTTGGCAAAGGGACGTCATCTAGTCATTTCGAAAGTCCCTAAACAGAAACTAGACCTAATGTCAGACAATCAGAATCATCAGGGAGTGATGCTCGCAATTGCTTCTTTTAAATATGCTTCAATTGATGATTTGTTTGAGAATGCCCAATCCAAGGGCGAAAAGCCGTATTTCGTTATTTTGGATAATATTGCTGATCCACATAACTTAGGCTCGATCATTAGAACTGCGGATGCTGCTGGAGTTCATGGCATTATTATTCCTAAACGTCGTGCGGTAGGGTTGACTTCAACGGTGGCAAAAACATCAGCGGGGGCCATCGAGCGGGTTCCAGTTGCACGAGTCACTAACTTGGTTAATACCGTTAAAGAACTTAAAGATCGTGGCGTATGGATTTTTGGAACGGATATGAAGGGAACCGATTATCGGCGCTGGGATGCACGTGGAGCTTCCGCATTAATCATTGGTAGTGAAGGTAAGGGAATCGCTCCTCTTCTTAAGAAACAGGTCGATGAGACCCTCACAATTCCAATGGTAGGCGACATTCAAAGTCTTAATGCTTCGGTAGCAGCGGGTCTTGTGATGTATCAGGGATTTAACTCCCGTCATCCGTTATAATTAAATAATTTAGTTTGGGAATGATACTTTTGGATCATTCTCTTTTTGTTACCTTAATATCGGATTTTCGATATTAAAAATTGGTTAGTGGATAATTTTTCGTATCAAACATTTGTTCGCTTGTTTTGATTAAATCTACTTGGGTACGATATTAATTGTTAATTAATTGATTGAGGGGAGATCCAACTTGTGAACAAAGAAAATGGACGTGCTAAAGAGTTGAAACTAATTGAAGATGCTAAGTGGAATGATGCTGACTTTATTAAATTATTTGAAAAATATGCACCAATTTATTTAAAACTGTGGAATGATTTTTACGTTTCGGATATGGAATTATCAGATTGGAAACAAGAAGCGGCCATTGTTCTTCACCGGACAATTATTCGATATGATGCAAGTCGAAATGTGACCCTTGGCAGCTATTACAAAACGAATTTAAAAAATCGATTATATGATATTTTACGAAGAAAACGGGCACAAAAGCGACTTCCTGATTCCAAAAAAGCATCTTTTAGTGCTTACAGCCAGTTTTATTCGGATACAATTGCTGATGTTCATGCTGCTAATCCAGAGCGAGTGCTCTCAATCTATGAAAATTTACAGATTCTAATGAAAAAATCTTCCGTAGTGGAAAGGCTAGTGGTTATTAAATCGCTTGAAAACCTTACTTTTGAAAAAATGGCTAACCTTTCTGATGAAAATATGATGAGATTGAAGAATGCGATGGCACGTTGCCGACGCAAGTATCATGAGATTAATCGAATTGACTAATGTCCCTATTGATGATAGTATTAACTAGATATTAAGGAGGTGCAGCTTATGGCACAGAAAAAAGTGGCACTAGCCTGTTCTGTATGTGGTTCAAGAAACTACACCATTGCTAGCAATCCTAATCGCGTTAAACGATTGGAAGTAAATAAATTTTGTAAGCATTGTGGAAAATACACGTTGCACCGTGAAACTCGCTAAGAGGGGAATTTACATGAAACGATTTTGGAACTTTTTAAAAAGTGTTGTTGCAGAAATGAAAGTGGTTGTTTGGCCGAACGCTAAACAAACGAGAACTGATACTTCAATCGTTGTTTGGACCACCATCTTTTTTGCAATTTTCCTTGGTGTAATTGACTGGGCTATTCAAGCAGCCTTGAAGTTGTTGGCCTAAACTAGATTAGTATGTTAATTTCTGTTATAGTTACTTTAGTGATAAGAACTTCGTTTACGCGGAGTTTTTTTATTTTGTTTTAAGTTAAAGGAGATAATCATTGTGGTAGAGACTGCTGAGAAGCAATGGTATGTATTGCATACATACTCTGGCTATGAAAACAAAGTTAAGATGAATCTTGAATCTAGAAAAGAATCTATGGGAATGGAAGATTATATTTTTGACATTGTGGTCCCAGAAACTGAGGAACATGAAGTTAAAAATGGCAAAGAAAAAGTTGTAATGAACAAAACTTTCCCAGGGTACGTCTTGGTTCAAATGGTAATGACTGATAGAGCTTGGTATGTTGTTCGAAATACCCCCGGTGTTACTGGATTCATTGGTTCTCATGGGCAAGGTTCTAAACCTAATCCCTTATTACCTGAAGAGGTTGATAACGTAATGTCGACCATTGGGGTGAAAAAGCATGTTAAGCCATTGGATAGCCAAGTTGGTGACACGGTTACCATCGTTGAAGGAGCATTCAAAGGCCTTTCTGGTAAGATTACTGAGATTGATAATACTAAGGGAAAACTCAAAGTTAACATTGATATGTTTGGTAGAGAAACCAGCACTGAACTTGAATTCGATCAAGTTAAACCCTTAGAAGCAGATTCTCAGTAAATTACTCATTGTCACGTTTAAATAAACGTGGTATATTTATCTAGTATGCGTATTGCATAAATTAACGTGGGAGAAGAAATTTTAATCTTCATTTACCACACACGGACTTAAGGAGGTATGTCTCGTGGCTAAAAAAGTAGCTAATGTAGTTAAACTACAAATACCTGCGGGTAAAGCAACACCCGCTCCTCCAGTTGGACCTGCTTTAGGTCAAGCTGGAATTAATATTATGGGTTTCACCAAGGAATTTAACGCACGTACTGCTGATCAAGCAGGAATGCTTATTCCAGTTGTGATTACTGTTTACGAAGATCGTTCATTTGATTTTGTAACCAAGACCCCTCCAGCCGCTGTCCTATTAAAGAAAGCCGCTGGTGTTGAACACGGTTCCGGTGAACCTAATACTAACAAGGTCGCTAAGGTTACCAAAGACCAAGTTAAGCAAATTGCCGAAACTAAAATGCAAGATCTAAACGCAGCTGATGTAGAAGCAGCTATGCGCATGGTTGAAGGTACGGCACGTAGTATGGGATTCACTGTTGAAGGTTAATTTCACTATGCCCGGACAGCACGTTATCGAAAGATAGTGTGCTAGTGGGAGGAAATTCCGTTATAACCACAATTGCAAGGAGGAAGACACAATGGCTCGTAAGAGAGGTAAGAAGTACGAAGATGCTTCTAAGCAAATTGATAAGAGTAAAAAGTACTCTGCTCAAGATGCTGTAGAATTAGTTCAAAAATTAGATGCAGTTAACTTTGATGACACTATCAGAGTTGTCTACAAATTAAACGTTGATACTAAACAAGCTGATCAACAATTACGTGGTGCCGTAGTTTTACCTAATGGTACTGGTAAGGATCAAACTGTTGTAGTATTTGCTAAGGGTGAAAAAGCCCAAGACGCTAAGGATGCCGGTGCTGACTACGTTGGTGACGATGACTTAGCTCAAAAGATTCAAGATGGATGGCTCGACTTCGACGTCGCAATTGCCACTCCTGATATGATGGCTCAAGTTGGTCGTTTAGGTCGTGTATTAGGACCTAAAGGATTAATGCCAAACCCTAAGACTGGAACTGTTACCATGGATGTTTCAAAGGCGGTTTCTGATGCTAAGGCTGGTAAGGTTACTTACAGAACTGACCGTGATGGAAACGTTGCAGTTGCAATCGGTAAAGATTCATTCGATGCAGATAAGTTGGCTGAAAATCTTAACACCATCAATGATGTGATTGTTAAGAATCGTCCAGCATCTGTTCGTGGAACTTACATTAGTAACATTTCTGTTTCATCAACAATGGGACCTGGTGTCGCTGTTGATCCTGAATCATTTTAGTTACTAACTAATTAAATAATCCCTAATTGACTAATATTTATCGTTATGATAGATTATTAGTTGAATGTGATTCGCCTAAGACTCAGGTGGTTTTAACCTTAATTATGCCTGCCGAGGAGTAAAACACTCTTTCTCTATGTTTTGGCGAACATAGGGATTTTTTATTAAGTCCCAAAATACATTGGGAGGTGAAATAATATGCCAAGAAAGAACGTTATTGATGCTAAAGCCAAGAAGGTTGATGAAGTTGCTGACCAACTGCAAAAAGCCGTATCAGCAATTGTTGTTGATTACCGTGGTTTAAGTGTTGCTCAAGATACTGATTTACGTAAACAACTACGTGATAATGATGTATCAATGAGTGTTATTAAGAACAAAATTTTGGAACGTGCCGCTGATAAAGCCGACGTTAAAGATTTAAAGGATACCTTTGTTGGACCAACTGCCGTTGCATTTTCTGATGAAGACCCAGTTGCTCCTGCCAAGATCTTGAAGAATTTTGCTGATGATAATCCAGAACTTGAAATCAAGGGTGGAATTATCGAAGGTAAGATTGCTTCACTTGATGAAATCAATGAATTTGCTGCTCTACCAAGCCGTGAAGAATTGCTTTCAACTCTTGCTAACATCTTGAAAGATCCTATCCGTAAGGTTGCTTATGCTGTTAATGCTGTTGTTGATAAAGATGACAATGGTGACGACAGTGATGCAGCTTAATAAAAATAAATTAAATGTCCTAATAGGAGGAAATTAAAATGGCTTTTGATAAAGATAATATTATTGCTCAATTAAAAGAAGCTTCAATTACTGAATTAAATGACTTAGTTAAGTCAATCGAAGATGAATTCGATGTTTCAGCAGCTGCCCCAGTTGCTGCTGCAGGTGCTTCCGGTGACGACAGTGCTACCAAAGATTCATACGATGTTGAACTTACTGAAGCAGGTCAAGAAAAGATCAAGGTTATCAAGGCAGTTAGAGATATCACTGGTCTTGGTTTGAAAGATGCTAAGGACTTAGTTGACGGTGCTCCTAAGGCTGTTAAAGAAGGCGCTTCAGAAGCAGATGCTAACGACATTAAGGATAAGCTTGAAGCCGTTGGTGCTACTGTAACTCTTAAGTAGTTTACACCCAAAAAGAACGTGCCTAAGCACGTTCTTTTTTTTGCTTTAATTTTGTGCAAATAAAGTTGTTTTATGTGATAAAAATTGAGAGAATGAAGTTAGCCAATTTTTGGGGGTTAACAATTGAAAAAAGCATTTAACAAAGTTATGGATTTCTATAACAAATATTCGAATTGGATTAAAGGGATTTTCGTCGCGTTAGTCCTTGTATTTGTTGTTTATGAAGCAACGCACGTCCTTTCAGAGATTAATGGAAAGCAGATGCGAGAAAGTTTAGCATCTCAGTCGCCAACAACCCTGATTATTTTAACGATTCTGGGATTCGTGGCCGTGTTACCAATGTTAATTTACGACTTTACCATCACGGAATTCTTGCCTGGTAAGTTTAAACCATCTTACATAGTCAAAAGTGGGTGGATCGTTAATTCGTTTACTAACATTGCTGGGTTTGGTGGTTTTCTAGGTGCCAGTCTAAGGGCGATGTTTTACAGTAAGGACGCCACCAAAAAGCAGGTTTTATATGCGATTTCTAAAATTGCTTTATTTTTACTGGCAGGACTTTCAACGTACTGTCTAGTTTCACTGGTTTTGATCTTCGGCTTTGGGATCGGATCCCAGTATGCCAAGGATTGGATTTGGCTAGTTGGTGGTGGGATTTATTTTCCTGTCATTTTTCTATTTACTAGATTTAATAATTCCGAGTTTTTCAGTGACTTAACCTTAAAACGAGAGTTTCAATTAATCATTGGTTCGTGTTTAGAGTGGGGTAGTTGTGCTATGCTCTTCTTGATCATTGGTTATTTCATGAAACTTAACATTAATTTGTGGAATGTCTTTCCACTTTTTATTATTGCGAATGTCATTGGAGTTGTCTCAATGCTACCAGGAGGACTAGGCTCATTTGATACGATGATGATTGGAAGTTTAAGTGCCCTGGGTGTCTCTCCAACAATTGCTGCTGTGTGGGTCCTTTTGTACCGTGTCTTCTACTACTTCTTACCATTCTTCGTTGGTGTGGTTCTTTTCTTCAGTGAAATGGGAGCTCGGATTAACAACTTTCTTGATGATATTCCTAAAACGATTATTCACAGATCGGCTCAGATTATCATCACGATCTTCATGTATTTCTCAGGAATCATGATGATTGTGTACGCTACCATTCCTAATCTGGCTTTGGTAAATCCCCTTTATGTGTCACTTGCACCGTACACTTTATTCTTCTTGGGGCAACTATCCAACGTGATTATTGGAATTTTATTGATCGGACTAGCTCGTGGAGTGGGTTCACGGGTCCACAAATCCTTCTGGCCAACCGTTATCATTTTGGTATTTGCCATTGCGAACACGCTTTGGAAGGAAGACTTTCCCTTAAAGTTGACGCTTTTACTTGGTTTTATCATTATTTGCTTGTGGTTATCAAGGAAAGGAATGTATCGCCAGAAGTTAACTTATTCATGGGGAAACGCCATTTTCGATGGAGTGATTTTCATCGGGACCTTCTTAATTTACTCCATTATTGGGATCTACATGAGCAATCATCATCTTCCCAGTCATGGTCCAATTAAAATGATGAATGTCTACCTCTTACCTTCCCAGCAGGTTTGGTTAACTGGATTTATTGGAATTATCATTGCGTTTATTATTTTATTTATGCTCTATAAGTACCTAACATACGCACGGATTCCGTGGTTAAATCAACCATTTGATGAAGTTAGGATTCGAAATGTGATTGATAAGTTTGGTGGAAATGAAGTTAGTCACCTGGTCTTTCTACGTGATAAGAAAGTTTACTTTTACGCTGAAGACAGTGAAGACGAAGTGATCTTTATGTATAAGCAGAAGGCCAACAAGTTAATTGTGATGGGGGAACCAATTGGCAATCAAGACAAGTTGGATGCTGCCATTGATCAATTTATGAGTGATGCCGATAAAGCGGATTTCACCCTAGTATTTTATGAAGTTGGGGAATCGTTAACGATGTTGCTTCATGAAAAAGGCTTTGATTTCATTAAGGCGGGTGAAGAAGGTCACGTTAATCTTACTGATTTTTCACTTGCTGGAAAACGACATCGTGGCGAGCGAGCTCTTATGCATAAATTTGATCGCGAAGGTTACCACTTTGAAGTTCTAGATCCACCATTTCCTAAAGAGCAGATGGATGAATTTAAACGTATCTCTGATGAATGGTTGAATGGTCGTGATGAAAAGGGCTTTTCACTGGGCTTCTTTGATCCTTATTACTTGAACCAGGCTCCGATCGCTGTTATCAGGGATAAGGAGGGGAAGATTGTTGCTTTCGCTAATATCATGCCAACTGGTGATCGAGTTATGACGTCGGTTGATTTGATGCGATCAGAAAACGATGCTCCTTCTGGAATCATGGACGGAATTTTTATTCACCTGTTTAAGTATTCTCAAGATGAGGGTTATAAGTGGTTTAACCTTGGAATGGCTCCGCTTGCTAACGTGGGTGAATCGAAGTTTAGTTTTATTAATGAGAAGATTGCCCATTTGATTTACCAGTACGGTGATGCTTTCTATAGCTTCCAAGGATTGCGTTCTTATAAGCAAAAATACGTTGATAATTGGGTCTCCAAGTACTTCGTATACCGGAAAGACAATTCGTTGGTATTCACGATGCTACAGCTCTTGTCAGTAGTTAGTGAACGACCTACGATTGAAAATGTAGAAGAAAATATTCCATAAAAAAAGGAGTTTCAGAATTAATTCTGAAACTCTTTTTTGTTTGAAAACTATTTTTTGTTTTTCTTATCACCGATATCATAGTCGGAATCACTCATAGCTTCTACGTTTCCTAGGCGGTAACCATTACCCACTTGTGAGAAGAAATCATGGTTAACCGTTGCCGTTGAAATTCCGTTCATAACAATTGGATTAACATCTTCCTCAGTGTCGGGGAACATCGGATCCTGTCCTAGATTCATTAATGCTTTGTTGGCATTGTAACGAATGAAGGTTAAAACGTCGTCAGTCCATCCTACTTGATCGTAAAGTAGATGAGTATACTTTTCTTCGTTTTGATAAAGATCGTACAAAAAGTTATACATCCAATCTTTTAAGTCGTTTTGTTCGTTTTCACCCAATTGGTTGAACTGAACTTGGAATTTATAACCAATGTAAGTTCCATGAACGGATTCGTCACGAATAATCAATTTGATGATCTCAGCAACGTTTGGAAGTTCGTTATGACCAAGATACCAAATAGGGGTATAGAATCCAGAATAGAAAAGAAATGTTTCAAGAAAGACACTTGAAATTTTCTTTTTAAGTGGATGTCCATCATCGTGGTATAGTGAATAGATTTTTTTGGTTTTGTTTTGAAGAAATTCTTCCGTGTCACTCCAATGAAAGATCTCATCAATTTCATCAGGGGTGTTCAAAGTTGAAAAGATTGAAGAGTAACTCTTAGCATGTACTGATTCCATAAACTGAATGTTATTTAAAACCGCAATTTCATGTTGCGTTACCGCATCTTTTCGAAGGGCTGCCATTCCGTCTTGAGACTGAAGGGTATCCAGTAAGGTTAACCCCCCAAAGACGTGACCAACAATCCATTTGTGATCATCATCAAGTGAACGCCAGTCCTTTAGATCGTTTGATAGTGGAATTCTAGTATCAAGCCAGAACTGCTCGGTTAACTTTTCCCAGGTAGCTTTGTCAATTTCATCATCAATAGAATTCCAGTTAATCGCTTTGTAGTTTCCTTTTGACTTTCCGGTTAAGACTTTATTAATGTCCATGTATTTCCTCCTAAGGATTAAATTACGCAGCTTTCACATTCATTGGCACCAACTTCAGTATTATCGTCAGTAAAGGTCCGTACGTAATAGAGTGATTTAATGCCTTTTTTGTAAGCATAATTTCGAAGGATCGTTAAATCTCTGGTTGACATTTTGTCACTTCTACCATCTTTCCATTCATAAAGGCCCTTTGGAATGGTTGAACGCATAAAGAGGGTTAAACTCATTCCTTGATCAACGTGCTTTTGAGCGGCAGCGTAAACGTCAATTACTTTACGCATGTCAGTGTCATAGGCTGATTCGTAGTAAGGAATGGTGTCATTTGAAAGGTATGGAGCCGGATAGTAAATGGTTCCAATCTTTGATTCTTGGCGTGCTTCAATTTTTTGAACAATTGGATGCAAACTTGCTGTTGCATCCCCAATGTAAGCAGTTGAACCATTAGGAGCTACGGCCATACGATTCTGGTGGTAGAGACCATACTCCATGACTGATTGTTTTAAAGCGTTCCAATCTTTTTCGGTTGGGATAAAGACACCATCAAACAGTGATTTTACTTTATCTGACTTTGGAGCCCAACTCTTGGTAGTGTACTGATCGAAATAAGATCCATCAGCATACTTACTTTTTTCGAAATTATGGAAAACTTTTCCGCGATCCTTAGCCATTTGATTAGAAGCCTTCAGGGTCCAGTAGTTTAAAAGCATGAAGTAGGTACTGGTAAATTCAATGGACTCAGGTGAGCCATAGTACATATGATTTTTAGCAAAATATGAATGAAGACCCATGGCTCCTAAACCAATTGAGTGACTTAGTTCATTTCCGTGCTTAACTGATGGAACCACGTTAATTGATGAGTGATCGGTAACGAAGGTTAGGGCTTTTACCATGGCTTCAACTGATTTACCGAAGTTTGGTGATGCCATGAGGTTCACTACGTTAGTAGAGCCCAGATTACATGAGACATCGGTTCCTAACTGTTCGTAGTTTTGTTCATCATCAACGATGGAAGGTGTTTGGACCTGGAGAATTTCGGTACACAGATTACTCATGACAATCTTGCCGTCAACCGGATTATCACGGTTGACGGTGTCAATGTTGATAATGTATGGATAGCCAGATTCTTGTTGTAGTTTTCCGATTTCGGTTTCAAGTTCACGAGCTCGAATCTTTTTCTTAGAAATGTTCTTGTTCTTGACCATATTGTCGTATTCTTTAGAAATATCAACATATGAGAAAGGAACCCCATACTCACGTTCAACATCGTATGGACTGAATAGGTACATATCATCATCGTTTTTAGCGAGCTCATAAAACTTATCTGGCACAACCACACCAAGTGAAAGGGTGTTTACTCGGATTTTTTCGTCGGCGTTTTCCTTTTTAACTCCCAAGAATTGAATGATGTCAGGATGGAAAACACTAAGATAAACAACCCCAGCCCCGTTTCTTTGTCCTAGTTGGTTGGAATAGGTAAAGCTATCTTCTAGTAACTTCATTACTGGAAGAACACCACTGGCTGCTCCTTGAATGTGTTTAATGGGATCACCAGCAGCTCTTAGGTTAGAAAGATTAATTCCAACTCCTCCACCAATTTTGGATAATTGAAGAGCTGAATTAATGGTTCTACCGATCGTATTCATGTTATCGGTGGTTTGAAGTAAGAAACATGAAATCAACTCACCCCGACGTTTCTTTCCAGCGTTCAAAAAAGTAGGGGTAGCTGGTTGAAAACGCTGATGAATTAATTCATCAGCTAGATTCATAGCTAATTTTTGGTCACCATTAGCTAGAAACAATGCGTTCATTGCTGTCCGATCTATGTAGCCTTCTAAGTACATGGAGTTGTCGTCAGTTTTCATTGCGTATTGAGCATAGAATTTGTAAGCAGCCATGAATGATTTGAAGTGAAAATTTTGACTATCCAAATACTTGTATAACTTCTCAATGAATGAAAATGGGTACTTATTAACGAAACCCTCTTCAATGTAGTTATGCTTAATTAGGTAATTAAAACGATCTTTTAACGAATCAAACTTAACGGTATTCGGATTAACGTTTTCTTTAAAGAAAGCCTTCAGTGCTTCCTGATCTTTTTCCAGTTGAATCCGGCCATCGACAGGGATATTAATTTCATTATTTAGTTTGTAATACGTAACATCGTGCAAATCCTTTAAAGACATATTAGACTATTCTCCCTTAATCGTGTCATGCGAAAATATCGTGAATGTTGGTTTTGTACTATACTATAAGTACAACAATTAACCAACGAGCTTTTTTAATTGTTCAGGTTGAAATCCGCTGAATGCATCGAGTGATTGGCTTTCAACAACTGGTACAGCATGAAATCCCTCACCCTTTAGATAATCCACGTATTCTGGATTTTCAGATGTGTTCTTTTCAACAAAATCAACGTTATGTTCACTAAGAAAACGTTTTGTCATCTTGCATTGAATGCAATTATTTTTGGTAAATACAGTAATTTTTTTCATTTTGTTTCATCCCCTTGATATCGTTCACTTGATGAGTTTACTCTCAAAAATCGGAATTTTCAACAGATAAAAGCACTACATATAGTGAAAATGATGATGAAAGGACGCTATATGTAGTTCTTGTAATTTTAAATATTAATTTTTTTAGGATGTGTTAAATTTGAACAATTTTTATTATACCGCAAATCCTGATGTTAAACATGAGGAAAAACATTGGAACTTTTCTTTATTAAAAACCACGCTAAGTTTTGTAACGGACAACGGTGTGTTTTCTAAAAGTACGGTTGATTATGGGTCACGAGTTTTAATTAAGAACGTTGATATTAACGAAATGCCCGCAGGACCGATTCTGGATATGGGGTGTGGCTATGGTCCGATTGGGATCTTCTTGGCTAAAACTCATCCAGAACGTCAGTTTACCATGGTCGACGTTAACAATCTGGCTTTGTCCCTTGCCAAACAGAATGCTGAGTTGAATCAGATCAGTAATGTGGACATTTTTGCCTCTGATGGGTATCAGAATATCACCCAAAAATATGCTGGGATCGTTACTAATCCACCTGTTCGTGCTGGGAAAGAAGTGGTAGATGAGATGATTACCGGATCGTATGATCATTTACTAGACGATGGGACGTTAACGGTAGTTTTACAGAAGAAACAAGGAGCTCCGTCCGCTAAGAAACTTATGAAACAAGTCTTTGGCAACGTTCAAATCGTTAAACGCGATAAGGGATACTATCCTTTTAAAGAGTAGAAAGGCTGCCACTGATGAATAAAAACGACGCGTATTTTATGGATCAAGCTCTAATTGAAGCCAATCATGCCGCCATCATTGGAGAGGTTCCTATTGGAGCAGTTATCGTCCAAGATGATCAAATTGTTGGAAGAGGACATAACTTGCGTGAACACACTGAAATGGGAACGGAGCATGCTGAGATCGTAGCGATTGAAGAAGCGTGTGCTAATCTAAAAAGTTGGCGCTTAAATGACTGCGAAATGTTTGTGACCGTTGAACCGTGTTTGATGTGTGCGGGTGCAATTATTAACACTCGAATTAAAAGATTGGTTTATGGTTCTAAAAATGAAAATGCAGGAGCAGTGGAAAGTTTATATCACACTTTAAATGATTCCAGACAAAATCATCAGGTTCGGGTTTCAAGTGGCTTGCGAGCCGCTCAAGCAGGTGCTATCATGAAAAAATTCTTTAAAGATAAGCGGAAACATCGGAAATAATTCTAGACATTTGATGGATTTTCGGTTATGATAATTAATGCCGTAAGGCCCTGAAGCAAGGGCGGACTTACGAACCGTGTCAGGTCCGGAAGGAAGCAGCACTAAGTATCTTTTGCCTTGTGCTTCTCGTTTTTAGAAATTAAACTCCTAGTCGTTTGACTGGGAGATTTTTTTTGGAAAAATTGGGGTTTAAAGTTATTAGCATTTCATCAATTTTCAATATATAATAATTGATGGTACCAACTTTCAATGAAAGGAAGCATTTCATGAGTTATCAAGCACTGTATCGGACTTGGCGTCCACAAAGATTTGATGAAATTGTTGGCCAGCCGGTCATTACTCAAACTTTAAAAAACGCATTGATAACTAATCAGATTAGCCATGCGTATTTATTTACGGGTCCCAGAGGAACAGGAAAGACTTCGGCAGCTAAAATCTTAGCCAAAGCGGTTAACTGTCCTAACTTAAAAGATGGGGAACCATGTAACGAATGTGCCACCTGTTTAGCTATCAACAAGGGTGCATTTAACGATGTCATTGAAATTGATGCCGCCTCCAATAACGGAGTTGAAGAGATTAGAAATATTCGTGATAAGGCCAAGTATGCTCCCACCGAAGGGAAGTATAAGGTCTATATCATTGATGAAGTTCATATGTTATCAACGGGGGCTTTTAACGCCCTTCTTAAAACATTAGAAGAACCACCAGAACACGTGATTTTTATTTTAGCGACCACTGAACCACAAAAGATTCCGGCTACCATTATTTCACGGACACAACGGTTTGATTTTAAGCGGATTAAAGCTAGTGACATCTTAAAGCGAATGGAATATATTCTTTCAGAAAAGAACATCGATTATGATGATAAAGCCCTGAAGGTGATCGCTAAAAGTGCTGAAGGTGGAATGCGGGATGCATTGAGCATCTTAGATCAAGCCCTTTCATATAGTAATGATAAGGTAACTTATGAGAGTGCACTTTCCGTGACTGGAAGTGTAACTAGGGATAAGCTACAGTCATACATTGAAGCTGTTTTTAATTCTGACGTTCAAACGGGATTAAAAATGGTTCAAGAAATTTTAGATGATGGAAAAGATGCTAATCAATTTATTGAAGATTTAGTTGATTATTGTCAGAATATTTTGCTTTATCATCAAGATCCCGAAATGGTCCAAAAGAGTGAGTTAGGACTTTTGGGTAGCAATTTTAAAAAGATTGCTGGCGAAATCGGTAGTGAACTAATCTATCAGTACGTTGAAATTATGAGTGATGTTCAGAATCAGATGCGTTATTCATCTCATCCCGATGTTTATCTTGATATACTAACGGTTAAACTTGCTAACGCCAAGAAATCTGGGACAGTTGCTGGTTCAAAAGATGAGGATCATGGTGAAAGTGGCGGAACTAAGGAACTTGAACAGCAACTCTTAGATCTTAAAAACCAGGTTTCGGAGTTACAATCTGAGCTGGATGATTCAAAAAAGAAGTCACCCGTTAATGAGACTAAAGATCAAAATGTCACTAAGTCCAAGCCAGTTCATCATCAGGATACTAATAAGCAGGTCCAGGTGAACCTTACTAAAGTCTACGAGGTATTGGGCAAGGCTACCAGGAAAGACTTAACGGCTTACCAAGATATTTGGCAGGAGCTGTTGCAGTCGCTGTCAGTCACTCAACGAGCTGTAATGCACGTTTCTAATCCCGTTGCAGCAAGTGATCAGGGTGTTGTAGTTGCGTTTGATTATGGCTTTTTGTACCAAAAAGCTGGAACTGATGGAGATCTGATGGATGCCCTCCAAAATGGGCTCGATCGGATTCTCGGTTTTGTTCCCACCGTGGTGTTTGTTCCAAATGATGAGTGGCCTCAAATTAGAAGTGATTATCTAAAGAAGCACCAATCAGGAGCTGATAAGTCAGAAGCAAATAATTCAGAGACTAAGTCCGATGCTCCTGATGCTTCAAGTGATGAACAACCTGAAGATACAAAGGGTAAAAAAAATAATGATTCCCTTAATCAAGCCAAGCAAATGTTTGGTAATGATATAATTAATGTTAAAGACGATTAAAAAGGAGAAATAATAATGAACGGAATGAATATGGGTAAGATGATGCAAAAGGCCAGAAAAATGCAACAAAAGATGCAGGCTGAACAGGCTGAAATTGAAAAAAGTGAATTTGTCGGTAAAGCACCTGAAGACATGGTAACCGTTACTTTTACTGGTGATCGTAAGATGAAAGACATGAACGTTAAACCAGATGCCATTGATCCTGATGATCCTGACATGCTTTCTGACTTGGTGATCAGTGCCGTTAATGATGCTTTAGGAAAAATTGAAAAGGATACCCAAGATAAAATGGGTCAGTACACTAAGGGAATGAATATTCCTGGCATGTAGTAGAAGAAGGGATTTAAATGCAATATCCAGAACCAATTGCTAAGCTGATTGATAGTTACATGCATCTACCAGGAATTGGTAGAAAAACGGCTACCCGATTGGCTTTCTATACGGTTGATATGAATAAAACTGACGTGAAAAACTTTGCGGACGCTTTGACTTCAACTAAAAATGACTTACGTTTTTGTTCAATTTGCGGCAACATTACCGAGACTAATCCATGTGAGATCTGTTCCGATCCGACCCGTGATCAAAGCAAGATCATGGTTGTGGAACAGTCTAAAGACGTTATGACCATGGAAAAGATGAAGGATTACAACGGTCTTTATCATGTTTTACATGGGGTTCTCTCACCAATTGAGGGAAAGGGTCCCGAGGATATCAACATCAGCTCGCTTATCAAGCGCTTGCAGAAAAATGAAGAAGTTAAAGAAGTCATTATTGCCACCAATGCCACTCCAGAAGGAGAAGCTACGGCAATGTATTTAGCAAAGTTAATCAAACCAGCTGGAATTAAAGTTACCAGATTGTCTCATGGATTGTCTGTCGGAAGCGACATTGAGTATGCGGATGAGATGACACTTTCTAAGGCAGTTTCGGGACGAACTGAAATGTGAGGAATTAGCTATGTTTTCTTTATTTAGATATAGTTCTATGAAACAAAATTATGATGACCAGTTGTTAGATACGATTAATTTTTTAAAAAATGATTGGGATCAGGCGGTCCAGACTGAACAAGCTGTTTCTGAGACAGATAATCACTTGTTTGCTCAGACGATGTTGACCAAACAAAAATACATGTTTATGTATCGTCAAGCACGGAAACGTAACATTAAAAATGATCGAATTCAGCCATCAGTATACGAAAACTAAACGCAAGCCAGCTAAACACTAGCTGGCTTTTTAAATAGACATTAAATATAACTTAAAGTACAATGAAAATAGCAAAAATGCTGGGAATGAATCGAATATGACAGGACAATTTATTACATTTGAAGGTACTGATGGAGCCGGTAAGACTACGGTTTTAAACCAGGTGGTTGATGAGATCAAGCCAGCCCTTGGTAAGCAATTGTTAACTACTCGAGAGCCAGGTGGTAATCCTGTATCAGAACAGATCCGAAAGGTTATTTTAAATAAAGATGAGACTGATATGGATGATCGATGTGAAGCACTTTTATTTGCGGCTGCCAGAAGGGAACATTTGGTAAAAACCATTTTACCAGCTTTAAAAAGCAACCAATTAGTGTTGTGTGATCGTTATCTTGATAGTTCAATTGCATATCAGGGTGGTGGTCGTGAGATTGGCGAAAAGGCCGTCTTGGACATGAATCAATTTGCTACTGAGGGACTCATGCCAGACACGACGATTTACTTTGATGTTCCCGTTGATGTTGGTTTGAAACGCATTGCCAACCATCGAAGTGGTGAAGTTAACCGGCTTGACCTTCAGGAGCATGATTTTTACGTTAGGGTCCATGATGCCTATGATCGCATCGCTAAGCGGGATCCCAAGCGTGTTATCAAAATTGATGCTACCAAACCAATCGATGAAGTAGTAAATCAAGTACTTTCCGTATTATATAAACGAGCAGGAAATTATTTTAATAAGAACAAATAGGAGGATCAGCCATGAAACTAATTATTGCAATTGTCCAGGATAAGGACGCAGCTAAACTACAATCTGAATTCATCAAACATAAGATTCAGGCCACCCAATTATCTACTAAGGGTGGATTTTTAAAGGCTAAGAACGTTACCTATCTAATTGGTGCTCAAGATGACAAAGTTGACGAGATTCTAGATATCATTAAGTCAACTTGTGAAACCAGAAAGCAGTATATGACACCACCCGTTAGTTTAGCTGGTAGCATTAGCGAAACTTCTTACCCAGTTGAAGTTCAAGTTGGGGGAGCTACGGTGATGATTTTACCAATGGAATCACTAAACCGTTTCTAATTAATATAATGGTAGAAGAAAATCCTGCGCAAAGCGTAATTAATGAAGCAAAACGAAAGCAGCCATCACTAACCAAACACTTTATGGGAGTGGTGACAGCTAATGATCTTAGTCATTCTTACCTTTTTTCAGGAGTAGACGGTCTTGGAAAGCTAGCGGTTGCTAAAACCATTGCAATGCGTTTATTTTGTAAAAATGTTCGAGATGGAATGCCTTGTGGTGTTTGCAATGAATGTATTCGAATTGCTAAGGATGAGCATCCTGACGTTGTGATGGTAAAACCTGATGGACGGAGTATCAAAGTTGATTCAATTCGCTATTTAAAGCGTGAGTTTTCTAAGAGTGCCGTTGAAGGGAATCAAAAGGTTTTTATTATTGATGATGCTGATACTATGACCACCAGTGCTGCTAATAGCTTGTTGAAGTTTATCGAAGAGCCGAACGGACAAGTTAATTCTTTTTTACTTACCGACGATTATCGAAAAATTTTACCGACGATTATTTCAAGGACACAGTTGATAGAATTTCCTAAGATTAACGAAGATGATCTGATTAAATACGTAACTAAAAAAGGGTTGTCTAAAACATCTAGCCAGTTAATCTTAGAACTAACTGGTGATTTAGCGTCACTTGACAAGATGCTTGAAGATGGTTGGTTTAACAAGATGAAAGCAACCGTTGAACGGTGGTTTAATGAGTTAGTTGAGGACGATTATCGTGCTTTTACGAATGTTCAAACCAATTTTATGCCACTTGTCACGGGACGTTTTGAGCAACAAATGACCTTAAAGATGATTTATCAGATTTTTAAGGATGTTTTTGATGTAAAATTTAAAGATTCTCGACCTGATAGTTTAGGATTTGGCGATCAGTATACTGCTTTGAAGAAAATGGCACTCAAATTGTCCGATGAACAATTGATTACGATCATTACATCAATTTTAGGTAGTACCCGAAAACAAGATATAAATGTTAGTTTCCAGAACATTTTGGAAGTTATTACCCTAAATTGTCTAGCAGTCATTGAAGGTTAGGAGTAAAAGTCGATTGAAAGAATCAGATGTTAACGAGGAATTTAATAATTTAAAGTCGCAATCAGAATTAATGAGTGAGAGAATTGGCGACCTTCGTGATGAAGTGGATAAAGTCATTGAGGAGAATTCAGAACTGAAAATTGAAAATGAACATCTTCGGGAATTAATTGCTGGAAAAGACGGCAAAAATAAAAAGAAACAACAACTTTCAATGTCGAAGAAGAATTTAGAGAAATTGTACAATGAAGGGTTTCATGTTTGTACCCAGTTTTATGGCAAACGACGTGATAGTAACAGTAGTTGTATGTTTTGTACCGATATTATATACGGAGAAAGGTAATTCAAGTGGATTTATCAGTTCAAAAGAGTTTTGCAAATCATAATACTGGCAGCTTGTATCTGGTCCCCACCCCAATTGGGAATCTTGATGATATGACAATTAGATCGATTAATATTTTAAAAGATGTGGATTTAATTGCTGCCGAAGATACCCGAAACACGCAGAAGCTGTTAAATCATTTTGACATTACGACCAAGCAAATTAGTTTTCATGAACACAATACAGAACAGCGTGCACCGGAATTAATTGAAAAACTAAGAGCAGGCACCTCAATTGCACAGGTTAGCGATGCGGGGATGCCCTCAATTAGCGACCCCGGACGTGAGTTAGTTCAACAATGTGTTGAAAATGACATTCCCGTGATAAGCGTTCCTGGTCCCAATGCTGGGCTTACTAGTTTAATTGCTTCCGGGCTTAAACCACAGCCCTTTTTGTTTTATGGATTTTTAAAACGAAAGCCAAAGGAACAAGTGGATGAGTTGGAAATTTTGGCGCAAGCATATCCGACCTTGATTTTTTATGAAGCACCACACCGATTGAAAAAGACGTTAATAAACATGCAGAAAGTGTTTGGCAACCGACAAGCAACTTTAGCAAGAGAACTTACCAAAAAATTCGAAGAATACGTGCGTGGTGGAATTGATGATTTGGTAGACTGGTCTAAGGAGAATGAAATTCGGGGTGAATTTGTGATTCTGGTCGCTGGGAATCCCAATGGTTTTAAAATCATGAAGCCAAATGAAAATAAGGCTCAATTATCGGTTGAAGAACAGATTGACCAATTGATTAGTAATGGTGATAAGCCCAATGCTGCAATTAAGAAAGTAGCTAAGCAAAATGGGTTAGTACGCCAGGATGTCTATAATCAATACCATCACTTAGAATAAGAGGAAATAAAATGACTGGAGATATTTTTTCTGAAAATCATGAAGTTGAATACTATGAGACTAACCTTTTAGGTAACATGACTTTATCCATGCTAACTGATGTGATTATCATGATTTCACAAGATCAAGCCACTGCACTTGGAGTAGGGACTCAGTATGTCATTGAACATGGGGTTACATGGGTGGTAGCTCAAACCGATATGGATATTACCCGTTTACCAAGGGTTCATGAGAAGGTTCAAGTGCAAACGAGGGGATCATCATATACAAAGTACTTTGCATATCGTGAGTTCTGGGTAAGAGATATGGATGGAAATGAATTAGTTCATGTTGGTAGCCTATGGGTCATGATGGATATTCAATCCAGAAAAATGGTGAAGTTGGATGAATCCATGGTCATCCCTTATCACTGTGATCGAGTTAGAAGAATTCAACGGTTAAACAAGATTCCGAAGATTCATGATGAACATGATATTATGCAAACCGAGTACCACGTTCGTTTTACTGATATTGATTGGAATTCTCATGTTAATAATGCTAAATATATAGGATGGATGGTAGACGTCTTGCCTTATGATTTTCTAGCTTCTCATGTGCCAACGGAAGTAAGCATCAAATATGAAGACGAAGTTACGTACGGAGATCCCGTGTTAAGTCGAGGTAAGTTCATCAATACCGATAATCAAATTCAAACTGTTCATGATATTTCAGTTAATGGAAGTACTAAATCGATTGCTGAAGTGAAATGGAAAAAGTTGGATAAAAAAGGAAGCAAATAACATGCATGTTTTAGCAATTGATACCTCTAATCAACCACTAACAGTGGCTGTTCTTGATGATGAGCGGGTCTTGGCAACGACTACCATGACTACGCATCGAAAGCATGCGGAGTATTTAATGCCCATTGTTGAAAAACTGGTCAAGTATGCCAAATTAACTCCCCAGGATTTAGATCGAGTTGTCATAAGTAACGGACCAGGGTCTTACACCGGAATTAGGATTGCTACTACGGTCGGAAAGGTGTTAGCAGATACGTTAAACATCGATTTAGTTGGTATTTCAAGTTTAATGGCACTTGTCCTAAACGTTCAAAAGGAACATCAGCTGGTGGTTCCGCTTTTTGATGGTAGAAATAATAATTTGTTTACAGGATTGTATCGGACTTCTCAAAACGGTCCCGAGGTTGTGATTGAAGATCAACACATCAATTTTGATAAGTGGTTACAGAAGCTTGACGAATTTAATGAACCAATCATCTTCGCTGGAAGTGATGTTGATCATTTTGTAGATCGTTTGAAATCACATTTTGGAACGAATTTTAAGAGTTTAACCGGAATTGATAATTTACCACAAGCTGCCAAGATCGGGGTTTATGGAGAAAAGCAGGACCCGGTTTCCAACATTAATAATTTTAATCCTAATTATCTTCGTTTAACTAAAGCACAAGCCGACTGGCAAAAGTTGAACCCTGGGAGGGAAAACGAGTCCTATGTTGAGAAAAATTGAATCATGGTTAAAAAAGAATTTGAAGAAAAAAGAAGAAGCCAAAATTCAGCGGGGACTTCAGATTCAAAATCACATTGTGGATATTAACGGAACTGATTACTATTTTGGAAAGGGCTCTATTACTGACATCCCTGATATTGTGAACGTTGAAGAAGAAGTTTATGATAAAAAGGCTGCTTGGGATCGAGAACGTTTTTTAAATGATTTAAAAAAACATAAAAATAGTTTATACATGGTGATTCGTAAAGCGGATGAATTGATTGCGTTTGTTGGATGTTACATTTCACGTGATAGTAAAAACTGTCACGTTGAAAACATCGCCGTGTTACCAAAGTTTCAGAATCGTGGTCTTGGCTATTTCTTATTAACGATGGTAATTAGAAGAGCACGATTAATGAAATTACGGAGTGTCTCAGTTGAGACTCGCCTAAGTAATATTAAGGCGCAAGATTTAAATCGTGATCTTGGGTTTATTCAAGTTGGAATTGATCCGGATTACTATAACGATGGTGAAGATGCCGTAGTAATGAAATTAGATCTATCTAAGCAAAAAGTAGCCCCAAATAATTTTGGAAGATAGTTAGAAACGGTGAGTGAGATGCAAGAAAACAGTATGATTTTGTCATTTGAAAGTAGTTGTGATGAAACAAGTGTGGCCGTCATAAAAAACGGGAATAAAATTTTATCCAATGTTGTTGCAACTCAAATTAAGAGTCATCAAAGATTTGGCGGAGTTGTTCCCGAGGTGGCTAGTCGACATCATATTGAAGAAATTACCATTTGTATCAATGATGCTTTACAGCGAGCTAACGTTACATACGATGATTTAACCACAGTCGCTGTGACTTATGGTCCTGGGCTTGTTGGTGCTCTTTTGATCGGAGTGACAGCTGCTAAGGTGGTTGCCTGGGCACATAATCTGCCACTAATTCCGATTAATCACATTGCGGGGCATATTTACGCAACTAACTTTGTTAAACCAATTACTTTTCCAGCCATGGCACTCGTTGTTTCTGGTGGTCATACCGAGCTAGTTTGGATGCCCAAGGAAGGTAAGTTCGAAATCATTGGTGAAACAAGGGATGATGCTGCTGGTGAAGCATTTGATAAAATTGGACGAGTACTAGGAATTAATTATCCAGCTGGCCCTACCGTCGATGCTATGGCACAAAAGGGTAAGGATACATTTGCCTTTCCACGTGCTATGGAAGCAGATGATAATTATGATTTTAGTTTCAGCGGATTAAAAAGTGCTTTTATTAATACGGTTCATCATGCCGATCAGATTGGAAAGACTCTAAATAAGAACGATTTAGCAGCCAGTTTTGAAGCCGCTGTGGTGGATGTCTTGGCAGAAAAATCACAAAGTGCACTTGAAAAATATCCTGTCAAAGAGTTCATTTTAGCTGGTGGAGTAGCAGCCAATCAGGGGATTAGAGAACGACTGGCTTCAGTTGCAAGTAAGGAAAATGTCGAATTTGTTAAAGCGCCATTAAAGTTATGTGGTGATAATGCTGCTATGATAGGTGCTGCTGCGGCGGCAATGCAGCACCATCAGGAAGCTGGCAAAGCTTCGTTAAATGCTGATCCCGGATTAGAGTTTGAATGGGCTCCAAATGAGAATTAAATCGTTAATAACAAATTAAAAAATTAATTTGTCCTACGTTGTCGGGCTTTTCAGACGCTTTCATTTTTATATTATTTCACAAACAATTTCTTTATGGTAGAATTGGTCTTGTGATTTATTAATCTCGACAATAATAATAGGAGATTTAGAAATGGCTGAGACAAAAATTCCGCGAGCAACCGCAAAACGATTGCCGCTTTACTACCGTTATTTAAATATTTTACATGACGGTGGTAAGAAACGAATATCATCAAATGAATTAGCCGACGCGATTCAGGTGGATTCTGCCACCATTCGTCGTGACTTTTCATATTTTGGTGCCCTTGGTAAACGGGGTTACGGATATGACGTAGATAGTTTACTAGAGTTCTTTAAGAAGATCCTGAACCAAGACCAACTCACCAATGTGGCTTTAATCGGTGTTGGTAATTTGGGACACGCTCTTTTGAATTTTAACTTTCATATGGATAGTAATATTCGGATCTCCGCTGCTTTTGATGTTAACCCTAAAAACGTTAATACCATTCAGGGTGGAGTTCCCATTTATCCAATGGATCAGTTGGTTAAACAACTGAAAGATCAACAAATCAGTGTTGTGATTCTTACGGTACCTGGTAAAGTTGCTCAGCAGGTTGCAGATCAAGTGGCTAAGGCTGGGGTTAAAGGAATCTTAAACTTTACTTCGGTTCGACTATCGGTTCCAAAAGAAATCAGAGTTCATAATGTTGATTTAACCAATGAACTACAAACATTGATTTATTTTATTGATCATTATGATAAAGATTAAGCATCCAAAATTGGATGCTTTTTTGTTTTTACTGGGCAAAGTTCTTGCAATAATTTGAAAAAAATAATATATTAAGAATGTAAGTTAGCACTTGATAAGTGTAAGTGCTAAAATTTAATAAAGATATTCATTGGAGGGATTAACGTGTTAGAACCATTAGGAGATCGCGTAATTGTCGAAGTGCAAGAACCAGAAGAAAAAAATGTCGGTGGAATTGTTTTAGCAAACAATGCTAAAGAAAAACCACAGATGGGTAAAGTTGTCGCTGTTGGCGCAGGTCGAGTTCTTGATAACGGACAAAAAGTTGCCCCTTCTGTTAAAGAAGACGACATGGTAATGTTTGATAAATATGCAGGTACAAAGGTTGAATACGATGGTACTCCATACCTTGTAATGCATGAAAAAGATTTACTTGCAATCGTTAAATAATTAAAAAAATAAATTAATATGAGGTGATAATCATGGCTAAAGAGATTAAATTTTCTGAAAATGCTAGAAATTCAATGTTAAATGGTGTTGACAAATTAGCTGACACTGTAAAAACAACGATGGGTCCTAAGGGACGTAACGTTGTTCTAGAAGAAAAAGCTGGAGATCCAACCATTACAAATGATGGTGTTACAATTGCTAAATCAATTGACCTTCCAGATCACTTTGAAAACATGGGTGCAAAATTAGTATCTGAAGTTGCTTCAAAGACTAATGATGTTGCTGGTGATGGTACTACTACTGCTACTGTTCTTGCTCAAGCAATTGTCAAGGAAGGTATGAAGAACGTTACCGCCGGTGCAAACCCAGTTGGTGTTCGTCAAGGAATTGAAAAAGCTACTAGAACAGCCGTTGACAGTCTTCACAAGATGAGCCATCAAGTAACTAGCAAGGACGATATTGCTCAAATCGCTTCAATTTCATCTGCCAATGAAAAAGTTGGTAACTTGATTGCCGACGCAATGGAAAAAGTTGGTAATGATGGTGTTATTACCATTGAAGAATCACGTGGTGTTGACACTAGTCTAGACGTTGTTGAAGGAATGGAATTTGATCGTGGATACATGTCACAATACATGGTTACCGACCAAGAAAAAATGGAAGCTAACTTAGATAATCCCTACATTCTAATTACTGACAAGAAAATTAATAATATCCAAGACATTTTGCCATTACTTCAATCAGTCGTTCAACAAGGTCGTTCACTATTGATCATTGCTGATGACATTGGTGGTGAAGCACTTCCAACCTTAGTTTTGAACAAAATGCGTGGAACATTTAACGTAGTTGCTGTTAAAGCTCCTGGCTTTGGCGACCGTCGTAAGGAACAATTACAAGATATTGCTACTTTGACTGGTGGTACTGTAATTACTTCTGATCTTGGTTTAGATCTAAAAGACACCACTATTGATCAATTAGGTCAAGCTAACAAAGTTAACGTTACTAAAGACAACACTACTATTGTTGAAGGTAAGGGTAGCAAAGAAGCAATCGACAAACGAATCGATGAAATCAAACAACAAATTGATGCCACTGATTCTGACTTTGACCGTGACAAGTTGAAGGAACGTTTGGCTAAGTTGGCAGGTGGAGTTGCTGTTATCAAAGTTGGTGCAGCTACTGAAACCGAACTTAAAGAACGTAAATACAGAATTGAAGATGCTCTAAATGCTACGAGAGCTGCCGTTGAAGAAGGATTTGTTCCTGGCGGTGGTACTGCATATGTCAACATCTTAAAGGACGTTGCTAAGATCCCTGCTGAAGGTGACGAAGCAACTGGAATCAACATCGTTGTTAAAGCACTTGAAGCTCCTGTAAGACAGATTGCTGAAAATGCTGGTGTCGATGGTTCAGTTATCGTTGATCACTTGAAAGATGAAAAACCAGGAGTTGGTTACAACGCTTTAACTGGTAAGTACGAAGACATGATCAATGCTGGAGTTGTTGACCCAACTAAGGTAAGTCGTTCAGCACTTCAAAACGCTGCATCTGTTTCAGCTCTTCTATTGACTACTGAAGCCGTTGTTGCCGAACAACCAAAAAATGATAATGATCAACCAGCCGCTCCACAACAACCTGGAATGGGTGGAATGATGTAATCAAAGTTTGATTAAAAAAAGAGTCCATACGGACTCTTTTTTTATTCTCAATTATGATGAATTATCTAGGTTAATGTAGTACAATTGCATTTGACTTTAAAATTAAGGATTTATTAAGTTAAATATGACATATTAAAGGAGTATGGATTAAATGTGGCGGTATTTAAAAAGACTAATTATTGGACGTCCGCTTAAAACAACGGAAGGCTCTGGTCAGTCTCTTACTAAGTTCAAAGGCTTAGCCTTATTATCATCGGATGCTTTGTCATCAGTTGCTTATGGTACTGAACAGATCACTGCAGTTTTAATTACTTTATCAACTGCAGCTTTGATGTATCAAATGTGGGTTGCACTACTAGTATTAGTTCTGTTAGCCGCTATCACATTGTCTTATCGACAGATCATTTATGCTTATCCTTCAGGTGGAGGAGCATATGTAGTTGCTAGAACTAACTGGGGTGATACAGCTGGTTTAGTGGCAGGTGGCTCACTACTAGTTGATTACATGCTGACGGTTGCGGTTTCAACTACATCAGGAACTGAAGCGATTACTTCAGCCATTCCTGCGTTGTACAATTATCAGATTCCAATTGCCATCTTAATTGTTGTGTTTATCATGATTTTGAATCTGCGGGGAATGCATGATTCTGCATCTTTCCTGGTTATTCCAGTGTACTTATTCATCGTGATGATTATCATTTTAATCATTGTCGGTGCTTACAATATTTTAACTAATAAAATTACTTATCATGCTTATGCACCATTAAATGCTTCAGTTAAGGGAATGACCCTAGTTCTATTCTTCAAGGCGTTCTCATCTGGATCAGCATCGTTAACCGGAGTTGAAGCGATCAGTAATGCGGTTCCTAACTTTAAGCAACCTAAGCGAAAGAATGCTGCTAATACGTTAGGAATTATGGCCATTATTTTAGGAATCTTCTTTGCCGGGATTACCTTCCTGAGTTATTACATGGGAGTTATTCCTAACGCCAAAGACACCGTCCTTTCGCAGATTGGTACGAATGTCTTTGGTCACGGAATCATGTATTACTTACTTCAGTTGGCAACCGCATTAATCTTGGCCGTTGCTGCTAACACCGGTTTTTCAGCCTTCCCAATCCTGGCCTACAACATGGCTAAGGATAAATACCTGCCTCATGCTTACCTAGATAAGGGTGACCGATTAGGCTATTCAAATGGAATTATTTCATTGGCATTGGGTGCCATCGTTTTGATCGTGCTCTTTAAGGGTAAGACCAACCTCTTAATTCCACTTTATGCCGTTGGTGTGTTCGTTCCATTTACATTATCTCAATCCGGAATGATCGTTCATTGGTTCAGAAACAAAGAGGGTTGGTGGCCAATGAAGGCCGTGATTAACTTCATTGGAGCCTTTATCTCGGTTATGCTGGTGGTCTTCCTGTTTGCACTTCACTTTGCAAACGTATGGCCATACTTGATCATCATGCCATTACTTCTCTTGATGTTTTACAAGATTCATCTTCACTATCAACGAATTGCGGAACAACTTCGGATCTCAACTGATCCTAATTACGAGAATCATACGTACGCCGGTTCAACGGTAATTGTGCTAGTTGGAAACGTTACTCAAGTTACTAGACAAGCAATCAATTATGCGCGTTCTATTGGTGATAACGTAATTGCAATGCATGTTTCGTTCGCTGATAATCCACAAAAAGAAGAGAAGATTTCTACGAAATTCAAAGAAGAGTATCCAGACATTCGATTTGTTGATATTCATACTTCGTACCGTTCAGTGGTTGATCCAGTACTGAGATTCTGTGATGTAATTGCTAAGCAGGATGAAGATCGTAATTATACAACCACGGTTTTGGTTCCTCAATTTGTGCCAAAACACTACTGGCAACAGGTTCTTCATAACCAGACTGCTGTTCGATTGAGAACTGCGTTAAATTCACGTCAAGATATTATTGTATCGACTTACAACTATCATTTGAGTGAGTAATTAAACAAAAATCAGGCTACCCGCGAAGGTAGCCTGATTTTTTTGTTTAGTTCACATATGAGAAGAAGCATTAACGTTAATAAATTGTTGTTGGTTAAAGTCATACAGTCCTTGATCGGTCATTTTAAGAGTTGGAATAACGGGTAACGTTAAAAAGGACAGGGTAATGAATGGATCGAAATCAATTGGAGCGGCAATTTGTTTATAATCGCGATAAATTTGTTTGGTTTCCTTAGCAACCGTTCGATAATCCTTATCTGACATCAGTCCAGCCACGGGAAGCGCAAGGGTGCTCAACGTTTGTTGCTTGTTTACAACTGAAATTCCACCACCAGCAGTGATTAAGTTATTGATAGCTTGTTCAATGTCATGATCACTCGTTCCAACGGCTACGATATTGTGATCATCGTGAGCAATGGTGGTTGCGATTGCACCATGTTTAATTTTAAATCCTTGGACTAAGCCAACTCCAACGGTACCTAAGTTGTGGTGACGCTCAACTACCACGATTTTTAAAATATCTTGACTCGGGTCACTTTGAAAGTTATCAGTAGGAGGGATATTTAAAATTAGGTGTTTTGTATCGATGTGATTAGGTTTGATGCCAAGAACGTGGGCCTTACCAGTAGTTAGAGGTAAACGGAGTTTGTTAGATTTAAATTGGACATGAACGGTATTTTCTGTAAAGGGCGTAGGATGACTATGATTTTCGGTGACAATCTGACCGTTTTTAATTACTTGAACGGGGGTTGGATTGTTAACATCGTTCAAAATATTAAGATCGGCCTTAAATCCTGGTTGGAGTTTTCCCACTTGTCTTAACTGATGGGCTTTAGCAGCGTTAAGGGTGGCCATGGTGTAGACTAATTCTGGTTTAACGCCCGCTCCTAAAGCTAGCTGAATGTTGTCATCAATGCTTCCTTCGTCAACTAAATCCGAAATCAACTTATCATCAGTACAAAAGGAGAAATTGACGGGATCTTCTCCCTTCATGGCGGGCAGCGTACTTTTTAGATCGCGTTCGACCGTTCCTTCACGTAAAAAGATCTTAAAGCCATGTCTAAGTCGCTCCTTAATTTCCTGCGAAGTGGTACTTTCGTGATCGGTTTGAATTCCGGCTTTCTCATAGACGGCTAATTGTTGATCGTTAAATCCAGCGGTGTGACCGTCAACACTTAGATGATGTTTCTTGGCATCTTTAATTTTAGCCATAATATCATTTTCACCACTAGCAACAGCGGGATAATCCATTACCTCGGCTAGTCCCTTTACCTCCTGATATTGGTAAAATTCGTGTAAGGAGTTAGCGGTAAGAGTGGCGCCATTATGGTCAAATGGGACACACGGAACACTGGATGGCAACATGTAGAAGATGTCTAAGGGTGTTTTTCTACTATCGGTAATCATGTACTTAATCCCATCCTTACCGATGACGTTCGCAATTTCGTGTGGATCTGCAAAAATGGTGGTTACGCCATGTTTTAATAATAGCTTACCCAATTCACTCGGAGTCACTAACGAACTCTCAATGTGGACGTGAGAGTCAATGTAGCCGGGGACAATCGCCTTCCCAGTTGCATCAATTGTTGTTTTAGGATGCAAGTTGCTAACTTGATCAAAACTAACCAATTTACCATTATTGATAAATAAATCTTTAACAATAAACTTCATACGATCTGGATCTAAAACCTTACCATTGATAATTTTGATATCATATTCAGCCATCAGCTTTTCCTCCCAAGGTAAAAAAATATCCCTAATTCTTAGTTTAATTACATCTAACAATTAAGGATATTTTATACTTTTATTTTACAGATGAACAATATTAGCAAACAATGGAACGATAATGTCCACTACTACCGAGATGATTACCACCGCGATTGCAGCCATGGATCCCTGAACCTCACCGAGTTCTAAGGCTTTGGCTGAACCCATCGTATGTCCCGCAGTTCCAAGTCCTAGTCCAATTCCAATGGGATTCTTAAGGTGGAATAGTTTGATGATCCAATCACCCAGTGCATAAATGATGACAGCGTTTAGGATACATGCCATGGCGGTAATTGCCGGCACTCCATGAATTCCTTGAGCAATTGGCATTGCTACAGCAGTAGTAGCTGCTTGGGGAAGCATGGACGCAATTTCTGATTTGTTCAATCCAATTAATTTGGATATAAAGTACATGATGATAACGGAAATAGTTAGACCAATGATTAACGATAAAATGATTTCAAACCAATATTTCTTCACAATGTCATTTCGTTTGAACAAAGGAACCGCGAAGGCAATTGTAGTTGGGAAGAGGAACCAAAAAATAATGTCACCACCTGGCTTGTAGAGGTTGGTGTAGATCCAGGTGACATTCACACCGGTGGCTTTGCTCATTAACCATAGGACAAAGATTCCTAGTACCATCCCAACGAATAACGGTTGAAAAAGGAAAAATCCGTTAAACTTTTTAAATAAAAATGATCCAATTAGGTAAACTACCAACGACAGAGCAATTCCAAACATTGGATTACCTAAAAATTTTAATAATTCAGCTTGCATATGGTTTTACTCCTTATCAAGATCTTCTTTTTTACCGAAAATTTTATTACGGGCCCAGATGAGAAATGTAGCAACTAATGCTACTGAGACTAGCATGACAACCGTTGAGATGATGATCATAATCACTAATTTCACTCCCGAATGTTTCATGATGTCTAGTGAGGCGGCGAGTTGAATTCCAGAGGGGACAAACAGGAATCCTAGAATGCCAATGAAAAAGGAACCCACTTTCTCTACCTGTTCTGGTTTAATGATTTTAAAAGTAAGTAGAAGGTACAAGATGACTAATCCAATTACTGGAGTGGGAACCGGAAAGTTGGCTGGAAAGAGTGCTGAAATTAAACTTGACACGAATAAAATGACTCCAAAGATTCCAAGTTGGGTGAGCAGTGGAGCGGCCTTCTTGGTTGTTTCTTTTTTGTTGTTCATGTTTTACTCCTTTCAAAAGTATGTGATGAATTTATCTATTTCTATATTTAATATCATATATGAAATTAATTAAAAAACAAACTAAAATTTTAAATTGGATCATTAGATTTAATTATCATTAAATTGTTGAAGGGAACCTTGTGTTTATTATTTTCCATTTGTATAATTGAAGATAAATTAATTGGGAAAGGCGTTGTCAATTGAAATTTGAAATATTCGTCTGTTTGTTTGCGACGACCATTATGTCAGCGGTCTTAACCCCGTTTATCAGGATTTTAGCATTCAAGATTGGCGCCATCGATAAACCGAATAAGAGACGTGTCAACAAGATTCCAATGCCAACTTTAGGTGGTTTGGCGATTTTGATTGCTTACACCATTACAACTTGCGTGTTTTTACGCAATCAAATTCCGTCGAGTAAGCTGTGGGGGATTCTTGGTGGAGAATTAATTATCGTCATGACGGGAATTATCGATGATATTTTTGTCTTAAAACCAAGACAAAAGGTCATTGGAATTTCGTTAGCAGCGTTGTGGGTTTACATTTTTGCGGGAATTCAGGTAAGCTCGGTTACGCTCCCAGTATTAGGTAACATCCAGTTAGGATGGTTGAGCCTACCCTTGACCTGGATTTGGATCCTAGGCATTACTAATTCGATTAATTTAATTGATGGTCTCGACGGTCTGGCAACAGGAGTGGCAATTATTGCGCTAACCACGATGGGGATCATTGCATTATTTTTCTTGAACGTCGATAACATTTATGTTTCCATTATGATCTTTACCTTTGCGGCCGCTTGTTTAGGGTTTTTGCCGTACAACTTTTTCCCAGCCAGAATTTATCTGGGTGATACGGGATCACTGCTAATTGGATTTATGATTTCGGTGTTTTCGTTACAGGGATTAAAAAATGCGACCTTTATCTCCGTTATTATTCCCGTGGTTATTTTAGGTGTTCCCATTTCGGATACGGCCTACGCAATCTTACGACGGTTACTTAACAAACAACCGATTTCTCATGCTGACAAACATCACTTACACCATCGGTTAATGCAGATCGGTTTAACCCATCGCCAAACGGTGCTAGTGATCTATGGAATTGCGTTAATTTTTGCGTTTATTTCCCTACTGTATCCATTGTCAAGTTTCTGGGGTTCGATCTTACTAACCGTAGCAACCTTGATCGGGATCGAGCTTTTTGTTGAAGCCATTGGGTTAGTCGGGAAAAATCGACAACCGTTGCTAAATCTGATTAAGCGGGTTGTTACTGGAACTACCAGTAAATCAAATCATGAAATTGAAGTCACTAAAATGAAGGCTAAAAAGAAAGCCAAACAAAACAAGAAAAAGGAGTAACCCGTGGTTACTCCTTTTTCTTTGTATGATATGGACTTTCGAAGTATGATTCCTGACCAATTTTGAATTGAACGTCACCTGCAAGTAAATTGGTGATCTGGTTCTCAAATTTTGAAACGGAGTCACTAATAACGGCCGTTTCAACTTGGACATCAGTTCCATAATTAGTTTTGTAAACCTGTAATCCATTTTGCTTAAGAAAGTATTGCAATTGTTCGTTTAACTTATAAGATACGGAAACGGTGATCCCGGTTTTCAGTGTCATCTGACTAATGCCACTTTTTTCCATGACATCTGAGGCCGAGTTACTGTATGCGCGAATTAATCCACCGGCGCCCAGTTTGATGCCTCCAAAGTACCTTGTTACCACCACGGCAGTATTATGAAGGTTCATATTCTTAATGGCATCAAGAATTGGCACTCCAGCGGTACCACTGGGTTCACCGTTATCACTTTCACGTTGAATACTGTCAGTGGCACCCACGACGTATGCAAAACAGTTATGAGTGGCCTTTTTATTTTGATCTTTAATCTTGGTAATAAATTGTTGAGCTTCAGCTTCGGTCGTGACCCGATCGACGTGAGCGATGAATTTTGATTTTTTGATGACGAGCTCGTTACTGTCAACTTGTTTGATGGTTAGAAAAGAATTTTTCATTGCGATATTCCTATTCTGCGTATTTTAGATTGAGGAGGGATACTGATGATTAAAAATCGAACAGACTTAATGGGAAGATTCATTCCCGATGTTTTAGTTGATCCCTTACTTCTAAATGATCCGTTACTTGAATTTACTTCAGCAGTAGTGGTTAATAAAACTAGTATTCATTGTAACCGATGTGGTTTTAATTGTGAAAAGACGAAGTGTAAGCTTCCTAATGAGATTTTTTATTGCCCGAATTGTATTGAAATGGGAAGAATTGATACCAGCATGAAGTTAGTAACCGTGCCCGAGACGAATGATTTTATGATTCCATCGGAAATCCTGACCTGGAAGGGTAACCTGACTTCCTTTCAAAGGGATTGTGCTAGTAAAATCATTACATCCGTTCAACATCAGCGGAACCATTTATTGTGGGCTGTGACTGGAGCTGGGAAGACGGAGATGCTATTCCCAGTCTTAAAGTGGGCAATTAAGCATCAAAAACGAATCGCGATTGCATCTCCCAGAGTTGACGTATGTTCTGAACTATATCCCCGCTTACAGGCAGCCTTTTCTAATCTAGATATGGTTTTATTGCATGGTAAAAGTAAGGAACAATATCGATATTGTCAACTAACAATCTGTACCACTCATCAGTTGATGCGTTTCTTTCACGCCTTTGATCTATTAATAATTGATGAAGTCGATGCCTTTCCCTTTGTTGCAAATGTCAACCTTAAATTTGCGGTTACTCATGCCCGAAAGCGTGATGGTCAGACTATCATGTTAAGTGCCACGCCGGGAATAAAACTAAGGGAAAAAGTGATTAAAGAACATGGGGATGTTAGTTATTTGCCGTTGCGTTTTCATGGTCATCTTTTGCCACAGATTAAGGTTCATCTTTCAAGGAATTGGCGGATGAAACTAACTAAAAAGAAATTACCTAAGATTTTGATTAAAATGTGTCAGCATAACATTGCCATTGGAAGAAGGTTTTCGTTATTTGTTCCCCAAATCAAAGACTTAGCGGTGATTGATCAGATCCTACAGAAGGAACTGAGTGGGAAAAAGGTCTGGGACTGTGTTTATTCGGCTGATAGTGAACGAATGGCGAAAGTTCAGGCCATGCGAGATCACGATGTTTTATTCTTAATTACCACCACCATTTTGGAGCGTGGTGTGACCTTCCCTGATATTGATGTCATGGTCCTTGGAGCGGACGACCCGGTCTTTTCCACGTCTTCATTAGTTCAAATTGCTGGAAGAGTGGGGCGAAAGAAAACGAGACCCACTGGAAACGTGGATTTTTTCGTTGGGAGTTATTCTGGGAGAATTAGAAGAGCTCAATCAGAAATTACGATTATGAATCGAAAGGGGATGCAATTAAAGGATGGCAAATGAATGCTTATGGTGTAAGCAAACAATCAGTCAAGAGCTAAGTGTTTCTTTTATCCTGAGTTTTAAGCCTATGTTGCGGTTCTTATGTGTGAAAAGTGTCGACAACTTTTTTCACCCATTGATCAAACGACGGCATGCCCAGGTTGTGGTAGAAAGCAGAAGCAGCCACGATTATGTGAAGATTGCCAAATTTGGCAAACTAGGCATGAGCCACAATTATCTAATCGGGCACTATTCCCGTATGCTACGGTGCAGGAATACATGGGTCGGTATAAATTTCAGGGAGATTATGAGCTACGAAAATTATTTCAAAAGCAGTTTCAAAGCTTTATTTTGGCGCATGCAACTGGAGTGTTGATTGTTCCCATCCCAATCAGTGAGAAGACGCTCGCGGTGAGAAAGTTTAATCAGGTTGAGGGATGGTTAGAAGGGCTGTCTTATCAAAAGGTGCTAGAAGCTGAATCACGGGATGGACTACCGCAGTCTAGGAAAAACAAACGGGAACGAATGCAATTAAAACAGCCTTTTTCAGTTCGAAATGATTGGAAGCAGCGCCTTAAAAATCGGTCAATTTGTCTAATTGACGATGTCTATACTACTGGGACTACTTTACATTTAGCATCGGACCTTTTATATTCATTTGGAGCTAAGAACGTCTCAAGCATTACGTTTGCGCGTTAGTATTAATTGTTATTTAATAGATTAAAATTTATAATAATGATAGAGGGTTCGTTTGATATATTTGACGCTAAACGTAGGAGAGACCAAGATGCTTGAAACTAAACTAAGAGGTGATGACGTTGAAATCACCAGTGATCTACGTGATTACATTAATCAACACATTAAAACAATTGACGAACGGTTCAACATGAACATTCAGGGTACTGCTCATGTTGACCTGATGAACTACTCAAACGAACGAATAAAAGCGGACATCACAATTGTGCTTCCAAACTTTTTATTGCGCGGGGAGGGAAATTCGAACGATACTCATAAAAGCATCGATATCGCTATTCATGATATTAAGCAACAGATTGATATATATGGGTCGAAGGTCAATGAAGAATTGACCGAACATGGCAAGAATTTGGCATTTAAGGATCCTAAGAGTCAGCTAACTGAATCTAAAATTGTTAGGAAGAAACGGATTCCCTTACAAAAGATGACAGCTGAGGAAGCCATTATTCAAATGAATTTAATTGGCCATGACTTTTTTGTTTACATTGACGTTAGTGATGATCGGACTGACATCGTTTATCGTCGCCACGATGGTGATTATGGATTAATTAAAACGGATCGATAGATAGAAAGAAGCAGAAATGAGATATTTCTGTTTTTTGTGGTGAGTTTTTAATTGATTTGATAAAATGTTAAAATGAGAAAATGGACTAAGAATTCGAGCAACAAAAGCGGTTTAGACACTAGAGGAGAAATTAATCAATGGCAACAAACCTTTTAAAGAAATGGGTTGAAAGTGATAAAAGCGAACTCAAACGATTAGGTAAGCTCGCCGATAAAGTCAGCTCATACTCAGAACAGTATCGAAAATTAGATGATAAAGAATTACAAGCTAAAACACCAGAATTTAAGCAACGTTACCAAAATGGAGAAAGTTTAGACGACCTGTTACCAGAAGCCTTTGCGGTAGCACGTGAAGGTGCTAGACGGGTGCTTGGATTAAACCCATTTAGAGTACAAATTATGGGTGGAATTGTTCTTCATGAGGGAAACATTGCTGAAATGAAGACTGGTGAAGGTAAGACGCTAACTGCTACCATGCCAGTTTATTTGAATGCTCTTTCAGGAAAGGGTGTTCATGTTGTTACCGTTAATGAATATTTATCACAACGTGATGCAACCGAAATGGGTCAGTTGTATAACTGGCTCGGTTTGAGTGTTGGGGTAAACTCAGCTGATAAGAACCCCGAAGAAAAGCGGGCCGCTTATAACAGTGACATTACTTATTCAACTAATAGTGAAATTGGATTTGACTACTTAAGAGATAACATGGTGGTTTACAAAGAAGATCGGGTTCAACGACCACTGAACTTTGCGATTGTTGATGAAGTTGATTCAATCTTGATTGATGAAGCTAGAACCCCATTGATTATTTCTGGTGAAGCTCGTGGATCCAATAAGTTGTACATGCAGGCTGACAAGTTTGCCAAGACGCTAAATCCTAAGACGGATTTCAAGGTTGACCTTGAAACGAAGACCGTTTCCCTTAAAGACGTTGGAATTGAAAAGGCTGAGAAGTATTTCAATTTGAATAATCTTTATGACACTGGCAATACGGCTTTGACCCACCATTTGGATCAAGCTTTACGAGCTAATTATGTAATGGAGAAAGATAAAGACTACGTGGTTTCAAACGATGAGGTCTTAATTGTTGATTCGTTTACTGGAAGAATCATGGAGGGCCGTCGTTTCTCAGATGGACTGCACCAAGCCCTTGAAGCTAAAGAGGGCGTTACGATTCAAGAAGAAAGTAAGACGATGGCAAACATCACTTACCAGAACTTGTTTAGACAATACAACAAATTAGCCGGAATGACGGGAACTGCCAAGACTGAACAAGATGAATTCAGAGAAATCTACAACATGGACGTTATTGCGGTTCCAACTAACAAACCAGTGGTTAGAATCGACGAACCCGATGTTTTGTACCCTAGTTTGGAATCAAAGTTTGACGCTGTGGTTGATAAGATTAAGAGTTTACACAAATGTGGTCAACCAATCCTAATTGGAACCGTTGCGGTGGAAACTTCTGAATATTTGTCAAAACGACTTGATGAAGAACACATTCCACACGTGGTTTTGAATGCAAAGAATCATGCTAAAGAAGCGGATATCGTTGCTAATGCGGGTCAAAAGGGAGCCGTTACAATTGCGACCAACATGGCTGGTCGTGGAACCGACATTAAGCTTGGACCTGGGGTTGTTAAGCTCGGTGGATTAGCTGTGATTGGTACCGAACGACATGAATCACGAAGGATTGATAATCAGCTTCGGGGTCGTTCCGGAAGACAAGGAGATCCTGGCTATTCACAATTCTACCTCTCGCTTGAGGATGATCTGATGCGTCGTTTCGGTTCAGACAAGGTTAAAAATATCCTTGATTCGATGAAGGTTGAAGGTGATGATGCGGTAATCAGAAGTCACATGATCACTAAACAAGTTGAGTCGGCGCAAAAGCGAGTTGAAGGTAATAACTATGATTCCCGAAAGAACGTTTTAAAGTACGATGATGTTATGAGACAACAACGTGATGTGATCTATGGTGAACGTAGTCAGGTAATTGACGAGAATAAGTCACTGAAATGGGTTATTATGCCAATGATTAAACGAACGGTTAACCGAATCGTTGACTTGCACACCCAGGGTGATCAAAAGAAGTGGGATCTACAGACCATTCTTGACTTCGCTATTAATTCACTGGTAAGTCCCGATCAGATTAGTATTGATGATTTGAAGGGTAAATCTAGTGATCAAATTAAGGATTACTTATTAGGATTGGTTAACACTGAATACAAGAACAAGGAGCAGGAACTTCAAGATCCCGATCAAATGTTGGAATTTGAAAAAGTGGTTGTTCTTCGAGTGGTTGATTCTCACTGGACTGATCACATTGATTCAATGGACCAGTTGCGAGAATCAATTGGACTTCGTGGATACGGTCAGTTAAATCCGTTGGTTGAATATCAACGAGAAGGATTTAGAATGTTTGAAGAAATGGTTTCAGACATTGATTATGACGTAACCAGATTGTTCATGAAGGCTGAAATTAGACAAAACATGGAAAGATAGTTTTAAAGCGGAGGACTCTAGTGGTCTCCGTTTTTTAATCTTTAGGAGTACATTATGGAATTAAGCGAAGCACGCGGACAAGTAGAAAAGATTGAACAAGCCATCAATGGCTTTAGGGGGTCGCTTTGACCTTGATCAGTTAAATGAGGATATTTCCGTTAACGAGGCCAAGATGACAGAACCGGGTTTTTGGGATGACCAAAGGAAAGCCCAAAAATTGATTGATGAAAATAATCGATTAAAATTAAAGTATGATAATTTTAATTCCCTTGTTAAGAAGGTTGATGATTTAAAGGTAAACCTAGAACTTCTGGAAGAATCTGATGACGCTGACTTGGAAAAAGAGTTTAATGATGAACTAAGTGAGACCCAGAAGGAACTTGATAGTTATCGACTAAGCCTCCTTTTGAATGGGAAGTATGATGAAAATAATGCCATCGTTGAGATTCATCCGGGAGCAGGTGGGACCGAATCGCAGGATTGGGGATCAATGTTATTTCGGATGTATGAGCGATGGGCTGAGCAAAATGGATTTTCGGTTTCCGTTGAAGATTATCAACCTGGTGATGTTGCCGGAATTAACAGTGTGACCTTTTTGGTCACTGGTCTCAATGCTTACGGGTATCTGAAATCTGAGAAGGGTGTTCACCGTTTAGTACGAATTTCCCCATTTGATTCGGCTGGAAGACGACATACCTCGTTTGCATCCGTTGATGTGATGCCAGAACTTGATGAGACCGTAAGCGTAGATATTAATCCTGAAGACTTGCGAGTAGATGTTTTTCGATCCAGTGGTGCTGGTGGACAGCATATTAACAAAACCTCGTCAGCCGTACGGATTACCCATCTGCCAACGGGAATTGTGACATCAAGTCAAGCTCAACGGTCACAATTACAGAATAGAGTTACCGCGATGAATATGTTAAAATCAAAGTTGTACGAACGTGAACAAGAGAAAAAAGAAGCAGAGAAGGCCAAGATTGAGGGTAAGCAGCTTGATATTGGTTGGGGTTCACAAATCCGGTCTTATGTTTTTCATCCCTACACGATGGTTAAAGATCATCGGACCAACTACGAAACCGGAAATGGTCAAGCGGTGATGGACGGAGATTTAAATCCGTTTATCAACGCCTACTTGCAGTGGAATTTAAAACAAAAGAACCCAAAATAACGAAAAAGGAAGTTCATTATGTCAGTTGCGACTAATATTTTGTTTTTTGTATTTATGCCAGTGTTTTGGTTTGCGCTTATTCGAGTTTTCTTCGTTTATAATCGAAGAGTTAACCGGGAGCGGAGATTGTTTGAGAGTGCCATTAATCCCAAGTTTCATGAGGGATGGGTTTTTCTGAAATCGTTAATTGTCCTGGGAATCGTGGGATCGCTTTTGACCGCTCTAGTGGGAGTCGAAACATCTCTAAATTGGATTTTGCTTTATGAGTTAATCGTTGCCATTAGTTTACTGATTCCATGGATATTGGTTCCAACCTTCCTTTTGTTTGGGGCGGTTTTGATGGGAGTCTTTTTCAATGATTATTCCATCCCAATGATTAAAGGAGGAGATATTGCCGGTGCCATTAACGTCAACGCGTCTCGTTCGTCTAACTTTCTGGCCCTCATTACAATTATGTTGATTTTAATGTTTATCTTCTTGAAGATGAACGGTAAGACCATTAATTCACCGCAGGTAGCAAAGAACCGACGAGGGAATCGAGTAGCATCGTATGGATTTAATGAGTTGGCGGTTTTCCCGTTAGTATTGTTAATTCCCGGTAAACTCATTGAGACCGTTATTCCCATGTGGCCAGTTTTCAACATTTTTGGTGCACATGTAACGTTTTTGGTGGTTCCATTTTTGATTGGATTCCGCTTTAAATTCATCAATCATTTACCAAATGAATTAATGCCAAGAATTTCAAACGCTATTGGCAAACTGGCACTTCTTGCCATTGTATTAACGGCAATCGCCTACTTCTTTAGAAATAGTTATTATGCCATTTTCGCCATTATCTTGTTAGCCATTGTCTACGCTTTAATTATTTACCATTTCCATCGTGTGGATCGAAAGACTGGTAGTCAAATTAGTCAAGCGGTTGATGGAATTCGAATCATTGGCATTAAACCTAATACTCCTGCTGACAAAATGGGGCTTAAAACGGGTGATCTGATTATTGAGGTTAACAACATGAATGTTAACTCAGAGAGTCAGTTGTACCAAGCCTTGCAGGATGATCCAACCTTTGTACATATGAAGGTTAAGAATCGTCACAATCAGTTAGAAATTAAAGAGACAGCCATTTACGATGGTTCGCCTCATGAAATCGGAATTGAAATGTTTCAAAATAACTAAGTGGAAGCACTCATTACGGGTGCTTCTTTTATTTTGGGCGAAATTAAGAACCGCCTAAAGCAGACTTGATTGTGTTAGAATTAAGTAAATTAATTTTATTTGGAGGTAAGTCCAATGGCTCAGAGTGTAACGGTAGCTGATTTAGTAAAGAACACTCATCTTAGCGTTTTTTGGGGTCGTGAGTATTTAGATCGCCCCATTACCACTAGTGACATTTCACGTCCAGGGCTTGAATTAACCGGGTATTTTAATTATTATCCAGCCAAACGAATTCAAATTTTTGGAATCACTGAAACCTCATTTGCTAAGGGAATGAGTGATGAAGAATTAAAAGAAGTAATGACTAAAATGTGTCAACCTGAAACGCCTGCATTCGTCATTTCTACTCAACTAGAACCACCTGAGCAGTTAGTTGCAGCCGCAAAGAAGGCGCACATTCCGATCCTTGGATCGAAGCTCACCACTTCGAGAATTTTGAGTAACATGACAACTTATCTAGAAGCTAAGTTGGCGGAACGAAAATCGATTCATGGAGTCTTAGTCGAAGTATATGGACTGGGAGTTTTAATTACTGGTGACTCCGGGATTGGTAAGAGTGAAACGGCCCTTGAACTGGTTAAACGGGGTCACCGTTTGATTGCTGATGATCGAGTTGAGGTTTACCAGCAAGATGAACAGACCTTGATTGGTCAGGCACCCAAGATTCTTAATCACTTGCTAGAGATTCGTGGAATCGGAATTATTGATGTGATGAACCTGTTTGGGGCTGGAGCGGTTCGCTCCCAGTCCAAGGTGGATTTAATCGTTCATCTTGATCAATGGAACAAGGATACGAAGTATGATCGCCTTGGGACTGATCGGGAAACTACCCGGATTTTTGACGTTGATTTGAAGAAATTAACGATCCCGGTTAAGCCTGGTCGAAACTTGGCAATCATCATTGAAACTGCTGCGATGAACTTTCGGGCTCGTTCCATGGGTTATGATGCAACCAAGGTCTTTGATGAGAACTTAAATGAATTAATCAAAGAAAATGCCACTAAGAATGACAAAGAACAAAAATATCAAAAGCAGGAAGAAGAACAAAATAAACAAGATATTAGTAAAGATGCTAATAAGGATCCTGAATAGGAGTGAAAGTTGTGTTTAGCATATTAGCATTAAATCCAGTGGCAATTCATCTTGGACCGATTGCGGTTCACTGGTACGGAATCTTCATTGCTGCGGCCGTTCTGATTGCCGTTTACCTGTCAATGAAAGAAGCTAAACGACAGCACTTAAATGAAGACATCTTGTACGACATGATTTTATGGGCCATCCCAATTGCCATTATTTCAGCGCGGATCTACTACGTTATTTTTCAATGGGGATACTATCAACATCATTTAGATGAGATTGTTCAAATTTGGGATGGTGGAATTGCCATTTATGGAGCTCTGATTGGAGCTGGACTGTTTATTTGGTGGTTCTGTTTTAAACACCATTTATCGGTGTGGCAAATTCTGGACATTGCCGCACCAACCGTTATCATGGCCCAGGGAATTGGTCGTTGGGGTAATTTCATGAACCAAGAGGCATTTGGTGCGGTTACTTCACTTCATTTTTTGCAACATTTACATTTACCAAGCTTGATCATTAACCAGATGTTTATCAGTGGTGCTTATCGCCAACCCACTTTTCTGTATGAATCGTTGTGGGACTTATCTGGGTTTGCATTTTTGATGATCATGAGACATGCACCGCAGTTCTTTAAGCGTGGTGAAATCTTTTTAAGTTACGTAATGTGGTACTCGTTTGGGCGTTTCTTTACCGAGGGAATGCGAACCGATAGTTTGATGTTATTTGGTGGAGTTCGAGTTTCACAATTACTGTCGATTGTATTATTCGTGGTAGCCTTAATTGTCTTGATTTACCGAAGAAAAAATGATCAATTAGTTTGGTACTATAATAGTTAATTTGTAGGAGAGAATAGAAAATAATGACAGAAAAAATTGCAGTACTTGGTGCCGGATCGTGGGGCAGCATGCTGGCTGATATTTTAGTTGAAAATGGTCACGAAGTTCGAGTTTGGTCAAAAAGTAAGGAACAGGTGGACGAACTAAACACCAAGCATACCAATTCTCATTACATCAAGGATTTTACCTTTCCAACCAAGATGAAGGCCTATGCGGATATGAGTGAGGCACTTGATGGAGTTGATGATATCTTGTTCATCGTTCCGTCGCAAGCGACTCGATCAGTGGCAAGACAAGCTAACGAAGTTTTGAATCAAATGAACATTAAGCCCTACATCATTCATGGTAGTAAGGGCATTGAAAAGGGATCCTACGATCGAATGTCGCAGGTCCTTCAAGAAGAAATTGATGAAAAGAATCGCAAATCGATTTCAGTAATTTCTGGACCAAGTCAGGCTGAAGACGTAGCCAGAAGAGATATCACATTGGTAACTGCTGCTAGTGATGACATGTCCTCAGCTGAACATTTTCAAAAATTATTTATGAATGATTACTTCAGGGTTTACACCAACAACGACATTATTGGTGTTGAAATTGGTGGGGCTTTGAAAAATATTATTGCACTTGGAGCTGGAGCCTTGGTTGGTTTAGGCTACGGCGACAACGCTAAAGCCGCTTTGATGACCCGTGGTATTGCGGAAATATCACGTTTAGGTGTATCATTTGGTGCGGACCCATTAACTTTTAGTGGACTTTCTGGTTTAGGTGATGTCATTGTCACCGCTACCAGTTCTGATTCACGTAATTGGCGAGCTGGTTATCAGCTTGGTCAAGGTAAGAAGTTAGATGACGTTGTAAAAGACATGGGCATGGTAATCGAAGGGATTGCCACTAACCAAGCTGCATATGAATTATCTAAACAACGTGGGGTTGAGATGCCCATTACATCCGCAATTCATGCAGTAATCAATGATGAAGAAACCGTTTCGGACGCTATTTCGACCCTCATGGCTCGAGAAGGTCGTTCAGAACAGGTTTAATTCTAAAAGGGGTATATAAGGAGATGAAAAAAGTAACTAAAGCTGTTATTCCAGCCGCTGGCTTAGGAACAAGATTTTTACCTGAAACCAAGGCACTTCCAAAGGAAATGCTACCAATCGTTGATATTCCAACCATTCAATATATTGTTGAGGAAGCCAAGGCTTCTGGCATTAAAGATATTGTGATTGTGATTGGCAAAGGTAAGCATGCAATTGAAGATCATTTCGATTCAAACGTAATGCTTGAAGAGAACCTTGAAAAAAAGGGTAAGGAAAAGATGCTCAAGTCAATTCAAAAAACGAATGATATGAACATCTACTTTATCAGACAATCATATCCACGCGGATTAGGTGATGCTGTTCTGACAGCAAAGAGTTTCATTGGCAACGATCCCTTCGTTGTAATGCTTGGTGATGATTTAATGGAGGATACTACTCCTCTCACTAAGCAGTTAATGAATAGTTACGAAAAAACCGGGGCTTCCACCCTTGCAGTAATGAAGGTTCCCCACAAAGAAACCTCTAAATACGGAGTAATCGACCCCGTTAGTGAAGTTTCTGATGGACTATACAACGTACGTAATTTCGTTGAAAAGCCAGATCCAAAGGACGCTCCAAGTGATTTAGCCATTATTGGACGTTATCTTTTGACGCCCCAGATTTTTGATGTTTTGGAACACACTAAACCTGGTAAGGGCAACGAAATTCAATTGACAGATGCCATTAACACTTTAAATCAAACCCAGAGGGTGTTTGCTCACGAGTTTAAGGGTGATCGTTACGATACAGGTAACAAATTGAGTTGGCTTGAAACTAACATTACCTTCGGGTTGAAGCATCCTGAAATTGAACAGGAATTACGTGAATACATTAAAAAACTTGGTCAAAAATTGACTAAGGAAGATGAACAACAAAAGAATTAATTGAAATGCCGGCACTAGTCGGCATTTTTTATTTGTGAGTATAAAGATTAAACATTTAATTCAATTTATGATAATATAATTTTGTACAATTGATATTAGTTAAGGAGGTTTTTGGTTATGAAAATTAAATTAGGTGGACTACCAGTATCATGGTTAATGGGCAATGATCAACCCAAAGTAGGAGACTATCTACCACAGTTTACGGTAAAGAATGCTGATGGTAAGGATGTTACAACCAATGATTTAAAGGGTCAGACAACTTTGATTAGTGTTGTTCCTAACCTGAAGACAAAGGTATGTAGTTTAGAAACCGCACGTTTTAACCAAGAGGCATCAAAGTTTGAGGGAGTGAAATTCATTACAATTTCCAATAATCCCATTGAATTTTAAAAGAATTGGTGTGCAGCTCATGGTGTTAACAACATGGAAATTCTGTCAGATTTCAATGGTTCATTCGGAAAAGCAATGCACTTATATATCCCGGCATTTGGCCACTTGGCTCGGGTAGTTTACTTGGTAAATCCCGAAGGCAAGATTTTGTATTGCCAAGCTGTTCCTGAAATCACCCACCAACCAAACTATGAACCAGTTCTTGACGAATTAAAGAAAGTAACAAACAATAAATAATGATTGAGGTGATAAAATGGCAAAACAATATGATGTAATCGTAATCGGTGCTGGTCCAGCCGGAATGACGGCAGCACTGTATGCATCACGTGCCGAACTATCAGTATTAATGCTTGATCGCGGAATTTATGGTGGTCAAATGAACAATACCGCCGAAATTGAAAATTATCCTGGATTTAAATCAGTTTTAGGGCCCGATTTATCCAAGAAAATGTACGATGGTAGTACTCAATTTGGTGCTGAATATGGTTATGGAACCGTTACTGGCATTGATATTGATGGTGATAAACGAATCGTTAGAACCGAAGATGGCGACTATGAAGCTCCTTCTGTAATTATTGGATCAGGCTCTGAGTACAAAAAACTTGGTGTGCCTGGTGAACAAGAATACAGTGGAAAGGGTGTTTCGTACTGTGCCGTTTGTGATGGTGCGTTCTTTAAGGGTGAAGACGTTGTCGTTGTCGGTGGTGGTGATTCCGCCATTGAGGAAGCAACTTATTTGTCCAATATTGTAAAGCACGTCACGGTTATTCACCGTCGAGATCAACTTCGGGCTCAAAAGATTCTTCAAAAGCGTGCTTTTGACAAAGATAACATTGACTTTGTTTGGAACACCAATGTGACCGAGATCAAGGGTGATAATCAGAAGGTAACTGGTGTTGAAGTGAAGAACAACAAGACCGGTGAAACTTCTTCAATTAAAGCCTCAGGTGTCTTTATTTATGTTGGAATCCTTCCAATGACGGATGCCTTTAAGAACTTAGGCATTACCGATGAAAGTGGTTGGATTGACACTGATGATGAGATGAAGACTAAAATTCCTGGAATCTTCGCAATTGGTGATGTTCGAAAGAAGCATCTTCGTCAGATTACCATTGCCGTTGGTGACGGTGGTACTGCCGGTCAGGGCGTTTTCAATTATGTTGAAGGACTCAAAACTAAAAAGTAATTAAAAAGTGCGGAATTGATTCCGCACTTTTTGTATGGTGAACGAACTGGTCTAATTACTTTGCGAAAGTATGTTCGTATGCTAGAATTATTATAAGTAATGGGAGAAAGTTAAAACTTTCTCCTTTTTTTCCGAGTTTAAGAAGAGGTGCCAATAATGATTAAAAAAACGAATAATAATTTTGATCTGGTCTCAAAATTTACTCCTACTGGTGATCAGCCTGAAGCAATTAAAGAACTGACTCAGGGGATTAAAAATGGTGATCGGGATCAAGTCCTTTTGGGTGCAACTGGAACCGGTAAAACCTACACGATGGCAAATGTCATTAAAAACATTAATAAGCCTACGCTGGTTTTATCTCATAATAAGACTTTAGCCGGACAACTTTACAGTGAGTTAAAACAGTTATTCCCTAATAATGCGGTGGAATACTTTGTTAGTTACTATGACTTTTATCAACCCGAGGCTTACGTTCCTTCAAGTGATACTTACATTGAAAAGGATGCTTCCATTAATGATGAGATTGATCAATTGCGTCATGCCGCTACCAGTGCGTTACTAGAACGAAATGATGTGATTGTCGTTGCCTCGGTTTCTTCAATCTTCGGATTAGGAAGCCCGAAAGAGTATCAGGATCACACCGTGTCGTTGCACGTTGGACAACAACTAGAGCGCGATGTCTTTTTGCGTCAGTTGGTTAACATTCAATTTGATCGAAACGACATTGATTTTCAGCGTGGTCGTTTTCGTGTTCATGGTGATGTTGTGGAAGTCTTTCCGGCTTCTCGAAATGAACATGCTTATCGCATTGAATTTTTTGGTGATGAAATTGATCGGATTACCGAAGTGGATACGTTAACGGGAGAAGTCATTGGTGAACGTAAACAAATTACGATTTTTCCTGCAACTCATTTCTTGACCAATAAAGAAACGATGGACGTGGCACTCCCTGAGATTAAGGATGAAATGGTAAAACAGGTTGCTGATTTTGAGAAGAAGGGCAAGTTACTAGAAGCTCAACGATTGAAACAGCGAACTACTTATGACATCGAAATGATGCGAGAAATGGGTTATACAACGGGAATTGAAAATTATTCTCGTTACATGGATCGGAGAAAGCCTGGAGAGGCTCCGTATACGCTGCTGGATTTCTTTCCCAAAGATTACCTGATGTTTATTGATGAATCACATCGAACGATTCCTCAAATTGGTGGGATGTTTAACGGTGATAAAGCCCGTAAACAACAGTTAATTGATTATGGATTCAGATTACCAAGCGCACTTGATAATCGTCCTCTCAAGTTACCTGAATTTGAAAAGCGAGTCAATCAGGTCGTTTACATGTCCGCTACTCCTGGACCGTATGAAGAGGAAAAGACCGATCATGTGGTCCAACAAATCATTCGTCCTACGGGGTTACTAGATCCGACCGTTGAAGTTCGTCCTACTAAGGACCAGATGGATGATTTAGTCGGTGAGATCAATAAACGAGTTAAAAATCATGAGCGAACTTTTGTGACAACTTTGACTAAAAAAATGGCTGAAGATTTGACTGACTATCTTAAGGATTTAGGAATCAAAGTTAAATATCTGCACAGTGATATTAAGACCCTAGAAAGAACACAAATTCTCCGTGATCTGCGTTTGGGTAAATTTGATGTCTTGGTTGGAATTAATCTGTTGCGAGAGGGAATTGATGTTCCCGAAACTTCTTTGATTGCCATCTTAGATGCTGATAAGGAGGGCTTCTTGCGTGATAAGCGTTCGCTGGTTCAAACCATCGGACGAGCTGCACGAAATTCGCACGGACATGTTATTATGTACGCGGATAACGTCACCGATTCAATGAAGTACGCAATGGACGAAACTGCTCGTCGTCGTTCCATTCAAATGAAGTACAATAAGGAACACAACATTACACCAAAGACCATCATTAAACCAATTCCTAAAGCAATTTCTGCTTACAAGCAGGGTGAAAAGAATAATGATGATAATACCAATGGGAGTTTCGTTGAATCTGACTTTGATCAAATGAGTGCCAAGGATCAAAAAGAAATGATTGGTAACTTGGAGGATGAGATGAGAGCTGCTGCAAAGAAGCTTGATTTCGAACAAGCCGCTAATTTAAGAGATACTGTTATGCAATTGAAAGGTGAAAAAAAGAAAAAGTGAGGTGATTAGATGGCAAATGATGTGATTCGCATCAAGGGAGCTCGTGAACATAATCTAAAGGACGTCAATGTTGATGTACCTAAGAATAAGATGGTTGTCATGACCGGACTTTCAGGATCAGGGAAGAGTTCCTTAGCGTTTGACACTTTGTATGCTGAGGGTCAGCGCCGTTACGTCCAAAGTCTTTCTTCGTACGCTCGCCAATTTTTAGGCCAAATGGATAAGCCTGACGTTGATTCAATTGAGGGGCTCAGTCCGGCCATTTCGATTGACCAGAAAACTACCTCTAAGAATCCACGTTCAACTGTCGGAACCGTTACTGAGATTAACGATTACCTGCGTTTACTGTGGGCGAGAGTTGGAACTCCGATCTGTCCAAACGATGGAACGGTCATTACCAGTCAGTCGGTTGATCAGATGATTGACGAAATCATGGCTCTACCCGAACGAACCAAGCTCCAGATCATGTCACCGGTCGTCAGAGATAAAAAAGGACAGCACAAAAAGGTTTTTGAAAGAATTAAACGCGAAGGCTTTGTGCGAGTTCGGGTTGACGGGGAAATTCATGATGCAACCGAGGACTTTAATTTAGATAAAAACAAACGGCACAACATTGATGTAGTGGTCGATCGGATCGTTGTCAGAAACGGAATTAATTCCCGATTATCTGATTCACTCGAAACGGCCCTTCGGTTAAGTGATGGTTATGCAATTGCTGATTTTCTAGGTAAACGAGATCCAATGGTCTTTTCAGAACATTATTCTTGTCCCATCTGTGGCTTTACCGTAGGAAAATTAGAGCCACGACTATTCTCGTTCAATGCTCCATATGGTGCATGTCCAGAATGTGATGGTCTTGGAGTTAAACTTGAAGTTGATAATGATCTGGTTGTTCCAGATCCCGATAAAACCCTTAATGAGGGTGCAATTGAGCCTTGGAATCCCATTAGTTCTAAGTATTATCCCGCTATGTTGGAACAGGCATGTGCGGCTTTTGGCATTGATATGGATACCCCATATCGGAAATTGTCGAAAAAGCAACGTGATCTATTGATGAATGGTTCCAACGGAAAAACCTTCCATTTTCATTACAAGAGTGATTTTGGTGGTGTCCGTGATGTTGACGCTCCCTTTGAGGGTGTGATTAACAACGTTGAACGTCGTTATCATGAAACTAATAGTAATTTCACGCGGGAACAAATGGAAAAATACATGACAGAATTGACCTGTCAAACGTGTCATGGTTATCGTTTAAACGAAAAGGCCCTGGCAGTCAAAATTAACGGCAAACACATCGGTGAAGTGTCTGATATGAACATTGCTGATGAACGTCAATTCTTTAGTAAACTTACTTTTGGGGAACAGGATACTGTTGTTGCCCATCCCATTATTAAAGAGATTTGTGATCGACTCGAATTTCTAGAAAACGTTGGATTAAATTATCTAACTCTGTCAAGATCAGCCCGAACTCTTTCTGGTGGAGAGGCACAAAGAATTCGGCTTGCCACCCAGATTGGTTCTAACCTATCAGGAATTTTGTATGTCCTAGATGAACCATCAATTGGTCTTCATCAACGGGATAACGATCGCTTAATTAAGTCACTGAAGAAGATGCGTGATTTAGGAAATACCCTTGTGATTGTGGAACACGATTCGGACACCATGCGGTCCGCTGATTATTTAATCGACGTGGGACCAGGTGCCGGTGAAAACGGTGGTAAGATTGTTGCCACTGGAACTCCTGAAGAAGTAGCCCAAAATCCGAAGTCATTGACGGGACAGTATTTGTCAGGTAAAAAATTCATTCCGGTTCCGTTGAAACGACGGAAGGGGAACGGAAAGAACGTAACCCTGAAGGGTGCTCAAGAAAACAATTTAAAGGATATTACCGTTAAATTTCCATTAGGAAAATTCGATGTAGTTACCGGAGTCTCTGGATCTGGGAAATCGACTTTGGTGAACGATATTTTAAAGCGTGCCTTAGCACAGAAACTAAATCATAATTCCGAAAAGCCCGGTAAGTATAAGTCAATCACGGGATGGAAGAACATCGAAAAACTAGTCAGCATTGATCAGAGTCCAATTGGTCGGACACCACGAAGTAATCCCGCTACATACACGGGGGTCTTTGATGATATTCGAGGGTTATTTGCCGAAACCAATGAAGCAAAACTACGTGGTTATAAAAAGGGCCGCTTTAGTTTTAACATCAAAGGTGGTCGTTGTGAGACCTGTCATGGTGACGGAATTTTGAAGATTGAGATGAACTTTTTGCCTGATGTCTACGTTCCTTGTGAAGTTTGTCATGGGAAACGATATAATTCTGAGACCCTTGAGATCCAGTATAAGGGTAAAAATATTGCTGAAGTCCTTGATATGACTGTTAACGAATCGCTCGAATTCTTTAAGGCGATTCCGAAGATCACCCGGAAGTTGCAAACCATTGCAGATGTTGGGCTAGGATACGTCAAGTTAGGGCAACCAGCTAATACCTTGTCAGGTGGTGAAGCTCAACGAATGAAGTTAGCTTCAGAACTGTACAAGCGTTCCACTGGAAACAATTTCTATATTCTTGATGAACCTACCACTGGTCTTCATACGGATGATATTAAACGTTTGATTGGGGTGCTATCTCAGTTAGTTGATAAGGGAAATACCGTTTTAATCATTGAACACAATTTGAATGTGATTAAAGAAGCTGATCATGTGATTGATCTAGGTCCCGAAGGTGGAGCTGCCGGTGGATACGTTGTCGGTACTGGCACTCCTGAACAGATTGTCAAACTAAAAAATAGTTATACGGGCGAATATTTAAAGCCCGTTTTAGAACGTGATACGAAGCGAACTATCGCAGCTGAAAAACAACCAAAGTAGATGTGGTAAGATATAGTTGTAATAAACTATTGGAGGTCATATTTATGATGAACGAAGGTAAAGAATGGGGATTTGATTGGTTTGAATGCCTGTTTGGAGTCGTATTATTGTTGGCTGCCGTATTAATGTTCTTTCATCCTACTGGTAGTGCTGCAGCACTCGCCGTTATCTTTGCGATTGTTGCGCTAGTTGCAGGAGTGAAGTCCATTTGGGTTTACCGGAAGCTAAGTCAAGAAATTGGTTATCGGAGTTTTACGATGCTGATTGGTGGTGCCATTGAGATTTTACTAGCACTTCTCTTCTTGTTTAAGATTCATGCTGGGATCTTTACCATTGGAATTTTATTTGCGGTTTGGATTTTAGTCTATTCAATCTGTCAACTAATTGGTGGTTGATCACGTTAGAAAGTTTAATGGTGGTATCTTCTGGACCTCACTAATTTTCGATCTCATTACACTATTCTTAGGATTTTTCTTGTTGTTAGATCCTAACCTAGTTGCCAAAGTTTTGGCCGTCATTATTGGGATCATACTATTGGTTGCTGGAATCAATATGATCATGTTGGCATTTGTTCACAGATTATAAAATAAAAAAGACATTTGAATATATCAAATGTCTTTTTTGATAAAAACTATTAAGAAGTGATCTAGTGGGGGAAGTCTTTGCTAGTTATTATTTTCCAACCATGATATTATTATATTGATTAATCAAACAATATTAGGAGGGTCATTATGAAGAATTTACTTTTAGGTTTTAGTTTAGGTGCAAACATTGTTTTAGGTTACTTAGTACTTGAAGATCGTTACGATTTAGACGATATTGCTGATCGTGTCGATAACTTGAGCGATGTAGCTGAAGGCAAAGCACAACAAATTAAAGGCGCTTTATCGGGTGACACCATTGATAAGATCAAAGGTGATTTACAAAGCGGTAAAGGTAACTTAAAGAACAAAGCCCAAGATGTTAAAGATGACATCGACAGTGACCTCGATAACGAATAAAGAATTAACTAAAAAGGCAACTTGCTGAATTTCAGCAAGCTGCCTTTTTGTTTGATACTAAATCAATTATTAGTCGATATTTTCTCGTCTAACGACACAAGTCCCTTCAGGAACTTGGAAGTCTTTTTGAATTAAAGTGAGCTTTCCGGTCTCGGCATCACGAGAATAAAGACTGGCATTATCACTATTTTGGTTAGTAACGATGAACATGGATTCGTCTTCACTGAAGTTGAAGTCTCGAGGGAATTCACCTTCGCTTGAGATCAATTGAATCCGTCTTAAGTCACCGTTTGGTTTGATCTTAAAGACTGCAATTGAATCATTTCCACGGTTGGAGACGTAGACAAAGCGTTTGTCTTTAGAAACCTTAATTCCGGCTGCTCCGTTGTGGCTTTCCCAGTCGTCAGGAATGGTGGAAATAATTTGTTGAATTGTGAATAAGCCGGCTTCTTCGTTATAGTCAATTACGGCCACTTTACTGCTTAATTCGCCAACTAGGTAACCCTTTCCAGTTCCGGGCACGAAAGTAATGTTTCGTGGTCCAAAGCCAGGATGGGTATTGATTTCACTGACAAGGCTTAACTTACCTTGATCGGAAACATCATAAAGGTAAACTCGATCAAGTCCCAAGTCACAGACAACTAACCGGTCATCTGGGGTAAGGTTAGCGTAGTGAGGGTGTGGTCCGTCAGCTTGTTCTGGAAGTGGACCAGGGATTCCGTTGTCATGAGCACGATCAGTTAGTTTGAGTGTGCCATCTGATTGAATCTTGTAAACACTGGCGTGCCCCATGTGGTAATTGGCAGTGAAAACAAACTGTCGTCTTTCGTCGATGGAAACAAAGGCAGCTGAAGTTCCCTTCTCGATGCATTCTTGCATTTCCTTGGCGGGAATGGTCTTGCCATCGAACGTAGCTACTCCTCCTCGTAGTTCAGGTTCTTCCATGTTTCTGTCAACTGAGTAGATCTTGTGGGCCTTTGACTCTGCGAGGTATGTAGGGCTTCCAATTTCCGCTACTAGTTGGGTGTTTTGCAGCTGTTTCTTGTCGGTATCTAATTCAATTTGATAGATTCCTTGACTTGCATTAATGGTGTAAGTTCCAATTAAAAATTTTTCAATCATGGTCTCAAATCCCTCCTAATGTATACGGTTTCATTATGCCACAAATGTCTCTGTTTTGCAGTTTAAATTTGACTTTATTTGGGTAAATTTAAGCTTTTAGGAATGAATCATAAAATTGTGGGCGATTACTCAATTAATTAACCAAATTCTATTGACGTGAAAGCTGAACGGTGTAAACTGTTGGAAATTTCACTAATTGATTCAAAGTGAAATTAATCAAAGCGTTTGGAGGGATGAAAATGAGAAGCAAAGTAGAACTTGCAAGTTCATCAAACGAACTGTTCGCTGGTTTGTTTGGCATCGAGATCGAAGAAAATCGGGTTGATCTCAGTCGTAATAGTCTCTCCCGCTTCCCGCATCAAAAGGAATTGGGTGATCGACAGGGGAAGAAGACTCACTTTCAGACTGATTTTGCTGAGAGTATGGAGGAACTGGTTACCGATAAACACGCAACCATGAAAGGTGTGTTGGAGCAGATGCGTTCCCTTCAATCAATTTTGCATGGAACCCTCAAACCAAATGAGATTATTTGGCCGATGTCGATGCCACCTAAACTAAATGAAGATGATGTTGATTTTGTTAGGAACACGTTTAAGCGCTTTTGGATGGCCGATTATCGCAAGTGGCTAGTAAAGCGTTACGGGATTTTTCGGCAAATCATGTGTGGAATTCACTTTAATTATTCACCAAGCGATCAAATAATTGCGATTTTTCAAAGTAATCATCATATTAAGAGAAAAAAACGGGCACAAACGGAACTTTTGTTTCAAATTGCCCAACAATTAGTTGGTGAACGTTGGTTAATTACGTATCTATTTGGAGCTACACCACTATCAGAAAACTCGGATGATCAATTATTCGGGGTGGAGCAACAAGTTGTCCCAGTCCGTTCCTTGCGATCCAGTAAGTATGGTTATGAAAATTCTAAAGAGATTCACGTCTCCTATGGCAGTTTAAGTGAATATGTGAATGATCTGCAACATGAAGTGAATTCGCATAAGTTATTTTCTGAAAGTGAGTTTTATGGTCCAGTGAGGTTAAAGGCAAAAGATGGAATTAATTCAGTTCAAGCAAAGGGGTTTGATTACCTTGAACTACGAACCCTAGATTTAGATCCATTTGATTTTTTGGAAATCGATTTAAAGACCTTGGATTTAATCCACCTCTTAATTGTAGATGCCATTATTAATCCCCAAGAGTGGAATGATGAGCAATTGGATGAAGCTAAAGCACAAAATAATCAGGTTGCTTTGCAACATCCTACTGACCATTTACCGACCAATTTAAAGCAACAAGCCAGTGTGATCATGAAGCGCATTAATCGTTTGGTTCAGTACGCTCCAGATAGTTTAAAAGTGGAGTTAGAGGAAGCCCTTGCAGCTGCCACCAAAAAATTAATTGATCCTAATTTGACCCCAGCCGCTCAACTAATTAAATTTAAAAAACAGAATTCATTGATGGATTTTGGAATTCAACGGGGAAAGCAACTAAAGCAACAGTATGCAAATCAAAGCGTTGCCGAAGCTTTTCCGGGAATCAATCCAGATGCGGTGAATCAGTACATTGAAAAACAGGAAGGGATTAATGGGTAGTCATTAATCCCTTTTTTGGAATCAAAGGTTAGCTATATAAATGACACACCCGGTATGTTATACTGGGAAGAGTTTGGAGGCATCAAAAATGGCAGACAACGAACAGTTTGTGATTATTACGGGTATGAGTGGAGCGGGTAAGACACTTGCGATGCAGACATGTGAGGATTTAGGATATTTTTGTGTGGATAACATTCCACCGGCTCTGATTCCAAAATTCATGGAACTAGTTCATACATCTAGTGAAATCAAGAAAGTGGCTTTAGTAATTGATTTAAGAGCACCAGCTTCGTATCGTGAAATTGTTGATACTTTAGTTGAAATGGCCAATGATAAAGACACTGAGGATCAGGTAATCTTCCTCGATGCCTCTGATGAAAAATTAGTATCTAGATATAAAGAAAGCCGTCGGACCCATCCATTAGCACGAAACGGACGGGTTGTTGACGGAATTGAAAAAGAACGGAAACTAATGAAAAGGGTTAAAGATTCGGCTGATCTGGTCATTAATACTAGTGATTTGACACCGCAAGAGCTCCGTGAGGAAATTATTCATAAGTTTGAATTATCTCATTCGGAACCATTTCACGTTGAGTTAATGTCATTCGGGTTCAAGTATGGACTTCCAATCGATGCTGATATTATTTTAGACGTGCGTTTTTTGAAGAATCCCTTTTATGTAGTTAAATTGAGAAGTAAGACTGGGAAAGATCAAGACGTTTATGATTACGTCATGAACCAGGATGAAGCAAATGAATTTTACAAAAAAGTCTTTAACCTCGTTAAGTTTACGTTACCTAAATTTAAAAAAGAAGGAAAATCAACTGTCACAATGGCAATTGGTTGTACTGGCGGTCAACATCGTTCGGTTGCAATGGTTGAGCGATTAGCTAAGGATATCAAGGATCAACTTGGGTATCCCGTTAATGTCACACATAGAGACATTAACCGCCACAAAGGGGTTAAGTAAATGATTGACAAAGTAGGTAAAAGAATCGGTCGCCCGAAGATGGTTGTCATTGGTGGGGGAACCGGATTACCTGTAATTTTAAAGAGTTTAAAAAAACGTGATGTTGATATCACTGCAGTGGTCACGGTCGCTGACGATGGTGGATCATCTGGCATCCTTAGAAACTATATCAATGTACTACCGCCGGGAGACATTCGAAACGTCTTGGCGGCGCTTTCGACGTTGCCACAGATTGATTTAGATATTTTCCAGTATCGCTTTGAATCGTCTGACAAGTTTCTTGCCGGTCATGCCATTGGTAATTTAATAATTGCTGCACTCTCGGAAATGAGTGGAGGCTTTTTTGATGCCATTCAAAAGTTAACTGACATTATGAAAGTTGATGGTCATGTTTATCCGGTGTGTGATGAGAGTCTGGAACTACATGCTGAATTCGCTGATGGCACAACTATGTCTGGTGAATCAGAGATCACTAATTCTGATAAAATGATTCGAAGAGTTTGGGTTGAGCCAACTGATGGGAATAAGAAGCCAGAAGCGGTTCCAAGTGTGATTAACGCTATTATGGATGCTGATCAAATTGTGTTAGGCCCAGGAAGTTTATTTACCAGCATCCTGCCTAACTTAATGGTTGATAATGTTGGTAAGGCTGTTACCGAGACTGATGCCGAAGTGGTCTATATTTGTAATATTATGACCCAAAAGGGTGAAACTGATAATTTTACCGATGCCGACCACGTTCGGGTCTTGAACCGTCATCTGAAAACTAATTTTATTGACACCGTTTTAGTTAATAATAAGAAAGTGCCCGCTAGTTACGTTGATCATCAACGTTGGGGTGATGAAGCTCAACCAGTTAAATCAGATTTTAAGGGTTTAAAAGAACAGGGGTGTCGCGTCATTTCCTCTGATTTTCTTGAATTACTGGATCATGGGGCTTTTCATAATGGCCCACTAGTTTCAGATGAACTGATTCGCTTATTAGGACAACCTAAAATTCGTCATTAGGGGATGATGAGATGTCATATGCTAGTGACGTCAAAAAAGAATTAACTAATCTAGAAGTTCATCGAGCCAACGCCAAGGCTGAATTGATGGCTTTGATTAGAATGAATGGAACACTTAAAATATACGAAAAACGATTCGTACTGGATATGCAATCTGAGAATCCCGCAATCGCCAGACGATTGTATCGACTTTTACTTCAGTTTTATCACGTGGAGGGAAAAGTCTTAGTAAGAAAAAAGATGAAGCTGAAAAAGAACAATCTTTACGTTGTGCGACTAAATCATCATGTGCGTGAAATCTTGGATGATCTTGGAATTTTGGACGGCAATAAAATCATTGAACGGGTTCCAATGGAGCTTCTGAAGGATGACGGACAGGTGCGTTCTTATTTGCGTGGCGCCTTTTTGGCGGGCGGGTCCGTTAATAATCCCGAAACGTCTCGGTATCACTTGGAGATTTATTCTACGTACGAAGATCACAATGAAATGATTGCGGAAATGATGAACCACTACCATTTGGGGGCTAAAACCACTACCAGACGGAGCGGTTGTATCGCATACTTAAAGGAAGCCGAAAAGATTGCTGATTTTCTTCAGTTGATTGGAGCCACGAACTCCATGCTGAAGTTTGAAGATATTCGGATTGTACGGGACATGCGTAATTCCGTGAATCGGTTGGTGAACTGTGAGAACGCCAACATGAATAAAGTGGCCAATGCTTCTACCAAACAAATTGAGAACATTCGGTTTATTAAGGATACGGTGGGATTAAAGAAATTACCACCAAAATTGCGCGATGTAGCAGAAGTTCGGATGAAGCACCAGGAGGTTAGTTTAAAGGAACTAGGCGATCTGGTGCCAAATGGTCCGATTTCTAAGTCAGGAGTCAATCACCGTTTACGTAAGATTAATGAATTTGCGACGGAATTGCGGTCAAATGAATGATAATAAAACAACAAAAAAGCAGTATTTAGAATAATTCTAAATGCTGCTTTTATTATGAAATAATATTTAATTATTTTTTGTCAGAACTGTTCTTCATGATGCCATCAATCAAACCATAATCAACTGCTTCATCAGCAGTAAGGTAATTATCTCGCTCAGTATCACGGTTAACTCGTTCAAGTGGTTGACCGGAGTTTTCAGCAAGTAATTCATTAATCATCTTACGTGCTCGTAAAATTTCTTTGGCAGCAATTTCAATTTCAGTTTGTTGACCTTGAGCACCACCAGATGGTTGGTGAATCATGATTTGAGAATGTGGTAATGCAAAACGCTTACCCTTAGCACCAGATGAAGCCAAGACACTGGCCATTGATGCAGCCATTCCCATAACGATGGTTTGAACATCTGCGTGGATGAAGTTCATCGTATCGTAGATGGCCATTCCTGAAGTGATCACACCACCGGGTGAGTTGATGTACAAGTAGATATCTTTGTCAGAGTCTTGGGCATCCAAGAACAATAGTTGAGCGATAACTGCGTTAGCCATATCATCCTGAATTTCACCGGATAACATAATGATTCGGTCTTTTAGAAGACGTGAGTAGATGTCATATGCACGTTCACCTTGTGGTGAGTTTTCAATGACAGTTGGAACTAAATTCATATCCATACTCCTCCTTTGATAATTTTAAATTATATCAAGTTATAAAAGTCATTCTACATTAAAGGTCAATAAAGGTCAAAGACTTTGCTTGATGATAATTAAGCGATCGATTCACGTGAGTATTTGTGTAAATCAACTTCTTTATTGTAGTTCATGTTGGTGTCTTCTGGGAAGTAAACACCATACCAAAGAATGAAAGTGTAGATGGTAAAGATCTTCTGCATACTGGACTTACCTTCCATGTGTTCTTTTAGAATGTAGTCTAATTCGTCCACGTTGAAGAATTTTTTAGCGATATCAGAGTGAAAAGCTTTCTCAATTCGATCATGATATTTAGGTTCCTTGATCCATTGAGCGATTGGTGATGGGAAACCAAGCTTTTCTTTATCAGCGACCACCTTTGGAACTTGTGAGGCAGCAGCTTTTCTAAATGCTGCTTTGGTAATTGGATTACCATCCTTATCAAAGGTGATTCGCGTCTTAGTTGGCATTGTTTGTGCAAAGGCGGCAACTTCCTTATCAACTAGTGGGGTACGAACTTCAAGGCTGTTAGCCATACTCATACGATCGGCTTTATGCAAGATATCAAATGGTAACCAGGTATTAATGTCAAAGTATTGTTCTTGGGTTACTTCATCTTTGCCAGCAACTTCGTCAAAGATGTGTTTAGTGTACTCACCAGTATCAAAGTTAAGTGACTTATCCTTTAAGACACGATCACGATCATGTTGATCAAAGACATAGTTAACCCGGTAGTAACGTTCGTAAAGTGGTTCGGCACCACGCATTAAGAAGCGACGTCCGTGGAAACGTGGGAACATTGAAGCCATCTTACCGAGAGCTGTTCTTACAAACTTAGGAACCATTTTTTGATATTTCTCAAAAGTGAAGGCTTCTAGGTAGGTATTGTAACCACCGAAGAATTCATCGGCACCTTCACCAGAGAGTGACACAATGAGGTCTTTTCGTGCACTGTGTGATAAGTAGTAAAGTTGTGGTGCAGATGGGTTTGATAGAGGTTCGTCCATGTAGTACATCATGGTAGGAAGAAAATCAAAGTAATCATCGCCATCAATGGTGGTAGCGGTATTTTTCTGCCCAATTTCCTTAGCAAATTTAGTTGACCAGCTTAATTCACTGTACTTAGAACCGTTAAAACCAAGTGAGAAGGATTGCATCGGTTTGATTTTAGCAGCTTCGTTTAAAACGTAACTGGAGTCAACTCCACTTGATAGAAAACTACCTAATGGAACATCGGAAGCCATGTGGACTTTAACACTGTCATCAACGAGTCCTTCGATTTTTTTAGCGTCACTATCGATGGTTTGAGAGTCATCAATGTGATCGTAATTGTATTTGTAGAATGTGTCAGTGGTAGTTTTTCCATCTTTATAGATGAAGTACTGTCCTGGCATAACCTTGTAGACATTCTTGAACATTGTTTCTGCTGAGGGGATGAATTCAAAACTAAGATGAACCGGGAGCAGTTTCGTGTTAATTTCTTTTTTGAAATTTGGGTTAGCCAAAAAGGCCTTGATTTCTGATCCCCACATAAAGTTCTTACCATCATCATAGTAATACATTGGTTTAATCCCAAAGTGATCTCTAGCACCGAACACCTGATGCTTTTTGGAATCATAGATGGCAAACGCGAACATTCCACGGAGTTTAGAAAGTAACTTCTTAGGACCCCATGCTTCGTATCCACGAATTAAAACCTCTGAATCACAATCAGTATCGAATTCCTGGCCAGCTTCAATTAGTTCTTTTTGTAAATCTTTGTAATTATAAATTTCACCATTAAATGTTAAGACGTCGGTGTCATTGTCACCAAACATTGGTTGATGACCGTTGGCAAGGTCAATAATTGATAAACGCCGAAATCCCATCGAGACATCTTCGTTTTGGAAGAATCCATCATCATCTGGACCACGATGTTTAATTCTTTGAGCCATATTTTTGATAGTATCCTTTGGGATATTATCTTGGTTAATATAACCAGTAAATCCACACATAGTATCTTCTCCTTTTTAAATTGCTTACTTACTTCTGCATTAACTTCAATAACTATCTTAAGTTGTTCACACACAAAAGGCTAGCTAAGCATGGCTAGTCTAAACAAAATATTAATAATTATGTCTATTTAAGGGTTACATCACGGGTTACATTGCTTTGATATCAGCATTTTCATGATGTAATTGTCTAACTAATTCTTAGACGACCGTTTGACCGTCATTCGCTTAAGTGGGAATAAAATTCCTAAAATCAAGCCAACACTTAGTGTTAATGAAAACATAATTATACCAATAATGGTTCCAATTTTCATCATTAAATCATGACTAAGCATGGCGTCAAGGTTAATAATGCAGCCAATCAGAAAAATAACTAGCCATAGAATGGGTGATAAAATTTCGATTTTTTTCATCAATGGCTTGTCATCTGTGATGGTTTTCCAATTCTTTTCGTAAAGGATGATGACACAAAGATCAATTACGAAGAGGGGGATTAACCATAGGTCATGGAGATTAAACGGCAAAATGAATAAGACTACCCCAATTACTAGTAAAACTAGCTCAAAGAAGTAGGCGTATTTGGAAATGTAGCCGTAACGTTTGATTCGGATCATTTTCTGTCTAAATGTTAATTTTGATTGTGATGAACCCTTGGGTTTGGATCCGATTAGTTCATTAGTTGAGATGTCATAGAGATTCGCTAACGCTGTGATGGCATCTTGATCAGGCCTGCTTCGACCATTTTCCCATGCTGAAATGGTCTTGCGAGACACGTTGAGTTTTTGGGCCACTTCGGCTTGGGTAAGGTTATTTTGATTTCGATATTTTTTTAGTTTTTCGTTTAATTTCATGCTGGTTTCCTTACTAGACTAGTATCAATTTTCTTCTATTATACTGGCAAATTGAGCGAAATTAAAAGCAGTGAGGGTTAATCTCTCACTGCTTTTATGCGCATGGACGGAATCGAACCGTCATCTTAAGAACCGGAATCTTACGTGCTATCCATTACACTACACGCGCAGTACATTCTTAAATATAGTAGATTAGAGGAAAAAACTCAAGATAATAATGGTTTTTTAATTACAAATCGGGTTAGTTTTTGCTATACTATCTCTGGTGATGAATTTCGAATTCATTGTCACAATTTTATCGCTTGCGGCTTGTCGTTTGGTGTTTTTAATCACTGACATGATTTGGCAAAAGTGTTAAGATGTGAATGTATTAAAATTTGATTATTCCAAAAGGAGGAAGCATATTATGACTACAAAAATTGGTCTTAATGGTTTCGGAAGAATTGGTCGTCTAGCATTCAGACGTATCCTTGAATTAAATTCAAGTGATATCGAAGTCGTAGCAATTAATGATTTAACTACCCCTTCAATGTTAGCTTACCTACTAAAATATGACTCAGTTCATGGTCGTTTTGACGGTGACGTTTCAGCTACTGAAGATGCAATTATCGTTAATGGTACTCGTATCCCAGTTTATGCAGAACGTGACGCAAAGAACATTCCTTGGGTTAAGAATGATGGTGTTGACTTCGTACTTGAATGTACCGGTTTCTACACATCAAAAGAAAAGGCACAAGCTCATCTTGATGCCGGTGCAAAGCGTGTCTTGATTTCAGCTCCTGCTGGTCAAATGACTACTGTTGTTCCTGGTGTTAACATGGACGACTTAACTTCAGAAGACAAGATTGTTTCTGCTGGTTCATGTACCACTAGTTGTTTAGCACCTATGGCTTACTGGTTGAACAAAGACTTCGGCGTTAAGTTAGGTACTATGACTACTGTTCATGCTTACACTGCTTCACAAGCACTTCAAGATGGCCCACGTAGTGCTAAGTTACAAAATAACCGTGCCGCTGCTATTAACACTGTACCTCACTCAAGTGGTGCTGCTAAAGCTATCGGTTTGGTTATCCCTGAACTTGATGGTGTCCTTAAAGGTCACGCACAACGTGTTGCCGTAGCTGATGGTTCATTAACTGAATTAGTAGCTATCTTAGACAAGAACGTTACTGCTGAAGAAGTTAACGATGCTATGAAGAGCCATGTTAACGATGCCTTTGGTTACGCTAACGATTACATGGTTTCAACTGATGTTATCGGAGACTCACACGGGTCAGTATTTGATCCAGGTCAAACTGAAATCACCCAAAGTGGTGACACACAATTAGTTAAGACTGTTGCTTGGTACGATAACGAATGGGGCTTCACTTGCAACATGGTTCGTACCTTGTTGAAATTTGCTACTCTATAATTTTAGATTGCAACTTTGAAAAGGCGGAGGAGGGAAATCTCTTCCGTCTTTTCCTTTATAAAATATAATTAAACATTGGAGGCAATCACGATGGCAAAAGTAATCGTTGACGATTTAGATGTTCAAGGCAAAAAAGTTCTAATTAGAGTCGATTTTAACGTTCCGGTTAAGGACGGTAAAATTGGTGATGATAACCGAATTGTTGCTGCACTTCCTACAATCAAGTACGTAATTGATCATGGGGGTAAGGCAATTCTGTTCTCTCACTTAGGCCGAATTAAAAAAGAAGACGACAAACCAGGTTTGTCACTTCGTCCAGTCGCAGAAAAGCTAGCTGAGTTGCTTGGCAAACCAGTTACCTTTGTTCCTGTTACTGAAGGTCCACAACTTGAAGAAGCTATTGACAATATGTCAGATGGCCAAGTCCTTTTGGTACAAAATACTCGTTATGAAGACGTTGTAAATGGTGAAAACGTTAAACGTGAATCTGGTAATGATCCTAAGTTAGGTGAATACTGGGCTTCACTTGGTGATGAATTCATTAATGATGCGTTCGGAACTGCTCATAGAGAACATGCTTCAAACGTTGGTATTGCCAAGGCAATGGAAAAAGCAGGGAAGCCAGTTGCTGCCGGATACTTGATGGAAAAGGAAATCAAGTTCTTAGGTAACGCTGTTGATAATCCTAAGCATCCATTCATCGCAATTCTTGGTGGTGCTAAAGTTTCTGATAAGATTGGTGTTATTGACCACTTATTAGATAAAGCCGACAAGATCATCATTGGTGGTGGAATGACTTATACTTTCTATGCTGCTAAGGGCATTCCTACTGGTAACTCACTTGTTGAAAAAGACAAGATTGATGTTGCCAAAGATATCCTTAAAAAGGCTGGCGATAAAATCGTCCTACCCGTTGACTCAGTTGTAGCTGATAAGTTCTCAAATGATGCTAAAGCTGAAGTCGTTGATGGTGGAATTCCTGATGGCATGATGGGTCTTGATATTGGACCTAAGAGTATTAAATTATTTGAAGACGTTCTAAAAGACGCTAAAACGGTCGTTTGGAATGGACCAATGGGTGTCTTTGAATTTCCTAAGTTTGCTAAGGGAACCTTGGCAATTGGTGAATTCTTAGGTACTTTGAAGGATGCTACTACCATTGTTGGTGGTGGCGATTCAACTGCTGCTGTTAAAGAATTGGGTGTTGCTGATAAGTTAACCCATATTTCAACCGGTGGTGGAGCTTCACTTGAATACCTTGAAGGTAAGACACTTCCAGGGATTGCATCAATTTCAGATAAAAAGTAATTTAAAAAGTCATCGATTTATTCGATGACTTTTTTTGTCTATGTCAATTTTCTAGCTTATTGCTTCTCTTTCGGCTAAAATGTAGATAAAGATGAATTACGAAAGGAGAAGTATCATGCGTATTCCTTTTATTGGTGGGAACTGGAAAATGAACTTGTCTTTAGATGAAGCGGTTCAATTTGTAATCGATATTAAAGATAAGTTACCAGATCCTAAGAACGTTGAGACTGCTTTAGCAGCTTCACCATTGTTTCTTGAATCAATGCTTAAAGCCAATGGACCTAGTCCATTGCATGTCACAGCCGAAAATTGTTTTTACAAAAATGAAGGTGCTTATACGGGGGAAGTAAGTCCCAAAGCACTCAGTCAGATGGGAATCCCGTACGTCATTGTAGGACATTCTGAGAGACGTCGTTATTTTAATGAAACCAACGATATTATCAATAAGAAGGTTCATGCGGTTCTAAGCAACGGAATGCGTCCCATTCTCTGTTGTGACGAGACAATGGGTCGGCTTGAAACCGGTGATCGAATTCACTGGGTTGTTAACCAAGTGACGGCTGGGTTAAAGGGTGTTTCTGAAAAGGACGCCCTAAAGGTTGTCATTGCTTACGAACCAAGCTGGGCTATCGGAACAGGCCACAGTGCGTCAACTACTGAAGCTGAAGAAGGATGTTATTTAATCAGACAAACTTTGGCTGACATCTATTCGGATGATGTTGCTAATCAGATCAGAATTTTGTACGGTGGTAGCGTTGATCCTGATAACATCGTTGCTTTGATGAAACAGATTGATATTGATGGCATTTTAGCCGGAAAGAGCAGTCTCAAATCTAAGGAATTTTTAGAGCTAGCAAATTACCAAGATTTACAAAATAAATAGTTATTATGATTGCAACTTAAGGCCTAAACTAATAGAATTAAGTTGACCTTTAAATATAGGTAACAAATTCACTAAGGAGAGATAACATGTCAATTATTTCTGATATTTATGCTCGCGAAGTGTTGGATTCACGTGGTAATCCAACTGTTGAAGCTGAAGTTTACACAGAAGACGGTGCAATGGGCCGTGGAATCGTCCCATCAGGTGCCTCAACCGGTGAACACGAAGCTGTTGAACTTCGTGACGGAGACAAAAATAGATATATGGGCAAAGGTGTTACTAAAGCTGTTAGCAACGTTAACAACATCATTGCAAAAAAAATCGTTGGTTTTGATGTAACTGATCAATTAGGTATTGACCAAGCTATGATCAAGCTTGATGGTACTCCTAACAAAGCTAAGTTAGGTGCTAACGCAATCTTGTCTGTTTCAATTGCTGCTGCTAGAGCTGCAGCCGACGAACTTGGTGTTCCATTGTATAACTACTTAGGTGGTTTCGATGCACATGTTCTTCCAACTCCAATGATGAACGTTATCAATGGTGGTAAGCATGCTAACAACAAGGTTGATTTCCAAGAATTCATGATTATGCCAATTGGTGCAAAAACATTTAGAGAAGCCGTTCGGATGGGATCAGAAACTTTCCATAACTTAAAGGCTATCTTGGCAGAACGTGGATACTCAACCGCTGTTGGTGATGAAGGTGGATTTGCACCTGATTTGAAGAATAACGAAGAGCCATTTGAAATCTTAGTTGAAGCTATTAAACGTGCTGGATACAAGCCTGGTAAGGACATTTCAATTGCCTTTGACTGTGCGGCTTCAGAATTTTACAACGCTGACACTAAGAAGTACAACTTGGTTGGTGACGGTAAGTCATACACTGCTGACGAATTTATCACTTTACTTGATGAAATCGTTGACAAGTACCCAATCATTTCAATCGAAGACCCATTGGATGAAAACGAATGGGAAGATTGGCAAATGGCTACTAAACGCTTAGGTAAGAAAGTTCAAGTTGTTGGTGATGATTTGTTCGTTACTAACACTGAATACTTATCAAAGGGTATCAAGATGAACGTTGCTAACTCAATCTTGATCAAACTTAACCAAATCGGTACTTTAACTGAAACTGTTAATGCCGTTAACATGGCTAAGGAAGCTAGTTACACTGCAATTATTTCTCACCGTTCTGGTGAAACTGAAGATACCACTATTTCAGACTTAGTTGTTGCTTTAAACACTGGCCAAATCAAGACTGGTTCAATGAGCCGTGGTGAAAGAATTGCTAAGTACAATCAATTGATGAGAATTGAAGATCAATTAGGATTAGTTGCTGTGTACAAGGGAATTAACTCATTCTACAACTTGAGCCCAGAAGCTAAGGAAGCAATCATTAAAAAATAATAAAATTAAAACACCTTCGTTATGAAGGTGTTTTTTTATACATAAATTCATAAGTTTCGAATCCTCCTGCGTATCTAATTACAGAAAGAGGAGGAGAAATATGAATATCACAAAAAAGTTTCCACTGTTTTTAGCATTAATTGTTGCTACCGTTGGTTTGTCAATGAGTTTTCTTGCACCAATTACGAAAGCAAGTGAGTATACCATTACCGCTCACAAGCATTGGATTAATCAGGATGGAGTAAAGGATTCATCCTACGCCTTTGATATTGCAAAGGTGAACGTTAAGAATCGAGCTGACATCAAGGCTCCGATCATTCCTGGGTTCCATTTAGACACAAGTATTGCACCAATCTATATTGGGAGGGATGTGGTGGTCTTTAATTACAATAAAGATGAAAAAATTCCTGATCCAATTCCAACACCACCAGTGCCAATTACACCTGTTCCTAGTGATAATAAGCCAGAACCAAAGCCAATTCCTAATCATGATGAGAAAAAGCATACTACGGTCGTACCCATTCCGGATAAACCAACCCACCATCATGATGAGAACCATGGGAAGGGGAATAACGAAGATCATCATATTCCATTAAAACCTACTAAAGGGGATCACAATTCTGAAAGTGAAGAAAAGATCAAGAAGCCTTCGAAAAAGCAACCTTCCAAAGATCGTTTAGTCTTGCCGAAGCCTACAGATCATACTCGTTCTACAGATGGGATGATAAATCATAACAATAACCAAGTTTCTGATGATCACTTCAATCATCATTTGAGAAAGCCCACAACTAGTTGGCCAGAAATTTATGATCATCGGGTTACGAATAACGCAAATCACCGAACCCAACCTACTTTTAAAAATAATAAAATTACCACTGGGCGTCGTCACTCCCGGAGTTTACCTCGAACGGGTGAAAAAAGTAGTTGGTTCTTATCATTGATTGGGGTAGTACTCTTATTAGTTAGTTCAGTTTGGTTCATTAGAATCAATCGGACCGGAAAATAGGATGGACTAGAAATAACTCCACATTTATGCTAAACTAATTAAAGTATTGATAAGCCTGTTTAGCTAATGGGTAGGAGGCATTTTTTTGAATAATCTTTTGATGATATTATTATGGATCGTTAGTATCCTCATTATTGGTGCAGTTTTAATGCAACCTTCTAAGAATAATGATGCAATGTCATCACTCTCTGGTGGTGCGAACGATTCTTCCTCTGAGTCCAAGCCTAGGGGCTTTGAGGCATTTATGCAAAAAGTGACTGTGGTACTAGGAATTTTGTTCTTTGGTATTGCATTAATTCTGATGTGGATTTCATCACATTAATAAAAAACCTCCTGTTAAGCAGGGGGTTTTTGTATTTAAAGCGGATTACTAGCGTTTATTAAAGAATGAGATTTATAATTGACTATAAGTCAATTGGATTGTAGAGGAAAATATATTGCAAGATAATAAGTTAAAAAATGAAATTGAGCAGGAGTTACAATCACATCCTGATCAAAGTTATAGTGTTGAAAAATTAGCTGATGACTTGAATTACCATGGATCATCAGCTTTCAAGTTAATTGTTTCAGAGCTTGCTGCCCTGGAGCGTGACCGTGCCGTAGTGGTAACTGGGAACGGTGATTTTAAAATTAATCCTAGTGAATTAAAGTTAGAAGGAATTTTTCATTCTAACCCTAAGGGTTTTGGATTTGTAAGATATGATGATGAGTTACCCGATGCATTTATTGCACCAGATGAGACCATGCATGCGATGAACTTGGATAAGGTTGAGATTCAGATCACTAAGCCAGGGGAAAAAGATTCTGATCGTGGACCGCAAGCTAAAGTGGTTAATATTCTGGAACACCACTATACTCATGTGGTAGGAGAATTTCGTCAGACTGACGATGACCATGGCTACTTAGGTCAGGTTATTTTAAAGGATAAGAAGCTCTCAGGTCTCAAATTTTACGTTGTTGATGCTGGACTTCATCCAACCCCAGGAGAAGTGGTTACTGCCGATATCACTGAGTATCCTAGTAACGAACATCCTGATTACATGGTTGGAATCGTTAAGCAGGTTATCGGAAGTGTTGACGATCCTGGGATTGATATCCTTCAGGTAGTTTATGCCCATGACGTTCCATCCCAATTTCCTGAAGATGTTTTGGAAGAAGCTGATGCCATTCCAGATCATGTTCTACCAGAGGAAACCAAAGGCCGGGAAGATATCACTGATCAAGACTTAGTCACCATTGATGGTGAATCATCAAAAGACTTAGATGATGCCGTTACCGCATGGAAGTTGCCAAACGGAAACTATCATTTAGGGGTTCACATTGCTGATGTTAGTCACTACGTTAAGCAGGGAACTCTCTTAGATCGTGAAGCGTATAAGCGTGGAACGTCAGTGTACTTAACCGATCGTGTTATTCCAATGTTACCGCGTCGTTTATCAAACGGAATCTGTTCCCTTAATGAAGGACAACTTCGTTTGTGCTTGAGTTGTGATATGGAAATTAACCAACAGGGTAAAGTGATTAAGAAGCGAATTCATCCTAGTGTGATGAAGTCAAAAGCTCGAATGACATACACTGCCGTTAATAACATTCTTGAATCAAAAGACAAGAAAACTCGGGAAGAATACCATGATTTAGTACCAATGTTTGAAACCATGGCTGAACTACACCGCATTTTATACAAACAAAGAAAACGTCGCGGTGCAATCGACTTTGATGATGATGAAGCAGAAATTATCATGAACAAGGAAGGTAAGCCAGTTGACATTAAACTGAGAACCAGAGGTTTGGCTGAAAGAATGATTGAATCATTCATGTTAGCCGCCAATGAAACGGTTGCCGAAACATATTATAAGCTTAAGGTTCCGTTCATTTATCGTGTCCATGAAACCCCAGATCCAACTCGGGTTAAGGATTTCTTTGAATTCTTGACCGCCTTTGGAATCGAGGTTAAAGCAGATCCAGATCACTTGACTCCTAAGACTTTGCAAAATATTTTAGGTAAGGTGAAGGGATTGCCTGAGGAAACGATGGTATCAGTAATGATGCTTCGAAGTTTGCAACAGGCGAAATACAGCGACAAGTGTGTGGGTCACTTTGGTTTAGGTGCCAAGTATTACACCCACTTTACCTCACCAATTCGTCGTTACCCTGATTTGTTTGTTCACCGCTTGATTCATTATTATGAAGATAATGGGATTAACGATGAAACCCGCCAAACTTACGCGGATCAAGTTGGAGAAGTAGCTGTGCACTGTTCTGAGACTGAACGTCGTGGAGTTGATACTGAACGTGATGTTGACTCAATGATGAAGGCAGAATACATGACCCAACACATTGGTGAAGAGTACGATGCCGTCGTATCATCAGTAATGAAATTTGGGATGTTCGTTGAACTACCAAACACCGTTGAAGGTTTGATTCACATTAGTAAGATGGACGATGATTACTACGAATACGTTGAAAAGTACATGGCACTCGTTGGGCGAAACACACGAAGAACCTACAAGATCGGACAGACTTTACGGGTTAAATGTGTTGCGGCCGACGTTGATCAGATGACCGTTGACTTTGAAATTGTTAAACCAGAAGATGCACCACTGAGTGAACTTTTGCCAAAGCAAGAGCACAAAAATGACAAACATCATCACAGTGGAAAGCACTCCGATGGCAAGAATCGTCGTCAGAGTTATAAGAATCAAGATCGGAGAAAGAACGGTAAGAAGGGACATTCATTTAAGATCAGAACCAAACCATCTAATAGTCGTAAAAAATAGGAGATGGGATCATGGCTAGAAAAAAGCATCAACCAACTGAAAAAAATGTAATGGCAACCAATCGAAAGGCTCGGCATGATTACTTTATTTCAGACACCTATGAAGCTGGAATATCGTTAACTGGAACTGAGATTAAATCGGTTAGAGCACGTCGAATGAATTTAAAGGATGGCTTTGTGCAGATTCGAAACGGACAGGCATATTTGATGAACGTTCACATTAGTGAGTATGCACAAGGAAATCAATTTAATCATGATCCATTACGTAATCGAAAGTTATTGTTGCATAAAAAAGAGATCAAGAAGCTTGGTGAAGCCACATTGACTAAGGGAATTACCATTGTTCCCCTGAAGGTTTATCTAAAACACGGTTATGCTAAGGTGCTTATCGGAGTGGCTAAGGGTAAACGTGAATACGATAAGCGTGAAACCATCAAGCAACGTGATACTCAACGGCAGATTGATCGTGTTATGAAACATTACTAATTAATTAGGGAGTGCTTTGGTACTCTTTTTTTGTTTACCAAGAAAGCGCTCTCTTATGGTAAAATATAATTGAGGTGTTGGAAGTGAAACCATTTATTCATAATGACTGGTGGCCAGTATTGGAGCCAGAATTTAAGAAACCGTATTATCAAAAATTAAGACATTTCTTGGTGGAAGAATACAATAATAAAACCATCTATCCAGAAATGCATCACATTTTTCAAGCATTTGAGTGGACTCCGTTTAGCAAGGTGAAGGTCGTTATTCTAGGTCAAGATCCCTATCATGGCCCACATCAAGCTAATGGACTTAGTTTTTCGGTGATGCCAGGTGTCGCTGTTCCACCATCACTAAAAAATATTTATAAGGAACTACAAAGTGATCTTGGGATTAAACCGGTTAACCATGGTTACTTAAAGAGCTGGGCTGAACAAGGCGTTTTGTTGCTGAACTCGGTTTTGACCGTTCAAGATGGAGTTGCATTTTCTCATCGTGGAAAAGGTTGGGAGAGATTAACTGATTATGCGATTGAGCAACTTTCTAAGCGACCCGAACCCGTTGTTTTCATTCTATGGGGACGTGCTGCTAGAGATAAAATCAAATTGATTAATACCGACGCTAACATTGTCATTCAATCTGCTCACCCTAGTCCTTTATCTGCTAATCGTGGTTTCTTTGGCTCCAAACCATTTTCAAAAACGAACGAAGCACTTGAAGCGATGGGGGAGAAACCAATTAACTGGAAATTACCAGAACATGTCACTGCCACTAATAAGGAGAGTTAATTATGGACCTTTTTGATAGTTTGAAAGCAAAGATCAATGGTAAGAACATCAAATTAGTATTTCCCGAAGGAGAAGATCCTCGAATTGTTGAAGCCGCAAGCCGACTTAAGAAAGACCATCTGGTTGAGCCAACGTTATTAGGTGACCCTCAGGCAATTAAACAGGTTGCTGATGAAAATGGGATTGATTTAGATGGGATTACAATTATTGATATTAATAATGTTGATCCAGCAACATTTAACCAAATGGTTGATTCATTGGTTAAGCGCCGAAATGGCAAAACCGATGAAAAGACCGCCCGTGAGTGGTTAAAAGATCCCAACTACTTTGGAACTATGATGGTATACATGGGAACCGTTGACGGAATGGTTTCAGGGGCAGCTCATCCTACTGGTGACACTGTTCGTCCTGCTTTACAAATTATTAAAACTAAACCAGGAGTAAAATTAATTAGTGGGGCCTTTGTGATGCAAAAGGGTGACACACGTTACTTGTTTGCCGATTGTGCCATTAACATTGAGTTAGACGATCAACAACTCGGTGAGGTAGCGGTTGAAAGTGCTCATACAGCCCGTTTGTTTGATATTGACCCTAAGGTTGCTCTCCTAAGTTTCTCAACGAAGGGTTCGGCAAAGGGTCCTGAAGTTGATAAGGTGCAAAGCGCAACTAAGATTGCTCAAAGGTTGGATCCAGACACGCCGATCGACGGTGAATTGCAGTTTGATGCTTCCATTGTTCCCTCGGTTGCTAAGAGTAAGGCACCAGGATCAGATGTTGCTGGTCAGGCAACGGTCTTTGTCTTTCCAGAGCTTCAGTCCGGAAACATTGGTTACAAGATTGCCCAACGATTGGGTGGTTTTGAAGCCATTGGGCCAATTCTTCAGGGATTAAATCAACCTGTTTCTGACTTATCGCGAGGATGCAATGCTGAAGATGTCTACAAGGTAGCCATCATTACGGCTACTCAAGCACTTTAATTCGAGGCGATTTATTTGATTAAATTTAAAGTCGATAGTCCTGAACAAACCGAAAAATTAGGTGAGGAACTCGCTCCAGATTTAAAAGCCGGAGATGTCATTTTACTTGATGGTGATCTGGGTGCGGGCAAAACAACCTTTACAAAAGGACTGGGTAAAGGATTTGGCATTAAGCGAAACATTAAAAGTCCTACCTTTACCATTATTCGGGAGTACAAGAACGGGCGATTACCCCTTTATCACATGGACGTCTATCGTCTTGAAGAAGGCGGAGCCGACGAGTTGGGTTTAAACGAATACTTCAATGGTGATGGAGTGAGTGTTGTGGAATGGTCGAAATTTGCGGAGGATGAACTTCCTGATGATTACTTACGGATTAAGTTCACCAGAAATGATGAGTTAGGTGATAATGATCGGACGATTGAAATGACTGCTAGTGGTGATCACTTTAATGCGATTCTAAAGTCGGGGGATTTGAACCTTGGCAGATGATGAAATCACAATTCGAGCAGCTAATTCTAAGGATGCTGCCGCATTAATTAAATTAATGAAACAGTTGAGTAAAGAATCGAAAAATTTCACCACTGACGTTCAGGTTGATCAGTTGACTGCTGAAACCGAAGCTGAGGCGATTGATGCTGTTAACGCTACGGGGACTAATCTCATTATGGTGGCGATTGCTGGAACAAAGCTAATCGGAGTTTTAAGTATCAGTCAGGTTGCTCATACTGTCGGTGAACTTGGAGTGGCAATTTTATCCGACTATCAAGACATGGGACTTGGCACCTACTTGATTCAAGAAGCCATTGATTGGATTGCTAATTTTAGTCAATTGGACGAATTAACTTTATCGGTTCTAAAAGCCAACCAGGGCGCGTTTCGATTGTATAAAAAACTAGGATTTGTTGTTACTGGTCAAGATGATCATGTAATTGAAATGAAAATGAACATAAAAAAAGGCTGAGAATAAATCTCAGTCTTTTTAAATGGATTTAACAAACGGTTTAATGGCATTTTTACCAAACTGTTGGTATTCGTAAATTAGGATATTAGCGCACGCTAGGCTGTCGTCTAAGGCGTTGTGGTGGTGCTGTAATTCGATCCCTAAATTTTGACTAACCGTGTTTAGTTTATGATTAACAAATCCAGGATAAAACTTTTTTGAAGTTTTAACGGTATCAAGAGTTTGGTAGTGAGGTTGTCTTAAACCATATCGCTCCAAACTTTTCTTTAAGACACTGTTATCGAAGTTATTGTTATGAGCAATTACCAATTTGTTTCGATCGAAGAGGGGATTAATTTGGTCCCAAACTTCTGGAAACGTTGGTGAATCGACTACATCTTTTTCGTGAATACCATGAACGTTGATATTTCGCCAGTTAAACTCACATTCGGGGTTGATTAATGAGTAAAATTCATCAACCACCTCGTCGTTTCTTACGATCGTTAGTGCAACCGAACATGCACTAGCACGCTTCCCAGCAGCGGTTTCAAAGTCGATTGCCGCAAAATTCATTTAAATGATCCTCTCTAATTAAGTTTAAGTCCGTCAGTAATTAATTGAATTGGAGCGTGATCCGAACCCATCACGTTACCTAAAATATTTGATTCAGCCACGTCGTTTTGAATGGAGTCAGAAACTAGGAAATAGTCCATTCTCCAACCACGATCACGTGCTCGTTCGTCGTATCTATAACTCCACCAAGTGTAGGCACCACTTTGATGAGGATGGAGGGCTCGAAATGTGTCGACAAATCCTGAAGCTAAAAGACGACCAAAATCATCACGTTCTTGTTGTGTGTACCCAGCTTTATGATGATCTTCTTCAGGATCGTCAATATCGATTGGCTGGTAGGCGACGCTCATGTCACCACCAATTATGACTGGCTTGGTGCCAGTAAGTTTGTTAACAAAGGTAATAAATTTTTGGTCCCAATCAAGGCGATAATCAAGTCTTTGTAACTCTTCGCCTGAGTTGGGAACATACGTGTTAATTAAATAAAAGTCAGGATATTCAAGGGTTAGGCAACGACCTTCAACATCAGTATCAGTCCCATCAACGCCATAAATGACGTTTTGAGCCTTGTGCTTTGTGAAAGTTGTTACTCCAGCGTAACCGGGGCGTTCAGCTGAATCCCAGTATTGATAGTAATTACCAGGAACTTCTAAAGCAATATCATTTTCATGAACCCGAGTTTCTTGGACGTTAAAAAAGTCAGCATCAATTTCATTGAAAAATTCGTAAAAATTCTTTTTAACTGCGGATCGTAAACCATTTACATTCCATGAGATAAAATTCATTGTATCCCCTCCTTCAATGCCAGTATATCACGATCGGAAGTGTTTAAATAATGATAACGTGCTAGAATATAGTGTGTATATTTAGAAAGGAAAATGACGATGGTTGAAGACTTAACAAACAAATTCAAGGAGATTGAAATCTTAAAAGATGAGCCACTTTCCAATTATTCTTGGACTAAGACTGGTGGAAAAGCTGATTTTCTCGCATTTCCCTCATCATTTAAAGAAACCGAAGAATTATTAAACTATGCAAACGAAATTAAAATGCCAATTACGGTGCTGGGTAATGCCAGTAATCTGATTGTTCGAGATGGCGGAATTCGGGGATTAACAATTATCCTCACTAAAATGAATGCCATTCGAACTGAGGACCATCGGGTGATTGCGGAAGCAGGAGCTGCTTATATTGACGTAACTAAAGCCGCTCAAAAAGCTGGCTTAACCGGCCTAGAATTTGCGGCTGGAATTCCAGGAAGTGTCGGTGGTGGTGTGTTCATGAACGCTGGAGCTTACGGTGGGGAAACTCAGTATATTTTGGAGTCAGCAACGGTCTTAACCCCACAGGGTGAGATCATTGTTTTAAATAATGATCAATTGGATTTTGGGTATCGTCATAGTAGTATCCAAGACTATGGTGATGTGGTACTAGAAGCCACTTTCAAGTTGGAACCTGGTAATAAGCCAGAAATCCAGAGTGAAATGGATCATCTAAACTACCTCAGAAGATCGAAACAACCCTTAGAGTGGCCTTCATGTGGAAGTGTCTTTAAACGTCCCAAGGGTTATTTTGCTGGTAAACTAATCCATGATGCTGGCCTGCAGGGATATCGATCTGGTGGAGCTGAAGTTTCTAAGAAGCACGCTGGATTTATTATTAACGTTGGTGGTGCCACCGCTACCGATTATTTAAATGTGATCAAACACGTTCAAGAAACGGTTTATCATGATAATCAGGTTCACCTTGAAACCGAAGTCAGGATCATTGGTGAACCAAAATAGGAGGGAAGTAGCATATGGTAATAGTTGAAGCAGTCATCACGTTAATCGTTTTAGTCCTGCTTTCTAGCATTATCTCCCACTATGTCACGAAAATTCCGGTTAGTTTAATTCAAATTTTACTTGGTTTAGGATTAGCTCTTTTCTTTAAGTTTAAGATTGATTTAAACACTGACTGGTTTTTACTGTTGTTCATTGCCCCACTACTATTCAATGATGGACGAGATTTTCCGAAGCGTGAGTTGTGGGAATTGCGAGGACCGATTTTTGAAAATGCCATCTGGTTAGTCTTTATTACGACCATTATTGGTGGTTATTTTGTCAATTGGCTAGTGCCATCGATGCCACTAGCGGCCTGTTTTGCCTTAATTGCCATTCTATCTCCCACCGATCCGATTGCCGTCCAATCAATTTCAAAACGAGTTCATCTACCAAGTAACATCCTGCATCTGGTATCTGGAGAAAGTTTGATAAACGATGCCAGTGGGCTAATTGCGTTTAAGTATGCAATTGCAGCGGTTGTAACGGGATATTTTTCTTTGAAAAATGCAGCGGTTGACTTTGTCTATACCGCGCTGGTAGGTTTGATTATTGGAATTGTCGGCATGTCGCTGATCATTGTTTTACGAAACTTACTATTAAAGGTCCATTTTAACGATGTTATCTTTAATGTGGTTCTCCATATCTTGACCCCGTTTATTATCTACGTCATTGCAGAAGATGCTTTGCATGCCTCGGGAGTGATTGCGGTCGTTGCGGCTGGAATTATTGATCATTTGCAGACCAATGTTGCTAACACTAAGTCACCCGAGGTAAACCTATTAACGAATCGAACCTGGGATGTCATTGTGTACTGTTTAAATGGAATTGTCTTTTTAATTCTAGGGATTGAGCTGCCAGTTGCTACCCGGGTTGTTATCAATGGATCAGAGTATCGAACTCTAGCATCATTCGGAATTGCCTTCGCAGTTTGGGTGGCCCTATTGGTAATTCGAGTGGTTTGGATTTTAGGTTATGAGTTATTTTCATACTATGTAACCAAACGTTCCAATCGAAAGCCAAGTTTGTCGGTGGCCCTTTTAGCCGGAATTTCAGGAGTACGTGGGGCCATTACGATGGCCGGAATTCTTTCTGTTCCTGCTCTCTTATCGGATGGAAAAGCCTTTCCGGATCGTTCGCTAATGCTTTTCATTGCGGCAATGGTAATTGTCATTAGTTTAGTGGCTGCAACGATTATTTTGCCAATTATCTCGCCTGGTGCTAGTCCGCTTGAGACTCGGGCCTCTTTGATTGATAAAGACGAAGATGATGACGAAACAGAAGACGAAAAGGACGAACAAGCGGGTTACGTTTCAGAGGACGATGCGCGCATTTTTATCATCAAAAGTGCCATTGCAAGTCTTGAAAATAACAAAACGAATGATAACGAACGTGCGGTTTACGACACGGTTTTAGACTATCAAGTTGAGTTAAGAAATCTTTTGCGTAAGACTCGGGACGATAGTGCAGAAAGTAAGTCGTTAAACGAAGAATTGAGTTTAAGACGGGTCGCTTTAGAAGGGAAACGAGACGCCATTAAAGAACTGTATCGAGAAAAACAAATTTCTAAAGATACGTACTGGATTGCCAATCGTCGGATTAACCGGGAAGAACGTCGGATGTTTGCGAACGGTTATGATGGATACAAAAAGAACCACTGGTATTATCCAGGATGGTTCTCGTCGATCCTTCATTCCATTAAGAGTTGGCAGGTTAGTGAGTCCGAAAGTAAGAAAACGAAGAGTGAATTACGGTTGGTCACGGTAGTAGGTGATCAGGCTGCTATTGATGCCATTTCTGACTTTTTGAGTCGAAGTGACATCAACGAGCAGGATTTTGATTCACAAATTATTCACTTTATTATTACCTTTTATCAAAGTCAGATTGAACGAGCTCATTCCTACAATGATCCTGATGAGGATGACGAGGAATATGAGTACCAGCTTCTACGGCTTCGTTCAATTGCACTTGAAGCTGAGCGACGCGCGGTGGAAAGGTTGATTAACAATCGTAAAGTTAGCCACGCAATGGGGCTGCACCTGCGTCAGGATATTAATTATAAGGAAACATTAATGTTAAGTGATAACTAAAAAAGGCCTTACACTTTTAAAGTGTAAGGCCTTTTGGTTATTCCTTGTTATTACTAATAATGGTGTAAATCCAATATATCATCAACTGAAGAACGGTCATCAAAAAGACAAAGACCAACATGTGCATGTTCCACATGTTTAAGAATGGTCGAATGTACATTCGGGGTGAAAGAATCAGGTAAATGGTATGAACTCGCATGAATCTGCCTATGAACAATCCGATTGAACTGGCTACCGTTAAGATGACAATGGTAACGAAATTCGAAAAGTTGCCTGGCAAATGGATCTTGACATCGATGGCTTTAGCAACATGGACTAAACTCCAGAAACCGATGAACGCGCAACTTAGTGCGCTAATCATTAAACAGGTGTACAAAAACCACACATGCGGATCCAGTCTAAGGAGGCCATTAGCTTCGTCTGGATGTAACCAGGCGAGATGCAGAAGGTCGGTTAGAATATAAGGTGAATTTGGATAGAAAAGTAACCACAGAAGTGACAAAAGCCAAAAAACAAAACTATTTTGATGAGGTTTATTGCCAATGTGAAAACTCAATTCAATGGTAATGTAACCCAATAGTGTATTCAGTGCTAAAAATCCAAATCGTGTATCACGAAGGAATAAGAACAGTAGCACCATCCATCCGATGAAAAATATTCTAACTTGCCATTTTTTGTTTTGTGACATGATAATTCGACCCCTTTTCCTCTATATATAAATTAAACCCCAAATTAAAGAAAAAAACTAGAAATTTAACTATAGAATTAAAATTTTTTAATATTTGGAATTAGCGAAGTGCCTTTATTTAGGTAATAATTCAGTGATATAATAATATACAAACTGGAGGTTGTGCTATGGGGATTGATTGGAGTAGCTTGTTTACGTTACATAATCTAAGCAACTTAATTGATATATTAGTTGTTTGGCTCATTATTTATGAATTGATAATGCTTCTTCGTGGCACTCGTGCGGTGCAGTTATTGCGTGGAATCATTGTCATTATTATCGCCAAAATTGCCAGCTGGTACTTGGGATTAACCATGGTCTCGTGGATTCTGGACCAAATTATCAACTGGGGAGTAATTGGATGTATCATCATCTTTCAACCCGAAATTCGCCGGGGACTTGAAAAATTAGGTCGTGGATCAGTCTTTAGGTCAACTCAGAACCAGGATGAAAAGGCTGAAAGGATGATTAAAGCCTTGGATGGTGCCATTCAATACATGTCCAAACGCCGAATTGGAGCTTTGATTACCATCCAAATGCATACGGGACTCGAAGAATACATTGAAACTGGAATCAAACTTGATGCAGATATTTCCAGTCAGTTATTGATTAACATTTTTATTCCCAATACTCCCTTGCATGACGGAGCGGTCATCATTAAGGATGATAAGATTGCCGCAGCTGCGGCTTACTTGCCATTATCGCAAAGTAATCTAATTCCAAAAGAGTTAGGAACTAGGCATCGTGCTGCCGTGGGAATCTCGGAGGTTTCAGATGCTTTAACAATCGTTATTTCAGAAGAGACGGGTGAGGTCTCAATTACTAGAAATAATGAGCTTCTCCGGGGAATGACCCAAGAGGATTACTTGAAGTACTTGAGGAGTCAGTTGATTCCTAGGGAACATCCGAATCAACATCAAACCATCGTAACGCGTGCGATTAGTTTCTTCCAGAAACATTTCGGAGGTGACAAGTAGCTATGAAAAAGTTCTTTCAAAGTAAGTGGTTTTACGCTATCTTGGCACTGATTTTTACCTTCGCACTGTTCTTCTATGTCCATGATGGTAAAAATGATATGGGATTAACTAATAGCACCAGTAGTTCAACTAATACCACTCAGATGGCAGCAAATAAGTCGAAGGATCTCTCGGTTCCATTGCAACTGAATGTCAATTCAGACAAGTACTTTGTGATTGGTTATCCAGAAAAAGTGAACGTTCAATTGTCTGGGCCATCGGCTTTGGTTACGACCACCGCTAACACTCAGAATTTTAAGGTCTATGCTGACCTTGGTAATTTAGGCCCAGGTGAGCACACGGTGAAACTTCAGCAACAGGGACTTAATTCTGATATCCATAGTAAAATCAAGCCATCCAAGATTCATGTGAATATTCAACCACGACGGACGGTGAAATTCCCGGTAAAGGCTACGTACGATAAGAAAAACATTGCCTCAGGATATAAAGTTGGGAAAGCATCATCTGACGTTAGCTCGGCTAAGGTAACTGGTCCAATTGATCAAATTAATCGCATCGATTCAGTGGTGGCTAAGATAAGTCTAAAGCCCAACACCAAAAGTGATGTAAAACAGGATGCGGTGATCGAAGCTCTAGATAAAAAAGGGAAAAACATTAATGTAATTATCACTCCATCTACAAGTTCAGTTGATTTACCTGTCTCAGCGGGTGATAATAAGAGAGTGCCAGTCAAAGTTAACTTAAATAATAAGCAAGATGATAAAACATACGACGTGAAGTGTGATCCATCTGATGTCTTACTGTTAGGTGATAAGAATGCTATTAGTGGGATTAATTCAGTTAATGCTGACGTCGATGTTAGTAAGATGTCCGGTAAGAACACCAAGACGGTTTCGCTTGATACCGGTAATTCTAAGGTGAGTGGACTGGATCCATCAACGGTGAAAGTACAAGTAGACGTAAAGGATAAGTAAATCAAAGTGAGGTATTTATGAGATATTTTGGAACAGACGGAATTAGGGGAGTGGCTAATAAAGAGCTAACTCCTGAATTAGCTTTTCGCGCTGGACGAGCTGGTGGATATGCTTTAACTAAGCATAGTGTGACTGATCATCAACCACGTGTGTTGGTTGCAAGGGACACTCGCATTTCTGGTCAAATGTTGGAAGATGCATTAGTAGCTGGAATGTTATCCGTTGGCATTGAAGTTGTCCAGCTTGGAGTTGTCACAACTCCAGGAGTTGCATACTTAGTGCGTGATCAAAGCGCTGATGCGGGAGTCATGATTACAGCCTCGCATAATCCAGCTGAATTTAACGGCATTAAGTTCTTTGGTGGTGATGGATATAAGTTATCTGATGACATTGAAGCGGACATTGAGAAAATTCTTGAAAGTGATCAAGATAACCTTCCACGTCCTTCAGCTAAAGGATTAGGAACTGCGGCTGAATATAGTGAAGCTTCCCAGAAGTACCTTCATTTCTTGTCTCAAACCATTCCAGATGAATTAAGTGGGATTAAAGTTTCAGTTGATGCTGCTAATGGTGCTACTAGTAATTTAGTTCCACGTTTGTACGCTGACCTTGGACTTGATTTTAAAACTATGGCCACCTCACCCAATGGATTAAACATTAACGATCACGTTGGCTCAACTCATCCCGAACAATTGCAAAAAATGGTAGTTGAAAATGGTTCACAACTTGGGATTGCCTTTGACGGTGATGGTGATCGTTGTATTGCGGTTGACGAAAAGGGTAATATTGTCGATGGTGACAAGATTATGTATATCTGTGGAAAGTACATGGATGCCAATGGTCGTTTAAAGCATGATACGATTGTGACGACGGTGATGAGTAATCTGGGAATGTATAAAGCCATGGAAGCTAACGGTTTGAACAGTGTCAAAACCAAAGTTGGTGATCGTTACGTCGTTGAAGCAATGAAGGCTAACGGTTATAACCTTGGTGGTGAACAGTCTGGACACGTTGTCTTCCTGGACTTCAATACCACCGGAGATGGAATGTTAACTAGTTTACAATTAATGCACATCATGAAAGATACTGGTAAACCACTTTCCGAACTAGCTGATGAAGTAAAGAAGTATCCGCAAAGCCTAGTGAACGTGAAAGTTTCTGATAAAAAACATGCCATGGATCATGATGACGTTAAGAAAGCAATTGAGAAAGTTGAAAATGAAATGAATGGAAACGGACGAGTGTTGGTTCGTCCTAGTGGGACTGAACCACTGCTCCGAATAATGGTTGAAGCGCCTACTCAAGAAGAAAGCGATAAGTATGCTAATGAAATTGCGGACGTCGTTAGAGATGATATGGGAATTGAATAATTTAATGATTAGTTAATAAAAGAGTTAACGAGAGTTAACTCTTTTATTATGTTTAAATTTACGTTAAATTTTTCTTTATCAGTGCTATACCAATTTCAACTTATGTTTGACAAACACTTGTGAAACCATTATCATCAAAGATGTTAAGTATATAAATAAAGTTTAAATACATCTATACCAATTTTAAAGAGAGGTCATTCCCATGTGCGGAATCGTTGGAGTTACAGGCAATAAGAATGCAACATCCATTTTAGTTAATGGATTAGAAAAATTACAATATCGAGGATATGATTCAGCGGGAATCTTTGTGGATAGTAAGGACCACAAAGATTACTTAGTGAAAACCACTGGAAGTATCGACGATTTAAAGAAAAAGATTGGACCAGAAGTTCAGGGTACAGCTGGAATTGGACACACACGATGGGCTACTCACGGTGGCGTTAACATCGATAATGCTCATCCACAGTTTTCAGACGATGACCGTTTCTACTTAGTTCATAATGGTGTGATCGAAAACTATGAACAATTGAAGAAAGAATACTTACCAAACGTTAAGTTTCACAGTCAAACCGATACTGAGGTGGCCGTTCAGTTGGTTGATAAGTTTGTCACTGAAGATGGAATGACTACGAAGGATGCTTTCATTAAGATGCTTTCGCTACTTAAGAATTCTTCTTATGCTTTCATTTTAATGGATCGAGATGATCCCGATACTTTGTATGCCGCTAAAAACAAGAGTCCAATGTTGATCGGTTTGTGTGATGGCTTCAACGTGGTATGTTCTGATTCCATTGCCATGTTAGATGTCACCGACACCTTCTTGGAAGTTGTTGATGGAGACGTTGCCATCGTTAAACCAGATAGTGTAACCGTCTTAGATGAAAAGCGGAAGCCCGCTAAGCGGAATCAGTTCAAGGTTACTATTGATCCAAGTGCTTCTGATAAGGGTACATATCCTTACTACATGCTTAAAGAAATTGATGAACAACCCAACGTGATGAGAAAATTAGTCAAAAAATACTTTGATGCGGATGGAAACATGAACGTCGGTTGTGGTTTAATGGATAACATTCTTGATTCTGATCGTATCTATATCGTTGGTGCTGGTACTAGTTATCACGCTGGTCTGGTTGGAAAAGAATTGATGGAAAAGTACACTGGGATTCCAACTGAAGTACACGTTTCTTCTGAGTTTGCCTATGAAGAACCACTTCTTCCTAAGAAGCCATTCTTTATTTTCCTAACTCAGAGTGGGGAAACGGCTGATAGTCGTGAGGTTCTAGTGAACGTTAACAAGCAGCATTTTCCAAGCTTAACGATCACTAACGTTGCTAATTCAACGTTATCACGTGAAGCAACGTATACAATGCTGCTTAATGCTGGTCCTGAAATTTCAGTGGCTTCCACTAAGGCTTATACTGCTCAAATTGCCATTCAAGCTATCTTGGCTAAGGCAGTGGGAATGCGTGGTAATCGTCAAGTTGCCAAAGATTTCGACCTAGGTCGTCAACTAGGATTGGTAGCTACCGGAATGCAATCCATCGTTGAAGAAAAAGATAAGATTGATGAAATTGCTAAAAAGTACTTTGTCAATGCTAAACAGGCTTTCTACATCGGACGGGGTGTTGATTACACCGTTTCCCTTGAAGCTGCCTTAAAGCTAAAGGAAATTTCGTATGTTCATGCCGAAGGATTTGCTTCTGGTGAATTGAAGCATGGAACGATTGCATTGATTGAAAAGGGAACACCTGTGATCGGTATCATTACGCAAAAGAAGACGGCGGGATTAACCCGCAGCAACTTGGAAGAGACCGCTGCGCGTGGTGCCAATGCACTTACAATTGTCCGTCAGAGTCTAGCTCAGGATGGTGATACGTTCGTCATTCCCGATGTTGATGAATTGTTAACACCACTGTTAAGTGTTATTCCAGCTCAATTGATTGCTTACTACACTAGTCTGAATAAGGGATTGAACGTTGATCGTCCCCGAAATCTTGCTAAAAGTGTTACAGTTGAATAATTTTAAAAGAAGGGGTTACTTGTTGGTAACTTCTTCTTTTTGTAAATAGTATTAAGTGAGACTATTTACACTTTGACCATACCTTTACATTTGGGTGTTTTTCTCGTATTATTTTATTATCGTGTCAGTTGTAATTTTGAAATTTAGGAAGTAAACCATGGCTGAAGAAAATTATAAAATCAAAGTACAAAATGTCACTAAAGAGTATGACATGTTCAAGACTCAATCTGACAAATTAAAATCGTTTTTTTCATTATCAAAGAAGAATAAAATTCACCACTTCTGGTCTTTGATGGGAATTTCTTTTACCGTTCAACCAGGTGAGGCATTAGGAATCATTGGAGTAAATGGTTCAGGGAAATCAACCATTTCAAACATCATTTCGGGAATCATTCCCCAAACCACAGGACAGGTTGACGTTCGGGGCGATACTTCAATTGTTGCGATTAATGCTGGGTTAAGAAAGAATCTAACCGGTCGGGAAAACATTCGAATGAAATCTTTAATGCAGGGACTTACCAATCGACAGATTGATGACATGATGGATGATATCATTGCCTTCGCCGACATTGGAGACTTTGTTGATCAACCTGTGAAGGACTATTCGAGTGGAATGCGCTCACGGTTGGGATTTTCGATTGCCGTTCACATTAAACCAGACATTTTAATCATTGATGAGGCCCTATCCGTTGGTGATGACACCTTCTATCAGAAGTGTGTTGATAAGATTGACCAGTTCAAAGAAGAGGGCAAGACCATCATCTTTGTTTCCCACTCTCTGAAACAGGTTCGGTTATTGTGTGACCGAGTGGCCTGGATTAACTACGGTAAGCTTCGTAAGATTGGACCAATGGAAGAGGTTGTTTCTGAATATCAGAAGTTTATTAAATGGTTTAAATCTTTAAGTAAAAAAGAAAAGAAACAATTTCAGAAAAAAGAAAAAACGATTCAAAAGAACTTTGATATTGATAAGTATCAAAAAGAAATTACTCAGGAATACGCTGAGTCACATCCCCAAGATCATAATCCTGCTAAGACCATTCACAAACGTTTTTATAGTGAAGTGATGCAGGAGAAGATGCCATGGACCGCTAAGATCCTGACGTGGGTTGTTTTATTTGCGATGGTTTTCTTTTGCTTGGTTAACGTGTCGGGACATCCAACAATGGCGGTGGTAAGACACCCAAGCTATATTGTCAATCCAAGTAAGAAGATGCGGTATCAAAAGAAAGATGGTAAGTCAGTGATGGTTACCAAGCACGAGTATAAGCAACTAGAAAAGCATGCTTGGGGACAACGATAAAAATTTTGCTATTATTCAACCGAATAATAGCATTTTTGTTTAGGAGGATGATTTAAATGGCAATGAAAAGTCACGAAACGTTTACCTTAATTGAAGAAATTACCCGGTTAGATGGAACGAAGTACCTCGAAATCAGTAATATGGTTCAAAACGGACGGGCTGAACTTGCGGCCGAACGGAAGATGATTAAACAGGTCCGTATTCTACAGTTGAATATTCCACATTCAGTCCACGTGATTAATTATGAAAATTACATTAATCAAAACTATGAAATGCCTGCGGAGAATTTTGATCACTTTGAGGAGTGGAAACGAACGCCAGAAATGGACCAAGAAGTTCAGATGATCCTAAAGGAAAATCACATCGGCTAGCAAGTTAACTTTTGTGAATTAAATCGTTAGTTTTTGTTATCACCAAAGGGCAAATATGGCATAATAAGTGTGGATAATATTTGGAGGCGTTAGTAATGACTGAAAAATTTTTAATTGGAACTTATACCCAAAAGACAAGTAAGGGTGTTTATCAAATTGAATTAGATACCGATCAAAAACAATTAGAGAACGCCCAGTTGATCGCCAAGATCAGCTGCCCAACCTACGTTGTTGAATCAAATGATCATAAAATTTATGCCATTGATCGAAATCAGGATGAATCTGAAACTCGTGGCGGTTTAGCCGTATTTGATGGAAGTACGATGCCAGCTAAATTGATGCAAGAAGACATTGAAGTTGGTCCTTCTCCAGCTTACATTACCGTCGATGAGGGACGAAAGATGGTTTATACCGCTAACTATCATACTGGTAACGTCATTGCATATCACATTGAAGCCGACGGAACGGTTAAGGAATCCCAACGAATTCATGACGATGGGATGACCGGCCCTCTTCCAGAGCAACAAAGTGGTCCTCATCCACATTATGCTGATCTGACTCCTGATGATCGACTCGTGATTTGTGACTTGGGGTTGGACCGGGTTTACCTAGATGATGTTTCTGATGAGGGTGAAATTACCCCAGTTAGTGAAGTTCAACTCTCACCTGGATTTGGACCTCGTCATATTGCCTTTGTTGAGTCAGCGGGTAAGGCATACTTGATTGGAGAATTAAGTAGCAAGATTGCCGTCTTAGATTACAACGAAGAAGCTGGGATCTTTACCGTTCAACAAGTGGTTAAGACTGTGCCAGATGATTATAAGGATCAAAATGGTGGGGCTGCTATCCGGGTTTCAAACGATGATAAGTACGTATATGTATCTAATCGAGGCCATGATTCCATTGCCGTCTTTAAGATTTTAGATGATGGGGATTTGGAACGTATCCAAGTCATTTCAACTGAAGGTGAGTTTCCCCGTGATTTTAATTTCAATTCCGATCAATCATTTCTGATTGTGGTTAATCAAAACACTAATAACGCTACTTTATACGAACGTAATCCTGAAACGGGTAAGTTAACGATGGTGCAAAAAGATTTTGCAGTTCCTGAGGGAACCTGCGTGGCACCCCGAAAATAGTTAATTTAATTAAAAGTTAATGCCACGAAGGCATTAACTTTTTTCATTCCATTAACAAATTGATATAATTGAACTAAACAGGTGGGGTGAAAATTTTGATTAAATTAATTGTGACTGATATGAATAAAACGTTTTTAAACGAAGCTAATCGTTATGACGAGATCAAGTTTGCGAAGACGTTTCAAAAAATGAAACAGCAAAACGTTAATTTTGCCGTTGCCAGTGGGGGTCCAAACGATAAATTACAAAACCTGTTTATTGATTATCAAGATCAGATGGATTTTATTTCGCAAAATGGTTCCGTGATTTACCGTGGAAGTGACCTAGTTCATGCTGAATCATTAAGTGATGACCAAATTAAGCAAACTTTGAAAATGTTGTATGATGATTTTGGCCCTGACATTGTGGGTGTTAATGTTTCAGGTCTTAAGCATACTTACGTTGACAAAAAATTACCTGAGAAAATGTATCAGCTAATGAAGCAATACTACAGTAATACCGTTCGTGTCGATGACTTATCTGATATTTCTAGTGCTAGCACGAATGATCAACTAGTTAAAGTCGGAGTGACATTCAAACAGGGCGAGAATGTCATGCGGAAAGTCCACGAAATGCGACAAATGCTTCCTAGTGGACTGGAAAGTTTAAACTCAGGATTTAACACAGACTTAATTGGGACTCAGGGAGTTGATAAAGCCACTGGAGTTCGTTATCTGATGAGAAAATATGATGCTAACCCGGAAGAAGTGGTAACCTTTGGTGATAACGAGAATGACCTAGGGATGCTTCGGTTAACGCCCAATAGTTATGCCATGAAAAATGGAATTGCGGAAGCTAAAGATAACGCTGGCCATGTGACTGAGTTTGATAATCGACATGATGGAGTTTTACGGACGATTGATAACATTTTAGATAACCAGTAGTTTAAATTAGTAATATAATGAGATTATAAATAAACGTGAGGCGATTAAGATGAACAATGAAGAATTGAATAACATCGTTGAGGGTCGGTTGGATAAATACTTTGAAAAGTATCCCAGTACTCCAGACGTTGAAATGTACAAGATTGAATTAAAACGATCAATTGTTAAGGACGCACTAGCTAAGATTTCAGATGAAGTTACCATTAATGATGCGATCAACCAAGCTTTCTCTGATTTTGGGGATATTGATCACGCAATTAATCAAGTCATTTTTAAAGACCATGGTATCAAAGACTAATTAAGATGAGCCGAGAAGGCTTTTTTTATTGGAATACATATGATATTATTTTCATATGATATAAAATGCATATGTAGGAGGAACCATGAATAATAAGATTAGTACGAAAAAATTAGCCGAAGTTCATGAGTTATTTAAGTTATTAAGTAATCCGACCCGAATTCAGATGTTGGTGTTATTAGAGGATCACCCCATGAATGTTGGTCAGATTAGTGATGAACTTAAAATTGAACAGTCGGCAGCTTCACATCAATTGGCCATGCTCAAAAAGCACCAATTGGTTAGTAATGTCCGGGATGGCAAGTCAATTTACTATCAGCTTGATGATCCACACATTATGGATATCGTAAACGAGGGACTAGCTCATTCCGATCACGTGGTAAGAGGAGTAAAACATGGAAACTAAAAGGGTGGTTGGATATGGTATTATTGTGGAATTAGTAGCAATTACTTGGATGGTAGTAGAATTCTCGGTTGGATTTAAAGTTGGGATTGATGCCCATTCGGTAGTATTAATCGCGTTTGGTCTTGACAGTCTAATGGAAATTGTGGCTGGAATCGTGTTGTTAGTGCGATTAGGCGTCGAATTTGATGGATCCAAAATGGATATTAATCGGTTAGATCGGATTTCAACCAAAATTGTGAGTATTATTTTATTACTTTTATGTGGCTACATCTTGATTACTTCTGGATACAATTTGTTTCAGCATGAGGGGGCTGATTCCAGTCTGATGGGGATGGTCATTTCAATTATGTCGCTAATTATCATGCCATTCATTGCCTATGCCAAATACTGGATTGGAAAAGTGATTGGTTCGGATGCTCTAATTCAGGATGCCATGTGTAGTGTGACCTGTGCCTATCTGGCTGGGACAGTTTTGGTTGGAGTTCTAATTAATTATTTCTTTCATATCTGGTGGATCGATTCAGTCGCCGCAATTCTAATTGTTTTCATTATCGGGAAAGAGGCATTAGAATGTTTTGTAGATGACTAATCTTGACAAGTAATATTATAGAACTATAATAATAATTGTATAAAGTTTAGTTGCACAAAACTGAAAAGACGAGGTGTTAAGTATGAGTGAAAACAATTATCAATTTGATGTATTGTATTTAGGAAGCGGACACGGTGCTTTTAACGGTGCTATTCCACTGGCCTTAAAGGGTAAAAAAGCTGGCATTATTGAAGTTGGAAAAATTGGTGGAACCTGCCCTAACAGAGGTTGTAACGCTAAGATTGCCTTAGACTTCCCAGTTAAGATGAAAAAAGACGTTGATAACTTTCAAGGGCATGGTTTAGATGGTACTCCTAAGATTAATTGGGCAGACAACGTTAAGCATGAAAAAGAAGTTATCAGTCAATTACCTGGTGGAATTGAACAAGGCTTAAAGAGTGTTGGAATTGACGTTATTCATGGATATGGAAAAATTGTTGATGCGCATACAATCGAAGTTAATGATACTAAATATACCGCTGACAAGCTTGTTGTAGCCACTGGTGCTCATTACCACAAGATTGATATTCCTGGTGCTGATTTAGCAAACGATGGAACTGATTTCTTGAACCTCGAAAAACAACCAGACCGTATGACAGTTATCGGTGGTGGATACATTGCGATCGAATTTGCAACCATCGCTGCTAATGCTGGCACTAAAGTTACGATCTTATTGCACCATGACAAAGCTTTAAGAAAGTTCTACCAACCATTTGTTGAAGACTTACTTAAAGATCTTGAAGCTCAAGGTGTTCAAGTTGTTCGTGACGTAAATCCAGAATCAATTGAAAAATCTGGTGACAGCTTTGTTGTTAAGACAAACAAAGATGACTACGATGCTGATTGGATTCTTGATGCAACTGGACGTGATCCAAACGTTGAAGGCTTTGGCCTTAAAGAAGTTGGCGTTGATTACGACAAGAACGGAATCAAAGTTGACGATCACCTTCAAACTTCAGTTGACAGTATCTATGCTGCCGGTGATGTTCTTGACAAGAAGGTTGGTAAGTTAACACCAACTGCCATCTATGAATCAATGTACTTGACCAAGTTATTTACTGGTGCAACTACTGACCCAATCGAATATCCTGCTGTTCCAAGTGCTGTCTTTGCTTCACCACGAATTGCTGAAATTGGTGTTAGTGTTGATGAAGCTAAAGCTAACCCTGACAAGTATGATGTTAAAGAATCAGATCTTTCGACTGATTGGTTCAGATTTGCTATGCAAGAAAACAAAGGTAAGACCATTGCTGTTACCGATAAGCAAGGTTACCTGGTAGGTGCAACTGAAATCAGTTCTGAAGCTGATAATGTGATTAGCATCTTGGCTCCATTTATTGAGTACCATATCTCACCTGAAAAGATGAGTAACTTGATTCCATTGTTCCCAACCTTAGGTTCTGAAACTTTGAATCATCTATAAAATAAAATACGCAAAATAAAAAGTTCGCCGATTGGCGAACTTTTTTGTGTCTAATTATTAATTATTTGAGAAATTCAGGCTTTTTAAAGTCTGGATCAGGATAGGTGTAGAATCCCTTGCCTGATTCTCGACCGATCTTACCTTGGTCAATCATTGTCTTGAACTTTTCGGAGGCCTTCTTAACTTCAGGATTAGTTGACATCTTGGTGATGTCGTACATGGTCTTCATTCCAATGCTATCCATGATAGCGAATGGACCAAGTGGGGCACCGGTTCCGATCATCCATGCTCGGTCAATGGTTTCAGGATCAGAAACGCCGTTGTTCCAGAGAACGAGGGCATCTGACAAGAAGGGTACTAAAAGTGAATTTAAAAGGTAACCCGGTTGTTCCTTGTTGACTAAGATAGGTACCATTCCGATTTCGCGTGAAAATTGTTCCATTTCCTTTGGAAGATCTTTACTAGTCTTTGATTGAGACATGATTTCAGCGGTGTTGTTCTTCCAGATGGAGTTAGCGAAGTGATAACCCAAGTATTTTTCAGGGCGACCAGTTGCATCAGCAAACTCTGATGGGAGTAAGGTCGATGTGTTGGTAACGATGACGGTGTCCGGATCAGCTAAATCACTGAACTTCTTGTAAAAATCATTTTTAACATCTGGGTCTTCAGAAAGAGCTTCGACTACTAAGTCGGCGCCCTTAAGAGCGGCCTTTAAATCAGTGGTGTAATGAAGATGTGCTTCGGCATCTTTAACTTGTTGATCAGTAGCACCGATATCTTTTTTTACGGCTTCTTCCCAACGAGCAACTCGAGCCTTGGCACGATCTAAGGATCCGTCAGAGCGGCCCCAGATAGTAGTATTTTTTCCATGAAAAGCTGACATGAAGGCAATTTGTGATCCTAAAGTTCCTCCACCGACAACTACAACGTTATTGAATGTCATTGTGAATTCCTCCTGTGTTCTTATTTATTGCTTAAATCTATTTTATGCTTATGAAAGCGCTTAATCAACTTTATTTGTTTGCTGGAAACGGTAATGGTTGCACGTCCAGCAAATTTAGTTAAAATATTAACTAAAATCTTAATGGAGGCAAGGAAATGAATAAAGTCAGAAAAGTCACAATCAATGATGTTAATGAACTTCAGAATATTAGTCGTGAGACGTTTGCGGATACATTTGGTGCTGAGAACAAGCCGGAGAATCTGAACCAATATTTGGATAATGCATATGATACCGAAAAATTACAACAAGAGATTGCGAATCCAAATTCCGAATTTTATTTTGCGTACATTGATGGTCAGCTAGCTGGTTACTTGAAATTAAACGTAGGAAGCGCTCAATCGGAGAAGATGGGTGACGATTACTTGGAAGTTCAACGAATTTATCTGAAAAAGAACTTTAAGCGTCACGGCTTAGGAACGGAATTGATGAACCTAGCCGTTAAAAGAGCACAAGCCTACGGCAAGCCCAAAATTTGGTTGGGAGTATGGGAACATAATGATGGTGGCTTAAAGTTTTACCAAAAAATGGGATTTAAGCAAATTAGTGATCATGTTTTCCAACTTGGCAGAAGTTCACAACGGGATTTGATAATGGAGAAGCCAATTAGTGTTAGCATTAAGTAAGTAGTTAACGATTTTAATTGGAAAGTTGGTTCTTTAATTGTTATTTAATGGGATTTTTCTCTTAATTGCTAGTGTGATTGCTGGGACATTGAGCAGTGTCGTTGGAATGGCAAGTGTGATTTTGTATCCAGCCCTTTTGTTTGTAGGGTTGCCGCCAATTATGGCTAACGTCACGATTACAGTTGGAATCATTTTTAGTGGAACGAGTGCCGTCCTTTCATCAAAGCGAGAACTAAAGGGACAAGGTTCGGTTACCTTGCACGTCATGGCGTTTGCGGTGATTGGTGCTATTATTGGATCGATTATTTTGTTACATAGTTCCAATAAGAGCTTTCAAGATGTAGCCCCGTTTGTCATTTTGCTTTCAGGGGTGTTAATGCTGATTCCAAAGAAGCAGTCCGCTTACGTTCATGAGAGTGTTTCCAAAACTGCCAGTGCGATTGCGGCCATAGCCATTGTAGTGGTCGGAATTTACGTTGGTTATTTTGGTGCTGGTGGTGGAGTTTTAATGGCAGCGATTTTGATTCGAATCATTGATGCTCCTTATGCCATTTGTAATGCGGTCCGAAATGTATCGACACTAACCATGAATGCTGTTTCAGCGCTCATTTTTATTTTTACGACGCCGATTAGTTGGAGTGCCTTGGTTGTTCTTGCCGTTGGTCTGTTCATCGGTGGATATATCGGACCGATCATTGTACGAGTCATCCCATCAGCCATTATGAAATATTCGGTTGCCATTGGTGCCATCATTCTGGCGGCCTTCTTAGCTTATCAGGCCTATTTTTAAAAGTATGAGGAAAACATAATGTTGAAATTAATTTTTTTAGTGGTGGCAGGAGTTATCAGTGGGGTACTAGAAAGTACGGTTGGATTAGCTAGTTTGGTTGCTTATCCGGCAATGTTACTTGCTGGGTTTGCTCCCATTGTAGCGAATGTAACCAACACCGTTGGGTTTGCGTTTAGTGATTCTAGTGCTATTTTGGCATCTCAAAAGGAACTAAAGGGACAGAGTAAAATCATCATGAAGGTGATTGTCTTTGCTGGGATCGGGACGATCATCGGTTCCCTCATCCTGCTTAATAGTTCCAACAAAAGTTTTGAAAACGTGGCTCCAATCATCATTATGATTTCAGGAATTTTGATGTTATTGCCAAAAAGTCAACGGCAACTGACTGAGACCCACATGACATGGTTTGGAAAGATCATCACAGCAATCGCTTTGGTACTGGTTGGGATGTATTTAGGTTACTTCGGAGCTGGTGGCGGAGTGATGCTCATTGCGATTTTACTTCGGGCCGTCAACCAACCATATGCCATCTGTAATGCCATTCGGAACTTTGTTTCGTTAATTTTGAACTGGATTTCAGCTGTGATCTTCATGTTTACGATGCCAATTAACTGGGTGGCTTTGATTGCGATTACAATTGGGCTTCTGGTTGGTGGCTACATTGGTCCGTCGATTGTGCGTCATATTCCATCTAAAATTATGAAGTATGGAGTTGGAATTGGTGCGGTAGTATTAGCAATTTGTTTAGGGATTAAAACTTATTAATAGAATAAGGAGAAATGGAAAGTTTGATTTTAAAGTATGTTTTGTTGATTATTGCAGGAATCTTCAGTGGAATTATGGGAACTGCTGTTGGTCTAGCTAGTGTAATTTCTTACCCGTCCATGCTAGCCGCTGGACTGTCTCCCATCGTAGCAAGTGTGACTAACATTGTCGGGTTTGCTTTTAGCAATATGAGTGCGGTAGCATCGTCACAAAGGGAACTTAAGGGCCGGGGAAAGACAATCTTTAAAGTAGTTATCTTTGCTGGACTTGGATCAGCGATTGGGTCGCTAATCCTACTCAAGAGTTCCAATAAAAGTTTTGCTGACATTGCTCCCGTGGTTATCATGCTTTCGGGATTATTAATTATGTGGCCCAAGAGTAAGAAACAGCAGACGGAAACTCACCTTAGTCTGTGGGGAAAGCGCTAACAGCAATTGCATTAACGGTAGTAGGAATGTACCTAGGCTACTTCGGAGCTGGTGGTGGTATCCTTATCATGGCCATTTTACTTCGAGCTCTTAACGAATCATATGCGGTTGATAATGCAATTCGAAATGTGATGTCCTTGGTCATGAATTGGATTTCAGCCATTATCTTTATTTTTACGATTCAAATTAACTGGTCCGTTTTAATTACTTTAACTATTGGACTAATCATTGGTGGCTACATTGGACCAGCAATTGTACGTCACATTCCATCTAATATTATGAAGTATGGTGTCGGAATTTTAGCAATTTTACTAGCTATTTATCTTGGCATTAAAACTTATTAATGATGTTGCAACGAGTCCTTGGTTATGGTATTTTTAAAGCAGATAAAATACGACAATAAAGAGGACGAGTACCATTAATTACTTTTTCAGCGAGTCGAAGATAGTGGAAGTTCGGTAAAGGATTAATGTGAAAAACACCTTGAGTTTTCAGTTTGAACTAAGTAGGACTGACGGTTACAATCCGTTATCATTGTTCGAGTTGGTTTATGTAATATAAACAAGATGGGTGGTACCGCGATGACTTCGTCCCTTTTGAGATGAAGTCTTTTTTTATTGTTTAAAGAAGGGTGATAAGAATGAAAAACGTGTTAGCAAAAGATCTTTATACTAAGAAACGGGACTTTGGAGACGAATCAGTTGTCCTAACGGGATGGATTCGGACCATTCGTAATTCTAAAAAAATTGCCTTTATTGAGGTAAATGATGGATCATATATCAAAAACGTTCAGGTGATTGTCAAAAGTGATCTGGATAACTTTGATGACGTAATTAAGCTTCCAATTAGTTCAACTCTAAAGGTAACTGGAAAACTAGTTGAGACCCCTGATGCACAACAACCATTTGAGATTCATGCCGAAAAGGTTGATATCGAAGGCGTGTCTGACTTAGATTACCCACTGCAAAAGAAGAAGCAATCCCTTGAATATCTTCGTTCCATTGCTCACTTACGTCCTAGAACCAACACGTTCTATGCCGTATTCAAGATTCGTTCATTAGCAGCTTTTGCCATTCATCAATATCTGCAAAACCGTGGCTTTGTATACGTAAACACACCAATTGTCACTAGTAGTGATACTGAGGGTGCTGGTGAGATGTTTCAGATCACTAGTTTAGATCAGAACGACCTCCCGAAGGATGCAAATGGTAAGGTTGATTATTCAAAAGACTTTTTTGGTCAAGAAACCAATTTGACCGTTAGTGGACAGCTTCCGGTTGAGGCATTTGCGTTGGCCTTCCGAAATGTTTACACCTTTGGTCCTACCTTTCGAGCTGAGAACTCACACACGAAGCGTCATGCTGCGGAGTTTTGGATGATTGAACCTGAAATGGCATTTGCCGACCTAGATGACATTATTGCCACTTCTGAAGACATGTTGAAGTATGTAATTAATTATTTGTTGAAAAATGCGTCAGAAGATCTGCAGTTTTTAAATGATAATGTTGATGACAATTTAATCAAATTGCTTCAAACCACTGTCAATGAAAAGTTTGCTCGTATTACTTATACGGAAGCCATTGATCTCCTTAAAAAGGCTGACGTTGACTTTAAATATCCAGTTAAATGGGGAATTGATTTAAAGGCCGAACATGAACGTTACCTTTCAGAAAAAGTCTTTGGTAAGCCAGTCTTTGTTACCGACTATCCACGTAACATTAAGGCCTTCTACATGCGGGATAATGATGATGGGAAGACCGTTGCCGCTTCTGATCTCTTGGTTCCACGAATTGGAGAATTGATTGGTGGAAGTCAACGGGAAGAACGTGAGAAAGAGTTGGCTGATAAGATGGATGAGTTCCACTTGTCAAAGGACGAATATGAATGGTACTTAGAGCTTAGAAAGTATGGTGGTACCAAACATTCTGGTTTTGGAATTGGGTTTGAACGTTTACTGATGTATGTGACCGGAATGGATAATATTCGGGACGTTATTCCTTATCCAAGAACGCAAGGTAGCATTAAATTTTAGATTTACATTAGTCCACGAGAAATCGTGGACTTTTTTGTGACAATTTGTAACAATTCAAATCAAAAAATGATAATCTATAACTAGCTATTAAATTAGCACAAATCGAAAAGGGAGCGCTTTATATGGCAAAAAGTAATGGACTTAGTAGATTAGAAAGATTTTGGTTTATCACCATTATGTTAATTGGTACTTTCACCATGTCGATTAGTCAGTCCTCATTATCAACGGCTTATCCCACGTTGATGAAGTACTTTGATATTTCAGCATCATCGGTTCAGTGGTTAACGACTGGTTTTATGATTATCATGTGTATTATGATGCCTATCAGTCCTTGGTTATTGAATAACATGAGTTTTAAGAAACTCTTTATGGGCGTGTTGCTGATGTTTGATTTGGAAACTTTAATCATTTTAATCAGTAATAGCTTCGCGTGGGTGCTTTTTGGAAGAGCACTAGAAGCCATCGCAGTTGGTATTTTGTTTCCATCGTATCAAACGGTCTTACTTAATATCACCCCAGAGGATGACCGGGGAACGATCATGGGAGTTGCTGGACTGGTTATGGGTTCGGCGCTTGCTTGTGGACCAATCATCTCTGGAATCGTTTTAAGATTTACAACTTGGCGGGGTTTGTTTGACGTCTTTATTGTCATCATTACCGCGGTTTTCTTGATTTCTTTCTTTGTTATGAAAGATGTAATGCCAAGGATTAAGTCCAAATTGGATTGGATTTCAATCATTTATTCATTTGGTTTGATTGGAATTTTGTATGTAATTAGTGAAATTGCTAAACCGAACAACAACTACGGATTATTACTACTGATTCTAGTCGTTAGCATCATCTTAATTGCATTGTTTGTCGTTCGTCAGTTTAGAATCAGTAATCCATTGTTAAACTTAAACGTTTTAAAGACCTTTAACTATGATTTGGCGGTTCTTCTGACGGGTTTCTCTTACATTTCATTAATTGTGGTTACGATTATTTTTCCACTGTATTACCAGCAAGTACTTAATGTGTCACCGTTTATTTCCGGGATGGCATTAGTTCCTGGAGCTGTTTTCCTAAGTATCTTGAACCCAATTACAGGTACCATTGTTGATAAAATTGGATTTAAGCCAGTTATGTTAACAGGAATGATTATGATTGTGCTTGGCTGGGCGGTCTTAGCCTTCTTCCCAATCTACAACATTTGGGCAATGATGATTATTGCCATGTTGATTGAAGGTGGCAATGCCTTTGTTATGATGCCTGCTGTTACTCTAGGTGCTGATTCACTTCCAGAAGATTTGATTTCTTACGGAACGGCCCTAATCACTACGGTTAGACAAGTGCTTGGATCAACCGGAGTAGCGGTTGCTACGATTGTATTAGTTAGAGCCACTGGTTTCTTCAAACTCAGCATGCCAGCAATGCCAGCACAAGTTAATGGATTTCATATGGTTTACTGGGTCTTCTTAGTAATTGCGGTGGTTGGATTAATCTTCGCTGTTATGATTAGAACCCCTAAAAAAGATCAAAAATAAATTGAAAAGTAAAAAGGATGGAAATTATATAATTTCCATCCTTTTTTATTTCGCCAAAGAGACACCATGGTCTGTAATTAATGGTTTTGAAATCGTGTTGTAACCGTTTGGTAGTAATCGCCACTTACCATAGAAAGTGTGAGGAGATTGTAAATAAAGACACAAGGATTACATAGAGAAAGAGGCTAGAGTATGTTTATAAAATTAGTTAAAGGAATCGTAGTTTCAGTTGCAGCACTTGGGATATTTGGCATTATTAATATGAGTGCCAATCAAACGCAAGCATCTGCAAGTAAAGTCCATTTTTCAAATGTTAAGAGAGTAGCAACGAATGAACTTGGCAAGCCATATTCATATGGTGCGGTTGGACCGAACAGTTTTGACTGTTCTGGATTCACACAATATGTCATGAAAAACGGTGCTAATCGCAATATTGTAAGAACTGCTCAAGCACAATATGACAGTTATAAGCATGTTAAGAAAAGCAAAATCAAGAAGGGTGATTTAGTCTTCTTTGGTTCAAGTAAGAGTGACATCTATCACGTTGGGATTGCTCTAAACAAACACCAAATGATTGATGCGCAAAATCGTGGAGTTATCATCGAACCAATTCACGCCCCATGGTGGAACTTGGTCGGAGTATCTCGCCCAGTTTCATTTGCTAAAAAAACAGTTAAAAGTCCCGTTAGGTTTTAATGAGCCTGACGGCTTTTTTGACACTCCTAACTTACCTGATTACTATATAGGCAAAAGTTGAAGGGAGTGGACCAAATTGCTAAGAAAAGACGAACCATTTTTACCAATTACATCAAGATCAGAATTGCGGAATTGGTTCACGGAAAACTGTCAAAAAGAGGGCTGTCTGTGGATCCCAGTTAGTATGAGCCCAACAAACGATGACAGGATGTTTTATTTGGATATCGTCGAAGAGGCACTGTGTTTTGGTTGGGTTGATGGTTTGCATAAGAGTTCGGATGAGACCGGATTATCCCAACGACTCACTCCTAGAAAAGAGAATAGTAATTGGACCGAGCTTAATAAGGAACGCGCTCGGAGATTAATTAAATTGGGTTTAATGACTGATGAGGGTCAAAAAGTTTTGCCCGATTTGTCACCCCAGTCATTTAAGATTATCAAACCAGTTAAGCGAGCCTTGAAACGTGATCCAAAGGTATGGGACAATTTCAATCAGTTTCCGGACTTGTATCAACGGGTTCGCGTTGATGGGGTCCAATCACGCTTGAAATTTAGTAAACCTCAATCATACAAGCACCGGTTACATAAGTTGGTGAAGAAGACGAGAGCCAACGAGATGTATGGTGGTTGGTGTGATAATGGGAGATTGTTGCATTATTAAGCTTTAATAGGTTAAATCCTTGCCTGGCATTTTATGGTTGTTATCACTTGAGATAAGTTTAATCAAAAAGATACAATTAATGGATTTATAAATATTACAGCAAAAAAGCGAACCAATCAACTTAATGACTGGTTCGCTTTTAATTATGGAGGCGGCGGGATTTGAACCCGCGTCCGGGCATATTGCCTCCTGAACGTCTACATTCGTAGGCTAATCATTTGAAGTTCACTGTACAATCCGCAATTAGTCAATGCTAGCATGCACAGCTAATCTGATTAATCTCTTCATACTACTTCAGATGGGAGCAGTAAGCGTATCCTATTAAAGGTAGGACCTAGGACTGATCCATAGGAAAAATCAGCTAGATCTACGTCAAGCGCTTATTAGGCAGCTACGGCGTAAGAATTGTTATTATTTTTTGCAGTTATAATTAAACTGAGCGATTTGACGCATCGTCGTACGGAATGCAATTCAGGCTCAAACTATACCCGTCGAATCCATAACGCCCCCGACAGATACATTACTACTATACCATGATATCTGCCTAATTTACAGTAATTAAATCAAGTTAAAATGCTTGAGACCATTCACGATTCCGTGGTCGGTATTCTTGGTGGTAATAAATTCACCATGTGGTTTGACGTTTGAGAGACCGTTACCCATCACAACCGGATGATCAACGTAGTCTAGCATTGGGATGTCGTTATTGCCGTCTCCAAAGGCGTAGGTTGGAATTCCCCTTAATCCAGCAGTGTCAATTAATTGCTTGATTCCAGTAGCCTTAGAAACCCCATGAACGACCACATCGATGGAGTAGGGTGAATTACGGTAGAAGGTTAAAACATCACCGAAAGCATCCTCATACTCAGTATCGAGGTCAGTGTTGGTAACAACCATCATGTTAATGGGATTTTCGTGCCAGTATGTCTTAGTAACAATCTTTGGTAGTGGGGCATGGACATGCTTGAATGCTTTAATGGCTAACTCATCATGATTGGTAATGGCACCGCGTTTTTGATTTAGTAGGACCAAAGTATTACCATGTTGTTCAACAAAATCATATAATTGGTCGATAATCTTTGGGTCAATCGTGTTAGAGAAGACTTCTTTTCCCCTTAACATTCCGAAGTCACCATTAGCGGCAACCACAGAATCAATCTTGGTCTTTTCCAGTGTGTCTTTGATTTCAAAAATATTCCTTCCAGTTGAAATAACCGGAAGGCCGCCGTGTTTTCTGATTTCTTCCATCGCATTTGCGACTTCGTCGTTCACCTTGGAATTTTCATCAAACAGGGTTCTATCTAAGTCAAAAAATACTAAATATTTATACATAGTTGAATCTCCTTTGCTTATTATTTTAACATATGGCATGCTTTGCATTCCTACTAATTAACACTCATTACATGTACAATAAAAGAAGGAAGAGATTTTTAAGGGAGAATAAATAATATGAAAAAAATTGAAATAACTGGTAAGGCCGTTAAGAAATTTGAGGGTGGTTATCCGCAAATTAGTGAAAAGGATTTGGTTAATCCAGCTGACTTTAGCAATGGTGAGGTTGTGGCACTCGTTAAGGGCGATCACTTCGTGGCAAGTGCTTATTTTGGTAAGCAAGCTGGTGGCATTGGCTGGATTTTAAGTCGGAAAGAGAATCAAGCCATTGATGATAATTTCTTTGGCCACTTATTTAGCCAGGCTTTTAGTAAACGGATCTTGCTTCAAGATGAGGGCATTGATATTCATCGCATGTTCAACGGACAGGGTGATGGTTTAGCCGGTATCACCATTGATAGTTATGATGGTCAGGATGTTATTAGTTGGGAAAATTCTGGAATTTATCAATTACGCAGTCAATTAATTTCAGTCATTATTAATCAATTAGGCGACTACCAGAACTTGTACGAATATCGTCAATTTGAACATGGATCTGAGATTAAATCAGTTGAGAATGCTAGTCCAGATCCAGTTTCATCTGCCAATGTTTTGGAGGGTGAAGTAACCTATCCTGTTAGTCTGCAAAATGCGAAAACAACTGGATTAGACGTTGTTTATCGTGATGTAAGACAAGACGTCTTTGATCAAGCACAGGATAAAATTGGATTAAATCTCTTTTATGAAGGGACTGGCGTTGCCAACGCGATGATTGGTGGTGGTACCGTTAAAACCGTCAATGTTGATGATAGTAATCGGGCTAAATCACAATTAATCAACGAGATTGATGCGAATGGTTATACCATCGGTGCCCAAGAGGTTCGAAAAATGAGCGTCTTTGGCTACTTAGATTATGCTAAAAAGCATAATTTAAAGTTTGATCTTATTACTGTTAACGTTCCGGTTTTTGTTAGAGATAAGAAAGATCGCTTTGAAATTAAAAAGGACCTAGGTAAACTAGTTAATGCCGTAAGTGAAGTGGCTAACCAGGATGCTTCCATCTTTTTTACCACCGATACTAACAAGATGAACTCGAAAAAATTTAGATCTGAAATCTCAGATGCATTTATTCAGAGTGGAATAAACGTTAATTTTGGCAAGACTTATGCTAATCCAAGTGATTTCCCAATTGATACTGATTACGAGCGTGAGGGATCATTTAAGGGCATTAACGTCCAAATTAAGTAGAAAGAGTGTTACAAATAAATGATAAATTAACGGGATAAAACCCCGCTATGGCTCTTAGCTTTGTTGTATAATGTATGTAAATATTTATAGAAGTGGGGATAGTGTAATGGCTTATTTAAAGTTTGACGATTCTAAATTAGGCAAGTTTGTACATCCAGATGAGTTACCTGAGATTCAAGCAATGGTAACTGCAGCTGATAAAGAATTAAGGGATGGTACTGGTGCCGGAAGCGATTTCCGTGACTGGTTGAATCTTCCTGAAAATTATGACAAGGATGAGTTCAAGCGAATCCAAAAGGCAGCTGATAAAATTAAATCTGATTCTAAGGTTTTAGTTGTAATTGGAATCGGTGGTTCATACTTAGGTGCTAAGATGGCCGTTGATTTTCTTAACGGCACGTTCTATAACTCAGAACCAGATGACAAACGCCGTGGTGTCAAGGTTGTTTTTGCTGGGAACTCACTCAGTGCTCCATACATTCATGATCTATTGAACTACATCGGTAACGATGACTTTTCAATTAATATCATTTCAAAATCTGGTACCACTACTGAACCAGCAATTGCTTTCCGGATTTTCAAAGAAAAATTGATTAAGAAGTATGGTGAAGAAGAGGCCAACAAACGAATTTATGCTACCACTGATGCTCATCGTGGTGCTTTGAAGCAAGAGGCTGATGCTAATGGTTACGAAACTTTCGTCATTCCTGATGGTGTTGGTGGTCGTTACTCAGTTCTAACTCCAGTTGGCTTGTTACCAATCGCAGCTACTGGTGCTGATATTAGTCAGTTAATGAAAGGTGCTTTTGATTCTTCAAAGGAATACACTAACCCAGACGTTAACAAAAATGATGCTTACCGTTATGCTGCATTGAGAAACATCTTATACCGAAAGGGTTACACGACTGAATTGCTTGAAAATTACGAACCAAACATGAGAATGTTCTCAGAATGGTGGAAGCAATTGATGGGTGAATCAGAAGGTAAGGATCAGAAGGGAATTTATCCTTCATCAGCTAACTTTACTACCGACCTTCATTCACTTGGACAATACATTCAAGAGGGTCTTCGTGACTTAATCGAAACCGTGGTTAAGCTCGACAAACCTGATTATGATATTGATATTCCTAAGGAAGAATCAAATCTTGATGGTCTTAAGTATCTCCAAAATGATACTGTAAACGAAGTTAATACTAAAGCTTACGAAGGGGTTGTCTTAGCTCATACTGATGGTGGAGTTCCAGTTATGACTGTTCATATTCCAGATCAATCAGAATATTCATTAGGCTACTTGATCTACTTCTTTGAAGTTGCTGTTGCCATCTCTGGTTACTTGAATGGAATTAATCCATTCAACCAACCTGGTGTTGAAGCTTATAAGAATAATATGTATGCATTGCTTGGCAAGCCTGGTTACGAAGAATTAACCAAGAAGCTTGACGAAGAATTAAAAGATGAAAACAATAACTAAATGAAGCAAAAAAGAACGAACCCGAATTTCTAGGTTCGTTCTTTTTGTATGGTTAATTTTTGAAGGAGGGGAGACTATTCCCATTTGCCCTCAAGTGTACGTAATTTTTTGATTAAACGTTGTTGCGCTCTTTCAAGATCGTTCATTTGATCATCAACGTGGCGATTTTTATCCATTCCTCGTTTGTCATCACGGGCAGGTTTAGCCACTTTGGTGTCACGTAAGCTGTTGGTTTGATTTTCGTTTTCAATTAATTCTTTGACAACGTCCATCCGTTCGTTGTAGTTATCCAACAAACTAGCATTGAATTTGTCTGAGCTTTCCTTTTGCAACTTTTCTTGATCTTTAATTAATTTTTTGAGTTCTTTTTCTTTTGAGTGTACATCCATAGTTATCCCTCCAATATAAAAAGAATAGCACTAATCGCATTCTAATAGCAATCTAATTAGACAAATAAAAATGGTCTCTCGATTAATTCGAGAGACCATTTTATGTGTTTAGATATTATTTATCAGTATCTTTACGTCTGAAACCAAGTACAGCAGCAAGGGCAACCATAATGGCACCGATGGCGCTCATAAGTAATGTGCTTGCTTGACCAGTTTGTGGCAAGATGTGACCATTCTTTTGGTCGTTCTTCTTAGCTGAATCAGCTTGGCCATTGTCGTTGGTAGCGATGTGTGAAGTAGCTTTCTTATCATCGTTTGCCTTAGCAACAGTTTCTTTCTTAGAAGCGTTCTTGTCAGAAACTTCCTTGTTTGAAACAACTTTAGCAGCCTTTGGATCATTGCTTGATTTAGTTGAAGCATTTAAATCAGTAGTGTTCTTCTTAGCAGTTGTGTTGTCTGACAAGTTAGTTACTTGATCATTTTTAGCTTGTTGTTCTTTTTGCGCAGCAGCTACTACTGAAGGATCTTGTTTAACAGGGTTAATTTGATTGTCAGTAGTGGCTATCTTTGAAGCTTGAACGTCTGCTTGCTTTGCATCATTGTTTGATGAGTCAGTCTTAGCAGTTTGTGCTGCTGGAGTAACGTCATTTTGAACGTTAGCTGATGCATTTTCAGCCTTTGCAGGTTGAGCGTTTAAGTTAACATTCTTAGCATCGTTGTTTTGTGATGCAATGTTAGTAGTAGTAGCTTTGCTAGTTGAAGCAGTTGCTGTTGGTGTAGCAGTATTAGCTGACTTGTTAGTGGTGTTCAATTGAGTAGTAGGTACATTAGCCTTTAAGTTATAATTGTAGTTTCTGTTGTTATTAGTAGCAGGCTTTGCGGCTGGGGTACTTACATTTAGTTGAACATTATTTGAACTAGCTTGGTTGTTAGTTTGAGGTGTGTATGAGTTGTTAGCTTTTGAAGATTTAGTAACTGAGTTGTTGTTAGTGCTTTGGCTTGATGTATTTGATGATGTACTTGGTGTGTATGAAGTGTTTGAACTTCCACCGTTAAAGCCGTTAACACGTCCGAATAACATAGTACCAGAGAAGTAGCTAACTGAATCATTATTTACAACTCCACGATTTTGAGCATCAAGCATTAAACCGTTACCTAAGTAAATTCCAACGTGGTAGAGATCTCCACCTTGTGAGAAGAACACTAAATCACCCTTTTGAGCTTGGCTACTTGAGATATGTTGAGTAGCTGGGTATTGTGAATAAGTAGTACGTGGCAGACTGTATCCAGCTTGTCCAAATACGTATTGAACAAATCCAGAGCAATCAAACCCAGCTGGTGTACTACCACCCCATACATATGGAGTACCAACATATTGCTTACCAATGTTAACTACTTGGTCAGCATTAGTTGAAGCTTTAAGGTTAGTAGTTTGAGCTCTTAGGTTAGTTGAAGCTGCTCGAGCAGCACTTAATTGAGCAGTTGAGTATAATTGAGTTGAAGCAGAAGTAACATTATTGTCATTGCTTGAGTCATTCTTAGCATTTGCTTGAGCATCGGTCTTGCTGTTTTGATCAGTATTTTGGTTGTTGTTAGCTACTTGATTGTTATCAGTTTTTGCTGAATCATTATCAGTTTTAGCAGCATTGTTGTTTGAATCAGTCTTAGCATTTGCTTGAACGTCATCAGTCTTGCTGTTTTGATCAGTGTTTTGGTTGTTATTAGCTACTTGATTGTTATCAGTTTTTGCTGATTGTTGATCATTAGTAGTGGTATCAGCCTTGGCTGAATCATTAGTAGTCTTTTGTTCAACGTTATTGTTAGTTTGGTTGTTATCTGCTTGGGCAGAAACGCCATTGTTAAGGTTTTGATTGTTAACATCAGTTTTTGCTGGTTGAGCAGAGGTAACAGCTTTTTCAACATTGTTTTCTACAATCTTATTTGACGTAGTATCTGATTTTTGACTATCAGTTTTAGCAACATCGTTATTTGAATCAGTCTTAGCATTTGCTTGAACGTCATCAGTCTTGCTGTTTTGATCGGTGTTTTGGTTGTTATTAGCTACTTGATTGTTATCAGTTTTTGCTGATTGTTGATCATTAGTAGTGGTATTAACCTTGGCTGAATCATTAGCAGTCTTACTTGCATCATTGTTTGTAGCAACATTAGTTTGTGTAGTGTCTTCTTGTTGAGCATTAGCGTTATTTGTTTGATTATCAACGTTAGTGTTAGCTGCGTCCTTAGTTGAGTTGTTTTTAATAGTACTATTATCTTTCTTAGCACTTTGAGTAGTTTGTGCATTATTTCCTAAGGCGTCAGCGTTAACAACGCTGCTGGTAGTTAGAAGTCCACCGGCAACCATTGAAGTTGCAAGAGCAGCAAACATCCATTTCTTTCCAGCTTTGTACATTTTATAGTGTAATTTTTCATTATTCATATATTTGATTTCCTCCTTTGGAATATATAAACCATAACATCAAAATTATGTGAAAAAAAGGTATATACCTAAGCGTAACTATAATGATATAGTACGAAACATTCAGGAAATAGTTTGTTAAACTAGTAAACTTACAGTAACAATACTGTAATATAACTGTGTTACCAGAAGAATTGCTTGAATTCAACGTTAGATGGTGATTAATCGTAATTTTGTAAATTTTAGAATAAGGGACAAGATGCCCGTAATTGCTGATATAGCAGCCCTTATTAATCATTTACTTCGATGCGTAATTAAATTGATCACTTAGTTTTGCAATTAAACTCAAAATCCGAAGTTCATGATCATGATTTTGGTAATATTTTGTAGTCATCTGTAATCTTATTTTACAAAAGAGTAAATTTTCAATTAGAAAAGTTCGAAAAAGATGGTGAAAATTATCCTTTGTTTTCACAATTGATTAGTAATTAACTTAAAAAATGATCAACTTATCAACCTATAAAAGTTGAAAATAATTAAGTATAGTAAGTATAAATGGAATAAATATTTACCAAACGTTATCCGACCTAGTTAAGGAATGTTTGGTAAAATTAAGAAAAAAGGACATAAGAGTGGAGATGATTATGGTGGCATACGGAAATTTAGATTACTATTATGCAATTTTGGGATTACCTGCAACTGCTGACAAGCAGGAAGTCGACCAAGCCTACCGCAAATTAGCCAAAAAGTATCATCCAGACGTTAATCCCTCACCAAATGCAGCTTCTAAGTTCAAAGAAATTACGAATGCATACGAAATTATTAAAGAAAATAATTACAGTTCTGGATTTGGATCGTATACAGGATCAGGCCAGTCTAGTTATGAGTCACATTCTCGTGATTCTAATACTAACAACGATTCCCATCAGCAAAATACTAATTACAATTATTCTAATTACCAACAACATCAGAATCAAAAACATGAGCCGCATCAATTTAATGATGCCGATATTGGCAAAATTATTTTGTGGATTGCGGTTGCTATTTCGATTGCAACATTAGTAATTGTTATTAAGGTTTTGCCTCTCAGTATTATTTACGCAGTTTTGATCGTTTGCGGTATTTTATATTATTTTTATCAGAGAAAGTAATCAATAAATAATTAATTAAAGGGATTAAACGTTTCGATGTTTAATCTTTTTTGATTTCATCATGATATAAAACCAACTTACATGAATAATTACTTTATGATAGTTTAATCACTGTTAAAAAATTAGGAGGTTAAGTATGCCAAAGGATTTTAAAGAAGAATTATTGTTTACTGGACTAATGGCTGGAATGATGGTCCTTGTGATGGAAGCTTATAATATTGCGTTAGGTAGTGGGGTTGACTCCACGTTTATTAAGAGTGTGTTAGTAGGATACCCATTAGCATTAGTGATCGCTGCGCTTTGTGATTTACTTTTTATTGGTCCACTCGCAAAGAAAATTTTCTTCAAGTTTATCTTTAATGAAAAGATGGAAGAAAAACCGTTTCTGATTTCACTAGGGATTTCAATTCTGATGGTTTTAGGAATGGTGACATGCATGTCAATTTTTGGCATTATCGTTCAAGGAGGAGTTTCAAGTCTAAACCTGACTTCATTCGGGATCACTTGGGTTAGAAATGTCATCTTGGCTTTACCATTGCAACTTATTATCGTTGGACCAATTGCTCGAACGATTTTAGGGAGGGTTCAAGAAATCAGAAGTTAGGGTTTGAATCATTAATAAAATCAAAATCATGTAAGAAGTGCATTTCGTGATGAAATGCTTTTTTAATCCATTAAAAAACGCCATCTCAAGTGGATACTTGAAATGACGTTTTAAATTTATAGTTGAGTATACTGGGCTCGAACCAGTAAATTGCGGATTCAGAGTCCGCTGCCTTACCAATTTGGCGAATACTCAATAATTGAACATCTAATATACTACAATTCTTTTCCGACACTTGTCAACAGAAAATTTAACATTCCTTTGTTGACAGACCGGTTTAAATTGGGTAAACTATGTAATTGTTCAGTTATTGCCCGTTGGTCAAACTGGTTTAAGACGTCGCCCTCTCAAGGCGGAGCTATGAGTTCAAGTCTCATACGGGTAATTCAAATATGATAGAGCCTTCAAACATCACGTTTGAGGGCTTTTTTTGTTGAAAAATTTAAGGAGGATGGTTTTATGTGTACATCAATTATTATTAAGTCAAAAGATGGTCATCCGTTTTGGGGTAGAACGATGGACTTTATCGTCCCACTTTTTGATTCATCAGAGGAAAAAGCTGCGGTTCCAACGAAAATCGTGAATATTCCAGCAAATCACATAATTAAGTCAGAATTAAAAGACTGGAAAAGTCAATATGCGGTCATGGGAGTTGGTCCTGATGAGGGAAGTATCCTCTTTGACGGCATTAATGAACGTGGAATTACAGGAGATTTTCAAGTTCTCTTAGAAACTACTCATGATAGTACTGAAAATTTAGAAAAACGGCATTTAACTCCTGTTTTTGGTGAAGAATTTGGGACTTATGTTTTGACCCAATGTGCAACGTTGGATGATGTAAAGAAATTGGCCCAGAAGACTGGATTAATTGATAGGGATTATGTTTTCCATGGTAAAAATGGCAAACTTCAACTGCACTATACTTTTTCTGATGAAAATGGAAATTCGATTGTTTTAGAAGCAACCAATAACGGTGGTTTTAAGATTTACGATAGCGTAGGTGTAATGACTAACAGTCCTGAATACTCTTTTCATACTACCAACCTTAGAAATTACATTTCACTTGATGCCAACAATCAAAAGGCCACAAAGATTGGTGGGAAGTTACCCATTGAACCAATTGAAGGTGGAACTGGTTATGGTATGTTTGGCTTACCAGGTGACTACACCTCACCATCCCGTTTCGTTCGAGCTACTTTTATCACTAAGAACATTGATGAGTTTTCCGACGTTGAAGGAATCAGTACATTGTACAATTGTTTTAAACCATTTATCGTTCCAAAGGGAATCAGTCACAATCCTGACACTCCTGGACAGAGCGATTCAACGCAATACTGGGTCGGTTATGATGTTATAAATAGGACTCTCTACCTTCAGACTCCGACATGTTTAACAATGACACGAGCTACTCTAGATCCAAAGGCAACGGAAATGAAAAAGTTGGATGTTGACCAGACATTGAAAGTTAATGATCCTCAATAATTAGATTTTAAAGTTTTTGAACTTCTCGATCTTTGAAAAGACTAGTATAATTGATTTTATTAGGAGATTACAAAATGAATTTTTCAAAGACAAAGAATAAAATTAAACAAATGGTTGAAGATCAAAGTATCCCCGGAGCTTCATTTTCATTTATTACTGGGATGAACGTTGAAAGTGACGAAGTGGGCTTGAAGCAGGTTGAGCCAAGCGAACAATCAGTTGGTCCGAACGATGTATACGACATTGCTTCATTAACTAAGGTAGTTGGAACTTTACCCGTGATCATGCAGTTACTTCAGGACGGACGCATTCACCTGGATGATTCTGTATCGGATTATCTGCCAGAATGGCAGTATCCTGAAGTTACGATTAGACATTTACTAACGCATACTTCTGGGATTGAGGGCTACATTCCTAATCGAAATGAAATGAACATTAATCAACTTCGTGAGGCTCTTCTAGGACTGCACGTGGGTGATAATTTTGATAAAAAAATGAAGTATGCAGACGTTAATTATATTTTCTTAGGCTGGATTGCTGGGCTCGTGATGGGAATTCCGATTCAACCCTTAATTACCCAAATGGTCTTAAATCCGTTGGGGTTAAATGAGACTACCTTTCACCCGGATGCCCAACGGTCGGTTCCAACGACCTATGACGAAAAAACGGGGACTAACTTGCAAGGGAAAGTTCATGATCCTAAAGCTCAGATTTTAGGTGATGACTGTGGCTCAGCTGGGATGTTTAGTACCCTCAACGATTTATCGCGCTTTGCACAATGGATGTTGCAAATTAATGATCGCAGTAACATCTTTAATAATAAGACCTTTGATGAGTTATATACCGATCAAACTCCGATGGGTAATGGAACTCGTTCGTTTGGTTGGGCCCTAGCGGATTATGATGACAATCCATATATTTGGCAGTCAGGATATACAGGAGTTGTTATGGTCCTTGTTCGTGAACGAAAGAATGGGTTTGTTTTCTTATCAAATCGAGTTCACCCCCAATTACGGGAACACTTTATGGAAGATCGTAATGATTTAATTAATACGTATCTTGATGAATTATTTAATTAAATAAAAGCACGTTTACCCTTAAAAAAGAATAAACGTGTTTTTTTATTTGTGTGGAATTTGTAAATAACTATTTTCTAGGTCAATCGTGTAGTCAATTTTCTGATTGCCACGTTGCGTCATTTGAAAATCAGTCCCATACAGGACCAGTCCTAACTTTCTTCCAGCTGGTAGATGATAAAAGGTTGGTTGGAAAGTTAGGTCGATATCATAAAATTGATGGGGTACAAGTTCATCATTTTGATAGGATGAATGCCGATTTTGAAGATTTATGTGACCAAATGAAATCATTTTACTAGGTGTGGGGTGTTTATTTAAGGTAAATTCTCTTAGATCATCTGTGTACCACTTGTGTCCAAGCAGCAGTCCCTTTGGTACAAGAGTTGTAGGGGTAACGTTCAATCGGTTAGCCTCTCCATAATCAACCAGTCGGGCTGACAAAAGTCCCACATTCTTGGACGTTGCGATTCTTAAATGAAGCTTTGGAAAGCCAGAAATGATCTGGTCTTCCGTCAAATTAGGAGTCTTGAAGAGAAGTTGGTTTGCTTCTATTGAGCCATTTTGATCAAGCAAGTCTTTTGCCCATTTTTGGGGACTGGTACGGTATTGCTTAAATTCTGCTTGATCTAATTGATCATGATAAGTTAGTTGGCCCGTTTCTGAAGTATCAGTTAATCCATGTTGGTTTAGGTAATATTTTTTCCCGCTATTATCAAGCCAACTTTTCTGCTTGGTCCAAGTTTCTGGCTTTACGTTATCCTGGACGATCATATCGGGAATTTGTTCCATTACATCGTTGTCAACGTCGTATAGTTCGTGTGAAATCCACATGTTAACAATGTCATTAAAATCAAATGATCGAAAAGCATTGATATAAATGTGTTGACCCTGGTGCAGAATAATTTTTTTATTAATTGGAAGATGAAAAATTTCCTGCCATAGTTTAGCAGCATTTACTGGTTTAACATTCCAATCATTCAATCCTTGGACGATTAATACATCAGCTTTGATGTTGGAAACATCATTGCGATAATTTCGTTCATCCCAGAACTCATTATAGTTACCCGTTGTTCGATCCATTAAGTTTTTCATACTTGCCAGATAGCGATCAAAGAAGGGGCGAATTTTTAGATTATCCCCGAGATTTAAGCTTCGACTAAATGTTTCAGCGGCCAGAACATCAGCATCTTCGCCCTGAAAACCACCAGGAGCCATTACTAGTCCATTTTCACGATAGTAATCGTACCAGGATGAAATCGCTGCCTCTGAGATGATAGTTTTGAGACCATCCACTCCGGTAGTGGCGGCTGCGTTGGCCAGTGTTCCAAGGTAAGAGCGACCAGTCATGGCTACATTACCATTAGACCAGTCAGCTTTTATCTCAATGTTATCGGTTCGATTAGTAAATGCTCGTCGTTTATGATTAATCCATTCGATGACTGCTACGGTAGCGTCAGTCTGAGCGTGTGAACCACAAGTTTGGATCCCATCAGAATCCTTGGTCCCAATTCCAGCAGAGTAGACCACGGCATATCCGCGCATCAAGAAGTAGTCGTTTAGGGTGTAACCTGGTTTAGGGGTGTGGTGTTCAGTAGCATGATCGGAAAAGCCCATGGTTTTTCTGGTACTGAACTTTTGTGGTTGTTTCTGATACTGAATATCAGAGTATGTGGTATCGTCGGGTTCTTTTCGGGCAAGAGGTTTGTCTACGTTATGGGTCATTCGTTCGCCCCAATCATCATTAGTTCCTTGATCATAGGGACTAGCAGTATAAAGTGTTCCTAACTTGAATGAAGTTTTAGGACGAGTGATCTCGACTTTAATTAAGTCGGCATTGCCGTCTTTATCAGAATCAGTGTCTGTTTCTACGTAGACGGTTTCGTAGATTAAGTCATTTGGTTCAAAGATTGCCTGGGCTTTACCGTTAAAAAAGAGGGGATGCTCTTTTGAAATTCCTTTAAAAAAACCTTGATTGGCTAAGTGATCTAGGTATGTTTGTCCATTTTTAGTGTGGGTGGTTAGGAGAAGATACCAGGCTTTTAGAAGATCGTTCTTATTCCACTTTGCTGCCTTAGGAATGTACGCTAAATTAATTTTTTTCATTGCTGAAATTGGATCATTGATTTTAAAATCAACGTCTGCCTGAAATTGAAGTAATTGAAGGGCAACTAAATAAAAGACCTGTTGATTAATTTCACCATTATTTACTAAGTAATTACCTAGTTGTTGGTCCGGAGTTGCAAGTAAATTATTTAATTTTTCAATTTGACTGGTTTTACCATTCACATTAACGAGAGCTTTTTTAAGTAATTTCCCAAAAGCATCTGCAACGTTCTTGGAATTTTCAATCTCTACTGGATCGAATCCAATTTGGGCTAACTCTTGTTTAACAGTATTCAGATTAACTGATTTCTGTGCAAACTGATTATTTTTCATATTTATCACACCATTTCTTTAATTGCAGTAATTATGACATAACCAAAGAATGGTGTTAACGAAATACAACTAAAAATTCAGCATGGTTTACGTGTATAATGGAAGTAAGCTAAATAGGGAAGTGGTATGATGCTCATTTGGATTCATTTACTTACATGGTTGGTTTTATTTATTGCAGTTTGTATTGCACTTCTTTCAAACTGGCACTTTAAGGCCATGACCATGATTGCTAGATTATGTTATGTAATTTTAATCATCTCAGGAATTTTCTTAGTTCCGTATGCCTGGGGACGTGACCCGATTCTGACGATTGTTAAAATTATTTGCGCACTACTGTTGATTGGTTTAATTGAAATGGCATTTGCTTTTAAATCACAACAAAAATTATCAAAAACATTTTTGTGGATTACCATTGTTGCGATTATTATTGTCGCAATTATCGGGATTATGCTGGCTGGTGGTCGTCCATTCATTCATTTTATGTAAAAAAATAAGCACTACCAACTAGTTGGTAGTGCTTTAATTTTAAAATGAATCAACCTTAACTTTGGGCTTTTCGCTTGTAAAATCAGTCTCTGGATATTTCTTTTCCAGGGCGTGAAACATCATTCTTTTGGCTAGATTGCCATTTCGTGCCAGGATTGGACCATGGAAGTAGGTACAAACGGTATTTTTATAGATGGCACCTTCTGTTCCATCTTTACCGTTGTTTCCATGTCCCTTAATGACTTTGCCAAGAGCACGCTCGCTTGGACCTAAGTAGGTCACTCCGGCATGGTTTTCGAAACCATGGTACTTTTCTTTGGTTTGTTCATTTTGAATTTCAATGTTACCAATAAAACGATTATCCTTCATGGCATCAGTATAGTGATCAAGGGCACCAATTCCGGGTAATTTCTTACCGTTGGCAGCAACATAGTAGTTACCGAGGAGCTGGAAGCCACCACAAATGGCAATGACCGGTTTACCTTGTTCAATGAATCGTTTGATTTCATCTTTTTTAGTCTGAATATCTTTAGAAACGATGGTTTGTTCGAAATCTTGGCCACCACCAAATACCATGAAATCATAATCATCCGCGTTAAAATCTTCTTCAAGACTGACAACGTTTGACGTAACTTCTACACCAATTTGTTTGGCGTAGTAACGTAGTGAAAGAATGTTACCAATATCACCATAAGTATTCATTAAATCACCGTACAAGTGTGCGACTCGAATGGTTTTTGTCATTAGTCCATCCCTCCTTTAATGAATCCCTTTTGTGCTAGTAAATGTCTAAACTGTAGCATTGCTGTGTAAGTCGCCAAGACATACACCTTTTTAGTTGGTAATGTTTTAATTTTTTCGAGTACTTTATCAATGCTAGGCTCAACTAAGTGGTCTTTATCTTGAACCCCAGCAACTTTGAGTCTAAATGTAATGTCCTTGTACCGCTCACCACCGGAGATGAATTTTTTAATGTTCATTTTTGGAAGTCGTTCGAAATCACCGTCCCAGATCCAACTTGTGTCGATTCCATCTGCGTAGTTAGCGTTTTCGAGGAAGACGAATGAGAAAGGATCCTTTTCGTGCGAGATCATGTCAATTACTTGGTTAAGTCCAACTGGGTTTTTAACTAAAACAATGGTAACTTCTTTGTCACCAACCTTGATTTCTTCCTGTCTTCCAAATAAACGCTTATTGGTTTCAAAGGCATGCTTGATTTGATCGGGTCGAACTCCCATCTGACGACCTGCAGCGTAGGCGGCCAAGGCGTTATAGATGTTATATGTTCCACCAACGTCAATGGAATATTGATTTCCATCGATATCAAACGTTGAGCTTGTGGGAGTTTCGTCAACAACCTTAGTAACTTTGTATTCTAGTGCTGGTCTGTGAAAACCACAATTAGGGCAGAAGTAGTCGCCAAGGTTTCCGTAAGTAATGTAATGGTAATGCATGATGTGAGAACAGACTGGGCAAAGAACTCCGTCGGTGTTAGGAGCAGCTCTAAGGTCTTTATCGGCGGGTTGATCTTCAAACCCGTAAAATATCTGTTGATTAGGCATCTTTTTAGAATTAAAGATGGCCGAATCGCCGTTGGCAACTACTAGTGCATCTGGTGCTAATAGAATTCCATTTAGAATTTTTTGATAAGTGGTGTAAATCTCACCGTACCGATCCAGTTGATCTCGAAAGATGTTGGTTAAAACAAACATTTTAGGTTTGATAGCTTCTACCACTGGCTTCACGTTTGCTTCATCGACCTCTAGGACCGCAATTGGATTCTCACCGTATTTGGGATGTTTGGCCTGGAGAAAGGTTGAAACAATTCCTTGGGTCATATTCGAACCCGTTGGATTAGTTAAAATCTGACTATATTCTTCCTTTAAGACCTGGACGATCAAAGCGGTCGTCAATGTTTTTCCATTGGTACCAGAAACGATGATAACATCGTAATTTTTGCCTAGGGTTTTTAAAATATTGGGATCAATCGCAGTGGTTATTTTTCCTGGTAATGAGCTACCACGGTGCAAAAAGTTATGCAAAAACCAGTAAGATGACTTACCAGCCATGGTGGCAATTCTACTCTGAAATGACATAAATGGGTTCTCCTTGAGAAATGATTAGTTTTACACAATCAAAAAATATTTTAGCATAAAATCACTCTTATAAGTAGAATAGCGGCTAATTTTAAAAAAAGCAATTTACAATGGTAGAACAAATTTTGAATTTGGATGCGAAAAGGTGGTAAATTCGATATAATGAAACAGTTAGTGAAAAAGAGAAAAGGGTGATAGTTTGGCGCAATTATTCTTTCGATATGGAGCAATGAATAGCGGAAAATCAATCGAAATAATCAAAGTGGCCCATAATTATGAGGAGCAGGGTAAATCAGTTATTTTGATGACCAGTGGGGTCGATACCAGGGAGAAGAAAGGTACTATTGCTTCTAGGATTGGCTTAACGCGTAAGGCCCTCTCAATTAATGCTGATTCTGACGTACTTAAGATGGTCAAAGCAGAGATTGAAAAGCGCGATGAACCCATCAGTTGTGTGTTAGTTGATGAGGCGCAATTTTTAAATAAACATCACATCTTCGAATTAACTGAAGTGGTAGATCAATTACATATCCCGGTCATGGCATTTGGGCTCAAAAATGATTTTCAGAACAAATTATTTGAGGGCTCAAAGTATTTACTGTTGTATGCGGATAAAATTGAAGAGATGAAAACAATTTGCTGGTTCTGTGAAAAAAAGGCAATTATGAATCTTAGAGTCCATGACGGGAAGCCTGTTTATGAGGGTGAACAGATTTTTATGGGCGGCAATGAGTCCTATTACCCAGTTTGTCGCTACCATTACTTTAATCCGCCAATCGAAGCACAGAAGAGTAAGGAGTAATAAAATGGCTGAAGCCGATATGGATAAGATTTTTGATAAATTGCAATCCGTTTCTGACAGATACGATGAACTGAATGAATTAATTAGTGATCCGGAAATAATTGCTGATACACAAAAGTTCATGAAGCTGTCGAAAGAAGAGGGTAGCCTCAGAGAAACGGTTGAAACTTATAACAAGTATAAAAAGATTAGTAAACAGTTGGATGACGACGAGACCATGCTCAGAGAAAAGCTCGACAGTGAGATGGAAGAGATGGTTAAGTCCGAGATTAGTGATCTAAAGGATCAAAAAGCAAAGTTAGAAGAGCAAATGAAACTGCTGTTGATTCCTAAAGATCCTAATGACGAAAAGAACATCATCATGGAGATTCGTGGTGCTGCTGGTGGTGATGAAGCTAGTTTGTTTGCTGCGGATCTGTATAATATGTACACCAAGTACGCAGAACGACAGGGATGGAAGATTGAAGTGATTGATGAGACTGACACTGAAGTTGGTGGATTCAAAGAGATCGTTTTGATGATTACTGGTGATAAGGTTTATTCTAAGTTAAAGTATGAAAATGGTGCCCATCGGGTTCAACGGATTCCTTCCACTGAGTCGGCTGGACGAGTTCACACTTCAACGGCCACTGTTGGTGTAATGCCAGAAGAGGAAGACGTTGATATTGACATTGATCCCGGTGACATTCGGACGGATGTTTATCGTTCTTCAGGAGCTGGTGGACAACATATTAATAAAACATCATCAGCGGTGCGGATGACCCACTTACCAACTGGAATTGTGGTTGCCATGCAAGATGAACGTTCCCAACAGCAAAACCGGGCTAAGGCAATGCGAGTTTTAAAAGCGCGGGTTTACGATTACTACAAGCAAAAAGAACAAAATGAATATGATGAAAAGCGTAAGGATGCGATTGGGACGGGGGATCGTTCTGAAAGAATTCGTACTTACAATTATCCGCAAAATCGGGTCACTGATCACCGCATTGGTTTAACTTTAAATAAGTTAGACAAGATTATGGATGGTGATTTAGATGACATTATTGATGCCCTAATTGTTTCTGATCAGGCTAAAAAGCTGGAGAAGTTAAATGATTCAGAAGCTTAAAAAGAATGCCACCGTTTTTGAAGCCCTTAATTGGGCTTCTTTGCGTCTTAAGGAGAAAAATTTGGATCCCGACCAGGGACGTTGGTTGATGAGGTCATTAATGGGGTGGAATCTAACCAACTTACTGATGAATTATCGGTTGAATTTAACTGATGATCAGCAAAGTCAGTTTATTCAAATGGTAAATCGGATCCTTAATTATGAACCACTTCAGTATGTCATTGGAACGACAGAATTTTACGGATATCACTTTCAGGTTAATCCAAATGTCTTAATTCCAAGACCTGAGACCGAGGAGTTGGTGGAATGGGTCTTAAATGAGCACGATGACCAGCCGATAAGTGTTTTAGACTTGGGAACTGGAAGTGGTGCCATCGCAATTTCTTTAAAAAAGCAACGTCCTAAGTGGAACGTAACGGGTTCGGATGTTTCTGAAGCCGCGTTAAAAGTAGCTCAAGCAAACGCAATAGCCAATCATGCTGAGGTGAAAATGGTTGAAAGCGATCTATTCGATTCTTTTAACGGACAAAGATTTGATTTAATTGTTTCTAATCCGCCATATGTCGCTAAAGATGAAATTAAGTATATGGATGAAAGTGTCTTAGAGTATGAACCACGTCAGGCACTCTTTGCACAAGATCATGGTCTTGCGGTTTACCAAAAGATTGCAAAGAACATTCATGCTTACTTAAAGAAGAATGGTTCACTTTATTTAGAGATTGGCTTTAAACAGGGAAATTCAGTCAAACGTTTGCTAGAGGCTGATAATCCTGACCGATCAGTTCGTCTAAGAAAAGACATGGCGATGCGTGATCGTATGATTAAAATGAATAAGGAGAATGAATAAGATGGATACTAAGATATTTACACCGGATCAAATTCAAGCGGCAGCAGCTGAGCTTAAAAAGGGTAATTTGGTCTCATTTCCAACCGAAACGGTTTATGGATTAGGAGCAGATGCTACTAATGTCTCGGCTGTGAAGAAGGTTTATAAAGCTAAGGGACGTCCAAGTGACAATCCATTAATTGTGCACGTTGCCGACGTTGAGACGGTTGAGAAGTATGCTCAACCACTAGATGAAAACGTCAAAAAGTTGATGAAGACGTTTTGGCCAGGTCCATTGACCATTATTTTGAAATTAAAGCCAGGTGCTCTTGCAAAAGAGGTTACTGGAGGGCTTGATACTGCTGCCTTTCGAAACCCAAATAAACAATCTACTTTGAATTTAATTCAAGCTGCTGGAGTTCCACTTGTAGGGCCATCTGCTAATACCTCGGGCAAGCCAAGTCCGACCCTTGCTAAGCATGTTTATCATGATTTAAATGGTAAGATTGCTGGGATCTTAGATGATGGGGCCACCGATTTTGGCGTTGAGTCAACGGTTATTGACATGTCGACTGATAAACCTGCCATTCTTCGACCTGGTGCTGTTACTGTGGATCAAATTGAGCGGGTGATTGGACCGGTGGATGATGCTGTGCACCATGTGAGTGCCGACCAAGTTCCAAAGGCTCCCGGAATGAAGTATCGTCATTATGCTCCGGATGCACAGGTTCAGGTTGTTGATCATAAAGATGACTGGAATCGTGCTGCTGATTGGATTAAAGATCAGGATGAAACTGTGGGTGTAATGGCCACGGATGATGTGATTGATTCAATTAATTGGCCCCAAAATGCCGAATTGTACAGTTTAGGAAAAGATGTTTCAACCGCTAGTCACTTACTTTTTGCCGGCTTACGCCATTTTGACCTAGAAGATGGTGTCGACAATATTTTGACGCAGGGATTTCCTGCAGCTGAATTGGGAGAAGCTTATATGAATCGATTAAATAAATCAGCGGGACAAAAACACTTTGAATAAGTATAATTGACTCAACTAATAAATTGGGGTTGATAATATGACAAATAAAGACTACGAAAAAATGGATCCTGAGCTCTGGGATGCCATTCATGACGAAAAAAAACGTCAGGATGATACAATCGAGCTTATTGCTTCCGAAAATATTGCTTCGAAGGGTGTTCGGGCTGCGCAAGGTTCAGTTTTAACCAATAAGTACGCAGAAGGATATCCTGGTCATCGATACTATGGTGGATGTGAGTATGTTGATAAGGTTGAGACTTTAGCCATTAATAGAGCCAAAGAACTATTTGGTGCGGAATACGTAAACGTTCAACCTCATTCCGGGTCTCAGGCTAACCAGGCTGCTTATGCTGCTTTTCTAAAACCAGGTGAAAAAATTCTTGGAATGGATTTAAATGCTGGGGGACACTTGTCTCACGGTGCTAAAGTTAACTTTTCCGGTAAGATTTACCAATCATTTACTTACGGAGTTGATCCACAAACTGAACAATTGGACTATGACAATATTCAGAAGATTGCTGAAGAAGTCCAACCCCAAATTATTGTTGCGGGGGCCTCGGCTTATAGTCGAATCATTGATTGGAAGCAGTTTCGTAAAATTGCCGATAGTGTTGGAGCATACTTAATGGTAGATATGGCTCATATTGCTGGTTTAGTGGCAGCTGGATTGCATCCCAGTCCAGTTGGAATTGCCGATGTAGTTACTACTACTACTCATAAGACTTTAAGGGGTCCTCGTGGAGGAATGATTTTAAGTCAGGAAAAGTATGCTAAGAAAATTAAGTCGGCGGTTTTCCCTGGCACTCAGGGTGGACCACTGGAACAGGTAATTGCTGCGAAAGCAGTCGCTTTTCATGAAGATTTACAACCTGACTTTCTTGACTATTCCAAACAAATCCTTAAAAACGCAAACGCGATGGCTGATGAATTTAACCAATCAGATCATCTAAGAGTAGTTTCAGGTGGAACTGATAATCATTTGATGACCGTGGATCTAACCGATACTGGTTTGAATGGAAAGCAGGTTCAAGACATGTTGGATTCGTTAATGATCACTACTAACAAGGAAGCAATTCCAAATGAAAAGTTAAAACCAACTTTAACGAGTGGTTTGCGAATTGGAACTCCTGCTATTACCTCAAGGGGATTTGATGAGGACGATTCTAGAAAAGTTGCAGATTTAATTATTAAAGCAATTGATAATTATGACGACCCGAGCGTGTTAGCACAGATTAAGGGTGAAGTAGCAAGGTTGTGTAAAGAGAATCCCATTACCCGATAGGATTCTAGAAATTTTTGTTTGTTCCTTGTGTTATAATATTGATAAATATAATACAAAGAGGAGAGTGCGTTATGGGCGAGTTTCACGTAATGGATCATCCGTTGATCCAACATAAATTAAGCATTATTAGAGATAAGAATTGCGGGACACGTGAGTTTAGAGAAGTCGTCAATGAGATTGCTAGTTTGATGGTTTTTGAAGTTGCTCGTGATATGCCGCTTAAAGACGTTGAAGTTGAGACACCTGAGGGAACTGCGCACGCTAAGAAATTAGCTGGCAAAAAAGTTGCCGTAGTTCCAATTCTTAGAGCTGGAATTGGAATGGTTGATGGAGTTCTTGATTTGATTCCAACGGCAAAAGTTGGCCATATCGGGATGTATCGTGATGAAAAGACCTTTCAGCCACATGAATACTTTCTAAAGTTACCAAGTGATATTGGCGAACGACAAGTCTTTGTGGTTGATCCGATGCTTGCCACGGGTGGTTCAGCAATCATGGCCCTTGATGCATTAAAGAAACATGGCGCTAACCCTAAGAACATCAAATTTGTTTGTTTGGTTGCGGCTCCAGAGGGTGTTAAAGCGGTTCAAAAAGCTGAGCCGGATGTTGATATCTATGCGGCGGCACTTGATGATCATCTTGATCATGGATACATTGTTCCTGGTTTAGGTGATGCCGGAGATCGTTTGTTTGGTACTAAATAAATATTAATTTTAAGTGAGAGCGAGTTAACTCCCACTTTTTTTGTTGGATTGCTTTACTTAAAGGTGGTATTTGAGTTTTAAAAACTTCGATTGTGTAACAATTGTTATAGAGACTATAAAATTAGAATTTTTGGTGCTTTATAGCTTTGAAATTTGCTCAGAATGGTGGTATTATTTCATCAGATTTGAATAAGTGAGCATGTGACTTATTTAAATAATGAATCGCAATTATTCAACTACTTTTTTATGGCACGTTTTTTATTGCGAGTGATAATAGTTGCGAAAAGAGGTGATATCTGTGGAGCCAACTCGTACTTTTCAATTTTTAGGTCTTACTTTCAACGTCAGCAATATGATTTCTGGTGTGATTGTGGCTGTCATTTTGTTTGCGTTTATATTTGTCTGCTCGAGAAACCTGCAGTTGAAGCCAAAGGGTAAACAAAATTTATTGGAGTACATGATTGATTTTACAAATGGAATTATAAAGTCAACGATCGGAAATGATGCACCTAAGAAATATGGACTATGGGCTTTTACGCTATTCTATTTCATCTTAATAGCTAACCTGCTTGGACTGTTTATACATATTCAGGTAGGTAACATTGTTTATGTTAAGAGTCCAACGGCTGATCCAATCGTTGCCTTAACGTTCTCATTAATGTCTCTGACATTTGCTATGTATAGTGGTGTTGAAAAGTTGGGTTACAAGGGACACTTTAAGGGATTCTTACAACCTGTCTTCTTGTTCCTACCAATCAACCTGCTTGAGGAGCTTACGAACTTCTTAACGCTTGGAATTCGTGTTTATGGGAATATTTTTGCTGGAGAATTGTTGGCCGGAATAATTGCTAATTTAGCATTTTCAAATGGATTGTGGCTGGTTCCGGTCGCTGCCCCGCTTGAATTGGCATGGCAAGGATTCTCAGTGTTTATTGGCTGTATTCAAGCCTATGTATTTGTAACATTATCATCTGTATATGTTTCTCAAAAATTATCAATTGAGGAATAAGAAAATAGGAGGATTATATTATGGGAGCTATTGCTGCTGGAATCGCAATGTGTGGTGCCGCTATTGGTGCCGGAATTGGTGACGGTTTAATTATTTCCAAGATGCTTGAAGGTATGGCACGTCAACCAGAATTATCAGGTACACTTAGAACTAACATGTTCATTGGTGTTGCCTTAGTCGAAGTTATGCCCATCTTGGCCTTTGTTGTTGCCTTCTTGGTTATGAACAAATAAAGAAAACATTTTCTTAGTTTAGAAAAAGGAGGTGTCAATAGATGTATACACATTTAGTTATTGCGGCTGGATTCAACGTTGGTGATATGCTGTTTTATGCCATTTTGTTCTTACTTCTAATGTGGATTGTTAAGATTTTCGCTTGGAAGCCAATTACCAAAATGATGCAAGATCGTTCAACTAAGATTGCCAACGATATTGATTCTGCTGAAAAATCACGTAACGACGCTGCTAAGTTAGCAAAAGAACGTGCCGATGCATTACAAAACTCGCATGACGAAGCAACTAAAATCGTTAGTGATGCTGAACAAGCTGGTCAAAAACGTCGAGACACAATTATTTCCGATGCTCAAAATGATGCTAAAGGTTTAAAAGATAAGGCTCATAAAGATATCGAACAAGAACGTGAAGACGCTTTAGCAAGTACTAAAGATGATGTGGCAGATTTATCTATTGAGATTGCTTCCAAAATCATTAAGAAGAACTTAAATGCTGATGATCAAAAAGCATTAATCGATTCTTATATTGAAGGGCTAGGTAATCCAAATGAGTCTAGATAAGGTTACGCTTGCCAAAAGATATTCTAATGCGTTGTTTCAAGTCCTGGAAGAACACAATGAATTGGAAACTGGAAACGCTGAATTAATGGCTATTAAAGCTGTTTTTCAAAATGATCCTAGTTTATCAATGGCATTGGCTGGTCCAGTTCTTGATCTTAAGCAAAAAGATTCGATCATTAATTCTTTGATTGATGGCTCAACTTCTGAGTACGTCAAGAATTTCGTAAAAATGGTTTATGACTATGGACGTATTAATGATATGGTCGCGATTATTGATGAATTTGGCAAATTATATGATAAGAAACAAGGAATCGTGCGTGCTAGCGTAGTTACAGCAGTTCCAATGAATGACGAAGAGAAAGATAAATTAACCCAAACATTTGCTCAACGAGTTGGTGCTAAGACGGTTGATTTGTCTGCGAAAGTAGACAGTAGTATCATTGGCGGCGCAATCTTGTCGTCTGATAACGTTGTTTACGACGGAAGCGTTCGAGCAAAGATTAAAGAAGTGCGAAAACTGCTCTCTTAGTCGATAAGATATCTATATTGAAGAGGTGAAACTTTTATGAGCATTAAGGCTGAAGAAATTAGTGCCCTAATTAAAAAACAATTAGATGGCTACAAAGACGAACTTAACGTCGACGAAACCGGTGTTGTTACCTATGTTGGTGATGGTGTCGCTCGTGCATATGGTCTAGATAATGCTTTATCCGGTGAATTACTGGAGTTCCAAAACGGTGTTTATGGAATGGTGCAAAACCTCGAAAGCAACGAAGTTGGTATCGTTGTTTTAGGTGACTTTACAGGTATTCGTGAAGGTGACAGTGTTAAAAGAACCGGAAGAATCATGGAAGTTCCTGTTGGAGACAACATGGTTGGACGAGTTGTTAACTCATTAGGTCAACCAATTGATGGTAAAGGTGAGATCAAGACTGATCAAACTGCTCCAATTGAGAAAAAAGCACCCGGAATCATGCAACGTCAAAGTGTTAAACAACCACTACAAACTGGTATCAAATCAATTGATGCTTTGGTTCCAATTGGTAGAGGTCAGCGTGAGCTGATCATTGGTGATAGAAAAACTGGTAAGACTTCAATTGCGATTGATACGATCTTGAATCAAAAAGATCAAGATATGATTTGTATCTACGTTTCAATTGGACAAAAAGATTCAACTGTTAGACAACAAGTAAACACGCTCCAAAAGTATGGTGCGATGGATTACACGATTGTCATGTCAGCTGGTCCATCTGAACCTGCCCCATTGCTTTACATTGCTCCATATGCTGGTGCAACAATGGGTGAATACTTCATGGATAAAGGAAAAGATGTTCTGATTGTTTTCGATGATTTAACGAAACAAGCTAATGCTTATCGTGAACTTTCCTTAATTTTGAGACGTCCACCTGGCCGTGAAGCATATCCTGGTGACATTTTCTACACTCACTCACGTTTACTTGAACGTGCTGCTAAATTGAGTGACAAGATGGGTGGCGGTTCAATGACCGCTCTTCCAATCGTTGAAACTCAAGCAGGAGATGTTTCAGCTTATATTCCAACCAACGTAATTTCGATTACCGATGGTCAGATCTTCTTAAATTCTGACATGTTCTATTCTGGAGATCGTCCAGCTGTTGATGCTGGTACTTCAGTTTCTCGTGTTGGTGGAGATGCTCAAATCAAGGCAATGAAGAAAGTTGCTGGTACATTACGTTTGGATCTTGCTTCATATCATGAACTAGAATCATTTGCTCAATTTGGTTCTGATCTTGATGAAGCTACTAAGGCTAAACTGGATCGTGGTGCTAGAACGGTGGAAGTATTAAAACAACCACTTCATTCTCCACTACCAGTTGAAAAACAAGTTTTGATTTTGTATTGCTTAACTCATGGTTACTTAGACAAGATCGCAGTTGATGATGTTTTAAGATTCCAGGATGAGATTTTCAAATTCTTTGATGCTAGTTATTCTGACTTACTTGAGACCATTAAGAAGACTGGTGATCTTCCAGATGAGAAGAAATTAAACAGTGCAATTCAAGAATTTGCAAGCACCTTTAAGCCCTCGGCTAAGGGTGACAGTGTAGTTAATAGTAATTAACTTGAAGGGAGGATAACAACTAATGGCTGAATCGATGAATGATGTAAAGCACAGAATCGCATCGACCAAGAGTACGCGTCAGATTACCGAGGCGATGCAGATGGTTTCAACTGTCAAGTTGAACAGAATTCAGGCACATACTGTGAACTATAATCAGTATGTATCTAAGGTTAAGTCTGTAATCGCTCATCTGGCTCAGTCCGATTTGTTAGAGGATAATAAACCTTCAAGTCAAGATTCAAAAAATGCTAAGAAAAAGACTGCGTATATTGTAATTTCATCCGATCGTGGAATGGTTGGAAGTTATAACAGTAATGTGATTAGAGGTACGAACGAGTTTATTGAAAAACATACTCCGAATACTGATGATTATATGATTTTAGCAATTGGTGGTAGTGGCGCTGACTTCTACAAGAAGCGTGGTGCAAACGTGGCGTACGAGAATCGTACGGTTTCAGATGTACCTACTTACACTGAAGTCCAAGGAATCGTTAAAACAATCACTTCAATGTATAACGACGGGATTTATACCGATTTGTACATTTGCTATAATCATTTCATTAACCGAATTTCTTCTGATTTTAGAGCCGAAAAGCTCTTGCCAATGGACAAAGATTCCATTCAATCTTCCATGGATGAAAAAGATAGTGGTCAAGCTGGATCTGACGTTAAAGTGAAAAACTTGATTGAAGATTACGATATTGAACCATCTGCTAAAGCAGTGTTGGGAGTCGTAATTCCACAATATGCTGAAAGTTTGATGTACGGGGCAATCTTGGATGCTAAGACTGCTGAACATGCTTCAAGTTCGACGGCAATGAAATCTGCTACGGATAATGCCGATGATTTGATTTCATCATTGGAACTTAAGTATAACCGTGCACGACAGGCCGCAATCACTACCGAAATTACAGAAATTACTGGTGGTCAAGAAGCATTGAACCAATAATAGATGGGAGGAATTAAAGCATAATGAATACTACTGGTAAAGTACAACAAGTTATCGGACCAGTTGTTGATGTTAAATTTCCCCTAGACGGTGATTTACCAGAAATCAATACTGCTTTGAACATTAAAAAGGGTGACAACCAACAGTTAGTTGTCGAAGTTGCTCTTGAATTAGGTGACGGAGTAGTACGGACCATTGCCATGGACGGAACTGATGGTTTACGTCGTGGAATGGATGTTGAAAATACTGGTGCTCCAATTGAAGTTCCAGTAGGTAATGATACTCTAGGTCGAGTATTTAATGTTTTAGGTCAACCGATTGATGGTGGGCCTGAGTTTGGCCCTGATCAGACAAGATGGGCCATTCACAGACAGCCACCTAAGTACGATGAGTTAAACCCATCTACTGAAGTTCTTGAAACTGGAATTAAAGTTATTGATTTATTAGCTCCATATATTCGTGGAGGTAAAGTTGGATTATTCGGTGGTGCCGGTGTTGGTAAGACTGTTTTAATTCAGGAATTAATTCATAACATTGCTCAGGGTCATAACGGTATTTCCGTTTTCACTGGTGTTGGTGAAAGAACCCGTGAAGGTAATGATATGTACTTCGAAATGAAAGGATCAGGTGTCTTAAAGCAGACTGCCATGGTGTATGGTCAGATGAATGAGCCACCTGGTGCTCGTATGCGTGTTGCATTAACTGGTCTTACAATCGCTGAATACTTTAGAGATGCAGAAGGAGACGATGTCCTTCTATTTATCGATAATATCTTCAGATTTACCCAAGCTGGTACTGAAGTTTCAGCCTTGTTAGGTCGTATTCCATCAGCCGTAGGTTATCAGCCTACGTTAGCTACTGAAATGGGACAATTGCAAGAACGAATCACCTCGACTAAAAAAGGTGCGATTACTTCAATTCAAGCTGTTTATGTTCCAGCCGATGACTACACCGACCCAGCTCCTGCAACAACGTTTGCCCATTTGGATGCTACTACCAACCTTGAACGTTCATTGACGCAACAGGGTATTTATCCTGCTGTTGATCCGTTGGCTTCAACTTCATCTGCTCTTTCTCCAGAAATTGTGGGACAAGAACACTTTGACGTTGCCAGCCAGGTTCAACACGTTCTTCAACGATATCGTGAATTGCAAGATATCATTTCAATTCTAGGAATGGATGAATTGTCTGACGAAGAAAAGACCATTGTTGGTCGTGCTCGTCGAATCCAATTCTTCCTATCACAAAGCTTTACGGTTGCTGAACAGTTTACTGGTCTTCCTGGTAAATACGTTCCAGTTAAAGATACTATCGCAGGTTTCAAGGGAATCCTTGAAGGTAAATACGATAATATTCCAGAAGATTGTTTCAGAAACTGTGGTGGAATTGATGATGTTGTTGCTAACTACAACAAACTGAAAGAACAAAAAGCAAGTCAGAGCAAATAGGAGGGTGATCTAATTGGCTGATAATAAATCATCAGTATTAACCGTTAGTATCGTTACTCCTGATGGCGAAGTTTATTCCAATGATCAAGTTACAATGGCCGTTATTGAGACCATGATGGGTGATCTTGGAATTCTAGCTAACCATGTTCCAGTGATTGCTTCTTTAAGAATTGGCGAAACGAGATTCAAGTTTAATGGGAATGACATGGACACGGTTGCCGTTAATGGTGGCTTTGCTGAATTTTCCAATAATACTTTGACAATCGTTGCTGATAGTGCTGAGCGTAAAGGTGACATTGATGTATCGAGAGCTACTCATGCCCGTGAGCGTGCAGAACAGAAAATTAAAGATGCTCAATCTAAGAACGATACGGATGCTTTGAAACGTGCACAAGTTGCATTACAAAGAGCTGTTAACCGAATTAATGTTGCACAGCATTAGTTTTAAAAAAGAGGAACTTTCTAGTTCCTCTTTTTTGTTACAATTTTTTACATGGACCTCCGATTTACGACAATTAGGTATTTTTATGATAGTATATACTAAGAATGAATATTAGGAGTATCGCGTAATGAACCCATTTGGAGTTGAATCATTAATCACAATAATTAGTCAGCTATTCTTTATTGCAGTAGCTTTTTGGGCTATACAAGGAATTCACTTTGAACGGTTCTTACCAATTCAGGAGCGTCAAGGTAAGGTCTTAATTGTCTTACTTTCGATCGTGATTGGTTTTATATGCAGTTCGTTCTTTATGTCATTCATTGATAACTTAAAAAATTTAACAGTACTATTTAAATAATACTTATAGGAGAGAGTACCATGGAAAAAATTGTTGTGCATGGCGGAAATAAGCTTAATGGACGAGTTCACATTGAGGGTGCCAAAAATGCTGTTTTACCGATTCTAGCTGCTACTATTCTTGCTAAAGATGGTCAGACCGTTTTAACTAATTGTCCCATGCTGTCCGATGTTTTTACTATGAATCAAGTTTTAAAACATTTAGGCATTAAAGTTGATTTTGATGAAAATAAAAATAAAATTACCGTGGATGCTTCCGGTGAAATTTCACCAGAAGCTCCATATGAATACGTTTCAAAAATGAGAGCATCAATTGTGGTCATGGGACCACTTCTTGCTCGTTTAGGACAGGCTAAGGTTGCTTTGCCAGGAGGATGTGCAATTGGCAGTCGTCCAATTGACTTACATTTACGTGGTTTTGAAGCTTTAGGCGATCATATTGAACAACATGATGGCTACGTTGAAGCTTCTGCCCCAAAGGGCTTAGTTGGAACTGATATTTACTTTGATTTTCCAAGCGTCGGAGCAACACAAAATGTGATGATGGCAGCTACCCTTGCTAGGGGAACCACTAAGATTCAAAATGTTGCTCGTGAACCTGAAATTGTCGACTTACAAAAGGTATTAAACAAAATGGGTGCCAAGGTTTCCGGTGCTGGTACTAATACAATCACAGTAGTTGGAGTTAAAAGTCTTCATGGTGCTGATCATGAAGTGGTTCAAGATCGGATTGAGGCTGGAACCTTTATGGTAGCGGCTGCGCTTACCGAGGGCAATGTTTTAATTGAGAATGGAATTACTGAACACAATCTTCCTTTGATTTCTAAAATGAAACAAATGGGGGTAAAAGTTGAGCAAGAACGTGATGGGGTTCGAGTAATCGGCCCCGCTGAATTAAAACCGGTTGACGTTAAAACTGCTCCATACCCAGGGTTCCCTACTGATATGCAACCTCAAATGACAGTTCTTCAATTAGAGGCTAATGGAGTTAGTAAATTAACAGAAACGGTGTTTGAAAACCGATTTATGCATATGGAAGAACTCCGCCGAATGGGTGCTAATTTTGATATTAAAGGTCAATCAGTCATTATGTATGGACCAACTCATTTTGAAGGTGCCAAAGTTGCGGCAACCGATCTTAGAGCTGCTGCTGCGCTGATTTTAGCAGGATTAGTTGCTGATGGTTATACTGAAGTTACCAATCTCAAGTATCTTGATCGTGGGTACTATGAATTTCACAAGAAGCTCCAAAAGCTTGGTGCAGAAGTTGAACGAATTCCCATCAAAGAAAGCGACGCAATTGCTAATGACTAACTTTGATCGTTAGAAAAACTTAGATAATTTCGTATGTGATAATTCTCTTTTGCTATTATGAATATGCTATAATTTAATTAAACGATGTTACGGAAGGAAGTATTTTTATGGCACAAGATATTGGGATTGATTTAGGAACTGCTAACGTTCTTATATACGTTACAGGAAAGGGTATTGTTCTTAATGAACCATCTGTAGTTGCCGTTGATACTAAGACTAATAAGGTATTAGCGGTTGGCACTGAAGCTTACCAGATGGTTGGAAGAACTCCCGGAAACATCAAAGCCATTCGACCATTAAAAGATGGAGTAATTTCTGATTTTGACATCACTCAGGAAATGCTTTCATATTTTATTAGTAAATTAAGCGTTAAGGGCGTTGTTTCTAAACCACAGACAATGATCTGTGCTCCTACAAACATCACTAACATTGAACGAAAAGCAATTATTCAAGCAGCAGAACGAGCAGCTGGTGGACAGGTTTTCATCGAAGAAGAACCAAAGGTAGCTGCTGTTGGTGCAGGAATGGATATTTATCAACCACATGGTAGTATGGTCATCGATATGGGTGGAGGAACCTCAGATATTGCGGTTCTTTCACTTGGAGATATTGTGGCTAGTAAGTCACTGAAAATTGCCGGTGACGTTATGAATGGTGACATTGTTAATTTCTTAAAACAAGAACATAATCTCATCATTGGAGAACATACTGCTGAAAGAATCAAGATGCAGATTGGAACGGCTGACGTATCAAGTCAAGATGTCAAAGGAATGGAAGTTAGAGGTCGTGACTCAGTCAGTGGGATGCCAAAGTCGGTAACCATTACTAGTCAAGAGGTTGCTCAAGCCATTAATGGATCTATTAATTCAATTGTATCTGGGGCAAAGGCAGTTCTTGAAACCATTCCTCCAGAAATCTCTGCTGATATTATTGATCGTGGTGTTATGTTAACTGGTGGCGGAGCACTACTTAAAGACATTGACACTGTAATTGCGAATGCTTTGACGGTTCCAGTTTATATTTCTGAAGATCCATTAGATAACGTTGCTAAAGGTGCTGGTGAAATGCTAGAACACATGAGTAACACTAAGAAGAATCGAGGGTTCTTCAGTAGAAAATAATTGAGAGAAAAAAGTTGAAACGAATATTTATATCTTTAATCAAATTTTATCAGCATTTTATTTCACCGTTATTTCCGCCTAGTTGTCGTTACTCACCGACTTGTTCCCATTACACGCTTGAAGCAATCGACCGCTTTGGAGCTTTTAAAGGGACTTTGATGGGTACCGCCCGAATTTTACGATGCAATCCACTTGTAAAAGGTGGATATGATCCCGTTCCAAGGAAGTTTTCACTGGGTAGAAATAAGAAAGCTGAAGAAGATTATCGTCGCTCAATGAAGTTAAAATAGTTGATTTTATCAACTATTTTTTATTCTAGGAGGTTTTAGAAGTGTCGAGAAAAGAAAAACAAATTGGAGTTAATATCGTCGAGGATCCAGAAGAAAAAGCGTTAAAGTTAGTTCAAATTGGTGGCCATACCGTTGGTACAATTGAAGAAAAAAATGGGAAATCTGTTTGCGTAATCGGTGATAAAACTTTCCATGAAAATAGTGAGGAAGATGCTGTCGCTGAAGTAATAAGAGAGTATAATTTACATCAAAGATAAGTATGATCTTATAAAAAGGGAGTTCTAATCGTGTTTAATAAGTCGGAAGATATAGACGATAATCGAATCGATTGGGGAATTATCTTTTGTGTACTGATGCTTGCTTTGGTAGGTTTAGAATCAATTTTTGTAGCAGCAAGTCATGACACTAGTCAGACTAGTGTCGTAAAAGCTGTGGTATCTCAACTAGTATGGTACGCAATTGGAGCAATTGCGATTGTCGTTGTGATGCAGTTTGATTCTGAACAGTTATGGAAACTTGCGCCATACGCGTATTGGTTTGGAATCTTTCTTCTGGTTGCTGTCCTATTCTTATACAGTCGATCTTATGAAGCACAGACCGGCGCTAAGAGTTGGTTTCAACTGGGTCCACTAACATTTCAACCATCAGAAATTATGAAACCAGCGTACATCTTGATGCTAGCAAAGGTGATTGCTGCCCATAATAATGAGCATCCCATTCATGAGCCACGAACGGATTGGGCACTACTTGGTAAAATGATTTTATGGACAATTCCCATCGTAATTCTGTTGAAGTTACAAAATGATTTTGGTACGACCATCGTGTTTATTGCTATTTTAGCTGGCATGATGATTGTCTCTGGAGTTACTTGGAAAATCCTCGGTCCCATCTTTGGAGTAACTGGTGGTTTAGGTGTGATTGCTCTTACCCTGGCTATTACCAAAGAGGGACGAGCATTACTAGGAAACTTTGGTTTCAAAGCTTATCAATTTGCTCGAATTGATACCTGGTTGCATCCTGAGTCAGATACGAGTAACCAAGGGTTTCAATTGTGGCAAAGTATGAAAGCTGTCGGTTCGGGAGGATTATCTGGAACTGGATTTAACGTTTCTAAAGTGTATGTGCCAGTTCGTGAATCTGATATGATTTTTTCCGTAATGGGAGAAAACTTTGGGTTCATTGGTGGCGTTTTATTGATTTTACTTTATTTCTTATTAATTTATGAAATGATTAAAGTTACCTTTGAAACTAAGAATGTTTTCTATGCCTACATTTCTAGTGGAGTGATCATGATGATCTTATTCCATGTTTTTGAAAACATTGGAATGAGTATTGGATTGCTTCCGATGACTGGGATTCCACTTCCATTTGTGAGTCAAGGAGGATCAGCCTTAATTGGTAATATGATAGGGATTGGGTTGATAATGTCAATGCAATACCATAATAAGAGTTCAATGTTCAGTACAGAAAAGAATTTCTCATAAAGCATGTTTATTCATGCTTTTTTATTTGGTTTCATCTACAATGAATTTTTTGTGTTATACTTAAGGTTCTATTATGAACGACAGAGGTGCGAAAATGACTAAAAATAAAAAGCACGTTGCGCTATTATTCGGTGGAAATTCATCAGAGCACGACGTCTCAAAAAGATCCGCGCATAATATTTATGATGCGATGGACAAGGATAAGTACGAAGTCAGCTTATTCTTAATTACCAAAAATGGAATTGTCTTGAGCAATGAAGCTTCTCACCGTGTATTTGACGGTGAGAATGAAGCTGATGTAGTAAAAGACGAGATTCCCAAGTTAGACATGAATAATCCCTTAGCACCTATCATTAATTTTGATAGTACTAGTGATATTGATGTTTTCTTTCCAATTATTCACGGAAATCTTGGTGAAGACGGAACGATTCAAGGGTTGTTACGGTTAATGAACAAGCCATACGTGGGTAGTGGAATCTTAGCTTCAGCAATGGCATATGATAAAGACATTACTAAGAAAATCTTAGATGAAGCTGGGATTAACAACACTAAATACGTATTGTTAACTCCAGATAATCGAAAAGATTGGAATTATGATAAGTTGGCAACAAAGCTGGGTTCTTTAATGTTTATCAAACCCGCTAATCAAGGATCTTCAATTGGAATTCATCAGGTTCATAATCAAGCAGAACTAGCAAGTGGATTAAACGATGCTTTTCGTTATGACAATAAAATTTTGATCGAAGAAGCAATTGAAGGTCCAGAAGAGGTTGAAATTTCTATTTTAGGAAATGAGGACCCTAAGGCTTCTAAACTTGGTGCAATTAAGGTTCCCGCTGATGATAAATTCTATACTTATGACAATAAGTTTGTAGATGCTAGTCAGGTTCAATTTACCATCCCAGTTCAATTACCTGATGGAGTTGATGATCAAATCACTAAAATGGCACTTGGAGCGTACAAAGCACTTGGATTAAAGGGAATGGCTCGAATTGATTTTCTGGTATCTAAAGACTTCAAACCATATTTAAGCGAAGTTAATACTTTGCCTGGATTTACAAACATCTCTTTATATCCTCAACTTTGGGAAGCTTCTGGAATTAGTTACACTGATTTGATTGATCAATTAATTGAATTAGCATATGCGGAGTTTAATCGTCAATCTAAAATTCTTCATGATTTTAAGCCACTTCAAAAGGGTGACCAGAAAAAAGTTTATGAAGATAAATAAACAAAAAAGATTATGACTTAATTTAGTCATAATCTTTTTTGTTTTTAAGAATTGTTGCGTATTTACTTGGTAGGAGGTGATAATGATGAAAAGATGTGATTGGGCTACCAAAAGTCTACAGCTAATGGATTATCATGATACCAAATGGGGCGTTCCTGATTATGATGAACAATCGTTGTTTCGAGATTTGTCACTTGAAATTATGCAAGCTGGCCTTCAATGGAATCTAATTTTAAAAAAATTAGATGGATTGGATGATATTTATCATCAATTTGACTTCGGTTACCTTGCTTATCATTTCGAGGAGGTTAGAAGGGGAGCCTTGAATGATGTCCGAGGAATTCGAAATCGATCTAAAATCGAGGCAATTTTAACGAATGCCCAAATTATGGCTGAATTAGAAGCGCAAAATATCCATTTTTTTGACCAACTATGGCAATTAGTTAATTACACGCCAATTGATCATTTAGTTAGTAATGATCAAGTTAATTTGGATGAAATGAAACCAATGATGGAAAAGTTTAAGCGTATGTTTCAAAAATACCATTTTAAAAGAGTTGGTCCCATGACGCTCTATTCTTTTTTACAAGCATCAGGAATCGTTAATGATCATGATGTTGAGTGCTTTAGGCACGATGAGATTTTGAAATACAGAGGGAGATGACGGGCTTGGAAGTCATCATGCCCTCAAAAGCGTTATTAAAAAAGATCGGAATAAGGATTAGAAAACGACGGTTGGACCTTCATATGACCCAGGCAGAATTAGCAAAAGGTCTTTGTACTCAATCGACGATTAGTGCGTTGGAAAACGATGGTTGTTTTAACCAATGGAGTATTATCCCAAAGATTGTATCACGATTAGGGATGAATCTGGATGAGATGTGTGTTTCTAATAATTACTGCTACGCCAAAGAATTATTGAAGCAAATTGAGTGTAAATTACTCCACTATCATTTTGAAAAGGCCAACACCATCATCAAAACGATCAAAGTTGAAAATATTGATTCAAAAGAAATTAAGGGACGTTATTATTGTGAACGTGGATTTGCTGAATTATTTTGCGGTGTTTCTTTAGACGAAGTCACTTTATGTTTTCATACGATGATTGATACCTATGCAGTTAAGGCGAATGTTGTTTGTACAGCATGGAGTTACTTAGGGATGTCCATCTCATATCGTAGATTGGGATGTCAAAAATTAGCCCATAAGTACTTAGATGATGCATTAATGAGAATGCATTATCTGCTTCATCAAAAGCAGACGAATTTAAACGAACGCTACATTATCATTAAGTTAGGATTAGCGATTGTTACCTTTGCGTTTATTTCTAACAATTACCAACTGGTTATCAATGAATCGAATCGGATGATTGCTTATTTAAAGCGTAAATATTCTTTTTATTGTTTGAAATCATTTTATAGTTTGAAGTACTTGAGTTATAAACAGGAAAAATTATGTTCAAAAGCTAAAGCGATCCAGAACAAGATTAACTTGTTGAATGGGGTTCGTGATAGTGGGAGAATTGATAAATTATTAAAAATTGCCAAACAAAAAAGCATTCGTTAAATTCAACGAATGCTTTTTTGTTTTATTTAGTAACTTTTTGTTTTCCCTTTTTAGGATCAACTTTTTGGTTATTTAAGTTAGTTCTAACAACTAAAACGTCACAAATAGCCATTCGCGTTACATATTCGGTCACAGAACCAATTAGTAAGCGTTCAACAGCATTTAATCCAGTAGCTCCAATCATGATCAAATCAATGTTTAATTTGGTTGGTAACTCTTTAGAAATAATTGTTTTAGGTGCCCCATATTCGATTGAGTAATCAACTTTGTCAACACCATCATCCTTGGCTTCACGAGCATATTGTTCTAGGGTTTTCTTAGCGTTTTGCGTTACTTCTTCAACCACGGAAGTATCAAAACTAGAAATGTTTTGAAAAGCTCGAGTATCCACAACGTGAACAATGTGCAAATGAGCATCATTTCGTTTAGCGACAGCAACGGCTTTTTTAAAAGCTAATTCGGATTCGTATGAACCATCAACGGGAACTAAGATATTATTGTATTCTTGTAGCATAAAAACCACCTCAATGTTTTATTTAACTTAATTCTAGTATTTTTTACTTGAAAAGTCAGATATAAAGGTTATTTATCCATGTACTGAATGATAAAAACTTCTGGAATAACAGCACATAAACAGCCGGCACATAAGACTAACAACGTGAAAACGGTGTTGTCAAAGAACAATGAAATAATCCCGAAAATTGCTACTACGAGCAGTATGATTCCACTAATAATTAAAATGATCCTTAATGAAGGAAATTTTTCAGGATGAAAGAGAAGGAAACTTTTATGAGCATGAGTTAAAAAGTAGATTCCGTTAATAATTAAAATTACGGAGAAAAATAACATTAAGACTTTGATGAGCATTAAAAACTATTCCTTTCCGTGATGCTTTTCAGCTTCATTAATTTTTTGATATTGATCAGCTAACGCTTTTTCGTATTTTCCGTTTAATTTTGGTTGGTAGTATTTCGCATCCTTAATTTTATCCGGAAGATATTGTTGTTGCACCCAATCGTTTGGGTAATTATGTGGATATTTATAGCCAACATGTCCCAGCCTCTTAGCACCCTTAAAGTGGGTGTCCTTAAGGTGATTGGGAATATCGCCATAATTTCCTGATTTTACATCTGATAGAGCATTATCGATAGCTTTAATGCCAGAATTAGATTTTGGTGATAGGCACAAATCAATAATCGCATCAGCCAAGGGAATCCGTCCCTCAGGAAGACCCAGCTTATCAGCAGCTTGCACCGCATTAACAGTTCTAGCAGCAGCTGCAGGATTAGCCAAACCAATATCCTCGTAAGCAATTACCATTAGTCTACGGGTTAATGAATTTAAATCACCTGATTCAATTAAACGTGAGGCATAATGAAGGGCGGCATTGACATCTGAGCCACGAATCGACTTTTGAAGGGCTGATACCACATTATAGTGAGCATCACCATTCTTATCCTGACTGAGGGCCTTCTTTTGTAGACAAGCTTCAATGTCAGAAAGGGTAAGATGAATAATACCATCCTTATCGGGTTCAGTTGATTTAACTGATAATTCTAATGCGTTTAATGCGCTTCTTAAATCACCATTCGTACTGTGAACTAAGAAGCGCATTGCATTATGATCAATTTTAACGTTTAACTTACCTAGTCCATTCTCTTTATCAGTTAATGCTCGTTCAACGGCTTTTTTAATATCATCACTACTTAATGGATGAACCTGAAAAATTTCAGTTCGGGAACGAATGGCTGGACTAATATTAATGTATGGATTTTCAGTTGTAGCACCAATGAGGATAATTTGTCCGCTTTCAAGTAAGGGTAGCAAAAAATCTTGTTTGGTCTTATCCAATCGGTGAATTTCATCTAAAAGAAGAACCACCGTACCGCTCATTTTTGCTTCCTCAGCGACAGCCTGAAGATCCTTCTTAGTATCAGTAGCTGCGTTTAACATTCGAAATGCATATTTAGTCGATCCAGCGATTGCACTTGCAATGCTAGTCTTTCCCGTACCAGGGGGTCCATATAGAATCATCGATGATAGTATTTTTGCCTTTACCATTCGATCAATAATTTTGCCCGGTCCAACTAAGTCTTGTTGACCAACAATATCTTCAATTTTAGTAGGTCTCATCCGATAGGCGAGGGGCTTTTGCATCATATATCTTCTTTCTACTTATGAAATAAACGTGAAAACCAAGATTCAGATTTTTTAGGTTGATCGTCTTGCTTCTTACTACTAGTCTTGTCAGGGTCAAAGTCAATTTGATCTTGATGGATTGCTTCCGGTGCAACGAGAACGACCGCATATTCGTCAGGTTTAGTTCCGTAAGCACTGTTATTTTTCAAAGTGAATTTAGCGTTATTTTGGCTCGCTAACTTCATGTAGGGCTGCTGCTGTTCCTCAGGAATATTACCATTAATGAAAAGTTGGTAATTAGGATGTTGTTTCATTTTGTCACTTAATTGATCAATCGCATTTTGGTTTTTATCATCAGCAACCGTAATTGCAAAATCGACTCTTTCACGAAAGGTTCCTAGGTATTTTCTTTGTTCATCAGGATTAATCTGAGGGGAATTCCCACTCATTGCTTGATCGAGACGATTTTGAACTGATCCTTTGTCATCTGCCATAATATTTGCTCCTTATTGGGTATTTATTATATTTTAACATTAAAGAAAATGGAGATACAAAAAGGCGGTCTCAATTGAGATCGCCTTTTTGTGAACAGACACAATATTTTAACGGTTGTAGTATTCAACAACTAATGAAGTATCGATATCTGCATTTAATTCATCTGGTTGTGGGTATCTAGTTAATGAACCTTCAAGCTTATCAGCATCAAATGATACGTAAGCAGGACGGCTAACAACTGATTCAACAGCTTCTTTGATGATTCCCATATCTTTATCCTTTTCACGAACGCCAATTACTTGGCCGGGCTTGACTTCGTAAGAAGGGATGTCAACACGTTTGCCATCAACAGTGATGTGACCATGGTTTACTAATTGTCTAGCTTGTCTTCTAGTAGTAGCTAAACCTAAACGGTAAACCATGTTATCTAAACGGCTTTCAAGCATAATTTCAAAGTTGTCACCATGCTTACCTTCACGAATCTTATCAGAGCGGTTAAACAATGAGTAAAATTGACGTTCAGTTAAACCATACATGTAACGTAACTTTTGCTTTTCACGTAATTGAACACCATATTCTGAGAGTTTTTGGCGACGACCTTGGCCGTGAACACCGGGAGCATATGGGCGACGTTGTAATTCCTTACCAGTACCTGATAAAGAAACTCCAAGACGACGAGAAATTCTCCAACTTGGACCTGTATATCTTGACATAAATGAATCCTCCAATAAAATATTTGGAGTAAAATAACGATGTGCGCTTAGTATTCGTGCATATTCCTCTGAATTTTCGCCTCAGCAGCCAATGGGTTACTAATTAAACTATAAGTAGCAAGAACATGTTGACGAGCTTACCGCGTACTGCTGCATTATTTTACACAAGCCTAATTATATGAAACTAAAGCATAAAAGTCAATGTAACATTAGAATTTGTGATGGTAAAAATTGGGAATGCTACCATACGTTTTGCCCATTTATGATATAATTATTTTAATAACAAGGAAAAGAATTTATACATAATTAATTTGTTGAAGGACGGATATTTAATGGTTAACGTCATTATTGGAATTTTAGTTGTAGTAGCTGTGATTTATTTTGCAGTTGTCATGTATCAACATCATTTATTAAAGATTGCAGAAGGAATCGAGGGCCGCGTTAAGCGGTTGAATGATCTGAATCTGCAGAATGAAATTAACAAGGTAAAGGATATTGGTCTAACGGGAGATTCACTGAGTAGTGTTAATAGTGCTCAGGCTGATTTTAATAATGTTACTAACAATTTAATTCCAACCATCAAGCAGAATGTTGAAGCTGTGAAAAGTGATTCAAAAGGAGTTAATTTTGTTAAAACTCGTGATGAATGTTCTGAAGCTGAACAATCCGTCAATACGGCTGAAGATGATGTGAAGGTCATTCGTCAATTTTTAGCCAAAATGAATCAGTTAAATTCTGAACATAAAAAGGCCATTACTGATCTGGAGGCACGTTATAAAGATTTAAGGAAAAAGTTATTGACTAAAAATGCTTCCTTTGGTCCAGCTATTGATGCCTTAGAAAATCAATTATCGACCATCGAAGGGACGTTTGATGATTTTTCTAGTCTTTCTAAAAATGGGGATCATGAAAAGGCCGATAAGATATTGGGGGATTTAAATAAATCAACTGACCAACTTGAGTTAGACGTTAAAAAGATCCCTCATATCTTTGCTACTAATAACGTTGAATTCAAAAATCAGATTGAAGAAATTAGTTCAACCCATGCCAAGATGAATGCAAGTGGCTATGAATTTGCAGATGATGAATTTGATGTTTCACTCGAAGAATTAAGAAGTGCGGTTTCGGATAATCTGAAAAACATTGCCCATTTGGATCTAAAATTAGCGGAAGATTCGGATAATGAGATTGAAACTAAAATTGATCGGCTTTATGACTTAATGGAAAAGCAGTTAGTCGCTAAGAAAAAGGTTGATAAGAACTTCAAAATTACCGGTGAATACATTCAGCATGCCAAAAAACAGAATCAGATTTTAATTTCAGAGTTAGATCGACTAAGTCATAACTATTCGTTAGAACATGGTGAGATTGACAATGCGAATGCTCTTGGCAAACAAATTGATGAAATTGAGGACACGTATAAAAAAGATCGCGATGCCATCAATAATAAGGAAGCCATTTATACTCATATTCTGGGGCACATCACCAGTAGTGATAGTCAACTCAATGAAATTGAAAAGAAACAACGCTTAATTAATGATTCAGTGGCCGACTTTAAGGATGAAGAGCAAAAGGCTCATCAAGTCCTAGATGATCTGGACTTAGAACTTCATGGTATTCAGCGTAAGATTGATGAATTGAATTTACCGGGAATTTCCCAGGACTATGTTGATTATTTTGGAATTGTTGCTGATGAAATTAAAGATTTGAACCGGACCATGGATAAAGTTAAGATCAGTATGGATGATGTGCAAAAACAGCTTAGTGTCATTAAATCAGATCGGGATACCCTCGAAGAAAAAACTGATGATTTAATTGATAGTTCGTCTCTAGCAGAGCAGGTCATGCAGTACGCTAACCGTTACCGCAATTCAAATCCAGAGATTAGTAGTGCCCTTTCTAAAGCTAAACATCTTTTTGATGATGAATATAAGTACCCTGAAAGTCTAGAGACAATTGCAACGGCAATTGATAAGGCTAATCCGGGATCATATAAAAGAATTGAAAATGCCTATTATAAAAATAAACAGGATTCACAAAACCAAAAATAATAAAAAACAAGTTGAATTGAAATTATATAATTTCAATTCAACTTGTTTTTATTATGATGTAATGCTGGTATAATGAAGTTTGTTGTAATTTGAACGAATTAAAAATAAGAGGAGATGCCATAATGATTTACTTTGATAATAGTGCGACGACTAAAGTGGATAGTAAAGTTCTGGACACTTATAATCAGGTAAGTGAAAAAATATGGGGAAATCCTTCCAGTCTTCATAACTTTGGTCAACAATCCTTTAATCTATTGAGTCAGTCACGGGACCAAATTGCTAAACTTTTAGGAGTGGAACCCAATGAAATTTATTTCACCAGTGGTGGAACCGAAGGTGATAATTGGGTTATCAAAGGAACTGCTAAGGAAAAACATCAATTTGGAAAACACATCATTACTAGTTCGGTTGAACATGCAGCTGTTAAGAATTCGATGCACGCGTTAGAGGATCTGGGGTTCGATGTTACCTACCTTCCCGTTGATAAAGAAGGACGAGTATCAGCTCAAGATTTAGAAAATGCGATTAGACCGGATACTATTCTAGTCTCCATTATGGCAGTGAATAACGAAATGGGAGCAGTTGAACCACTTGATGAGATTAGTGATGTTTTAAGAAAGTACCCTAAGATTCACTTTCATGTTGACGCTGTTCAAGCCGTGGGAAAGGGTCTCCATGATCTCGTTTTTAATGATCGGGTTGATTTTGTCACTTTTTCAGGACACAAATTTCATGCTCCAAGAGGAATTGGACTAATTTATGGTAGAAATGGCCGAAAGATTGCCCCATTAATGGATGGTGGCGGTCAAGAACGCGGTCAAAGAAGTGGAACCGAAAATTTGCCAGCCATTGCTGGAATGGCTAAAGCTTTGAGAATCATTTCAGATCATGAGACTGAAAGTGTCGCTAGCGAGCAAAAGATTCGAAAACAAATTTATGATCATATTACAAAATTTGATAAGGTGCATACTTTTTCTGGTTTATCCGATCATTTTGCTCCTCATATTTTATGTTTTGCAGTCGAGGGTGTTAAAGGTGAGACAATTGTGCATGCGTTTGAAGAACATGGAATCTACATTTCAACCACCAGTGCATGTTCATCTAAGAAGGAGGAGACGGCTAGCACGTTAGATGCTATGGGCATCGATCCTAGTATTTCACGAAGTGCAGTTCGAATCTCTTTAGGCGACAAAAATACTTTAGAGGAAGCTAATCAATTTAACCAAGTGTTTGATCAGTTGTACGAAGAATTCAAAAAGTTAAGCTAATTAATAATAATTATTAAATAATAAAGGAGTGAGAACGTGAAATACAGCGAAATTATGGTCCGTTATGGTGAATTATCAACCAAGGGGAAAAATCGAAAGGTTTTCATTGGTCAATTAGGTCATAATGTTAGACAGGTCTTAAAGCAGTTTGACGGAGTCACGGTAGATGCCCAACGTGACCGAATGCACGTTAGCTTGCATGACCAGGATGCAGGACCAGTCATGGACGCTTTGCAAAAGGTCTTTGGAATTGAAACCTTTTCGCCAGTCGTTAAATTAGAAAAAAATACCCCAATTGAAAAAATTCAAGAAACCGCTTTAGAAATGATTTCAAACCAATTTAAAAATGGTGAAACTTTCAAAATTTCCACGAATCGCCAAAACAAAGATTATCCATTAAATACTTATCAAATGAATGATGAAGTAGGTGGTTATGTTTTAGATCATTTAAAGGAAATTGAGGCTCAAATGAAGCATCCTGACATTAATTTACAAATTGATGTTCGAATGTCAGGAATTTATTTGTCTAGTCAGACCATTCAAGGCGCCCTTGGACTACCAGTTGGAACTGGTGGACGAGGGACAATGATGTTATCAGGTGGAATTGACTCACCAGTAGCTGCCTACATGGCAATGAAGCGCGGAGTTAAGTTAGATATGATTCACTTTTACAGTCCTCCATATACTAGCGAACAGGCGTTAGCCAAAGCCAAAGATTTAACCGCTAAGCTTTCTGCCTTAGGTGGAACCGTGGACTTTATTCAGGTTCCGTTTGCTAAGATCCAAGAAGAGATTAAGGAAAAGGTTCCCGAGGGATACTTGATGACGGTTCAAAGACGAATGATGTTACGAATTGCCGCAGCAATTACCATTGCACGTCACTGCGATGGTGTGTTCACAGGAGAATCCTTGGGGCAAGTTGCCTCTCAGACGCTTGAAAGTATGCGTGCCATTAACGATGTCACCAACTTGCCAGTACTTAGACCACTACTGTCTTTGGATAAAACTGAAATCATTAAGATTGCAGAGCAAATTGATACTTATGATTTATCAATTCTTCCTTATGAAGATTGCTGTACCATCTTTACTCCACCCGCACCCAAGACTAAGCCTAAAGTGGAAAAAGCTCGTGAGTTTGAACAAAATATTGATGTTGATGGATTAATGAAAGAAGCTCTCGATGGTATTAAGATTAGTAAAATCCATCCTGATGATGATTATCTAAACGCTAATGAAGATGTTTTTTCAGAATTACTTTAATGTGGTTGACGAAGCATCCTAAATTAAGTAGTATTTATTATGTTAAATGCATTGATCAAGAGTTTAATTGTTAGGACACACAGAGAGTGAATGAAAGCTGAGAAATTCATGTGTTAAAACGATTAATGTTGCTTGTGAGCAGTTATGTTGAATTAATAAAGATGTAATCGGTACTAGCCGTTATCTAGTTAAGTTGGAATTAGTAATAATTCAATTTAGGTGGTACCGCGAGCATTCGTCCTATTCTGGACGGATGCTTTTATTTTATAATGAGGTGAAGAAATGGCAAGAGAAGTTGATATGTCAACGAAGTATGATCCCACTTCTGTTGAAGCAGGGATGTATAAAAAATGGCTTGATGAAGATGTTTTTAAACCCAGTGGGAACCCAGAAGCAAAACCATATTCAATCGTTTTGCCTCCACCAAATGTTACTGGTAAGCTTCATCTAGGGCACGCTTGGAATACGACCCTCCAAGATATGCTGATCAGACAGAAACGGATGCAAGGATACGATACCGTATGGATTCCAGGCATGGATCATGCTGGAATTGCAACCCAAGCCAAAGTAGAGGCCATGTTAAATGAACAAGGAATCTCTCGTTATGATCTTGGTCGGGAGAAGTTTGTTGATAAGGTTTGGGAATGGAAGGATGATTTTGCTGATACCATTCATAAGCAGTGGGCTAAACTAGGATTATCACTTGACTACAGCCGTGAACGATTTACTTTAGATGATGGTTTGTCAAAAGCTGTTCGCAAGGTTTTTGTTGACCTATATAATCAAGGATTGATTTATCGTGGGGAATACATCATTAACTGGGATCCTAAGGCTCGCACTGCATTATCCGATATTGAAGTAATTCATAAGGATGATCAGGGGGCCTTCTACCACGTTAAGTATCCCTTTGCTGATGATACGAAGTTCAATGGGAAAGATTACATTGAAATTGCCACTACTCGACCTGAAACGATGATGGGTGATACCGCAGTTGCCGTTAATCCAAGCGATGAACGTTATAAGGATTTAGTTGGTAAGAAAGTGGTGGTTCCACTTGTAAACCGTACTATTCCAATTATTGCTGATCAATACGTCGATCCAGAATTTGAAACTGGAATGGTTAAAATTACACCCGCTCATGATCCTAACGATTTTAAGGTTGGAAATCGACATGATTTGAAGCGCATCAATACCATGAACGAAGACGCAACCATGAACGAAAATGCTGGTAAGTACGACGGTATGGATCGTTTTGACGCTCGCAAAGCCATGGTAAAAGACTTAAAGGATCAGGGATTGATGATTAAGATTGATCCAATTGTCCATTCTGTTGGTCATTCTGAAAGGACGGGAGTTCAGGTTGAAGCTCGGCTTTCGACCCAGTGGTTTGTCAAAATGAAACCATTGGCTCAAAAGGCAATGGAAAATCAGAAGACCAAGGATTCCGTTAACTTCATTCCAGAACGATTTGAGCATACGTTTATGCAATGGATGGAAAATGTTCATGATTGGGTCATTTCAAGACAACTATGGTGGGGACATCGAATTCCAGCTTGGTACAATAATCAAACTGGCAAAATTTATGTTGGTGAAAAGGCTCCCAAGGATCCAGAAAATTGGACCCAAGATCCAGATGTACTCGATACATGGTTCTCATCAGCTTTGTGGCCGTTTACGACTCTTGGTTGGCCGGACATTGATTCTAAGGATTACCAACGGTATTTCCCAACGAATACCTTGGTTACTGGATACGACCTGGTTTTCTTTTGGATTTCTAGGATGATCTTTCAAAGTTTACATTTCACTGGTAAGCGTCCCTTTAAAAACGTTCTTCTTCACGGCTTAATCCGGGATGAACACGGGGTTAAGATGAGTAAATCACTTGGAAATGGAATTGATCCGATGGATGTGATCGATCAGTATGGGGCTGACGCATTACGTTGGTGTCTTTCAACTGGAACAACTCCTGGCCAAGATATGAAGTTCAGTTACAGTAAAGTTGAGTCAGCTTGGAATTTTGTTAATAAAATTTGGAATGCTAGTCGCTACGTCATCATGAACCTCGGTGATATGAAACAGCCAAAATTGCCAGCACAATCTGAATGGAATTTAGCTGATCGTTGGATTCTTTCAAAGCTGAATCATGTGGTAAACCACGTTACCGAAGAATACGATAAGTTTAACTTTGGTGAAGCTAACCGTTCTCTTTATGATTTCATTTGGAATGACTTCTGTGATTGGTACATTGAAATGAGTAAGGAAATTTTAACTGGTTCAGACGAAGTGGCCAAGGAAAATACTAGAAACATTTTGGCGTACGTCCTTGATCAAATCTTGCGACTACTTCAACCGGTGATGCCATTTGTTACCGAAAAAATCTGGCTTTCAATGCCACATGTTGGAAAGTCTTTGGTAGTCGCTGATTATCCGGCAAATCATGACGAATTTAACGATTCACAGGCTGAATCCGACATGAATCATTTAATTGATGTTATTAAGGCGGTTAGAAATATCCGTTCTGAAGTTAATGCACCATTATCAAGCCCAGTGGATATCTTGGTTAAAACTGATGACCCAGAATTGAAAAAGGTTTTGGAAGATAATAGTGACTACATTGACCGATTTGGTCATCCCAACAAGTTAGAAATTGGGACTGATATTAACATTCCTAAGTTGGCCATGACATCAGTGATTACGGATGCTGAGATCAGCATTCCGTTGGATGAACTAATTGATTTAAATGATGAAAAAACTCGTTTGCAAAAAGAAGTTCAAAAATTTGAAGCAGAAGTTCAACGGGCACAGAAAAAGCTGGCTAATAAAAAATTCGTTGAAAATGCTCCTGAAGCCGTTGTAAACGAACAAAAAGAGAAGCAGAAGGATAATGAAAATAAACTTAAAGCCGTTCAGATTCGCTTAAAAGACGTTGAGGATGCTCTAAATAAATAACATTAAAGCTCAGCTAACAAGCTGAGCTTTATTTTTGGAGATGTAAGACCATGATTACTAGTTATAAAGCCGCCTTGAATTATATTCACGGGCGGCCACGCATTAAAAAAGAACCTCCCACTAAACGAATGGAACATTTGATGGGAAAATTAAAGCATCCAGAAGCCAAATTAAAGTGTATTCATGTAGCAGGAACGAATGGGAAGGGTTCCTGTGTAGCTTACTTGAGTAACATGCTCCAAGCTGCTGGGTTGACAGTAGGAACGTTTACCTCACCATTTATGATTAGGTTTAATGAACGAATTAGTGTTAATAATGTTCCCATTTCTGATGAAGCAATTCGCAAACTTGTTCAAAAAATCAAGCCAGTTGTTGATCAAATTGATCAAACAACTCCATCTCTTGGACCGTCAGAATTCGAAATCATTTGTGCCATGATGTTTTTATATTTTCAAAGCCATCCGGTTGACATTGTCATTGTGGAAGCAGGAATTGGGGGAAGGTCTGATTCTACCAATGTGGTTCATTCTCAACTTTCAGTTATCACTACCATTGGAATGGATCATATGAGACTTTTAGGTGACACTGAAGAACAAATTGCTGATAATAAAGCTGGTATTATTCGACCCAATCGTCCGTGTGTGATTGGAAAAATTAAAAGGGGACCACGTGAGGTAATTGAGAAGACGGCTCAGAAACTTCAAAGCCCGATCTTTAGAGAAGGGGAAGATTACCGTTTTATTCCTCAAGAGCAAAACCAATTTGATTTTATGAGTTCCAAATTTAGGATCAAGAATCTCACGATGAAACAAATTGGAAGCTTTGAGATGGAAGACGCCGCCATTGCTATCGAAGCCTTCCTGATTTATGCTTCTAATTATTTAAACCAAGATCAAGGGAAACTCGAAAAGGCCGTCAGATTAGGAATTGCTCAAGCGCGATGGATTGGACGAATGGAATTAATTCAACCTAACCCTCCAATTATGATTGATGGAGCTCATAATGTTCCCGCCATTAAAAAACTGTTTTCGGCAATTCGGGCTTCCTATAGTCAATGGAAAGACTATCACCTTACCGTTATCATGGGAGTTTTTGCTGACAAACAATACCCAGAGATGTTTAAAATTGTGAATCAAATTCCTAATGCTGACATTATTTTGACCCGTTTTACTGCCAACGAAAACAGGGCCAGCGCTGATTTCAATGGTCTTGATGTTTCTGGCAGTGACCACGTCGCATTCATTAGTGATTGGAAGCTGGCGTTAAAGCAAGCGATTGATCAAGATTTGAAAAGTAAGAATGAGCAACGATTGATTTTAGTCACTGGTTCACTTTTATTTATTTCGGAAGTTCGGAAACTAATTAAAGAAAATGAAGAAAAACTTAAGTAACTAAATTTGGCTTTATATTCCTGACTGATGTAAATGCAGTATGATATACTAGTCTTATCAAAGTAATAACTTAAAATTTAAAACTTAAAAATTGAAGGGATGAATAAATTGTTCGGATTAGGTACGAAAAACATCGGAATCGATTTAGGAACCGCTAATACCATTGTATATGTTGATGGAAAGGGAATCGTTTTACGAGAACCATCTGTGGTTGCTAAAAATACCAAAACCGGTGAAGTTGTCGCTGTGGGACAGGAAGCAGAATCGATGATTGGCAGAACGCCAGCTAGTATCGAAGCCATTCGCCCAATGAAGGATGGGGTAATTGCTGATTATGATACTACGGTAGCCATGATGAAGTATTATATTGATAAAGCCCTTGGCAACCACGGGGCCAAACCATACGTAATGGTTTGTGTTCCTAGTGGAATTACAGCCGTTGAAAAACGCGCCGTAATTGATGCTACTCGTGTGGCAGGAGCCAAAGATGCTTATGTAATTGAGGAACCATTCGCTGCAGCTATTGGTGCGGGATTACCAGTGATGGATCCTACTGGTAGTATGGTAGTTGACATTGGTGGTGGAACTACTGATGTGGCAACCATTTCTCTTGGCGGAATTGTTTCGTCTCGTTCAGTTCGAATGGCTGGTGATAAACTTAATGAAGTGATCGTTACTTTCATTAGAAAAAACTATAACGTTTTAATTGGTGAGCCCACCGCTGAACATCTTAAGTGTTCAATCGGTTCTGCCTCAATTGGCACTGCCAAAGATATGAGTGATGAAACCGTTCGTGGAAGAGACCTTCTGACGGGGTTACCAAAATCAGTTGAAGTCACTGCTGAAGATGTTGCTTCTGCGATGCATGAAGATATTCTTGAAATTATTACCACAATTAAAGAAACCTTGGAAGAAACATCACCCGAAATCTCGGCTGATGTGATTGATCATGGAATTGTGTTAACTGGTGGTGGTGCATTACTTAAGAATCTCCCCGAAGTAGTCTCAGATGCCACTCAAGTTCCCGTAACCATTGCTAAGGATCCTATGGATTGTGTTGCCATTGGTACGGGTGAATCACTTAAGAGTATTGAAGTAATGAATAAAAAATAAACTGGATAAGCGGGGATTTAATTCCCGCTTATTTATTTTAAGCACGCACGGAGGATTATTATGCACAAGTTTTTTTCAAGTCGAAAGCTAGTAATCATTGTCGTTTGCTTAATTATTGGCTTAGGTTTGATTAGTGGGTCAGTGGCAGTTAGAAAAAACCGTGCTACTCCTCCATTGATTCAGCAGGTAGGAAATGACGTTGTTGGATTTGGTGATCGGATTGTTAGCCTCTCTGCGAATGGTGTTGGTTCACTCTTTGGTGCAACTGGTAATTTATTAAACACTTATCAGGAGAACAATCATTTAAAGGGTCAAGTTGAACAATTAGCTCAAACTCAAGTTAAAAATCAAGCACTTGAAAATGAAAATACAAAATTAAGACAACAGTTGGATATTAAAGGAACTCCCACGGACTACAAATCAATTAATGCTAGTGTAATTACTAGAACGCCATCTTCTTGGTTGAACCAATTGATCATTAATAAGGGATCAGCTTCTGGAGTTCAAAAGAACATGTCTGTAATCGTTAATTCAGGATTAGTAGGTCGAGTTGCCGAAGTCAACAAAACCAATAGTAAAGTTGAATTAATCACAGATAAAGGTGATAACGCTAGTCGTTTCTCTGTTCAAGTTCAGGGACAAAAGAAAGTTGTTAATGGTCTCATTGATGGCTATAATCGTGATACTAACGAGTTGGTAATGGGAAGTGTCACTAATCAGGATAAAATCAAGACGGGGACGAAAGTCATGACAAATGGTCTTGGTGGTGTCACTCCCAAAGGACTTTTTGTAGGAAAAGTGGCCGGAACCAAGCAGAATAGTGATGGCATTTCTGAAAAAGTTAACATTAAGCCAGCTGCAAATATGGATGATATTGAGGCGGTGACCGTAATTGGCAAGAAGGATTAGAAGAGGGCGTACGATGCGTCGCCCATCCCGTTTGAAATTCTTATTTCCAATTGGATTGGTAATTGCATTCCTACTAGAGGGGTCAATCTCTAAACTCTTTTCACCAGTACTTTTTGAAAAATTTTCGATGGTACCATACCTAACTTTAATGTGGTTAGTGATGGCAACGCTTTTTGCGCGCCACGAAAAACTTCATATTGGATGGTGGGCCTTAGGAATTGGAATCGTCTACGATGTTTATTACGTTGGAATCGTTGGAATCTTTATGTTTGCCTTTCCACTGGTGGTTTATATTAATCGCATTGTTTTTAAGTTTGTTCGTGAAAACCTGGTAACTTCATCCCTAATTTATATGGGGGATGTTTTAGTGGTATTTGTCTTGAGTTACTTGGGTGATCGAATTGCCCACATTGCGTCTCTTAGTGGAACTCAGTTATTGATTTACACCTTGGGGCCAACGTTAGTATTGAATCTGATCCTGTTTGTTATTCTTTATTTCCCAATCAGGGCACTTTTCAATTATTTTAGTTAAACTAGGAGCATTGATTGTATGGAGAACGTAGTTTTAAAGGGTACTCAGAATGGTTATGAGATTAATATTTCTGATACCAGTAATTTTGACAGTGACATTAATGAGTTTAAGAATTTAATGGAGCAACTGAGTAGTGGTAAGGAACTAGGAAACACTAAACAATTTTCCTTCGATGTCTTTACCGGGAATCGCATCTTAACCGGAGCCCAAAAGCAAGAGTTAAGGGAGATCGTTTCCAAGTATCCACAAATGAGTATTAGACGTTTTATGGCCGATGTAGTTACAACTTCAGAGGCCTATCGCATTCGTGATTTAAATAAGGTTTCAGTAATTGGGAAAACCATCAGAAATGGCGAAGAAGTCATGGTTAAGGGTGACGTGCTATTCTGTGGAGCAATACATGAAGGTGGGAAGTTACTTGCCGGTGGTAACGTTTATAACTTAGGGTATGTTAAAGGAATCGTTCATGCTGGATTCCCTAATGATGAAGAAGCCCTTGTGATCGGAAACTTAAATGATGCTCAACAAGTTCGGATTGGTGAACAGTTTGATATTGTGAGTGATAATAAAGATAGAATGTCTGAAAATAGCCGTACCGTAATTTACATTAATGACCTACATACTATCGAGTATGGCAATTTAGATGAGATTAAAAACATTAGTCCAAAGTTTTATAATCGAATAGGAGGAACTGAATAATGGGAAAAGCAATCGTTATTACCTCTGGAAAGGGTGGAGTTGGTAAAACAACTACTTCTGCTAACATCGGGACTGCTTTAGCCTTGATGGGTAAGCGTGTCTGCCTAATGGATTTGGATATCGGCCTAAGAAACCTTGACGTTGTTCTTGGCTTGGATAATCGAATTATGTATGATATTGTCGATGTCGCAAATGGTCGAGTTCCGCTTCAGAAAGCCCTAGTAAAAGACAAACGGTTTGATGATAATTTATACTTATTACCCGCTGCACAAAATACAGATAAAACAGCTCTAAAAGAGGATCAAGTTAAAGAAATTGTTGATGAGTTAAAACCACAATTTGACTTCGTGTTGATTGATTGTCCGGCTGGAATTGAACAAGGATTTTTGAATTCAGTGGCTGGTGCTGATAGTGCCATTGTGGTTACTACTCCTGAAATCTCGGCTGTTCGTGATGCTGACCGCATTGTGGGCTTATTAGGGAAGCATCCCTTAAAAGAGACACCCAGTTTGATCATTAATCGAGTTCGTCCTAGCATGATGGATGATGGTGATGTAATGGATGTTGATGAAATTACTCATCATTTAGGAATTAGTTTACTTGGGGTTGTAGTTGATGATGATAAGGTCATTACTACATCCAACCACGGTGAACCAGTCGTTTTAGATACGGATGATCCTGCTTCAACGGCGTACCGAAATATTGCGCGTCGTTTGTTAGGTGAAACCGTTCCTTTGATGAAGATCAAACCACAGAAACAAGGATTCTGGTCAAAATTTAAGCATGTGTTTACAAAGAATTAGTTGTACTAATTGATAAAGTTCTCTTAGAATTCTTTCTAGGAGAACTTTTTGTTTTGGAGGAATTGGTTTGAAGAAAGTAATGACAGATGGCGTTCATTTGAACGTTCATGAGAGTAGCAAGTTTAAAACAACCGCGATGACGGTTGACTTTGTGGGACCGTTAGACCATCGAAAATTTGCGGCTAGAGCAATGGTAGCTGAAATGATGGAAAATTACAGTCAAAAGTATAATTCGAAACTTAAAGTGGCTAGAAGACTTTCTGAACTATTTGGTGCTGATTTTGGTACTAATGTCTTTAAGATTGGCAATCGAAGTGTTTTAAGAGTTGTGATGAGTTTTGTTAATAATGATTTCACGTTGGATAATTCAGATGTTTTGGATGAAGCTCTTGCTTTTCTTGCTGAAATGATTTTTCATCCTAATCAAGCTGATCATCAATATGTTGATGATCAGTTTCAGATTCAAAGGGATAATCTCGTTCAGTACCTGAATTCACTTAGTGATGATCGTCGTTATTATGCCCTAAAACGAACTCGTGAACTATATTTTTACGGTCAACCTAACTATTCAGAGTCAGTGATTGGAAGTCCCCAACAGGTTATGAGCCTTAAAAATCAAGATGTTTTAAATGAATTGAAGAACACTTTGGCAAATGATGAAATTCATATTTCAATCCTAGGACAACTCTCTCCGAAGCAAATTGAGGATGTTCAGCATCATTTGGCGTTTTCACCACGGCCAGATCTTAGTTCGAAAATAAAACCAGAGTTAGGTCAATCATCTGAACAAAGTAAGGTGGAAACCATCAAGGGTGAACAATCTAAGCTTGATTTGGCGTTTGATTTTCCCATCTTGATTGGGGATCGCAATTATTTTTCTGCCATCGTCATGAATGCATTACTTGGTGGGATGCAACAGTCGTTGATGTTTCATAATATTCGTGAAAAGCACAGTCTGGCATATTATATTTCAAGTAGTTACAATTCTACCCTTGGATATGTAGCAATTGAAAGCGGGATTAATGCGGATGATGCAGAGGAGGTTGAAGCTTTAATTCATCAGCAGATTGATTTAATTAAAGCCCAAAAATACGATGATCAACGCTTCTTGGACGTGAAATCGGCACTTATCGATGGATACGATTCAAAGTTTGATAGTCAGAGAAGGACTCTGAACGGCGACTTTGTGAATGAATTATATGGAATGGACTTGAGTGTTGACCAATGGATCCAAAAAATTAGGGCAGTTACTAAAGACGACTTAAGTAAGGTAGCTTCAATGATGAAGTTAAAGACAAGATTTTTATTGAAAGGAACAAATAATGGTTGAAGTTCGGTATGACAATTTAAATGAAACCATTCATCGTTATGATTTAGATAATGGGATGAAGGTGATGATTGACCCTAAACCAGGCTTTAATTCAACCTATGGGATCTTAAACGTTCATTTTGGTGCTATTAACAACGTGAGATTGAATGGTGATCAGCTTCAAGGGATGCCACTTGGAATTGCACATTTTTTGGAACACAAGATGTTTGATAAGCATGACTATGATTCTAGTGATCGATTTGGTAAATTTGGCTCTGATTCCAATGCTTTTACTAGTTTTGATCAAACCAGCTATCTTTTTAATACGACTAGTCATGTTAATGACAACTTAGATATTTTAATTGATTTAGTTCAACATCCATATTTTGATGAGAAAAAAGTCCAAAAAGAACAAGGGATTATTGGTCAAGAAATTCTTATGTATCAAGATGATCCTAGTTCAAGAATTTATTTCGACACGATTGGTAATTTGTATCATGGATCACCACTTGACCATGACATTGCTGGAACCGTTGATTCGATCGCTGAAATTACTGCTGATGATTTGTACGCCATGTATCGTCAGTATTATGTTCCTAATAACATGGATTTAATGTTGGTAGGAAAGGTTGATAAAGACCAGGCCATTGCGCGGATTAGTGATCTCGAAAAAGCGATCAAGCCAATTAATCCAACACAGATCGCAACGTTGAAACAAAAAACTAATGAGGCAATTCAGAAGAGTCCCATTGTTGCATCTGATTATTCTGAAATGAATCTTTCAACTGGTAAAGTAGCGGTTGGTTTCAGGGGACCAAGTGATCGAGTTTACGGTCCCCAATTTTCCAAGAATGAATTATCCCTAGGATTATTTCTATCCATGATTTTTTCCGAGGATTCAGAGTCATATCAACGTCTATATTCTGAGGGCATCATCAATGATTCTTTTGGGTATGATTTTGATATGGAAGCAGGCTGTCAATTTGTGATTTTCGCTGAGGATTCCGATCGCCCTGAGTTATTCCAGCAGTCGATTAAACGTGAAATTAAAAGAGCTTTAGATGATGCTTCAGGGTTAACTAAGATTTTCAATTTAATTAAACGGGAGGAAATTGGCCAATCAATTTCGGTCATGAATTCTAATTCAGCGATTGCTAATCAAATGGGCGATCCCTTAAATGAATACACGAATATTTTTGATGAAGTTCAGATCTTAAATCAGCTCTCACTTAGTGAAGTCATTGATTTTGCTAAATATTTCTTTGACTTTGGGAGAACGACCTTAAAGGTCATTTCTTAACGTATATCTTTTTTTAAAACAATGCGTTGTGATATACTTGCAATGAAATCTAAAACAATGGGGTTTTACATATGGATAAAGAAGATAAAAATCAAAAGAGTGTCAATATTGGTCAACTACTCCGTAAAGCAAGAGTTGACGCTGGGATGTCGATTGATGACGTTCAAAAGAAAACTAAAATTCAGAAACGTTATCTAGAGGCAATTGAGGAAGATAACTTTGCTGCGCTACCGGGTGATTTTTACGTGCGTGCGTTTGTTAAGCAGTTTGCTGATGCTGTTGGATTAAACGGAAGTGAGTTTATTCAAAAGTATGACCAAGATCTGCCAGGTGGAGAAAATGTCAATTCTATTGATAATGAAAGTCGTGAGGGTCAGAATTATACTGGGAATCAACCAGAGCCAGCCCAATCACAACAGTCTAGTCAAAGAACTGCTCGTCATGATCCATCCAGTCCAGAACCAAATCACTCTGGTTGGAATATGAGAAAGTTAGTTCCGATCGTTGGAATTGTAATTATCGTGGTTATTATTATCGGTGTAATTTGGGTTGGCGCAGGGAAATTAGCTCATCATAATTCTAATAGTGCCTCAAGCACCACCTCTGTTTCGGTCTCATCCGATAGTTCCAGCTCTAAAGCTAGCTCCAGTTCAAAACAAAAAGCTGCTGAGGATAAAGCAAAAGCTAAGTCAAAGAATACTAAGGCTACTGGAACTCAAATTACCAAAGGGTCAAATGAGAACGAGTATAACGTTAAGACCAATGAAAAAGAAACTAAGGTTAATTTAAAGGGAACCACTAAATCATGGTCGGCTGTATCCGTTAATGGATCACAGGTTTGGCAAGGAACCTTGAATCCTAATCAAACCCATGAGGTAACCATTCCTGCTAACTCTAAGGACTTTAACGTTAATTTAGGTAATGCTACTGCAACTGATATTACCATTAACGGGCAAAAGGCCAACTTAGAGAAACCTGCTAATAATGGCAGTGCTCAGGTTAGAAACGTTACTTTCAAGTTGACCAAATAAACTTTAACCAAAATAACGATCTGTTAAAGATAACAGGTCGTTATTTTAGCGTTTGATCCTAGGAGGATAGATTTTTGAACTTACCAAACAAATTAACTTTATTTAGAATAATTCTTATACCAATCTTTTTGATTTTATTGGTAGTACCCATGGACTTGGGTAGTGTGATGATTATAGGAACCATGATTCCAGTTACTCAAATTTTAGCAACGATCGTCTTCATTGTGGCCGCTTTAACGGATTTCCTGGATGGACAAATTGCTCGTCGGCAACATCTGGTGACTAATTTTGGAAAATTTGCTGATCCCTTAGCCGATAAAATGCTTGTAATGTGTGCCTTTATTGTTTTAGTAGGTTTAGGAAGTGTTGCTAGTTGGATTGCTGCCATCATTGTCTGCCGGGAATTGGCGGTTACTGGATTAAGACTCATTATCGTTGAAAACGATGGGGAAGTAGTTGCAGCAGCATGGCCTGGAAAAATAAAGACCTTTTTCCAGATGATTGCAATTATTATTTTGCTATTGAATAATGCCTTATTTAACAATCTTAACTTACCAGTGGGACAGATTTGTTTGTACATTTGTCTCTTCTTTACCATTTACTCTGGGATTGAGTATTTTTACAAAAATCGAAAAGTTTTTTCTGATTCATTTTAATTAATATTGTTAGGAGTGATTTGATGAATGCTGAAATAGTATCAGTCGGAACGGAAATTCTCTTAGGTGAGATTACTGACACAAGTGCTCCATACATTGCCCGTCGCTTAGCTAATCTTGGAATTGACGTTTATTTTCAAGATACTGTGGGCGATAACTATAAGCGACTAGAATCGGTTATTAACCTCGCTGAGAGTCGAAGCAATTTGGTTGTCTTAAGTGGTGGACTGGGTCCCACAGAAGATGACATTACTAAACTAGTTCTTGCTAAACATCTGGGACTTGCTCTCGATACAGATGAGCATGCTCTACAAAAAATTAATGACTTTTATAAGTCTTATCCAATGAAGGAACCAACGACAGCCGACATGCAAGCTAAATACATTCATGGTGCAACTGTATTACCGAATGATAATGGATTTGCAGTTGGAATGTTTTTAGAGACCAGGCAATGTGATTATTTAGTTTTACCTGGACCTCCAGTTGAAATGCAGCATATGTTTACTAAATATGCTTTGCCAATCTTGTCCAAGATGGCTAGTGGAAATCCAGTGATTGCTTCGAAAGTAATGCGTTTCTTTGGAATTGGGGAAACTGAACTTGAAGATCAATTAAAGCCTCTAATCTCTAACCAAAGTAACCCAACGCTTGCAACATATGCTAAGCATAATGAAGTTACTCTCAGAATTACTGCTAGTGGATCTAAAAAAGCTGATGTTGATAACCTAATTGATGGAATGGTTCAAAAGGTTAATACAATCGTTGGCAAGTATTTCTATGGATTCGGTGACGATAATTCCCTAGCTAAAGTGGCCGTTAGCCTTCTAAAGGATAAGAAATTGTCGATTACAGCAGCTGAGTCACTCACAGCCGGCATGTTTCAGAGTCGACTTGGAAATGTCTCTGGCGTATCTGAAGTCTTTCCTGGTGGATTTGTCACCTATTCAGCTAAGGTTAAAGAAAACGTTCTGCATATTCCCACTGAGGTCATTAACGATCATGGAGTTGTTTCGCGTGAAACCGCCGTATGGATGGCACAAAATTCAAAAAAGCTACTTAATACCAATGTTGCTGTTTCATTTACTGGAGTTGCGGGACCAGATCAATTGGAAGGACATCCAGCAGGAAACTTTTGGGTTGGAATTGCGCTCCCAGACGGAGATGTAAAGGCGAAAGAATTTAACTTTGGCAAAGATCGAAATGAGATTCGAGATTACGCTACTAAGTGTGGTCTTAAAATGGTTTACGATAATTTAAAGTAAAATAGGATGATATTTGTATCCTGTTTTTGTACATACTAGTTGACACTAATTTTTCTAAACTTTAGAATTAAGAAGTGAATAACGTTTGTGTTAGTTATTTAAATAAATTTTTTATTAGTGATACGGGGGCATATGTAAATGATAGTTACAGTTGTTTCCGCTATTATCGCTGTAGTTGTTGGTTTTTTGATTGGTCAGTTTACTTATAAGCAAGTATCTGAGAAGAAGTTAGATGCTGCTCATAAGAGTGCCAAGGATATCCTTTCGGATGCTGAGAAGCAGGCTGAAAATGCGCTTAAAGAGGCTAATTTAGAAGCAAAGGAAAAGGGTAATGCTTATCGTCTTCAGGTAGAAAAAGAACTGAAGAAGCGTCGACTTGAAGTTCAAAAACAGGAAGATCGGTTATTAAAACGTGAAGAGACACTTGATCGAAAAGATAGTGCGTTTGAAAAGCGAGATAATTCATTAGAACGTCAAGAAGAAAAACTTGAAAAAGAGAAGCAAGAACTGACTAAGAAACAACAAAAAGCAGATTCACTTATTGAAAAAAGGCAACAGGAGGTTGCCAGAGTTTCTAATTTAACTAAAGAGGAAGCTCGTACGATGGTAATTGATGAGACGAAGCAAGAATTGGCTGATACTCGTGCTCAAATGATTAAAGAAAGTTACGATTCTGCTAAGGAAGCATCTGCTAAGGATGCCAAGAATTTAATTGTTGAAGCACTTCAGCAGAGTTCAGCTGATATTGTCTCAGAAACTACTGTGTCTGTAGTAACTTTACCCAATGATGATATGAAAGGTAGAATCATTGGACGTGAGGGTCGAAACATTAGAACCTTTGAATCACTTACAGGAATTGATTTAATTATTGATGATACTCCTAATGCCGTGGTCTTGAGTGGTTTTAATCCGGTTCGACGTGAAGTCGCCAAAATGGCACTTGAAAAGTTAATTAAAGACGGAAGGATTCATCCGGCTCGTATTGAAGAGATGGTGGATAAGAGTAAGAAAGAACTCGAAGCCCAAATTCAAGAAACTGGGGAAAACGTTGTCTTTGATTTAGGGATTCATTCGATGAACCCTGATTTGATTAAATTAATTGGTCAATTGAAATACAAAATTTCATATGGACAAAATGTTTTATCACGCTCCATTCAAGTAGCAAAATTGGCGGGAGTGTTTGCTGCTGAGTTAGGTGAAGATGTTACATTAGCGAAAAGAGCGGGATTATTGCGTGAGATTGGCTTGTCGTCTAATAGTGGAACGGATGTTTCATATATTGATGCTGGCGTTGATATCGCAAAAAAGTATGGTGAGAGTCCCGAGGTAATTGATGCAATTCAATTAGGTGGACCTGAAAGTGAGCCTCATTACATGATTTCAGAGTTAGTTGATGTTGCCAACAAGATTTCAATGGCTCGACCTGGTGCAAAGAGTGACTCACTGGAAAGCTTTGTTCATCGTCTTGATAAACTTGAAAAGATTAGTAATAGCTTTGATGAAGTTTCAAAGAGTTACGCTGTTCAAGCTGGACGTGAAATTAGAGTGATCGCCAAGCCCGAAAATATCTCTGATACCCAAGCAATTGTGCTTGCTAGAGATATTAAAGATAAGATTGAAAAGGAAATGAATCATCCTGGTCACGTCAAGGTTGATGTGATTCGAGAAGTCCGTTCAGTTGAATATGCAAAGTAAAAGATCAGACATTATTCTGGTCTTTTTTATTTCAATTTATCAGTGTAAAATAAAGATATTATATTAGAAGACGGGGAATGGATATGCGATTTTTGTTTCTAGGAGATACGGTTGGTAATATTGGAGTGGCTACGGTAGAAAAATATTTACCATTATTAAAACACGATTTGAAGCCTCAGGTCACCATTGTAAATGGTGAAAATGCTACTAAGGTAGGTCGTGGGATTAATCATGAACTTTATTTAAAAATTATGAATGCTGGAGCTGATGTAATTACTCTGGGAAATCATGCCTGGAATAATTCCGAAATTTTCGAGTTTATCAATCAAACCAGAAATCTTATTCGTCCACTTAATTATCCTGGAAAAGATGTTCCAGGACATGGATACATAGAAATGAACGTGAATGGCAACCTGGTGGCTGTAATTAATCTTCAGGGACGGGTTTTTATGGATGAAATTGACGATCCGTTCGAGGATGTGGATAATCTCCTAGCTCAATTACACAAAGATAACGTGAATATTATTTTTGTTGATTTTCATGCGGAAACTACTAGTGAAAAAAAGGCCATGGCTCTTCATTTGGATGGAAGAATCTCAGCTTTGGTTGGAACTCATACCCACGTTCAAACTAGTGATGGTCAAATCTTGCCCCACGGGACAGCTTTTTTAACCGATGCCGGAATGACAGGACCAAATGATGGGGTCATTGGGATGAAGTTTGAGCCAGTCATTAATAAGTTTATGACAGCAAGGCCCAATCGGTTTGAAGTGCAAGAAACAGGTAGTGCAGTGTTATCAGGATGTTACATTGATGTTGACAGTAAATCGGGAAAAGCACGAAAGATTAAGAACATTTTAATTAATAAGGATCATCCGTACCAAGAATTTTAGAGGAGAGTAACGCATGGCAAAATCAAAACAAACAACGCCAATGATGCAACAATATCAGGAGGTTAAGGATCAGTATCCTGATGCTTTTTTGTTTTATCGTATTGGTGATTTTTATGAATTGTTTAATGAAGATGCCGTTAAGGGAGCTCAATTATTGGAGTTGACCCTAACACAGCGCAGCAGAAAATCTGATAATCCCATTCCCATGTGTGGAGTTCCTCATCAATCAGTGCAGAGTTACGTAGATACACTGGTTGATAAGGGATATAAGGTGGCAATTTGTGAACAGATGGAAGATCCCAAGACAGCTAAGGGAATGGTTGACCGTGATGTCATTCAATTAGTAACTCCAGGGACTCAGACGGATGCTAACGCTGAAAATGCAAAGATTAATAATTATTTAACTGCGGTGACCTATAGTGAAAGTAATAATGCATATGGATTCTCATACATTGACTTATCCACTGGTGAATTAAAGGTTAGTTTGTTAAAAAACGCGGAAGCTGTTTTAAATGAAGTGATTAACTTGAATTCTAAGGAAGTTGTTGTTGATGAATCGATTGATAGTGATTTAATTGATCAATTAAAGGGGATTGGAGTTCTAATTTCTCATGAAGACCAGATCTCTGAAATAGATTCAGATGAGATTATTTCTACCATTGATGATCCTACCTTACTTGATTCACTTAAAATGTTGCTATCGTATATTTCTGACACCCAAAAACGAAGTCTGTCACACATTCAACCCGCCGTTCAATATGAACCTAGTTCTTTTTTAAAGATTGATCATAATTCGCAGTATAATTTGGAACTCACCAAAAATATTCGAACCGGAAAAAAGAGTGGGACATTACTTTGGATTGTCGATGATACTAAAACGGCAATGGGTGGAAGAAAACTCAAGCAATGGTTGGAACGTCCCTTAATTGATCGAAAAGAGATTGAGCAACGGCAGAGTTTGGTTGAGACACTTTTAGATAATTATTATGAACGAAGTGAACTCGCTGATAATTTGATTAAAGTATATGACTTAGAGCGGTTAGCTGGACGAATTTCTTTTGGCGGTGTGAATGGCCGTGATCTAGTCCAATTAGAAACTTCGCTTGAACAAATTCCAAAAATCAAGCACGTGTTAAATGATCTTGATACTCCTGAATTCGATGAAATTTATCAAAAACTTGATGATGTTAATGATGTATACGAATTAATTAAAGCGGCTATTATCTCCGAGCCACCTATTTCAGTGACTGACGGAGGTTTAATTAGAGATGGCTATAGTGAACAGCTCGACCAGTATCGGGATGCCATGAAGAATGGTAAGCAGTGGCTTGCAGATATGGAAGCTAAAGAACGTCAGATAACTGGAATTCATAATCTAAAGATTGGCTATAATCGCGTTTTCGGTTACTACATTGAGGTTTCAAAGGGAAATCTAAGTAAACTGGATGATAGTCGTTATGAGCGTCTTCAGACGCTAACTAACGCAGAGCGTTTTTCGACTCCGGAATTAAAGGAAAAAGAATCGATTATACTTGAAGCTGAAGAAAAATCAAAGAGCTTGGAGTATGAAATATTCACACGGGTTCGCGATCAAATTAAAAAACAAATCCCGCGGATCCAAAAATTAGCAAGTGGAATCTCGCGATTAGACGTTTTGCAAAGTTTCGCTACCATCTCTGAGAAATATCAGTTTATTAAGCCCCAATTTAATGATGGTCATGACTTAAACGTTAAGGCAGGACGGCATCCCGTGGTAGAACGGGTAATGGGAGCTCAGAGTTACGTTCCAAATGATGTGGTAATGCATCCATCTGTTTCAGAATTGCTAATTACTGGCCCTAATATGTCAGGAAAAAGCACGTACATGAGACAATTAGCGTTGATTGTGATTTTGGCTCAAATGGGTTGCTTTGTTCCAGCTGAGAGTGCTGATATGCCTATTTTTGATCAAATTTTCACTCGAATTGGAGCCGCTGATGATCTTATTTCTGGAAAGAGTACTTTTATGGTGGAAATGAGAGAAGCTAATGAAGCTCTCAAACATGCCACAGATAATTCGTTGATTTTATTTGATGAAATTGGAAGGGGAACGTCCACGTATGATGGAATGGCACTTGCTCAGGCCATTATTGAGTATATCCATGACAATATTGGGGCAAAAACCCTCTTTTCGACTCATTACCATGAGTTAACCGATTTAGATCATGAATTAAAACATTTAAAGAATGTTCATGTTGGAGCGGTTGAAAAGAATGGTAATTTAGTCTTTTTGCATAAGATTATGAATGGTCCTGCTGATCGTTCGTATGGGATTAATGTTGCTAAGCTAGCGGGACTTCCTGACCAATTATTAAAACGAGCTAATACGGTCCTTGAGAAGCTTGAGGATGATGATCAACGGAAAAACAATCATGATGATAAGATTCAGAAAAATGAAGCACAAGTGAAGCATCCAACACTTCCCCAGAAGACTGAATCAGAAACGTCAGTTGACTTAAGTGATGGTGAACAGATGGCTTTATTTAAAGTTGATGAGCCTAAGAACCATTCACAATTAAGCAAGAATGAAAGTAAAATCATTAAAGATTTGGAGAGTACCGATCTTATGAGTAAAACCCCAATTCAAATTATGAATTTGGTGTACAAATGGAAAACTAAGTTAGAAAATTAGGAGGTGACACTATGGCAGATATTCACCAACTACCAACGATTTTATCATATCAAATTTCAGCAGGAGAAGTAGTCGAAAGGCCAGCATCGGTAGTGAAAGAGCTGGTTGAAAACTCAATTGATGCTAATAGCACCAAAATTGATATTGTGGTTGCTGAGTCGGGGCTTAAAAGCGTTGAAGTGGTTGATAATGGTTCAGGGATTGCTTCAAACCAAGTGGAATTAGCCTTTCGTCGCTTTGCAACCAGTAAGATTAGTGATAAGCGGGATTTATTTCGTGTCAGGTCACTAGGATTTCGTGGTGAAGCTCTACCAAGTATTGCTTCCGTGTCTGACGTTGATATGAAGACCTCTGATGGGAAAAAACAAGGGGCTGAGATTCAGATCCATGGTGGAAAAGTAGTTAAAATGGAGCCCTCTCAAGCTCGAAGAGGGACCTCAGTTTTGGTATCTGATCTTTTCTTTAACACGCCTAATCGGCTAAAGTATTTAAAAGCGCCAGCTACCGAATTATCTAAAATATCCGACATTGTAAACCGGTTAGCCCTTAGTCATCCTGAGATTGTATTTTCGCTTACTCACAATGGACGTGAACTCTTACGTACATCAGGCAGAAATAATATGCAGCAGGTCATTGCCGGAATTTACGGGAACCGCAACATGAAACAGATGATTGCGATCCAAGGAGAGAATCCCGATTTTAAGATCAGTGGTTATATTAGCCTTCCTGAATTAACACGGGCTAGTCGAAAATATACGTCAGTGATTGTTAACGGGCGTTTTATTCGTGATTTTGGATTGGATCATGCCATTATTGATGGTTACGGATCAAAACTAATGGTTGGTAGATATCCGATCGTGGTCATAAGCATTACGATGGATCCGAGTCTAGTGGATGTAAATGTGCATCCTTCAAAGGAAGAAATTCGAATTTCCAAAAAGAAGGAACTTAGTACTTTTATTTCGCAAACGATTTATGAGACCCTTTCTAAACAAAATTTGATTCCTGAAGCCATGAATAATAAAGCATTAAAAAACGGTGTTGCCCGGCATAATTCAACTGAAATTTCCTTTAATTTAGATCAATTGTATGAAGATGGAGAGCAAACGTTTCATGCTGATACTGAAGAATCAACTGGGAAACCCGATCCGATGGATTCTGTTACTCACATGGCCTCAGATTCATCGACCCATCAACCAATTATGATCTATCGAAAAGCCGATTTAAATGCGGCGGCAGTTCAAAATTTTAAGGCGAGATATGAGCATGAAAAGGGTGAACTCCCATTTGGCGGCAAGACTGAGGCTCCCAATGCTTCTCATGATTTTCCTCAACTAAGATATATTGGTCAAGTTCACGGAACATATTTAGTGGCTGAGAGTTCAGATGGAATGTACATTGTGGATCAACATGCTGCTCAAGAACGAATTAATTATGAATATTACCGAAAGCAAGTTGGAAGGGTCAGTGGGGACGAACAGAAAATGCTGGTTCCAATTGTACTTGATTATCCCGCAAGCGATGCTTTGGTAATTTCAAGTCATTTGGATCTTTTAGAAGAAAATGGGCTTCACTTGGAATCATTTGGAAAGAACAGTTTTGTAATAAGACAACATCCAGTTTGGTTTAAGGCGGGACAGGAGGAAGACACCATCAAAGAAATGATTGATTGGATTTTAAGCAATCAGCAATTATCAACGGCTCAGTTTAGAGAAAAAGCAGCCATTATGATGAGCTGTAAACGTGCCATTAAGGCCAATCATCATCTTGATAAACGACAAGCACAGGCGTTGCTAGACAAGTTGCCCGAGTGTGAAAATCCATTTAATTGTCCCCATGGACGCCCTGTTTTGGTTCATTTTTCGAATTCAGACTTAGAGACGATGTTCAAAAGGATTCAAGATCCACATCAAAGTGGTAAGAATGATTTTTAATTTAACGTGAAATGAGTTGATTGTATGTATGAGTATTTATATGGGATGATTACGAACGTAAGTCCCAAATACATTGTTCTCGATGTTAATGGAGTAGGTTATCTAATCTACGTAGCTAATCCTTATCACTATGATACTGATCAGCAGGTAAGAGTTTATATCCACCAGTCGGTTTCAGACAATGGGGTGGCGCTATACGGATTTATCACCTTAGAAGATAAACAACTTTTTGAGCAACTTCTGAACGTATCTGGCATTGGGTCTAAAAGTGCTCTGGCGATCATGGCGGGCAATGATAGTAATGGTTTAGTTAGGGCCATTAACGTTGGAAACATTAAATATTTGACCAAATTCCCGGGAATTGGGAAAAAGACTGCTCAGCAAATTGTGTTAGACTTAAAAGACAAAATTACATCCAATGATGTTTTTACTGGCAATGTTTCTGTAGATGATGTTGAAGACACTGGTAATAAACAATTAGATGATGCATTAAGTGCCCTCCAAGCATTGGGCTTTAAGCAACGTGAAGTTGATAAAATTAAGGCAAAACTTCAAGAAGTTGAGGAAGATTACACTACTGACCAATACATTAGTGCTGGTTTAAAACTGTTAACTAAGTAAGTTAGGAGGAAATAATGACAGATGATCGAATCGTGTCTGGAGCAAGTGATGATGAAAATGATGAATCATTTGAAATGTCACTTCGACCACAAAATTTTGATCAGTACATCGGTCAAGATGACCTAAAAAAGAAACTTAAGATATACATTCAAGCTGCACAACAACGTGAAGAATCACTTGATCACGTTTTATTATACGGGCCACCAGGTCTTGGTAAAACAACTTTAGCCAATGTTATTGCAAACGAGATGGGTGTTGACATGAAAACAACCACCGGACCAGCAATCGAAAAGAAGGGTGATCTAGTTGCACTTTTAAATGAACTACAGCCGGGAGACATTCTTTTTATTGATGAGATTCACCGCTTGCCAAAAGAAGTGGAAGAAATGCTGTATTCAGCAATGGAAGATTATTACGTTGACATTATCATTGGAAATGATGATGCGACTAAACATCCCGTTCATTTTGATTTGCCGCCCTTTACTTTAATTGGAGCAACTACTAGAGCTGGACTACTTGATTCACCGTTCAGAGATCGTTTTGGAATCGTTGAACGAATGAATTATTATAATGATCGTGATTTAGAAAAAATCGTGAAACGGTCGGCGAAAATTTTTCATAGTAAGATTAAAGAAGATGGCGCTCATGAAATTGCCCTTCGTTCGAGGGGAACCCCACGAGTGGCTAATCGTTTACTAAAACGAGTCAGAGACTTCGCTCAAGTTGCTAATCATGATGAAATCGACGTTAAAAGTGTGGATACGGCCCTTGATGCGTTAGGAGTTGATAAAAATGGATTGGATAGAACTGACATAAAATTACTTTCCACAATGATTGATTTTTATGATGGCGGACCGGTTGGTTTGAACACATTAGCTGCTAATATCGGTGAAGAATCTGAAACAATTTCAGAAATGTATGAGCCCTATTTACTTCAAATTGGTTATTTAAAACGGACAGCTCGTGGCCGAATGGTAACTAAAGCTGGCTATGAGCATTTAGGGCGGAAATATCCAGAAACTAATTAAATAAATTGGAAATTTTATCTTCAATTTGGTAAGCTATTGTTAAATAAAGAATGAGGTGAAAACATGCAAAATATATCACAATATGCTGGAATTATTGTATTAATTCTTTTGTTCGTTTTAATGTACTTTATGATGATCAGACCACAAAAGAAGCAACAACAAAAGCATCAAGACACTTTAAAGAACCTGCGCAAGGGTGATCACGTTGTTACCATTGGTAGACTTCATGGAATTGTTGATCAAATCAACAATGAAAAGCGGACAGTTACTTTGGACTGTGATGGTCTTTATTTAGTATTTGACCTCAATGCGATTGCAAGTGCAAGTCGTCCTGGAGAAGAAAAAGCTTCAGAAAATGATTCAAAGGAAAAAGAAGTTTCTAAAAAGAACGAACCAGAAAAAGCAGCTGATTCAAAGCAAACTGCAAATAGTGATGATAACGCTAAATAAAAAAGATCGGATTTATCCGATCTTTTTTATTGGAGATGAAAGAACGTACGTTTGGTGGGATTAAGGAGGATTATATTGGAAGAATCAATTAAAATTAATCATTCACGTGATATTTTACATGTTGATATGGATGCCTTTTTCGCTTCGATTGAACAAAGAGAGCACCCGGAGTTTATTGATCAACCATTAATTATCTCTAAGGATCCAAGAAAAACTGGTGGTCGTGGAGTAGTGACCACTGCTAATTATCCAGCTAGAAAGTTTGGCGTTCATTCAGCCATGCCTGCCAGTAAAGCGTTAGAATTGTGCCCAAATGGCGTTTTTAAGGCACCAGAATTCAAATTATATCGGGATGTTTCCCATCAAATTCACGATATTTTTCACGAGTATACGGATCGTATTGAAACGGTGGCCTTGGACGAAGCCTATCTTGATATCACGAAAAATAAAAAGCAAATTAGAAATCCAGTTCTCATTGCACACCTAATTCAAAGCGAGATATGGGAAAAAACGCATCTAACCTCTTCTACTGGAATTTCGTACAATAAGTTTTTGGCTAAAGAAGCCTCTGATTATCGTAAGCCGGCGGGGGTTACCATGATTGACGTTGAAGATAGTCATGAATTCTTAATGAAGCTCCCAATTGATCGGTATCGTGGGGTTGGAAAGAAAACACTTCAAAAAATGCAACAGCTAAACATTCAAAATGGGCAGGATTTGTATCGACAATCTGAAATGGACCTTATCAAAAATTTTGGGAAATTTGGTTATTTTTTATATCGTCGGGTTCGTGGTTCCGATGATCGGCCAGTTGAATATCAACGTGAGCGAAAGTCAATTGGAAAGGAACGAACTTATGGACCTGAATTAAAGAGCAGAGAAGAAGTAGAATCACAGTTGCATAAGATTGCTAAGATGGTCGAAGAATCCCTGAATAAACATGAAAAACATGGGAAAGTTTTAGTTCTAAAGGTCAGATATAGTGATTTTACGACGTTGACTAAGAGAATTTCTTGGAATGATTTTATGGAAAATGATGCTCGACTCTTCTATGATTTGGCGCTGGAGATTTTTGATGGTTTACCTGAGGCAACTTATGGCATTAGATTACTCGGGATAACGCTGACAAATCTATCAGACATTGGCTTTCAAAATATTAAGTTGCCATTGTATTCTGATCCACGCTTTGAAATGTAGCTGGAGTGGGTTATACTTAACTGTTAAATAATTAAGAGTATTAGAGGCCATTGTAATGAACGTAAAACAGCAGATTAATGAAAAAATCAAGGAATTTCCAACCATCATTATTCATAGACATCAGAGCCCTGATCCTGATGCAGTTGGGTCACAACTTGGATTAGCAAATATTATCAAAGCGTCTTATCCTGATAAGAAAGTTTTAACGGTCGGGAAGCAGTACCAAGGTTTTGATTGGTTAGGAAAAGTGACTGAGGCAAGTGACGATGATTATCAAAATGCCTTAGTAATTGTGGTAGATACTGCCAATCAACCACGAGTTGATGATAATCGTTATACTAAAGGGAAATACCTCATCAAAATTGATCACCATCCCAATGATGACCAATTTGGTGATTTGATGTGGGTTGAGCCGGAAGCATCAAGTACTTCTGAACTTATCTATGATTTATTTGCTGCAAACAATGATCTCAAGATGCCAGATAATGCGGCTCGTTTGTTGTATGCTGGAATCATTGGTGATACTGGTCGTTTCAAGTACTCCTCAACCTCTTCACATACTTTTGAGGTAGCAAGCAAGTTGGATGAATATCATTTTTCAATTACAGATGTTGCTCAAACCGAAGATGCTATAGATGTTGCTCAAGCCCGTTTGGCTGCCTATGTATACGAACATTTAACAATTGATGAAAATGGTGCAGCTTATGTGATTTTAACTAATGAAGTGATTAAGGATCTCAAGTTAGGTGATGATAGTACTTCTTCGGTAGTTCCACTTCCTGGAAATATTGGTGAAGTAGTTGCTTGGGCCATCTTCGTTCAACAAAAAGAAGGAAATTACCGGATCCGTCTACGTTCTAAAGGTCCTTCAATTAATGAACTGGCCAAAGAACACGATGGCGGTGGTCATGCGCTAGCTAGTGGTGCTAAGGCTTCCGATGACGATGAAATAAAACAGGTTGTGCAGCAACTTTCTGAAGTTGTGAAGCAGTATAAAAAGGAGAATAACTAATGGGAGCTTCGTTTAAGGATTATCATTTTCAACCCTTTATTGGTGACGCCATTAAAGATCTTGGATTTCGTAATCCCACCCCAATTCAAACCAAAGTAATTCCAACCATCAAACACGGAAAAAGTGTGATTGGTAAGTCCGCTACGGGAAGTGGTAAGACTCATGCTTTTCTTTTACCAATTTTTGATGGTTTAGATCTTAATAAGGAAGACGTTCAAGTAGTAATCACTACTCCTAGTAGAGAATTGGCTTACCAAATTTACGACAATGCCAAACAGATTGCGAAGTTTTCTGATAAAACGATCCATATCGGTAATTACGTTGGTGGGACAGATAAAGAACGTCAAGTTGAAAAACTTGAGCGTGAACAACCGCAAGTAGTAATTGGGACCCCTGGAAGAGTTTGGGATCTTGTGAAGAATGGTGATCTTGAGATTCATAGTGCCCACCAATTAGTAATTGATGAAGCTGATATGACACTTGATCTGGGATTTTTGGATACGGTTGATGAGATTGCCTCTAAAATGGCAGAAGATTTGCAAATGATGGTATTTTCTGCCACGGTTCCACCAAAACTAAAACCATTTCTTAAGAAATACATGAAAAATCCAGTAATGAATGATATTCCTACCAAAACCGTTATTAACCAAAATGTGTCAAACTGGTTAATTTCTACTAAGGGTAAGAATAAGAATGATTTAATTTATCAATTAATTACGATGGGCGAACCATACCTAGTTTTAATTTTTGCCAATACTCGTGAACGAGTTGATGAAATTTATAACTATCTAAAGCAGCAAGGATTAAAAGTTGCTGAAATTCATGGTGGAATGCAGCCACGAGTCAGAAAACGAGTCATGAAACAGATTCAGAATCTAGATTATCAATTTGTGGTTGCCTCTGATTTGGCTGCTCGAGGAATTGATATTTCTGGGGTATCGCACGTGATTAATGATGATATTCCCACTGACTTAGAGTACTTTATTCATCGGGTTGGACGAACTGGAAGAAATGGCATGAAAGGAATTGCCATGACCCTCTATGCTCCGGGTGAGGAACAAAGGGTTTCGGAACTGGAAAAAATGGGCATTAAGTTCATTCCAAAAGAGATCAAGCGTGGTGAGGTCGTTGATACGTATGATCGAAGGCGACGAATGAAGCGAAAAGAGCCCAAAAATAAGTTAGATCCGACCATGATTGGTTTAATTAAGAAAAAGAAGAAAAACGTTAAGCCAGGATACAAGAGGAAAATTAAACGAGCCATTAAACAAAAAAGTGATAAAGATCGGAAGATTGAAGTTAGAAATCAAATTCGGGCTCGAAAGAAACAGAAGAAACGTAGTTCACAGCGTTATCAATAACATTACTGATTGACAGTGTTTTATTTTCTGGATATAATTTAAGTTAATTGGATATATCAAATTAATAAGGTACCACAGAGAGGTTTGGATAATGAAAACAGACTGTGCTAAGTTATTTTGATGCTGCCAGATAGTAAATCGTTTCCCACGTTATAGGGACTAAAGAGGTAATGAACAACATCGTTGCAAGCAAAGTGGTACCGCGTTCCGGCGTCTTTGCTAGCAATGGTGTTTTTTTATTTTTTATTTTATGGAGGATATCATGAAAAAACTAAGCAGTAGTCAAGTTCGTCAAATGTTTCTTGATTTTTTCAAAGAAAAGGGTCACACTGTTGAGCCCAGTGCTTCTCTAATTCCGAAGGATGATCCAACCTTACTATGGATTAACTCCGGTGTTGCTACCATGAAGAAGTATTTTGATGGTTCAGAAGTTCCAAGCAACCCAAGATTGACTAGTTCTCAGAAAAGTATCCGAACTAATGATATTGAGAACGTTGGGAAAACCGCTAGACATCAGACCTTGTTTGAAATGCTTGGTAATTTTTCGGTTGGTGATTATTTCAAAAAAGAGGTTATTCCTTGGGCATACGAGCTTTTAACTAGTCCCAAGTGGTTTGGATGGGATCCTAACAATTTGTATGTCACAGTTTATCCTGATGATGAAGAGACCAAAAAATTATGGTTGAAGGTTGGAATTGATCCGGATCACATTGTGCCAGCTGAAGATAACTTTTGGGATATTGGTCAAGGTCCTTCAGGTCCCGATTCAGAAATTTTCTATGATCGAGGAGAAAAATATGATGATCTAGCTCCAGATGATCCTGAAAATTACCCTGGCGGAGAAAATGAACGTTACCTGGAAGTTTGGAACATTGTTTTTTCTCAATATAATCACACCCCAGAGGGGACTTATGAACCACTTCCAAGAAAGAATATTGATACTGGAATGGGTCTAGAACGAGTGGTATCCATTTTTCAAGATGCACCGACTAATTTTGAGACTGATCTATTTATGCCGATTATTAAGAAGACTGAAGAATTAAGCAACGGTAAGAAGTACGGTGGTAATCGGGAAGAGGACGTTCCCTTTAAGGTTATTGCTGATCACATTCGGGCCATTACCTTTGCCATTGGTGACGGAGCTCTTCCATCCAATGAGGGACGTGGTTACGTCATTCGTCGCTTGATTCGTCGTGCTACTGTTAATGGTCATGAATTAGGGATTAATGATGCTTTCTTATACAAGTTGGTTCCCGTTGTCGGCAAGATTATGCAAGCTTACTATCCTGATGTCCTCGAACAAAGTGACTATATTCAAAAAATCGTTAAAAATGAAGAAGAACGTTTTAATGCAACTCTAAATGATGGACTTCGGTTATTGAACGACATTATTGCTAATACCAAAAAAGATTCCAAAAAGGAGATTTCTGGTAAGGATGCTTTTAAACTATATGATACCTATGGTTTTCCACTAGAATTAACTGAGGAATATGCTGGTAATGAAGGTGTTAAAGTTGATGAAGAAGGCTTTGATGCTGAAATGCAAAAGCAACAAAATCGTGCTAGAAACGCTCGTGGTTCGAAAAAGTCAATGAAGGTTCAACGTGATTTATTACTGGACATCAAAACACCAAGTGAATACGTTGGGTATAATCAGTTAACCGTTGATGCAACTAAATTGGATGACATTATTGCGGATGAAAAATTAGTAAATAGTGTGGCACCAAGTGAAGGAGAAGTTGAACTAATTTTTGATAAGACCCCATTTTATGCAGAGATGGGTGGTCAAGTGGCTGATACCGGAAAGATTTATAATCAGAACGGTGACGAAGTGGCAGAAGTTGAGGACGTTCAAAAAGCTCCAAATGGTCAAAATCTGCACACGGTAAAAGTTATTAGAGATCTGAAAAAGGGTGAGCAGTACAAGTTAGTTGTTGACCGTAGTTTTCATGAACGAGTTGAAAACAATCACACTGCCACTCACTTATTGGATCAGGCACTGCGAAATGTTTTAGGAGGTCACACTCAGCAAGCGGGTTCGTTGGTTCGTCCCGACTACCTTCGTTTTGATTTTACTCATTTTGGTCGAGTAACCGATGATGAACTGCAAAAAGTTGAAGATATGGTAAACGAAAAGATTTTTGCATCCATCCCAGTTCAAACGGTGGTAACTGATCAGAAGACCGGAAAAAAAATGGGTGCGATCGCCCTTTTTGATGCTAAGTATGGTGACGAAGTTCGGGTGGTAAAAATTGATGATTTTTCCATTGAATTTTGTGGTGGCGATCACGTTAAAAACACCAATCAACTAGGATTATTTAAGATCGTTTCTGAAACAGGGGTTGGTTCTGGTGTAAGAAGAATTGAAGCGGTTACCTCTAAGGATGCGTTTGATCTTTTAAATGATGAGGAACGCATGTTAAAGGAAATCGGGAAAACGGTAAAAGCTTCTACCACCGATGAGACTCCAGGACGTGTAAAACAATTGCAAGCCCAAATTAAAGATTTAGAGAGTCGACAGGAATCCCTTGAAACCAAATTGGCAAACCAAGAAGCTACTGATATCTTTAATAATGTTCAGAATATTAACGGAGTCACTTTGATTGCAGGAAGTTTAAAAAATGCTAACATGAACCAACTAAGAGAATTAGCAGATTCGTGGCGAGATAAACGTGCTTCTGATGTATTGGTGCTTGGGACCGGTACTGATGACAAAGCTAATTTATTAGTGGCAGTTAGTGAGGATCAGGTTAAGTCCGGCATTAAAGCAGGCGATTTGATTAAATCGATTTCTAAGTATATTAATGGTGGTGGAGGTGGCCGTCCCAACATGGCTCAAGCTGGTGGGAAGAATCCAGCCGGAATTGAGGATGCGTTAGAGGCTGCTAAAGCTTGGATTGAGGAACGCAAGTAATAGTTGTTATTTGAAAATTAGTCGTGTATTATCATTTTTGTAGGGGAGGGATCTATGATGGAGCATAAACAAGAAGACGTTTCATTATTTGAAGACAAGTCTAATCTAGACATTCACAAGACGCTGGCAACTGTTTACCAAGCTTTAATTGAAAAGGGATATGATCCGTATGTTCAATTGGTTGGTTATCTAACATCTGGTGATCCAGCATATCTTCCAAAATTGAATAATGCACGGACACTTATGTGTCATTATGATAGAGAAGAAATAATCGATGTGCTTTTACATTCATACTTAAAGGGTAAAACACCATCGATGGATCGGACGGCAGATCAGTGAGATTAATGGGATTAGATGTAGGATCAAAAACAGTTGGGGTAGCCATGAGCGACGCTTTGGGATGGACATCCCAGGGAATTGAAATCGTTAAGATTAACGAAGACGAAAAAGAATTCGGGTTAGACCGCATTGGTGAATTGATTAAAAAATACGATGTAAATGGTGTTGTAATTGGTTTACCTAAGAATATGAATAATACTTCTGGTCCCAGAGTAGAAGCATCAAAAAATTATGGTGAGTTAATTAAAAAACACTTTAATTTACCAGTTGATTTTGAAGATGAGCGACTTACAACCGTTGAAGCTGAGCGAATGTTAATCGAGCAAGCTGATGTTTCTAGAGCAAAACGAAAAAAGGTCATTGATAAAGTTGCAGCTGAATTGATTTTACAAAGTTACCTTGATCGTAAGGGTAAATTATGTAATTTCTAATTAGAAAAGAGGGCTTAATATGAGTAAAGAAAACGAGAACAACCAACAAGAACAAGTTACACTTGTCGACGAAGATGGAAATGAGAGTTTATACAATATTTTATTTACTTTCTCATCTGATGATTACAATCGTTCATATATCTTTATTTATCCAGCAACAGATGATGATAATGATGAAGTTGACATTGAAGCCTATGCGTTACCAAAAGATGATGATCCTGCCAATCCGACTGGTGGAGAATTAGAACCAATTGAAGATGATAATGAGTGGGAAATGGTTCAAGAAATGCTTGATACATTCCTTCAATCAGGTCAAGATCAAAAATAATTAATGGGTGCTGGATTACCAGCATCCTTTTTTAATTAATTCTAAAAGATTTTCATGCTAAAATAGAAACATTGGCGGGAGGTTTTAATTTGGCAGGTAAAAATAGATTTAAAACAAAAATTGGTGGGAAAGAATATACATTTATTGGTGATGCATCTGATGAACACATGGAAACAACTGCACGTATTTTGAATAATCAACTTGCACAGTTAAAAAATTTATCTAAGGGTGTTAGTAATGAAGATGCTGCCATCTTAATTGCGTTTAACGCAATTTCTGATCAATTAAAAAAGCAACTAGAACTTGATAAAATTAATAATAAAGCGGAGGATGGCGAAGATTAATGTTGTTTACAATTATTATCATAATTGTATTGATTTTTTCAATCGTAAATGGCTACCATCATGGACTTGTAAATGAATTATTCAGCTTTATTAGTTATTTAATTGCTGCTGTCATTGCATTTGTTTATGTAATTCCGGTTGCAGATTTCTTAAGGTCTGCATCTAATATGATTTTGGCGACCCATGCTTATATCAATACTGGATTTTGGCGTGGTTTGTCGTTTTTAATAACTTTTGTAATTGTTGCGGTGGTACTCCGATGGGTTTCACACCTATTAAATCGGATTGCTTCGCTTCCAGTTTTACGTCAATTGAACTCACTTTTGGGTGCAGTTTTTGGTGCCATTATCAGTTTACTGGTTATGATGTTAATACTGGATGGATTACTATTAACTAATAATGATTGGGTTAACACTGAATATCAAAATTCAACCGTTTCACAGATGATAATGATGGATTCGCCGCATTTATTTAATCAAATGATAAATCGTTAAAATGGGATGAAAAAATGAACGAAAAAGTACTCGATACATTAGAATACGACAGAGTAAAACAATTGGTAGGACAGTTTTTAACTACTGAAAACGGATCAAGGGAGCTCAAGCAATTAAAGCCAAGTAGTGATTATGACATAGTCTCACATTCACTGAATGAAGCTGATGATGGTTCTCATATTTATCGTCTAAATAAGATGATCCCAGTCCCAAGATTAGTTGATATTACGCCATCTATGAAGCGCTTAGCGGTTAATGCTGACTTGAATGGGACTGAATTATCTCAGGTTAATGCGGTTTTGCTTGCTAGTAAGCGAGTCAGGACCTTTTTTGCAAACTTAGATGATGACAAGGTTGAATTAAACGTTCTATACGATGAAGCCAAGGATTTCAATGATCTTCCAGAAATCTCAAAACGACTTCAAGCTTCAATTGATGAAGATGGTCGTGTATTAGACTCAGCATCCAGTGAACTGCGTTCAATTCGGAGAGAAATTACACGACTAGAAACGAATATAAAAACTACCATGAATAAGTATATTCATGGAAAGCAGTCCAAGTATTTAAGTGAACCAATTATTACGGTTCGAGACGGACGATATGTGATTCCAGTTAAATCCGAGGATAAGCAAAAATTTGGTGGAATCGTTCATGACCAAAGTACAAGTGGCTTAACGCTCTACATTGAGCCTCAAAGTGTGGTTTCATCGAACAATGATTTAAGACGTTCTCAATTAGATGAGCGTAAGGAAATTCACAAAATCTTAAGTGAGCTTTCTGATATGATTCGTCCTTACCAAGAAGAATTAATGGAAAACGCAGCACAATTAGGGCATTTTGACCTTATTAATGCAAAGGCTAAGTTTGCGGATCAAATGCATGCCACTAAGCCCAGTGTTTCCAAAGAAAATCACGTTAATCTGAAAAACGTTCGTCATCCATTGATTGATCAGAAAAAAGTGGTTGGCAATGACATTCAGATTGGTTCTGATTTTCGGCAAATTATCATTACTGGTCCCAATACGGGTGGTAAAACCATTACCATTAAAACCTTAGGAATTAACCAGTTAATGGCTCAATCAGGGATTTTTGTAATGGCCAATGAGGGTAGTCAGGTTGGTGTATTTGATAACGTGTTTGCTGATATTGGTGATGAACAATCAATTGAGGCCAACCTTAGTACATTCTCATCACATATGGATAATTTAATTAATATCTTAAAGCACATTACCAATCAAAGTTTGATTTTAATCGATGAGCTAGGCGCAGGAACTGATCCTAAGGAAGGGGCAGCGCTTGCCATGTCTATTTTAGATAAAATGGGTGAATCAGGTAGTGAAGTTTTGGCTACTACTCATTATCCAGAATTAAAGGTGTATGGCTACAATCGACCAGAGACGATCAATTCTTCAATGGAATTCGATGAGAAGACCCTTAAACCAACTTATAGATTGTTACTAGGGGTTCCAGGCCAAAGTAATGCCCTTAATATTGCTAAACGATTGGGCTTGCCTGATACCATTATTTCCGAAGCTAGTTCACTAATGGACTCTGATAGTCAAGATATTAATAGGATGATTAAACAACTTACCAAACAAACCAAAGATGCGGATGAACGAGCACGTAAGCTTAAAGTTGAATTAGCTGAAAATGAGAGGCTTCATGCTGATCTAAATGATAAGCTTACTAAGTTTACTGATAATAAAGATTCAATGGTAAATGATGCTAAACGGCAGGCTAATCAAATCGTCTCAAAAACACGACGGCAAGCTAACGAAATCATCAATAATCTTCATCAAGTTCAAAAGAGAACCAATCAGCCAATCAAAGAGAATGAGTTAATTGATGCTAAAGGGAAAATTAATTCACTTGAGCAGCATCCTGAGCTTAAAAACAATCGTGTTTTAAAGCGTGAAAAAGCCAAGCATCATTTTAAAGAAGGCGATGATGTCTTGGTAAAATCCTACGGTCAACGTGGTGTTCTGTTGAAGAAGATGGGAAAAGATAACTGGGAAGTCCAACTTGGGATCTTGAAGATGAAAGTTTCTGAGTCAGATTTGGAACAAACCCACAAAGAACCAGGTAAGAAGAAACATACTCCTAGTGTAAGAAGAACCCGTTCTAGTGGAATTTCTCCAACTCTGGATTTACGCGGTGAGCGATATGAATCTGCCATGCAACGGCTTGATCGTTACATTGATTCTGCTCTTCTAGCTGGATATCCTTCGGTAACGATTATCCACGGTAAGGGTACAGGAGCTCTTCGAAAAGGTGTGATTAGTTACTTGAAACGAAACCGCCGAGTAAAGGAATTTGGTTTCTCACCGGCTAATGCAGGTGGGGACGGCTCAACTGTCGTGAAGTTTAAGTAGATTGTATGCAATTTAGTTGCATTTGAAACAACACGTGTTTATACTTACTCATAGTAAGAGAAATAAGGAGGCAAATATTATGGTTAATGAAACTAATGATGCAAACTTTAAAGAAGACACTGCCGATGGTGTTTCAGTTGTCGATTTTTGGGCTCCATGGTGTGGTCCATGCAAGATGCAGTCTCCAGTAATTGAAGACTTGTCAGAGGACCCAGAGGTTGCTGACAAAATCAAATTCTTTAAAATGAATGTTGATGATAATCCTAATACTTCACGTGAGTTTGGAATTATGAGTATTCCTACCATCATGGTGCTTAAGGATGGTAAAGTTATCGATCAAATCGTCGGCTTCCATTCAAAAGATCAATTAAAGAAATTGTTGTCTGCATATACAGCATAAAAAAAGAGCCCATTGGGCTCTTTTTATTTTGCTATATTAATTGTTTTAAAATCACTTGGGTTATTCACAGGAGCATTCGGATCGGAAACAACGGTAAAGTTCACACTGTTTAATTTAATGGTGGCTTCACACTCGGTTGAAATTTGATCGATTTGTTGTTTAGTCTGTGCTAAAAAACCAGCTTCGAGCATGAAATCAGGATCCTTATTTAGTTTTAAGCGGGTTTCTACCTTTGGTCCACTTAGTTTCCAACTGATTTTTTTGATGTTTTCTTTTTTAAGTTCTAGATTACCAAACTGACTTTGTTTAAAGAATGCCTGAAGATCATCATTTGACGCAACTGGAAACTTGGTAGCAAGATCCTTGCCAGCCCAGTATAGGATGTCATGAATATCTTGGTCTAATAGATCTGGTAAAAGGCTGTCCCTTAAAAGTTCAATTCCCCAAAAAGGTGAATCAGAATGTTCCTTGCAAAATTTTTCGTATTTATTCATATCAGAGTCCTCTTCCAAAAAGATACTTTACAAATAACATTCTATCATAGACTCCCATGAAATAAAGAAGAAAGGGTAACTTGAACTCAATTAAAAAAAACGCCATAATTAAATTTGAAGTGAATAGGAGGGATATTATGAAGGTATCACCAGTAGCTTACATGGATTCTGGAGTTGGTGGTTTGACGGTCGCAAAAGTTGCGTTAGAAAAACTACCACACGAAAATATGATTTATCTAGGGGATGAAGCGCGGCTCCCATATGGAGAAAAGACCACCAATGAGGTACGTCAGTACTCTGCTGAGATTGGCCATTTTTTTGTTGATCAAGGTGCTAAAATGATGGTAATTGCTTGTAATACCGCCACTGCAGCAGCCCTTTCGTATTTAAGGAAATTGCTTCCAATTCCTGTGATTGGAGTGATTGAGCCTGGAAGTATGGCAGCGGTCAAAAAAACGAAGAATAAGAAAATCGGAGTGATTGCCACTAGGGGAACAGTTGCTAGTCATTCATATCGTGATACAATTCAAAAAATTGATCCCAGTATTGAAGTGAAAGAAGTGGCTTGTCCAACTTTTATTCCGTTAGTTGAAAGTGGAAAGTATCATAGTAAAGATGCACAAGCAAAAGTTCAAGAAGGCTTAAAGCCATTTCAAAACAGTGGAATTGATACGTTAATTTTAGGTTGCACTCATTTTCCAATTATTGCTGATTTAATTGATAATGTAATGGGACCGGACGTAACTTTGGTTAATCCTGGATATGAAACGGTTAATGCAGTTGAAAGGGAACTAAAAGATACTGATCATTTGGCAAATGTAGCCCATCCCAATGCTCAGTTTTATACCACTGCGGACGTCAAAAGGTTCGACGAAGTTGGTAAGCAATGGTTACACACGGATATTGATGCTAAGCTTATTCCCGTAAAACAATTGGAGAAATACTAATGAAAAATAATCAGATTGTGGTTGCTTCAAAGAATCCTGGCAAGATTAATGAATTTACGGAGATGCTTTCTAAACTTGGTTTAACCGTTAAATCGATTAATGATTTTGATAATGTTCCTGCCATCAATGAAAATGGAACAACGTTTGAAGAAAACGCGACCATCAAAGCTAAGGTTGTTTCAGAATATTTGGATTTACCAGTTTTGGCCGATGATTCAGGTTTAGTTGTTGATGCCTTAAATGGAGCTCCAGGTATCCATTCGGCACGATATGCTGGTGATCATAATGATCAGGCTAATAAAACTAAGTTATTGAGGAACATGCAGGGAAAACGGAACCGGAATGCTCACTTCAATACGACTTTGATTGTTAGAAATCCAAATGGGAAACAGTTAGTGGTTGTTGGAAGAGTGGATGGTCAGATCGTTGAAACTCCACGGGGAACCAATGGCTTTGGTTATGATCCCTTATTTTATCTGCCCGAGTTAGGTAAGACATTGGCTCAATTGACTGATGAGCAAAAGAATGCGTATAGTGCACGTGGAAATGCTCTCAGAAAGTTAACTGATGTAATTGAAGATTGGTGGTAAAAAATGAGCTATCACATATGTGATAGCTCATTTTTTAATTTGTTTTTTGTGGTGGGGCAGGAACAACCAATGGTGAAAGCGGAAGATTAATGCCAGCCTTATAAATAGCGGTGAGATAAGCTCCTAAGTACTTAGCATTGACGTCAAATTCGCGTTCACTTTTGGTGTGTAGGAACACGGAGATGGCAAGTGACCCGTCTTCAAGGAAGTTGGTTCCAAAAATGACTGGTTTTCCAACAATATCAGGATCATTTGGACACTTTTCTTCATTAACTGAAGCAATAATATCTTCAACTTTATGAATGGGTGTTTCTGGTGTGATTCTGATGTTGACGATTGTCATCATTTCACCACGAGATAGATTTGAAACCGTGGTAATATTCCGATTTTGAATAAAGTTAAGGGTTCCGTTAATACTAGTAATTTGAGTAGTCCTGATACCTACGGCTTTTACGTAACCCTCAATATTATTAATGATAACTCGTTCACCAACGTCAATTTGGTGTTCAAACAAGATAAAGAATCCACTAACAATATCACTAACGAATCCCTGAGCCCCAAGTCCAATTGCTAAACTGAAGATTCCAGCACCAGCAAGCAAAGTTCCAACCGGAATGCCAATCATTGATAAAATTGAATATAACCAAAAGAAAATGACGGTATAGTAGTAGATGTTAGTAGCAAGGGTATACATGGTTTTGTTTCTTCTCGCTGCAATTGGTTCGGATGTTCCGTTAATCTTTGGTAAACTATCCTTTTTTTGTGAAATATTAGTTTGACGTTTGTTGAAAAAATGTTTTATAACGGTTTTTCCAACTCGTACAATTATTAGAAAAAGGATTGAGACTAAAATAATACTTACAATTTTGGTTGTAAGATTTGAAAGTATCTTGGTCCAATTGAAACTCCTAAAGTACTTGGTTAAAAAAGACGGATTAGCTACATTTTCCACTGACCCTGATTTAAGGGCCGATGATGCTTTGGCAGAATCGGCTACCAATTGAATAAAAATGTTCATAATTTCCTCCACTCTTGATTTTACTGTTATCAATATTTTAACAGAGAAATCTTCTAAATAAAATTAAGCTTTTTAAATTGTCATATTGACAGGATAATGCTATTCTAAATGATGAAGAAGCCATTAGGAGGATAATTAAATGGGTATCGGTGAAGTAGCAGCGTTAATTGCTGCAATTGCGTTTTTAGTTTTAGTTGTATTTTTGTGTTTCTTCTTGATCAGATTGTCAAAAACGGTTAAGGATGTCAGTGAAAGTGTTAATAGTCTTACAAATGATGCTAATCATATTAGCAAAGAATGTGAGCAAATTATGGTCATTTCAAACACCTTACTTAACAACGTTAACTCAAAACTCGATCAGGTTGATCCCGTGTTCCAGGCGGCAGCTGATTTAGGTGAAAGCGTTTCAGATCTAAATGAAGCAACAAGAAATGCAACTGAGAAAGTTAAATCGAAGAGTGGTTTGTTAGCTAAAACGTCTGCATTAACATTTGCTGGTAAGATGCTTGGCAGATTGTTCTCTAAACGCGACAAAAATTCTGAAGAAACAAATTAAGGGGTGGATTGGTTATGAATTTGAAAAAGGGAATGCTTTTAGGATCAGTACTTGGTGGAACTGCTGCTTTCGTAGCCTACAAACTATTAGATGAAGCAAAACAACGTGAAATTAAAGAGTGGATTCTAGACGCTACGGAAGATGCTAAAGACCGTGCGTTAGATTACGTTTACTATGCAAATGATACGGCTGAAGACCTTAAGGATCTTGCTTCAGATAAGATGGATGATGCTAGAGGATCGGTTCATAAAGTTAATGAATCCCTTAGTGATAAATTATCTGATTTACAGGAAGCCGTTAATTCTTTAAAGTCTGATGTTGAAGAACATCCAGCACCTAAGAATGAATTAGATGATCTTGCTAAGGAAAAAGAATCTGATGATATTGTGATTGATCCAGATGATGCATTTAGCGATCAAGATCGTGCAGAGACAATTTATCCAGTTCACGAACACCATGAAAAATAATTTATTTACCCAAATCGGACGGACGGTCCGGTTTTTTTTGCTCTCTTGATGTAACCGATTTCACTTGAATGAATTCCTTTACTTTGATATATTTATAATAATTAGTGTACATAAGTGTGCTCATAGGAGAAATCGACTTTGAAAAAACAAAATGTGACAATTTATGATGTAGCTCGCGAGGCCAATGTGTCAATGGCAACTGTCTCACGAGTGGTAAATGGTAACCAAAATGTTAAAGATGCGACCAAACAAAAAGTCTTAAACATCATTGATAAACTTGACTACCGTCCCAATGCAGTTGCTAGAGGACTGGCAAGTAAAAAGTCTACCACGGTGGGAGTTATTATTCCGAACGTAACGAATACTTACTTTGCTTCGCTTGCCAGAGGGATTGATGATATTGCAACAATGTATAAGTACAACATTATTTTAACTAATTCTGACGGTAATAATCAGCGTGAACTGACTTCAATGAATACGCTTCAGGCTAAACAAGTTGATGGGATTATCTTTATGGGAAATGAAATCTCAGAAGAGTTACGATCGGAATTCAAAAAGTCCCGAGCACCTGTGGTTTTAGCGGGTTCCGTGGATGCTAGTGGAAAGATTCCGAGTGTCAACATTGATTATAGACAAGCCGTGTACTCTGAAGTTACTAATTTAATTAATAATGGAAATGACCGCATCGCCTTTGTTTCGGGTCCCCTCGAACGTTCCATTAATAAGGACTTTCGTTTGAAAGGGTACAAGGATGCGTTGACTGATGCGGGAATCCCATATGAGAAATCATTGCTTTTTGAGACCGATGTTAGTTATTCTGGTGGATATGCTTTAAGAGAACGTTTGCAAAAGAATGAAGTAACTGCCGCAATTGTTACTGACGATGATATGGCAGCAGGAGTGATGAATTCGATGACTGATGATGGGATTAGTGTCCCAGGTGAATTTGAACTTGCAACTAGTAATGATACGAAGTTAACTGAAATGACCAGACCAACCATGTCAACGATTACTCAACCGCTTTATGATGTGGGAGCCGTTGCCATGCGTCTTTTAACGAAGTTAATGAATAATGAAGATATTGAAGAAAATAAGGTTTTTTTGCCTTTTGGTTTAAAAAAGCGTGAATCAACTAAATAGAACTTAACTTGATACTAGAGTTACTAGTTGCTATAATTAGAGAGTTAATATGTTTAAAAGAGAGAGGAGTTGCGATCATGTCAGGACATTCAAAGTGGCATAACATTCAAGGACGAAAGAACGCCCAAGATGCTAAGCGTGGAAAGATTTTCCAGAAGATCTCACGTAACTTATACCAAGCTGCAAAGGCTGGTGGAAGTGATCCAGAAGGAAATCCTCAATTACGACTAGAAATGGAAAAAGCTCGGGAAGCGAACATGCCGAAAGACAACGTTCAACGGGCAATTGACAAAGCTTCAGGTGTCGGTGGAGCAAAGTTTGAAGAAGTAACTTATGAAGGATATGGACCTGGTGGAACTGCAGTAATGGTGTCTGCCTTAACTGATAATAAGAACCGAACTGCTGCGGCCATTCGTTCCGCATTTACTCATCATGGTGGTTCACTTGGAACTGATGGTTCAGTATCATATATGTTTGATCGAAAGGGATTCATTACTATTTCAAAGTCTGATACGGATGATGATGAAGATAGTATGTTAATGGCTGCCTTAGATGCTGGTGCTGACGATATGAAGTCGACCGATGATGAATATCAAATCCTTACTGATCCTGCAAGCATGGCGAGCGTTCGCGATGCATTACAGAAAGCAGGTTATAAGTTGGATGCTGAGGTTAAGTTGGTCCCACAGAATACAACTGAAGTTCCTTCAGATAAAGTTGAACAGTATAGTGGTCTTATTGATGAATTAGAGGACAACGATGATGTTCAAGATGTTTATGAAGCAGCTGTTTTGCCGAATGAAGCTGAATAATTAAATAATTAAAAAAGGGTGCAATCTTTAATTAGATTGCATCCTTTTTTCGTATTTAGTTATGAAGGATGTGATGAAATTGAAAGTAACACAATGGTTGGATAATATTATGGAATTCGCGGTCCAACGCCAAGCTTCTGATGTTTTTATCTTACCAAAGGAAAATGAATATTGTATTAAAGTTCATACGGCAATCAGGACGATTCAAATTACAAATTTGAGTACCGAAATGGCAAAACGGGTAATTTCGTATTGTAAGTATCAAAGCGGAATGTCAGTGACGGATAGTAGAAGGCCCCAGCTTGGTGCAATGGATTATACGATCAAAGATCAGAAACTTCGTTTGCGATTATCGTCGGTGGGAAACTTTAGCCAAAATGAATCGATGGTGATTAGGATTATCTACGATACTCATCAAATCGAGAGCGGCTTTTTTAATCCGGATCAAATTCAAAAGATTGAATCGGCTTGTAAAAAGCGAGGTTTACTTTTATTTGCGGGTCCCACTGGATCGGGTAAAACAACTACTATTTATCGTGTAGTTAGAAAAATCAGTAAAAATCAAATTGTAATGACAATTGAAGATCCAGTGGAGATCTATGAAGAGTCTTTTTTACAATTGGAAGTCAATGATCAGGCCAAGATGACTTATGCAGATTTGTTAAAAGTGGGATTAAGACAACGTCCTGACGTTTTTATAATTGGTGAAATTCGGGATCATCAGACGGCGGAAGTTGCAATTTCAGCTGCTTTATCAGGTCATTTAGTTTTAAGCACTGTTCATGCCAAGTCTCCTGATGGAACGATTCAGCGACTACTAGAGTTAGGGATTGACTTTGAACGGATTCAAGCAGCCTTAAACTTAGTGGTCTATCAACGGTTAATCCCAACTAAATCTAAAGAAATTAAAACCTTATTAACCATTAAAGATGAGTTTAATAATCATCATGTGGAAAAAGATGATATGGAAGATTGGAAGGATCAGATTGAACTGCTTTTTAAAAGGGGAGTAATTAGTGAAAAAAATCGGGATAAATATTTTTACGGGTAAACGGATTTCCATAAAACAACAAGCATTTTTGTTTTCAACCTTAGGTGATTTATTATCTACGGGGTTTTCAATTCATCAGAGCTTGGAGTTTGTGAAAGTGGTCTCGAAACGGAATCAAATAATTGTAAATAAGATCATGCATGGCTTAGAAAGAGGAAATAATTTACCGGATTCGATGAAATTCTTTCTTAGTGAATCAATCTATTATCAGTTAAAAATCGCTGATGAGCATGGTGATTTAGTGAATGGAATGAAAGAAATTGGTGACTTTTTAAAATTAAGAATTACACAAAATGAGAAAATTAAAGCAGTTGTGGTTTACCCCATTTTTTTGTTCTTAGTTTTATTTAGCATCATCTTTGCCGTTAAGTTCTTGATCATGCCCAAACAGCTGACTTAACAGGACAAACAGGCACTAGGAATCATCATGTTATTTCGTATATAGTCTATGCTGTTGGGCTAGCAATTATTTTATTGGGAATGGTTTGTTACCAAAACTTTAAAGCGAAGAAATGCATTGATCGCATTAATTTATTGGTTAAAATTCCCGTGATAGGGCAGCTATTTAAAGCATATTATCAATATTTTGTTACTTCTAATTTTGCTTTGATGATTAACGGTGGCTTGGACTTGAAGCAGGTCGTTTCAGCCTTATTAAAGTTTGATCATCAAAGTCTTCTTTATGATGTTGGAAAAACAATGCACGCCAGTTTTAATGAGGGAATGAATTTTGGAGCAAGTCTAGCACACTATTCTTTTGTGTCTGAAGAAATGATCGTGTTTCTTTTAAACGGAAGTACTCAGTCGGAGTTAGCTCAAAATCTTAAGGCACTTAGTAGATTGAGCTTTAAAGAAATGATCCGTAAGTCTAACTTGTTAATTAAATTGATTCAACCAGTTTCTTTTGCAGTAATCGGAATTTTAATTGTAGGAGCTTATTTACAAATGCTATTACCAATGTATGATTCGATGAAAGGACTTTATTAATGAATAGGAAGGGTTTTACTTTAATAGAAATGACAATTGTTTTGTTTATCATTTCATTGTTAGTTTTAATTATTATCCCAAATCTTAGTAATCAGAAAGATCATGCTAAGAAAATTCATGGATCAGCAATGGTATCTGTGATTCAAACTCAAATTGATGCCTATCAGGATGAAAATCACGATGGAGATGTAACAATTAATAAGTTAGTTCGAAGTCATTATTTAACTGGAAAGCAGGCTAATCAAGCACATGCTGAAAAAATCGTTGTGGTAAAAAATCATGCGATGCAAAAATGATCAACCTGGATTTACGTTAGTTGAAAGTGTCTTAGTGTTGTTTGTTTCGTCTTTAATTCTTGGCATCACGTTAGTAGCTTTCAATTATCTCGGTGTAATAGGAAATCAAGAAAAACGTTTCTTTGAAACACTTGATTCTGCTTGGAATGAGGCATTAATTGAATCGCAAGCTCATCACCATTCAACCCGGGTATTATTTTACCCAAATGATGAAGTGGTGTTTGTTAAGCAGGAAAAGTCAAGGTTAAAAAATCGAGTAGTTAAAATGCCAAGGGGACTAAGCGTTAAAAGTTATCATGACATTGAAATTAAAAAAGATGGCTACGTTAAACCGCAAACCATTAGATGGTCTTCAAGTGGACAAAAGAGATTGATTTTACAAAAAATTCAACTGGGATGGGGTGCGTATCACCTTGAAACTATCAAACAAAATTAGATTAGGATTTACGCTATTGGATTCACTGATTGGCCTGGCATTAATTTGTAGTGGAGTGATTTTTTATTTAAATGTGAATGATTTTGAGCATCATTGTTTACAAAAAAGTAGGGATGAAATGCATGCGATGAGGAAAACTTATGAGCATAAATTACTTAAAAAGTATCAGTAAACGGGCTGGTTTCTCGATCATTGAATCAATTTTTTCCTTGCTGATAATTTCGATGGCCTTTGGTCTAATAATGTTGACCACGCAACTAATTAGAAGTGAGAAATGGGAAGATCGTGATGGAATTTTTTACCGTTATCTCGATGTGATTGAATCACCAGATTATCAGTTTAAAGTCATGAATGTCGAAAGAAATTCCGTTAAGCTCAAAAGTAAAAAAGAGAATAAAGAATACATTATGGAAAAATATGAGAACATGGTGAGGTTACGTGGGGTTAAGGGTGGTCACATCCCAATTATCTTAAGGGTGAATCATGCTTCGTGGTCTACTAATCACCATGTTTTAACTAGTCGTATCAAAATTGATGGGGTTAATTATGAAGCCAAAAGTTATTTATAAAAGAAGGGGAAGTTTAACTTTAATTGCTATTTTATTTTTGCTATTTTTATCTGGTATAATTGTTTATCGCTACCAAAAAGTAGACTTTCAAATCCAAAATAATCATATTCGGATCGCAAAATATCAAAGGTTGACTAAAGAATTGAATAATTCTAAGAGATAAACGAGAAATCTTGAATAACGGACGTGAACTCTGGTAGTATTAACCCTAGATATATAAGAAAAGGGGTTGATATTTCTGTCTGAAAAAGAATCAATATCATTGTTTCAAGTTTTTGATCAATCCAGCAAAGTTTTAAGTCAAGCTTTAGGAACGTCGTATTTGGATGCTTTCATTGAGACGGCTGATAATATGATTGATAATAATACGGTTCGAGTTGAAGATGGAGTTCCTAAACCCAAAATAGTGGACGACCTTACTAAGCTATATCGAACGGTTGACTACCACAAAATGGATAACGAATCAATTCGACGAGCCATTCAAATGGTTATGATCCGAGCCACTAAAGAAGACAAGATTCAGGCAAATCATCAAATAACTCCTGATACAATCGCCTACATCATGGGATACATAGTTACGCGGATTTATGAACATGAATCCAGTGTTAGCATCCTTGATCCAGCAGTTGGAACTGGGAATTTACTCACAGCGGTTATGAATCAATTACATGATTCACTTCATGATACTGTAAAGGGATATGGAATTGATAATGATGATTCAATGATTTCAATTGCTAGTATTAGTGCGAAAATGCAGAATTTGGATGTTGAACTAATTCAGCAAGATAGTATTGAACATTTGTTGGTTCCCAAGGTTAATTTGGTTGTCTCTGATCTTCCGGTTGGTTATTATCCAATTGATGAAAAAACCACGGGTTATGCTACTCGAGCTCAAGCAGGGCATTCATATGTTCATCATTTACTAATTGAACAATCAATGAACTACTTAAAACCAGCTGGTTTTGGAGTATTTTTGGTTCCCAGCAACATTTTTCAAACTAGTGAAGCCAAGGGCCTTTTAAAATGGTTTCAAGATTCTGTATACTTACAAGGAGTATTGAATTTACCAAAAGAGTTGTTTGCAAACGAAAATGCTCAGAAGGCCATTTTAATTTTGCAAAATCGTGGTGGAGATAGTCACCAAGTGCAAAAGGTTATGTTGGGAGAGTTCCCTTCATTTAAAGATACAGATGCCTTTCAAAAATTCATGGCTGAGATTGTTGATTGGGAAGAAAACGATTTATTAAAAAAATAGTTAAAAATAAGGAGATTACTCATGGGTAAAATTATTGCGATTAATGCTGGTAGCTCAACTTTAAAGTTTAAGTTATTCAAAATGCCAGAAGAAAAGGTTCTTGGTGAAGGATTAATTGAAAGAATTGGCTTACCAGAATCACATGTTGAAATTAAATATGATGATGGGAAGAAATTTGAAGAAACATTAGATGTTAAGGATCACGAACAAGCAATTCAAATCTTGTTAGATCAATTACTCGATCTTGACATTATTAATGACTATAACGAAATTACTGGGGTTGGACACCGAGTTGTTGCTGGTGGAGAATATTTTGATCAATCGGTAATTATTACTCCTGAAGTTCTCAAAAAGATTGAAAGTTTGGATGAGTTGGCTCCTCTCCATGAACCAGCTAATGTTTTGGGAATTAAAGCATTTGAAAAGGTTCTTCCTAATGTAACTAGTGTGGCCGTTTTTGATACTTCATTTCATCAAACGATTCCTGAAAAGAACTACCTATATAGTCTTCCATATGAATACTATGAGAAGTATCGAGCTCGTAAATATGGATTCCACGGGATCAGTTACCGTTATGTATCACAACGTGCTGCTAAATTGTTAGGTAAGCCAGTGGAAGATCTTAAGATGATTATTATGCACTTGGGTGCTGGTGCTTCTATATGTGCCGTTAAGAATGGAAAGTCTTATGATACATCCATGGGATTCACCCCAGTTACTGGCCTAACAATGGCAACTCGTTCTGGTGATGTTGATCCATCTCTTTTAGCCTATGTGATGGAAAAAGAGGGCATGACTGATATCAATGATATGATTAAGGTTTTAAACACGAAATCTGGATTACTTGGTATCTCTGGAGTTTCTGCCGATATGCGTGAAGTTGAAGAGGCTCAAAAGACCAACCATCGTGCTAAGATTGCTCGTCAAATTTATGATAATCGAATTGTTCGTTATATTGGATCATATCTAGCAGAATTGGGTGGTGCTGACGCCATCGTCTTCACTGCTGGAGTTGGTGAAAACAGTATCACTGTTAGACAAGAAGTCACTGACCAACTTTCATACTTTGGCATTGGTGTTGACAAAGAAAAGAATAATGTCAGAGGAGTTGTTAGAGATTTAAGTGCCAAGGGATCAAAGATTAAGACTTTATTAGTTCCAACTAATGAAGAATTAATGATCGCTCTTGATGTCCAACGACTTGAAAAAGAAAGCAAAGAAAAAGCAAATAAATAGTTCTAATGAGAATCCACTCATCAAGGTGGATTCTTTTTTATCATATAAATTTGGAATTTTTTAAATTTTTGGTAGTTTTTCTGACAAAATATCTGTATAATTTCCTTAAAAAGTAACAAATAGCTTCACGTATCCGTGTATAATGTAGGCATACGTAAAGAAAGGATGTTTTTGTTGGAAAAGAATACAAATAATGAAAACCAAATGTCACGGGGACTCAAAAGTCGTCATGTTCAATTAATGGCGTTAGGTGGAACCATTGGAACGGGTCTGTTTTTAGGTGCAGGACAATCAATTCACCTTGCAGGACCGTCAATCATTATTGCCTATGTAATTGCTGGAGTGGCCTGTTTCTTCTTGATGCGAGCCCTCGGTGAATTACTTTTATCAAATACTAATAGCGTTTCATTTATTGAATTTATTAACAAATATTTAGGGGAAAGAACCGGCTTTGTAGCCGGATGGACATATTGGTTCTGTTGGATCGCCATTGCGATGGCGGAAGTCACAGCAGCTGGTTTATACATGAAGTTTTGGTTCCCAGGGTTACCGCAATGGGTAACAGCTGCGTTCTTGATCCTGATTTTGTTCCTATTGAATTCGATTACGGTTTCTGCTTTTGGTGAAACGGAATTTTGGTTTGCATTAATTAAAGTGGTTGCAATTGTGGCGTTAATCATCGTTGGAATTATTTTGGTGTTAATGCACTATAAGACAAGTGTGGGGTACGCCCAGGTATCCAATTTGTATTCTCACGGATTTTTTGCTCATGGTGCTTCCGGGTTTGTGCTTTCATTTCAAATGGTTCTATTTAGCTTTGCAGGGATTGAAATGATTGGAATGACCGCATCAGAAACACAAGATCCACAAAAAATCATTCCAAAATGTATTAATGAAGTTCCTACCCGAATCATTATTTTCTATGTTGGATCTTTACTAGCCTTAATGTGTATCTTCCCATGGCAGTACATTTCCGCTAATTCAAGTCCTTTTGTTCAAGTATTTTCGAATATTGGAATTAAATCAGCAGCTGCGATCATTAACTTTGTTGTTTTAACTGCTGCGGCATCATCGTGTAATAGTGCTATTTTTACCACTGGACGAATGTTATTTTCGTTAACAGATAAAAGTCAAAACAAATTTGCCAAGAAATTGGGCACCCTGTCCAAAAGACACATTCCGGCTAACGCAATTTTGTTCTCAACCATTGTGATTGCTATCTCAGTTGTGTTGAACATTTTAATGCCTGAAGGCGTGTTTGAACTGGTCTCAAGTATTGCCACTACTTGTTTCTTATTTGTTTGGTCATTGATTGTGATCACTCATTATGAGTATCGACGATCACTTACGCCAGAACAAACCAGTAAGCTTACCTTTAAGATGCCATGGTTCCCTTACTCCGACTTCTTTGTTGTTGGATTTATGGTTTTTGTTGCCTTTGTTTTGATTTTTAAAATGCAAACGTTAGTTGCGTTGATTGGTTCAATTATTTGGTTACTAATTTTGTATGGTTTCAAAGTTTTAAGCGATAAGCATAGGGAAAGAAAAGAAGTCGATGATTAAAGTCATCGACTTTTTGATTATCATTATTAATGGATGTTAGAATAGAAAATAACGATAATTATAGAAGAAAATATTGAGGAAGTAATATGATGGATAAAGTAGCAATTTTGCATACCAATGATCTTCACTCACATTTTGAAAATTGGCCTAAAATCAGAAGATTTATGAAGTTAAGAACTAAACAATTGGAAGACAAGGGTTATCGTGTCTTTAAAGTTGATGATGGGGATGCCATTGATCGATCTAATGCACTGACTGAAGCAACTTCTGGCAAAGCAAATATTGAGTTGATGAACTCAGTGGGATACGATGCAGCTACCATTGGTAATAATGAAGCCCTTACTACTTCACATGATGAATTGGCACATTTATACGATGATGCTAATTTCCCCGTTATTTTAGATAATGTGATTGACGAAAGAACTGGGCAACTTCCAAGTTGGGCAATTCCATATCGTGACTTTCTTTTGAAGAACAATGTTAGAGTTCGTTTTATGGGATTAACTGCTCCTTATCCGACTTATCAGTACATGGATTGGAATTCTCTTCCCATCAAAAGTACAATTGAACGTTGCTTGACAGCCTGGAAGGGTCAATATGATGTTTTGATCTTACTTTCTCATTTAGGGATTAACAATGATCGAAGAATTGCAAAAGCATTTCCTGAAATTAACGTTATTGTTGGTGGTCATACCCATCATCTGTTAGTTCATGGTGAGAAAGTTAATCAAACCATGTTGACTGCTGCTGAAAAGTGGGGTCATTATGTCGGTGAAATTACGTTTGATGTCAATGATGATAAACGAGTCGAAAATATGAAAGCTCGGGTTTACAAAACTTCTGAAATGAAAGCTGATGTGAAAGATGCGGACGAAATTGAACATCTCGAAGATCGTGGTGAAGGAATTTTAGCAAGTCAACGAGTCGCTGATATTCCTCATACGATGACTACTTCTTTAACGGATGACAATGAATTAGTCGACTTAGGACTTAAAGCGATTGAGAAAAAGGCCGGTACAACGGCTGCCGTTTTGAACACTGGTTTGTTTTTAGGTAATTTGGATAAGGGTGTTGTTGATAAAAATGAACTTCATAAGTTATTACCACATTCAATTCACGTTATGAAAAGTGAATTTTATGGTTATAATTTGTGGGAAGTTGTCATGGAAATGGAAAAGAACAAGGATTTTCTAGTTCGATTTGAACAAAAAGGAATGGGTTTTCGTGGGAAATACTTTGGTCGATTAATTTATGATGGAATTCGGTATGATCCTGAAAAAAAGCAACTGTTTTATCATGACGAACTCGTGGAGCCCGACAAAAAATACACAATTGCACTGATAGATCATTATAGTTTCATCCCATTTTTCCCAGCAATTAGCATTGTGGGAAAGAATGATATTTTTTATGATGAAACCCTCCGAGATGTCTTTGGTGATTATCTGGCAAAGAAATTTCCGTTAAAGGGAGAATAGTATGGATCATAATGAAATCGAGACGTTAATTGAGACCAGAAATGATGAACGAGCAGCATTAGCTGATATCAAGCAAGTGGACGAAACTACTTTAAGTGTTAATGGTCATGTATACGTGATTGAAACAAATGTTAGAAATGCTTTTGATTTGGGTGAATTTTCGAATAAATTTAACCCAATTTTGACTAGATTTGATTATATTGTTGGTGATTGGGGATACGGACAATTACGACTAAAGGGTTTTTATGGTGACTTTAGAAACGTTAGTAAAAGTTTACGTCATTCAGCAATTCCTGATTATTTGATTGAAGATACTAATTTTGGTTCAAATTACTTCATTTTGCATAATTTAGAGGCAGAGAAGGAAAAAAATTCAAGTCATAAATCTAATAGAAAAAAACAACGGTTTGGAATGAAAAATAAAAAATCCAAATCGGCTGGTGGTCATAATTCAGCTAAAAAGCAACAAAAGAAGAGTTTAAAGACAAAACACTTTAAGAGTGGCAAACGTGGCTTTACCATTAGGCAGAAATAAGTGAGGGTTGAATGAAGAAGTATAAAGGATATTTAATTGATCTAGATGGGACCATTTACCAAGGAAAGAAAAGAATTCCTGCAGCCAAACGATTTATTGAAAGGCTCCAGCAAAATCACATTCCCTTTTTGTTTGTGACAAATAATTCAACGAAGATGCCAAGTGAAGTCGTTGATAATTTGGCGAATAATCATGATATTGATGTAGAAGACAAGAACGTTTATACTTCTGGAATTGCAACGGCGGCCTATGTGAATGATGACGCTAAAGCTAATAACATAACAAAGTCAGCGTATGTAATTGGTGAAAATGGCTTAAAAGAAGCTATGGAAGCACAGGGTTTTAATGTTTTCACGGATGATCCTGAATATGTAGTAGTTGGACTTGATCGTGATTTAACCTATCAAAAATTGTCACGGGCAGTCCTTGGAATCGCTCATGGAGCTAAATTCGTGGGCACAAACCCAGATGCTAGAATTCCAAGTGAGAATGGAATGTTACCAAGTGCGGGATCAATTATTGACTCAGTTCGTTATGCGTCGGGAGTTGATCCTATCATGATTGGAAAGCCACAGACTTTAATTGTGGAAAAAGCTCTGAAACAGTTAGGTTTAAAGAAGTCGGAAGTGATTATGGTAGGAGATAATTATGATACTGACATTATGGCGGGAATTAACGATGGAATGGATACTTTAATCACTTATACGGGAGTTTCTACCAAGAGACAGGTTGAGAAACGGGATGTTCAACCCACTTATGAGGTTAATAGTCTAGATGAATGGAATGTTTTATAGTCTAAAGGATATTGGAGTATTTATCCTAATCCTACTTTTTTTGATCACGTTTTCAGTCTTTTTTATTATTAATGCCAGTTGGTTGTATTACGTGACGATAGCGTTCATGGGATTAGCGGTTAAGTTTCATGTTTCAAACGGATTATTAATGGAAAATTTTCATAGGATGACTAATTTTATTCAAAATCCATTTACGAGTGAGCTAAAACTTAATCAGTTTCCCATTTCATCAAATGGAATGGTTCATTTTGAAAATGTCAGAACGTTAACGTTAGTTAATAATTTAGTTTTATTGATTACATTTATCAGTTTACTTATCATCATGTTTCGATTTAACTATTTTAAGAAAATGTGGAAATTACAGTCACTTTCAGAAGTGACGGTGTTAGTGATTGGTGTTTTAGCACTGTTTTGTGTTTTGGATTTCCAAGATGTATTCATATATTTCCATGAAGTATTGTTTAAAAATCAAGACTGGATTTTTAATCCAAAAAAAGATCCGATAATTAATGTATTACCGGATCAATACTTTTTGATGTGTTTTGCACTGTTCTTTTTACTGGTTATCGTTGGTTTAATAATAGTTGCCATAATTGGTAAAAGGGAATTAAAAAAAGAATCTTTCTAGCAGATTAAAATTCTGGAAGAAAGATTCTTTTTATTTTTGTGTTGAAACCTTGCTCTTTAGATAGCCAACTAAAGCGGGGATCAATGAGATGATAATGATCAAAATGATTACAAGTGAAAAGTGAGCCTGAACAAATGGGATGTTTCCGAAAAAGTATCCTGCTCCACAGCAAATTAATACCCAACAGATACAAGCGACTAAATTGTATTTTAGAAACTTTTTGTAGCTGAAGTCGGTTCCAGCGGCTACAAAGGGAGCAAATGTTCTAATAATTGGCATGAATCGTGCCAAAAAGATTGCGATTGCGCCGTATTTATTGAAGAACTCTCGTGCTCTTTTTAAATCTTTTTCCTTAATGAATTTGCCGAAGAAATGATGTTCAATTAAAGCATTGCCAACTTTTCTTCCAATAAAGAAGTTTAATGAGTCTCCAGCTGCTGATGCAGCAAAGAAGGTAAGAATGAAGATCCAAATGCTAAGACTATAATTTGAATTGGCTGATAGGGCTGCCGCAGCAAATAAAAGAGAGTCCCCAGGGAGAAATGGTAGAATAACAGCACCCGTTTCAATGAATATAATTATAAACAAAATCAGGTATGTCCAATCGCCAAACATGTTTACAATGGTAATGAGATGCTTATCAATGTGAAGTACGAAATCAATTAAAAATTTAAAAAAATCCATATTTTTCCTCTTTTAATATATGTTTTTAACTATTTAAGTGTATCAATAAAATGTATTTTTTTGAATTCAATTTTGCTTTATTTAAATTATTTTTGATTTATTTAAAAAAAGTGTTGACGATTATGGTTATAGATAGTATAGTATTAATTGTCGTCAAGAGCGGCATATCAATTTGGTTAAAATTAGTCAAACTTTTCTATTGACATTAATTTAACCACATGGTATATTAATATATGCGGCGTTGAGATGAAACAAAAGCCGTTATTAGTAAGAGTAGATCTTTGAAAACTGAACAAG
>NZ_AZDS01000004.1 GCF_001434095.1 Fructilactobacillus fructivorans
CACTTTTGGTCAAAAAAGGTCAAACTTTTTTATTCTTAGCTATTTCACAACTAACTTCCTTCATCAAACCCCTCTAAATAGCCATTATTCAATCAAAGGCCATGAAACAAAAAGAGCAATTGCACTTGAAGTGCAATTGCTCTTTTATTCTACTATATATTATAGTTATTTCTTTTTATCCTCATTTTGCGGATTATCAGTATTATCTTCTGGTCTCATCGTTGGGAATAACAAAACATCCCGAATTGATGGTGCATCAGTTAAGAGCATTACCAAACGATCAATCCCAATTCCTAGTCCACCTGTTGGTGGCATTCCATACTCAAGGGCTTCAATAAAGTCTTCATCAATTCCTTGAGCCTCATCATTACCCTCTTCGCGTTCCTTAGCCTGTGCTTCAAAACGTTGACGCTGATCAATTGGGTCATTTAATTCTGAGAAAGCATTAGCGTACTCATTACCCAAAATATATAATTCAAAACGATCAGTAAATCTTGGGTCATCAGCATTTTTCTTTGCCAATGGAGAAATTTCAATCGGATGACCATAAACGAAGGTTGGTTTCTTTAATTTTGGTTGAACAAACTGTTCGAAGAAAGCATTAATGATATGACCAACTTTCCAATATGATTCATAGTGAACCCCATGCTCGTCAGCCAATTTCTTAGCGTCTTCGTCTGACATCTTAGGCCAGAAATCAACACCAGTATACTTCTTAACGGCATCAACCATATGAATTCGATCAAATTCTTGGTTTAAGTCAACTTCTTCACCTTGATAAGTTACCTTACCATCATCACTAACGGCTTTTGCAGCTGCTCTAAAGATTCCCTCGGTCTCATCCATTACATCATGGAAATCAAAATATGCGGCATAAGTCTCAAGTTCAGTAAATTCAGGGTTGTGTTCCTTATCCATTCCTTCATTTCGAAAGACACGACCAATTTCATAAACACGGCCCATGCCACCAACGATCAAACGTTTTAAATGAAGTTCGAGTGCAATTCGTAAGTATAAATCGATATTCAAGGCATTATGGTGAGTAACAAACGGACGAGCTGAAGCTCCACCGGCTGAAGTGTGCAAAACTGGTGTTTCAACTTCAGTAAAGTCCATCTTGTTATCTAAGAAGTTTCTAACCGCTTTAATAATTTTGCTACGCTTTTGAAAACGTTCAAAACTATCTCGATTAGAAATCAAATCAAGGTAACGTTGACGATATTTTTGTTCTTTATTCTGTAACCCATGGTATTTATCAGGAAGTGGACGTAATGCCTTTGATAAAAAGGTGATCGAGGTTGCTCGAATCGTTAATTGGCCCATGTCTGTCTTAATCACTTCACCAGTGAAACCAAGAAAGTCTCCAATGTCGGCTCGCTTAAAAATATGGTATTGATCTTCACCCACAACATCTTTACGAACGTATACCTGGATCTTACCAGAACGATCCAAAATGTCAGCAAAGCCAACCTTACCTTTCCCACGTTTAGCCACCATACGTCCAGCAATGGTTGCTTTAACGTCTTTTTGCTCCAATTCTTCCTTATCATACTGGTTAAATTCTTTATCTAAATCCCTTGCCAAGTACGTTGGCTTAAAGGCATGACCAAAGGGATCAATTCCTTCATCCCTCAGTTCTTGCATTTTCTCTCTACGAACTTTTAATTGGTCGTTCATTTTCTTCTCTTGTGCCAATTCAAATCCCCCAAACTAGTAACTTACATTCATAATAACATAATTAATCATCGATATTATGCATTTTTCCGCGTATTTCGTTTTGCATCTTTTTCAAGAAAATCATCAAAGATCTGATCCATTTCTTCTTCAGACTCCGCATTATTTAATTTAACTTTCGTTCTTGCAGAATGGGAAATTCCCTTTAAATAATACGCAGCTTGTCCCCTAAATTGTCTCGGACCAACGTAATCACCTTTGATCTTAACCAATCCATGCAAATGCTCTTTAGCAGTATTAATCTTTTCTTCCACACTAGGTTCGGGAATTAATTCACCCGTTTCCAAATAACGCTCAGTTTGCTTCAAAATCCATGGATTACCTTCTACAGCTCTCCCCATCATGACCGCATCACAACCAACTTCATCAATCATTTGTTTTGCCTGTTGTGGGGTCGTAACGTCACCATTTCCAATGAATGGAATGGTCAAAGCATCAGCAACTTCTTTTAGGATTTCCCAATTAGCGTGACCTGTGTACATCTGCTTTCTAGTCCGTCCATGCATGGCAACTGCAGAAGCTCCAGCGGCCTCAGCTGCTAACGCATTTTGAACGGCATAAACATGATCTTCATCCCAGCCAGTCCGCATTTTAACGGTCACTGGTTTTTTAACCGCGTCCGTTACGTACGAAACCATCTCATAGACTTTATCCGGATCAAGTAACCACTTGGCCCCCGCGTCGGTTTTTACAACCTTATTTACCGGGCACCCCATGTTGATATCAATGATATCGGCAGCCGTTTTTTGATCAATAAACTTTGCTGCTTCCACCAGGGTCTCCTTAGTTCCACCAAAAATTTGAATACTCATTGGGTGCTCATTAGGATCAACATTTACCATGCTTAACGTTTTTTTGTTATTGTACATAATTCCACGATCAGAAATCATTTCGCAGACCACTAATCCGGCACCGAACTTTTTACAAATAATTCTAAAAGCTGAGTTAGTAACCCCAGCCATTGGAGCTACAACCAATTGATTTGGGATCGTTACATTACCAATTTTCCACTCCATTTTTTCACCTCATCTAAATTGTTTCCAAACATTTTATATAATACCATATTAAAACAAAAAAGAGCGACCCGCTCTCTAGCTCGCTCCGTAGTGTTATTTATCTTTATTATTTAACATTTCCACAAGCTCATCTTCTGAAAAATCATACTTTTTACCACAGAAATTACATACCACTTGAGCTCCGTGATCCTCATCAATTAACTGTTGCAAATCCTTTTCCCCAATTCCAGCAATGTCCTTGGCAAATCGTTCCTTAGAACAATTGCATACAAATTCAACGGGCAGATGATCAACAATATCCAGCTGATCCTTGCCAAACAACTCATCTAAAATATGATCTGGATTGGGATCTTTTTCCAGCATCGATGAAATGCTAGGAGCCGTTTTTAAGGCCTTTTCTAATTTATCAATGGCCTCATCCGAAGCCCCAGGCATCACTTGAATCAAGTATCCGCCAGCACTTTGAACGTTATTTTTTCCATCAATATCAACGGAAACACCCACAGCAGATGGGATTTGTTCCGACTTGGCGAGATAAAAGGTAAAGTCATCACCAATTTTGCCACTTGCAAGAGGAACATCACTGGTATATGGCTCACTGGTTCCTTGGTTTTTAACAACCTCTAGAAATCCATTCTTACCAACACCCTTGGCAACATCAATCTTGCCATCTTGAGTTAAGGGAAGATTAACGTGTGGGTTTTGAATGTAACCCTTAATATGACCCTTGGCATCCGCATCAATCACCATTCCACCAACTGGACCTTGGCCATTTAGTCGAACGGTCATACTTTCCTTTCCCTTCAAAACAGAAGCCGAGAGCATCAAGGTGGCCGCAATGGTTCGTCCTAATGCCGCGGTTGAAGTGCTCCAGGTGTCATGAATTTTTTGAACGTAACTAACGATTCCCGTGGCATTTAACCCGTAAACCCGAAACATTCCGTCCTTTGTCAGTGCTTTAACTAATACATCATTTTTATCACTCATTTTATTCACTCCTTATATTAAAAAAGAACGTGGGTTATAATCCCAACGTTCTTTTTGTTTATTGATCTTGATTATCAGAATTTGGGTGATCTGAATTGTCATGATTTTCATCGTGTTTCTCTTCAGAATGATCAATTTCCTTTTCAAGTTTCTTTTCGTGTTCGTGTTCCTTTGCATCAATTGCTTTCTTAGCTTGTTCGAAAGTCTCATTTTCGCTTGGATACTCGTCACTATTTTCTGAATGTTCAGGCATCTTACCAGTCTTATACAAACTCAAGATTTCCTTTTCATCCAATGTCTCGTACTTGAGAAGTGCATCCGCAATGGCCTTATGCTGTTCACGATGACCCTCAATGATCTTCTTGGCTTCACTGTGAGCCTCATCGATAAAGTATTTCACTTCATCATCAATCTTGGTTGCAGTTTCCTGTGAATATTTAGGTGCAGCATATGGATCTTGATTAGGACTCTCAAGTTCAACGGTTCCGATCTTATCACTCATCCCGTACTGAGTAACCATGGCACGGGCAAGATTGGTAGCCTGTTCAAAGTCATTGGAAGCTCCAGATGATTCTGAATGGAAGACAACTTCTTCAGCCGTTCTACCACCCATTAATCCAGCAAGTTGTTCTTGAGCATTTTTCTTCGAAATTAATTGCTGATCTTCCTTAGGTAGCATGATGGCATATCCACCTGCACGACCTCTTGGAACAATCGTAACTTTATGAACAACTCGGGCATCATTTAGTACTAATCCAACAATGGTATGACCAGCTTCATGGTTAGCCACAATTTGACGTTCGTGTTCATTGATAACCTTATTCCGCTTAGCAGGACCGGCAATAACTCGATCTTCAGCTTCATCCATATCGGCTGCATTAATCTGATTATCACCATTTCTTGCTGCCAGTAATGCGGCTTCATTTAGTAAGTTAGCTAAGTCAGCTCCCACAAATCCAGGGGTTTGTTTAGCAATTTCATGAAGATCAACATCAGGAGCAAGTGGCTTGCCTTTGGCATGAACCTTTAAAATAGCCTCTCGACCACGAACATCTGGTTGACCAACTAAGATTTTACGGTCAAATCGGCCTGGACGAGTCAAAGCTGGATCAAGAACATCAGAACGGTTAGTTGCGGCAATGACAATGACACCTTCATTCCCTGTAAAACCATCCATTTCAACTAATAGTTGATTAAGGGTTTGTTCACGTTCATCGTGACCGCCGCCCATTCCGGATCCACGTTTTCGTCCAACGGCATCAATTTCATCAATAAAGATGATTGCTGGTGCATTTTTCTTGGCTTGGGCAAATAAATCTCTAACCCGACTAGCACCAACACCCACAAACATTTCAACGAAATCTGATCCAGATAATGAATAGAATGGAACATTTGCTTCACCAGCAACCGCTTTAGCTAGCAGGGTCTTACCGGTACCAGGAGGTCCCTCAAGTAAAACACCTTTGGGAATGACGGCACCAAGTTTAGTAAATTTCTTCGGATCCTTCAAGAATTCAACAACTTCAACCAGTTCTTGTTTCTCTTCATCTTCACCAGCAACATCACTAAACTTAACACTACTCTTGACTGGCTTAGCCTGACTCTTGCCGACTTTCATGACACCACCGGCACCACCGCCAGCTCCACCAGCTTGTTTCATCATAATGTAGAACAAATAGATGAAGATTAATAATGGTAGAACTGAGATGGCTAGGTTCAACCAAAAACTATTCGATTGTGTTTCTTTGGTACTCATTGGTACCTTATTCTTGTTAGCCAATTTGGTAATCTGACTAACAGATGAATCGTTCTTTAAAACACTAGTAGTGAATCCATTTACCTTAGTGTAGTTATTGTTACTAGACTTGGTAAGTTTTCCATTACTAAAGTTAAGCGGAATTCCATTATTCTTCTGCTTAACATTTTGGGGTTTCTTGTACTGACCAGTTATTTTATATACACCGCCAGAAGGTTGAACAGAGAAATTTTTGACTTTATTCGTCTGCAAATCATTAGTAAATTGACTTGAACGAATTCCCTGAGTTTGAGTGCTTTGTGATCCGCCACCACCAGTGACCAACATAATGACACCCATGACAACCACAAAGATGATGATATAAAATAGACTACTCTTAAAAAGCCCATTTTTATTATTTTTCATTTGTGCCTCCCAATCTTATTTCTCGAAAAGATAACAAATAGAATGTTATCACTTTTACTTTAAATGAACGACCGTTTAGGCCGAATAAATTGAAGGTTTTAAAATTCCAATGTATGGCAAATTACGATAAAAGCCCTTGTAATCAAGTCCATAACCCACAATAAATTCATTTGGAACATTAAATCCAACGTAATCTGCCTTAGCAGAAACGACCCGTCCCTCGGGTTTATCAAAAATGGTACAAACTTTAATTGAGTTAGCTCCTCGATCTGAAACTAAATCTTCGAGAAATTGAAGGGTTCTTCCCGTATCAATAATATCTTCAACAAAAATAATGTCACGACCACTAACATCACTGTCAAGATCACGGATGAGCTCTACCTTTCCGGTTGAGGCAGTTCCACCCTTATAACTTGAAATGTCTACAAAATCAATATCTAAGTATATGTCCATCTGACGAATAATATCGCTCATAAATAAAACAGCACCAGTAAGTACGCAAACCACTAGTGGCTTTTTGTCCCGATAATCATTACTTAACTGTTTTCCCAATCTTCTTACCGCAGCGGCAATGTCTTCTTGACTATATAGAACCCTCTCAATATCGTCATTCATTTGTTACATCCTTTCGCGTAACTAAAAGTTCATACCCGTTTGTCGCACTTGGCGACGACTTTCGACTTTCTTTGTAACCAATGATTGCTAAAACCTGTCCCTTACTATCTACCAACACCTTGACATGACGCCGTTTTTCACTTGGAACCTTTTGATTAATTAACAATCTTCTTAAACTTTGATGTCCACCATTTTTAAGTTCAATGGTATCAGTCGGTTGACCACTTCTTATAGATAAAGGAAATTGCGCAGTCGCTAAATCAAAGTAACTAACACGATCGAATTTCCCCTTTGGAACATGATTCTTATCAAAGATTCCAAAGTTAAATCCATTATTATCGTAGTTCCACGTGTTTAATTTTACCACAAACGAACTTTTATCACGGTCTTCATCGTAATTGTTAGGAGATTGCTTAAAAAACATGATACTATTATAACTTTTTTCAAAAAAATAAGCATTTGAAATTTGCAATTTTCCTTGAGGTTTTTCAAAATCTTTAACTAAAGTCATGATTTCTGTAATTTGGTTGTCAGAAAGAGTAACTGAAGTTGTCAGTTTCTTTAGTAACGTTCGCAGTAAAATTGGTAGTTGGTCTGTTTTAACTAAATCGGATCGAGCACTAACTCGGTCATTTTTTACCTTGAGATCTTGATGTTGCAAAAACGTTGAGGCCAATTCTTCCGCCCCAGCAATCTCAGACTGTAAGTTTTTAGCAAAATTAGTAAGATGGGATATTACCTGAGGATTTTCTTTCATTAGGTTTGGTAAAATTTGGTTCCGAATTCGGTTTCGCAAAACCTCATCCCCAAAATTAGTCTCATCTTCGTACCAAACTAACCCATGACTACGAGCATAAGCCCGAATATTATTTTTTGAGAAAGATAACATTGGTCGAATAATCTTACCATTATGAAACGGCCGACTTGGTTGAATTCCCTGGCACTCCATTAAATTTCCGCTTCGAATCAGTTTCATGAGGACAGTCTCAGCCTGGTCATTGGCCTGGTGAGCGGTTAAAAGAATTGTGGACCCCTTTTCATCCATTACCTCAGTAAAAAAATGATACCGAAACTGACGTGCTTTGGCTTCGATTCCACTATGAATGTCATTAGGGTCCCAATTTCCAACCATTAACTCAAGGTGATGGCTCCTACAATATTCAGTTATAAACCGCTCTTCAATGGTACTTTGCTCTCTTAAATGATGATTAACGTGGGCAACGATGATTCGAGGCCTTATCAGCTTAGGTAAATGCTCCAACGAGTTCAATAACACCATGGAATCAACCCCCGTTGACACGCCAACCACAACTGGTTGAGCCTCATTCCACCAGTGTTCCTTATTAATTAATGAATTAATTTGACGTTGTAAATTCAAATTAACCTCCAAAACAAAAAAGCCGAGCAAATTGCTCAGTTATTCGTTCATTAACTACGACGGCCACCACGGCCACCGCGTTTACCTTCTGTGTTTTTCTTGATTACGGACATCCGACTTTCGCTTTCTTTCATGAAATCTGAAAGTAAGTCATCAAAGCTTTCATTCTTACCCTTATGGCCATTCCGATTGTCGTGGCCACCACGATGTCCATGATTCCCATTATTTGCGTGTCCATGGTGTGAATGCTCATCATGATTATGTTCACCATGATGTGAATGTGATCCTTCGCCTGGATGATCGGAAGCCTTGCGGATTGATAAGCCTATCTTACCGTCATCCCCAATGCTCAAAACCTTAACGGTCACTTCATCGCCAACAGACAAAATATCATGAATATCCTTCACGTAACCATCAGAAACTTCACTGATATGAACCAATCCAGTCTTGTGATCGCCTAGATCAATAAAAGCTCCAAAATTAGTAATTCCAGAAACTTTTCCAGTGACTTTCTCTCCAACCTTAATTGCCATAAAAAAGCCATTCCTCCTAATAAATGTTGAGTTAATTATAACATAATACTTCAAAGTAAAATAAAAGAAGATTACACAATCGTAACCCTCTATTCATTACCAATATTACTATTCTGTGGGAAACTGTAAACTGTTTCGCCCGGTTTTGTGTAATAATATTTAGCTCGCATCAATTCCTGAAGATAATTCTTGTTATTTAACAGCTTAATCTGTTCATTAAGCCCTTTTTCCTTTTGTTTTTCCACCCGATAATCCTGTTGCTTTTCAGTAATTTGGGCGTTTACTTCGTGGATTTGATTCATTCCATCACCAATTTGCCATCCAAGTGCAATAATAACCACGGCAAAAACCGCTACGATTGCCATGAGACGTTTAGTTCGTTTATTCACTTTAGGACGATTCTTTTGTTGATTTTTCTTATTTTTCCTTGAAGCAGAATTCAAATACTCTACATTATTATTTCTGTTCATCAGAAATGCCTCCACAAGTTTATATGATCATAATAACACAAGCCAACCCAGAATATAATATTAATTTAACAATAATTATTCTAACTCATCGTTTTCTGCTTTATAATCACGATCGTATGTCTCGCTGATTGTTTTATACATGGTATCAGAATCAGCTTTTTTAGTAGTATCTAACAATTGCAAAACTTCTACCGTTAAATTCTTATTCCCAAATTTAATTAAAATCTGATCACCAACAGAAACTTTACTTGAAGATTTTGCTGGTTCTCCATTTACAAAAACCCGTCCCTGATCAGCAATTTTCTTAGCGATCGGACGCCGTTTTATAATTCGTGCAATTTTCAAAAATTTATCAATTCTCATTTAATCTTATCTCCTACAAATCGATTTAGAATCGGAATCATTTCTAATTCGGAAACACTAAGGACTTTCCCCTTTAAGCACATTCCTAGGAACACAATGGCTCCCACTGGGATGACCACCATCAATTTAACGATATCCATTAGTCTACTTCCATTACCCAAATAATAATTGAGTAACCATCCTAGTAATCCAACCACAATCATCATTACTATACTGATGGCCGCTACTTTTATCAGAAAGTCTACCCTAAAGATATGTTCATGAACTTGCTTGGGACTGGTATACCAGTTAACCAAAAGAACTACTGCTAAAGCAATAATGGTTGATAAAGAAGCTCCCATGATTCCAAAGTGAACAACAAATATTCTAGTTAAAGCGAGCTTACATAATAGTCCACCAAAAATCGCTACTGCCGTACTCTTAAAGTTATTGATACTCTGTAAAACCGAATTAAATGCGGTTACCATCGTTGCAAACAGGATACTGAGGCAATAAATGGCAAGGGTCAGATCCAAATCATAACTCCCGAACAAAAGATGGTTCAGTTGGGGCATGATACTAATTAATCCAAAGGTAACTGCCATCGTCACCACCAGTGTAATCCGCATACTGTGTTTTACCAAGGTCTTAAAGGACTTTTCTTTTCCAGTATGGTAATAGTAGGCCATCTGGGGAAGAACCGTGGACGAAATCGCCGTCCCAATTACCAATCCTAACTGAACAATGGGTTGTGCCCGATCATAGATTCCCTTCTGGGTTTGGGCAACGAGATTACTTAATCCGCTGGCGACTAGCCCGTTTTTCACTGTAAACGAATCCACCAGCTGCATTAAAACCATCAAAGCCGCTAGGATGCTTAAGACGCCACCCTCTAGGACAATTTGCTTGGTTAAAGTCACATAGTTAAATTTTAAATCAGCCAAATGAAAATGCCGAAAAAGATGGTGAGATTGACCAAGCAAAATTACGGCCGCAAAAACTGCGGCAACCGGTGCTGATAGCATGGCTAAAGTTCCCATGTGATATAAGTTCCAATGTTGAGCAGCTGCTAGGTAAGCAACCACGATAATCATGGCAACCCGGACTACCTGCTCCACTACCTGAGAAGTAGCCGTCGGAATCATCTGCATCGAGGACTGATAATATCCCCGAATGTCAGCTAACAGTGGCATTAATAAGAACATCCAGCTAACTGCTTGAATCACAGGCTTTAGTTCAACATCTCCCATTAAAGTAGCAATCTCAGAAGAAAACAATTGGAGACTGGCAAAGATCACCACAGAAATGATCGTCAAAATTACCATGATTTGAAAGAACAAAGTCTGCTTTGCTTCTTCCGTGTCACGTTCCACAATCAGCTTCGAAATGAAAGCCGGCAGACCCGTCAACGCAAATGCCACTCCAATGCCATAGATCGGATAAACCTGCTGATAAATGTAGAAACCAACGTTTCCAACAAAGTTTTCCAGTGGGATGCGGTAAACCGCACTCAGCACCTTTGAAATAATGGCAGCGATGGAAAGAATCAAGGTCCCGCTAATAATTTTCTTATTTGTCTTTTGATTCATGCTCTTCTTGTTCCAATCTGATTTTACTTAAGCCACTAACAAACTTATACAACTGGCTTAACCAATCTTTGTCTTTCATAGTTGGTTGAACCACTAATTTAATCTGATAGCGTCCGTCCACAACCTTAACGGCTGATCGAAAGTCAGTATCAGCAATGGCCTTTAGGATATCCTTACTAGTGAACTTTTGGGTTCCCGTTTTACTAACGGTTACCATCAAATTGCTTTGATCCTTTCGAATCTTTTCAATTAAATCATAATCAGCCAACATTTTGATTCGGTCGATTTCAAGTAAGTTAGCAACTTCAACCGGATACTCACCAAAACGATCAATTAAGTCACTTTGAAGTTCCGTGAACTGATCTTCGCTGTCCATCTGGCGAATCCGCTTATACAATTCAATCTTCTGTTGTTGATCTTCAATGTAGGTTGACGGCAGATAGGCTTCAATTCCAAGTTCAACCTTCGAATCCGATTTTTCAACCACCCGATGCTGTCCTTTTTTCTTAGAAACCGCATCAGATAACATCTTAGTGTACATATCATAACCAACCGAATTGATGAAACCATGCTGCTGTTTGCCAAGCACATTTCCTGCTCCTCGAATGGAAAGGTCCCGCATGGCCACCTTAAATCCAGAACCCAACTCGGTGAAATCCTTAATGGCTTCCAAACGATTCTCCGAAACCTCAGTCAAAACCTTGTTAGGCTGATACATAAAGTAGGCTTGCCCAACTCGATTACTGCGACCAATCCGACCTCGAATCTGATAAAGTTGGGAGAGTCCCATGCGATCAGCGTCTTCAACGAACAAAGTGTTAGCGTTTGGAATATCAACACCCGTTTCGATAATGGTGGTCGTAACCAATACATCATAATCACCGTTTACGAAATCATACAGAATTCCTTCCATCTCATTTTCAGACATCTGACCATTAATGGAAGCAATTCTTGCATCCGGTAGTAACGTCTGCAGTTTATCAACCGTTTGATCAATGTCTTTGACCCGGTTATGCAGATAAAAGACTTGACCGCCCCGTTGCATTTCACGCCTGATTCCGTCCACGATGGAACCTTCATTTTGTTCCATCACGTAAGTTTGAATTGGATAACGATTAGCCGGCGGCGTCTCAATGACCGAAAGATCACGGACTCCCATCATCGACATGTTCAACGTTCGCGGAATCGGGGTTGCCGTCAACGTTAATACATCAACGTTCGACCTCAATTCCTTAATCTTTTCTTTGTGCTTAACCCCAAAGCGTTGCTCTTCATCCACAATGAGAAGTCCTAGATCATTGAACTTCACGTCTTTTGAAAGCAAACGATGGGTTCCAACCACGATGTCAATCTTGCCATCCTTTAAATCTTGAATGGTCTGGCGAGTTTGCTTGGGGGTATCAAATCGAGACAACACCCCAACTTTAACCGGGAACCCGTCAAAACGTTCAATCATCGTCTCATAATGTTGTTGAGCTAAGACCGTTGTTGGTACTAGAAAAGCGACCTGCTTTCCAGCTTCAACCGCCTTAAAGGCAGCTCTTAGGGCAACTTCGGTCTTTCCATAGCCAACGTCTCCGACTAATAAACGATCCATCGGATGTGGACTTTCCATGTCTTTTTTAATTTCATCCGTGCTCCGAATTTGATCTGGGGTCTCAGTGTAAGGAAAGGCCTGTTCAAATTCAGTCTGGTATTGATCATCAACCGGAAAAGCATAACCGGATTCAGCCTCACGTTTGGCATACAAATCCACCAAATCATCGGCGATATCCTCTACTTTTGAAGCAACCGAACGCTTGGTTTTTGCCCATTCGGTACCACCAAGTTTATTAATTTTAGGGTGCTTATCTTCTGATGAAACGTATTTTTGAACCAGATTTAATTGGTCAACTGGCACGTAAATTTTGGCACCCTTTTGGTAAGTTAAGGTCATATAGTCCTGATGCCGACCATCAACTTCCATGGTTTTCATACCATCATAACGACCAATTCCGTGGTTCACGTGCACAACGTAGTCCCCGGGTTTCAAGTCGGTATAACTCTTGATTCGCTCTGCGTTTGAAAAGGTCTGTCGTCTTACTCGTTTCTTCTTTTTTTGTTCGTTAACCCGTTTAAACATGTCTGATTCTGACACAACTGCCAGGTTAGCAGCCGGAAGGTCGAATCCATCCTTGAGGTTAGCGGACACAATCTGGGTTTTCCCCTTAATAATATTATCAGTGGTCGATTCAATGGCATCGACTCCAAAATCGTTTAAAGTGGAAGAAACTTTTTCAACCCGTTTTTCATCACCAACCGCAATTACCACGGTCCGTTTTTCGGTTTGATAACGCTGCATTTCAGCTTTAAACATCGGCATTTGCCCAAAGAAACGCTGCATGGGATGAACTTTAATGTCGATGATGTCGGAAAGCTTCATCCTTCCTAATCCCTTTTGAAACAAAGAAAATAAGAGTGTGGCATGGTGATCATTTCTAGTAATCGTCCTAAAGTCTAATGACAATTTCTGATCGGAAAATAACTCATGATTGTCCGCAATCGACTCACGCCAGTTTTTTTCATCGTTTTCAAGTTGCTTATTAGCATCCCGAACCCGACTGTAGTCATCGTAGACGACCATTCCATTTTCAGGCAGGTAGTCCAAAATTGACGTTTCTTTTTCGAAAATAAACTGACTATACTCGCTCCACTTTTGATCAATCGATTTTCCCTTTAGTCCATCAATTACCTGCTGAATGTTATCAACCAGGATATCACTGCCATTATCCTTAATGGCCTGATCTAATCGTTTTTGAAGTTCCTTAATCCCATGCTTTCGGTCCGCTTCACTTGGCAAGAAATCGGAAGCTGGCAACACGTTAATCTCATTGATATTTTTAACACTCCGTTGTGTTGCAGCATCAAAATATCGCATTGAATCAACTTCAGTGTCGAAGAAGTCAATTCGAACGGGATAATCCGAGTTTAATGGATAAATATCTAAAATGGATCCCCGATTAGCGAATTCACCAGGAGCGGCTACCATGTTTTTTCTTTCGTAACCCATCTGGACTAACTCTTGCTGGATCTTTTCAAGATCCAAATCGTCACCCACCTGAGCATGTAATTGGGCTTGATTAAAACTAACTGGCTCAGGTAAATAACGTTTTAATCCCGCTGTTGAAACAATTACTACGACCGGTTTCCCAGATTCAAGCGCATTTAATGCCCGAATTCGCTGAGCTCGATATTGGGGTGAACTCGTCGCAATCTCCGCTGCCACTAACTCTTCAGCAGGAAACTCAAAGACTTGGTCTGAATCCATGACATCATTAAACGACTCGGTCATTTGATCCGCATGATTCATCGTATCGGTAACGTAAATCGTTGGTTTTTGCTTATCATTAATTAATTGCTTTAAGAGTAGAGTCCGAGCGGAACCACTAGTTCCAGTAATTAGCTGCTTGGTATCTGGATCAAGCTTGGAACTAATCTTCTCATATTGTGGCATTTCCTTAAGTGTTTCATCTAGCTTCAAAAACTCATCCCCTCTCTATTTATTAATACGGATTAATTAAACTGATTTTCTAATTTACTAAAGTTGGTTCCAGAAACCCACTCGTTCAGTGCTTTCACCGCATGATCCTTGGCTTCACCAAACGGAGCACGCTGTTCTAAACTAAATTTACCTAATACATAATTAACAACACTCTCGCGTTTAGGATGGCTGGTTCCCACTTTAATTCGGTTAAACTGGTCGGTTCCCAGGTGAGCAATCATACTCTTAATTCCGTTATGTCCACCAGCAGACCCATGATTTCGTAAACGAATGCGACCAACTGGGAGATCCATGTCATCGTACACAATCACTAAGTCGTCTAAATCCAACTTGTAAAACTGCATCAAGGGATGAACGGCCCTTCCAGAGTCATTCATCATGGTGGTTGGTTTAACGACCATGACTTTTTCGCCATTTACAATTCCGGTTCCGTACATGGCATCTAACTTTTGCTTGTTAATCTCAATGCCGTTTTGATCCGCAAACTGATCAACTACCATAAATCCGGTGTTATGTCTGGTTCCATCGAACTCAGAACCGACATTGCCTAATCCCACAATCATTTTCATCATTAATGTCTCCCATTTACTTCTAATTAACGCAAAATGGCCGAAATGAATATTCACTCGGCTTAATCATGTTTATTGTATCATAATAAATTAACGATTTGATTTGATACGCCACCACTTAACATAAGGTTCTGTATAATTAAATTCGTTCATGATATAATTAGTTTGTGAACAAACTAATTTCAAGAGGGAGAAATATTATGGCTGAAAAACATGAAAAAGTTGTTTTAGTCGGTGATGGTGCCGTTGGTTCATCATATGCATTCGCAATGATGCAACAAGGTATCGCCGAAGAATTTGTAGTTGTTGATATTGACAAGAACCGAACTGAAGGAGACGCATTGGATCTTGAAGATGCCCAACCTTTCACTTCTCCAAAGAAGATTTACTCTGGTGACTACAGCGACTGTAAAGACGCTGACTTAGTGGTTATCACTGCTGGTGCACCACAAAAGCCTGGTGAAACTAGACTTGACCTTGTTAACAAGAACTTAAAAATCTTGACTACCATCGTTAAGCCAGTGGTTGATTCTGGTTTTGATGGAATTTTCTTAGTTGCTGCCAACCCAGTTGACATTTTGACTTACGCAACCCAAAAGATTTCTGGTTTCCCTAGAAACAAGGTCTTTGGTTCAGGTACTTCACTTGATACCTCACGTTTCCAAGTTGCCGTTGGTAAGAAACTAAACGTTAACCCTCAAAGCATCAATGCTTACGTAATGGGTGAACATGGTGACTCTGAATTTGCTGACATCGACGAAGCTTCAATCGGAAATGTTCCGTTGGTTGAATTCGCTAAGAAAAATGGTGTCACCAAAGACGACCTATTGAAGATGGAAGACGAAACCAGAAACAAGGCTTACGAAATCATTAACAAGAAGGGTGCTACTTTCTACGGAGTTGGAACTGCTTTGATGAGGATCTCAAAAGCCATCTTAAGAGATGAAAACACCGTCCTTCCAATTGGTGCTCCAGTTGATGGACAATACGGTTTATCCGACATTTATATCGGTACTCCAGCCATCGTCAATGCTTCCGGAGTTGCTAAGGTTCTTGAAGTTCCTCTAAGTGATGACGAAAAAGATAAGATGAGCGCTTCTGCTAAGACACTTAAAGAAACAATTGATAAGGGTATGAAGACGATCGATCTTTAAAATTTAATTTTAAAAAGCAGACATTTATGTCTGTTTTTTTATGCTCTCAGTTATTTTGTGTTAGTATTAATTAAATATTACTTACGTGAGGAGCCTTAGCCATGATTTTGCAATCTTTAGTTAAACCTAAGAGCGACTTGATCACTGTGGACGAAAACACTGATCTTGACACTGCATTGAAATTAATGGAAAAGAACCATTTTCGTTGTATCCCCGTCTTAGATGCCACTCACAAGGCATTTAAGGGAAATATTTATCGAATGCACATCTACAAACATGAAGCTGACGGCGGCAAGATGTCCGACTCGGTGATGACGCTAATTCGGAACGAAACCAAGTTCGTTAACCTGAATTCCGCCTTTTTTAAGGTCTTCTTTACGATTAAAGATCTCCCGTACATTGCCATTTTAGACGAGTTCAATGATTTCTACGGAATCTTAACCCACACCAAACTGATGGAAAGCTTATCTCAGTCTTGGAACGTAAAGTTTGGAAGCTACGTAATCTCTGTAATTTCACCTGGTGAACGAGGTGATTTAGAAGAGATGGCCCACATTATTACTAGGTACACCGCCATTTCCAGTGTTATCAGTCTGGATTCAGTAGATCGAACCGGCAAAACAATTTATCGGACCATGTTTACCCTTCCTTCTAAAGTTACCAAGGAACGTTTAAACCGGATCATTGCCGCCCTTGAGCGCAAGGGCTTTAAGGTTCCCGAAGTAGAAGATTTAAAACAGGAGTCCAAAGAAACCCCAATCGAAGAAAATTAGATATAAAAAGGAACGTGGAATAATTCCACGTTCCTTTTTATATTATGTATCATCAGACTTCGTGTGTGCTCTGGCTGAGTCCCAGACTTAGGCTGAGACCAGCATCAACTTTTCTCATGATATCTTTACTTAAATGGGTGACATGATCTTTAAGACGCTGCTTATCAATTGTCCTAATTTGTTCTAACAGAATCACCGAACTCTTCTCAATTCCGGCGTTCTGAGGTGTAATGCCCACGTGCGTAGGCATCTTGGGCTTTGTAATTCGAGCTGTAATAGCAGCCACAATCACAGTGGGACTATAGTGATTTCCCACGTTATTTTGCACTACCAACACAGGGCGCATCCCACCTTGTTCAGAACCAACGACTGGAGATAAGTCTGCATAGAAAATATCGCCACGTTTAATCTCAACGTTTTCCATAGACTATTCCTTCCGCATAAATAAACTTACAGTCGTGACTTTTCGTTCTCATAGTCATCGAATAACCGCTTAGATACTTCATCTTCGCACGGAGAATACTCATCGACGATTAGCGAATTTAAGTTGGCCATAACTGAGTAGCCATAAATCAAAGAATTAATTAGAGGGTCTTTATCAAACGAGTCACAACTCATGGCAATCTTGTGGTTGTCAAAAGAAAGTCCTAGTTTGGTAGAATATTCTTCATTTTTCTGGATCCAGATAGGATTAATCACGTATTTGTATATCATGGAGATACTCCCTCTTACAAATATTTACTTCAGATGATCACTTGACCGATAAACACGTGGTAAACGGCTAGAATACCCACATGCAATCTCATAATGAATGGTATGACAATAGTCAGCAACGTCCTGTAAAGTAATGGTATGATCGTGATCGGTTCCAACCAAGGTAACCTTAGTTCCGATCGGCATCTTGTAAGGTAACCTAACCATTAGTTGATCCATACATACTCTACCAACGATGGGACAATACTGACCATCCACAAGAACTGAAAATCCCTGCATCGAGCGGCGAACACCGTCCGCATAGCCAACAGGAACCGTTCCAATCCACTCCCTTGAATCGGATGTATAAGTTGCCCCGTATCCAATTGAACGACCGCTCTGAACCTCCTTCACGTAAATTAATTCGCTCGTAAAGCTCATGGCAGGTTCCAATTTAAATGGCGACGCAATCGCAACCCCAGACGGATTTAAACCATAGCCAGCCACTCCAAAACGGACCATGTTTCCCCCCGCTGCCTTGTGCCACATACTAGTGGCCGAGTTAGCCACATGAACATAGCGCGGTTTCTCAGGAATTGCAGTCATTAATTCATTAAAATTGTCTAACTGATACTGAAAGTAATCATCATCAGTGCTATCTGCAGTGGAAAAATGAGTAAAAACTCCCTCAAAATCAATATACTCGCTAGTTCGCTTCAACTCAACTATTGCATCTTTAACTTCAGAAACGGTTTGCAGTCCGATTCGTCCCATCCCCGTATCTAGAGCTAAATGCACCCTAATCTTGTTTTTAAGTCCCAACTTTTGGGCTAATTCAGCTGCCTGCTTGATCCAATCGACTGAACTAACCGTGACTGAAACGTTGTACTTCGAGATTAATGGGACGTTGCTCAAATCAGAAAGCCCTAAAACGAGAATCGGCTCTGAAACAAAGCCCGCTTCTCTAAGCTGAATGGCCTCATCCAAGATTGCAACACAAAAGCCAGTCGCTCCAGCTGCCTTAGCAATTCCGGCAACCTGAACCGCTCCATGGCCGTAAGCATTGGCTTTAACGACCATAAATAAATCCGACTTCGAGTCTAAACGTTTCCGCTCTTCACTAATATTATGAAAAATAGCATCTTCGTCAATCACTAGTTGTGCATTTCGGTTTTTTCCCACTGCCATAACGTCTACTTCCTTGAATAAAGTACTATCTAATTATTCTTTGATGATTATTATAGCACTTAACAAATTAATTTTCTAAACAAAAAGAGAACCACTCGTGGTTCTCTTTTTTCTACTTATTCTTAATGACGAAACCCTTTGATTTACCGTGATTTCCACCGTTACGTCCTCGTGAATCATGACGTCTAGAGTCATGTCCACCACGACGATTACCAAATCGTTTGTGACTGTTACGATCATTACGTTTCCCGTGATAACCACCACTACGGTGTCCGCCGAATCCACCATGATTCTTGAGTGGTTTTTCAGCAGTAATATGAACCTTAACTTGATCTCTTGTCATGTCATTTAACAATGCCGATACTAAATCAACACTGTCATACTTTTCAAGTAACTTTTTAGCAACTCGTTCAAACTTGGCTGTATCAGTCTTTTGAACCAGTTTCTCAATATCATTTTCTGCAAACTTTAACTGTCCAGCAAGTGCTTCATCCTCTGAAGGTGGCTTCAAAGGTAACATTCTCACCTTGGTCAACTTTTCAATCCCACGAAGGTAACTCATTTCGTTAGGGGTTACAAAAGTAACGGAAGTACCATGATGACCGGCACGACCAGTTCGTCCAATTCGATGGACATAACTTTCAGGATCCTGAGGAATATCAAAGTTATAAACGTAAGTTACTCCTGAAACATCAATTCCTCTAGCAGCAACATCGGTTGCAACTAAGTAATTGATTTTGTCGTTTTTGAACTCATTCATAATTTGAGTACGACGCTTCTGAGTTAAATCACCATGAAGGCCGGCAGCACGATATCCTCGTGCAATTAGTCCCTTAGAAACTTCATCAACCCGACGCTTAGTTCGACAAAAAACGATGGTAACTTTGGGAGTTTGAACGTCAAACAAACGTGTCATCGTATCAAACTTCTCATTGTCCTTTACTTTAACGTAGTACTGATCAACTAAATCAGTGGTTAACTCCTTGGACTTAACGGTAATCTGCTTTGGATCCCTCATGAACTGAACCCCAACTCGCTTAATGGGAGCTGGCATCGTTGCTGAGAAAAGCAAAGTTTGTCGATCACTTGGAATGTTCTTGATGATACTCTCGATATCATCTAAGAAACCCATGTTAAGCATTTCATCCGCTTCATCCAAAACAAGGTACTTAACGTGACCAAGCTTTAAAGTACGACGATTAATGTGATCAAGAATCCGTCCTGGAGTTCCTACCACAATCTGTGGTGTCTTCTTCAAATCTCTAATCTGTTGACGGATGTCAGAACCACCATAAACAACCTGAACTCGAGCTCCTTCAACCCCACCGAGTCGTTGCATCTCTTTTTGGGTCTGAATTGCTAGTTCTCTAGTTGGTGAAATGACAAGGGCCTGAACGTCTGGATTGTTCAGATCGATCTCTTGTAGAATTGGAAGGGCAAACGCAGCCGTTTTCCCGGTTCCAGTTTGAGCCTGTCCAATCACATCCTGACCCTTAAGCAATAATGGAATTGTTTGGGCTTGGATTGGAGTGGGTTCATCAAAGCCTGATTTCTCAATGGCTTTTAGTAGACTATCTGATAGTCCTAAATCTTTAAACTTCAAATGTGTTCCTCCTATTGAAACAACAACTGTGGATTCAATAATTTGCTTGAGAAAAATCCGTTTCCCGTAGTGCGCAAGTCATCTGATCCACACTTATTTCTAAATACTTCAGCGATTACGTGTCTAAAATATATTACACCATTTAACCGAATTTCACAAATCAAAACCGCTAAGCAAAACTATTCTAATGCTTTTAAAACTTGTTCTAAGTGAATCCCATGACTCCCTTTGAGCAAGACCTCATCACCAGTAGATAACTGGGAGTCTAAGTCTTTAGCTAGTTGATCCAGTTGATCGGTTGCGTAATAATGAAGGTTATTTTGATTTGGATATTTTTTTTGTAACATTTTATATAATGACTTCATCAGCGGTCCAACCAAATAAACTTGCTGAATCAATTGGGGATTAATGGCATCTGAAATTTCCTCATGCATTTCTTGAGCATGATCGCCTAATTCGAGCATGTCACCCAAAACGGCAACTCGTTTTCCATCCAAATGAGTATCCTGAAAGGCCTTTAGCACCGCCTTTAAAGCGGATGGGTTCGAATTATAAACGTCGCTTAAGATCATCTCACCGTTTGCACCTTTAACCCATTCCGTTCGATTGTTAGTAAAATTCGTATGATCTAACGCTCCACGCATGTTGGCTGGTAAAATCTCAGCTAACTCACCGACTTCAATCGCAGCTAGGGCATTATTAACATTGTAATCACCAATTAACGGAATGGTGAACTTCATGTTGCCAAGTTTGTTGGTCTTAAACGTGGTCTCGTGATCACCATCAAACACGTCCTTTGGATAAATATCATTAGTATCTTTTCTTCCAAAGGTTAATTTTTCAACATCGAGTGCCTTAGCGCGTTCATTTAATAATGGTTCATCCCCATCATAGACAAACACCCCGTCAGGTCTTAAACCATGGGTGATTTCCATCTTAGCGTCCGCAATCTTATCACGGGTACCAAAGAACTCAATGTGGGCCTCTCCAATCATCGTAATGACGGCGATATCAGGCTTAACCAATTTACTCAAGAAGTCGAGCTGACCCGGTCTATCCATCCCCATTTCAACCACCAAATATTCAGTGTTCGATTCCATGGAAAGAATGGTGATGGGAACCCCAATCTCATTATTAAAGTTCGCATGCGTTTTACATACATTAAACTGGGTGGCAAGAATGGAAGCAATCATATCCTTAGTGGTAGTTTTACCGTTACTTCCCGTAATGGCGACCACCTTCGGATTAATCTTATTTAAATAATGACTACTCAAGTCTTGAAGAACTTTCAAAGTGTCATCAACTAAGATAACTGGGAATCCCTTTGGCGCGTCCTCACTTCTACTCTTATTCCAAAAGGTTGCACTGGCGCCGTTTTCAATGGCACTTGCAATGAAGTCATGACCATCATGTTTCCCCGTAAGTGGCACAAACAGGTCGTTTGGCTTCAGCTTCCGACTATCAAACGAAACGCCCGTCACATCCACATTTTCATATTTTTTTGAATTCAAGTCGCCGTTGACGGCTTTGGCAATCTCTAAAAGGTTCATTTTCATAACAAAACTCCTATTAATTCGATCTAAATGCATTTAAAGTATATCAGAAAAGGTCCAGCAAAAAAGCGATTCGGTTCGCTTAAACCAAATCGTTTAATTCTCCCTCATCATCAACATCCTTGCGCAATTCCCACGTCTGAGTGGAAATATCATACGTGATCTGGCCAACTTTCTCAGTTCCGGCACGTAGCTGGGCCTCAGAGTTCCAGATCACCCGTGGCGACTGCTTTCGATGCCTCATTAAGGGAATTTCCAGTTTCGGCTTTTCTATTTCTACCATATCACAAGGAATGATCACCCCGGTAATACCTAATTTTAATAACTTCGTTAGTGTCTGGAGATCCACGTCCTTAAAGGGGATTGACTTCACAAACACTCGTCTCTTGTTCCATTGTTCTTTTAAGTGACGTTTTAGACAAACGGCTAAAATTTGATTAATTTCATTGAAGCGACGGAGATAAACCTTAGTAAAACCAGTTGAATCACTCAAGAAAACAAATTGATTATTAATCTTAGCTGAAAACGGGCTGATTCCAGTCATGGGCATTCCCATGTGACTCAAATACAACAAATCAGCAATCTCGTCTTCACTTAAAGAATCCAGATCTTCTTTACTTTTAAAATCAACCCACTTTTTCGTACTGGTTCGATTATCAATCATGTATTCTCTAATCTCATTTTCCCCAGCAATTATGTCAAACTTAGTCGACATATTAAAATCATTTGCGTTTTGGTAGTCATCATTCAATAAAATAATGTTTTGTGGTTCATTTTTAATTCCATTTAAAAAATCCGAGGGAAGAATGCCCCAGCTGCAAGCAAAATTCTTAACTGGATTAACTTGGAAATACACTGTATTAGTTAACATATTCTTCTACTCCAATACTTTTATACTCCCTTCATTGTAAACGAGACTTTTAACAACCATTTCCAACTCGTGATCCTTTCCTACGTTATAATTTGCGTTCTTTTTTATACATATAAAATCCGATTACTGTTAATATGGTAGTAATGATTTAATTTTGGGAGAGTGGATTATGAAAAAAACAAATGTTTTATTTGTCTGCCTAGGGAATATTTGTCGATCTCCCATGGCAGAAGCAATGTTTAAAAAAATGCTTACAAATGAAGGGCTTTCCGACAACTATTCGGTGAGCTCAGCTGCCACTGAAAATGATGAGGCAGGCAGCCGTCCTCATCCTGGTGCTCAAAAAACCATGGACGCCCATCATTTAGATTATCGTGGCAAGCGATCACATCCGATCACTGCAACTGACATCCAAAATGCTGACTATATTATTACCATGGATGATTATAATATCAGTGATCTTAAGGAAATGATCCCTCAAGACCAATGGGATAAACTTCATTTATGCATGGACATTGTCCCCGGCAAAAAAGGGGTCAACATCGTTGATCCTTGGTATACGCATCGATTTGAGGATACCTACCAAATGCTGGATCAAGCTTTGCCGCTGTGGCTAAAGTACATGCAAGACCATCATAACAGCAAACGGGAAGGAAGCGCATCATTTGACTCAGAATAAAAATCAAATATCTGATCCGGTCCCACCAGAGATCTGGCACAAAAACTTAGTAGCCCTGTGGTTTGGGATGTTTATGAACGGATTGGGTTTCAGTGAAGTCATGCCCTTTCTGTCCTTATTCATCGCCACTCTAGGTCACTATAGTTCTAGTCAATTAAGTATCTATAGTGGACTGGCCTTTTCGGCCTCTTTCATCGTTACTGCTGTGGTATCCCCAATCTGGGGATCACTTGCTGATCGATACGGAAGAAAAGTCATGCTTTTGCGGGCCTCCCTTGGAATGGCAGTCTGTTTGATCTTAATGGGATTTGTGACAGCCGTTTGGCAATTAATTGCTCTACGTTTCATTCAAGGAATTTTTTCTGGTTACATGAGTAATGCCAATGCCCTTCTGGCTACCCAGGTTCCAAAGCGAGAAAGCGGCAAGGCCCTTGGAATCTTGACGACTGGGAACGTTTCTGGAACACTATTTGGTCCGTTCATTGGTGGAATCTTAGCGTCCGTGTTCTCATATCGACTAACTTTCTTTATTACCGGTGGGCTACTTATTTCCGTGTTCTTTGTCACTTTATTCTTCGTAAAAGAACACTTCACCCCCGTTGCCAAAGAGGATAACCTCTCAACCAAGCAGGTCATTTCTGAACTTTCTAACGTTAAGTTAATCTTCGGAATGTTTCTAACCACCCTTATCATTCAGGCCTCAAACTTTTCCATCTCGCCAATTCTATCCCTCTATGTCAAAGAAATTATGCACAACAGTCCCCAAGTTACCTTTTACAGTGGAATTGTTGCCGCGGTTCCGGGGATAGCCACACTGTTTGCGGCACCTAAACTAGGTGCACTAGGAGACAAGATTGGGACCTCCAAAATCATGTTGGGTGGTTTCATCTTCGCCATGTTAGTTTACATCCCAATGGCGTTCGTCACGAACGTTTGGGAACTAATGGGATTGCGGTTCCTAATCGGAATTTCGAATGCATGTATGCTACCAGCCGTTCAAACCATTCTGGCTAAGAACACTCCATCCAACGTTACTGGTCGGATATTCAGCTGGAATCAATCCATGCAGGCGGCCGGAAACTGTATTGGGCCCATCATCGGTTCAATTGTTTCTTCGTTATTTGATTACTCAAGTGTCTTCATTTCAACGGCACTTCTAGTACTCATCAACTTTCTACTGGTACTCAATGAAACCAGAAATGAACAAAGATCCGTTAATTAAATTTAATCACAAAAAAAGAGCCAACCTAAAGTTGACTCTTTTTTGTTTATTATTATTTGTTGGCAAGACCATATTTCTTGTTGAAACGATCGACCGCACCATCTGCTTGGTTGAACTTTTGTCTACCAGTGTAGAATGGATGTGAATCAGATGAAATTTCAACACGAATTAGTGGGTAAGTGTTGCCATCGTCCATTTTGATGGTTTCATCAGAGGTTGCAGTTGAACCAGTAATGAACTTAAATCCAGTACTTGAATCTTGAAATACAACTTGGTGAAAATCTGGATGAATTCCTTTTTTCATAATATCTCGCTCCTTTTGCCCTAAACAACGTTCAGAGATTGATTATCGAATTATATCAACTATAATAGCTTAACATTATTTTTTGACACACGCAATGGTACCTAAACTAGTCATCTTGATCGATCATTTGAACGTTGGCATGTAGGTTAGTTAATTTATTCGTAATATTGTCATAGCCACGAAGAATATTATCAGCATTCTCAATCGTGGTCTGTCCCTGCGCCATCAGTCCAGCGATGACTAGGGAGGCACCTGCTCGAATTTCTCCGGCTTGAACCGTCGTTCCGTGAAGATTGTCACTCTTACTGATGATAATTGAATTATCAGTGGGGTTAACCCGAATATTAGCACCCATCTTTTGCAGCTGAGCAATGTGATTTTGTCGCTCGGGATAGATGGTGTCATGAATCACACTATCATCATCCGCCTTAAACAACATCGGGGTAATTGGTTGTTGCAGATCCGTTGCAAATCCAGGAAACGGAGCCGTTTTAACTTCAATCCCATTTAATTTTCCAGTCTTCGGAACATAAATGCTGTCTTCTCCGATCTCTAACTGAACCCCAGCCTCAATCAGCTTAGCGGTATAAGCCTGCAAATGTTCGGGAATCACGTTCTTTACGTTGATGCCCTTACCAATGGCTGCCGCTAACGTCAAATAGGTTCCAGCTTCAATCCGATCTGGAATAATCGTATGAGTGGCCTTCGCTTGCAAATGGTTAACTCCCTGGATTCGGATCACATCCGTTCCAGCACCACGAATCTTAGCTCCCATACTATTCAAAAATGATGCAATATCAATAATCTCAGGTTCTTTAGCAGCATTACTAATCGTGGTGACACCATCAGCCTTGACGGCAGCCAAAATAGTATTAATGGTTGCTCCCACGGAAACCATGTCAAAGAAGATTGAAGCTCCATGGAGTCCATGCTCGGTCGCATTAATGTCAACCGAATCATCACTCTCACTAACTTCAGCTCCTAGGGCTTTAAAAGCCCGAATGTGTTGGTCAATTGGTCGTGGCCCAATGTTGTCTCCCCCTGGAAAACTGATCGTAGCACGATGAAACTTTCCAAGGAGTGCCCCCATAAAGTAGTATGAGGCGCGTAAGCTTTTAATTGCTTTACCGGGGAGTTCACCCTCGAGTATGTTAGTTGGATCAATATTTAAGACACCATCCGAAAAGTCGGATGTTACGTTCATTGATTGGAGAATTAGCATGAGATTATGCACATCCAGGATATCAGGAACCATATCAAGTTCCACTGGACTATCCGCTAAAATGGCAGCCGGAATTAAAGCAACCGTGCTGTTTTTTGCTCCACCAACGGTGACGTCACCATATAGAGGATGTCCTCCTGATATTTTTAATATCGTCATAATTTGGTAATCCTCACTTATATCATATCTTTCAGTAATAATCATAGGAAAATTTGCACCAAAACACAATACAAAATGAGAAATTATTTTCTTAAGATTATTAGAAAGACCAATTATTTTTTGTGGTTATGCTTGTGTTCTTTGTCAGAAGCAGCCACAAACGCCTTGAATAAGCCTTCCGGACGATCCGGACGTGACAGGAATTCTGGGTGATACTGAGCGGCCACGAAGAATTTCTTGTGAGGAACTTCGACCACTTCTACCAAATGATCATCTGGTGAGGTTCCAGAAACAACTAAACCAGCATCTTCAAGGTCTTTGCGAAACTTATTGTTGAACTCATAACGATGACGGTGTCGTTCCGAAATTTCCTTCTTGTTATCGTAAGCACTAGCAGCCTTGGTACCCGGTTTTAACTTGGTTGGGTAAGCACCTAATCGTTGAGTACCACCAGCGTCAGTGACGTCATTTTGATCGGCCATCAGATCAATCACGTTGTGTTTGGTCTGTGGGTCAAATTCAGTCGAGTTCGCATCCTTGTAACCCACTACATCTCTAGCGTATTCGATGGTAGCAATTTGCATACCAAGACAAACACCTAGGTAAGGAACATCCTTTTCTCTGGCGTATCGAACGGCTTGAATCATTCCTTCAACCCCACGATTACCAAAGCCTCCGGGAACCAAGATACCATCCATTCCCTTCAACTTCTTTGCCACATTGTCTTTATCAATCGTACCAGCGTCAATCATGTGAATATTAACCTTATCATCAGCAGCGTATCCAGCATGCTTCAAAGCTTCGTTCACTGAAAGATAAGCATCATTTAGATCAACGTATTTTCCAACAATGGCAATGTTGACCTCACCCTTCAAGTTGCGGATGTGTTTCTCCATCTTCTTCCAGTCTTTCATGTCAGCCTCAGGAGCCTTCACATTAAAGTGTTTTAGGATTTCATCATCCATATCCTGTTTCTGAAAGCTAAGGGGAATCTGGTACAAGTTTGGAGCGTCAATTGATTCAATGATGTCCTTAACCGGAACGTCACAGAACATCGCGATCTTTTTCTTCATCTCATCACTAACTGGTTTTTCTGCCCGAAGAACCAACATATCGGGTTGAATTCCAATGCTTCGTAACTCTTTAACACTGTGTTGGGTTGGTTTTGTCTTCATTTCTTTGGCAGCATGCAGATATGGAACCAGGGTTACGTGAATGTAAAAGGTGTTGTCGTCCCCAACTTCATGTTTCATCTGACGAATGGCCTCAAGGAATGGAAGTGATTCAATATCACCAACCGTTCCCCCAATTTCAGAAATGACAATGTCGGCATCCGTACTCTTAGCGGCACTCATAATTTTCTGTTTGATCATACCGGTGATGTGAGGAATTACCTGCACGGTCCGACCGAGGTAGTCACCATGACGTTCCTTTCTTAGAACTTCTTCATAAATCTTACCAGTTGTAAAATTAGAATACTTGTTTAAATTATTATCAATAAAACGTTCGTAATGACCCAAATCAAGATCGGTTTCAGCACCATCATCGGTAACAAAGACTTCCCCGTGTTGATAAGGATTCATTGTTCCCGGGTCAATATTAATATATGGATCAAATTTTTGAATGGTGACATTAAAGCCACGATTTTTCAGTAATCTTCCGATTGAAGCAGAAACAATTCCCTTTCCTAAGGAAGAAACTACTCCACCGGTTACAAAAATATACTTAGTCATGCTCAAACTCCTCCATAAAATTTTGGTTATAACATAAAAAAAGCTCCCCATTCACTGAATAGGGAGCCATTACTTATTCGAAATACTTCACATGTCTGTAAAGTGCCCAAATAGAATACTAAGGGATTTTACAAAATTAGTCAAGTCTAATTCTTGTCGTCATCATCGTTATCTTTATCATCATGATCGTCTGGATCCACTTCCGAAAGATCGCCTTCAACACCGTCATCATCATCGATGGCGTCATCGTCAGTATCAGGATTTTCTTCATCCAGATCCTTGTGATATTTGTCTTTGTCATCATCAGAACTGTCTTCAAAATCGTCCTGATCTTCTGGATCATCGTTGTCATAATCAATTACATCATCGTCGTCAGCAGCATCAGCCATAAAGGCGTTAACTTTACGATGCTTCTTTGGGGTATTGTTATTATCTTCTTCGCCCTCGTTGATGGTTGCTTCATTAATTGATTCGTATGGGTACCAAGTTCGAAGACCCCAGACGTTATTGCCAAGGGAAATAAAGCTCCCATCGACATTAAGATCTGTATAGAATTGAGGTAAACGATCACGAATTACTTGGTTACTATCCCCCAAGTATTTTTGTACTTCGTTGGTTAAATCAACGAATGACATGGTTTTACCGGCGTCAGCTAAAATTGCATGAGCCACTTCAACCATTGATAATTCGCTTTTGTCTTGCTTGTCTAATTCTTTAAGTTCCAATTCGACCACGCCTTTCTAGATTCCTAACAGACTAATAATACTAGTTTAACATTTAAATTGCAATTTGACTCGGTAGTCACCAACCTTTTGTCCATTGGTATACAATTCATAATTAATCTCGATTATTTCAAGCCCCGTTTGCGCGTCTTTAGATTGTTTAATGCTCGTGGTGTGGGCTCCAATTTTGAGATTTCCATATGGGGTCCGATACAAGTCTTCAATGGTTTCATTGGGTTTAAAATGAAGTTCAAGGTGATTATCCCCAGCACGAGTCAACCGAATCGAATCCTTACCAATTCGGTATGTCACTGGAACGTCGGGCTGACCAGTTACGTGTTCCACGTAACGCAAATAACGGTTGCCATTAATCGTAACTAGCTGACCGTTTTCTTCAAAGTGATGACGTTCGACGTTGCCATCTTGATTGATCTCGGTTGAAATCTCAACTTGCACTTTTTTGGTTTTTTCGTTTTCTGTCAAAATACCACCTCACCAATTCAATGTTACGCCGTTAACGATGTAAATGCACTAACTTTGAGTTTGTCATGACGTTTATTTTTATTTCCGCTATAATGGAGAAAAGCTAGTAATGAGTGGAGGTCTTTTATTGAGGTATTACAGTCAGCCATTAAAATATGACAAGGTTTTTCGTGATCCAGTTCTGGGTCACATCTACGTTGAGAATCAGGTCATCTTAGATCTAATCAATACACCTGAGTTTCAACGTTTAAGACGAATCAAACAATTAGGAACAACTTCATTGACCTTTCATGGGGCAGAGCACACCCGCTTTAGTCACTCTTTAGGAGTCTATGAAATTACCCGCCGAATTTGCGATAATTTTCAAAGAAATTATCCGACTAAAGAAGCTGGCGACGGACTGTGGGATGATTCAGAACGAATCGTGGCCTTATGTGCCGCCTTGCTGCACGATGTAGGTCACGGAGCTTACTCACACACGTTTGAACACATCTTTCACACTAATCATGAACAAATCACCCAGCAGATCATCACGTCTAAAGAAACAGAAATTAACCACGTTCTAAGTCAGGTTGGTCCCGATTTTCCGGAACGGGTTGCTAGTGTCATTAATAAAACGTACGACAATCCCCAAGTGGTTCAAATGATTTCAAGCCAGGTTGACGCAGATCGCATGGATTACTTACTGAGTGATTCGTACTACACCGGAGCGCAGTACGGTAAGTTTGATCTGGATCGTATCCTTCAGGTCATGCGACCCTATTCGGGTGGAATCTGCTTTAGAGCGAGCGGCCTGCATGCCATTGAATACTACATTGTTTGTCGTTTTCAAATGTATCAACAGGTCTACTTTCATCCCGTATCCCGTTCGATGGAAGTCATTTTAAGTCATCTATTGATGCGTGCCAAAGAATTAGCTCTAAAGCCTAACAGTAATTTTAAGCCTAGCCTCCTCATGCCAATCTTTGAAAATCATTATTCGCTTGATGATTACCTCCAGATTGACGACGGGGTCTTAAACACTTATTTCATTATGTGGCGCCGTTCAGAAGATCCCATCCTATCCGATCTAGCTAAACGCTTTTTGAATCGTCACCCCTTCAAATCGGCGAAGTATGACGATCAAACGGAGTTCTTAATTCCTAAACTACAGGAAATCATCGAAAAAGCTGGCTTTAATCCTAAGTATTACACAGCAACTGACAACAGTTTTGATCAACCATACGACGTCTACGATCCGAAAAGTAAACATCAGAACGCTCAGATTGAACTGATGGAAAATGACGGCAACCTCGTGGAGCTTTCCCAGGCTAGTGACTTAGTAAAAGCCATTACGGGAAAACTCATTGGGGATAAGCGCTTTTTCTTTCCCAGAGAAATGCTTAAACCAACCAAGAACGTTGAACTTTTTCAACCTCTATACGATGAATTTCAAAAATACATTGATAATGATAACCTTATAATTCCAAAGGAGAACTAACATGGACATTAAATTAATTGCTATCGACATTGATGGCACCCTCTTAAACGAAAAAAATCAGTTAGCCCCAGCTACGATTGAAGCAATTACTGAAGCCCGTCAGAGGGGCATTAAAGTGGCCCTATGTACTGGTCGTCCCATTACAGGTGTGAAACCCTACCTGAACAAACTAGGAATCGATGGGAACGACGAATATGCCATTACCTACAATGGAGCCCTCGTTGAAACGGTTGACGGAAAAGTTTTAAGTAAAGAAACGGTCAAATATGATGATTTCTTGGAAATTGAAATGATGTCCAGAGAAATGGGCGTTCATTTCCAAATCGAAACGGTTGATTCTATCACGACCACAGACCGTGATATCAGTCCCTTCTCCGTTGAAGAAAGTCATTTAGTGTCAATGCCAATTAAGTATCGGACACCGGGTGAAATCACTCGTGACGTTAACATCTACAAGCTAATGTACGTGGATTATCCTGATAAAATTACTAAAGCGAAGGGAAATCTTCCCAAGTCTATCTACGAACGCATGAGTGTTGTACAAAGTTCTCCCGTCTTCCTTGAATTTATGAATTCTAATTCAAGTAAGGGAAACGCACTGAAGGCTCTCTCAGAACAACTCGGTTTAAAGCCTGATAACGTCATGGCAATCGGTGATCAAGGAAACGACCTTTCCATGATCAAGTTTGCTGGCCTCGGCGTCTCAATGGGAAACGGAATTGAGGAAATTAAAAAGAACGCCCAATTTGTTACCAAGCCTAATTCAGAAGACGGAGTAGCGTATGCCATTAACAAGTACGTGAACCAATAGTTAGAGCATAAAAAATAATCTTAGCTTATGAGAAACTTCAAAAGCTAAGATTATTTTTTTATTGCTATTTTTTCTCGTCATCCTTACCATAGTCAAATCGATGACTAAACAATGGACTAACGGGACGATTTTCATTAATTCTGGTAATCGCATCCCCAATCAGTGGTGCCACCGAAATCTGCTTAATCTTATCAATCTTCTTGTAGTCTGGTAACTGAATTGAATCAGTAACAACTAGTTTCTTGATTGGTGAAGCCTCAATTCTTTCGGTCGCAGGTCCTGAGAGGACGGGATGAGTACAACATGCGTACACTTCAGAAGCACCGGCATCCATCAATGCTTGGGCCCCTTTTGTGATGGTTCCAGCAGTATCAATCATATCGTCAATCATGATACAACGTTTACCCTTTACGTCACCAATGATGTTCATAATCTGAGCAACGTTGGCTTTAGGACGACGCTTATCGATAATTGCAATTGGTGCCTTCAAGAACTCAGCCATGGCACGAGCTCGACTCACACCACCGTGATCAGGTGATACCACAACCGCATCCTTTGCAAGACCATTCTTAATGAAGTAGTCCGCAAGTAAAGGAGCACCCATCAAGTGATCAACGGGAACATCGAAGAACCCTTGAATCTGAGCCGCGTGCAAGTCAAGTGCAACAAGGCGGGTAATGCCGTCTTTTTCAAGCATATCAGCCACTAACTTAGCGGTAATTGGCTCACGACTTCGTGCCTTACGGTCTTGTCTAGCATAACCATAGTACGGAATAACAACGTTAATGGTCTTAGCACTTGCTCGTCTTAGAGCATCGATCATAATTAATAATTCCATTAAGTTATCGTTAACGGGATCAGAAGTTGATTGGATAATATAAACGTTATCGCCACGAATGCTTTCCTCAATGTTAATTTGGATTTCACCATCACTAAAACGACTAACGGAAGCTTTCCCTAGTGGAACTCCTACTCGTTTAGCAATCTTTTCCGCAAGCGGACGATTTGAATTTAAAGAGAAAATTTTCAATTTTGGATCAGCATACTTTTCAGCCATTATAACCCCCACATTTTCTTACCTACCTAATCAGTTTCCATTATATTATTTTAATAAAATAATTTCACTATTTAGCTCAAATTAATTGGCACCTTTAAAGGGAAGTTTTTTATAGTAACCCGGCTTGTTAGTCTGGCGTTCTCTAGCAATTCCCATGTCGTATTGGTTCATATCATCAGTAATGGTAGAACCAGCGGCAATAAAAGTATGATCAGCAATGTGGACGGGCGCAATGAGGTTTGAATTGCTGCCAATGAACGAATCGTCACCTACCGTGGAAGTGTGTTTATGAGCACCATCGTAGTTGGCAAAGATTACCCCACATCCAATGTTAATGTGCTTGCCAAGTTTAGCATTGCCAACGTATGTCAGATGGCCCATCTTAGTTCCCTCACCAATGGTGGCACTTTTAACCTCACAGAAATTCCCAATATGGACATTTTTACCAATCTCAGCACCTGGGCGAAGATGACTGTTCGGTCCAATGTCTGAACCCGGCATCATTTCAGCGTCCTCAATTACCGAAGAAAAGACATGAACATTGTCATGAATCTTACTTCCTGAAATCTTGGAATGGGCACCAATGACACAATTACTGCCAATCTCGGTTCCATTCTGCAGCTGAACGCCTGGTTCAATGATGGTATCCTGACCAATCTTGATGCCACTATCAATGTAAGTAGCATCGGGGTTAACAATGGTAACCCCGTTTTTCATGTGATAGCGGTTGATGCGATCCTGCATAATGTGAGTTGCTCGAGCTTGAGCTATCCGATCGTTAACTCCCATCGATTCATTGAAGTTAGCCATTTTGTAAGCCGCAATCGTCCGTCCTTCATTCTTTAAAACTTCAATGGCATCGGTTAAGTAGTACTCACCCTGGGCGTTATCGTTGTTAATCTTGTGGAGTGCCTCAAACAAGGCTTGATTATCAAAGACGTAAACGCCCGTGTTGATCTCATGAATGCCTTGCTCTTCAGAAGTGGCATCCTTTTGTTCCACGATCTTTTCAACAATTCCCAGGTTATTGCGCACAATTCTTCCATAACCGGTGGGATCCGGAGCTTGAGACGTCAAAATTGTTGCTGTGGCTTTTTTTTGTTCGTGGTATTCAAACAATTGTTTCAAAGTAGCCGCCGTAAATAGTGGAGTATCACCACTAATAACGAGGGTCTCGCCATCCGAGTCCTTTAAAAGTCCCTCGGCACGAGCAACAGCGTCTCCCGTTCCCAGCTGTTGATCCTGAACAACGTACTCACAACGATTACCAAGTTCATTTTCAACGTCCTCAGCACCATAGCCAACAATCGTAATGATGTTATCCATATCGAGTTGAGAAACCTGCGTTAACACATGGTCAACCATGGACTTTCCACAGATTCGGTGGAGAACCTTGTATAATTTGGATTTCATGCGGGTACCCTTACCCGCGGCTAGAATAATTGTATTTTTTGAGCTCATTTTTGTTCCCCTTGTAATTAATTTTAATTGGTACTCCCAAAAATCTTTTGGGCATAATTGCCGGGTTTAATCTCAATCTGGTCATCTTTAATATCCATCTTCAATAAAGAGGTAAAGTCAGTGACCCTTCTGTGACCAGGATCGTCGGTTTCAACGAAGACCGTACTCCCCACGAGATGACAGTCAAATTCATCAATCAAAGAGGTCAAGCCGGAAATTGTACCGCCTCCACGCAAAAAGTCGTCAACGATCAAAACGTTTGAACCCGGTTGAAGGCTCCGTTTTGAGATGGTCATTCTTTTGACTTCTTGACTGGATGCTGAAACATAGTTAACACTGACGGTTGATCCTTCCGTAATTTGAGAATCATGTCTGGCAATTACTAGTGGCACATTTAAATACGTGGCAGAAGCTTCGGCGACGGGAATTCCTCTCGTAGCAACCGTTAGTACCGCGTCAACTTTTTGAAACAGGTATTGGGTAGCAATGATTCTCCCAATCGTCTTCAACTTCTCTGGTTGTCCTAAAATGTCTGACATGTAAACATAGCCACCCGGAAGGTAGCGATCGTTGTCATTTAAGGTGTCAGAAACTTCACCAATAAACTGATCAGCGGCTTCTTTTAAAATGTACGGTGTAAATTTAGCACCACCGGAAGCGCCAGGAACAGTTTCAACCAAACCAATTCCACGTTGTTGAAATGCTTGCTTCACGATTCCGAGATCTTCACTGATGGAAGACTTAGCGGAATTATATCGCTTAGCGAAAAAAGTTAATGGTACTAATGTATGAGGACGGTTTAATAGATAGTTCGTCATGTCTACTAATCGTTCACTTCTTTTAAATTTCATGCTTTCACCTCGTCATAAATTGGCACACAAGGAAATTTTAGCATAAATGTTCGTGTTTTACTTCACTTTATCGAAAAAAAGCCAAAAAAAGAGAGGTTAACTTGACCAGTTAACCCTCTACAAAGTGATTATAGATTAATGAACTAAAGTAAATAACGACTTCAATAACGGCGATGAAGAAACTAACCGGCCAGTTGGTGTAATATCCCAGGGTCAATCCAACCCAGACCCCAACCAGACCAAAGACGATTGCTAGTCCAATCATTTTACTAACCGAATGAACGAAGTATTTGGCACTAGCGGCGGGAAGGGTCAAGAGAATAAAGATTAACAGTGCTCCCACGATTTGAGCAGCTACCGAAACACTTAAAGCCAACATCACCAAGAAAATTAATGACAAAATTCCACTAGGAATCTTCTGAGCCCGTGCCCCAACGGCGTCAAACGAGTCAAACTTTAAATCACGATAAATAAATAAAGTCACGATCAGGACGATGACCGATAACCAAATCATCTGATGAACCTCGGAGGCACTAATACCGACAATACTTCCGAACAGAATATTTGTCGCATAACTGGCACTACTATTCGACAGCGCCAGAAAGAGGACCCCAAGTCCAATAAACAGTGCCGAAACCGCACTAATGGTATCTTCTCGCCTTTCTGCAACCGATCCAGAACTCATTTTGCCAACCAAAACGGAACTAATGGTGGTAAAAAGTAGCATTCCATTTAGGGGACTGATTCCAATAAACATTCCAAATGAAGCTCCCGCAAATCCAATTTCGGACAAAGTGTGAGTTAAAAATGGCATGTTTCGAGAAACCACAAAGACCCCAATGACTCCACATACAACGGCAATGATGGTACTTGCCAAAAAGGCGTTCCGCATAAATTCAAAACTAAACATCAGCTTGCCCCTTCCAGAATTCCTCAACATTTAGGTTACTAATTGGTCCAAATTCATAATTATTTGGTCGCAAGAATAAGTATTTGTTAGCAAATTTCTTGGCCAGCGGAATGTCATGGGTAACAAAAATTACAGTTAATCCATGCTTAGAGTTAAGGTCGGAAACGACGTTTAACAGGCTTTCCTTCGCCTCTGGATCAAGACTGGCAGTTGATTCATCTAGGATTAACAAATCCGGCTGAACCACTAATGCCTGTGCTAGGTAAGCCCGCTGCTTTTCTCCTCCGGAAGTTCGTCCCAGTGGTTCCTTTGAAATGGCATTCAAATTAGTCTCTTTTAACACCTCATTTAATCTTTGGTGTTCTTTTTTTGAAAGCCATGGTAATTTAAAGCCGCTAAAGGCGAGTGCCACAAAATCTTTAACCGAAAGTGGATACTCAGTATCGATGTTTCGAAACTGGGGAACGTAACCGATCTTAACCTGGGATCGATTCGGAAGAAATTGAACCTTCCCACTGGTTGGTTTCAATTGGCCTAAAATTACCCGAACGAGGGTTGTTTTACCAACCCCATTTTGTCCCACAATACTTAAGAAATCGCCCCGTTGCACGTCAAAGCTTAGGTCATTTAAAACGTGCTTTTCAGCAAAATCAACGGTTAAATTCTCTACTTTTAAAATTAAGTCATCCATTATTAAACTCCTATTATTCTGAGTCCTTTACTTATACCATCTTACTCATTAATGATGGAAATATAAAGTAAAAAAAAAGACCTCTCGGTCAATTTAAACAAAGTTAATCTCGATGTTCTTGGTTAAAATATCGGTATAACTGTATGATACTTGTCCTAACTTCTCGTCGGAATCAAGCGTAATTAAAAATACAGCGGGAAATGTCTCAGACAAGACACCATCGTACTCATTTGTTCGTTTTCTTCCAGCTTGTGCAGTTACATGGATTTCCTGTCCAATGTGATTATCTAGAAATAATTTAATCTTAGATAGACTAGTTGGCATCATCAATCACCTCACGTATCACTATTATACATTAAAATCAATATAATGTAAAGCTAATGGGCGTAAATACCGCTATGACAGTAATCCACTGGCATGAAACTGATTTGCCATTTCAACAAATTGATCCACTGATAACTGCTCAGGCCGGTCCGATTGATTGATGTTTAATTTCTTCAAATCAGCTTTAATTTGCGCTTTAACTGCTGGTTGTTTTCCAAAAATCCCCTGAAGATTATTCCACAAAGTCTTGCGACGGTGCATAAAGCAACCGTGCGCAAATCCAAAGAATGCTTTTTCATCGTAGGCAACCATATTTCGTTTTTGTTTGGGGGTAAGTTTGACTACTGAAGAATCCACTTTTGGGGATGGAATAAACGATTGTGCCGACACGTTAATCGCAATTTCCACGTTCTCAAGGTACTGGGTGATGATCGTCAGGGCCCCGTAGTCACGATTTCCAGGCTTGGCACTAATCCGTTCCGCTACCTCTTTTTGCATCATCAAAACCGTCACATCGAAGTTCACGTTTCCCTTCAAAATGTCCATAAGAATGGGTTTAGTAACGTAGTAAGGTAGGTTTGCCACCACCTTTAGACGGTGTTGTACGTCAAAATTTTCTTTGATCAACTTAGGCAAGTTAGCCTGCAAAAAGTCTTGGTTAATCACCTTAATGTTATTGTACGGACTAAGAGTCTCATCCAAAATTGGCAGTAAATTCTCGTCAATTTCAAATGCCATTACTTCATGGGCCGACTGTGCGATTTGTTCCGTTAAGGCCCCAATTCCAGGACCAATCTCAATCACATCATCAGCCGTAGAAATGTCGGCCACTTGCACAATCTCTTTTAAAACTCCTAAATCATTTAAGAAATTCTGACCAAGGCTTTTTTTAGCGTTTAATCGGTACCGATTTAAAATGGCTTGGGTTCGTGCTGGACTTCCAATTGCGGGAATTTTACTCATTATATCCCTCCTCATCAATCTGTTTTAACGCATCATTGAACTGCTTTTTAGTGATGCCAAACATGCGAAGCCTTCGCTGCATTTGTTTGGCGTTAACGTAACCAAGATGGAGAATTTCTCCCATCTCAAGGCGACGTTCCTTGGCTTCCTTAGTTCCTACCAGGCCAGCTGCAATTAAATCCTGTTTACTAATTACTTCAGGATTCTCGTCACTCTCGGTGTAAACGGATGAAAGGGCATCCTGAATGGCCTGAGGACTAGCGTGTTCTACGCCAAGTGAACCCTGGGACGTATCGGGAACCCCATCCGCCTTCTTTAAGAAAGCATGCTTAGCTTCTGGGATCTCATCAGAAATGATCTTACGAATTTTTTCACCAGAAAAGTCAGGATCAGTAAAAACAATCACCCCACGGGTTTGAGCTAAACGATCAATTAAGTCGAGGGTCTCATCGGAAATTGCTGAACCACGCGTCTCAATGGTGTCAGCATCCACCGCTCGTTGAATCTGTTTGGTATCGTCTTTTCCCTCAACCACAATTACTTCTTTAATTCTTTTCATATTAATTTTCCAATCCAAATATTCGATTTGTGTTCGCATACGTTGCCCTAGCAACCACATCCGGATCAACGTCTTTAAACCGCGCTACTGCTTCTAACGTATACAAAGAATAAGCCGGCTCATTTTGACGTCCTCGAAATGGTTCCGGGGTGAGGTACGGAGCATCCGTTTCAACCAGGATCTTATCAATGGGCGTTAACCGAGCTGCTTCATGGACTTCCTTGGTCTTTTTAAAACTTACGACCCCACTGTAAGAAACGACCATCCCCAGATCAATGAACTTCTTCATCCACTCACTATCGCCGTTAAAACTGTGGATGATGCCACCAACCTCTGAGATGTGTTCATCCTTTAAAATGCGGTAGACATCCTCAAAAGCATCCCGATTATGAACCGAGATCGGTAGATGCATGTTTTTAGCAATCTCAATCTGTCTACGAAAGACTCGCTCCTGCACGTCTTTGGGGGTCGTGTTCTGAAAATAATCCATCCCAATTTCACCAACAGCAACCACCTTCGGATTTTCGAGTTGCTTTTCCAACAATTGCTCCTGGTCTTGATCGTAATTCAGCGCATCTTCAGGATGCCAACCCACGATCGAATAAAGATTATCGTATCTTTGAGCGAGTTGAAGTGACCGTTCATTTAATTCGGCGTTCGAACCTACGTTAGCCATCCTCACTACTCCAAGTTTTTGGGCGTGATTGACGTATCCATCAATGTCATTTTCAAATGGTTGATCGTTTAAATGAGTGTGAGAATCAAATATTTTCATTGGATATCCTTTCATAAGCGAAAAAGTTTCACTAATCATCGACTAGTGAAACTCTTCTATCTACTCTAAAGTACTGCCATTATCTAAGGTTTGATCAACAGTTGCGACCTTAATTGAACCGTCATTTTGTTCAACTGACAAAATCATTCCCTGGCTCAATTGTCCACGGAGCTTTTTAGGCTTAAGGTTAGCCACAATGATCACTTTTTTACCAATTAGCTGCTTGAAATCTGGATACCATTTGGCAATTCCAGAAACAATCTGACGATCACCGTCGTCACCAGCATCAAGTTGAAATTTAAGCAACTTGTCCGCATTTTCAACCTTAGCAACGTTTTTAACCTCAGCTACCTTCAACTCAACCTTTTCAAAATCATTGAAATCTAACGTTTTCTTTGTTGACTTTAAAACGGTCTTTTGGGGATCAAAGGCGGCTTTCTTTTCGTCGGCACGCTTCATTGCTGAACGGCCCTTTGTTTTATCGGACTTAGTCATTTGGTCCTTGATGAATTGCACTTCAACGTCCCGATCTAATCGAGGAAAAATGGGTTCGCCATTTTCGATGACCTTTTGTTTTGCGGGTAAACCAGCCAAATCAGCATTCTTGATATCGAAATCGGCCATTTGATCAAGACCAAGTTGACGATCCATCTCATTGGCTGCGTTCGGCATGATTGGACTAACCAAGATAGCAATCAAACGTAGACTTGCTACCAAGTGGCTCATCACGTTTGCTAGTTTAGCTTGATCATCGGGGTTATCCGCATTTTTAGCCAGTGTCCATGGCTCAGTTTGATCAATATACTTATTAGTCTGGGAAACAAGCTTCCAGATTTCAGCCAACGCATCAGACAAATGGGTGTCATTCATTAATCGCTTAAATTCGGTAACGGTCGTTTGGGCCACCTTCTGTAAGTCAACACTTGGTTGATCGTCTGAATCATGGTAAGCAGGAGTGATGCCATCTTCATATTTGTTAACCATGGCAATCGTCCGGTTCAGCAAGTTTCCAAGGTCATTCGCTAAATCGTAGTTGATCCGATCAACAAAATCCTCTGGAGTAAAAATTCCATCACTTGCGAAGGGAATTGCTCGAATGAGGTAGTATCTTGTGGCATCTAGTCCATAACGATCAATTAATGTCTCTGGATAAATGACGTTCCCCTTTGATTTGGACATCTTCCCGTCCTTCATGGTTAACCAACCGTGTCCGTAAATTTTCTTTGGAAGTGGTAGACCAAGGGCATGCAAAATAATCGGCCAGTAAATGGTGTGAAAACGCACGATTTCTTTTCCGACCATTTGAAGATCAGCCGGCCAGAACTTCTTGAACAACTTATCATCATCGCTGTCGTATCCAAGGGCAGTGATATAGTTTGATAAAGCATCAATCCAGACGTAAACCACGTGTTTAGGGTCAGATTTCACCGGAACTCCCCAATTAAAGGTGGTCCGAGAAACCGCCAAATCATCTAGACCTGGCTTTAAGAAATTATTCACCATTTCATTCATTCGTGAATGAGGTTCAATAAAATCAGGATGTTCCTTGTAGTAGTTCATCAGCCAGTCTGCATATTTACTCATTTTGAAGAAATAACATTCCTCGTTAACCAGCTGAACTTCATGGCCAGAAGGAGCCTTTCCGCCGATTACCTTTCCGTCAGCATCGTGATAAACCTCCGCTAATTGGGACTCAGTAAAGTACTCCTCATCGGAAACAGAATACCAGCCAGAATACTGACCGAGGTAAATATCCCCTTGGTCTAGTAACGTTTGAAAAATCTTCTGAACGGCTTTCACGTGCTTGTCATCGGTCGTTCTAATAAAAGCGTCATTTGAAATATCGAGGTTAGCCCAGAGGTCAGAAATTTGGGTGGCCATTTTATCAACGTAACTCTTGGGATCAACCCCCAATTTTTCCGCCTTTTGTTCAATCTTAAGACCATGTTCATCGGTTCCAGTCAGGTAAAAAACATCATAACCAGATTCACGCTTAAAACGAGCCAGTGCATCACAGGCAACCGTCGTGTACGCGTTTCCAATGTGTAATCTTCCTGATGGATAATAAATTGGTGTTGTAATGTAATATGTTGGTTTTTCAGCCATCCCAATTCTCTCCTTTATTTCATATCGTACAAATTCAATCGTATTAATATTATACTACTTTTACTTTTTAAAACAGATCGAGTTGCATGGGAGCCAATCCACCAAAATTCAATCCTAAAATCTTTTTTAACTGTAAGGCATTATCAGCCGCATCATGGCCAGAATTATTGTTAAAAATAACGCAAACCACTTTAGCTTGCTTCTGCAGGTCATTTGCGACTTCCGCAAAGTGCTTCAGTTCATCTTCGTTATAACGGTACAAAGTTCGTTTCTTGCGCCACTGAGAGCTTTTTTCAAACCAGCCCTTCTGGTTCTGTCCATGCAGTCTCATCATAACGAAGTTTTTATCCGTCACAAAGGGTTCAAATGGCACTCCATCTGACAGATTGTGTGGTTCATCAACTACCACTTCACTCATTTTCAGGCTCTTTAAATAGTCATGAACATCACGAGAGATTTCATCGCCATACCAACTTGGATTCCGAAATTCAATCGAGATGGGTAAACTTCCCATCCACTCGCGAATTAACCTCAGGTAGCGAATGTTGTCGTTATTTAAGCGAAAATATGGCGGAAATTGAAATAAAACGGACGCCAACTGCTTGCTGTTAACCAGTGGATCCACCATTTCGCCATATCGCATAAAGGTCTCTCTTCGAACCTGTTCATTGTCCTCACCGAACTGAGGCAAATGATGTTTTGTCATTAAATAGTTTGCTTTTAGTATAAATTGAAAATTATTTGGAACCTGTTTTTGCCAATTCTCCACCGTCTTAATTTTGGGAATTCCGTAAAACGGATTATCAACTTCCACAACGGGAAAATGTTGGGCATATTCAGATAAAGTAACCTTACGATTTTTCCCATGAATTAACGATGAATGATCGGACCAGGTTGTCAGTCCAATTAAAATCACGTTACCACCTATACTTTCAGTTTATCAAAGAAGTCAACGGCATCTTCTTGAACCATGGTAAATGGAAAATCAAAGTGAAGAGCTTCCTGATTAATCGCAATAACATCAGCATTGGGATTTCGATAATCCAATAGTCCCGCAAACGGATAAACTCGCATCGATGTTCCTACGATCACAATCAGATCACTCTGACTCATCAGTCGCACGCTGTTTTCAACCGTCTGGGTGTTGATTCCTTCACCATACAAAACGATGTTGGGTCTCAGGATTCCACCACAATTCTTGTGATACATACTCTTCATGTATTCGTGATAATCAACGTGTTTACCACACTTTTGACAGTAGATGTCGTACAAGTTACCGTGAAATTCATTCAAATTCTTAGCGTCCGCTTTTTCGTACAAATTATCAACATTTTGCGTGATGATACTAGCACGATTTTGCCGGGTTAATTCAGCCTGCTTTTCGTGAATGACGTTTGGTTTAGCATCTGGATAGTACATATTCTTTTTTACATATTCGTAGAATACTTCTGGTTCATTTACCAAGCAGTCATGACTCAAGTAATATTCGGCTGGTTTATTGCTCTTGTCATTCGTATACAAGCCGCCCTTTGAACGATAATCAGGAATGCCAGATGGAGTTGAAATCCCAGCACCCGTTAAAAATACGATGTTCTTAGCATTATTAAACTTTTCTTGAATATTATCTTGATTCATATTATCACCCTATCTTAATAAATATGGAATCCTTAAATCTTGATACAATTCTTTCACTGTCTTAGAATACAGTTCTTTAAAATAATCTTCACTAGCCTGTTTACCTGCTGGTCCACTTGTCACGAACGAGTTTTGATCATCTGACTTGGTGAAGCCAACGTAGGCTCTTTTCCCAGTCTTGGTTTCTTTTAGTTCCGAATGATAAAGGTTAAAGACCTGTTTTACTTGAAGGCCTAGTTGCCGTTTTGAAAAGACGGCTGTCATCATTACAAAGTCATTTAGTTGAAGGGGCGGAAGTCCCCACTTCTTCATCTGCTTATCAAAATCACGATATAATTTTACAACATCACGTCGAAGGGCAAACGGAGAGTCAACTGGCTTTTCGGTTAACATGGCATATAATTCCTTAGCAGCCTTCAAGGAAATTGGAAAACTCCTTTGAAACACGTCAGCAAACTGATCGAAATGGTCACCGAGAAAAATCATTGCATCTAAAATCGTAACGAGACGCAGTGGCATTTCATCGTCAACCTTCCCTGATTCAGGGGTAATCGTCTGTCTGACACCCTTAACATATTCCTTTTCGATTCTCTCATCAACTAAATCGTGTTTTCGTTGCTCAGAATAAACCACAAAATGACAAACGTCATCGTACAACTCGGTTCCCATGTACATCAACTGTTCATCAAGTTGCTTATCCCCACTAGTAAGGGGAAAATAAATCTGAGGAAAGCCACGCAGAGTCATCAAAAGATGAAGCAATTCATGAGTGGCAGTGAAATCAGGCTCGGTCAGGTCGTTAATCTGGACGTAAAGTCGATCACCATCTTGAACCACCTGAGCCTGATCATGACGCACGTAACCAGACTTTAAGTTGCCAATAAACTGGACTTCAACGTCGCCCGGGAAAAAGTGACTAACATCGTTAATTAAGCCCTGGGTCGTTTTACTTAGTTGGACATTATTGTTATTTTCGGCCATTTGATCCAAACTTCCCTTCTAGAATTCGTTGCGTATTTTCTAAATTTCTTTGATTTTTCGGTAATTTTTTTAATTCGTTAACCACGGTATCAAGTTGGTAACTGGTTGCCCCCGCAGACATAGCAAGAGATTTCATCTGAAGGTTCATGTGACCACGCTGAATTCCGTCGGTCACAAGCGCCTTTAAGGCTGCTAGATTTTGTGCCAGTCCAACCGCCGCAATCACTTCCATAAACTGAAGTGCTGAATTAACGTTTAAAATCTGATAATTAATTCGACTCATGGCAAAAAGGTGGGTCGCTCCACCAATGATCCCTGATGGAACTGGGATAGTAATCGTTCCAGTGAGACCCTTATCTGTAACTTTCCACTGACTAAGGCCTTGGTACTGACCCTTACGAGCTGCATAAGCGTGTACTGCACTTTCAACGGCTCGCCAGTCATTTCCGGTTGCAAGCAACACAGCATCAATTCCATTCATAATTCCCTTATTATGAGTAGCCGCTCGCTTCGGATACTTTTGGGCAATCATCGCTGCCTCTGCAATCTTTTTAGCCACCGTTTGGCCGTCTAATTCACCACGTCTCAACGCGGAAAATGGTACGGTTCCGTTGGCCTGAACCAGGTTCCGATCACCATAATTTGAAAGAATACTCATTAAGGAAGACTGATCCACATTAAGTTCAAGATAGGTCGAGAGAGCCTCCAACATCGAATTAATGATGTTAGCCCCCATTGCATCCCCCACATCAACAAATAGTTCAATGGATAGGTAATGCTCGTCAATCTCAGTCACACTAAGATCACGAACTCCTCCATATTTCTCAACCGTGGGATGAGCCTTTCTAGCAACTTCCATAAGTTTCAACCGATTTTCTTGAACCCACCGCTCAAACTGAGCTGGGCGATCCACCCTTAAAACCACCTCACCAGTTAAAACGCGACTCTGGGCCTTGGAATGAATGCCACCCCCAGCCCGTAACATGTTAGCACCGTTGCTGGCAGCGGCAATAACTGATGGTTCTTCAATTACCATGGGAATCAGGTGCTCCACTCCGTTAATCACAAAATTAGTGGCAATTCCCTCTGGCAATCCGTAATCGGCCAAATAATTCTCAATAAGGTGACTACTGGTATCGTCAAAATGATGATGAATCACTTCAAGCTGCGATCCATCCAGGTCAGCAAACTGGGCCACCTGCTTTAAACGTTCACCATATGATTTTTTGTAAAAACCCTTAAAATCGTTCAAAATGACACCTATTTTCTAAAATGAGGATTATTCTCAATGTATTCGTTAATGAGTCCCTCACGAACTCCGCCATTGGAAAAAATAACCCGCTTGGAGTCAATAAAGTTCATCATCACCGTCAGACACAACGAACCACCGATAATCACATCGGCTCGGTCATTTTCAAGACCATTGATTTTCTGTCGTTCTGCCAAATTACGGTTCAAAAACGTCTCAACCGTGACATTGACCTGCTTTCTGGTTAACTGAAAATTCTGAATGTGATCAACATGACTAAGATGTTGATAACGCCGGTTGATGCGCGCAATGGCGCGAGCCGCTCCACCGATCAACACGATGGGATAATGAAGGGGCTTTTTAATCCACGGAATCCGACTGTAAACTTCCGCAATGTATGACTCTGCTTCAAATAAATCAGCGGCGGTCACCTGATCAATGAGATGAAATTGTTCCGAAATCTTAACGGCTCCGATGGGAACACTCACACAATGAATACACTTTTGATTTCGTACGTGGATGATTTCCACACTGGCTCCACCCACGTCCATCAAAAGATAATCCTTCACCGCTAATCGATCTGAAATTCCGAGGTAATCGTAGTAGGCCTCTTCTTTCCCGGTTAACACGCGCACTTTAATGTGGAGCTGCTTATAAACATTTTTTAAAAAATCTTTTTGGTTTTGAGCTTGCCGCACCGCCGCCGTAGCAATGGCTCGCACCACCACATTTTTATACTTTGAATACTCTGACTTAAAGGATCGAAGCGCTGAAATAGTACGATTCATTGCCGTTATCTGTAAAATATTATTTTGTCCGATTCCCTCAGATAATCTGGTATCATTCTTCACGCGTTTTATCTCATGGTAACTTCCATCTGGATCAATGCAATAAATTGCCATTCTAACTGAGTTCGAACCGATATCAATGATGACAAAGTTCTCCATTCGATTCTCCTCCTCAAGTATTTATTCGTATTTTATGCTTTGAAAATTTATGCTACTTAAAGTAGTTAATTCCCATCGCATCACGAACTTCTTCAAGAGTGTTTTCTGCAACAATGTTAGCTGCGTCGCTGCCATCCTTTAAGACCTGATAGACATATTGGGGATCTTTTGCCAATTTTTCTCGGCGCTCTCTGATTGGTTTGAGTTCATCTTGTAAAACTTCGTTTAAATACAACTTAATTTTAACATCTCCAAGACCACCATGTTGATATTGCTCTTTCAGTTCGTTAACTTTTTGCTGATCTTTAGCGAAAATATCAAGGTAGGTGAAGACGGTATTACCCTCTACTTTACCGGGATCCTGGACGTGAATATGATCTGGATCCGTATACATGGACATTACTTTCTTTTTAATGGTGTCGGCATCATCGGCCAAATAGATCGCATTGTTTAGCGATTTACTCATCTTGGCGTTTCCATCTAATCCTGGAATTCGACCCCGACCCTTTGGTGGGAAAAAGCCTTCTGGCTCAACCAACACATCCTTGTGGTAAGCGTTATTAAAACTTCTCACGATCTCGCGCGTCTGCTCGATCATTGGCTCCTGATCCTCTCCAACTGGCACCACGGTTGCTTTAAAGGCGGTAATGTCAGCCGCCTGACTAACCGGATAGATGAAGAAGCCAGCTGGAACACTTTCACCGAAGTTTTTTTGTTTAATCTCGGTCTTAACGGTCGGATTACGTTTTAAACGTGAAACCGTGACCAGGTTCAAGTAAATCATGGTTAATTCGTTTAAAGCTGGAATCTGAGACTGCACGAAGATGGTTGATTTAGCTGGATCAAGCCCAACTGCCAGGTAATCTAAGGCTACTTGTAACAGACTATTTTGAATCTTCTCTGGATCACGAGCATTATCAGTCAACGCCTGCATATCGGCGATCATGATAAATGGATCATAATTGCCTGAATTTTGGAGCTTGAGTCGACTCATTAATGAACCAACGTAGTGTCCAATGTGAAGCTTGCCGGTCGGACGATCACCGGTCAAAACAATTTCTTTTTCTGCCATTATAATTTCCCCTTCTTTAAGAAAAAACGTCCTATTGAATAATCAATAGGACGCCTACACGTGGTACCACCTAAATTGCAGAAATTCTCTGCCACTCAAACTATAAGGTAGTTAACCATCAAACCATTTCGTATCGTCTGGCTAATCTCAGTAAAAATAGCCTCTCTGTCATTTGACTCTACTACTTATTAATTCAAATCTATATCAACATTATTTTATGCGATTTAAGAAGGGTTGTCAAAGCACGAAAAAATTGACAGTCCCGGCTTTTCAAATTAGAATTATTCACGAATTAAAGGGAGGAGTATGCACTTGAATAAGGATGAAAGAAACAAAGAGCAAGAGCGTGTTACCTGGGTTTCGCAACAACTAGACGAAAAAATCCAGGACACCCAAACTGAATACCAAAAAGCCAAGGCAGAAACTCAACGAGTTCAAAAGGACTATGGGACCAACACCTCTGCCAACTACTTAGAAGCAGACGATCGGATCGAAACCAGTGCGGACCTTCAACAGCAACGTAGTCTTACCAATAAAGTGGTCGAGGATCAAGCCATCGTTGAAAGCCAATTAGCAACTTATCGCGACTTACGACAGTCACCCTACTTTGGGCGCATCGACATTCAAGATGAAGGCTTTTCTGACGTGGACCACCTCTACATTGGGAAAGCTTCTTTCATTGACAAAGATGGCGAGTTCTTAATCTATGATTGGCGAGCTCCCATTTCGAGTGTCTACTATAATGGGACCCTGGGCAAAGTCGCTTACGATACTCTCAATGGCAAGCAAAATACCGATCTGCTAAAGAAACGTCAGTTTCAGATTAAGAATGGCAAGATTATCAACATGTTTGATACTAACGAAATGGTCGGTGATGAACTGCTTCAGAGTGCCTTAAGTGATGAAAACAACGAAAAGATGCAGAACATCGTGGCTACCATTCAACACGAACAAAATGACATCATCAGAGATACCAACAGTAACCTATTAGTGGTTCAAGGAGTCGCCGGTTCTGGGAAGACATCGGCTCTCTTGCAGCGCATTGCCTTTCTGCTGTATCACAGTCGGGACTCACTCAATGCCGACCAGATCCTCCTGTTCTCACCCAATCTTTTATTTAGTAACTACATTAAAGATGTGTTGCCAAGTTTAGGGGAACGGAACATGCGTCAGGTTACTCTGGCCGAATTCTTTGCTCACCGCCTGGAGGGCATGAAGGTTCAAACCTTGTTTCAGCGGTATGAAGATAACGATCAAGATTTTGATCCCGCTCTTCGGGAATTTAAAAACAGTCAGAATTACATTGACCAAATTGAGGAGTACGTTAAACGGCTAACTCCTGATCGCATTAAGTTTGATGACATTCATTTTAATGGCGAGGTCTACTTTTCAAAGGATGAGATTCGAGAAGTTTATGCGGCCCTTCCACAGAGAATGACCAGCAATGAAAAACTGCTTCAAACCAAAAACAAGCTGATTAAGCGCCTCAAGAATCGGATTCACGACGAGACCAAGAGGAAATGGGTCGCAGACATCATCGATACCATGAGTGATGAACAGTATCACAATCTACTCGGCGCAAAACACCTAAACGACTTTGAGGAACTCGATGACGAACGGAATTATATCGCGACCCAATTAGTTAAAAATCGTCTAAGCACGGTCTACGATGCCATCTATAATGATGAGTTTTTAGATCCTTACGTTCAATACGCTGATTTCCTTGACCACGTTAAGCTACCGAACCAGGTTGATTCGGACCAGTGGAAACAAAGTAAGAATGACTTTTTGGGTCACATTGAATTTCACCAGATTGGTTTAGATGACACCGCTCCGTTACTGTACCTTCGGGATCGTTTCAGCGGTGAAAATAAAAACGTCAACATTAAGTACCTCTTTGTTGATGAGATCCAAGACTATTCCATTGCCCAAATTATGTATCTCAAACTCATCTTTCCGCGCGCTAAGTTCAATCTAATTGGCGATAGTGAACAGGCCATTTTTAAGGATGTGGAATCCGCTCAAACACTATTAGATAAATTAAATGATGCCATTCCAAGTAAACGTTCCCGTTTGATTCAACTGAATCGATCGTATCGTTCTACTTACCCAATTACCTCGTTTGCTAAATCTTTGTTGCCCGATGGCAATGATATCGAAGCCTTTAATCGTAACGGTGATAAGCCGGAATTGATCGTCAAAGATGGTTCAGATGAATTGGAGCAAACCCTCCTCAGCGTCATCAAGCAACAACTTCAAAAGCACGAAACCGTGGCCATCATCACCAAGGATGCTGCGTCTGCCAAGCGGGTCTACCAGAAAGTGAACGCCAGGTTCGATGCCACTCTCTTAAAAGATAGTGATCGTGACATGACTTCTCCAGTCGTGGTTCTCCCGGTCTACCTCGCAAAGGGACTCGAGTTTGACTCTGTCGTTGCATGGGATACATCCAAACGAAACTATCCTGATGAACATTCACTTGGAGTTCTTTACACCATCCTGACACGGGCCATGCACTCATTGACCCTGCTGTGTAATGGTGAGGTTTCTCCGTTGATTCCTAAGCGGGCCATCAGTAATAATTTAATTAAAGTTAGTAAAAATTCAACGGCTGAATAAAAAACTCTCACTACTTCGGTAGTGAGAGTTTTCAATTAATTAACTTAATCAAACGAACCGGAAAGCCATTCCCGGGAGTCGAACCCGGCACCCTTTCCTTACCATGGAAATGCTCTACCTACTGAGCTAGAATGGCATTTTCATTTTACCACACCAAAAATGTTACACTAGGATAGAATTCGACAAAGATTAGAAAAGGAAGATAAAATGAAAAGACACTTTAAGATTGCCCTATTAGTAACCTGCCTTGCATTATTCATGATTCCACTAGTGGGATGTCATCAATCCACGTCCAATGACTCGAAGAAAATTCAGGTCGTTAGTTCCGTTAATTTCTACGGTGATGCCGCTCAAAAGGTGGTTGGCAAGTATGGTCATAATACTTCAATCATTAATTCTGACGTTGACCCCCATGATTTTGAACCAACAACTAATAACGCGAAAGAAGTTGCTAGAGCAAACGTGGTCATTGCCAACGGAATTGGATATGATGATTGGATGAAAGAACTGGTTCATAACGCTGGTAATGATCATCAACAGGACATTAACGTTGGGACATTAATGCACAAAAAAGATGGAGATAACGAACACATCTGGTATGATCCTGAAACCATGGATCACCTTGTTGATCGTTTAGTCACCGTCTATAGTAAGCTTGATCCTGACCACCGTGACTACTTTAAAAAGAATGCTCAAGAATATAAGAATGAGTGGGGAAAGACTCAACAGTTAATCAAAAAACTCGCCAAAAATTCACACGGTCAATCAGTTGCTACGAGTGAACCAGTCTTTGACTACTCGCTTGATGCCCTTGGGTACAAGCTCAAGGATTACGGCTTTTCTAATGCAATTGAAAAGGGTGTCGATCCCTCTGTCAATGATATTGCCGAGCTGCAAAGCGATATGCGCAATCATAAGATTGCCTTCTTCGTTAACAACACTCAGTCTGACAGTCCTGTGGTTACTCAGATGGTTAAATATGCTAAAAAGTACAACGTCCCAATCCTAAACGTCTCTGAAACCGCACCAAGAGGCCAAAATTATATGCAGTGGATGACGAATCAGTATCGAGAACTCGAAAAAATTCAAGATCAACAATAAAAAAACGATGCTCAAAAATTGAGCATCGTTTTTGTTTTATTTAACTTTTAAAGCTTGATCCATGGCTTTCTGTTCCGTTTGTTTTTGAACTTTAGCCTGCATCTGAGCCTTAAAGTCACTCATTGCTTTCTTCTGTAACTTAGCTTGATCAGCCTGTGACATCTTTGGATTTTCCGCCATGGCTTGCTGCATTTTAGCAGTCACGAACTGTTTTCCAGAAGCAGCTGTCTGTTGCTGAGCCTGTGGATTTTGTTGTGACTTCTTCATTTGAGCCGCCTGCTGTTTCATAGCTTGCCCAAATGCTTTCGCCTGTTCAGGCGTGAAGACCATGTATCCAGACTTTACATGGAAAGTATTGGTTCGTTTAATGAAGGATTCCTTTTGTGCAAACATAAAGAAGACCTTATAAAACGAATTCTTATAAACCCAGTCTTGCTTCTTAGTGACTAGTTGATTAGAAGTGCCACCCTGTTTAATTTCATTAGTAGTGTCAACCGCCGGGGTCACGGTTGGTTTCTTTTGTTGCTTGTTCTTCTTATAAATAACGACTTTATTATTTGTCTGACCAATCTTTTTGTATAACAACATGTTAGCTTGGTCATTAACCGAGGTAAATGAAGTCGTTTGCGTGGTGGTTTTCTTCTCCATCCCCAAGTGATTGTGATAGTTACCGATCATTAGTCCAATACTAATGATAATCAGTAAACCAAATGAGATGCCGATGATATTGGACCACTTTTTATTAGTAATCAAATTCCAACTTAAGAAGAAGCCAACTAAAAAGATAATAAATAAAATAAATATCATTAGTCATTGCCTCCTTCATCATCATTCTTGTCAGCAGGAACCATATATTTGCCCTTCTTTAAAAGGAAGGTGCTCAAAAAGGCAATGGCAGAAATTACAAAAGCAATTCCAAAGGCTGCCATGTAACCCTTCAAAGTAGCGTTAATTGCGCCGGATTGATATGCTAATGGGTTAATCTTAAGCAAATGCTTAGCTGGCATATGATTGCTGGTAACGTTGGATAGGATTGAAATCATGACCGCCGTAGCGATTGAACCAGAAACTTGTCGAACCGTGTTATTAGCGGCAGTTCCATCACCCATCCGTTTGATTGGTAAGGCGTTCATTCCAGACGTCGTCACTGGCATCATTGACATTGAAACCCCAAACATTCTCGTAGCGTAAAGGATCGTAACATAAATTGTTGGAGTATCCTTAGTTAGAAAGATGAATGGGAAAGTTCCAACCGTCAAAAGGAACAGACCACCCATGGCAAGTCTTCTGGCACCAAACCGGTCAAAGAGTTGTCCTGTAACTGGACTCATTAATCCAGTTAAAATCGCTCCGGGCAACAGGGTTAGACCAGAATGGAAAGCACTCATTCCCCTTACAATCTGAAGATAAAGTGGCAAAACCATTTCAACTCCGACCATGGCCATGAAAACGACGGAACTGATTAAGGTTCCTAGTCGAAATTCACGGGCCTTAAAGACATCGAGATTAAGGAAGGGATGTTTCATAACTAGTTGACGCCAACCAAATAGAATAATGAAGATGACACCAATAATCAGTGACCAGATTACAACTGGACTGCCCCAACCGTCGTTTCCGACTGATGAGAATCCATATAGTAAACTACCAAAACCAATGGTAGAAAGAACTAATGAAAAGTAGTCTAGCTTACTCTTCTTGGTTGGTAGAACTGGTTTAACGAAGAAAAGTCCCAAAACGATTACTACTGCCACAATTGGTGCAATAATTCCGAATAGAGCACGCCAAGATGAAACATCAATTACCCATCCAGATAACGTGGGGCCAATGGCAGGTGCTAAACCAACAACAATGCCGGCTAGTCCTAAGGCGAATCCACGTTTTTCAGGTGGGAAGATCGAAAGCATGATGGTCTGAAGCAGTGGCATGGCAATTCCCACTCCAACCGCTTGGACCAAACGTGCAATAAACAGAACGCTAAACGTAGGTGCCACCCACGCCGTGACCGTTCCGATTTCAAAAATGATCATTGCCGATAAATATAACCATTTAGTGTTAAAACGTCCACTCAACCAGGCACTAACTGGAATCAAAATTCCGTTAACCATCATGAATCCAGTCGTTAACCACTGAACGGTTGAGGTATTAACATTAAACGCATGCATCAACGTTGGAAAAGCCGTTGATAAAATGGTCTGATTCAGAACCGTACAGAAGGTTCCAACTAAAAGAATAATGACAAACATCGTCCGATTATACTTTTTTCCATTTGCATCAACAGCTGGAAAATTATGCATTATAAATGTACCCCTTTCAAAACTTAATTAGTTTAACTCGCGTAAATTGCGATATTGATAACTATACAACTATCTAATGTATGTGTCAACTTAATTGACACATACATTATTTTACATATAATGAATAGTGTATCATTTAACGGATGCATCGAGTTTGACAAAATAAAGAAAGTAGGTGCGCATTTGGAAAATGAGAATGATCATGACGTAGCTGATCTTAATGGCCGACTTGGTAAAATCATCGCAAAGAATAACATTTCGGTCGGAATTGGTGATATTTCAAAGTGTTCAGGCATTCCACAGAGTAAGATTCGTTATTGGGAGCAACGTGGTTACATTTCTTCCCTCCCAGTTCAGAAAAATCAAAATAAACGATATAGTATTCATACCCTGATTACCGTGCTACTAATTAAATCATATCTAGAATCAGGCTTTACCTTAGTAACCGCAGTGAAAAAAGCCGAACGTCATGAGGAAATTAGTAAGGTCTTTAAAGAACTTCTTCTTGACCGAGTTAAATACGTTAAAACTCGGGACGGTAATTATTGCATTAACATGGGACCACTATCAGATGATCCAAGTAAATCAGTGGTGATCCAAATTATCGACGGTGACACTAAAATTAAATTAATGGACACACAAAAAACACTTCCTAATGAGTAGGAAGTGTTTTTACTTACTAATTAACGTTAAATTATTTGTCTTCGCCTAACTTAACCTTGTCTAAAACATTTAAATCTGAGTCAATGTCGTAAACAATTGGTTGACCAGTAGCAATTTCAACGTTCATGATGTCTTCATCAGAAATTCCTTCGATGTACTTCGTTAAAGCACGAAGAGAATTACCGTGAGCAGCAACAATAACGTTCTTATTGTCTAAAAGCTTTGGAGCAATGTGGTCTTGCCAGAATGGAATAACCCGTTCCAAAGTAACCTTGAGGTTTTCACCACCAGGAATTGCTTTAGGATCCAAGTCAACATAACGACGGTCTTTAGCAGCTGAACCCGCATCGTTTGCGTCCAAAAGTGGAGGCAAAACATCATATGAACGACGCCAGATGTGAACTTGTTCTTTACCAAACTTTTCAGCGGCTTCGGCCTTGTTTTGACCTTGAAGTGCACCGTAATGACGTTCGTTTAAACGCCAAGATTTGGTAACTGGGATCCATAATTGGTCACTTTCGTCCAATACGTAATCCAAAGTCTTAATTGCACGCTTTAAAACTGAAGTGTAAGCTTGATCAAACTGAATTCCTGCTTCGGCAATCAACTTACCAGCATTCTTAGCTTGCTTAACTCCCTCTTCACTTAAGTCAACGTCAACCCAACCAGTGAATTGATTTGATAAGTTCCATTCGCTTTGACCGTGTCTAACAAATACTAATTTAGCCATTGTAATACCCCTCTTTTGTTTTAATCCAAGTTTATTTTACATCATTTGAAGCATTTTTTCATTAACTTACTGATCCAACCCGGCTTTTTGTTCTTACCAACATCATCAACGTTCTGAACTCCCAGAACATCCAACAGGAAGGTAAAGATGGGAACCGAAACAATTAGACCCCATGTTCCAAAGATGTGTTCACCAACTAGTAAGACCACAAAGGTGAAGAAAATCGGTAATTCAGTCTTAGCCGACATAAACTTAGGGTTTAGGACATAGGCTTCAAGTAGGTGAACCAACATGATGATGATGAAAATATAGATTACATATCTAAAGCCACCGACCATGTAACCAACCAGCGTCAGCGGAATTAGCGAAATGATCACTCCAGCAACCGGAATCAAACTAAGAAAGAAGATCATGACCGCCAGAATCAAAAGTTGTGGAATCTGCATAATCCACAGACAGATCGTCGTAATGGTGGTATTACAGATCGCGATAAAGAACTGCGCTTCAATTACCACCCCGAACGTCTTCACGAACGTTTTAGCAAAATACAAAATATCTGAGAAGAACCAGCCAAAGGTGCTGGTTAGAAATTTTTTCGAAAACCGTTTGACCTGCTTCAGTTCGAGGGTAAAGAAGAAACTTAGAAGAAGTGACATGAACATGGCAATTCCGGTTGTTCCAATACTAGTAATGTAACTAAAGATCAAGTTCATACTACCTTTAATCTGATTAGGAACGTTAAAATTCTTTAATAGCCAGAGAACCGAAGCCCTTACCTGGGGATTCTTGATCGAATGAGGACTTTCATAAAACGTGATCAGGGTCTTGGTCGTTTCTACTCCCTGCTCGGCAATTTTAGGTAGGTAGAGAACACTAACTAGGATAATGGCCCCAATGATCAACAAGTAGATTACAATCACCAAAATAGGAATTGGGATCTTAATTCGAGCGCGAATCCAGAGCACCAGCTTAGTGATTAGTAAGGTAAAAATAAAGGTCAAAAGAATGGTCGTCATCATTGAACGACATAGGTACAGTACCAAGATAATCAGCAATAAGACCGTTGCTCGTCTTAGTTTCGTGTTATTTAAAAATTTTTGCCACCAGTTTGTAATATTATCCATTTTTAATTTAATTGATCCTCTTTTCCAAAGTTATGATTTTACCTCAAGATGATATGGTAACTCTTAACCCAGTTGCCTTCTTTGGTACGTCTGGAGTGCCCTGATTAGATGTTTTACCATTATTTTTCAAACGATTAAACGATTATTAGATGAAGGCACCGCATGATTAACCTGTGCCTTCCTGTTATGTGGTGAGGAATTTGATCGTTAATGTTATGAACACTTGTATATTCATGAAATAAGAAAATGGAGCAACCTAACATGACGATGATCCAAAGCCATTTCTTTTTCACGATTATTCCTCCATTTCAACCATAAGATGGAATATTTTTATTATACCATCGATTGTAATTTGGTGAAATTTGTGTCAGTCTATTTTACGAGTTTCACAAAAAAGGTTATAATGTCCTTATAACTATTGAATTAAAGAGAGGTTTTTATATGCTTGAAAAGACGTTTTATAGTGAATTTATCAAACACAGTTTTAATATTCCACTAAAGGTAACCTACTGGGACGGTTCAACTAAGACTTATGGTGAGGGTGAACCGAAAGCTCACATTACCATCCACAAAGCTATTCCAATCAAGGACATCACTAACAATGCTTCGATTGCTTTAGGTGAAGCCTACATGGACGGTGTCATCACCATTGAGGGAATCTCATTGGAAGACTTGGTTGCAGCTGCTTACCTCGATACCAGTAGTTTTCTTCACAACAAGAAGTTTATCAAATGGTTACCAAAATCATCTCATTCCGAAGCTGCAAGTAAAAAAGATGTCCAAAAGCACTATGACATCGGAAACGAATTCTACAAGATTTGGCTTGATAAAACCATGACTTACTCTTGTGGTTACTGGGAAAGCCCCGAAGACAGTCTTTACGATGCCCAAATGAATAAAGTTCATCACATTATCAAAAAGTTGAACCCTCAGCCTGGTGGTACCTTACTAGACATTGGTTGTGGATGGGGAACCCTAATGTTGATTGCGGCCAAAGAATACGACCTAAAGGTCACTGGTGTCACCCTTAGCCAGGAACAATGTGACTACGTCAACGAACAAATCAAGAAGTACGGCTTAGAAGACGTTGCCGAAGTTCGATTACAAGATTACCGTGAACTTCCAAAATCTGAGAAATGGGACTACATTACCTCAGTTGGAATGTTTGAACACGTTGGAAAGGAAAACCTCGACGAATACTTCAAGGTGGTTTCAGATCACCTCGCCCAAAACGGAAACGCTTTGATCCACGGAATCACTAGACAACAGGGTGGTGCCATCAACGGATGGTTGAACAAATGGATCTTCCCAGGTGGCTACATCCCCGGTTTGACCGAAAACTTGGATCACATTATTGATAACGGGATGCAAATTTACGATCTTGAATCACTAAGACGACACTATCAAAAAACTACGGAAACATGGGACAAGAATTTCAATGCTCACAGAAAAGAAATTGAAAACATGTTTGACGAACGTTTCTGTCGTATGTGGGACCTCTACTTACAAGCATGTGCCGCATCATTTAAGGTTGGAAACATCGACGTTATGCAATACCTAATCTCCAAGGGACCAGCTGGTGCTTCACTACCAATGACCCGAGACTACATGTATAAATAACTTTACAGATATTAAAAGACGTAACTTCAATTTTTGAAGTTACGTCTTTTTTTATTGATTAAGTTAAAGGACAAAAGTTAGTAGAAACACGGCCGCTAATCCAGCCATCACCGAAACTAACATGGATCGTGTCCAGTAAGCAATTCCAATCACTAGCACGGCGGCAATTAGTTCCGGTCCCTGACCACTGATTGAAAAGGCATAGGATTGATTAATAAAAATATCCTTTACGACCAATGAAGTGAACAAACAGATCGGGACAAACTCCATCCATTCCATAAACCACTTTGGAATTTTACGTTTCCTAAAAAATGCTAGTGGTATAAACCTTGGAGCTAAAGCAACTCCGAAACACAACAATATTAACAGAAAGTGCTGCATCGCATCCCATTTCATAACAATTCTCCCAACTTATTCCTTTGGTGTTCCCGCAGGGTTTTTAAACGTCTTAAGAAAAATACTCTTTTTATGGGTCTTATGTCTTCGACTCCGAAAGTACTTATCAAGCATGAAACCGACAAATGAAGCTACTAAGGTCGCCGCTACTAATCCCAGCGTTGATTTAGTTAACACTAGGAAGAAGATCGCAAGGCCAGCAGCAAGAAATGCGATGAACACTTTTAGCAAATCCTTTAGTTGCATCACAATCATGTATAAGAAAAGTGCGGTTAATGCAAAATGCACCACGGTTAAATCGATGGTTAAAGCTGAACCAATCAAACTCCCTACCAGATTACTAATGGTCCAGAAAAACAGCGTAAAATGTTCAACTTGAAGAGCGTCCTTGGGCGTCCACTTCTTATCCGTTGAAAACTTCAGATAGTTCACGGCATAGTTCTCATCATTTAGCGAACAGGCAAAGAAGAACGTAAAAAGCGTATTCTGTCCATGAAGATACTTTGAAAGACTCGAGCCTAGCAAAGCATATCGTAGTTCAAGGAAAAATAGCATCAAAACGATCGTTAAAAGTGGCGAATTAATGGTTAACATGGATGCGATCAAAAATTGAGCTCCACCAGAAAATACCAGTAGTGAAACCAAGATCGTGTTAAAAGTGTTAAACCCAGCCGCATGCAATAGAATCCCACAAGCTAATCCAATGGGAATATAGCTCAAATCTAAAGGGAATGAAACCTTTAAATTCTCTTTCCAAGCAGATTCGTTAGGATTCGGTACTAATTTTGTCAATTGAAATCCTCCACTTGATTTCTCGAATAAAATATTTAAAAAAATTAATCAACTTTTTGCGTACAATGTTTATTATAAGAAAAAATGGTGAAATAACAAACCATAATTTGATTCTAACGGTAATTATTAGAAAAAGCTAACTACATCACGATACAATCTCACAAAGAAATTAACCTTATCAACGCTTTGCCCGGTAACAATTGGCGCCTTACCACCACTCTGATTTAAGAACTCAACTTTCTGATTTTTAAATCCAACTTGATTTGTTCCGATTTTTTGATTTTTCAGCACCGGAGCCGTAATTTCATTATTTTTTGAAACCTTGGGATCAAGCTTAATTTTATTGGTAAATTGATCCGGTTGAGCAATTTTACCCCAAAGTGTGATGGACTTAGCCATTTTAACTTTAACTTCTTTTTGTTTTCCGTTCCTTACCCTTAATTTAAACTGGTCATTATCGTACTTCATGGGACGGTAATTCCTTATGACATGATCCATTAACTCTTTAGTAACCACAAACCGTTGGTTGGGTTTTGCGCCCATGATGACGGTGATGATCCGATGACCATGATGATTATCTAGGGTTCCTGCAAAGTTCTCACCCGCTTTTTTGGACGTTCCCGTCTTGAGACCATCCACATTTAAAGCTGGATTATAGTACCGCTGGCCCCTCAACATTTCGTCAGAAGTCTTAACCACTTCTTTTTGTTTCCCAGAGGCATCACTGAACGTGTAATTTTCCTGCTTTGTGGTTTTCAAAACAGCAGGATCCTGATTAATTATCTTTTGAGAAATAATGGCAGTGTCTCGTGCCGACATTTCGTTTTCGTCGTCTCCTTGAACTTTGGGTAAATTCATGGGAGCCACTTGTTCATTCGTCAGACCACACGCATTATAAAATTGCGCGTCTCTAATTCCCAGTTTCTTAGCGGTAGAACGCATCGTTTTCGCAAAATTCTGACTGTTGCCAGCAACTTTATCACCAAGGGCCATGGCACTGGCATTAGCCGATCCAATTAAAGCGGATGAATAGAGGGACTTCACCGTATACTTCTTATGAGCATCTAGTTTAACGTTGGTAAATCCCTTCTTGGTACTTAACTTAGCTACTTCTGGTGAGATTGTGACTTGATCATTCCACTTCAATTGATGATCATGAACTCGTTTCTGGACTATGTACGCGGTGAGTAACTTACTCATCGATGCCGCTGGCAAATTCTTGGTGGCATTTTTTTGATAAATAATTTGTCCTGATTTAGCATCAACCGCAATTGCTGACTTACTGTCAATCTCACCCGAATTAGCTTTAGCCAAAGTTTCTGGCACCATCGCCATAAAAGCGATCACCATAATCAAAAATGAAACAATCAAATGATATGCATTTGAATTACTTTTCTTTTTTTCCATTTTCCTCTCCTATCACCATCCGTTTGTTTTTCTGTAACGGATGATTAACATCTAACGGAAGATAAATCTTAAATGCGGTGAGTTTTTTAGTTGAAGAAACGTTAATGTATCCGCCCTGGTTCGTCACGATTTCACGGACAATGGCGAGGCCTAACCCCGTTCCACCAGTCTTGGTGTTTCGCGATTCTTCAACCCGATAGAAGCGGTCAAAAATGTGTTCTAGGGACCGTTTAGGAATCTGTTCCCCATCATTTGCGACCACAATCTCAACGCCATTTTTACCCTCAGGTTTAGCGGATAAATAAATGTGCTTACCACCCTTTCCATACTTAAACGCATTAGAAATCAGGTTATTAAAGACACGACCCAGGGATTCCGCGTTGGCTTTAATCCAAACGTTCTTTTTTAAGGGTTTCATCTCAATTGACATCCCATGTTTAGAAGCATCCAGTTTAAACGATGCCTGCAATTGTTCTAACAGAGCGTTTACGTCGATATTATCAATTTCTTGTGATGGTTTCGATTTATCCCCTGCTTTAGCATACTCAAACAAGCGATCAACCAACTGTTTCATTTGTTGCGCCTTCAAATATGCAATGTGAGAGTATTTTAAGATTTCATCCTGGTTTTTACACTGACCATCTTCGATCAGGCCAAGGTATCCCAAAATCGATGTTAAAGGAGTTCGAAGATCATGGCTGACACTGGTCACTAACTTGTCTTTTGAAACCTCCACCTTTCGTTCGTCATTCATGGATTCAATTACACTATCAACCAATGCATTAATGCTTTGAATAACCCGTTCGGTATCACCCTTCAACTCAAACGGAATTCTATGATCAAAGTGTCCGTTAGCGATGTAGTGCAACTCCGAAATGATATGACGTAGTTGCATCTGATGATAACGACGGATTAGCCGCCAGTAAATAATGATGACATCAATGACGCCCATCGCAACAATGAAAAGATTTTCCCAACTTAACAAATGAAAGTGCATCGGACCAAACGTAACCGACTGTTTGATGATAAAAATTCCATCTCGAAGTCCCGGGTTACTTTCAATGGATTGGGTAATGATGACAGTAATAGCTAGGTTTAAAAGGAGTAATAAGATTAAAGTAACTACTCCTTCACCAAATAATTCAGTTTTTTCCTTTGTTGTTAATTTCAAACCAAACGTTCCTCTTTATGCTTCAACTTTATAGCCAACGCCCCACACGGTCTGGATGACTTTTTCACCACCAGTCGCCTCTTCAATCTTATCGCGCAAGTGGCTTACGTGCACCATGACGGTTTTAGCGGAAATAATACTTTCCTGTTTCCAAACCCGCTCAAAAATTTCATCAGCCGAAAAGACCCGATTAGGATGACTAGCAAGAAGATACAGGATTCCAAATTCTAAGGCAGTTAGTTGAATTTCCTTGCCATCATCTGTCTTCACCTCATGAGAATCCTTGTTAATGGTCAGTGGTCCCACATTTAAAATATCAGGCTTCTCCTTGGTAACGTCATTTTGACTTCTTCTAAGAAGTGAACGAACTCGTGCCATGATCTCAAGGGGATTAAACGGTTTAGTAACGTAATCATCCGCTCCCGATACCAGTCCTTGAATTTTATCCATGTCAGCCGTTTTGGCAGATAAAACGATAATTGGAATCTGAGAATCTTTCCGAATCTCCTTAATCACATCAATTCCACTCATTCCGGGCATCATAATATCCAGAATGACAAGTCCAATGTCAGGTTCGGTTCGTAGCAGCGAAAGGGCATCATTCCCGTTATAAGCTGAAACTGGTTCATAACCTTCATTTTTAATATAAATTTCTAATAATTGTGCGATTTCTTTGTCGTCATCAACAACTAAAATTTTCATTTTAATTACCTCTAATTCACTATTTTTCTTTAGTTTATCAGATTGAAAATAGAGATTAACCCAAATTGTTTTAACATTATAAACATTTAAACTTTTACATCAAAAAAATCGTAGATCGGTTGATCCACGATTAATTAATTAGTTTCGGTTTCCAGTAAAGAGTCCGTTGGTAATTGGGAAACGATGACGCATGTACAGAATTCCCGCAATTCCAATGACACCGATCACTGCATCAACAATGGGACCAGTAATTGGATTAATTATTCTTGGAATGTAAGTCCCACCAAAGAATACTAGCATCCAAATGGCAAACAATAGGACCATCATTAAAGCCCGAATAATCCCGTTGTACTTGTGTTTAACTCCTGGTGCAAATAAGTTGGTCATCAGTGGCATCCCTGCTCCAGCAACAATTGATGAAACAAAGATCCCGGTAATTCCCATGACACCACCCTTTGATGCCTGTGAGGAGTTGATGAAGAACATCGCAGCATATAAGAAGCAGAACAAAACCAAGAACCATAAGAAATTGTACGTCGCATCAATGACATAGGTCATGGGTGTCAACTTTTGCGGTTTCTTGGGTGGATGAATCGTAAGCTCGACTTTTTGCGTTACCGTGCCGTACAAATTCTTAGCGGTTACCCCGCGCTTCTGGGCCTTCTTTAATTCATCAACCATTTCACTAATCTTGGTAGCCTGTTTTTCTGGTTCTAGCTTGGTCTCAGACAGTTCCTGCTTGAATTTGTACATATACTCAGCGTTTCGCTTGGTTAGACCAACGTGATCAAATTGCTCCCGTTCAGCAATCTTAGTGTTTGAGTGATGTTGATGTTGCTTAGCTTTCGCATTTCGTTTTCGATTGTCTTCCTCGCTCATAGTTTCCTCCTAAACGTTGAATCTAAATTCGGCAATGTCACCGTCTTGCATGACGTAGTCCTTACCTTCAATCTGTAGCTTGCCAGCATCCTTAACGGCATTTTCACTACCATATTTATCAAGGTCATCAAATGACATGATTTCTGCTCGAATAAATCCACGCTCGAAGTCAGAATGGATAATACCAGCGGCTTGAGGAGCTTTGGTTCCCTTCTTAAAGGTCCAAGCCTTCGTTTCTTTGCCACCTGCAGTAAAGAACGTTTCAAGACCAAGTAATTTGTAAGAAGCCCGAATCAATTTGTTTAATCCTGGCTCAGTTACGCCTTCCGCTTCAAGAAAATCAGCCTTATCATCGTCGCCTAGTTCCGCAATTTCTTGTTCAGTTTCAGCCGCAATGCCAATGGCCTGGGCTCCATGTTTTTTAGCGTAGTCATTAACCAGCCTAAAGTACTTATCGCTGGCAGGATCAGCCATTGAAGCTTCACTAATGTTAGCAACATACAAGACCGGTTTCGATGTTAACAGGAACAATCCCTTCACGATTTTCTGCTCATCTTCATCAAAATCAATGTCACGAACTGCGCCGCCATCTTCTAGAACCGGTTTGATTTTATTTAAAACATCCAGTTCTTCCTTGGCTTCATCAGATCCCTTAGCAGCCCTTTGAACCTTACCAATTCGTTTATCAACGGCATCCAAGTCAGCAATTCCCAATTCGACGTTGATAGTTTCAATGTCACCAACTGGATCCACTTTTCCAGTTACTGAAGTAATATTGTCATCGTCAAAAGCACGTACCACGTGCACGATGGCGTCAACCTGACGAATATTTTCCAGGAACTTGTTTCCAAGTCCCTCACCTTTACTTGCACCCTTTACGATTCCCGCAATGTCGGTAAATTCAAAGGTGGTTGGTACCACTTTCTTGGCTGGGATTAGTTCTTGAATCCGATCCAGCCGTTTGTCTGGAACTTCCACCATTCCAACATTTGGATCAATCGTTGCAAAAGGATAGTTAGCCATTTCGGCTCCAGCCTTTGTAATGGCATTAAAAAGTGTTGACTTACCAACGTTCGGCAACCCAACGATTCCCGCTGTTAAAGACATCCTGTTTACCTCTTTTTAATTAATTTTCTGCGTGCTTCTCTAATACTTTTTTTAAACGTTTCTCAAATTGTCGTCGACTAATCATAACGATATGGCCACATCCAGTGCACTGCACCTTAATGTCAGCACCCATTCGAATGATTTCCCATCGATTGGTTCCACATGGATGAGGCTTCTTCATTTCAACGATATCATGCATTCCATACATAAAAATATCCTCCCTAGTCGAGATGAATATCCAATAAATCTAAAATCCGGTTTAAATCATCAGTTGACATATAATCAATTTGGATCTGACCCTTGCCAGCCTTAGTATTCGTTTCGTTGATCAATACTTTAGTGCCAAACTTATCCTGAAGCTGATCCTCACTCTCTTTAATGTAGGGTGATTTGGTTCGCTTGGTCGGGCGCTTGTTTTTCGTTGAATTGGACTTATTAGCCTTGGCAATTAGTTTTTCTAACTGTCTAACCGTCAGTGTTTCATCCTTAGCCTTTGCAGCTAGACTCAACAGTTGAGACTTCTCTTTTACCGAAAGCAAAGCTCGCGCCTGTCCCATTGACAACTGCTTTCGTTGGAGCATTTCTTTCACTGGTTGAGGAAGTCCCAATAACCGTAAGTAGTTGGCGATGTACGGTCGACTCTTGCCTAATCGTTCTGACACCTGAGCCTGCGTTAGATTCAGTTTGGTCATTAAAGTATCATAGGCCTGTGCTTCTTCTAACGGATTGAGATCTTCTCGTTGTAAGTTTTCCATGACAGCAATTTCCATCATTTGCTCTTCAGTAGCATCACGAACAATGGCTGGAATCTTGGTCTTAGCGGCAGCTTTTGAAGCCCGGAAACGGCGCTCACCAGCAATAATCTGGTAACGATTTTTATCAGTGTCATGTCTGACAATGATTGGCTGAAATACCCCTGATTCTTCAATCGATTTCGTTAAATCATCCAGGGCTTTTTGGTCAAACTTCTTTCGTGGTTGGTAGGGATTAGGTGAAATCTTAGTTAGGTCAAGATCAACGACCGCTTCGTCATCATTATTAACGTCATTGTCCTTAAACAATGCCTCAATTCCACGTCCTAAGCCCTTGCTATTTTTGTTGGTCATGGGCAGCTAACACTTCCTTTGTCAATTCCATGTATACTTTGGCACCTTTTGATTTAGCATCGTAGTCAATGATTGGTAATCCGTGACTTGGTGCTTCCGATAAACGAACGTTTCTTGGAATAACGGTCGTATATACCTTATCCTTAAAAAACTTACGAACTTCATTATTAACTTGTGCTCCAAGATTAGTACGGGAATCAAACATCGTCAATAACACTCCCTCAATTTTAAGATTGGGGTTAAAGTGTTTTTGGACTAGTCCAATGGTATTGAGCAATTGACTCAATCCTTCCAGAGCATAGTATTCCGATTGAACCGGAATAAGGATTGAATTACTTGCGGTAAAGGCATTAATTGTAATTAGTCCCAGAGATGGTGGACAGTCAATCAGAATATAATCATATTGATCAGAAATACTATCAAGTGCCGACTTCAGTCGGGTTTCTCGTGCCATCATGGGTGTTAATTCAATTTCAGCCCCAGATAGTTGGATGGTGGCAGGAACGATATCAAGATTTTGGTGTGAGGAGTGTAAAATGACGTTTTCAATTGGCTCTTCGTTAACTAAAACGTCATAAACATCCTTATTAATTTTTTGCTTGCTCAGACCAACTCCGCTGGTAGCGTTTCCCTGTGCATCAGCGTCAACCAGTAGAACTTTTTTACCTTGAGTAGCAAGATCAGCACCCAAGTTAACAGCCGTGGTAGTCTTTCCGACCCCACCCTTTTGGTTTGCAAGCGATATAACGGTTCCCATGTTGTTCCCTCCTTGTTACGTGATTACTTAAGTGGATCCTTATTAGGGGTTCCAGCTTTTCTTGGATATTTCTTTGGTGTTTCCTTCACTTTATCAATCACAATGATGTTACGAACTTCGTTGTTTTCCGGTAACTTGAATTCGAAATCGTCTTCAACTTTTCCACCTAAGGTTGTAATGGCGTGCTGAGCCGCCTTTAATTCTTCGGGAGCTCGAGCCGCTTTTAACGCAATCAATTTGCCACCGATTTTAACCATTGGCAAACACAATTCTGAAAGAACGCTTAGACGAGCAAGAGCTCGGGCCGTTGCAAAATCAAACTTCTCACGATCCTTCGATCGTTTCCCACCGAACTCTTCGGCGCGGGCGTGAACCAACCGCACGTCCTTTAACCCCAGTTGGTCGATTAATTGTTGTAAAAAGATAATTCGTTTGTTGAGTGAATCCACGATGGTAACCTTTAAATCAGGATTAATAATCTTAAGTGGAATGGAGGGAAAGCCAGCTCCCGCCCCAACATCCACGATTGATTTATTCTGAAGTAATTCAGGAATGTAGAAGGCTGGAGTAAGTGAATCATAAAAATGTTTGAGATACACATCATCTTGTTCCACAATGGTCGTTAAGTTTACCTTTTGGTTGTAAGCAACCAGTAGCTTGTAATAAGTGGCAAACTGTTGCTCCTGTTGACCTGACAATGGCAGATTATGTTTCTCCGATGCGGCTTTAAATTGTTCTGGATTCATTAGACTCTCCCACGATGAAACCAAACGCTTCCACGTTCTGTTTCATCTAATTCAACAAATTAGATTCTTATTTCATTATAACGAAATTTTAAAGTTTTCGTTACCAAAAAAATAAAAAAGTCGAGAGATTATCAAGTGTCTAACTTTTATAGAGCACTTCAATCCTTCTCGACTCTTTACTATTTTTTCATATTTTGAACTTCTGTTTTAAACCAGCGGTTAAAAGCGGCAGCATCAATATCAACGGCCACGTCAGCGTTGGTTTCACCATTATGATAAGCGCCCCGAATGTCACCAACCGTCGCCCCATTAGCGGGTCCCATAGTCTGAATATCAATCCACATTGGCTCAGTGATGAGATCTTCGGGATGCAACAGGTAGAAGATGGTATTAACGTCATGCATGGCGACGCCATTCTCGCTTTGATCACCATCGCTGGTAATAATATCATGCAACATCTTTCCCGCTCGATTCATATTCTGAATCTCTTCTAGGGTTTCATTGGTTAAGAGAGCCCTTTTCGTAACATCCAGGCCAATCATCACAATGGGCACGCCACTTTGATACATGATTTTAGCCGCATCGGGGTCGGTAAAGACGTTAAATTCTGCTGCACTGGTCATATTACCACGTCCCAGAGCGCCTCCCATTGCCACAATTCGACTTAATTTAGATTTAACTTCGGGATATTCTGAAAGAAGTAGGGCTACGTTAGTGTAAGAACCAGTTGCAACCAGCGTCACCTGCTCCTCACAATTCATGATGTGTTCGTGTAAAGCTGCGACCGCCGTTTTCTTTAACGGTGATGGTAAATCATCAGAAAACTCATAGCCACGCATTCCTGACTCTCCGTGAATGCGAGCCGCGTCTTCAAATGGTTTCACCAGCGGGTCTTGTACTCCAGCAGCTACTGGAACAGCATCACCATCATGAAAAAAGTTAATGATCTTGAGCGCATTGATCGTGGTTTTATCAACCGTCACGTTTCCAGAAACGGTCGTTACCAGGTCAACGTCTAGTTCTGGATCATTTAATGCGACCGATAGAGCAGCTGCATCATCGATGCCTGGATCCATATCCATAATGATTTTTTGCATAATATCCCTCCGTTACGATTATGTGATTATCATTTAATTTTACCACACGCTTAACCTTATTCTTACTTTTGAAGCCGACAAAAAAGAGCCCACTAAACCGGCTCTTTCCTTAGATATGGAATTAAACTCTTAGAGGGACGTTTAACCTTAGTTAAAATCCCTAGTCCGTCTAATACCGTTCCACCAATCACACTGACACGATCAATATCCTCAATGTGTTTTCCATTCGATTGATTATCGTATAGCATTACTGGTAAAATCTTGTAAGTTGATAGTCCATCCTGGGTCTGTGAATCGCCTACCCGACTGGATGTCACAATTAATAAATCATCATCTTCAAGGGAATCCATCAGTTCACCCAACATGACGTCGACCTTTTTTAATTCAGAAGAAAATTGGTCAAGGTCGCCCTCCATGGCAGCTGCCTGCAATTCTGGAACTTGAGCGTAAATGAAACCACTTCGCATCTTTTCAAGTTGCTGGTTCAGTTCCACAAACGTTGCCGTATTATTTGGGACCTGGATTCTCTTAGAGAAGTCCTGTACCTGAAGGTATTCTACAAACCGTGAAATGATGACCGAACTCTTTTGGGCTTTGTAAACTTCTTCAAACACGCTCGAAACGCGCGAATTAACGGCACAATCAAACATTTCACGCAAACCAGACGCTGGCTTATTTACTACCGAATTAGTCCGAACCAAACCATATGCTCCAACCGGATTAACTTCATCTGAAGAATGGTCCCCATTGAAAAAAATGTTGAAAAGTCCTAAACGTCGCAGGGTCGGTAAATCTGACTTTGAGGACTGATTCAAAACGTGTGAAAGGATGTTGTCGCTTGAGGCGTTGAGTTGTTCTGCCTCGTTGTCCGAGCGTAAACCAAGTGATGCCAAATCCACAACAATTACTCTTTTATAACTCACGTTTTCATCTCCCGTACTCAATAAAATTTAATTGTATACTATCATGCAATAATAAGCCGCCCATGTCAATTGACTTAAGGGGTAGAATAAAAGTATCAAAATTTAAAATCGAGGATTAAAAAATGAAACCAATTAATGAAGACAACATCATCCTACTAGGAGATTCCTTAACCCGTGGTTTCGATGGAGAAAAGGATCTCGTTTATAACTGGCCGTACTACTTAGGCCAATTTTTACCGTTTAAATCAATCACTAACGCCGGTCAGAACGCTGGTACGATCACCGGTAACTGCGAGCTAGACTTAACTTATCAGATTGATCACCACAACTTCAAGAACTACGAGCTAGCCACGATTTTTTACGGTACCAATGACTTTGCCCATCGTTATGAAACTCTGGAAGTGGTGGGAAGGATGCTCGATCAAAACATCAAACAAATCAAAGCCGAAAATCCCTCCATTATGATTTTGGGGATCCTGCCATTAAATCGCTTCGATGGTGGGTCCGATAATTATAATATGGAGGGACTTGCTCACTACACATTTGGTCAATTACTAAATTGTCTCATCAAAGTCTATCACCAAAATGACATTAATGTCTTAAACTGGCGGAAAGTTGCCCCTACTTTGGTTGATAACAGTAACTATCAAACTCGCCTAAATGATCATCGTCTCCATCCCAATTCATCAACTTACAAAATGATGGCCAGGATCATTGCAGAATTTATTCAAAAAAACGTTAATCAAAAAGAGCCCTAGTCGGCTCTTTTTTAATTATTTTACTTCATCCAAATTTTGCAGTTGAAGCTGACCATCAACAGATTGTTTAACGTCAGCCCGATAATTGGTGGTTTTAGTGGTCTGTTGACCCTTATCATCGGTCGTTTGGGTCTGGACCTCAAACTCAACGTTTGCTTTACCCTCACCGGTACTTTGCACCTTTTTAACGTCTGCCGTAATTTTACGATCCTTAATCTTATCAGTGTGATCCTGCTTGGCAATCGCAATCATTTTGCCATAAGCAGGATTCTTTTTACCATCAATAAAGTTTTGGTCATACTGAGCCTTATCAGCCGAAGCATCGTCAGAAACATCCCCGTTAATGGGATCCCAGATGGCGTTGATCAGATTGGTAGCCGCTTTCTTATCCACTAACTTGTCAAACTTAATGGTAATCTGGGAGTTGTCATTTTTCATCGTAAGGTACTGTACCTCACTTTGCATGGGCTTGCCATTCACACTTAAGGTGGCCCAAATTGATGAATTGGCATTAATCGGCAGGTTCTTAATCTTGGTTTTTCCACTTTTATCAAGGTTAACAACGGGATGATTGTCAACGTACACTACGGCACTTGGTACACTTTGAACCCGAAATGAAACCACCTTAAAGTTCAAGTGTGCCGTGTCATCCGATTCCAGTAAGTTAAACTGTCCGTTCGTTTCAAGCTTTTTCCCGTTTGCTTCCGCCGTAGCAGCCATCTGATGGACTCCTGGAATTAATTTTTTAACGGTTAATTCACCATAATCGTCAGTCTGACCAGCCTTTTTCCCGTCGACCGTTACCTGAGCGTGTGGTAAATTAGTTTTAACGCTTGGCGCAACTGGTTTAACCACTAATTGGTAACGGGGAAAGACGAAGAAGTTCTTTCCCGTTTGTTGGTAAGAAAAAGCCTGACTGATCCCATCCCCACCACTCATTTGCGTCTTAAGATTACTAATGGCACTGGGATGTTGATCAAAGTAAGTCATCACAGGTTGAACGGTTCCCTCATCAGGAGTTCTCTTTTGACCGGCAATTTTAATGTTTGCCATGACGCTTTTTTGCTGATGACCCTGTAATGCATTAATTAAACGCTCTCCACTGGCTTTCTTGGAGTAATAGTTGGTTCCAACGATCCCAATCGTAACGACAATTATAATTTCAAGAACTATTAGGAACGCCAGAAACTTATGTGATTTATGCTTTGTATCCACGTGTGCTTCCACCTTTTATATCAATATAGGGAAATCATAACATACGCCAAATAAAAAGAAACGGAGCTAATGCTCCGTTTCTTTTAGGTTTGATTAACTATTATCGGTACTGTCTGACACTTTTTTAGTTGATTGATTACTCTTGATAACAAACGGCAAATCATCTGAATTATCACTTCCCGGCTTCTTGACCAGAATCGCATTGTATTCAAAGGTTTGGTGATGAACCGAAACCCCATTGTCATCATTATAGAAGGTGTAATCAACGTGATAAGTAACCTGAGTCTCACCACTATCATAGGGAGCCACAGAATCAGTTGTCTCTTCCGTATCAAAGGTATCAATCTTATCGTTATCGTTATAACTCTTTACCATCTTCAACATATCCTGACAGGCCGGATTATCGTTTCCACCATCAAAATATTGGGAAAGATCGACTCCATTATCAGCACCACTAGCGTCAGTCCACAGGCCATGTAAGACCTGATCCGCCAGGTTCTTCGTGGCAATCCCATCAAATTTTGGTTCGATTGTATTGTTATCGTCGGTCTCCTTTAGATTATATGGGTTACTAGTAATGAACTTCCCAGACTTCCCCTTCATCTGAACCTGGATATTCATGTTAGTACTGAAAGGATAATTAGAAAGTTTCAGGTTGCCATTATCACCGATGGTACCTACCTTTTTATTTTGAATTAATACGTCTGATCCCGGTTGTCCTTTCACGGTGAAGGTGATGATACGAAGTGGTAGAGATACCGAACCAGCCCCATCAATCCAGTCAAGCTGACCGTTATTGTGCAGCTCACGTCCGTTCACTTTACCAGACGTCGTAATGTTATAAAGGCCGGGAGCAAGTGGCCCAATTTTCTTCGACTTTTGGGCTCCCATGTTGCTAGTAACTTGTTTACCGTTCACACTTAATGAAACACCGTTAAGATTAGTCGAAATGTTAGAATAAACGGGTTTTACCATCAGTTTATAACGAGGGAAAATTAACCATGCGTTCCCTTCCTGCTTGAACTGTAAGTTATTAGTTACTGGGCTATCATTATCCCGCATAAATTGACTTCTTAACTTCGACAATTGGTCCTTGTTACTAGCGTAGTAGTTAATGGTAGGTTTCATTGCCGCACCACTAATTTTGAAGTTGGGATCATTTGTTTCAGCCATGCCTGCTAAACGCTTTTCCTGATCATTTTTCATCGCTGAAATGACCCGATCAACTTGGTTAGTCTTGGAATAGTAACTTCTACCAAAGAAGTAACCACCGATCAGTGCCACTACTAGCACCACTACGACAATCCACACCACTTTCGTTAATGGTTTCATTTTCTTATTTCCACGGGGATGGTTTCCATTACTGGTACGACGCGGTGGAACGTTGTCAGCGGAAGCTTGATGCTGACCTACGCGATAAGCCTGTGATCCACTGGGAGTTAATTTATATCCACAGTTCGGGCAGAACTCATCATTGGCATTAATCCGATGTCCACAATTGGGACAAAAAGAAGCTTCTTCACTCATTTTCTTTCCTCCTAGTAGTCTTGATTCAACGAGCCCATAAATCTACCAATTAATTCTTGGCCTAGATTAGACAGTTGAGAAGATAGACTACCCCACAAAAGACTGACACAAACAACCGCAACGATAGCCACGACAACGGTAATCACTAATAAAACGTAAAAACGATCGATCGAACCGAAATCCTTTGAGACCAGCACCTCATAGGTTAACGCCCATCCTGAAATGGTAATGGCCAAGCTCACTAGGTAGAGTCCGATCAACATTAAAATTCCAGCTGGCATCACAGCGGCAAAGATAATCCCTACCAGTAATAAAATAATGCCAATGTTCAAAAAGCGACCATACTCATTCGTGTATTCACTCAAACTCATGGCGTTGTTCATGACAAAATGAATGCCAACGTAACCCAAGATCCAAGATAATAATCCAAGAAGTGCAATGATTAATCCAAGTCCCATCAAGCTGGTATTAAATACCCCGTTCATTTTATGGAGAACCGAATACGGGATGGATTCATTCGCCAAACCACCATTGATTCTCATGGCTAAAACGAACGAAACTAGCCAAGTTAAAACGGTGAAAACGCCCAGTGAGATATAGCCAAGATACTTTTCACCTGGAGCTTCGTACTTAACGGGATGTTTGACCGATGCTACAAAGTAGGTAAAAACGTTGTTCAAGCCATTAGTAGCGTCCGACTGAGGGCTGCGTGGTTGTTGCTTTTTCTTTGATTCATTATGTACGTTACTGCTGTTGCCAGTGAGCTTAGTTCCACACTTAACGCAGAACTTAGCTCCCGGCTGATTATGAAAGTGACAATTGGGACATTCATTCATATTCATTCCTCCATTAAATAAATTATTAAGATTTTCTTACGTTTACATTATCACATACTAATCAATTCAAGAAAAGGTTGGTCAGTTACATAAATAAAAAAATCAATTAATTAACCATAGTTAGCCATGGCATAATAGGATTTTATCGTCATCAAGGTAGAGTATCTTCCACTACAATTAACTTTTACATCATTTAATTGTTGATTATTCACATTATTTATTTATAATTATTATTATAAGATAATTAAGGAGGAATCATCATGATTTACAGTACTGGAAATGATGTTTTCATCGATAATCAAAGGCTTTATAATACCGTTCAAATGGAAATGCAAAACTCAAATAACTTTTACGAATTCGCCGTTCACATTTCTTATGCCTTAAAGGGAAAACTGTCCATCAAGGAGATCGCCCAAATCATTGAAGCCGCTAGTAATAATAATCTAAAAGTATCGGAAAATATTAATGTTTGTCCAAAAGCCCTGCAAGAAGCAATCGATAAATCTCAATATTTATAGAATCACCCTTACTTTTTAAAGGCTAAGGATGGTTCATTTTCTCCAAACGTTGCCGAAACGTTTTTCTCATACTATGATTAAAGTAACAATTAAAATTTTACTTATTTAAATGGAGAAAAAATGAAAAACCAACGTAAAATAATCCGAAATGTTAATGACATCGTTTGTGGTCTGGCCTTAGTGATCGCCATCATGTTTGCCCATTTCAACATTCTACTGATCACCGTCCTAGTCGTCTTCATTGATGAAATATGCTGGGGCATGTTTGGTAGAACCACCAAAACCAAATGGTATTTAGCAGCTGCCGTAATGGGGCTGATTGGTGCCGTTGGTTACAACTTCATCTAAAAATTAGCAAAAAAATACTAGGACACATGTGTCCTAGTATTTTTACATTCAATTAAATTATTCTTTTTCCATTTCAGTTTGGCTGACCCATTGATGGTTCACGTATTCTTTACCACCATTAGTTGGAGTGAAGGTAACAGCATAAGCAGGACCGTCACAAACTTTCACAATCTTACCTTTGGCACCTTTCATTCCCTTCATGTGATCGGCTTCAACGGTGACTTTTTCACCCTTTTTCAAACCAGCTCCTGGTTTGTCAGCCTTGAGTTGATTCTTGGTAACGAATTCATGGTTCTTAACTTCTGCCTTACCATCAGTTGGCTTGTAGTCAATTACATAAAGTGGTGAATCATAGGCGCCAGTAACTTTTGCTTTGGCACCCTTCATTCCCTTCATGTGATCGGCAGTTAACTTAACCTCGGAACCAACTTTGTACTTCGGATTTTTAGCAGCTGTAAGATCAGTTGGTAGTGCCATCTTGTGCTTCATTTGCATGTTCATGTCCATGGACTTATCACCTTTGGTTTCTTTCATGTCTTTTTTGCTCATAGTCTTTTCACTACTGCTACTCGACATCTTAGACGATGAAGACGATTTTGAACTACTCTTGCTTTCACCACAACCCGTAAGTACTAGTCCAACACTAGCTACGGCAGCTAGTGTAAATAATGTTTTCTTCATTTTCATTTTGAAGAGCTCACTTGATATTTATGATGTTTCAACTCTTAAGATAGCACCGTTCCCGTCAAATAGGTACTAAAACGTTTCAATATAAGATTATTTTAAGAATCTTGGTGATTTCTTCAAAATTAAGTCAGATGTTTGCACATTATCGCGTAAAAGTTCATGCTAAATGTATATATTTTTATGTTTGTGAGGTGAAATTATGAGTACAGAAAGTTTAATTATTTCCATTGTTGCATTAGTGATTGTTCTAATCATTCTAATTGCATTAGCTTGGTTATTCTATAAGTTCCTTGGTGGCAGAGACAAAGCAGCATGGAAATCATCAATGCAAATGGCATTTACGATTGCCTTTGGAATTATCATCGCCTTCATCGTTATGGGATTATTCAAGATGATCGTTGCAGCCATTGCGGCCATGATTGGTATGCAAGGGCAGTATGATGTAGACTAACAAAAATAATGCCATTTGGCATTATTTTTTTATATTCTGATTTAAGGAGGTTGGAATTATGAAAGTTAATATTTTACAACACACCCCTGATGAGGGTCCTGGTGCAATTGCTGATTGGATTCATCAGCATCAACATCAAATGTCCATTTACTACCCAGCTCAGTTTGGCGTACTTCCCGATGTCAATGACTCTGACATGCTCATCATCTTAGGGGGACCGATGAGCGCCAATGACGACGCAAACTGGATTAAAGCGGAGCGCCATCTCATCTCACAAATGATTAATCAAAATAAACCAATCTTTGGGGCGTGTTTTGGAGCTCAACAAATGGCCAAAGTCTTAGGTGCCACCGTTTCTGATTCACACGTAAAAGAAGTTGGTTGGGCCCCTGTTTATTTAAAAACGAATCAAATTGAGGGTCTTGCTAGTGAACTAGTGGTCCTTCATTGGCACGAAGAAACGTTCGAGATACCGAAGGGAGCTACTTTGTTGTACTCCAGTGAGCACCTTCTTAACCAGGGATTCATTAAGAATAATCTGATCGGGCTTCAATTTCATTTAGAACCAAAAGCTAGCAACGTCCATGAGATGATCATTAACGATTATCCGTACCTCGCAAACTCTGTTTTCCATCAATCGCAAGCCGATATTTTACATCATCAAATTTCCGAACAAAATCATACTAATTTATTTAAACTCTTAGACTACATTACAAAGAAATAGCATCCCACTTTTCGTGAGATGCTATTTTTCTTTTATTTAAAGGCAAAATACTTTGAAACAAAGTAGTTGATCACAATGGCCATGACCTGAGTTCCAACCACACAGATGAAACTGTTCAAAAGAATGGGACTGCCAATCAAGCCGTGCACGATGGGTAGCTGAAAGAGCCACGCGGAATAATTGAAATGATCAAGGAACAGAATTTTAACAAAAAACTGGGGAAACTTATCGATCATAACGTACGTCATCAAGAAGTCTAGGACTAAAACGAACAACCGGCCAGCCACAAAGTTCACAATCTGAGCCTGAATGGTTTTGGACTGGGTGCCACTGTTAAAAACAAAGTATTTGTTTACCACAAAGGCAAACGCGATTGACAAAACCTGCGCAATCAAGACAGGAATGAAGTCGCTGGTAAAGATCTTCATCGAAACAAATCGACTCACAAAGTAGACCAGCGTGGTCATTGCTCCCCAAAATAGGTATTCAATTTTTTCATCAAAGACTAATCTTTTTACGATATCTAAGTAATTAGTGGTATTAGCGTCATTTGTATCATTCATTATATACATCAAACTCCTTCTTAGTTATTTTATCACAATAGATTGAATTAAAAATTTGCGATTTCCTTAAAACTTAATCTTTTCCGTCGTGTTAAAATAAAATCATTATTTAATGAAGGGATTTGACATCATGAGTTTAAAGACATTTATTGGGCTAGTCATAATGATGGTAGTGGTCTTTATCTTAGTTACGATCATTACGGTTATGATCAGTCTTCACCAGGCCAAAAAACGTCAGGAAAAAGAAAACCATCATCAAAACGTGAAGTAGGAAATCAAAGGCTAAAAGTACGACTGACATCAATAAAATTGTATAATGAGTAAGTAGAATAGTACGTGATTTTGAACCAGGATGGATGCCATGAATCACATTATTTTAGTGACCGAGAAACTATCTTTAGCACTTAGTTTTAATCAAACCTTTAATGACAATGGATACTTCGTCGATGACCTTTACGACGTTTCTAACTTGTTATCCTCAATTCGTAAATATCACGAACAGGCGATCATCTGGGATCTAGCAACGGTTTCAATTGATGAGTTAATGAAGCTGGTTCCAAAAATCCGAACCACCGCTTCTCTTCCCATTTTTGTTTTAGATGAAAAAAAGGATCCCCGAGTAGTCACCCAACTATTTAAGGCTGGCATCGACGACTACATCATCCAACCGTACGATGCTAATGAGGTGCTCCTTAGAATGAAATGTCGGACCCGGTTCTACCAGGATCAGACGTTAAATCAGTCCTCAGATCTTCAGGACTCCCAACGCCCACCCTATTACTTTGGCAACATTGAAGTTGACCTAGATCATAAGACGGTCAAAAAGAATGGGACACCCCTTCGACTGACACCCAAAGAATTCAAACTACTTGAGTACTTTTTAAACCATCCCCAACACATTCTAAGCCGGGAACAAATTCTGAATGGCGTCTGGAACGACCTCTATATCGATCAATCTTCGCGAATGCTCGAAATGCACATTAGTCACTTAAGGGACAAAATCGAACCCAATCCTAAGGATCCGACGTTCATCAAAACGGTCCGTGGCTTTGGTTATAACTTTGAAGTGGATCTTAAAAATTAAATATCAATCGCAGTGCCTCAATCAAAATGATTGGGACACTTTTTATTTTTACCAAACATTTACACAAAAAATCCTAAAATTTACTTAACATTTACATTCACTTTATATACTTAGTTCGTAATGAAAATATGACCACTCAAAAGGAGATTTTGGACATGTCATTTGGCAAAAAGGGAATTACCGCACTCATCTTAAGCTGCGGGTTCCTAGCACTTGCACTAACCGCTTGCGGCTCATCTTCTGCCACAAAGGCACAAAACGGTAATAAGATTACCGCAGTGGGATCCACGGCTTTACAACCCTTAGTGGAACAAGCGAGTCGTGAATATCAGGTCGATCACCCCCACGTCAACGTTAACGTCCAGGGTGGCGGATCCGGAACTGGTCTGAGTCAAATTCAGCAGGGAGCCGTCAACATTGGAAATTCTGACGTCTTTGCCTCCGAGCAACCAGGCGTGAACGCCAAGGAACTAGTTGATCATAAGATTGCGGTGGTCGGAATTGCCCCGGTCGCTAACAAACGGGTGGGAGTTAAAGACTTGTCGATGAAGCAACTAGAACAAATTTTTACTGGGAAAGTTACCAACTGGAAACAGGTTGGTGGAAACAATGTCAAGATTGTGGTCATCAACCGTGTCGAAGGAAGCGGAACGCGAACGACCTTCGAACAGTCTGTCCTAAAGGGACAAAAGGCCGTTAACGCTCAACAGCAGGATTCAAACGGGACGGTACAACAGATTGTTTCATCCACTCCCGGAGCGATTAGTTACCTGTCGTTCCCCTATCTCAATCAGAAAACCCAGGAAATCTCAATTGACCACGTCACTCCTACCGATCAACACGTGGAAAATAATGACTGGAAGATTTGGTCATACGAACACATGTATACCAAGGGCAAACCAGTTGGTGCCACCAAAGATTTTATCAATTACATGCTTTCGGATAAGGTACAGAAGCGGCTCGTCAAACAAATTGGATACATTCAGGTGCAAAACATGAAGTTTGAAAAGAACGCCGACGGTCACGTCCAAAAGATTAAATAATTATGAAAGTGGTTTTTATATGAATGAAATTAAAGAAAAATTACTGAAACCATCCAAGGAAACCCATCAGGATCAAATTGGACATTTAATTAGTTTAGTATGTATTGGCTTTATTGGCATCTTAGTGGTTGCCATCCTCTTCTTTATCACCACTAAGGGACTGGCCACTTTTACTACCAACCACGTCAGCGTGATCGACTTCTTCGCCAAGAGCGACTGGAGCCCAAGTCAAAAGGGACCAAATGGGAAACCAGAAGTTGGCGCACTAGCGATGATCGTCACTTCATTTGCGGTTACCCTTCTGTCAGCCATCTTGGCCACTCCCTTTGCGATTGCGATGGCCCTCTTTATGACGGAAATTGCTCCTAAAAGGGGCCAAAAAATCCTGCAACCGGTCATCGAATTACTTGTGGGAATCCCATCCGTTGTCTACGGTTTTATTGGCCTCATGGTCTTGATTCCAATGGTTCGAACCGTGTTTGGTGGGACTGGCTCGGGAATCCTACCGGCTACGATCGTTTTGTTCGTCATGGTTCTTCCCACCATTACGTCAATGTCAGTTGATGCACTCAAGGCCGTCCCACGTGACTATCGAAGCGCGGCTCTTTCACTAGGGGCCACGAGGTGGCAAATGATGTATAAAGTCGTTTTAAGGGCTGCCACTCCAGGAATTTTAACCGCCATGATTTTCGGAATGGCACGGGCTTTCGGTGAAGCCCTAGCCGTTCAGATGGTCATCGGAAATGCGGTCCTGATGCCAACTAGTCTAACTAGTCCAACGGCCACTTTAACCAGTCAGTTAACCACCCAAATGGGAAACACCATCATGGGGACTCTCCCTAACAATGCCCTTTGGACGCTGGCACTGGTTTTACTGGTAATGTCACTGGTTTTCAACGTTATCGTGAAATTAATTGGAAAGAGGAGTGCATTTAAAAAATGAAAATAAATGCCAAAAAAATCAATAAATTGGCCATCGGGACCATCTGGGCACTCGTTAGCGTCGTGGTGTTAATCTTAATCTTCTTGCTGGGCTACATTTTGGTCACTGGACTTTCTGATATTTCGTGGAAATTTCTAACCTCAACCTCGAGTTCAATCAGCGCGGGAGGTGGAATTCGTGATCAACTCTTTAATTCCGTCTACCTCCTGGTCCTAACGATTATCATCTCTCTCCCCATTAGTCTGGGAGCTGGCATCTATCTTGCCGAGTACGCCAAGGATAATTGGATAACCACCTTAATTAAAACAGCCATCGAGGTGTTAAGCTCCCTTCCATCGATTGTCGTTGGTCTCTTCGGATACCTGATCCTAGTAATCAAGTTTCAATTGGACTACTCCATCCTGTCGGGTGCCATTGCACTTACAATCTTTAATCTCCCATTACTCACAAGGAGTGTGGAAGACTCCATCGAAGAAGTCCCTAAGCTGCAACGTGAAGCTGGCCTGTCCCTGGGACTCTCAAAGTCCAAAACCATCGTCGGCGTGGTTTTGCCACTTGCCATCCCCGGAATTATTACCGGTGTCATCCTTAGTTCTGGGCGAATCTTCGGTGAGGCCGCCGCTTTAATCTACACTGCAGGGCAAAGTGCCCCAATCGTAAGTTACACTGATTGGAACCCGTTCAGCCCCAGCAGCTTTCTAAATCCCATGCGCCCTGCCGAAACACTAGCGGTTCACATCTGGAAACTGAACACGGAGGGGATTGTTCCTGATGCTCACATCGTTTCAAGTGGGGCATCGGCGGTCCTTATCATCGTCATCCTGATCTTTAACCTGTCATCTCGATTCTTCGGTAACTGGGCGTACCGCAAGATGACCGGAACGACTAGAAAGAAACGAGGCTAACTCATGACACAACCAGACTACAACTTAGATCAACATCAAATTATCGTGCCGCCAGGTGAAATTGCCCTTGAAACCAAAGACGTCAACGTTTTCTATGGTAAAAAGCAAGCCACCTTTGACACCTCACTAGCTTTTCCGCGTTTTAAGATTTCCGCCTTGATCGGGGCCTCTGGATCGGGTAAATCCACCTTTCTCCGGTGCCTCAATCGGATGAATGACGGTGTGGCTACCGTGACTGGTGCCATTATGTATCGTGACGTCAACATCAATCAGAAAAAATTAAACGTCTACGTGTTAAGAAAAAACATCGGGATGGTGTTCCAGCACCCTAATCCATTTGCCAAGACCATCCGGGAAAACATTCAATTCGCATTAAAAAAACACGGAGTAAAGGACCAAACGGTTCTGGATCAACGTGTCGAGCAAAGCCTAAGAGCAGCGGCTCTATGGGATGAGGTCAAGGATAAGTTGGATACGAGTGCCCTCGAATTATCAGGGGGACAGGCGCAACGACTGTGCATTGCACGTTCAATTGCCATGCAACCAGACATCCTTCTCCTGGACGAGCCGGCCAGTGCTCTGGATCCCATCTCAACCGCCAAAATTGAGGAAACGCTCTTAGAACTTAAACAAAAGTACACGATCATTATCGTGACCCACAACATGCAACAAGCGGCTCGTGTGAGCGACTACACCGCCTTCTTTCATCTGGGGCACGTGATGGAATACAAAAAGACCGCTGACATCTTTACCAGACCGCAGGTAAAAGCTACCGAGGACTACATTTCCGGCAACTTCGGTTAAGGAGAAACAAATGACAACTAAAACAGAAGCAAAAGAGATCATTAAAACTGAAAACGTTAACCTGTACTATGGGGAACGAAAAGCACTTCACGGAATCAACCTCAACTTCAGGGAAAATGAGATTACTGCCTTGATCGGACCATCTGGCTGTGGAAAATCAACGTACCTCCGGTGCCTTAATCGGATGAACGACCTCATCCCTAACATCACCATCACCGGTAGTTTCACCCTTAATGGACACAACATTTATGGTCCAAAGGAAGATACGGTCCAACTTAGAAAAGAAGTCGGCATGGTTTTTCAACAACCCAATCCTTTCCCGTTCTCCGTGTACGACAACGTCACCTTTGGCTTAAAATTAGCTGGAATCAAGGATAAGAAGACCCTAGATGAACGGGTCGAGGAATCACTTAAACAGGCCGCAATCTGGAACGAAGTGAAGGATAAACTGCACAAAAGTGCCCTATCGTTTTCAGGTGGCCAACAACAACGAATCTGTATTGCTAGACTGCTAGCAATTCAACCAGACGTCATTTTATTGGATGAGCCAACGAGTGCGCTCGATCCTATCTCTAGTCAAATGATCGAAGATACCCTCCTTAACATTAAGGATAAGTACACCATTATCATCGTGACTCATAACATGTCACAGGCCTCCCGGATCTCTGATAAAACGGCCTTTATGCTAAATGGCCATTTGATGGAAGTTGGAGACACCAAGAAAATGTTTCTAACCCCCGACAAGCAGGAAACCAGTGACTACCTCAACGGAAAATTTGGATAAGGAGAACGATCATGGGAGCATTATTTGATGACGAACTAAAGAAACTCAAAGGACACTTTATGGAGATGGGATTTGACAGCAGTGAGCAAATCTATCAGGCCACCAAATCTTTCATTGACCATGACAAGGATTTAGCACGCAAGATTGTGGCTGAAGACCCTAAAATTAACAACGAAGAAATGGACTTAGAAAAGCAATCCCTGCAACTCATCGCGTTACAGCAACCCGTTGCAAGTGATTTCCGCCAGATCATCAGTATCTTAAAAGCCAGTACTGACATTGAACGCATCGGTGACCATGCCAACACGATTGCCAGAGAAACCATCAACGCCAAGGGCCACGAACGCATCCCGGCGGTCGAAAAAGTCATCAGTGAGATGACCGAACAGGTCCGTACAATGCTAGAACAGGTTCTTGAAGCTTTCTTTGAGGGCAATGCTGCCGAGGCTAAAAAGATTGCGGACCAGGACGAATCGATTGATAAGTACTACCATTCCACCAGGAAACTGGTAACAGAGTCACTAAAAAAGAACAGCCAGACTGCTCAAGCGGCCTTGAGTTACCTCATGGTGATTCGACTCTTAGAACGAATTGGCGATCACGTCGTCAACCTTGCCGAATGGTTGGTCTACAACCAGACTGGTAAGATGGTCGAACTTAGTCATAGTACCAATCATGAAGAAGAATATTTCGAAAATGGCCAATAAAAAAGAGTTCCTCTTGATTTTCTTCAGGAGGAACTCTTTTTACTTAAGTATCTTAAATACTAATCCTTCGCCCGGTCAAAGAAATCGAGAAACAGCTGTTCCTGCCTCCGATCTTTTTGCCACAATAACTCCGGGTGCCACTGCACTCCCATGATAGTAGCGGCATCATTTTCCACTGCTTCAACCACTCCGTCTGATGAACGAGCCGTCACGTGAACATCAGAAGCGACCTTTTTTAGCGCCTGATGATGAATGGAATTCACGACAAGATGACTCCCAACCGAATGTGCCAATGCACTATCACTTCTGACCCGAATCTCATGAAAATTATCCTTAGGATGCTCGTGATAAACGTGTTGAATTTCGGACTCTGGAAAATCAGTCGCAATGTCCTGGTAGAGCGTGCCACCTAGGGTCACGTTGATCAACTGCAATCCTCGGCAAATTCCCAACAACGGCTTTTGCCTTCGTAGCATTTCTCTCACTAGCCCCATTTCCCATTGATCGTGGGGAAGATAGTGGGCTTCCGCTTTTTGGTTAGTCTCTTCATGAAATAATTTAGGATGAACATCCTGACCACCGGGAATGATCAGCCCATCGATTAATCCCACATAATCAGGAATCATATCAAAACTAGCCATCGGGATAATAATGGGAAGAATTCCATGTTTTTGTAACAAATCGATGAAAACCCGCGCCGTATAATTGGCGTAATCCAGGTTATAGTTGGGCGTGGGCATCCGATTAACATTTGCAGCAATTCCAATTTTCACAATTCACCCTCCTAACCATTGCATTAGACCTAATTAATAAGAGCTATTCTGACCATAGTCTAGAATAGCTCTTAGTTAATTTAAATTTTAGTTTGCCTCAAACTCGTTCCAATTTCAACCGTTCGCTCTTATTCGGAACTCAAGCTAACAATTGGATCCAACTTAGCGGCCTTAGCAGCTGGTGCCAGAGCAGCCAAGAGACAAATGAGAATGAAGACTACGGCGCCCGCAATGGCATTCATCGGTGAGATCTGAACAATTGCGTACTTAATGGCTCCATTAGAAATCGCGTCAGCTCCCCATTCAGCCAGATAGGCAATAATGACCGCAAAGATAGAAGAAAAGACTCCCAAGATAAAGGCTTCGGAGAAGAATAGATTTCTGATGTTCCCCTTGGTAAATCCTAAGGCACGCAATATTCCGATCTCCTTAGTCCGTTCAGCAACACTGATGTAAAGAACCACAATGATCATGATTGCAGATACAAGAAGTGAGATGGCGGCAATCCCAGCCAGAACCCAAACGGCCACGTTAATGTAAGTATTCAGTGTCGAAACGATCGCCCCAGCACCCGTAATCTGGTACTTCGCTTGCTTATTGGGACCCTTCAGCGACTTAATCTTATCTTGAACCGGTTGCACGTTTGGAACTCCACCGGCGATGTTAACGGCCGCAAAGTTTGGCTCATACTTCATCGAAGCACTACTAAACATGGATTTCATCGTATTAGAGCTGACCAGCGCCATCGGATTAACGTCACTGGTAACCCCGCTCACGGTAACTTTCTTTGATAAGACGTGGGGTTGTCCGTTATCATCAGGAGCGTTCGCAAACAACTGAATCTTTTTACCGGTCACGTCGTATGGTTTGTTCTTATTAAAACTTTGAGCCGTTTTCTTATTAATTAAAACCTGATTATCTCTAGTAGGAATCGTTCCGGTTTTAATGTTTTTCTTTAAAACAGCTCCCTGATAATAGGTTTGAACGTACTGGACAGAGGCCGTCTTGTCAGCCGCCTTAAACTGTCCCCCAGATAAAAACTTCCCCAAAGTTGAACTTTTTACGTTCTTTAAGTCATTTAACTGTCGGTTGTCCTGATTTGTCATCAGGGAATTCTTCGGACTTGGATTCTCACCCTGCTTCTGTTTCCGACTGACTTGAATGGTGGTGGGGTTAACCTCCGAATAAATCTCATGGTTAATGTACCCTCTCACACCATTTCCAAGTCCCAGCATGAAGATTACCGAGAAAATCCCAATGGCAGCTCCAAAGATAATTAAAAGGTTCCGCTTGAGATTGTACTTAAAGTGTTCAAACGCCATTTGAAAAATCGAGCCTAATTTAGCTGGACGTGATTTAAAGGCTGGTTTACTTTTCTCAACCGGATAGGCTGGCTTTAAGATCTTATCCTCGTCAATCTTGCCGTCCGCCAGGTGAACGATCCGGGTTCCGTAGTTAGCCACGGTCTGAGAATGGGTAACGGCAATGACCAGTTTCCCGTCCTCAGCAATTTCGTTCATTAATTCAAGAATGTCATCAGTGTTCTTAGCATCCAGCGCTCCCGTTGGTTCATCAGCAATGATGATGTCTGGATCGGATGCCAGTGCCCGAGCAATTGAAACTCGCTGCATCTGTCCACCAGATAGTTGGTTGGGATACTTGTTCCGGTGATCGTACAATCCCACTTTCTTTAAAAGCTCGATCGCCCGCTCTTCCTGTTGCTTATGGGTCAAAGTCGTCATTTCAAGTGATACCATGACGTTTTCTTGAATGGTAAGATGATTTACTAAATTGAAATTTTGAAAAATGAATCCAATCGTACTCCGCCGATACTCGTCAAGTTGTTTACTGGTATCCTTCTTTAACGATTGGCCGTTAATTAAAACATCGCCCGAATAGTCACTGTCTAATCCCGCAATGATGTTCATCAAAGTGGTTTTCCCACCACCAGATTCACCCAGAATTGAAACAAACTCTCCGCGATCGAAGTTGAGACTGATTCCGTTTAAAACATGAAAATCTTGGTTATCAATATGATAAGACTTTCGGATGTTTTTGAGTTCTAGGTATGCCATATGTCACTCTCTCCTTCTTTTTTGGTATTATCCATTGTAAACTTTTTTATCAAAAAGTACATTTTAATTAGAAACAGGTGACTTCCTTAAGATAAAATTAAAAAAATAATTTTGTGAAATATTTTCCTTGTCATCTTTTTCATCATTATAAAATTAATTGCTTAATTCCCGTTATCATGCCGTTATTTATTTCACTTATCAAATTATGACCTTGTTCAATTTTTAATTGTGCAAAAATGCAGGGGCATATGACCTTGCAAACAGCATTGAAACGGTTTACATTAATAATTGTAGACATATCTCCTCATAGACAGTAGAATTTATAAAATTTTGCTTTTCTACCAATTATGTTCAGATTGTAACGATATTAATCCATCAACTTTTTTGAAAGGAAGTTATCTTATGTCAAAAATGAAAGCTTTAGTTATGACAGCTAAGCAACACATGGAGATTGAAGACAGAGATGTCCCAACTCCTAAAGACGACGAAGTCTTAGTTGAAACTGCCTATGCTGGTATTTGTGGTACTGACCACGCTTTATACAATGGTCTTCCCGGTTCAGCTGATGCAACTCCTCCAATTGTTTTAGGTCACGAAAATTCTGGAGTTGTTTCTGCCGTCGGAAAGAACGTTAAAGACTTCAAGAAGGGTGACCGGGTTGTTGTTGACCCTAACATCTACTGTGACAAATGTTTCTACTGTCACACTGGCCGTTACGAATTATGTGAAAACTTATCAGCCGTTGGTGTAACTAGAGATGGTGGCCTTGAAGACTACTTCACTGCTCCAGAAAAGGTTGTTTACCACATTCCTGATGAATTATCACTTCAAACAGCATGCTCAATGGAACCACTTTCATGTGCCGTTCACACTATGAAGATCACCGAAAACATTACCCCTTACCAACACGCTTTAATCATTGGTGATGGTTACATGGCTAAGTTATTCGCTCAACTTCTTAGAATTTACGGTATCCAAAACATTGACATGACTGGTCGTCATGATGACAACCTTGCTTGGGAAAAGAAAGAATTAAACCTAAACAAAGTTATCAACACTACTAAGGAAAAGATTACTGACAAGTACGACATGGTAATCGAATGTGTTGGTAAGCCTGAAACCCAAGAACAAGCTGTTGAAGCTACCAACCCTGGCGCTCAAGTTATGATGTTCGGTGTTGGTGCACCTGGCCAAACCTTCAACATGAACACTTACGAAATCTTCAAGAAGCAATTAACTATCAAGGGTTCCATGATTAACCCACACAGTTTCGAAGATTCAATCGCCCTCCTTTCAGATGGTTCTGTTAAGGTTAAGCCTTTCCAAAACAACATCCTTACTTTAGAACAAGTCCCTGGCGTATTAGCCGGTACCGACAAAGTTCAAGGCAAGTCAATTGTTAAAGTTAATGGTGATCTTAAATAATTGAACCAAAATCTGATCGTGGAGGAAAACTATGGCGAAAAAAACCGCTAATAGAAAAGCAAAACGTACCATTTCCATGACAGCTTCAATTATGTTCTTTATCCTTTCATTAATAATTAACTCTGCTGGAAATGTTTTAACTCTAGTAACAACTGCTAAAATTCATCCATCTTTTCTAGGTTCAGCATATTGGACGGCAGCTGAAACTAACCTTGGAAATGCCTTTCATTGGAACTTATTCTGGGCCTTTCTAATCTTAGGAGTTGCCATTACCATTTTGAATGCTTTCTTAGTTGGCCACTGGGACTGGGGACGTGCCATTGGAAACGTAATCTTCATGGTTCCGTTCTCAGCACTGATCCAAGTCTTCGACGATTTCTTCATGGATGGTTCTCTTCCAGTTATTGGAAAAGTATCATTCTTTGCCGGATTCCCAGAAGCAAAGGGTTGGATGATGGTTGTCTTCTATGTCCTCTTGAACTTCTTTGGAGTGGCATTGATCGCAACTGCCATCTCAATTTACCAACGGGTTAACTTGGTATTGCATCCAGCTGATGACTTAATGCAGATCTTAAGGTTTAAGTACTTTAATGGTGCTGCCGGAAAAGCTATGTGGGCTTCATACATTCCGCCTACAGTAATGGCCGTGGTTGCTTTTGCAATGACACGTCAGTTTACTAACTTGGGACTTGGAACGATCTTCGCGTTTCTCTTCCAAGGTGGAATCACGGGACTCGCAGATAAATACGTCTTCCCACACCTAAAGCATCAAGCTCTAGATGTCGGTGATGATGAATCAACAGTTGCCGAAGATATTGACGAAACTGATGTTAAAAAATAAGCAAAATAAATAACCGACCTCAATGAGGTCGGTTATTTTTATTACATATTCTACTTCAAACTTTTCATAATTTCACTGAGAGCCGGTTGACCATACACGTTATAACGTTTCTTATAATCATCAATCGTCTTCTGGTCAAACTGTTCTGGATCAAGTGGAACAAAACTCGTATCAATCGGATCAAAAGCCTTAATCTTGGCATCAATCACGATTGGTTTCGTGTTCCCTTCCGCCTGCATTCTGTCGACTTCTTCCATTGCAGCGTCCAGTTCATCTTGGCCCGATACTTTAAAGCCATGACCCCCTAGACCATCAGCTACTTGAGCAAAATCAGCTTCATACAGTTTCGTTCCATAGTCACTAATATCTGATTGAGCGTCTTCGTGTTCAATGTAACCAAAGCGATCATTAGACAGAACTACATTGATAACTGGTAGATTGTACTTGGCCTGGGTCAAGAGATCTTGCATAACCATGGCGAAACCACCATCACCCGAAATCGACCAAACCTGACGATCTGGATATGACAACTTGGCGGAGATAGACGCTGGCAGTCCAAAGCCCATCGTTCCAAACCATGGTGACATGGCAAACTTTTGCTCCTGATTAAGTGGTAATTGACGAATAGAATGCATCGTGTTGTTTCCAACGTCAAGTCCGTAAACCGCATCTGACTTGGAATGATCAGCCACGGCCTTCAAAACGGTCTCAGCACGCAAGCCCTCATCGTAATCGGTCGCAATGCTATCGAGCCATTTCAACCAGTTTTCGCGATCCAATCGGGCAGCCTTCAAGAAATCACTCTTAGAAAGCTTTACTCCTGAATCAATTAGCATCTCCAAAAATTCTTTGGCGTCACCATGAATGGTCAGGTTAGCCTGATATTGGCGCCCTAAATCCGCCAGGTTATTATTAACCTGAATGATCTGCTTGTCTTGAGGCATGAAACGAGCGAACGGAAAGTCGTTTCCCAGCATGATAATCAGGTCGGCAGCCTGTGAAACTTCAAATCCTGGTTTTGATCCAAGCCGTCCACGAGCTCCCATGTAACTAAGATTGTCGTTAGGCATGATCCCAGTTGCTGGAGCGGTGGATAAGACTGGCATGCTAAACTGATCAGAAACTTTCACGATTTCATCTCGAGCTCCCTTAGCCCCTCTTCCGTACCAAAGGACCGGATGCTTGGCTTCCTTAATCATCTTGACGGCTTCATCAACGTCAGCCTGCTTAGGATGAACCGTTTTAATGCTGCTTGAAACGTTTGCCGTTTTGATTGGTTCATAGTCAATTTCAGTTCCAAGGAGATCATTGGGTAAGATCACTACCGCTGGACCCTTCTTTTGATAAGCCGTTCTGATGGCTTCATCAATGATCTTGGGAATCTGTTTGGCAGTAGACGCCTGCCGATTGTAAACGGAAACGTCTGCAAACATTGGTAACTCGTCCATTTCTTGGAAGAAACGCGTGTTCATCATGGGTTGTGGCACCTGTCCAACGAGTGCCAACATTGGAGTATTATCTTCCTTAGCATCGTATAAACCGTTAAACATATGGGTGGCACCAGGTCCAGCTGAACCAAACGCTACCCCGATCTTTCCAGTGTATTTGTGGTCGGCTGATGCTGCCATGGCTCCAACTTCCTCGTGTCTTACCTGAACATATTTAATATTATCTTTTTCTTCATCTAGTGCATTCAATAAGTTATTCAAAGAACCAGCTGTGATGCCATACAAGTGATCGACATCCCAACTCTCAAGCACCTTTACCAGTGCTCGACTTGCTGTCATTTTACTCATAGAATCCCTCTTTTCATTTTTCAAACTTAACCTTTAACCCAACTGAATTATAAACCACTCACTTCATTTATCCTATTATTAACAATAAAAAAGACTCCACTCGGGAGTCTCATTTCTTGGTTAATTCATGTTTTTCAACTGATCGTTTTTGTTATAAAAGCTGTGATAACCCATGTAACAAGCAATGATGGAGCTAACCGCCGTGATTCCTAATAGCATAAAGGTTACCATGATCTGATACTTAATGGCCTTAACCGGATCAACTCCAGCAAAGATTAAACCAGCCATCATTCCTGGTAAACTAACTAATCCAACGGTCATCGCCGTATCAATGGTTGGTTGCATCCCAGTCTTGATACTGTCTCGAACAATGTCGGAGCAGGAAGTCTTAACGTCCGCCCCTAAGGCTAACTTCTCAATGATTTGTTGTCTGCGATCTTTGAACATGGAGTTCATGCTGCGATAGCAGAGTCCCAGGGCAACCATTGAATTACTGGCAACCATTCCCGTAATGGGAACGACCTGCGATGGAATGAATTTAATGGCACCAGCAAAAACCAGTACGGCAATTACCACCAGGGTACTGCTACCAAGGGCAATAATGGAAATGGGCAGCGCGTGCTCCATTCCGTTACTTCGTCCTTTAGCATTGTAAGCGGCATTGAACAAAATAATTAAAATCAAAGCGATGGTCAGAAAAAGGTTGTTAATGCGAAAGACAAATCGCAATACATATCCAACCACGAATAATTGAACCACACAACGGATGGTGGCAATGATAATGGACTTATCAATGCCCAGCTTTTCCTTCCATCCGACAAACAATGCAATTAAAACCAGCAGCCCGGTCAACGCAAGCGCTTGGTTTGAAACAATTAAATTAGGCATCTTTATCTCCCTTCACCAGTCGACCATCAACAATTGTGACTAACTCAGTTGCATGATCAATTTCATCCTGGTCATGAGTGATCATGATAATCGTTGTGTGATCTCTCTGATTAATGTAGTTAATCATTTTATGCACACTTGCCTTGGTCTTCTCGTCAAGTCCAGTCGTTACTTCGTCTAAAATGAGCACTTCTGGAACAAACATGATGTTTCTAATCAGTGCCACTCGTTGACGTTCCCCACCAGACAGGTTATCGACGGTTCGATCCAAATCACCATCACCTAAATCCACGGTTTGAAGAGCTTTTAGGGCATGATCCTTGTTAAATGGTTTATTCCGAATTTGATACGGAAACTCCAGATTATCCTTAACCGTGTTGCCAAATAAAGTTGGTTGTTGAACTGCGTACGATACTTTTCTGCGATATTCAATGGGATCTAGATCCGCGACGTTCTTTCCTTCAAAAATTACCTCACCGGAAGTTGGGGTGAGAAGATCCGCCAATAATCTAACAAAGGTCGTCTTTCCACTTCCTGAGGGTCCAGTGATTGTAACGATTTCTCCGGCATCAACGCTCCAGTTAATATCCTTGATGATTTCACGACCATCAGCACTGTAGCAAAGGTTCTTAGTTTCTAATATTGCCATTTTGACACCTCTCTTTTCCTCTTAATAAATTAACAGTATGATTATACAACACTTTTGTATCATATATGAGTCTGCTATAATGGCGTAGACGTTGTTATGAAGAAAAAAGGAGTTCTAATGAGTTATAAAAGAGTTAGAAACAGTTCAAAGAGATCGTCAAATGTTTTAGTAGAACTCCACCAACGAGTTACAGTCACCATCAAGCGTCTCGGAATTAATGGTGAAGGAATTGGTTATTTTCATCGTAAATTAATCTTTATTCCTGGTGCGTTAGTGGGTGAATTAGTTCAGGCTGATGTAACTGAAATCAAGCCAAAATATTTAAGGGGTACTCTGATTCAAATTGATAAAACCAGTCCATTTCGAGTTCAACCACGCGATTCATACGCTGGTGAGGTCGGTGGTTTTGAATTAGAAGATCTTGCCTACCCTAAACAATTAGAATTTAAACGCGATTTAGTTAAACAATCATTAAGAAGATATCATCCCCGTGCTTACGATCACTACGACGTAAGGGATACCATCGGCATGGATGATCCATACGAATATCGAAACAAAGCCCAGTTTCAGGTCAGAACTCAAGCAGATGGCAAAGTCATCGCCGGGTTATACAAAGAGGGAACCCATGAAGTAGTTGACATGGAAACCTGTTCCGTTCAGTACCCACTAACCATGAAGGTCATGCGCGCCCTAGTCGAAATGATCCAAGAATTAAACATTCCAACGTTTGTTGAATCGAACCACTCAGGCATCTTAAAAACACTGGTAGTTAGAGCGGCACTTAATACCAACGATGTGCAAGTGGTCTTTATCACTAATACACCTAAATTGGTTAAAAAGCATCAATTACTGGAGATGATCGCCGATCGACTTCCCGAGGTTACGTCGGTCATGCAAAACATTAATCCGGGTGATTCACCACTGATCTGGGGTGAAAAAACGGTTCATTTGGCTGGAAATGACAGTATCACCGAGAAAATCGATGGTCTCTCATTTGAATTGTCACCACGGGCTTTCCTCCAACTCAATAGTATTATGACACCTAAACTCTACCACTTAGCTGGGGAAGCACTTAACCTTGATTCAGACGATCGTTTAATTGATGCCTACTCGGGAGTGGGTACCATCGGTTTGACACTGGCCAACCAAGTAGCCGAAGTGAGAGGAATGGATACCGTTCAAGAAGCCATTACTGACGCTAACCACAATGCGAAAATCAACCACATTGATAACGCCCAGTACTACTTTGGAAGTGCAGAAGATCTCATGCCCCAATGGATGGCGGAGGGCTGGCGACCAACAGCTCTCGTGGTTGATCCTCCACGAGTTGGTCTTGATCAACACTTAATCGACGCCATTTTAACCTGTAAACCGGCTAAATTCGTCTACGTTTCATGTAATCCATCGACGTTAGCACAAAATCTGGTACAACTTACCAAGTCTTACAATGTCGATTACTTACAACCAATTGATATGATGCCCCAGACTCCCCATGTCGAGGTCGTCGTCAAATTCACTTTAAAGTCTTAGAAAGGTCTAATTGTCAATGAATCCATTTGATAACGACAATAATAATGGGAATAACGGGATGAACAACATGTTCCTTCCACCTAATTACGCTGTCGTTCAGAATAAAGAAACCCAGGAGGTCAAAGTCCAAAAAGTAGGCTTCTCATTTACCACGTTAGTTTTTGGAATCTGGCCTTCTGTTTTTCGTGGTGATTTCTATAACACCCTATGTATGATTGGCGTTGACTTCATCTTGGCAATGGTGTTAACCTTCTTAACCGGACTTAACATTGCTGCTTCTGCCTACGAAGTTTTTCTAATCATGCCCCTTGCATGGAGTTTCGTCTACAACATGATGTTCTTTAGACACCTCCAAAATAAGGGCTTTGTCCCGATCGATAAAAGATCGGCTGAACTTTTAAAACGAAGTCATTACTTTAAATAAACGAATAAAAAAACACTTCACATTATGTGAAGTGTTTTTATTTTGAGATTAATGATTTATAGCATAACGGTTACGGCAGCAGCTGCGATGATCAAAGCTAAACCGATCAAAGTAGCAACCATTTCCTTTGGAGTCTTCTTCTGGTGTAAGAAGTAAACACCGGTCAAGGTAGCAACAACTACTGATACCTGTGATAGAACGAATCCAGTGGAAAGACCTAACATAGTTGGTTGTGCAGCAATCAAATATGAGAATGCGGCAACTGCAAAGAAGAAACCAGCGATAATCTGTTTGTATGAAACAGCTTCAGCAAAAACATTTTCCTTCTTCATGTTCATCAAACCGTAGATAACGGCCATCAAAACCATTCCGACAGCTTGTGGCAAGAATGCTTGCATCCCGCTCATTGGAGCAGTTTGTGGTAAGAAGCCCTTGGCCCAAGTTAAGTTATCAACTTGTGGAGCGGCAGAGTACAACCAGTAACCAATTACACCAATTAACTGTAAGATAACGGCTTTCTTCAAAGCACCCTTATCAACGTTTTCTTTGTTTTGGCTCCAAGTTGTAAGCGTAGCACCGATGATGATCACGATCAAAGCAAGAATTCCAATGATCTTGTGACCAATCCCAGGCCAACTACTTAAAGCAAATGCACCCCACAAAGCAGTTACGATCAACTGGAATGCGGTGGTAATTGGCATAACTCTTGAGGATCCGATCAAAGAATAACCTTTAAAGGCCATGATTTGACCGAAGCCCCAACCCATACCAGACAAGATTCCGTAGACCAAGTTCCAGCCCATTGGGAATCCAGCTTTGGTGAATAATAAGACAACAATCGCAAAGATCAATGTACCAACTGTGGCACCAAAGATTTGGTTAGTTGGTTTACCACCAATTTTTGATGAAATGGTTGGAAATAGACCCCAACCGATCACTGGAATTAATCCAATTAATATTGCTTCAAAACTCATATCCCATACCTTCTTTTCAAAATTCTTTTTGTAACCTTTATTTACGAAATTAATTATAACACGGTAAAATCAAAAAGAAAACGTTTTCATTAAGAAAAACTTAAAAACTTGCCGAAGCAAGTCTTAGTTAATTGGTTTAAAAGCTTGGGTAGCACGGACCGCCCTTTGCCATCCTTGGTACAATTTAGCCCGTTCAGCTTCCTTCATATCAGGGATAAAACTCTTCCCTTCTTCATAAATGGATTGAACTTCATCTAAGTCTTTCCAAAATCCGGTTGCTAATCCACTTAAGATGGCAGCTCCAAATCCAGTAGTTTCCTCATCACTAGCTCGTTGAACCGGAATGTTCAAAATGTCAGCCTGAAATTGCATGAGATAACTATTCCGACTGGCACCCCCGTCAGCTCGAATCTGCGGAATTGTAAGCTTCGTGTCCGATTCCATCGTGTTGATGATGTCCTTAGTCCCGTACGCAATCGATTGAAGGGTGGCCTTAACGAAGTCATCACTGTTGGTTCCTCGGGTAATGCCAAAGACAGCTCCCCTCACATTTTGGTCCCAGTATGGAGCACCAAGCCCGTTAAAGGCCGGTACGACGTAAACCTCGTTGTGATCAGTTGAACGCTTAGCCGCCTGTCGTGATTCGGGGACACTGGTAATGATTTTCATCTGATCCCGTAACCACGTTAAAGCACTTCCAGCCACAAAGATTGATCCTTCAAGTGCATACGTGATTTCTCCGTTGATACCATATGCGATGGTGGTCAGCAGGTTTTCGTCAGAATACTGGGGATGATGACCAGTGTTCATCATAATAAAAGCTCCGTCACCATAAGTGTTTTCAACCATGCCCTTTGAAAAGCCCATCTGACCAATTAAAGCGGCTTGTTGATCACCAGCAATTCCCGCAATCGGAACACTAACACCGTAAAACTGATAGTTCTCCGTAGTACCGTAGACCTCATCAGAAGCGTGGACCGTCGGGAGCATTTTCTTTGGGATGTTTAAAATACTCAGAATTTCGTCATCCCATTTTAGATCATTGATGTTAAACATCATGGTCCGACTCGCATTGGTGTAATCAGTGATATGGTACTTGCCTCCCGAAAGCTTCCAAACCAGCCAGGTATCAATGGTACCAAATAACAACTCACCGTTTTCGGCACGTTTTTGTGACCCTGCCACGTGATCCAAGATCCACCTTAACTTGGTGGCCGAAAAGTACGAATCAATCACTAGTCCGGTTTTCTGATGGACTAAGTCCTCATAACCGTCATTTTTAAGCCCTTGGGCAATGCCATTGGTCTGTTTTGATAACCATCCAATGGCGTTATAAATGGGCTTGCCTGTAACCTTATTCCACACTACCGTGGTCTCACGCTGGTTAGTAATACCAACTGATGCAATGTTTTCTGGATGAATGGAAGCATCAATTAAGGCACTGGCAATCGCAGATAGAACGGAATTCCAGATCTCATTGGGATCTTGTTCTACCCATCCATCACTATTAACAATTTGAGGGACCTCTTTATAGCTTTCGATCACCTTTCGCCCGCTGTGATCATAAATGATCGCCCGGGTACTGGTTGAGCCTTGATCAATCGCTAATACATAATTTTTATTAGTGGACACCATTTTCATCCTCATTTCATCATATTTTGATATTTATACTAGCACGATTCAATCATTCCAACCACTTCTAAATTATAAAAAAAGAAAGCAGGAAAACCTGCTTTCTTGATCTCGTTATTCAAATTAACGCTTTACTTCAACTCTGATATCAGCATCAATGTCTTTGGGTTCAACCTGTTCGTCATAAGAGAAATCAGCATCCTTAAAGTATTCCTTGATTTCAGCGTTGATTTCGTTTAAGTCCCGAACGTCATTATCCTGCCGTTTGATAAGTAAAGTGTACTGTTTGTTGTCTTCATCAACGTTTTCAAAATCGTATCCAACGTCAACCGTGTTCAAAATTTCTTGAATCATTTGTCTTTCAGTCATTGCCATAATTCATTCTCTCCTTAATAAACTTCATATGCTAAGCTTATGCCATTTTCTAATATTTGTAAAATCATACCGCAAAAATCATACGAAATAAAGTCTTCATGATATAATTATTATATTACACTGCAATTGAAAGGTGGATTCCATGAAAAATCAAAGAGTTTTAACAATTCCAACGGGTGAAAATTTCCGTGAACTAGGTGGATACCCAGCAGCCAACGGTCAAAGTGTCAAATGGCACAAGTTACTTCGGGCGGGCCATCTCGGTTTGCTTAGCAAAAGTGATTTAAAAACCCTGGAGAATTACGGAGTTCGTTATGATGTTGACTTACGAAGTAAACCTGAAGTTGATATGTTAGCTGATCAAGTTGAAACTCAAAGCATTGAATATATCTTCGACCCCGTCTTTAAAGAAGATGCCACTGATAACTCTAAAACCCCAGCCGAAATGAAAGACCTCCTTGAATCCCATCCGACTTATGGACGCGACCACATGGAAAACGTCTACCGAAGTATGATCAACACTGAGCACTGTCGTCAAGCTTTTTATAAGTTATTTCAAATTCTACTTAAAAATCACGAAAATGACCAGGCCGTCCTCTTCCATTGTACGGCTGGAAAAGATCGTACCGGAATGTCAGCCACTTTCATTCTTTCAGCCTTAGGGGTTGATCAAAAAACGATCGAAGAGGATTACCTGTTAACCAATCAGGTATCCAAACCAGTGATTGATGCCCGGTTAGAAAAAGCCAAGAAAGAGGGCTACACTGAACCAGCCTTAAAGAGTTTGCGCTTTCTTTACAGTGTTTCCCCAGACTTTTTTAACGCCGCTATGGATGAAATTAACAAGTTATATGGCGGGATGAAACAATTCCTTCATCAGGGAATCGGTTTGACTGATAATGACATCAAAAAATTGCGTAAAATTTATCTTGAATAATTCAACATTGTTAATTAAGTAAACTAATGATACGATAAATTTATTCAATTAGTTTTATATCTGGGTGTAAAGAAAATTGGCGGTTGCTGCAAGCCATGCAGGATATAAAATGAACTACCTAAAACATAACAACAAATAAGTGCAGGTACACTCGTATCTGAACGTGGGTGGTACCGCGCACAAGCGTCCCAGTAGTGAAATCACTATCGGACGCTTTTTATTTGTCCAATTACAAGGAGGAAATTATGAACATTATTGAAGACTTAAAGTGGCGGGGTGCCATTAACCAAACCACTGACGAAGCCGGACTCGAAAAATTAACTAACAAGAAGAAAATTGCCTTGTACTGTGGAGTGGATCCAACCGGTGACAGTATGCACATTGGCCATCTGATTCCCTTTATGATCATGGAACGCTTCTCACGAGCTGGTTTTCACCCTTACATCTTGATCGGTGGTGCAACTGGTTCCATCGGGGATCCCAGTGGTCGAAACACCGAACGTCCCCTTCAGACCAAAAAAATGGTGAAACACAACGTTGAAGCACTGACGAACCAAATGAAACATCTTTTTGGAAGCGACAGTAACATTCACATCGTCAACAACTACGATTGGACGTCTAACATGTCACTCTTAGATTTCTTGCGGGACTACGGGAAACTCTTTAACGTTAACACCATGCTCTCTAAGGAAGTCGTTGCTAGTCGACTCGAAAAAGGCATTTCATTTACTGAATTTACCTACCAGATCTTGCAGGCCTTAGATTTTCTAACCCTCTACCGTGACCACGACGTTCAACTTCAAATCGGTGGTGGTGACCAATGGGGAAACATTACGGCTGGAATTGACCTGATCCATCGGATTGAGGGACAGGACGCCGAGGTCTATGGTTTAACCATCCCGTTGATGCTCAAATCTGATGGCACTAAGTTTGGAAAAACCGCTGGTGGTGCTGTTTGGCTTGATCCTAAGAAAACCTCACCATACGAATTCTACCAGTTCTGGCTCAACCAAAATGATGCTGACGTGATTAAGTACCTGAAGTACTTCACCTTTTTACCCCAAGCTCAAATCGATGAATTGGCCCAGAAAGTTAAGGATGAACCATGGAAGCGTGAGGCCCAAAAGACCCTCGCCCGGGAAGTTACGAAGTTTGTTCACGGCGAAGACGCCGTTAAACAGGCTGAAAACATTTCTCGTATTTTATTTCAGGGCAACGTTCAGGATTTATCCACTGAGGAAGTTAGTCAAGCCTTCAACAGTGTGCCAACCACCGAAATTAGTTCTGATCCCATTAACGTCATTGATTTGATCATTGCCGTTGGGGCCGATAAGTCCAAACGCCAAGCACGAGAGGACGTTAATAATGGTGCAATTACCATCAACGGCAGTAAGGTTATCGACGTTGACACCACCATTCAACCCCAAGACAACTTTGATGGTCAGTTTGTAATTATTCGTCGTGGAAAGAAACATTATTTCCTCGCCAAAGTTAAGTAAATTAATCCCAGTGTCGTGTTAAACACGACACTGGGATTTTTGTATCAAAAAAGGACGAAGAAAAATTCTTCGTCCTTTTGCATCTTGTTTTTCGTTTGAGTAATTGTTACCTAAAAGCTAAATCTTACCAGTAATTGTGTGATGCTCTAAATTGAGCAGCTGCAGCAACTGAACCGTAACGGGAAACAGCGTATTGACGAGCTACCCGTTCTTGGTTAGCTGGAGAGTAGTCACCATTTAAGTATGATGAAGATAATTGGTATTTACCAATGTACTGACCATTTCTGGCACTGTATGAGTTACCAGATTCCACTTGTGCGATTGATGCTAAACCAGAATCATCGCCAGTGTTACTTGCACTATTGTTGCTTGCAGCTGGTGTAGCAGCAGGCTGTGCAGTAGTGGTTGTAGTAATTACTTGTTGTTGTGTTTGAGCAGGTTGTGCTGCTTGTGTGGTTTGCTTTGGTGCAGCAGTGTATGAAGCATTACTACTTACCTGAGCTGTTGGTTGTTGTGTTTGAGTATTGTTGCTTTGGTAAGTCATGTTGTTTGCGTTAGTAGGTAATGTTAACTTCTCTCCGACATGAATCATGTTAACGTTGTTAAGGTGGTTAACTTTAACAATGCTGTTGACGCTAGTGTTGTGTTGCTTTGCGATTTTTGAGACTGTGTCGCCGCTCTTAACGGTAACTTGTTTAGTGTTAGTGGCAGCGTTAGCGTTGAAGCTAGCGGTCATTAATACTCCGGCTACTGTGAAAATAGATGCGAAAAGCATCTTTGCGTTTCTAGATTTTAATAAAATGATAAATCACTCCTATAAATTTTTGTTACTTCCGTTTTCTTAAAACTGAAATATACTCAAACAACAATTTCATATTCTAAATATTGATATTTACACACCAAAAACAGGAATGTTAAAAAAAAGAATATTTTGTCACGTTGTAATCTTTATGTAACAAAAATCAAAAGAATGCCCGCTTTTCAGGATTGATATCTCATTCACAAACTCATTTTTAGCAAAAGAAAAAGCCTTTTGCCATAAAAAAAGTTATTCAAAGCATAAGACTTTCCTTAAATTCATCAAAATTAATGGTTAATTAATAGCCCATTTCAATCATTTTTCGGCTAATTTACGGTCCAAATAGTGCTCCAATTTGCTCTTCGGATACACTCCGGTAACCTTTTCAACACCCTTGCCGTTGCGAAACAAAACTAGCGTTGGAATACTCATTACCCGATATTTTTTTGCGATGTCTTGATTATCATCAACATTTAACTTCATAAACTTGATTTTACCATCATACTCTTTTTCAAGTTCCTTCATGATGGGTGCCACAATCTTGCATGGTCCACACCATGGGGCCCAGAAGTCAACTACAGTCACTGGACCGGCCGTTTCCGAGGTAAAATTATTCTGATTTAGATCCACTGTCATCGTATTTTCCCCTCCTTACGTTAATCAAATGAATTATTAAGGTCACCCCGATTGTAACAATCACCAAAATTCCAAACCACCCTGCTGGGATCTCAATATCAATCATTGGAATTGATAAAAAGAGCTTTAAAGCGATGATAATGATTAGGAAATAGGCCATGGGCTGCAATTCTGAGATCTTTTTCATCAGCATCATAATAACTTCGGCCACTCCTCGCATTGCCAAAATTCCAATCATCCCACCAATCAGTACGATAACGGGATTGGGTGAAATGGCCAAGGATGCCAAGACCGAGTCAATTGAGAAAATAATGTCCATAAATTCAATTTGAGCCACTACCCACCAAAAGTATCTCCGGGTGTGGTTCTTTTTGTTGGGTTTTACCTGATGCGTATGACTCTTCTTATGTCGATTTTGATGCATATTATAGAAGAAACTAAAAGCAAGATAAAATAGATAAGCGGCACCTAGGACTTTAATAATCCAAAATTTAATCAAGTACACCCCGACCCCAATGATCAAGAATCGAAAGATGTAGGCTCCCCACATTCCGTAAAATAAAGATTCTTCCTGCCATTTTTTGGTAGGAAGAACCTGAGTTTGGGCCGCTAAGACGACCGCATTATCAACGGATAAAAGACATTCAATGACTACTAATGAGAAAATAATCAGCCAGTCGTTGCCAGACGAGATGACCGTCTCCCAGTTGTGTAGATCAAAAAAAGGACCATATAATTTAGCGATTAGGTCAAACAATCAAAGATTCCTCCATTTAATAATTATTAATTGCCTTAACATCATATTTCATTAATTTGTGATTAACAATGACCCCAATTAGCTTATTGGCGTAATCTGGGTCAGTAGCATAACCATTTTTCTGCAGTAAGTTAGCCTCTTGTCTGAAACTTGTAATTCCGGTTTTCTTTAAAAACTTGGTGTTCAAAGTTTCGTTGTGATCTTCAATTGCATCGGCAACTGATGGATATTTTCGAAATTGTCCAACTTCGGTGGTCTTCTTGTTGTTGACGTACTCCGTCGTATCATAAGAAATCGACTGTCCATTATAAGTTCCCTTTATGCCGAAGGGATTATTAGCTTTCTTATAAAGCTCCGATTGTCCCCAGTTGGATTCCAAAATAGCCTGTCCAATTACAATACTTGGCAATACTTGCTGTTTTTTCTCGTAAATTTTAGCGGCTGGATCACCAATCTTTTGGATGAACTCCTTATGTTGGGTCTCAATCTCTTTTTCCCGTTTCTTGGTATCATTATTCATCTGTTCCTGACGAACCTGATAAGAATGATTAATTAGCATGTGCCGAACCTTAAAGGCAGCAAACACTAACAGCAGAACTACAACAATCCCAATGACGATTGCAATCCAAATATTTTTCTTTTTATTGTGTTTCACGGACAACATCTCCCTATGTGGTTATTATACCTTAGCAAATTATTTTTTGGGTAAGTATTTATAATTACTTAAAAAGTTTCTAATCTATTTATAATTACGCACTATAATAGAAGAAACTGTTTCGAAAATCGACTAATTTAGCCATTTAGTGTAGTATGAAGTTATCTGAAAACATAATACTGGGAGTGGTTTGCCATTGATCAAAATTGAAAAAATCAACGACAATATTAACTGGATTAAAACCATTGATTGTCGTCCAGCTGATAAAGAAATCTTAAAAACAGAATATCATTTAAACAACGAAATGCTTTATTACGCCCTTGACCGTCACGAAAGACCGCGAGTGGAATATTACGACGATGAAGGAGTCCTTCTCTTCATTTTTGATGTCGCCGAACCAACTCGTTTTAACGGTGACGTTTCCGCCGAACCGATTGGAATCATCACTCATGGCAACATGTTGTTCACGTTTACCGCGGATAAAACTAATTTTGTAAATGAACTGATCTCATCAATCGTAAAGAAAGCCAGCAAAGAAGAGTTTGAAGCTATGCAGCCCATTGACGTGATCAACAAAACACTGTATCAACTATCAGTCCAATACTTCGATTACATCAATCAAATCAATAGTGTCAGGACCAACATTCAACGTAACCTGCGTGGCAAAGCCAACAAAAGTGCCATCAACCATCTTTTAAATCTTCAAACTGACCTGGTCTACTTTCTGACGTCCCTCGGATCCAACAACGACATGATTAATGACTTTAAGCGTCGTTTCACCATGTATCTAACCGAAGATCAAAAGGCCGCCGTTGAAGACATCAGCATTGAGCTTCAACAGGGACTCTCGATGGCTGAGATGGCCAACGCGGCCACTCAACAGGTTACGAGTGCCTATTCCAACCTACTTGATAGTGATCTAAATAACACCATTAAGTTTTTAACCGTTTTTTCGTTAATTTTAAGTGTTCCGAACATCGTCTTCGGTTTTTATGGTGAAAACGTGAAGTTGCCCTTTATGGATAAACCGTCAGCGTGGATCATCACAATTATCATTACGATTATATTTATTATCATCGTATTGCTCTTTTTACGCGCAAACCATTTCTTTAAGAACTAATTTAATATAAGATAAAGTTAGGGAGTAGTGAAATAAGGCGAAAGGAACATGTTGAATGAAACATTTTATAAAGACGTTACACGAAAATAGGATTTTCTCTCTAATTATCTGGCTGGTGATCATTTTTGCGGCGATTGTCAGTCTCCCCAACCTAAATCAGGTTGTAATGGAGGCTGGTAATCCCCAGATGAGTTCCAAGACACAGATGTCCAAAGCACAAAGACTGGAAAATCAGTGGGGCGGAGGACTCGACGGTACGAAAAGTATGAACGTCGTCTACCATGCCGATAAGGGTCGGATTACCAATTCTCAGCAGAAACAAATCTACGCAAAGGTTGGTAAGATTCAGAAAAGTAACGGTAATAATGGGATTAGCCGAATTACAACGGCTCATACCAGTCCCAATGGCGCCTCTAAGTTCATTTCTGATGACCAATCCACTGAGATCGTCAACATTCAAGTCCCAGAAAGCAACGCCAAAAGCTCGAATTTTGCGAACTCCATTCGCAGTCAGTTTAACGTTAATGATGGCCTTAAGACTTACGTCACTGGTCCGCAACTAATCAATCAGAACAACAACGAAAACATCCTCAACGTAACCAACGTTGTTACGATTGCTGCTTTCGCACTTGCATTACTCTTTATTGCCATTGCATTTCGATCCATTTTGGCTCCCATTCTGTCGTTTATCACGATGATGATTGCCTACCTGGTATCGCTGAGCGCAACGGCATTGATGGCAACCAGACTAGCATTGCCATATTCACCATACATTCCACTACTAACCACTTTAGTAGTCATTCTCTTTGGAACCGTTGCTAGTTTCTTCTTGTACCGCCGATTTGAATTGGTCCTTAGAAACTCAAATGATGAGGATATCGACCCAAGTAAGGTTGCCACAAGGAGTCTTGTTTATCCCTTTACCGCAGTAGCGGTCATTACCGCCCTAGCGTTTGGGTCACTCTACCTTCTTGGCTTTAGTTCCGTGAGAGCCATGGGCAGTATGGCGGTGGTTGTCATAATCACCTTACTGGCCGTTATGACCATCACACCCATGTTCATGCAGTTACTGGGACCAACCTTCTTCTGGCCCAAGAAAAAGACCCTAAAATTAGTTAATGAGGGCTTCTGGAGTAACTTAACCCACATCTCACTATGGCAATCAATCGTTGGTCTAGTAATTGCGTCGGCGATAACGGTTCCATTAGTGGCGTTTTACCGTTCTAACGTAACTTATCTTCCAAACAATAACTTAACCGCCAAGAGTCAAGCGGAAACTGGAAGTCGGGTTCTTCAGGCCCACTTCAATCAGGGTAAGCCAACTCCAGTCACGATCTATATTAAAAATAATCAACCCTTTAATAATGACAATACCATCAGTCCAATTGATGAAGTAACCACGAAGCTTCAGTCCCAAAAGAACGTTTCCCGAGTTTACTCTGTTACCCAACCTGGTGGAACCGAAATTAACAAGTACTACCTAAGGGATCAACTAAGTAAGACCGCTTCAACTTTGAAGGGCATTAGTAACTCCTTATCAGGATCACAGCGAACCCTGAAGGGTGCTAATCGAACTCTGAAACAGAAAAACATTAAGAATCAAACCAAGTCGGTTAATGCTCTCATTAGACAACTTGACCGTATTAATAACACTAGTCAACAGGCAGAAACCAATAATTTCCATACTTTCTCTCCCCTTGAGACAGCTCAATCGTCCAAGCAGGCTGAAAAGTCTAGGGCTCTTCGAAAGAACCTTACTCAACTTTCTGATCAATTGAGTAATACCAGTCAGAGTCTAAACAAGTTAAGTAATCAAATTTCAGATGCCCAAAACTCAGGAATTGATGCCCAAGAATCGGTTCGCCAGTATAGTAACCAGGCGGCCCGAGTTCGAAGTGAAATTGCTTCGGTCAACCGAACTTTAAAAGAAAGTAAGCGTAAATTAACCCCCATAACTGGTTACATAACCGGAGTGAAAAAGTCGAGTGCTGGTAACACCTTCTACATTTCACCACAACAGATTAATGACACTGACTTTTATCAAACCAAGTATAACTTTGCCAGTGAGAATCAAAAGATTACGAAACTAGAAGTTGAGTTCAATGATGAACCAACTGGTAACACTAATCTAAACAACATTCATAACATGCAAAATACGGTTAAGACCCAGTTGCAGAATACCAACTTAAGAAACGCAACGGTGGCCTACACCGGACAACCAATTGAAAACGCCAACGTGCAAACTAACTTCGACCGTGACTTTATGGTGGGAACCCTCATGATCTTAGCCATCGTCTTTGTTGGTTTAATCATCGTTAGTCGTTCGATCCTTCATCCATTGTGGTGGCTCATTACCTATGTAATGAGTGCACTGGCTGGTTTACAAGCCACTCAACTCATCATGCACTACACTACCAACGATGGTCGATTAAACTGGGAGGCCTTCATTGCCATGATTGTTCCCCTCGGAATCATTGGAACGTTTGAACTCACCCTCTTAGCCGTTTCATATCGAAAACAAAATCCTGATATGTTGGGATGGCTGCATAATGGCATTCATTCGTTTGGAAAAACCGTTAGTTACGTGATGTTTGCCACTATCATTATTATGGCGTCGCTCTTCTTCAGTCTCTTACATTCACTTGACTTCATCGGATTAGCGATCATCATCACCATTATTATTTTCAACGTGATCTTGCCGCTTGTCATGGGTGGACTTGGTAAATTATCCGTTACCTTGCCACTTGCTCAGTTGCATCACTTACCCGAACATAAAGCTAAAAAATGAGAATAAAGTAAAAATCCATCAGTTTCAACTGATGGATTTTTTATTATGCTTCAGGGCTATTTTCATGAATAGATTTAAAATAAAATCCCAACACAATCAACGATAAGACCATTGAAGTTAAACCGAATAATACAAAGGTCACTTGAATGTTAAGAATTTTTGAGAACGCACTAATGAATAACGATTCAAGTGCCATCAAAAGGGCTGTAATCAAATTACAGAATGACATTAGTGTGACTCTTAATTGTGGCACTACGATATCCTGTAACTCCGCATTTAGAGACGTATCCCAAATTTCAAAAACGGAACTAAAGATCACAAACGCAACTAACGCAATGATAAAATTCGAAACTCCTAAAAATAATGACATTAATAAGCCAATGATCATACTTGAGAAAATCACTTTAAGTCGATCAAATTTTGCTACCACTTTAAACACGTTGACCGAAAAAACTGCTCCAATTATTTCAATGATTGTTAGAACCAGCGCAATTCCACTAGTTTTAAAACTTGTAATCCAAGAAAGGTACAAGGAACCATACTGATACATGATTGATGCCGTAGCTTGCGAAATAGCTACTACTAAAATTAATTTCTGATAATTTCTATTACTAAATAAGAATGATTTTAATCGTTTTAAGACACCAGGCGCATTTGGATCAGCTGTAACCTGCTTTGGCTTGATTACTACCACCGTCATGATTGAAAGAAGATGCGCTATGATTGAAGCCATGAAAACCAGTGGCCACGAAATATCAGCTAAATATCCACCAACTAAATTACTAAAAGCAATGGTACAAATCATGATGGCGTTGTAGCGTCCCCAGAATTTCTGGTAATTTTGCTCATCATCTGCTTCATAAATAATCGCCTCATCGGTCCCAGAAATCAATGAGAGACCTAACCCAAACAGCGTGAAGCCGCCAAACACTAAAAAGTGATTATGAGCTACAAAGAAAGTCGCACCATACAACACGCACATGACCTGACCTAATATTAAGGTCGTCTTATAACCCAACCAATCAGCAATGATACCCGATGGTAATTCACAGACAACCTGTACGATATTAATTACTAGTTGGAGCATTGCAATCTGACCAACGGACCATCCCATGTGTTTCAAATAAAGCATCCAAATCACTAATTCAAAAGTCAAATTAGAAAAGAATGCATACGTATACATTTTCCTGATATTTTTCATAATTTCCCTCATTTCAACTTAACCATTCCGAATGAAGTTGAGGGAATTCAATCACTAATTCAGGAGAAATGATTCACCCAAATAATCAAATGAAATAAGAACTCAACTTCACTTTGCGACTATTTGGGCAAATGTGTTCCTCTGAATAAATACCGTTTGGTGCATCTGTAAAAATTTAATGTCAATTTCTAATAACTTCTTATTCATTTTATGACATCTCCTATGAAATAATAATTGTCCTGAAGTATATCTCTTTTAAATTTCAAAAACAATCACCAAAAAAGAGCCCGCACATCTGCGAGCTCTCTTCTTTAAGTTGTTAAATTTTAAAATATAAACAAAACGGAGACAAGTATCAAAATCGATACCAACCCCAGCATTGTCAAAATGACTTTTTCAAGCAACGCCATTATTGAATGACCCTTCCTAGCACTCTACTTTTTTACTGACAATCAATATGCTACCGTACATGAGCGATTCCGTCAAAAAATCACTGAGAATCATGATTCCTCCCAGTGATTTTTAACTAGTTTTCAATTGTTTTAACGCGATATTTAACGTCTCCATCGTCGCCAATATAACCATATAAACGTTTAGTATGAGCGTCATCGAAATATCCCATGTCAGCCATTCGTTTTCCGTCAACTTCATGACATCCATGGTCAACCCGTTTAAAGAATGAATACAAAAAAGCAATCCGTGACTTAAATTGGGTTGCCTTTTGGTAAGCCGTAGTTAAGGTGTAACCGTCATCTAGATAGTATTTCATTAATTTAATCAGAACAAAATTTGAAAAATCAAACACTCGCGATGCGAGTTTTTCCACCCGTGTGCTCTTAACGTATCCCTTTTTCTCCCAATATCGAAGTTGCCGTGGTGATACGCCAGTCATCTTACTAACTTCACCAATTCGAAAGATAAAGTCTTGCATGTTAAACGAACTTATTAGTTTGTCGTCGGTATCGTGCATTTGTCGCCTCGCCTCCACTACTTGTTGTAATCAGTGACCTTGATTTGATCGCCATCAACGCTCATCTTAGTAATACTTCCATTTGCAGGACGCTTGGTCATGTCATATTGACCGTCAGAAAAACGTTCTACCAAACTAAGAAGGGTATTGCCGTGACTTATCAGCAAAGCATTGTCACCATCTTTGATCTTTTTATCATGAGTAATCATTGAAAGACCTTGGTCGAGACGTTTCCAATAGTCTTCCGCATTTTCAGCCATATGAAATGGATCGGCCTCTTTCATATAGTCCTTGGCGGTATTGATATTATACTTGGTAACAATGTCCTTAAAAGTGGGAACCCCGTGAGGTGCACCAGCTTCGTACCAAGCCTCATCCATATTTAGTCCTTCAAAGTAACCATAAAATTGTTCACGAAAATCAGGAGATACAACCGGCTCATTGATATCCGATGCTGAATTACCATTTAAGATAATTTTAGCGGTGTCTTCTGCCCGAGTGGTGTCACTGCAGTAGGCTTGCACAAATTTAATGTTAGATAAACGCTTAGCGGTATCTTTTGCGCCAGAAATTCCCTTAGTGGTCAATGGTGAGTTACTCCATCCCTGTAACTTATTGAAAATATTAAAATATGTTTGTCCATGTCGGACAACATATAAAGTAAATTTTGCCATAGTGTCTCCTCCTTCATTCACCCTTTAAGTATATCACTTGTGAGCTTTAACTTTTCTCTAAGATTCCTATCGATCCTACCCAAATTTAAGAAATCTGATAAGATAGAGGTTGGACTTAAAAAGGGGACTTTATACCTTGAAAACGATTAAGAAAATTCTGTCCAAATGCAATACTAGAATTGGTTTTTTTGTCTTACTAGTAGTGCTTTTTTGGGCTAAAACTATATACGCATACTTTACTGATTTTAATTTGGGAGTAGATAGCAGTTTTCAACTGTTTCTTCTTCTAATTAATCCCATTGCAACTACCGTGCTCATGTTAGGGTTGGCCCTTTACTTAAAGCCAGCCAAGCTTTTTTATCCAGCCATTTTATTCCTGGATTTCTTAAATACGGTGCTCTTGTACCTAAACGTCATTTATTTTCGGGAATTCACCGATTTCATGACGGTTCCCACCATGACTGGTTACTCCAAGGTCAACCAAGGATTAAGCGGAAGCTCATTAGCACTGACCTCTCCCCATGATGTCTTTTACTGGGTTGACATCATAGCTGTCATCTTACTTTTATTATTCCGAGTAATCAAAATCGATAAGCGACCACTGAAAGCCAGCGTTGGTTTTGCGGTTTTCTCCTTAGGATCATTGATGCTGGTCGGAAACATCACCCTAGCCGACATGGATCGGCCCCAGTTGCTTACCAGAACGTTTGACCGAACTTACATTGTTAAGTACTTAGGCCTAGATTCATTTACCGTCTATGACGGTATCAAGTCCCAACAGACTAACAACATGCGAGCCAACGCCAACAAGTCTGACCTGACGGGAATTCTCAAGTTTAATAAAGAACATTATGCGGCTCCCAATAAGAAAATGTATGGGATGGCTAAGGGTAAAAACGTCATCATCATTCACCTAGAAAGTTTTCAACAGTTCACGATTGATAAAAAAATCAACGGGCAGGAAGTAACCCCGTTTCTTAACAAGCTGTATCACAGTAAGTCAACCTATTCATTTGATAACTTCTTCCATCAAGTAGGACAAGGAAAGACTTCCGACGCCGAAAACATGCTCGAAACCAGTACCTATGGATTGCCGCAGGGATCACTCTTTGCACAATTGGGTAGTGACAACACCTTTCAGGGGGCTCCTGCCATTCTGGGTCAAAAAGGATACACGTCCGCCGTCTTCCACGGAAACGTTGCTAGTTTTTGGAACCGGAATAACACGTATAAAAATTTAGGTTACGACTACTTCTTTGATGCGAGCTACTATGACACCTCTGGTGATAAATCAACCGGATATGGATTAAAGGATAAGTTACTCTTTAAAGATTCAACGAAGTACCTCCAACACTTACAACAACCCTTCTACGCTAAGTACATCACGGTTACTAATCACTTCCCTTATCAGCTTGATGCTGAAGATCAAAAGGATTCTGACTTTAAGGCCCCAGATACCAATGATCAGGCCGTGAACAACTACTTCGTAACGGCTCACTATCTGGATCAATCGGTTCAAGAATTGTATGCCTACCTTAATAAGGCCGGCCTACTTAAGAATTCCGTCATCGTTCTGTATGGTGATCACTACGGGTTATCAAATTCTGAAAACACGAGTTTAGCCCCGTTACTTGGCAAAGATCCAAATAACTGGAACGATTTTGACAACGCTCAGCTCCAACGAGTGCCATTTATGATTAACATGCAGGGAATTAAGAACGGTCACGTTGACCATACTTACGGAGGCGAAATTGACGTTCTCCCTACTCTCATGCATTTACTTGGGATTAGTTCTAAGAAATACATTCAGTTTGGAACCGATCTCTTCTCCAAACATCATGATCAGGTAGTAGCCTTCAGAAACCGTGACTGGGTCTCTCCTGAATATACTTCCGTTAACGGGACCGTCTATGACAACAAGACTCAGAAAGTGATCCATCCTGATAAAAAACTAAAAGCCAAGTTAGAAAAGATTCAAAGTAAGGTTAATGAAGAATTGTCATTATCAGATACTTTAAACGAACAAAATCTCCTTCGTTTCTATCATCCGAAGGGCTTCAAACCGGTTAATCCTCAGAAATACAACTACGCTAATGGTTTAGATCATGAGGAAAACATCGAGAAGAAGTTGGGCAAGGCTTCAACTAGTCTTTACTCTAAGAATCATGATAAGAACACCACCAAGCTGTATCATACTGATGCACCGGAAATTTATCATGGCTCAACTGATTCTAATCGAATTCAGATCACCAATCCTGATTCAAATAAAGAATAATCCAAAACCACATCACCTGATGTGGTTTTTTTGATGATAATCAACGCTTTAAACATGTGCTATAATGCGGTCAGCACTGGAAATGGAGGCTTTACAATGACCGAATACACAGTTACCCAAAGAGCTAACCAATACAAACAACCACGGGGAGGATTTATTCCCGTCGCAAGCTTGAACACTAAGCAATTTAGTGACAATGAATTTCTACCGATTGCTTCCGAAAACATTACCCCAAGCTTCATGGGCCTAGTCGTCGATTACCTGACCCGGTTTGAAGTTACTGGAGACGTCGTGGGTTCCTTCAGCATTCCTGAGATTGGTGCACATAACGTTGATCTCCTGGCAGCCCAAAAGACCGGTCATCCTTACAACGGTAATATGAAACGTTTTAAGGAACTAACAAGTCAAATTAAGGGCTTGGATGATCAGAGCATTCAGTGTGCCATTCAGCTGGTTAACTACGACATTGCCTATCGTATGGATCCTGCCTACTACGTTCCCCGCCCCAAGTACCAAGCAAACCAAGTGACATTGGAACACATCCAAAAAATGGTTAAACGTGGTACGCAGTTTTTACACACCGCTGCCAAAGGTGGCCCCATAATGGTAGATTTCGATTTTTCGGGTGCTTATACCGAGACGGTAGTTAATGGTGACGGTGACTACCTCACTAAAAATGGCCTCTGGGACTTCAAAGTTTCCAAGGCTAAACCCACCAACAAGTTTACCCTCCAGATCTTGATGTACTACATCATGGGGATGCACTCCGAAAATCAATCATATTTTGAAACGGTTCAACAGCTGGGATTATTTTATCCACGCCAAAATCTGCTGTACTGGATTAACGTTTCTGACATTTCCAAATCAACCATGGCAACGGTAACCAAAGATGTCATCGGATATTAAAAAGCTTCTATCTAAATGGATAGAAGCTTTTTTGTTAATTCTGATTCGCAATGGCCTGAACAATTACCACGTGACCCTTCAATTCATAATCTTTAACTTGTACGGGTAAAATATAAGTATCACCCTTCTTAACTGGATATGCTGTCCCATTAACAACTAGGGTTCCATCGCCATCAACCACCACATTAACGGAATAGGTAGTTACGTCCTTAATTTTAGTGTCATTTTCCACAGCAATCTGATAGACGTTAAAGTACTTTGACTTTAGTAACCGTAGTCGATCGGGATTGTCAGGATCTGGAACCCGTTTGGTTTGATCCTTTGCGGGTAAAATATTGGGAGTATTGGTAACTTTAATCGCATCGTCAATCTGGAGGGGCCGTTTTTTGCCAGTTTTCTGATTAACCCGATCAAAATCGTAGAAGCGCAACGTATTGTCAGAATTCTGTTCGACTTCAAGTGCCACAATCCCCGCTCCAAGCGAATGAAGGGTACCAGCCGGAACGTAAATCATCTCACCGGGTTGGACGGTCTGCGTTTCTAAAATCCGATCAAGTTCATGATGTTTAATCGCATCCCGAATCTCATCCTTGCTTGTTGCCGAATGACCATAATAAACCTGCGAATCCAGTTTGGCATCCAAAATGTACCAACACTCGGTCTTTCCGTTTCTTTCATTAAAGTACTTCTGAGCGTTCTCATCACTCGGATGAACTTGGATGGACAAGTTTTCCTTGGCATCCAGAATTTTGACAAGGAGCGGAAAAGCGACGTGATCCGGATGACCACCAAATAGTTCAGGATGTTTCTTCCAAATTTCTTTCAGGGTCTGTCCGGCGTACGGTTCATTTTCGACCACCGACAGATCATTACCGTAGGTGGACGCAATCCAAGCTTCCCCAACATGATCACTATTTAGCTGATAATGATAGCGCCTCAGTTCGGTGCCACCCCACATTTTATCCTGTAAGACAGGTTTTAAAAATAACGGAATTACCTTGGTTGTCATGATTTCACTCCTTCAGTTAAGAAATTACAATCAACACCATCATAGCATCATGTTAACGTTTTCACAACATTGCCAAGGTTAATTTCAACAAGTTCCTTAGTTTATTTTCGATGTAATGAAGTACTGTGAACAGGACCCCTTCGATCAGGATAAATTTCCTTCATCAAAACGTTAATAGCCGTTGGCGCCTCACCAAAACCCGTTGCGATCAAGTCTTGCTTACCAGGATAAGTAATCTGATCCCCGATGGCAAATACTCCCGGCACACTCGTCTCAAACGTCTGGTTAACCTCGATTAAACGATGATCCAACGCTGGCTGAATCTGCCACTCCTTGAGTTGCCGATTATTAGAAATGAAGCCATAGTTCACTACCAGGTCATCAACCATCATGGACATCTCGTCGTCTTCCGTCTTGACTTTCTTGCTGGTGACTTTCAGTCGATTGTCAACTTCATCCAATCGTTTAATTAAATATGGCGTAACGACCTTAACTGACGACTCTTTTAAGCGATCCACCATGTATTCGAGACCACGAAACTCATTACGACGATGAAGTAGGTACACCTTATTAGCAACCTTCTCCAACATAAGTGCCATGTCAACAGCCGAATCGCCGCCCCCAGCAACCATGACGTCCTGATCCTTAAACTGATTTAAATCATTGATACTATAAAAGAGGCGTTTCCCGGTCAACTCCTTGGCGTTATCAGCCCGCAACTCACGTGGTTTAAAGGCCCCATTCCCGGTCGCAATTATCATGGCCTTACTTTTGGTGACCCCATGATTCGTCTCAATCTCAAAATAATCATCTTTTTTGACCACGTCAGTAACCTTGGTATCAACTTTCTGATCAACATCCATCGTATCTAGTTGTTTCTGAAGTCGGGTAATGAGTTCATCACCCGTGACCCCAACAAACCCCGCAACATCTAAAATGGTCTTTTCGGGGTACAGGGCTTTCACCTGTCCTCCAAGTTCAGGAAGACTTTCAATAATCTGGGTTTGGGCGTCCCGTAACCCAGCGTAAAAGCCTGCAAACATGCCGACGGGACCCCCGCCGATAATCGTAATGTCGTACATCTTTTCCATTTTTATCACTCTTTATCTAAATTTAACTTCAATCAAAGTTTACCATGCCAATTAGAAATAATGAAAATCAATCCATTTTCTGTCGCATTTTACTCAAGTTTAAAGTATTATAAAGTTGTACTGGAACTGAAGTTAGACAGGAGGACTTTAAATGAGTACCAGAAAAATGATTCTAGACCTCGACACTGGAATTGATGACTCAATGGCTTTAACCTATGCGGTTGGCGATCCAGCGATCGATTTAATTGGGGTTGTTGCTTCATACGGTAATATCGAAGCGGAACGAGCTGCGGTTAATACTTTAAAGATTTTAGACTTACTTGGTGCTTCAAGCGTTCCGGTCTTCATTGGAGAAACTCATCCCCTAAGTGAAGATTACGTGCGCATGCAGGTCAGTGCTGATATTCACGGTGAAAATGGGATTGGGAACGTTCCTCTTCCCGATCCAAGTGGCTCCGTTCAAGACCAAAACGGGGTCGACTTCATGATCGAATCCGCCCAAAAATATGGCAACGATTTAACCATTGTCCCCACTGGTCCTCTTACTAACCTAGCCAAAGCGATCAAACAAGCTCCTAAAGCAATGGCAAAAGTTGGCAACGTTACCCTAATGGGTGGAGCTTTAACCGTTCCTGGGAACGTCACTCCAGTTGCCGAAGCTAACATCAATCAAGATGCCATTTCGGCTAACGAGGTCTTTACTAGTAACTTAAACATCAACATGGTGGGTCTGGATGTGACCCTTAGGACCCTTTTGACTAAGAAAGAAACCCAACAGTGGCGTGATTCGAAAACGACAGCTGGTAAAAAAATGGCTGATATCGTTGATTTCTACATCAATATCTACGCTGATATGTATCCAGAACTTGGCGGGTGCTCCTTACACGATCCACTAGCAGTTGGTGTGGCGGTCGATCCTAGTTTCGTCAAGTTCATTGATATGAACATGGTGGTCACCACTAAACCTGACGCATACTACGCCCGCACAATCGGTGACAAGAATCGTTTAGACGACCCTAATACCAACGTTAAAGTGGCCGTGGCGGTTGACTCCAAACGGTACTTAAAAGAATTTATGAAGAATATGAATAACGCGTTTGCGACAATGTAAATAGACTAAAAATGAGCTAAACAATCGTTTAGCTCATTTTTATTGCATATGATGCTTATTTCACTTTAAAATACTTCTGCAAGAAAGCGGCTACCCCATCGTCATCATTCGACGTGGTTACGTCCGTCGCGATCTTCTTGATTGGTTCCTGGGCGTTGGCCATGGCAACTCCGACTTGCGCCTTCTTGATCATGCCAGCATCGTTTTCGGCATCTCCAAACGCCATCAAGTTAGAAAAGTCATCACCATAATGACTCAGAAGGGCTCCCAGTCCATAAGCCTTATCAACGTTAGGAGCCAAAAACTCTAAGATTTTGGGCTGTGAACGCACGATATGATAATGGTCCCGAACGGTCGCTGGCATATCCTTGACGGCTCGATCCAACACATCTGGTTCGGCCGCAATAACCGCCTTCGAATAACTTTCATCGGGCATTTCAGAAAACTTCGTTGGCACAAATTGCATATCAGCATTCAACATTTGTTGGTAAATGGATGGTTTAAGATCAGAAATGGGATAAACCTGAGTGAAATCCAAAATGTCTAACGGAAAGTCATTCTTATTAGCATATTCGTACAACGGTTTGAACGCATCCCGGTTCATCCCACGTTTAAACAACTCATGCTTATCGGTATTACGAACCACTAAACCACCATTGAAGGTAATGGTGTAGTCATCAGGATCATCAAGGCCCAGTTGTTTAATGTACTTCCAGATGGCATTGATCGGTCGTCCGGTACAAAGAACCACTTTAATCCCCTGTTGATGTAACTTTTTTAGTTCGGCTTCATTTACTTTACTGATCTTCTTATCACTGGTAAGCAGCGTGTTGTCGAGATCGAGTGCGATCATTTTAATCATTTTTATTCCTCGTTATTTATATTATTCATAAAAAAACGCCCAACTGGGCGTTTTCTTTGTTTAAGAAGTCAACTTTGACTCTAATTGTCTCAACTCTGCCTCACGAACATCGCGTGGTAAGAATCGTCTAATTTCTTCTTCGTTGTAACCAACCTCAAGTCGTTTGTCATCAAAGATGATCGGACGCTTGATTAGGTCGGGGTACTTAACTAATAGATCAACTAATTCTGTCAAAGATAAATCATCTAAGTTAAGATGAAGTTTCTTAAAAACGTTTGATCTTGTTGAAATAATATCTTCACTACCATTTTCCGTTAAACGAAGAATTTGTTTTACCTCGTCAGCGTTAAGTGGATTAGAATTAATGTTTCGTTCCTTAAATGGGATATTATGATCTTTCAACCAAGCACGTGCTTTTCGACTTGATGCGCTGCTTGGTGCAACATATAAATTCAACATATAATAACCTCCTCATGTCTAACATTGAACATGATGCGTTTAAATAGGTACACGTGTACTTATTAAACAACTAAATTGTATCATATATCCCGACTTCGTCAACGGTCTTTTGAACTTAAATAAAGCCCGATTTCTAGGTTTTATTTACACTTTCGTTAATAAATATTATAATTTTATTATATAAAAGGGAGAGGCCAAACTATGAAACTCAAAATACTATGTACGAGCGATATTCACGGTTATTTAGCGCCAACAAATTACGTTAAACCAAATGAAAACATGCCCTTTGGTTTAGAAAAGGCAGCAACTACAATTAAGCAGGAACAAAAAGATTCCGACCACACTTTAATTTTAGATGATGGTGATTTTTTGGAGGGCTCGCCTCTTGCCTACTATTCGGCTGAAGTCGTTAAACATCCGAGTGCCAAACCCATTAATGCGGCATACGACACGATTAACTATGATTTTGGTTCCCTTGGAAATCACGAATTTAACTATGGTCAAGCCTACCTTAAAGACACCATTCAAAACACCAAGCGCCAGTTTGTGTGTGCCAATATTCTAAACGAAAATGGCGAGCCAGCGTTTGGCAAACCATATGCCATAAAGGACTTTGGTGATCTAAAAGTCGGCGTACTAGGACTGACCACCCAGGCCATTAATCAGTGGGAAAATAAGGCTAACGTCAAGGGACTTCAGTTCAAATCAGGACTTGGGACAGCACAAAAATACGTTCCCATTATGAAAAAAGAGGCTGACATTATTGTCGTTCTGTATCATGGCGGCTTTGAACGCGATAAAGCGGGCAAACTCAGTGAAAAGTTTACCGGTGAAAATGAAAGTTACCAAATCTTAGAACAAGTTCCTGGAATCGATGCGTTAGTAACTGGTCATCAACATCGCAAGTTAGCCAATCATCTCTTCGGCGTCCCATACGTTCAACCAGGTCATCGCGGAAATTACGTAGGTAAGATCACTCTTGATATTGATGACGATAAAAAAGTTACCAACAGTGACGCTAAACTCATCTCAACAGCGCAAAACAAACCCTATCAACCAACTAAGAGCATTGTCGATCCCATTGATCAACAAGTTGAACGGTGGCTCTCAAAGCCACTTTCCAAAATTAACGGCAGTCTTCGTTACAAGGACCCATTTAAAGTTCGGACCCAAGGTTCATCGTTCATCAACTTCATTCAAAGGGTGCAAATGGAAACCATGGGAGTCGACATTTCGGCCACTGCCCTTTTCACCGATGAGGCCCATGGATTCGAAAATCCCATCACCATGCGTAACATCATTACCAATTATGTTTACCCGAATACCCTCGCTGTGTTAAACATTAACGGTAAGGATCTAAAAGCCGCCCTTGAAAAGACGGCCGAATACTTCGCTTTAAAAGACAAACAGATCATTGTTAATCCAGCCTACAGTTATCCCAAACACAGAGATTACAACTATGACATGTACGCTGGCATTGACTACACCATCGACGTCTCCAAACCAGTTGGATCACGAATCACGAATCTGACCTATCACGGTCGTCCCGTAAAAGATCAGCAACCACTTAAAATCGTACTAAACGCGTATCGCGCTGTCGGTGGCGGCCACTACTCCATGTACGATGAAAGTAAGATTGTCTCTTACAACACCATTACCATGAGTAATCTCATTGCCAAGTACCTTCAAAGTCATCCAATCATCGATGCCAACAACCGCCAAAACTTTAAAGTTATTTCATAAAAAAATTCCTTATCACTTTAATTTACGTGATAAGGAATTTTTTTATCCAGCTTTTTTCTTTTTATTATTTTTAGGCTTACCGCCAACGTACTGAACCGCCTGAAGTTGTCTAATCGTCGTCACTTTAATCTTACCAGGATACGTTAACTCATCCTCGATTTGATCTTTAACCTCATTGGTTAATTCGTCGCTGCCAGCGTCGTCAACCTTTTTCGGATCGACCATGATTCGGATCTCTCGGCCAGCTTGAATGGCATAACTATCTTTAACTCCAGGATGTTCGTTCGCAATCTTTTCCAGACTCTTCAAACGATTAATGTACTCTTCCACGGATTCACTTCGGGCGCCCGGTCGAGCACCTGACATCCCATCAGCCACCGCAACTAAGACGGCGTACGGATTATCAGGTTCAACATCACCATGATGAGAAGCAATCGAATTAATCACAATGGGGTCTTCATCATAGGCTTCGGTCAACTTCACACCAAGCTCAACGTGGGTTCCAGCAACCTCGCGATCAATCGCTTTTCCAATATCATGAAACAATCCGGCCCGCTTGGCCATTCGGACGTCTAATCCTAGTTCCGCAGCCATGACAGCAGATAGTTCCGCTACTTCAATGGAATGTTCAAGAACATTTTGGCCATACGAGGTCCGAAATTTAAGGCGTCCGACCGTCTTCATCAGATCAGGATGGACCCAACCCAGGTGTAAGTGACTTACAGTCATCTCACCGGTCTTTCGAAGTTCATCTAAAACGTCCTGTTGCGTCTGATTAACTTCGTTTTCAATCACACCATTGTTCACCTGCTTGATAGCCAGTAAATCATTAATCGAATTCCTCGTAATTTCCCTTCGAACGGGATCATTAGTACTAATGATTAGGGTTTCTGGATTTTCAGGATCAAAGATTAAATCAACTCCAGTCAGAGTTTCAATCAAGCGTAATCGCTGATCATCTTTTCCAGCAATCTTGGCACGCATCCCCGCGTCTGGAATGATAACCGAGCGTTCAATATGATCTCTTGGAACATCGATAGGGCCACTTTGAACGGCCTCAATCATTAAATTCTGAGCCTGCTTGGCTGCATTTAACGTCACTAGGTCGTTATTTTCTTTCACAGTGGTATCAAAGTCTCGTTTTAAATCAGCTTCAAGGCTCGCCAAAACGAGTTGCTTAGCTTGATCCTCCGTCAGCTCACCACGTTCGTGGATAACCTGTCTTCGTTGTTCCTCAAGTTTAACAACATCATTGCGCGCTTTTTTTAAGTTTTCCACCAGCAAACCGTTATTATTCTTCTTGGTTGCTAACGCAGCTTCTGATTTATCTAATCGAGCGATGGAAGTTTCTAAGCTCTTTTCTCTGTGGTCAACTCGCACCGTCCGGCTCTGATTCTCTTTTACCTGAGCGTTGAGCTCGCCCTCTTCTTCTTTTCGATACTGTTCAGCAGATGCTTTACTCTTACTTTCGAGCTTTCTTTTGGTATCATCGATCTTAACTTGGTTATCATCTTTGATCTTATCAGCAGCATTTCTAGCCGTTGCAAGCCCCTTGTAAACGTGGTTTCTGCGGATATAATAACCGACTCCCGCACCGCCAAGGACTGCGATAATAACCACAATGGAAGTTATCAATTGGACACTTCCTTTCTTTTCAATTCATTTTCATCTAATTAAATAATAACATTTAAATCTTTATTTTAAAATAAGTCACTCGTGCTTTTTGATGATATCATGAAGTATAATGGTATTAAGGAGTGATTCTATGTTTCCTGAAAGACTCAGAGCTTTACGAACCGGTCAGAAAATCACGCTAACTGACCTTGCAACCGGATTAAACACCATGTTTCCCACTGACAAAGAGCACGAGAATACGGCTTCCCAGATTGGGAACTGGGAACGTGGGATTCGTAATCCTTCTTATATTGAAGTGAAAAAGTTAGCCGAATTTTTTGGTGTGTCAATGGACTATCTAAGTGGTCGCGTTGATCATGAGGAGTCGGATCTTTCCAAGTTATTTATCTCAGGAAAGCAACTCTTCTTTAACGGTGAAGCCATCAATAATAACGATCGCTACGAGATCTTTCAGTTGATTAACGGGTATCTTCACGGGAAACAAAACCGCGGCGATGATCATGAAAATCAACAGGAATCACTTGATTTACATTACTAAGGAAATTATATGGATAAACGCAAACTCATAAAAAAACTAAAAAAGAATCATCAATTAAAACGAGCCACACCGACTTACATCACTAACATGGAACACTATCGGGATGAATATCGGGAATATCCTGAGATTAAGTACCTGATTAACAACGTTCTGGCAGCTGACAAACTGCTCACCGCCGGTCGCTTGCCCCAGGATCTTCCCAAAATGATCCTACCGGATAACATTCAAGACCAGATTTACCAAAAGATTAACTCGAAGTATGAGATGGATGACCCCAAAGGCGATCAGGAATGGAATCAGCTATCGGCTGACCTTCCGGCACTTGACAAACAGCTTCGTGACTTCCGGGACTATCTTGAAAATCAGTTTGGCATGTGGGCCTACATTTCTTCATCGTTTACGTATCACTTGGCCCAATACCTGAACGGACACCCTACTTTAGAAGTAATGGCTGGCAACGGCTACATCTCGAAGGGACTCCGTGATAATCATGCTGATGTGATCGCAACAGATAGCTTGGAATGGAAAAATGAGAACGAGACTGGTCGCCATCCGGTTACTAACGTTGAGCAATTATCAGCACTTGATGCCTTTCATAAGTATCAGGATCAGATTGACTACGTTATTATGTCATGGTCTCCTGATGGGGTTCCCATTGATGATGAACTCTTACAGGCCATTCGTAAGGCTCCACGTGACATTAAACTAATCGTGATTGGCGAAAAAGACGGAGCAACGGATTCGAAAGCGTTCTGGCAAGATGTTCATCTCTATGATGACGAGGGAATTAAGAATCTCAATCAGCATTATTCAAACTTTGATTTAATTCAGGACCACGTTTATTTAGCAAAATAAAAGAGCCTCCAACAAAAGTTGGAAGCTCTTTTTGGCATCTGAACTAGTCAGACGGACTAGCGAAGTGTTCACATCACTTGCTAATCAAACCATCTGCAATCCGGCAGGTAAACATGGTTCCCACAAATCAGACTAAAAAGTCTGTTCGGCTCGTCGCACGAAGTTAGTGTGGCATACTTTGAAATTAATTACTAATCAGAACGCTTGCCATCCTGCTCATTTGCAGCAATCTGATCCAGTTTATCCTGGGTCCAGTCAACAAACTGGGCAAGGTAGGTTCCGTCGGGGTCTTTCACAAAGCTCGTTGAATCAGCTAACTCATCAATTCGCATTTTAGAACGGTTAACGTCTGGTGAAACGATAATCATGTAGACGTTAATGGGTTTCATCCCATCCCCAACCGTGATCTTAGCGATGTTTTTAGCGTAGTCTAACGGCAAGTTAATGACCGAAGTCTGCAGTTCCAACTGGATATCATGATCAGAAACCTTAATACTGGCACTGGCAATGCTGTCCTCTTTCAGATTTGTCGCGATAAAATCCGTCATTTTTTTCAAGTTACCCTTTAAATCAGCTTCGAGCGCCTTTAACGTCATTTCCGTTGCTTGCTTTTGAAAATCATCGTTTCCAGCTGCTTCCACAAACTCTTTTTCGTCAATTTCCATTTTGTTCACCTAACTTTATTTTCTAAATTTCATATAATGGGCCACCCGCTCCTTGGTCGTGGCCTTTCTAACCTGGTACGCAATCGTAAACCAGTAAACGTTCACCATAATCGCTACGATCACTAGCACGATCACCGCAATTTTTAGTGGCCAGCCCGTGTGACTGATTGTAATCATGGCGATGATTGCCGCAATCAGCCCAATGGTGTAGATCACCTGCACGGCTGCCAACAAATAGTATCCCAGTCGACTTCGAAACGCAACCAGAATCATAGGAATCAGGTACATAATCGCCGCAATGGCCGAAGTTCTGATCAGACCATTGACACTTACCCTGACCGTCAATCGCATTACTGGCAGGGTCATGATTACGTTTACTATCCAAAACAGGACCAATGAAATTAATGCCCACGTCAGCGTCTTTTTTCTTTTCATTTTTACCCATCCTTTTAGGTTAAGTATAACGAACTTCGCAATTTGATACCAACAATTTTTGATTTGGCTAAATCCGTTACGTAAAACCCTAAAACATGGTATAGTTAGTGTATAAGAAAACAAATGAGGTGAGCTAAATGGCCAAGAATTACAAGAGAATTTTAGCACCGGTCGATGGTGCTGAAGACACAATGCCTGTTATGAGTCGTGCGATTACAATGGCTAAACAAAATGACAGTCACTTAGATATTTTAAACGTAATTGAAGTTAACCAATTCAACCGTAGTTACGGGGATGCAATTACCGCCGACGCTGTTTACCAGTTAACTGACAAGACAAAGAAGATTCTTGAAACTTTGAAACAACAAGCAACTGATGCGGGTGTTTCCGACGTATCAATTCATATGCGTTTTGGAAATCCTAAAAAAGTCATTGCCAAGGAATTTCCAAGCGATCACCACGATGATTTAATTATCATTGGTGCTACTGGTCTCTCAGCCGTTGAACGATTGATGGTTGGCTCGGTCACTAGCTACGTTACACGTGCCGCAAAGCAAGACGTGTTAGTCGTTAAATAGTCATCATTAGTTTTGTCCACTTTTTTAGTGGGCTTTTTTATTTTGAGGAATTTTATGAAGAACTGGAAATATCAATTAATTGTACCTAACATAGCCGAAACCACCGTTCGTGAATATTTACACGAATATCTCCTTATTCCTAAGCATCTAATCTTTTCCCTTAGAAAAGCTCAGCGGGTTCTGGTCAACGGCAGTTATCGTCCCATGAACTTTCCGATCCACACTGGTGATCGGGTCATGCTCGATTTTATCCCTGCGGATTTCCAAACTCCCTTTCCGCATGTTATTCCCGATGCGACGAAGCCACTAAAAGTGGCGTACGAAAATGAGGATCTGCTGATCGTCAACAAAAATCGGGGTGACAAGACCCACGCTAACCAGCCTGGCGAAGTTGGCACCACGTTAAATCAGGCAGAAAATTACCTGCAACCAGCGGCCGATGCCCACATGGTTCATCGGCTGGATCAGCAAACCAGCGGAGCTCTCATCATTGGGAAGAATCCGGCGGTGGTTCCGATCCTCGTGCGCATGATTAAGGATAAAACCGTTAAACGGACCTATCTTGCTTGGGTTCATGGCAGGTTAAACCAGCCAACTGGAGTGATTAATGACCCGATTGGACGCGATCCTAATGATCGGCGTAAACGGAAAATTAATGGAGTTCACGCCCAGTCTGCCCTTACCAACTATCGTGTAGTTCAAAGTGGAACGACCTCTACCCTAGTTTCCCTCCAACTACAGACCGGACGAACGCACCAGATTCGGGTGCACCTGGCATCCATTGGACATCCAATCATTAACGATCCCCTGTACGATCCAAACGCTCAGCCTGGTCATCCAATGCTTCTTCATTCTTGGAAAATCAAAATGCTAACACCATTTTATTATCAGCCTTTAGCGGTTTCTGCCCCACTGCCACCTAAATTTAATATGTAAACAAAAAGAGCGAACTCATAAGAGTTCGCTCTTTCTAATTAATTAGTTCAATTAATTATTTTTTAGCTGGTTTTCTAAGTGGTTCCCATTTCCAGTTTTCAACTTCTGGCAAGTCAGTACCATACTCTCTGATGTAGTGGTCGTGCTTGTCCAGCATGTTGTTCATGTCTTGGATAAATCCAGTACCCTTAAGGGCATATTCTGGAATATCAGAAACAACTTCCTTAGACAGGTTGAATCTATCTAATTGGTTCAAGACACGCATGTCAAATGGTGTAGTAATGTCACCATTTTCACGGTATCCATGAACGTGAACGTTCTTGTTGTGACGATCGAAGAAGATAGTTCTGATAATGTCTTCGAAACCGTGGAATGCGAATACAACTGGTTTGTCTTTAGTAAAGAGTTGATCGAATTCCTTGTCGCTAATACCACGAGGGTCTAGTTCAGGGTTACGTAACTTAAGCAAATCAACAACGTTGATGTAACGAATCTTCATTTCAGGGAAACGCTTGTGCAAGATTGAAATTGCGGCAAGAGTTTCAAGAGTTGATTCAACACCAGCAGATGCCATAACAACATCAGGTTCTTCACCATTGTCAGTTGAAGCCCAGTCAATGTAACCGAGACCATTCTTAGCAAGGTTTGAAGCTTCGTCAATGTTAAACCATTGTGGACGTGGGTGCTTTGAAGTAGTGATCAAGTTAATTCTTTCATAACTATCAAATGCTTCGTTACCTACAGCCAATAATGTGTTTGCATCAGCTGGGAAGTATTCACGGATGAACTCAGGTTTCTTCTCAGACAAGTGGGTAATCATACCTGGATCTTGGTGAGTGTAACCATTGTGATCTTGTTGGAATACAGTTGAGGAATCGATGAAGTTCAATGCAGGGTACTTGTTTCTCCATTCGAGTTCAGAAGCTTTTCTCAACCACTTGAAGTATTGAGTAAGCATTGAATCTACAACTCGACCGAAGGCTTCGTAAGTTGCGAAGAATCCATGACGACCAGTAAGGGTGTATCCTTCAAGCCAACCTTCATCTTGGTGTTCTGATAATTGTGAATCAATCAAACGGCCATAGTGAGCCATGTACTCATCATATGGTGGGTTGATGTTTGGCATCCATTGACGACGAGTAACATCGAAGAGGTGCCATAATCTGTTAGACCATGTTTCATCAGGACCGAATCCACGGAAGTTATTAGGATTTCTCTTAGTAACATCACGTAGCCATTCTGACCAAACAACCATGTCTTCGTTTTCAGTAGCACCTGGAGTCTTGATGTCAAGAGCGTAATCACGGTAGTCAGGTAAGTCTAATGGCTTAGGGTCGATACCACCGTTAGTGATTGGGTTGGTTGACATCCGTTTGTCACCCTTAGGAGCTAACTCTCTAAGGTATGGCTTTAAAGTACCATTTTCATCAAATGATTCTTCAGGTTTGTAACTCTTCATCCATTCTACGAATTCATCAGCAGTACCCATGTCGTTTGCTGATAGTGGAATTGGAACTTGGTGAGCTCTGAATGATCCTTCAATTGGAAGGCCTTCAGCGTTCTTCTTAGGACCAGTCCAGCCCTTAGGTGAACGGAAGATGATCATTGGCCATTTTGGTTCTGTAGCAGTTTCTGCAGTTTGGTTCTCACGAGCGTTCTTTTGAATTGCTTTAATTTCTTCAATTGAAGCATCCATAACTTTAGCAAGCTTTTCGTGAGTTTCCATTTGGTCAGTACCGTAAGGCATGTTGGTTTCAACGAAACGAGGCTTCCAGCCCATACCTTCAAAGTACTTAGTAATGTCTTCGTCAGTCATACGAGCTAAGACAGTTGGGTTAGCAATTTTGTATCCGTTTAAGTTAATGATTGGTAAAACAGCACCATCAGTAACAGGGTTGATGAACTTACTTGACATCCATGAACCAGCCAAAGGACCAGTTTCTGATTCACCGTCACCGATTTCAACGGCAGCGATAACATCAGGATTATCAAAGATTGCACCAACACCATGTGAAAGTGAGTAACCTAATTCTCCACCTTCATGAATGGAACCTGGAGTTTCAGGTGCAGCATGTGATGCAATTCCACCAGGGAATGAGAATTGCTTGAATAGTCGAGCCATTCCGGCTTCATCTTGAGAAATTTTTGGATAGATTTCTGAGTAGCTTCCATCCATGTATGAATTAGAAACCATAACTTGGCCACCGTGACCGGAACCTTCAATATAGAACATATTGAGGTCGTACTTGTTAATGACACGGTTCAAATGGGTGTAAACAAAGTTTTGTGAGGCAATTGTTCCCCAATGTCCAATTGGCTTAACCTTTACATCTTTAGAAGTCAAAGGCTTCTTAAGCAAAGGATTAGCACGTAAAAATAGCTGACCTACTGACAAGTAATTTGCAGTATTCCAGTATTGTTGCATTTTTTCAAAATATGATTTGGAATCATAATCTACTGCCATGCTATAACACTCCTTTTAAATAATCGTCAGCTCGAAAACGAACTGAATCTAATCTGTTTTTGAAAGCGCCAAACTTATTGGCTTACCTACAACAACTATGATAAAGACTTTTGGTGAAATGTCAACCAATTCGACAATTGATACGAACCAATTTTGAGGCCCCTAAAACCCCCAATTTCAAGCCTTTTTTTGCAAGAAAAAAGCCCTCATTTTTGCAATTGAAGGCTGAAAATATTTTATTCAATTCCACGAAGTGCTTTATTAATTAATGCACTAATAACTGATGGTGAAAACAGCCCCATAATTTGGGCAACTTGAGGAGCTGAAGTATCACCTGTAAAGATGACATTTAATGGGAAGTAAAGTTTCTTACCCTTCATCCCAGTTTCTTTGCCAACTTCGTTTACAATCGGACCATAATCCAGTCCCTTATTTTGACCATTTTCACTGGCTTCATGAATCTTGTCTTCCAAAGCGTTAAATAATTTTTCCAAATCTTCGTGAGAAAAATCATTTAGTTTTGAGTAGTCAATGTCCTGGCCCAGGATGTTGTAATAGAAGTCTACGTATTCCATGATCTCAGTCAACTTGAACACACTGTGCTTATAAATATCAATGACATGTTCAGCGTAGTCATGGAGGTTCGGAATATCATCTTCCTGAATCTTTTTGGCAATTGGGGTCTGACCCTCTTCAACTAGTTCAACCACGCGATCAGCAATCTCACTTGACGACATGCTCTTAATGTATTGTGAGTTAATCCAGTCGAGCTTGTGCTGGTCAAAGAATGCTGGTGACTTTGACATCCGTTTAGGGTCATAGGCTTTGATCAGTTCATCCTTGGTGAAGATTTCTTTTTCACCAACTGGAGACCAACCCAAGAAGGCAATAAAGTTAAAGATGGCTTCGCGTAGATATCCTTCGCGCTTATATTCGCTAATAAACTGAAGGGTATCCTTATCTCGCTTACTTAGTTTCTTACCAGTCTTGGGATTGTAAATCAACGAGATGTGACCAAAGTTAGGGTGTTTCCAACCTAAAGCATCATAAACGGCCATTTGTTTTGGCGTGTTAGCAATGTGGTCGTCACCCCTTAAAACATCGGTAATGTCCATCAAATGATCATCGACAACTACGGCAAAGTTATAAGTTGGAAGTCCATCACTCTTTTGAATGATGAAATCGCCACCTAAATTATCAGAGTTAAATTCAACTTTGCCTCTTACAATGTCATCCCATTCGTAGGTGTGATCCTTTGGAAGGTGCAAACGAATTGTGTATGGTAACCCCTTGTCTTCAGCAGCCTTGATATCTGCTTCCGAAGCACCATACCAACGACCATCATAATGAGGAGCTTCCTTATTAGCGCGCTGCTTATCACGCATTTCTTTTAGTTCATCTTCGGTAGCAAAATCTTTGTATGCGAGGCCCTTATCCATGAGTTCAGTAATGTACTTATCATACAGGTCTCTTCGTTCGGTCTGATGATATGGGGCATACTTAGGGTTGGGCTTATCAGGACCTTCATCCCAATCAATTCCTAACCACCGTAAGTTGTCCATCTGACTCTTTTCACCACTGGCAACGTTTCGCTTTAAATCAGTATCTTCAATTCGAAGAACCATCGTTCCACCGAAGTGTTTTGCAAACAAATAATTAAATAAAGCCGATTGTGCATTTCCAATGTGTAAAAAACCAGTTGGGCTTGGTGCATATCTAACTCTAACGTCCTTTTTTGCCATCATAATACTTCCTTTTTTGCCAACATTGGCACTCTTTTAAATCTTTATGTACATTAAAATTCAACTAATGTACGTGACTACAACAACTTTATTATATCACTTTTGCGAATTTCAAAAAAATTAGGAATGACCATCATTTAATTGTTTAAATCCACAAACGTATTGTAATTAAAGTACTTGTAATGAATCCGCATGTTCGAAATCTCAAACGGTGTTCCATCATCAAGAAAGAAGATTCCACCCATGATCACCACTGGCTCAGTTGGTTTTAACCCTAAGAGTCTCTGGTCTTCTGTGGTCGAGGGTTGGGCCTCAATTGACATGTATGATTTCGTTCCCGTTTTGTTAAGTTTCTCCTCTAAATAGTTAAAAATCGAACCACTCACTACCCGCTCATTCATCTTCGGAGCTACCTTTACCGGGATGTAGCCAGACTCAATAATGATTGGTGTGGAGTCAACCGACCGCAGGCGCTTAATCTCATACACCTGATCTCCGGGATTTAAGAATAGGTCCTCCGCAATTTCAGCAGTTGGTGAAACGACTTTAAACTCTAAGAGATCAATCTTAGGGTCATAGCCCTCCGTCTTCAGGTTGTTGGTAATCCCCAGGTTCGAACCCTCATAACTAAAAATGGATTTATTCTTCAAATACAGAGGATTGATGAAAGTTCCCGACCCCCGTTTTTTAAAAATAATTCCCTGCTCGGCTAGAATGCTCAGAGCCTGTTTCACGGAACTCCGACTAACATGATACTTAGCACTTAAAGTTCGCTCGTCTGGCAAGCGGTTCTGATTGAAGTAATTGGATTCAATCTTCTTTTTTAAATCATCCATTACACGTTTATAAACTAGATCAGTAATTCAAATACTCCTTACCGGACGTTTCCTACTTAACATTCTACCATACTAAGATACTAGTTCATTTTGACAAAAAAATAGAGCCTCGACAACATCGAAGTTCTATTATTGAAATTAATTATTCGTACTGATCAATTTCCTTTTCGGCGTTTTCATGTTCTCTCATGAAACGCTTATTACTCTTGTAAAGATCCCACATTACCCAGGCAAGCAAGGCCAAAACAAGAACAATCAGAATGTATGCGATTCCGTTCCCCATATCAGTCTGAGCTGGAGTTGGATTATCGCCGAAGAAGCTGACAATCTGACTTGGTAAACCATAGAGGTTCAAGAAAGTCAGTGCGATAACGGATGCCCAACCAGCAACCTTAACCCAAAGTGAGTTTACGAATCGTTTCCCACGCATCTCAAACTTGCTGTCAGTGAAGATTAGAAGTGGCAGCATTGAGAATGGTAGGGCAAAGGCCAGAAAGACCTGCGAGTTATTCATCAGCGTATTGAGCGCCTCATGTTCCTGAACCGCTGGCTTTCCACTACTCAAAAGCACACAGATAACAACTGGGATAATTGAAATGACACGGGTTACCAAACGACGGGCCCATAAAGGCATTCTCATGTGAATAAAGCCTTCCATAACAACCTGACCAGTTAAGGTACCAGTAATGGTAGAGTTTTGACCAGAAGCAAGCAATGCAACGGCAAACAGAATTGATAGAACCCCAGTCTTAGCAACACTTGCTAACAACGGGTTCGTCATGAATTGAGGATTCTTTAAAGCATCGAACAAACCGAAGAATGATGGATCTTTAACGGCACCTGACTTGAAGACTGCAACCCCCATGATCAATAGCAAAGCGTTAACGAAGAATGCCATTGATAACTGGATGTTTGAATCCCAAGCCGAAAACTTAACTGAACGTGCAACTGAATCTTCATCATTATTGTCGGTGTCACGAGTCTGTGAAATTGCTGAATGCAAGTACAGATTATGTGGCATAACGGTCGCACCAATGATACCTAAGGCACCACTCAATGGCGTCTGACCTCCAACGTATGGATGAGTTTCAACCGTTTTAATGTTTGGTACCAAGTTCAAGAAGACCTGTGACCATCTTGGGTTTGATAGAGCAACTTCGTAGGCAAATACCAAGAAGATAACACAAATCAAACAGACAACAATGGCCTCAATCTTTCTAAAACCGATACTAGTTAGAAGTAATAGTACCAAAACATCCAACACGGTGATCAAAACGGCAATCAACAATGGAATATGGAACAACAGGTACAACGCAATCGCCGCACCAATAACTTCCGCAATATCGGTCGCCATGATCGCCAACTCAGTGGTGATCCAAAGGACGATTCCTAACGTCTTACTCGTTCTTGCTCGAATGGCTTGCGCTAAATCCATTTGTGTCACGATACCAAGTTTAGCCGCCATGTATTGAAGTAACATCGCGATCAAACTTGAAATCAAGATAATTGACATCAGCAAGTATCCGAAATTCTGACCACCAGTAATTGAAGTGGACCAATTTCCGGGATCCATGTACCCCACTGCAACTAACGCTCCGGGGCCTGAATACATGAATAATGTTTTCCAAAATCCCATTCCTTCTGGAACTTTAACGGTTCCGTTAATCTCTTGAAGGGATTTACCGTTCGCATACTCGATTAGAGCATGCTTTTTCTTTGGTTCTTGTTTCTCGTCTTTTTCACTCATTTTCCTTTGCATCTCCCTTCACGTTGATTATACATAAATAAGAATTAAAAGTAAATAAAATTTTTACTTAGATTTTAGTAATATGATAAAATATCTCCGAGAGGTGAGCAGTTTGGCAAAGAAAAAGAAGAACCAAGTTCATAAAACACTAGTCGAACAAATCCTAGAAAAGCACAACATTCCGTTTCAACAGATGATTTTTGCCACCCACGCAGAAGGTGACGTCCAGCAAATTACCACCGATGAGGCCGATGTGGACCAACACTTAATTTACAAAACCCTCGCCCTAACCGGCAAAACGACGGGTCCTGTGATCGGGGTCGTTCCACTCGATGAACGCTTAAGCTACAAAAAGTTGGCGAAAGCTTCAGGAAATAAAAAAGTCGGCATGGTTCCGTTAAAAAACCTCGTTAACACAACTGGATACGAACATGGAGCTAACACCCCAATTGGAATCTATGAACAAAAGGGTTATCCCATTTACATCGATCAAGAAGCCCAAAAACAGGGTGAGATCATTGTCTCTTCTGGTCAAATTGGTCGGTCAGTAAAGGTTAATGCAGAGGCCATGGCCCAATTAGTGCACGGTCACTTTGCCGATATAACTGAATAAACTAAAACGTCGATACGATCGTATCGACGTTTTTTTATTGATCCCATTCCTGCTTGAATTCCGTTACGAAATCCCGCATGTACTGGGTTCTTTTCTTTCCAATTTGTTTAGCGGCATCAGTATTCAGATCGGATGCAATCTTGAACAGTTTTTCGTAAAAATGATTGATGGTGGTGTCATCAACTGCGTTGCGATAGGCTGCTTTAGTGGTTAAATCACGGGGCTTGATGTTGGGATCGTAAATGGTCCGTCGATGAGCACCACCATACTGAAATGCCCGCGCAATCCCAATGGCACCGATGGCATCTAGTCGATCGGCGTCCTGAACAATTTGCCCTTCCTTTGATAAGGACTGCTTGTGTTCAATGTTGTCACTAAATGACATGTGATTGATGATATCCATCACCTGGTTAATTTCATCCTGATCAAAGCCAAACTCCGTCAGCTTCGCCTTCACCTCGTCACGCTTAGCATTCGGATCAGATACAATTTTATCGTCAAAAACATCGTGCAAGTACGCCGCCGTCAGTGCAATCTCACCGTTAGCAGATTCAGTTCCCATCAGTTGAAGCACCATATTAGCCACCCGCTGAATATGGTCAAAACCGTGGCCACTCCGATCCTTGCTCATGTTTTCTTTCGCATATGCTTTGACTTTCGCAATTTTATCGTTCAATTATCTCACTCCCACAAAATAACTTACCATATTACTTTCAAACAAAAAAGAAGCCATTTAAGCTTCTAACCAATTATACGATAAAATTAATGACTTCCATTAAGATTGGAACTACTACCACAAACAACACGGTACTGGTTACCACCAGATTGGTGGCGTAATCCACGTCGCCATGCGCCTGACTAACCAGAATTGGTAGAACAGCCAATTCAGGAGTAGCGGACTGAATAACCAAGGTTCCAAACTCTGGATACGTTACCGAAATTCCTGAATGCATAAAGACCAGTAACGTTCCGATCATAATGGCCGGCGCAATCACAAATCTTCCTACTAATCCAGCAATTGTATCTTTATCAAAATGAATTGAGGAAAGGCCCGCATCAGCTAGAATGATTCCAATGTAAATTAATGCCAAGGGCGTCACAAGTCCACCGATCATGTTACAGGTCTTATCGATCCACATCGGTAGTTTCACGTTAATAATTACGATCCAAGCCAATCCGAGGATAAATCCGATCAGTGGTGGTGGAAGAATTTGTTTCAAACTAAGTTTCTTCTTACTGTCACCCTTTTGTTTAGTTGGGTCATCTCCAGAAATGAAGAAGATCCCAATCGCCCAGGTTGAGACGGTATTCATCACATAGTAAACCAGAAAATAGGTCATCCCAGAATTACCAAACAAGGCAATGTTCAGTGGTAATCCCATGAAGATCGTGTTGGCGTTCACCGACATGTTAATAAAAGCTCCTCGACGACCCTTTTTGATTCTCAAAACAAACACTAACAAAATGGCGATAAGGTATCCCAAAGTAAAACTAATTAACGTGTACAGAAGTCCACCGGCTAATCCGACCAATTTTCCCCGGTTTAAATTATCTAAGACCGAGATAAAAATCGAGACTGGCAACGCGATGTTCATAATTAGAAACGAAACGTTCCCCTTAAAACCATCCGTCATCTTTCCAGAACGACGAATGAAATACCCTAAAGCAATAATAATAACAATCTCAGCGACACTCTCTAGTGAGGCAATAAATGCGGTCACTGTTTAACCCCTCCAATTAATTAATAAATTAAGTTGTACATAGTTCTACGTTAACACTTTCAAAACCAAGCCGCGTTTTTCCCTAAATAAAAAGAAGCCATAACTCATATGGCTTCTTAATTATAATCTATACAATGAAGTTGATGATTGCCATCAAGATTGGTACCACAATCACGAACAAGATCGTACTGGTTACAACCAAGTTGGTTGCGTAATCCACGTCGCCGTGGGACTGGCTAACCAAGATTGGAAGAACAGCAAGACCTGGAGTTGCGGATTGAATTACCAAGGTTCCAAATTCGATGTTAGGAATTCCAGCACCAGTGTGCATGAAGACCAACAAGGTTCCGATCATAATGGCCGGAGCAATTACGAAACGGGCAATCAAAGCGGCGATGGAGTCCTTATCAAAGTGAATTGATGAAAGACCAGCATCGGCTAAAATAATTCCAATGTAAATCAGTGACAATGGGGTTACTAGCCCACCAATCATGTTACAGGTCTTATCGATCCACATTGGTAACTTAACGTTCACAATTAGGATCCAAGCTAATGCGATCAAGAAACCAATGAGGGGTGCTGGAAGTAATTTCTTCCAGTTAAAGCTGCCCTTACTTGAACCCTTTTCCTTAGTTGGATCGTCTCCAGAAATGAAGAAGATTCCAATGGCCCAAGTTGAGATGGTGTTCATCACATAGTAAATCAGGAAGTAAGTCATTCCAGAAGTCCCAAACAGTGCCATGTTCAATGGTAAACCAATGAAGATGGTGTTGGCGTTTACCGCCATGTTAATGAAGGTCCCACGACGACCTTTTCTGATCTTTAAGATGTACACAAGGGCGATGGCGACAATATAACCTAAAGCAAAACTGATTAGGGTATAAAGCAATCCACCTGCCAGACCCACCAACTTTCCGCGGGTCAAATTATCTAATACTGATACGAAAATTGAAATTGGCAAAGCCACATTCATGATTAAGAATGAGATATTACCCTTGAAACTATCGGCAAACTTACCCGACTTTCTCAGGAAATAACCAAGCGCAATGACAATGACAATCTCAGCGACACTTTCTAGTGAAGTAATAAACGCTGCCAATGTAACATTCCTCCAATTATTTGTTTAAATTAGTTAAATCTGGGTATACTGGATACCATTTTTCGTCTTCAACCGCCGACTTAACGTCAGAAATCTTTTCTCTAGTAATGCCTTGATCAACCGCACTTTGAGCAACGGCAATGGCCACTGTCTCAGAGAATTCAGTTAATTGATCCACTGGAGGCAAGATTGCAGCACCGGGAACCCTTGAGTCCACAATGCCACCAAGTGAATGAGCAGCGGCACTAATCATGTCGTCATTCAACTTAGTTGCGGTAGCGGCGATGGCACCTAATCCAATTCCTGGATATACCAGAGCGTTATTGGCCTGTCCGATTTCGTACTTCACACCGTTGTATTCAACGGGAGCACTTGGGACACCAGTAGCAACTAAAGCACGACCATCGGTCCACTTGATTAGATCTGGGGCAGTTGCTTCAGCTAATTTAGTTGGGTTAGAGATTGGCATGATAATTGGACGTTCCGTGTGAGCGGCCATTTCTTTAATGACGTCTTCAGTGAAGGCCCCGTGTTGAGTAGAAGTTCCTACCATAATTGATGGATGAACGGCCCTTACGATTGAAAGTAAGTCAGTAAGGTCTTCTGAGTTATCAAATTCAGAACGACTCCGTGCAAATTCCTTTTGGCCAGGGGTTAAGTCGCTCATGTCATCAAACAAGAGACCCTGCTTATCAACCATGTAGAAATGTTTCTTAGCGTCTTCTTCGGATAAACCAGCTTGAACCATTTCTTCACAGACTCTTTGAGCAATTCCAACTCCAGCGGTTCCAGCTCCGAAGCACAGGTACTTCTGATCGGTCATCTTTTCACCGGAGATCTTGAGTCCACCAAGAACACCAGCAAGCACGATGATTCCAGTTCCCTGAATGTCATCATTAAAGACTAAGTAGTCATCCTTGTACTTATCCAGAATGTTAGAAGCGTTAGCTCGACCAAAGTCCTCAAAGTGGAGATACAAGTTTGGGAACAAGTCTTCTGCTTCCTTAACAAATTTGTCAACGAAGTCGTAGTACTTTTGACCGTAGTCACGGTCTTGGTGATTACCAAGGTAGAGTGGATTGTCTAACAAACTCTTGTTAGTAGTTCCAACGTCCATAACAACTGGGAGAACTTCTGATGGGTCAATACCAGCAGCGGCACTGTAAACCATTAACTTTCCAACGGGGATGTCAATTCCTTGAGTACCCCAATCACCGATTCCGAGGATCCCCTCACCATCGGTTACAACAATCAACTTGATGTTGCGTCCGGCAGCGGTGTTCTTCAAGCTTTCACGGATGGTCTCTGGATCATCGTGATCGATTGATAAGAAGGCTGCGTTTTGTGGATTAACATACAATCGTGAGTAGTTTTCGATTGAATCCGCAATCGTTGGATCATAGACAACGGGCATGAATTCCGTTACGTGTTTAGCAAACGTAGCGTAGAATAAAACCCGATTTTCATTAAAAATACTCATTAAGTAGACTCGTTTGTCGAGATTACTACTTTTGTGTTGGTATTCGTCATAAACATTTTCAACCTGTTCGTCTAGGGTTTGAACGTTTGGGGGAAGCATCCCCACTAGTCCTAATGTTTTTCGTTCGTCTTCAGTAAATGCGGTTCCCTTATTGATAAAGGGATTATTCAATATTTCTTCACCTTTAACCATATTTTAAGACTCCTTTTTGTAGTAAAATGATTCTTAATTGATTCTTTTAAATATTAAGTCATGCTTAAAAATATAGTCAAACGCCAATTATTCATAAATTTAATTTATATGAGGATAATATATGAAGCTAAAAGATTTAATGTACTTTAACAAGTTAGCAGAGCTCAAAAACTACACCGACGTTTCGCAATACTATGACGTGAAGCAGCCAACCGTTACCATGGCAATCAAGCGGCTCGAAAATAACTTTAACGTCGAACTGGTTAACCGTAACCAGTCCCACCACAACGTCAAGTTAACCAATGCCGGGCTAAGACTAGAGGAACACGTCAAGATCATTTCCGACCAGGTCAACGAAATCGAGCAGGAGATGGGCAGTGCCAACGACCATGTGATTCGCTTCGGATTACCACCAATCATTGGCAACTACTATTTCCCCAAATCGGCCAGCGAATTACTTTCCCTCGGCATCCTAAATGACATGGACAATTCTGAAAGTGGTTCTCAGAAACTATTAAGTGAGCTAAAAGACGGCCACATTGATTTGGCCCTGCTTGGTTCAAGTGCGCCCCTTGAAAGTAGTGAGATCAGCTCCAGAATCCTGACATCTGATACCTTTAAAATTGTAGTTAATCCCAAATCACACCTGGCCGGAATGAAGTCAGTTCGTTTTGCAGATTTAAAGAATGAAGAATTCGTCGGTTTATCCGACGATTTTGTTCATACCAAGGTTTTTTCTGACATGTGTGAACTTCACTCCATTCATCCCAACATCAAGTACCACACCTCGGATATTGAGTTGGCTAAGCAGTTAGTCTCCGAAAACGTGGGAATCACCTTTCTGGTCAGTAATGCCATTAAGTCAACCGATCCCCTCATCTCAATCCCGATTAACGATGACAGTTTACCCCCATTTTACGTTTCCATGGCGTATCGAAAGAGCCACGTCCTATCACCGAAAGAAAAAGAACTCATTAACGTCTTAACGAAATCGATCACACAAAAAAAGTAGGAATTCCATTTGGAATTCCTACTTTTTCTTTCTTTAATGTAACTTGAATGTAACTTGTTAGTTAAACTTCTTTGTCAGTTTGTGTCTCAACTCCAACCCCTTCGTATTCATCAAGAATCATCTTCTTGAGGTCTGCGATTAGTGGTTCCTTCGGGTTAGCAGTTGTACATTGATCAGAGTATGCCAGTTCAGCAAGGTGGTCAGCAGCGGCTTCAAGCTCTGCCTTACTTACCCCTTGGGACTTCAGATCTAACTCAACCCCAACGGAGTGAGCTAATTCGATGAAGCGATGAACCAAGGCTTCCTTTAATTCTTCATTGGAGTTACCTGGGAGACCCAAATATCTTGCGATGGTAGCGTAGTCGTCATCAGCTCTAAATGATTCGTACTTAGGCCATGTAGCGATCTTCTTAGGCTTCTTGAAGTTGTATCTGATAACATGTGGCAAAGTAATGGCGATGGCAAGTCCGTGGGTGATCCCGAATTGACCCCCAATTTTATGAGCAATTGAGTGGGTAATTCCCAGGAAGGCGTTCGCAAATGCCATTCCGGCAATAGTAGAAGCCGTGTGCATCTTGTCTCTGGCTTCCATGTTGCCATTGTATGAGTCAGTCAGGTTATCAAAAATCATCTTGATTGCTTGTAGTGACAATGGACGAGTGTAGTCAGAGGCCATGGTTGATACGTATGACTCAATGGCATGAGTCAAGGCATCAAGACCTGAAGCGGCAATGGTACCCTTTGGAACCGTCGTAACAAATTGTGGATCAACAATGGCAACATCTGGTGTCAAAGCGTAATCAGCAAGTGGGTATTTCACGTGCAACTTCGAATCAGTAATAACTGAGAATGGAGTTACTTCTGAACCAGTTCCAGAGGTACTTGGAATGGCAACCATTTGTGATTTTTCGGGTTTGTTGTAACGGTAAGCCCGCTTTCTGATATCCAAGAACTTCTGCTTTGCGCCGAAGAAATCAGTTTCAGGGTTTTCGTAAATCAACCACATCATCTTAGCGGCATCAAGTGGTGATCCCCCACCTAAGGCAATGATGGTATCAGGTTTGAAAGCGTTCATTTGAGTAACACCCGCATTTACCATGTCGGTCGTTGGTTCACCATGGATATCATCAAAGATGTAGTATTGAACGTCATCTTGTCTACGGTTCAATTCATCTAAGACCTTATCAACGTAATGATATTTAACCATGGAAGGACTGGTAACGATGAAGGCCTTCTTGATACCTGGCATATCGTGTAAGTAACGAACTGAGTTCTTTTCGAAGTAAATTCGAGGTAATTTAATCCATTGCATATTATTTCTTCTCTTTGCGATAGTTTTAATGTTCAACAAGTCATAATCAGTAACGTTATGGGAAATTGAGTTTTTACCCCATGATCCAGTTCCAAGAGTAAGCGATGGAGTCATGTTGTTGTACAAGTTACCAACTCCAGCAAGTCCAGCTGGGGAGTTAACGATGACACGAGAAGCCTTAACGGCTACCCCAAAGTCAACTGCCAGTTGGTCATCTGAAGTCTGAATGGCTGCAGTATGGCCTAAACCACCGTAGTTCAATAATTCAGCACAAATTCTGAAGGCATCTTTGTGGTCCTTTGATTTGTAAACTGAGAGCACTGGTGACAACTTTTCACCAGACATTGGGTACTTGGGACCAATCCCGGTCATTTCAACGGCTAAAACCTGAGTGTCCTTTGGAATCTTAATCTTGGCCATGTCAGCGATTTGTTGCGCGGTGGCACCAGCAATTGGACCCTTTACACTAAGACGTTTGCTATCAAACATGGCGTCTGTTAACTTTTGTTTTTCGTTTTCGGGAACAAAGTAAACACGGTTTAATTCAAGTTGTTCCTTTACATCCTTGTAGATGTCAGCGTCAATAACAGCACTGTTCTCAGTGGCACAGATCATCCCGTTATCAAAGGTTTTTGATAACACAATGTCATTAACGGCTCGGGGAATGTTAGCGGTCTTTTCAACGTAGACAGGACCATTACCAGGACCAACACCTAAAGCTGGCTTTCCGGCTGAGTAAGCGGCCTTAACAAGTCCAGGACCACCAGTAGCAAGGGTAATATCAACTCCAGGATTTTGGATTAAAGCGTTCGTAGCTTCACGACTTGGCTTTTCGATCCATTGAATGGCATCCTTAGGAGCACCAGCCTTAACGGCAGCATCTCTTACAATCCGTGCGGCTTCAATTGAGGATTGAAGGGCTTGGGGATGCAAACTAAAGATGATGGCGTTTCTAGTCTTCATTGAAATGATTGCTTTAAATAAAGTCGTTGAGGTTGGGTTGGTAACTGGTGTAATTCCAGCGATCACACCAAGGGGCTCAGCAACTTTAATCAAGTCATTTTCAGAATCTTCTGAGATGATTCCAACGGTCTTATCATTACGAATGTCGTGCCAAATTTCTTCAGTTGCGAACAAGTTCTTGATGGCCTTGTCTTCTTCAACTCCACGTCCAGTTTCTTCGTACGCCATTTTGGCAAGCTTTTGGTGGGCGTTTACACCTGCAAGAACCATAGCGTGAGTAATCTTATCAACCTTATCTTGGTCGAAGTTACTCATCTCGTCTACGGCAATGCGAGCTTTTTGAACTTTTGCATCAATATTCTTTTCGATCTCGTCAACATTGGGTTGTTGCTTTGCATCTGTCATATTTCCAGCCTCCAACATTTTCTTGTTATTTCTTTCACATTTAATATGTTATCATCATCTTTTTTAAAAAGCAATGGTTCGTTGTTATTTTTTTCACTTATTATTCTGGCGGTGGTCTAACTCTTAAAAAGTAAGTAATTGAGTTTAAAGATGCCATTGTTACGAAATACACTAGCAGGCGTTAAAAAACAGGTAATCCTCAGTAAGGATTACCTGTTTTAATAATTATTTATTGAAAAATTGGTGCCGAATGAGATTGACACATTTCTGAATTCCTACAAACGAAAAGTCCGTTGTAAGTGCCAAAAGGAGTCCAATTCCTCCCACTGACCAGGTAAAGATCGTGACCAGTGAAAAGATTTTACCCAAGAAGATGAAGACCGACAAGAACAACGTCATACTTAAAATCACGATGAGCAGTTTGTAACGGTTAAATGGCCGACAAACCATTATGAGTGCTAGCCAACAAATGACTCCCGTGATCAAAACACTTAAGGATGACGTAATCGAAGTATAGAGTCCGAGGATGTCGCCAATCACCCCGATCACCAGGATGTAAAACACAACACTCAATGCAGCTGGCAAAGAAATCTCATAAATGTTAGAAACAAATTTGTCCTTGAGAGCCCGATAGTTTGGTTCGAGCGCTAGTAAGAACGATGGAATTCCTACCATTAAATCGTTAATTGGTGTCAGTTGAATTGGCTGAAACGGATAGTTCCTGGCAAAAAACAGGAAAATCACGCTTAACATAACCGAGAACATGGTTTTGATCAGGTACAGGCAGGCAATGCTGTCAATGTTGTTGATGACCCTACGTCCCTCGTTTAGGACCTTAATGAGGGCATCAAAGTTGGAATCGATAATGACAAAGTCGGCAATACTTTTAACACTCTCAGAGCCAGAGGCCATCGCAATGCCACAGTCAGACTGTTTTAAGGCCAACAGATCGTTGACCCCATCACCAGTCATGGCAACCGTCCGTCCATTTTCCTGCAACGCCTTAATAAGACGCTGTTTTTGATCGGGCTTAACCCGACCAAAGACCACGTACTTCTTAACCAGATCCTGATAGTTGGCATCGTCACCAATGGTGGTCATGTCTACGTAGTCAGAATAGTTTCGAATTCCAACCCGTTTGGCAATACTTGAGACCGTCACCGGATCATCTCCGGAAATAACCTTCAAGTCCACCCCCTGATTGTAAAAGTACTGAAGCGTATCAGAAGCGTTGGGACGAATCACGTCCGTAATCAGAATCAGGGCAATTAGCTCACTTCCTGAGATCCTGTCTTCATCTAATTGATCAACCTTGGCCAAAGCAATCACCCGGAAGCCTTGTTCCGCGTAGTGTTGGACTTCTTTTTGTTGCTGATCGTTTAAATTAAGAATAAATTGAGGGGCACCAAAGACGTATTGACCCTTGTCATCTAACTCGGCCCCACTCCACTTTCGTGCGGAGGAGAACGGCACAATCTTGGTTGCTGAGTATGGATGATCCGGAAAGTGATCCTTTAAGGCGGACGCCGTTTCGTTATTATCATCAATCTCGTTTACAAGGGATCCCATAATGGCCGCGATCTGTTGATCATCATAATGAGGAGCTTCCTTAATTAACTTGTTGAACTTTAATTCACCACTGGTAATTGTCCCGGTCTTGTCCAAACAAATGGTGTTGACCCGGGCAAGCGTCTCAATGGAAGATAAATCCTGAACGAGCACCCGCTTCTTAGCTAGATGATAAGCGGAAATGGCCAGCGTCACTGAGGTTAAAAGAACGAGTCCCTCTGGGATCATCCCGATCATCGCAGCTACGGTTCCAAGAATGGCGTTATTAACGCTAACCCCGTGCATCAAACGAGAGACAAAGAGGGCAATTCCCAATGGAATAATAATAATCGTCAAAATTTTAATGATTTTTTTGATTAATGAAATCAGGACGCTGTTCTTACTTTTATCGGTTTTAGCCTGATTGGTAATCGTGTTGACGAAGGTCTCATCACCAACCTTGGTGGCCAGCATAAAGGCTTTCCCACTGACCAAAAAACTCCCGGAGGTGACCTGATTCCCGTCATTTTTCTCAATCGGACTGGATTCACCAGTAATCTGGGACTCGTCGACTTCGATTCCTTTGGTTTCTTTGATTACGCCATCGACGGGAACCTGGTCGCCGCGATCTAATTCAATGATGTCACCCAACACGATCTGATCGGGTTGAATTAATTCATTTTCACCATTTCGTCTAACTTTCACTTTGCTTTGAGACAGTAAAGCCATTTTGTCAACTTGACGCTTCGACCGAATCTCCTGAAAGATTCCGATGGCGGTGTTAGCTATGGCAATCACCAGGAACAGCATGTTGATATAGCTACCGGTGTAAAAGACCAGGATGCCTAGCACCACGTTAATTACGTTAAATAACGTAAACACGTTTTCAACTAAAATCTGTTTCACTGATTTGGTCAATGGCTTGGGTTCCGTGTTTTTATAACCGTCGTCAACCTGCTTTTTTACTTCAGCGGTCGTCAGTCCCTCACTGGGATTGACGTCATCGATATTAATCTGATCATCTGCCATAGTTCCACCTCCAATATTAATTAATTCATTTCTAATCTAATTAATATTGTATAAGAAGGCATTCGATTTTGCACCATTAATGAAAGAGTTTTAAAAAGAGTTAAAAAAGAGACGATCCAAATGGGTCGTCTCCTAAAATTCGATTTAAATTTGATTATTCAATTTCAACGTGATGATTTTGAGTCTCTTCATCTTGTGACTTTGGAAGTGTAATTGTTAATACACCGCCATCATAGTCAGCTGAGATTTTCTTTTCATCAACGCCAGGAATATAGAATGAACGATTAACGTCACTTGATGAACGTTCTCTGCTTAAGATACGTCCGTAGTCACCTTTGTTTTCTTTATCAATGTCATGAATTGCATGAACAGTTAAAGTGTCATTGTCGTAACTAATGTCGATATCGCTCTTCTTGAATCCGGGTAGTTCTGCTTTTACAATATAATCATTATCTTGGTCTAAAACATCGGTTTTCATTTTATTGTTTCCGGCAACTGAATTTAATAAACTTTTACCAAAGTCGCCAAAAAAGTCATCCATTGGATCGTAATTTGTTTTTCTTACATCGTTTGCCATAACTAAAACCTCTTTTATTTTTTATTTGCTAATCTCTTAGCACCTTCTATACTACGGATGAGACCCCGTTTATACAAGAAATTAGCTCATGTTTGGGTGAAAAAAGTGCGATTAAGAAACGTTTGGACCATTTATTTAAAAATCTTCATTAATGGCGGCAAGAAGGGACCCAAACTAATTAATCAGAATAATTTTTCCATTTGTCCCTCTTTGTGATAAAATCAATTGATTATGCTATTCATCTTAAATACTTAAAAAAATGAATAAATACGTTATAATATAATTACTGTTTAAAATTTTGAAATGAGGAATGAACTTTGGATACCGGTCAGATAATACTTGATCTAATAATAATTTTAATAACGTTCTTCTTTGCCGCGTTCTTTGTCGCGTGTGAGTTTTCATTGGTTCAATCAAGGCCAAGTGCATTACAAGAACGACTCGATGACGAGGACATCAGTGCTAGCAAGAAGAAGAAAATCAACCGTGAAATGAAGATGGTTACCAATCTGAACGAATACCTTTCTACCACTCAGGTAGGGGTATCGCTTGCTGGAATCATCCTTGGTTGGATTGGTGAATCATTTGTCGTTGGAATCTTAGTTTCCGTTATGGAATTAAAAGATTTCAACGTTAACCCCGCTACTGCCCACAGTGTTGGTGCGATTATCGGGGTCTTACTACTTACCTACTTAGAAGTGGTCTTCACTGAGATTGTGCCAAAGAACATTAGTATTGACATGCCCTTGAAAGTGTTGAACGTGATTTCTGGTCCACTCCACTTCTTTCACATCTTGTTCTACCCGTTCGTTTGGTTACTGAACGTCTCAGCTACGGGTGTGGTTAAGTTACTTGGAATTCCAGTGGCAAACGAAAACGATGAGGCATTCTCGCAGTCAGAAATTCTGAGCCTTTCCAAGGATGCCGTGAAAAACGGAGACTTGGAACGAAATGACTACCTCTACATGCAACGTTCGTTTGAACTAAACGATAAGGTTGCTCGAGACATCATGATTGACCGAACGCAACTAGTTACCATTGACATCAACGATACCGTTCAAGATGCCATTAACGTCTACATCCAGAAGAAATTCAGTCGAATTCCGGTAGTTAAGGATAACGACAAAGATAATATTCTGGGTTACGTATATAGTTACGATCTGGTTCGTCAGTCACAGGTCGATTCCAACGTTAAGGTTGGAAAACTGCTGCGAAAGATCAGCACGACCCCCGAAACCACACCCATTACGATGGTGCTTCAACAAATGATCAAAATGCATCAACCAATCGTAGTGGTAATTGATGAATATGGTGGAACTTCCGGCTTGATTACCGACAAGGATATCTACGAAGAGTTATTTGGCACCGTCCGTGATGAGATTGATCCACAGGTCAATGAATACATCTTCAAACAGCCTAATGGAACTTTCCAAGTCAACGGGAAATTAAACACGTACGACTTCGAAAAGTACTTTGACGTTGAAATGCCCGCCTTTGACGACTCTGATATTGTCACCATCGCTGGCTTTATCATCGAACAAAATCCCCACATTAAGGTGGGCGACGTGGTAACGATCGATGGCTTTAAGTTTAAGGTGCTTGATTACAAGAACTCCTTCATTAACTGGCTTGAAGTCAACAAGATCGAACCCAGCGAAGAAGACGATGATTCGGACGCTGAGGACGATTCAAAAGATAAATAACTAATCTATCACCAATAAAGCCGAGGTAACCCCTCGGCTTTAATAATACATAGGGGAAATTTGCATCATGAACAAAGTAATAAAGAAATGCCCAGCATGGCTCTTTTATAGTCTTATCTTTTTTGTAATTACCATGGCATACGTTTGGACTTTTTACCTGACTGGCAATTCATTGATCTGGGGAATGGACGGAATTGCCCAACATTATCCCATCCTCATCAACTTCAAGCACATGCTGAGCGAATTCTTAGCTCATCCCAGCCATGGCTTTACGAACTGGTCGTTTAACATTGGACTGGGGGCCGATCAGCTAACCAGCTTCTCATACTACGTAGTTGGAGACTTTTTTAACTATCTCATTGTCCTCTTTCCCGATCACTTACTGGAGCTGGGATATGGACTACTGGTGATCTTGCGTCTCTACGTAGCCGGGCTAGCCTTTTTACTATTTGCTCACCAATTTAACTTTAAAAAGATTAGTCTGGTTTTGGGCACCCTCACCTATACGTTTGCTGGCTATTCGTTATATGCAGGGATGCACCATCCTTTTTTTATTCTCCCGATGATTTTCTTTCCATTGATCTGTTACGGCGTGGAACGGATCATTCGCAATCACTCAATGCTTCCCTTAATGTTGGCGGTAGCCCTTACCTTTCTCAGTAACTTCTACTTTGCCTACATCATTGGACTCGGCAGCATTATTTACGTCATTATCAGGTATTTAAGCATCCGGAAAGATCCTGACTTTCACTTTGTCAAATCAGTCGTCAAGATGGGAGCTGCCATTCTGTCTGGAATCTTGATCAGTGCGGTCATCTTTGTTCCAACCCTACTCTTTGCCATGAAATCGACCAGAATCACCTCAAACTTCGCGAACGGCTATCTCTTTTATCCCCTCTACTACTATCTCTCGATCCCAAGTAAAATTCTCGGCAACGGATATTTAACCATTAGTTTCTGGCTCATCATCAGCATTAGCGGTCTCAGCTTTTTGGGAATTGTTTACACGCTCTCTCATTTCAAAAAGTATCGCTATCTAAACTATGGCCTCATTGTCGTATTCATTGGAGCGTTAATTCCCGCTTTTGGAGCGGTTTTTAATGCCATTTCCACCCCATCAAATCGATGGGTCTGCCTTGGACTATTGCCAATCGGACTGGCGGCTACCATTTTTGCCGAGCACATTTCTACCCTCTCAAAACGGGACCTTGAAATTATGATTGGTGCTACCATCGGATTGATCATAATCATCTGGGCTTCTCGTGGATTTATTATGAAATTAAGTGCGCATGACTACGGCGAAATTATTTTACTGTTAGTACTAGTCGGCATAATTCTGTGCAGTCAGCTCTTTCACTGGAATCAACGCTTGACCATGGGAAGTGTAACCGGGCTTTTAGTCGTCAATTTGATCTCCCTTGGCGTTGGGTACTACAGTCCCAACGTCTCCGGCTTTTCAAAGGGGATGCTTAACAAGCAGGTTGCCACTAATTTCGTTAACAACTTCTACAATGGTGCCAACAAGTACGTCGAACCCCGCCTCAAGGGTGAGCGAACCGCACTTGGCAATCGCTACCACTATGCTGGTCGGAACGACGTTAATTTATCAAACTACTCCAACATCAACACCAACATCCCCATGTTATTTGGAACACATGACATTTCATCATACTTAACGGTGGAAAATGGGGCTATCGGTCAACTAGAAAGTTCCGTTCAAAACAACCAAAGGACCTTCAACGCACCGGTTGCCCAAAACGACTATCGGACAACGTTAGATAACCTCATGGGCGTTAAGTACCTCTTCATTCGAAACGGTCAGCAAGATAAGTCGCAACCATTTGGTTTCAAGACGGTTAAGGGTAAAGACCGTAAACCACTGTTGTTTACGGCCAATAATCCTCTCGTTGACGACAAAGAACCAGATGGAACGCTTGTCCTCCAAAATAAGAACGCCCTTCCCCTGGTTTACACGCAGGAACAAACGGTATCAGACAAGCAGTATCAAGCTCTCTCACCAACGGAACGCGAACAGTCAATGATTAGTGGAGCTCACGTTACTAAGCCCGTAAGGGGGATTCCTGCAGCTAAACTGAACGATAAGCAAAAGCAGCTTGATTACGAAGTAAAACCCGATTACGAAAAAACGTTAGATAATTTTGATAAATTAACCACCTTTACCAACAATTCCAAACGGGTCGAGTACAGCGAACCAAGTATTAACCACACGTCACCGGATACGGCACAAAAAATTCTTGATGAAAACGTCGAACTAGAAACTGAGACTCAGAAGCAAAACGCAGACGGACTACACGTCATGACCAAGGATGTGCTTGGTAAACCCATTCCATACTTCCTTAAGCTTAAACAGCCTAATCGCACTAAGAACGCGGAACTTTATTTACAGCTAGATGGGATCAAAAGCCATGATTACACCACCGACGCCAAAAACGCGATGGTCGAAAGGCAACACGCCATTAAGAACGAACCCTACACCCGGATGATGAAACTAAACCAGATGAGGAAAAATCTTCATACTCCATTTATCAATCAATACTCGTTTAACGCCGCTACCAAGGGAATGAAGAATGGATATTCTCAATATGGACGGGATAATCTTTCTAACTATGCTCAGAAAAAGAACGTTCTCATTAACTTGGGTTATTCTCCAAAACGACGGGGTCAGATCAAACTGACCTTTGACGGTGTCTCACGACTAAACTTCAAACACGCCCGCTTGATCGCCGTTCCGTTCGGCAATTCATACGAGCAGCGGATCCACAAGTTACAACGCAATCGCCTTCAGAAGCTACGGGTTAAAAGGGATGAAGTCAAGGGAATCAGTACCAATCCGAAAAAATCCGTTCTGACTACATCCATCCCCTATTCACCAGGATGGAAACTCACTGTGGACGGAAAACCAGCCCCAACTCAAAGGGTCAATACCGGTTTTGTCGGTGCGATCCTACCAGCTGGCAAACATCAGATTCGGCTAAGGTATCAGACTCCGGGATTAATCCTGGGCTCAGTTGCTAGTATCATTGGAATCCTCATTCTCATAATTAGTTCAATCGTAATTTGGATCTTCAAAAAAAGAAAATAAATTAAAAGCGTCCGGATGATCAATTCCAGACGCTTTTTGATTCCAATCAACTCCGAAAATTTTGTGCATTTAAACCTGTTAAAGGTTACACTAATAGTGATTATTTTTCGTATTTAGGAGGTTATTATCATTAAAACAATTCGCATTTTATACATCTCAATTGCTGGAAACACCCGAAACTTTGTCGAAAATCTAGAAGACTACGCTGAAGACCAGCACCAAAAAAATTCTGATCAACCACTCATTGAACTCACCGAAATCTCAGATCAAAGTGACTTTGCCGACGAAAAGTCACCTTATTTCGTTTTTGTCCCAACTTATCTAGACGGAGGAAACGGGATTGACAATGGAGTCAAAGAACTCATGACCAATACCATGGGCGAGTACGTAGCATACGATCACAACGCTGATTACTGCATGGGAATTGTCGGCAGTGGCAACCGGAATTTTAACATTCAATTTTGCCTCACCGCCAGAAGATACGCCGAACGTTTTGACGTTCCCGAAATCGCCGAGTACGAACTGCGGGGAACCGACCGGGATGTATCGCGGGTCTATCAAACCATGATCAAAAGAGCGCGGGAATACGAGGACGAGCAGGCTACCGCTAAGAAATAATTAAAAATAAATAATAAACGGCAATTGATTAGCATTTCACAATACTATCTGGTAGGATTATCCCTAATTGATACATTAAGTTTTGGATTTAGGAGGTCATACCATGAAAATTATTGTTGTTGGTTGTACTCATGCGGGAACTTTTGCTGTTAAGCAGATTTTAAAAGAACATCCCGATTATGATTTAACGGTTTATGAAAAAAATGACAACATCTCATTTCTCTCATGTGGAATTGCACTTTATCTCGGTGGTGAAGTCAAGGATCCTAAGGGTCTCTTCTACTCTGATCCAAAAGAATTAAAGGGTTTAGGTGCTAACGTTCAAATGAAACACGAAGTAACTAACGTTGACTCCGACAAAAAAGAAATCACCGTAAAGGATCTTGACTCCGGTGAAAATAAAACTGAGAGTTACGATAAACTGGTCATGACCAGTGGTTCTTTGCCAATTGTTCCTCCAATTGAAGGAATCCATAATGATCACGTTCGCCTCTGCAAGAACTGGACAGACGCTCAGGTTTTATTTGATGATGCCAAGGACGCTAAGCATATTGCGGTCATCGGAGCTGGATACATTGGGGCCGAACTAGCCGAAGCATACTCTAAGACTGGTCATGAAGTCACCTTAATCGATGGTGTGGATCGAGTTTTAAGTAAATACTATGATCCCAAATTCACCGACATTGTTGAAAAAGACTATCAAGATCACGGCGTTAAATTCGAAGGTGGCCAAATGGTCCAAAAGTTCACCGACAATGGTGACACAGTTTCAATCAAAACCACTAGTGACGAATTCACCGCTGATCTTGCCATTCTGTGCATCGGCTTCAAGCCCAACACCAGCTTACTAAAGGGGCAAGTTGAAATGCTGCCAAATGGTGCAATCATCGTCGACGACTACATGCACTCATCAAATAAGGACATCTACGCTGCGGGTGACAGTGCTGCCGTCCACTACAATCCGACCCACAAGAACGCCTACATTCCACTCGCTACCAATGCCGTCCGTCAGGGAATTTTAGTCGGAAAGAACATTGAAAAAGATACCGAGAAGTACATGGGCACTCAATCTTCATCTGGTTTAAAGTTGTACGACCGGAATTTGGCTTCAACTGGTTTGACCATGAGTGCTGCCAAAGCTCAGGGCATTAATGCACACCAGGTTATTCTCGAGGATAATTATCGTCCTGAGTTCATGCCAACGACGACACCCGTCCTGATGTCACTGGTTTATGATCCTGATACCCGTAGAATTTTGGGTGGGGCCTTAACCAGTTTGTATGACATTTCGCAGTCAGCCAACGTCCTTTCGGTTGCCATTCAAAACGAAAACACCATCGATGATTTAGCTATGGTTGATATGCTGTTTCAACCAAACTTTGATCGTCCGTTCAACTACCTCAACCTTTTGGGTCAGGCAGCTCAGGAAAAAGAAGCTCAAAGTAAATAGTCATCCGTAATAGTTATAATATCGAATACAAAAAAAGAGCTCTACACTAACATGTAGAGCTCTTTTTAATGCTATTATTGTTCGTTAAATTGTAAGTCCAAGCTAATGTGCTTACCATCTTTACTATCAATAACACGTGAATCAACAAAGACACTGTTCTTCTTTGTCTTAGTAATGTTGTCGGTTGGGTCAACATCAACTAAAGTTTTAAAAGCGGCATCAGTTAATTTTGATAGTGGAACATATGGGATGAACGGAACACCCAAGTATGAGTGTAAGGTTTCATCATATTGGTCACGCAAAACGTTCATTTGGTCCAAAACGTCTTGGAGATCTTTACCAAAATCGGAAACGTCCAAGAAGTAAACGTTTCTAACTTCGTCAGTTTGTTCCCAAGGTTGGTCGGTCAAAATTGCTGATACTAAATCAGCCATCTTGTCTTCGTAATCTTTAATGTCATCGAGTTTTTTAATCATCTTTTTTTCGCTCATGTCATTCTTCCTCTCAATATTCAGTCTGATAGTTAATAACTATCACTTACATTAAATATAGTATCACATTTCGGAGAACTAATCGACAGTTGATCTTCCCCGTCCCTCTGGTTAACAAAGTTGGATTCTTTTTGCCAGATTAACGAATCATGGTAAGATAATTAGTATAAACTACTAAAGGAGTACTTAACTAATGAATAATGAAACTGTTGGTAGTCGGATGGATCGAAACGTTGGTAATGTAATCATTAACGTCGTCGATAAGAACGATCAAATCCTTACCAACCCCTTGAAATACTCGGGAGCACCGGGAAAGGGATTTTCCATCGAAATCCCCGATTTAAACGGTTACGTTGTCCAAGGACTTAGCGGAGATCAAAATGCCGTGAGCTACCTCACTAACGTTACCTTTAAGCGCAACGTCGACTATCCAGCCAACGTTGGTCGGGTCGTGGCAGTTAATCCAGCCGAAAAGATCAATGGGACGTTTGCCAGGGGAACGCTTAACTATAATCTGGTTTACGCTCCTAGTGCTCAGGTCGTTTCACCAAACGCCGATCGTGTTACTTCTAACCAGGCAGCTCCCTCCAAAAAGAAGCACCATTGGTTTCGCTGGATTGTCATCATCTTTCTCATTATCATTCTGCTAGGGATCTTTGGCCTGTATCATTCCGGTAAAAGTGCTCAACAACAAGTTAAACAAAATCCACCCGTGGTGGTCAAAAATTACAATAACAAACCCGCCAATAATGCGGATAATAGTACCCCAGCAAACAATTCTGATAACAGCAAACCACAAAATAACGCCGATAATGGTGGAAATACTGGTAGTAATGATGCTAACCAAAAAGCTCAAAATGCTATCGATAACGCCAAAAAAGAAATTGAAAGTCATATTGATAACAATAACCGAAATGACATCCAACAAGTCATCACGACAATTCAAGATGGTTTCAACATGCTGGCTGCTAAAATCCAGTCTTACATCGGATTCTAACGTTAAAACTTAAAAAGAGCGTTTCTCATTATGAGAAGCGCTCTTTTGGTTTATCTTTCTTTATAAGGTAACATGTATTTCTTCAAGGCACGACCAGTAAAGGATTGCGGAACCTTTTCCGATCCTTCTGGAATGCCGCTATAGAGAACGTTTCCACCGTAAATTCCGGCTCCTGGTCCCATGTCAATCAACCAGTCTGCTTGACTAATTACGTCTAGGTTATGTTCCACGATGATTAAACTATCACCATCTGCCACCATCCGTTTAAATAACTTCAAAAGGCGCTGGGTGTCGTTCATGTGAAGACCAGCCGTTGGTTCATCAAGAAAGTAAATTTTCCCCTTCTCTTCCAACATCTGAGCTAACCGTAGTCGTTGTAATTCACCACCAGATAACGTCGTCAGGGCCTGATTCAAGGCCAAATAGTCTAGACCAACTTCGTTCATCTGTTTCAATGGATTAGCAATTTCAGGAACATCCTTGAAAAAGGTGGCTGCTTGGGCAACGGACATCGACAAAACATCGGCAATGTCTTTTCCGTGATACTTGTAACTAAGTGCTTCCTGGCTGTAACGCTTGCCGTGACACAGCTCACAGGTCTGAACCACCGGATCCATAAATGCCATGTTGGTGATGGTAACACCCTTCCCCTTACAACGAGGACAAGCGCCCTTGCCATTGTAACTGAAGAGTTGCGTAGAAACGTTATTAGCCTTAGCAAACAACTTTCGAATTGGATTTAAAATGTTGAGGTACGTCACCGGCGTGGATCGAATGCTGATCCCAGCTTGTTTCTGAGTCAGATCCACGTAATCACCGTTTAGACGGTCTTTCATGGCCTCAGCCAGTGAACTCTTTCCAGAACCAGCTACCCCCGATAGGACGGTCATAATGCCCGTTGGTACCTTAACACTTACGTCATCAATGTTGTGCATGTGGACGTGTTCTAGGTCGACAAAGCCCTTTGGTTTAAGGGGCTTGGCAAAATGATGTGGAGCCCGCAACCATTTTCCGGTAAGCGTGTCAGAATCCAAGACTTCAGGATAAGTGCCAGAGAAGGTAATTTTTCCACCGTCAGCTCCTGATTTAGGTCCCACTTCAACAACGTGATCCGCAATCGACATAATTTCTGGATTGTGATCAACGATGAAGATGGTGTTACCTTTCTTTTTTAGGTTAATCATCGCCTTTTTAATCAACGCAATGTCATGGGGATGCAACCCGACACTGGGTTCGTCAAAGACATACAAAATGTCCGACAACGAGTTCGTCAGATGATTAGCAATCTTGATCCGTTGAACTTCACCACCAGACAACGTGCTGGTCGTTCGATCTAAGGTCAGATAGCCCAGTCCAATGTCCACCAAGGGTTGAATCTTGGACTCGAGACCCCGGATGATTTCATCCCCCAGATTATCTTTAATTGAATCGAGAAAGTCCAGAAACTGAACCAAATCCATCTGCGAAACATCATTAATGTTAAATCCATTAATTTTAACGCTCAAAGAGCGGGGATTGAGTCGGGCTCCCTTACATACCGGGCAAACCTCACGGGTAACGATCTCGCTGATGGCTTCCTTATGATGCTTCCCCTCTCGACTGTTGATAATGGAACGTTTGATCCGCGGAACGACCCCTTCATACTGACTCGTTTTGTAGTAAGCCGGAGCATTATACAACTTTTGTTGGGGTGCATGCATCAACAAGTCGTACTCTTCTGGAGTGTAATCCTTAATCGGCTTATCGTTATCAAACAACCCACTGTAGCCATAACCACGCCAACGCCAGGTTCCTGGTCCAAAACTAACGAAAGTAATGGCACCATTATTGAGAGACTTTTCTGGGTCAATTAATTTGGATTCATCCACCTCGTCAACGTAACCCAATCCCTGACAGTATGGACACATCCCCTGCGGCAGGTTGAACGAGAAGACCTCCGAATAACCCACAAACGGTTTTCCTACTCGTGAAAAAAGTAACCGCAGTAACGAATAAATCCCCGTGTAAGTGGCAAGGGTTGAACGGGCATTCCCTGTCAGTTGCTTCTGTTCAATCGCGATTGCGACGGGTAGATTCTTAATGTCACCAACATGGGGTTGTCCGTATTTAGGCAAATACTGCTGCGAAAAACTGGGAAACGTTTCGTTTAATTCACGACGCGACATGGCCGCAATCGTGTCAAATACTAACGATGATTTACCCGAACCGGATTCACCAACGAAAACGGTGATCTCATGCTTCGGTAGTTTTACGTTAACGTGTTTTAAATTATTTTGATGTGCATCAGAGACATTAATTGTATCTTGATAATAAGTGTCAACCATAGTTCACCTCACTAATCCTTCTGTGTTCTACTCAACTTTCTTGCTTCGCTCATTACACAGAACAACGCCAACAAGATCAGTCCGCCGGATACAATGAATAGTGCGGGATAGTTAAAGAACTCCACCATTAAACCGCCAAAAAGAGGTCCAACGGCTCTTCCAAGGGACATAAAAATGTTAAAGAGTCCCTGAAACTTCCCTTTTTGTCTGGAATCCGCCAACGTATCGATCCAAGCCGGAATTCCCGGTAACCCATTCATTTCACCAAAGGTCAAAATGACCATGATGATTACGAATACGGCGTATTGTTTAGCAAATATTAACATAAAGAAGCTGAGACCGAAAATGATTACCCCAAAGGCAATTTGACGACTCATCTTGAAGCGGGATCCGATCTTATTAATAATGGGCTGAATGAAGACAATCAGGAGTCCATTAATCGTCCACAGAAAACTGTAATTTTCAAATGAAATTCCCAGTTGGGTCATGTGAACTGACATAACACTTTCCCATAAGGTATAACTCATATAAATACAGAAAACCATGATACAAATTAGCCAGATGAGTTTTAGTCCACGATTCTTCTTTTGTTGAACGACATCATCGTCCTCAGAACGTTTTACCGCAGTTGGTACGGGACGATGTAACTTAATGTTAAATTCAAAAATGGTCATCAATAATAAAACAATGTAAAAGCCAGTGGCAACGATGAAGACAACCGAAATTCCGTACTTCATTAAAAATCCTACCAGTGCGGTCCCAACTACGACACCTAGGTTTAATCCGACGTATAATGAGTTAAAGACGTAGCGGGTACTCTTGGACGTAATCATCGAAGCGTACGAGTTCAATAACGTCATGCTCGATCCATTTCCCAGACCGTACAGTAAGAGCATGATTCCGAAAATTGGCCAACCATGGAAGAAGATCAGGGTGACAATTGAAGCCATTGTGATCAAAACACTGATGATGGCTGTCTTATAAGGTGACCAATGATCAAAGAGATACCCACCAAGATAATTACCGATAATCATGAACATTGACATGGCAAACAGAACAATCCCCGCGGTTGTCAGTGACTCATGAAGATAATTGTGCATGTAGACCGTCGTTAGTGGCCACATAAATGATGACCCAGTATTCAGTAATAACGAATAAATTAAAACCGTACTAAGCCTTAATTCTTTTTGTTTTCCTTTTACCATTTATTTGCCTCACTTTCCCATTTTCTGATCTTTACTAACTTTTTCACGCTATAGCGACCATAATAAAAAGGGATGCTCAACCGTAGTTGAAATCCCTTGATAATCAGCAATGCCTACTTTTTAGAAGCACGCTTCTTTTCACTATCTCGTTTTTTGGCAACTATTCCAGCTACCATTGAACCCGCTACCAGCACTGAAGCAACACTGGTCAACAAAATTTTCATTTTATTTTTCATAATGTAACTCCTCTGCTTTTAATCCCTACTTATAGTTATATCTTGTTTATAACAAAAAAGCTACTTATTTTTTTAATTTATAATTTTTATAATGTAAGTGGCACTGGTTACACCTTACATACTGTGTAACCGCACTTAGTTAGCCCTGATTAGCAACACACTGCGGCGTTGAGACTTCCAGTGGAATTAAATTTAATTTTAACTGGGAAAAATTTAGTCCTTCTACTATAATTAAAATCTATAAGGCAAATTAACGAAACGTTAATTGGAGGGAGAAACACATGATTCACATTGTTACCGATTCAACTGCTCAATTAACACCAGATGAAATCAAAAAAAATAATCTTACGGTGGTACCACTTCAGGTTACCATCGACGGTAAAACTTATAAGGATGGCGTTGACATTACCCGTCAGGAATTTTCCGATCACCTTGCAAACGATAAAGAATTTCCTAAGACCAGTCAACCGTCTTTGGGTCAGTTCATTGAGGCATACGAAAAAATCCAAAAGGCAGATCCCGACGCTTCGATCATTTCCATTCATCTCACTAAAGTCTTAAGTGGAACGGTGGAAACCGCTCGAACCGCTGCTAAACAGGTTGGTGGTGAAATCGCCGTCCTTGACAGTGATTCAACTGATAGCGGCCTCACCTTTGCCGTCATGCGCGCTAAAAAATTAGCCAATGAAGGGAAATCCGTTGCCGAAATCATGGATAATTTAAAATCGTTTGTACCCACCATCATGACCTACGTCTTTATCAATAGTTTTGACTACATGGTTAAAGGTGGTCGTGCCAGCCGAGCCGTTGGTTTTATTTCATCACTGATCCAACTTAAACCAGTGATTCAATTAACCAAGGGAACCTTGAAGCTTAAGTATAAATGCCGGGGTCTGAAGAAGATGACCAAGATCGCTAATCAAGTGACCGATGAAATCATTAATAACAAGGATATTTCCGAAGTTGGACTATCCTACGTTGATGATGGGACCGCACCCAAGAAGATCGCAGCTAAGATCAAGGAAGCTCGACCAGATATTGACGTGACCTGTCGTTTAACCAGCCCCATCGTCATGACCCACGTTGGTCCCGGTGGATTTGGTTACATCTTTGCCTAACTAAACGTAATTATGGGAGATCGAACGGAAACGTCCGGTCTTTTTATTTAAAAACGATCCATTCCTTTCCTACTAAAACTTCTCATTATCTATTTATGGTAAATTAGCAGTTAACACCGTGTCAACATGTGGGTATAATTAAGTTATTACATTGAACGGAGGACTTTTTTATGCCATCATCAACCTTTTTAAACCTACCGCAGGCCAAAAAAGAGCGCATCAATGCTGCCCTTCTCAATGAATTCTCCGCCCATCCGTTAGCCGACGCTCAAGTGGCTCGAATCATCAAGGATGCCAAGATATCGCGGGGAGCTTACTACAAGTACTTCATTACCCTCAAAGGTGGTTACGACTACACGAGAAGAATGGTCCTATCAACGATCCATCGGCCGTTTGCTGGGAAAAGGCTTAACCAGTTAAAACCCGCCGACTACGTCAATGCCGCCCGTTCGTTTCTAGAAGACAGCTCCGAAAGTGAATACTTTGAGTTTATTCAGATGGACATTCTTCACAATCAGAAAAACCTCGATGATTCAACGATCATTCAATTGCCATCCAAACGATGGGCCATTACCATTCTGTGTCACGAAACCATTAAGGAAGCCATGGAAATTCCCGATGATTCCGAAAAACTGCTTCAACGGCTTCAAATTTCGTTAGAAGCTCTCAGTTAAATTCAATCCATAAAAAAAGAGACTCAATCATGAGTCTCTTTTAATTTGCATTAATTAAAATTCTTCGTAAGTTGCTGGATCCTGGTTATGGGTTCGGCCATCAGGCTTCGTCAAAGAAGCAATGGTCTTCATGTCTTCTGGCGTAATCTCGAAGTCAAAGACGTCAAGGTTCCCACTTTGTCTACCAGGGTTGGCTGACTTAGGAATTGGAAGTGTCCCTAACTGAATCTCCCAACGTAAGATCAATTGACCAACGTTCTTGTGGTACTTAGCAGCCATGTCAACTAGAACTGGATTCTTCAACATTTCACTAGCACGACCAAGTGGACTCCAGTCTTCGGTCAAGATGCCATGTTCGTCGTCATAGTGACGCATGTCGGCTTGGTTGAAGTATGGATGGAGTTCAATTTGGTTAATGGCTGGCATAACGCCCGTTTCATCAACCAATTTATCAAGGTAATCAGGTAAGAAGTTGCAGACACCGATCGTCCGGATTAAACCGTATTGTTGAGCATCAATTAGTGCTTGCCAAGCTTCGACGTAGTTGCCTTCTTTAGGATTAGGCCAGTGCAACAAGTAGATATCAAAGTAGTCTAAATTAGCCCGGTAAAGGGACTCTTGGATGGCATCAATCGCACTCTTACGATCGTAGTAACGACCAGGTAACTTGGAAGTTACCAGTAAATCAGAACGACGAACGTTTGAATTTTCAATTCCACGTCCAACCGCTCCTTCGTTTTCGTAGTTATAGGCAGTGTCAATTAAACGGTAACCCTTATGAATGGCAGAAGTGATTGCCGTGGCACCTTCAAAGCCCTTTAACAGGTATGTTCCAAAGCCAATCTTTGGAACTTGCATCCCGTTACTTAAAGTATAATATTCATATTCCATGATGAGAACTCCTCTCAATATGTTTCTACAGTAAGGATAAGCGGAATGTATATTCGTTTCAAGTAAGTCGATTTGTGATATGATAGTAGTTACGATTTAAGAGGTGATAACGTGAAGAAACAAGCAAAAAATAATGGATCATTTAACTTTCGGGGGTTCTTTCACCTAATTCGTGAAACCAAACCCCGCTACTGGCAATTGGTCGTTGGTCTTCTTCTGGGGCTCATCGCAACGGGAGCCCAACTAACGGTGCCAAAGATTGCTCAGGTCATGGTTAACGACTTTGCTAAGGGAGTTAGTCTACTACTAGTCTCTGCCATGATCGTATTATTCATTTTAAGTGCATTAATTAACGCTGGATCAGGGACCCTACTGGGTTTCTTCGGTGAAAACGTGGTGGCCAACCTTCGAGAACTACTGTGGGAGAAAATGGTCAAATTAAACGTCCACTACTTCGATAGTGTAAAAACCGGGAAGATGATTTCGCGGTTAGTCAGTGATTCTGACCAGATTAAAGACCTGTTATCAGTGTCATTTCCCAATACCATTACGTCCATTTTCCAATTAATTGGAGCTCTGATTATCATGCTGATCATGGACTGGCGAATGGCTTTAATCATGTTCATTGCCATTCCAATTGTCATGGTCGTCATGCGTCCGATCATTAGAAAATCCAGTCAGATTGGAAAATCCAGACAGGACCAAATGGCTGATTTTAGTGGGAAAGCTCAAGAAACATTAAATGAGATTCGTCTGGTAAAGTCATCAAACGCCGAACCATATGAAACCAAGGCTGGTTCCAGCTTAATTCACAACCTATATCGGGTTGGTTTAAAAGAATCCGTCTATGATTCAATCGCTGGTCCCATCTTGAATACGGTCATGATGGCCATGATCGTTGGAATCCTAGCCTACGGTGCTCATCGAGTCGCAATCGGGGCCATGACAATTGGAACAATGTTTGCCTTTCTAATGTACCTGTTCCAAATCATTGGACCAGTTAGTATGCTAGGTCGATTCATTACCGACCTTTCCAAGGCCAACGGTTCCACCGAACACGTCAGAGAGTTACTCACCGAACCGGAAGAGGACTTTGCCTCCGGCTTTTCAGACGACATTGGTGGAAAAACACTTCGTTTAAACGATGTAAGTTTTGCATATGACCTTGACGAGCCAGTGCTAAAGAACGTCAACGTTGTCGCTAAACCCAACCAGACCACGGCGTTTGTGGGACCATCTGGAGGTGGAAAATCTACCATTTTCAGTTTGATTGAACGCTACTATCAGCCAACGTCTGGGACACTCACGATTGGAAACGAAAACATCGATGACATTAACCTTTCCAATTGGCGCCACCAGATCGGCCTAGTTAGTCAGGATTCAGCCATTATGGCCGGAACCATTCGCCATAACCTGACCTATGGACTAAACGAAAAGTTTACAGATGACCAACTTTGGCACGTATTGAGCCTTGCTTATGCTGAAGGATTTGTCAAAGAGATGCCTGAAGGACTTTCAACTCAAGTTGGTGAACGTGGTATTAAGGTTAGTGGCGGTCAAAGACAACGTTTGGCAATTGCTCGTGCCTTTCTCAGAGACCCTAAGATCCTGATGTTAGACGAAGCAACCGCTAGTCTAGATTCCCAGTCAGAAGCCATGGTTCAAAAGGCGCTTGGTCAACTAATGAAGGGTCGTACGACCCTCATCATTGCCCATCGCTTAAGTACCATTGTCGATTCAGATGACATTTACTTCGTTGATCATGGTGAAATTAGTGGTCACGGAACGCATGAAGAGCTGATTAAGAAGCTACCAAAATACCGTGAATACGTTAAAATTCAATTCAAAAAATAAGAAATTCAGAAATGAATTTCTTTTTTTGTCCCACAAATGAGCTTAATCCTGTTATACTTATACTATTAAGAATTCTTTAAGAAATTGGAGGTTACATTTGATGGATAATAAAAAATTATCATTATTTGCGTTAGTTCTAATGATATTTACATCCGTCTTCGGATCAGCGAACATTTCCAGAGCGTTCTACTTAATGGGGTATGCCTCAATCATCTGGTATATCTTGGCAGCGCTCTGTTTCTTCATCCCGTTCGCGTTTATGATTGCGGAATTTGGCGCGGCTTTTTCCAAAAAGCATGGTGGCATCTACACTTGGATGAGTGAATCAGTCAATCCCAAGTTTGCTTTTACAGGCATTTCAATGTGGTATGCTTCTGCCATTATTTGGATGGTTAACACCAGTTCAGCAATCTGGGTCCCACTCTCAAATGCAATCATCGGGGTTGATAAGACCTCCGACGGTCACTTGTTTGGCCTCTCAAGTGTTGAAACAATTGGAATTCTGGCTGTGATTTTAATGATTGTAATCACTTTTATTGCCACCCGTGGAATCAATCAGATTCAAAAAGTTACTTCCATTGGTGGCTTTGCGGCCATGTTGACCAACGTTATCCTGATTGTCGGTGGTGCCATTATTCTCTTAATTAATGGTCATACCTTCCAACCACTGTCTTGGAAAGCCATCCTAGTTTCCCCTAATCCCCAGTACGATTCACTAATTAATGTTTTAGGATTCGTCGTTTACGCCATCTTTGCGTACGGTGGCCTTGAAACCATCGGCGGACTAGTTGACCAGACCAAGACGCCCGAAAAGACCTTTCCAAGAGGAATCACGATCTCAGCTTTAACCATCTCGGTGGTTTACTCCATCGGAATCTTCATGGTTGGTGCTTTCACTAATTGGGGCCAAGTTCTAGGATCACACCACAACATTAACCTGGTTAACGTACCTTTCATCATTATGAACAACTTTGGTTACCAACTGGGAACGGCACTCAACTTCTCTCACGGCGTTTCAGTTGAGATTGGAATGTGGGTCAGTCGTTACGTTGGAATTTCCATTTTTCTTGCCTTAAGTGGGGCTTTCATTACCCTCATCATTTCACCAATCAAGACGATTGTGGAGGGAACCCCCAAAGAGATTTGGCCGAAATTCTTTACCAAGATCAACAAGCACGACGTTCCTGGAAACGCTATGATGATCCAAGGACTACTTGTAATTGCGTTCATCTTGATCATTTCTTTTGGGGGACAAAGTGCTAAAGCTTTCTTCAATATTTTGGTTCAGATGACCAACGTGGCGATGGTCATTCCGTACCTATTCATCGCATTTGCCTTCATCGGGTTTAAAGCTAATTCCAAAATCAAAAAGCCATTTGTATTCTATAAGAATCCATTGATTGCTAAAATCGCAGTGTGTGTGGTCATGCTGACGGTTGGCTTTGCCATCATCTTTACGATCATCGCTCCCGCTTTGAGTGGGAATTACGTAAGTAGCATTTGGATGGTAGTTGGACCCGTCATCTTCGGGGTAATTGGTTATCTGTTGTATCATCACTACGAAAAGAAATACCTAAAAAATGATTAATCAGAATAGGGCGTCCCTTAAGTAAGGGACACCCTATTTTTCTAATATTCTAATTTTAGCTGACATAATATGTTTTTTAATTGATCATAATCTTTTCTGGCAACACAGTCGGACAATTCATTCAAAAATACATTTTCTTTATCCGAACTCATATGCATAAAAGCAATACAAATGTTGTAATTATTTAATAATCTATTAGCCCACTCTACTAGAGGATGAGCAGTATCGTCCTTCATGGACACAATCTCATGACATTTATTTAATATAGCTTTGACCTCATTGAAATTCCTATTATAAAGCGCTTCATACAACTGCTTACGAAATGGTAAAAATTTAGCTGGTAACGATAACTCATAAAACATTCTATCTAGTCTACACAATAATTGTGTTCCCTCACCTAGTGGACTTTCTGCTGCTTTCTTATCTAACTTTAATATTTTTAAGATATTTTCTTCTTTAAATGGACCTTGATTACCATTTCGTTTATCCATAAACCTTAATATTTGAGCCCCACCTAAACCAATTCCGTCTGTTCCAGACAAGACAATTTCATTTAAATGTCTAAATCTAAATCCAGCGGAAAAATAAGTGAGTAAGCCTTTTTGATGAGCTAAGTGAACTAATTTCAGACAATTTTTATATCCTAATTGTTCCATAATGGGATCACTCGGGTACCAATTTGCCGTTCCATCAAAAGTTACTTTTTCAAAATTACCTAATTCAGTAATTTTAATTCCTAATTTAGCAATCTTCATTGGGTCAGTAACTTTTTGTGGTTTTCCATTATTTTTTTTAATGGTTTCAGGCCGATCATCAATGATTGGATAATTAATACAAAAAGCAGCGGCTAAGACTTGCAAAGTACTATCCCTAATTACATTTGCTGCAACTGCCTTCATAAACTTTACAGCCTGCATAAAAGTCATTTTTTCAATTGCAATTTTACACTCAGATAATCCATCAATAAAAATTGACGAACATGCAGCAATCATTGTATGCACAGACTTAATAAACGAATTATCAAAAGTATCTTCAAACATTGGTCTCCCAACATAACTAGAAACAGAGGTATCTCTTCCAATTAGCATTTTTACCTCGCCAATGGTCCTTAAATCTGGCAGTCTGTACGGTTCAACCCGTTCTCGATTCGTTACTTTTCCACGCTCCAAAAATTCAATATGAACATTGGTCCCTTTTATATATGCTAAATCACTTGCGGTCCCAGTAATGTGCCCCAGACCAGGATCCGTAATTGATGCCTGCGTTTGAACTTTTCTAAATCCCGAATTACCCCATGGAACAATTGGTGCCTCAGCATATCCACGTAAATTTATCATTTGAAATGCAATTTGAAATGATAAATATTCATCAATTGTTGGTTTTCTATTTTGATGACGTATTTTTTGAGCAAGGAGACTAACTAAATTAATGAATTGATTATTCGTAAGCTTCTGATAATGTAATTCACCATCCCTACTGTCTGGTTTAGACAAGTCAATAGTCCAAACCTGTCTATCATTATTATTATCATACGAAACATATTCATCCTTACGTTCACAAAGAAAATGAATATATGAATTTAATAATCGCAGTAATGATTTAGTTGAATTAATTAATTTATAAGTGTCATGAGTATTAGTTATAAATTGTAATAAATCTATACTTCGCTTTATGATAATTTGAGTATTTTGATCTCCAAACCGAGACTGAAGATCCATAAATCGATTAATCAATATTTTTGATAACTCTTCATTGTTTCTAGTAAAAATTGGCTGATACGGTTTAGGATTAACATAATTATTATCCTCGACATGATGTCTTTTAATTAATTCTCCTAAAAGTCTATATTGAATTTCAATTACCATATTATAAATAGAATCCTTAAAGAATCCCATTGAAATACAAGTATAACCATTTAATTGATCTGGAACACACAGTTGATAGTATCTATCATTTACTTCCATAAAAAAATCTCCTCTACAGTTTTTATAAATTTTTAAATCCATAAATAACTGTAAAAGTAATTAATTAATTTACAATCGTGAAAATTTTGTATCCTAGTAACATTAAATAACTTGGTTACATTTTTTTCACTTAAAAGAATTCAAGTAATTTGACGTATACTAAGTAATGTGAGTAAGGAATGAAAAGTAACCCTTTCAAAACCAAAGAGAGAAGTAAATTTAATGAATAATAAACATTCATGTAAGTTTCCAGATAGATGTCCAGTTGAAAGTACCGTTCAAATAATTTCCGGAAAATGGAAAAGTGTCATTCTATACCATTTATTTAAAAATAAGGTGGTTAGGTTTAGTTATCTAAATAAACAAATTAATGGATGCTCCAAGCGCATGCTGGCATTACAATTAAAAGAATTAGAACGAGATCATATTATTAAGAAAAAAATATACCCAGTTATGCCACCAAAAACTGAGTATCGAATTACCAAATTTGGTAAATCGCTTCATCCCGTAATTATAGAAATGGAAAAATGGGGGGTGAATTGTATGATGCCGCAAGTAATGAGCAATATGAAAAATAATATTCTTATTGTAGTAAAGTGAAAATTTTGTTCCCTAGTAACAAAAATTACATTATTGTAAAGCATAATTTTCTCCTTAAAATTAATAGTAAATGTAAATAAGGAGATTATATTATGGAAAAAGATATGAAAGCAATTGGTTTTACTAAATACTTATCAATTAAAAATCCAGACAGTTTGTTTGAATTTACTACTAAGGTACCCACCCCAAATTCACATGACTTATTAGTAAAGGTTGAAGCTGTCTCAGTTAATCCAGTCGACGTTTTTACTAGACGCTCTCAAAGAAAGCAACTTGCTAGTCCTAAAATAATGGGATGGGATGCATATGGAACGGTGGTTTCAACAGGATCAGAGGTAAGTTTTTTTAAGCCTGGAGATAAGGTCTTCTATGCTGGATCATATAAGCGACCCGGAAGTGATAGTGAGTACCAACTAGTTGACGAAAGAATTGTGGGTCATGCACCTAAGAATATAAGTATTGAAGAAAGTGCTGCCATGCCCTTAACGAGTTTAACCGCATGGGAATCACTGTTTGAACAAATGGATATCGACATTGATGACAAAGAGAACAACAAATCTAAATCTATTTTAATCATTAATGGATCTGGCGGCGTAGGATCTGTTGCAACCCAGTTGGCACATCTCGCAAACTTAACTGTCATCGCTACTGCTGGAAATGAAACTACAAAGCAGTGGGAATTGCATCACGGCAATGACCACGTAGTTGACTACCATGACAGTATCGTTGATCAAGTCCATGACCTGGGTTTTCAACATGTTAATTATATTCTTGAACTAGTAAATTTAGATGCATATTGGTCAACTATTACAAGATTAATTGGACCAAACGGAAGCATTGTGTCTACAACTGGATCAGGTAGAAACCTTAATTTTAGTTCATTAAAGTCGCGGATGGTAAGATTTGGATGGGAATGGATGTACGAAAAATCTTGGTATGAAACTCCAGCGATGATTACGCAACATGAAATTCTAGATAAAATAGGAAAGTTACTGGATCAAGGTGTTTTAAAGAGTACCCTCACTAAAACAATTACTCCGATTTCAGCAAAAAATCTTCGTAAAGCAACTAGTATGGTGGAATCACATCATATGATGGGTAAAGTTGTTGTAAAACGATAACGAAATAATATAGAAAACTAATCTTTGTTGATTAGTTTTTGTTTTCTCAGCCTTTATTTCATAGCTACTTAGCCTGAAAACGTTGACTCATGTATAATAGTTACAAGACATCGTTTACCGCAAAACACTAAGAGGAGAAAACATTTATGGAATTATTAGTTTCAATGTTTCCGATACTAATTCCAATTATTCTGCTGGGATTTTTAAACATGCCAGCACTAAAAGGAATGAGTGTAACGGCAATACTTGTTATTTTAGCTAGTCTATTCATCTGGAAAATGCCATTGAAGGCTCTTGCAGCTTCAGCCATTCAAGGCTTTCACAAGAGTTTAACAATTGCGTGGATTTTACTCGGAGCTCTCTTACTACTCCGAGCCCTTGAGTATACTGGATCAGTCGACCGCATCAATGCTGGTTTTACCAAGTTAACCACTGACATGCGCCTCCAGACAATCCTAATTGTCTTCTTATTTGGCTCATTAATCGAGGGTGTTTCTGGCTTTGGTGCTCCAGCAATGGTCACAGCTCCCCTATTAATCGCTTTAGGCTTCAAGCCCCTTTCGTCAATCGTCTTAGCACTGGTGGCCGATTCCACCGCTGCTTCATTTGGGGCCGTGGGAACGCCGCTAACGGTTGGATTAAGTAACACGGTTGGCACCGCTGAAACGGGCAAAGTAGGATTAAAAATCGCTAACCTAGAACTAATCAGCGGAACTCTGGTACCACTGATTTTAATTGTCATGTTAGTGTTTCTTCTTCCTAATCAACACACTCAAAATCGTCTTAAGTCAGTCTTACAGGTAACCCCATGGTGCATAGCCATTGGTCTTGTCTATTCCATTTCTAATATTGGTAGTCAATTACTCTTGGGATACGAATTAACCTCCGTTATCAGTCCCATCATCGCCCTGGTGATCGCAATTCTGAGTATCAAATTCAACATTCTATTACCCAAGGACGTTAAGAAAAATCCGTGGAAACAATCACCGAAAATTACTATCAAAGAACCCAAAACTAACATTTCACTTGTGCGCGCATGGATGCCATACGTTCTCGTGGTTGTCTTGTTGGTCATCCCCAAACTAATCCGTCCAATTCACGACTGGTTAAATACTCATGTTAACTTGTCACTCACGAACATTCTGGGTTTTAAAGCCATCGATTCAAGCTGGCTTCTCCTAGCGTCACCCGGAACCGTACTGTTGATCGTGGCGTTATTAACGGTCTTATTACGAGAAGAGTCATTTCGCTCCTTTTCTAGAGAGGCATGGGGTGTCGTTAAATCCATGAAGACGACCATTTTGACGCTAATTGTCACTCTAATCATGGTCCAAGTTTTTACGAACACGAGTTTCAACGGAGCTAACCTTGACAGTATGCCAGGATATCTCGCGTCATTCATGGCAACTCATCTCCATGGGGTTTGGCTAGCAATCGCTCCAATCTTAGGAGCTGTTGGTTCGTTTGTGACAGGTAGTACGACCGTTTCAACACTAACCTTCTCGTCGATTCAGGCCGATGTAGCCATCGATGCTGGACTAGACAAGTATCTTATTTTAGCCGGACAAGTGATTGGAGCCGCCGTTGGTAACATGATTTGTGTTTATAACATCGTTTCAGTCAGTGGCGTAGTTGGGCTGAAGGGCGAAGAAGGTAAGGTCATGCGAAAAACAGCCATCCCGGCTGTTGCCTACCTTTTCTTCCTTATTATTTCAATTTTTGTTTTTAAATAGAGTCAAAATAAAAGATCCGTTCCAACTAAGATTTGGAATGGATCTTTTTTCGAATTTACTTTTTAAACGTCCACACTTCGTTAAGCAGAAAACCAATAAAGCCTAGAATCAGGATCAAATCAGTCCACATCACGGAGAGGTGGGAGATTCCAATGATAACTAACAAGAACACGATGAGGGTTACAACTCCACCCCAAACTCGTTGTTTCTGAGTAATTTCACCAGCAATGGCCATCGTTGGATTCTTGATAAATAGGGAAACTGCCCAAACCACGATACAAATCGCGCTCAAAATGATCAGGACCCAATCAATCCAACCAATGGGAAAGCCATAAATAATTTCTTGAATTCCCTCAACAACACTGGTTCCAAACAGAATCATTGCCATTGCGGTCCAAAGTAAACTGATACGACTAGTAAATGCATTTTTATTCATTTTTAACACCTACCTTTAGTTAAATTCTACCATACAATGTGAGTTGAAAGAAAAATGTTGGAATTTACAATTTGTACTATTTAACAAATTTCATCCTTCTCAGACACAAAATGAGCACCTTAGATTGATATCTAAGGTGCTCATTTTTTATTATTTATCTTTGATCCGCAGCCCATTCGGCAAATTGAGACCAAATTTCACGTTTTTGACTTTCATCCTTAGCACCCCTTGAAGCTTTAATGGTGGATGCCAGTTTTGCTCGTAAAGCTTTTCTCTGGTCAGGAGATAGATTCTTAACTGATTCGGGAACTTGAATTCGACCTTCCTCCATTCCTCGCGTAGCTAAGCTTAATGTTCCATGTTCATGGCTGTTTTCAACAAACGACCAGATTGGAATAATGATAAAGAGAACCAACGCAATTCTGGGGAAGAAGAAAGCAAGCACAATCAAAATTACGTATGCAGCAATCGAATAGTTGAAATTCCGTGCAAAAATATAATTGAAAACTTCATGCTGTTTAGAATGTTTACTGTACTTAACCTCAGCAATCTGTGAAACAATGATCCGAAAGACTACTAATAAGATTAACGAAAGGGTTCCGTAAAGCATCACCGTAATTTTGACGTATCATCCGTCATCAACTTGGTAAAAGTAGGAACCAACGACATGAAGAATAAAAAGATCAAGTCCATTACGACCGTCTTATTCGCCACCCGTTCGGTGTCATTAAAGACCTGAGCGTGTTGATACCACAAGTTGCCAACAAAACAAAAGCTGACCGCATAGATTCCAATGGCCCGAAAGAGCACTAGATAATCAACGCTTCCACCAATCTTCTCGATTGGTAATTCCAATACCATCACCGTAATGATAATGGCAATAATGGCGTCACTGAAGGCGTCCAAACGGTCTTTCATTCTCTTCTTTATCTCACCCATGACCTCACCTGCTTTATTAAATTAACATAATTATAGCACGCCCCATGAGAGAGTTTAAGCACTACATTAAAGTAACCTGATTATATTCGGCATAGCCAACATTAGCGTCAGCACCACCCACGGGCATCTTCTTCATGCTAATCCCAACTTGACTGACATTCGGATCAAGCAAAATGTTGTGATGACCCCATGGACGGTGATCGAAAGTTTGCGCATCGTTATAAACATAGAGGTTCAGCATGGTATAAGCACTATCTTCGGCACTAGTATTCCTTAAGGCATTTACTTGCCCAATGCATTCAGCGTATGGCCTACTATCATTATTATCATGTCCATAACTACTTGGTAAGTTTGAAACAACTTGATCAATGCGCTGGTTGGAAATATCCTGAGCCTCCTTAGTTTGATGAACAGATTTAAGACCACGTGCATTTCGCTCACGATTAAGTAGTGCGATAAATTTGGTTTGATACTCAGTATCAAAAGCTGACTGGTGCGCGGTACTATATGCTACCGGAGTTGCTTCTTGTTTAATCACTTGTCTATCCGCCTTCTTATGTATTATTTGCTTCGCTGAAACGGTCATTGGACTTTTGACTTCAAATGGAACACTAACGCCAACCGTTATCATTACTACCATTAACAAAACGATTACCAATTTTTTCTTGGCATTTTTCATACATTGACCACCTCTCCTTAGATTTAAATACGATACTTAATCATATTTGAGCTAATCAATTTAATTATTTCGTAAAAGCTAGCAAACTTAATAAATAAAAAAGACTATCATCTAAATGATAGTCTTTAATTAAACAAATTATATAATAATTATTATCAAAAGACAAACGAATGCAGTAATTAATTGATTAGATGCATCACGCTGCCTTCACTTTTAAGGTGTTCCATCTGCCTTGGATCCGTACTTAATGTTCCAATTCAACGTTGCATCATAATTCCCCGTTTTTCCGGTTGCACTTCCAGCATAATTCATTCTGAGATCAAGTCCCTGATGTAATCCCCATTTAATGGGGTTAGTGATCTTACCTTCTTCTTTCTTCCCAGGATAATTATAGACCTGTGTGTTTCCAGTTCCGGGCTGCAGGATGGTCGGTTGATTACTCTTTAAATCAAAGTAAGCAAGTGAAAACGGTGAGTTCGGTCTTCCAATCTCGTGGTTATTTTCCGGAGTATTCTCCTGTGATAGCCATACGCTGTACGGACTCTTAACTCGTCTATCATCAGTTAAACTAGCTACTTCATAACCCTTGCTCATGTCAATGGGGGCCTTGTTCTTCCCCATCGTTCGCGGTTGTAAATACTGATCCTTAAAGAAGTAATCATTTTGAACACCGTAATCCAAGTCCTGTGGCTGGTTCAAAACTACTGAACCGTTCCAGAAATTGTAGGTTTCCTTTTTACCCTTAAACTTAAGATCATCCTGATTACGATCCGTTCCAATAAGTTCAGGAATTGAACTCATATTATCCGGATTATTGTCCCCTAACTGTAAATCAGCGGTGATATCAGTTACCATTCGTCCATTCATGTCAGGTAAGTTATGAATCGTAATCTTTTTGGCATTCTTAAAGTCAGTGTTGGAGTTCTTCCCACTAATCTGGTAGTCCTTCGTATCACTAACCATATAATCACTTTTACTAATTGGACTTCCATTAACATTAATATTATTAATGTTCTTAATGCTTGGAACGACAAAAGAATACGAACCATCCTTGAATTCGGTTCCTTCAATCATGTTATGCAGTGAAATCTTATATTGAACCTCACTGTTATTCTTCACGTCAGTCAAATTATTAGTCCAAGTGTTGCCACCATCATTTGACATCTGGTTTTGTAAACTCACTCGTGGTTTGACGTTGTCGTAAGGATTACTTGACATCTCAACGGTAGCTTGACTTGATTTGACCACCCCGTCATCTGGCGTAGTAAAGTTACTCCCTTTCGCCGTAACGGTATTTTGCTTCGTATTCGGATTTGGATCAGTAATAATGGTTCGAAATCCAACTGAATCTGGCTTCCCATCATCATCAATTGGTTCAATTCCGTTAGGATACTCCGCCACAATCTGATCGTTATCATCAAGACCACGCATCCCTAAGTTAGCGATGTTATCGGTCACCTTAACGTTATCCCATGAATTTCCTAAACCATTGTCCTTGTAATTATAGGTGTCAACTTTATAAAGGATTACATCTCCAACTTTCGCGTTGGTAACGCGATCCTTAAAATCATTGGGGTCAATCTGCTTGATCATGTCGTTAGCTGCGTTTTGATCACCATCGTAGGGATCAATATTCTTGTATTTTCCGTCACGTTGTAAGGCACTCAAATCACAAGCTAACTTCTTAACTCCTGGAATTTGCGGGATCTCGGTGTTTGCGATAGCACTGATCATGTTCAATGCCCCAGTGGCACCAGTGAATCCCCACCAAGCATAATCACCCTTAAACTGATCAAGGTTAACGTTCTCGGTGGTAGTGTGTTGGTCCACACCACTTACTGGATGACCAGACTTCGGATCGTTATAGGTTACCGTTGCGGTTGCATGATCAGACTTAGTGTTTCCATTAGGAGTCCAACTGTTGGGCATCCACTTGTACGTAACTGGGATCCATGTTCCCTGTCGACTAGTTAATGAGGGAGTTTCACTGTAGTCGTGATGATTAATCCCGATATGATCTTCCCATCTCCGTGAATCAAAGGGACCGGTATATTCATTAGGATAAATGAAGGCCGTATGCGGAATTCCCTTGGGTAACTTATGATCACTGAAGTCTCCATTATAGTAAGGGTCAAATTCAAACGATAAGGCATTGTGAATAAACTGAGTTCCCAGATAAGCCTTGGTTGGATCCTTTCCATGATGGATCTCTTCGGAAGCCTGACGCACGTTTCCGTAAGACCCTAACGATTCACCAGACGACCCGATCGCGTCTGGTTTGTCATTTTGGAGGGTAAAAGTTAATCCATCGGCTAACTTCTTCGTGTTCTTCGGGTTCTTCATGTAAATATAAAACTTGATGGTAAATGGCTTTTGTAAATCTACTTGATTTCTCCACCACATGGTTTGTGCCGAATGATCTTCACCGTTGTTATCGGTAACCACCTGAACGTTTGGATACTTCTTCTGAATATCCTCGTTGGGCTCAACCCCTGCAAACATGAACTTATCCATGGCAGGTCCCGATTCTGGTGGTTCAGGAATGTCATACGGATTATTAGGATCCGCACTGGCATTCATCATCATGCCACAAATCATGAATAAAGCAGTACACACCACTCCTACTAATAGCTTATAAAGTACTTCTTTTTTTATTTTCATTTTTTCTCAATTCTTTTTATTTTTCTTTTTGTGATATATCATTCGACAAATCCAAAAAATAATCCAAATTTCGACGGTCATCAGAACCGCAATCATTAGCGGTTCATGCGACCTTGCTTGGTTTGATAATTTCAGTGGGGTAAATGTTTGGTGTAATCGGACTTTTTGTTGACCTGATTGGATGTTTACGTCCATTCGGTACTTACCAGTCTGCAAATTTTTATGCGGAATTACACATGCCAAAGGAGTATTCGGCGCGACGTTAATGTCCGGATACTCTTTACTTTGGTATAATCGTCCGCCATGAAAGATTTTCACTCGCATTTTGGCATGTTGAATCAACTGTGGGTAATTATTACTAATCGTAACTTTAAAAGCGTTCGAACAATTATAATTTCCACTCTCAATTTTTGAAATTTTTAAGCGATCTAATTTCAATGCATCCTGCTCACTTAATGAAACCCCAATGACATAACTAGCCAGACTATTGACCTGCTTGTTATTTTCCGCTGGATCAATCCCTGTCGCAGTTATGCCTGCAAGTTCAGTTCCAACGATCTTAGTATTCGTCTTGAGGTGATAACGAACCACTTGATTAGAACTAGGTTGAAGTGTCACTTCTTTTTTAAGTTTCCCAACTACTTGTTTAGAAACGGCACTCCTACGATTTACTAATGCCTTCGGATCATCATATGAAATGTTTCCCGTAGGTGTCGTGGTTGCGTTATTTAACGTCAAGCGAACCTTCATTGGATACGCCCCATAATTCTTTAACAGAATGGGTAATTGATACTCATGATTCGGTTTGGCCCGAATGGCAAAGTATTCTTTTCCCTTCTGAAGCGGCAGCCCTCCAAAGATCGGAGTGGCAGAAAATGACGTGTAGTCCTTTGAACTTGCTTGAGAAGTCATTGGTGCAAAGAGACCAATTAACAAAGCTCCAACTAAAATTACACATTTAATTAGTTTTCGCATTTGAATTTTTTATTTCGAATTTTTAGATTCCAACTTTTTGATGAAATGACGGTTTAGCACAATGAGAAAAGCAATGAACAAGAGAATTGCTCCTGCGACCATTGTTCCCCACTGTAGCATCTGACCGGTCTGAGGCAACTTACCTTGTTGCTGTCCACTAACAGCGACTGTTGGCGGAATCTTAGTGCCCTGCTTGGCAGCTGCTGGAGCCGGAGTTTCATTAGCCATATTTTGTGGCTTGGGTTGTGGTGCCGACTCTGGTTGCGGCTTCTGAGGATTTGCCCCAGGTTTAACTGGGCCAACCGGTTTTACATTTTTACCAATCCGAACGGTTGCGTTCGAATTATCCTGACTTTTGGCAAATGAAGTAACGCTTAAACCTAATCCAATTGCGACTAAAACAGTCATTCCAACTAACAATATTGACTTGAAAACTTTAGAATATCGTTTTCTCATTTAAACATCTCCCAACCTACTTTACTTTGGTTGATCGTTTCTTTTATCAAGTTCTGCTTGTTGTTGTGCAATCAAATTCTTTTGTTTTCTGTGTTGACGATATAAGACGTAGCACAAAATTAAGATCAAGATCAACAGGATAATCAAGAGGATGATCCACCACCAGTTCTTGTTGGCGTTATTAATGGCAGCCTGCGTAATGGTAATGTGGAAATCTTTTTCAATTGTCCACTTATTTCCATTATTATCGGAAGCCTTCAAACTTAAGTGGTAATTACCCGGTAATAAAGCATTTTTGCCAAATTGATTGGTAAAGTTAAAGTTTGAATTTGGAGCCATGCTCAATCCATTTTGATTGGACTTACTCAAAGTCTTGCTGGGATCACTCTTACGATAAATCTTGTCTTTAATCTGCATTTGGTTAATCGTAGTGGGTTTTTCGTTTGCTAGCTTAGTGTAAATCACTGGTTGGTTAGCAACCTTACCCGGTTTGATCGTTTGTGCTGTCAATTTCGGCTTGATCGGCTGATTATTGTTATCACGCAGATAAACCGGCATTGCCAACGCAAATTTGTTGTTAACACTGACTCCCTTTAACTTTGCAGCCTCTGGTGGTAATTGTGGCTTAATATAATCCACCCAAGATAACTCCGTTATAAGTTTTATCAGGTGCTTTCACATTAAAGTTAACGTTAGTACTCTTATTTGGTCCCAAATTAATGGTCTGTTTCTTCCCATCTTGAACCAAATCTTTAAACTTATACTTTAAAGTCTTATCAACTGGCAAATTCTTAGTGGGATTTAGTGCAATTGCACCTCCACCAGAAGTAAATGCCGTCGTTGGTTCGATACTAAATGATTGGGATGACTTTGATAAGTTAACAATATTCAAACTGATTTGCTGGGTTTGACCCGGCTTGGTTTGAACAAAAATCACACCATCCTGTTTAATTTGATTCTTAGTGTAGTTCGGTTTAACCGCAATTGATGGACCTTGTGAAGCATTCGTTTTCCCGATCCCCATCATTGGAATCATCAAAAAGATTGTTGCAACAGCAAGTAAAAACGGCACCCAGACTTTTTTCAATCTTGATAAAATTACAATCACGTCCTAATTACTTAATTAATTCCCCTATTTACTAAAAAGAAGACAAACCTTACTTGGAATGTCTTCTTCACCGTACAATGCATTATTAAAAATAACTATTAAGCAGTTGGGTTTTGTGGACCAGCAGCATTAAGAGTCCAAGTGATTGGTGCATTGTAGTCAGCAGGATTTACATTAGCTGGCATGTTTAAGCTAGCATCAGTGCTCTTTGAGTAATCAACACTAGTTGTGCCTAAACCTTGACCAGGTTGTACAGAAAGCACTTGTGAAGCGTTGTTGGCTCCAGCAGTTAATAGTGGCGTATTAACAGGAACGTTATTGTCATTATTTAAACCACTACCTTGCTTCAATTGAATTCCCCAACCATTGCCTTGAGTGTTTTTGCCATCACTAAAGTTACTTAATGCAGCTGTAACGTTGTAACCAGCACCATTTGGTTGATCTTTAACAGCACGACCATCGGTAACAACCAATTGTGGTTTTCCAAGACCAGTTTGGTTATCGTGCAAAGGAATGTTAGTTTGTGGAGTTGATGTGTTATCAGCTTCACCGAAGTTCAAGTCAGGAACTTCTTGTAAAGTCAAGTATCCAGTTCTTACTTGAACATGGGCATTTGATTGTCCTGATACTGAACCCGTAGTGTCGTTAGCAGTTGTGCTAGTGTCTGCTGGTAATGTAGCAGCGTTAGCATTAACGTTACCTACAGCTACTGACAAACCTAAAACGGCTGCTAGTGAAGCCACACCTAAGACCAATTTCTTACCAATATTTGCTTCCATAAAAAACCACCTCCAAAAAATATAAATTTTTGTTGTTACTAAATTGCATGTTTGTGATGGCGACGAGCACATTACAAACACACAACTTAATAACATTTTTCACAAGGACATTGCATTACTAAACTGCTAACTTACCCGAAAGCAGTGGGAAAGATTCACAATTCTTGTAATTTCTTCACAATGCTCGTCTAAACGCTTTCCACTCGCGCTTCAACATTATTAGTATAACTTATAAATATACTGTTTGGCAAGCTTTGTGAGAAAAAAATAAAAAAATAGTGATGATTTAATAATCATCACTATTTCACTTACTTTTTATTATTCAGTTATACTAACTCTATCTTAGTACCAACCGTGTGATTGCCAGAATGATTGTGCACCACTCCATGAACCATAACGTGAAGTTACGTATTGGTTAGCAACTCTATCTTGGTTAGCTTGTGAATAGTCACCATTTAAGTATGACTTAGATAATTGGTACTTACCGTAGTAGTTACCATTTGAAGCAGTGTATGAGCCACCTGATTCACGTGAAGTGATCCAGGCTTTGGCTGCATCATCGCCACCATTGCTTGAAGTGTTACTACTTTGATAGTTAACATTTTGAGTTGGCTTTACAGTATTAGTTTGTACAGCGTAACTTCTTTGGTTAGTTGGTTGAGAATTGCTGTTACTTTGAACTGAATTTACAGTGTTAGTTTGTACATTAGCCTTTGGTGCTGGTTGAGCAGCAGCTTGTTGTTTTACAGGTGCTTGAACCTTTTGTTGTGGTTGAGCATTGTTGTTATTTTGAGCAGCTAGCTGTGTATTTTGTTGTACATTAGCCTTTGGTGCTGGTTGAGCAGCAGCTTGTTGTTTTACAGGTGTTTGAGCCTTAGCAGCTGGTGCTTGTACTTGAGCTTCTTGTGCTGGTTGAGCAGCAACTTGTTGTTGTGCAGGTGCTTGAACCTTAGCAGCTGGTGCTTGAACAGCTTTAGTAGTAGTCTTTGGTGCTTGAGTATTAGTAGTTTGTGCTGATTGTGATACTGCGTTTGGAACAGTAACACCAGTTGGGATTACTAATCTTTGACCAACAGTAATTTGGTCAGCATTTTGTAAATGGTTAACTTTAGCGATTTCATTTGCAGAAACTTTGTATTGTTGAGCAATTTCTGAAATGGTGTCACCTGATTTAACTGTAACGTTAGTTGAAGCGTGGGTGGTGTTAGCACCTACTGCTAATAAACCTAATGCTGCGGCACTTGATAACACGACTGCTTTAATACTTTTTGACTTCATAATGAATAATCACTCCTAATCTAATATTCTAATTCTAATTTTTTCGTTTTCCGGTATTCTGTTTTTTAACTCGTTGACCTCCTGTATCAATCAACAATATATATACTAACCGCTAAACATTACACACAAATAACACAACGTTTAAGAAATCAGGGGATTTCTGTTATTTTGTAACATTAGTAACATCTTTTGCAACATAACCCCCGATTTTCACGTCATTTTTACCGATTTGGGCCTAAAATTGTCATTTTTGCTCCTTTTTGGGTGTAATCTTCATCTTATTTCTCTTCAATTCATTGTAAAAATTCGTTGACAAGTCCATTTTTCGTTAAAATTAACTTTATGTCCCCATTTTTATCCAGTTTCTACCATAGTAATGAAAATTCAAGTAACATAAATGTTTCAATTCCAAAGATGTTAAATCAAATTCATTAAACGTTCTATCTTTAAATTAATCCCATTATTATGGTAGAAAACTTTTCAAAGTGAACTTTTTAAATTGGCAACTAAATTAACATGACGGGCTTTTAAACCATTTTAAGACCTGTACCAATTTGACCCCTTCAAATTTATTTTAACTTATCCATAATGAAGAAATGCGTCAAGTTAGGAATAGTTTAGATAGCGCTTTCATATGTGAAACAATAAGGAATAAACCACTTTTTTTGGTGGCAGTAGTGTTATATAATTGGTCTTGTATACGAATAACTACAATTATTTAAAGGAGTGAGTATTAATGGCAACTGCTAACCGTGCATTATTTATGCTTTTCGGTGGTACTGGTGACCTCGCCTTGCGAAAGTTATATCCAGCCTTGTTTGAACTTTACAAAAAAGGCAGTATTGACAATCATTTCGCACTGTTAGGTTTAGCTAGAAGACCTCACACCGATGAAGAATTTCAAAAGATGGTTTTGGATTCTATTTCATCAGAAGCAGATAATCAAGAACAAGCTGAAGAGTTTGCTAGTCATTTTTACTTCAGATCTCATGATGTTACCAACGTGGAACATTATCGAGCTTTGAGTAAATTAGCCGACGAACTCGACAAGAAATACGAACTTGATGGTAATCGAATCTTTTACGTTTCAATGGCACCCCGATTCTTTGGAATCGTTGCTAAAAACTTAAAGGACGAACACGTTCTCTCTGATAATGGTGGCTTTAACCGTTTGGTGATCGAAAAACCATTTGGTCGAGACTACGATTCTGCTGAAAAATTAAATAACGAATTAACAACTGCATTTAAGGAAGATCAAATCTTCCGTATTGACCATTACTTAGGTAAAGAGATGGTTCAAAGTATTCCAGTTATCCGATTTGGTAACCCCATTATCGATGCCGTTTGGAATCACAACTACATCGATAACATTCAGATTACGTTATCCGAAAAACTTGGGGTGGAGGATCGAGCTGGATACTATGATACGGCCGGTGCCCTCCGTGATATGGTCCAAAACCATACCATGCAAATCATGACCTTGCTCGCAATGGACAAGCCAGCATCATTTGTTGATACTGACGTTCGGGCTGCCAAGATTAAAACCTTGGAAAACATGAATTTCTATGACACAGAAGGGGTTAAAGAAAACTTTGTTCGCGGTCAATACGGTGCTGGAAGTGGCTCAGCTGCTTACCGTGATGAACCAGATGTCCCACACGATTCAAACAACGATACATTTGTCGCCGGAAAAGTTACTTACAAGCTCCCTCGTTGGGAAGGAACTCCTTTCTACGTCAGAACCGGTAAGAAGTTAGCTGCCAAAGCTACTCGAGTTGATGTTGTCTTTAAGAAAGATATCAACAATATTTTTGCCAAAGCAGATTTGCCAGATACTCTTAAAACGAACGTCCTTTCAATCCTAATTGATCCTCGTGGTGGAATTACATTAAGAGTGAACGTCAAAGACTCCAAACAAGGTTTCCATACTGAAACCATTGATCTCGATTATCTTCAAAATGATGCGCGAGCTTCTGAAGTTCCGCAACCATACGAACGTCTCTTCCATGACATTTTAAATGGTGATCACACCAACTTCGCAAGTTGGCCTGAAGTGGCTGCCGCATGGAAGTACGTTGACCCCATTCAAAAGTACTGGGATGAAACCCAACCAGACTTCCCTAACTACGAACCAGGGTCAATGGGTCCAAAGGCCTCTGACGAGTTATTAGCTCGTGATGGGCACAGTTGGTACTTCCCTGAAGAAAAGTAAAGAAAGTGCTTACAATTTTGAAGTTTCTATTTCACAATTCTAATGTGAAATGGTAAACTACTAGTGTAATGAATTAACATATATATTCGAAAAGGAAGGTATATTATGGCTGATAAAAAAGCAAACATCGGTGTTGTTGGTATGGCTGTCATGGGTAAAAACCTTGCCCTCAACATTGAAAGTCGCGGTTACACAGTTGCAATCTACAACCGTACTGCAAGCAAGACTGAACAAGTAATGAAGGATCACGGTGACAAACACTTGCTTCCTAGTTACAACGTCAAGGATTTTGTTGAATCAATTCAAAAGCCTCGTACAATCTTATTAATGGTTAAAGCTGGTAAGCCAACTGACGCCGTTATTGATGAATTATTACCATTACTTGACAAGGGTGACACTCTTATCGATGGTGGTAACACTAACTTCCACGATACAATGGCTCGAAGTGAAAAACTTGCTAAATCAGGTATTAACTTCATCGGAATGGGTGTTTCCGGTGGTGAACTTGGTGCCCTTAAAGGTCCTTCATTGATGCCCGGTGGTCAAAAAGAAGCTTACGACCGTGTAGCTCCAATCTTGGAAAAGATCGCTGCTAAAGCCGAAGATGGCGAACCATGTGTTACTTACATCGGCCCTAATGGTGCTGGTCACTACGTTAAAATGGTCCACAATGGTATCGAATATGGTGATGAAGAGTTAATTGACGAAACTTTCAACCTCTTGAGAAACGCTGCAGGTTACTCAGTTGATGACCTTGCAAAGATCTTCAAGGATTGGGACAAGGGTGAATTAAACTCATACTTGATCGAAATCACTGCTGACATCTTAACTAGAAAAGATGACTTAGGTGACGACAAGAACAAACCAATCGTTGATGCTATCTTAGATCGTGGTGCTAACAAGGGTACTGGTAAGTGGAGTTCAATCGATGCATTAGACATTGGTGCTCCTCAATCAGTTATCACTGAAGCCGTTTACGCTCGTTTCATCTCAATGATGAAAGACGAACGAATGGCTGCTTCAAAGGTTCTTCATGGTCCAGCCAAAGAACCTAAGTTCAACAGTGATGAAATCGTTGAAAAGGCTCGTCAAGCATTATACTTCGGTAAAATCATGAGCTATGCTCAAGGTTTCGAACAAATGCGAATGGCCTCAGAACATTACGGTTGGGACTTGAAGTACGATGAATTAGCTAAGATTTGGCGTGAAGGATGCATTATTCGTGCTCAATTCTTACAAAACATTACCGATGCCTTTGACAAAGATCCTAAGTTAACTAACTTGTTAATGGATCCTTACTTCTCAAACATCGCCAACAAGTACCAAGATTCAGCTCGAGAAGTAGTTGCTTTTGCTACTGAAGCTGGTATTCCAGTTCCATCATTATCAGCTGCTATCTCATACTTCGACTCATACAGAGCTCAAGTATTACCAGCTAACTTGCTTCAAGCACAACGTGATTACTTCGGTGCTCACACTTACGAACGTACTGACCGTCCAGGTAACTTCCATTACCCATGGTACAAAGAACAATAAAATCAAACGTTTTAAAAAGATCGACTTTAATAGTCGATCTTTTTCTATATTTTCAGCTAGAAAACAAGCATTCTAGCCTAAAAAGCTGTATTATTATGGTTGTAGTGTATAGTTAAACAATTAGGGAGGAACAAGACAATGTCCGAACGAAAAGTATACAATGATTATTTCTATGACGAACCCGCTTTTAACACCCATGACGGTGGATACATCCCACTTGAGGTGCCTGATGTTCCAGAACACAAACTGAACATCCCCGGGATTCTAAAACCAGACAAGGAAACCGATACCGACATGTGGTATACGGTGGACGCTCAACCTGGTGAAACCCAGATTTTGCCTGGTGAAAAAACTAAAACTTGGGGATATAACTCCAGCATTCTCGGTAAGACCATCATTTTAAAAGAGGGCAAGCACATGCATGTCACCTTGAAAAATGACCTACCGGTTTTGACCACGTTTCACTGGCACGGACTAAACGTTTCCGGTCCGTACGTTGATGGTGGTTGCCATGCCCCTGTTTATCCTGGTACCAGCAATGAAATTGAATTTACGGTGGATCAACCTGCTGCCACACTGTGGTTACACGCTCATCCATGTCCAGAAACCTCTGAACAAGTCTACAAGGGACTCGCTACTCCAGTAGTTGTTCAGGATGATATTGAATCTAAACTACCCTTCCCAAGAAATTACGGGGTCGATGACATTCCAGTTGTCCTCCAAGATCGTCATTTCCATAAGGGGAATCAATTAAACTACAAAGAAGACTACGATCCTGATGGAGTTCAGGGTCCAACGGCTATGATTAACGGAACCGTTAACCCCTACTTCGACGTTACCACCCAAAAAGTTCGACTGCGATTCCTTGACGGATCAAACCGACGTGAATGGCGACTTCATTTTGATGACGACTTAAAGTTCACTCAGATTGGTTCCGATGGTGGCATTCTACCTGAACCAGTTGAATTCACTCACTTGATGATGGTTTGTGCCGAACGTGATGAGGTCATCGTGGACTTCAGCGGTTACAAGCCCGGTGACGAGGTTCACCCTTACTCTGATGATGTTCCAATCATGACATTTAAGATTCATGAATTTGCACCTGACGACACCAAGTTGCCAGATCACCTCATTGACATGCCTCCGTTCGCTAAAATCGATAAGGATGCTCCTGTTCATAAGGCAGCAATGTCTGGAATGGATGAATCCGTTGAAATCAACGGCAAAAAATTCGACATGCAACGCATTGATGACCGCCAAGAAGTTGGTAAGGAACGGATCTGGGAAGTTTCTAACTCCAACGAAATGGATGGTGGTATGGTTCACCCCTACCACATGCATGGAACGCAATTCCGGGTTCTTTCAAGAAATGGCAAGGATCCTTATCCAAACGAACACGGATGGAAAGATACCATTGGTGTCAATCCTGGCGAAGTCGTTCGTCTGCAAGTTAAGTTCGATTTCCCTGGCGTTTACATGTATCACTGCCACATCACCGAACATGAAGATGGTGGCATGATGCTTCAGATCCAGGCTTATGATAAGCAAGATCCACACAAGAAATACAAGTTAATGAACATGGATACCCTTTTGAATGCTCTTTCAAAAGAAGAGGGAATTCCTGTAAAGGACTTAGACATCCCCGCAATGAATTCGTACAAAAAGATGGGAATCCACATGTGTTAATTAAATAACGTTTAAGACAGTCGCAATTTTGCGGCTGTTTTTTTATATCTTAGGTTTGACAATGGGCGCGAAACCAAGAATACTAGAACTATCAATTAATTAATAAGGAAAGAAGTGAAAAATCATCTTTTCAATTAGTTCTATTATCATTATGTTGGTAGCTAGTATCTTGGGTGGAATAATGAACGGAATCGTCGGGATGGCAACCGTGGCTTTGTATCCAGCGTTACTTTACGTCGGCGTTCCCCCAATCATTGCCAATGTGACCATTACTGTCGGTCTCTTGTTCAGTGACTTTAGTGCCGTTCTCTCATCACGACGAGAGTTTAAACGCGTGGTTCCCGAAACCATCAAATTTTCCACTTTAATCACGGCCGGAGCCATCGTTGGGGCAATCGTTCTTCTCTTTAGTAGCTCCAAAAGTTTCAAGGAAATCACTCCGGTAGTCATTCTCTTATCTGGAATCTTGATGATGATTCCCAAAAAAGATAACACCCACAAATCAATTTCTAAGATTGTCCTCATCATTTCAGCCATTGCTACTCTGCTAGTTGGGGTCTACGTTGGTTACTTTGGAGCTGGAGCCGGGATCCTGATGACCGCCGTTCTGTCCATCTCAAATGACTACGAATACGCCGAAAATAACGCGGTCAGAAACGTTTCCGCCCTCTGTGCCCATATTGTTACTGTCATTATCTTCATCTTTACGATGAAAATCGAATGGCTCATTGTTCCCTTAATCGCCATTGGACTTTTTATTGGTGGATATCTGGGACCAATCATCGTCAGATACGTTCCATCCAAAGTCATGCGTTACGTTGTTAGTATCTTTGCCATTGTGGTAGCGCTAATTTTAGGTTACCAAGCGTTCTTTTAAATTAATTTCTTAAAGTTGATCAATACCGTCATAACGGTAACTTGTTTCATAATATTCAAGAAATTACAACAAAGTAGAATTGAATTTTATCAAGTTTATGATAATATTAATTATAATATGAAGCTTTAAATGGTTCAGAGAAGCCACAAGCATAACATGTTATACATAAATGATTGAACGATTGTGTTCTCATGCTATTTTGTGCGGTGAATCTGGACCTCGCAGAATTAATGGGAGGACAATTTTTTTATGCCAAAATTGACAAAGTATCAAAGACGAATTACATGGTCAACCGGGATTGGATTCATCCTCGAGCGAATGGACGCGATGTTCATGTCGCTGGCATTGGCTTCAATCATCATTACTTTACATATCTCAAAGGCTCAGGGTGGCCTTCTTCCAGCCATTACTGTCATCGGTTCTATTTTTGGTGGAATTGGCTTTGGTGCCCTTGCTGATCGATACGGCAGAGTCAAGACCCTGTGCTGGACCATCATTATCTACGCCATCGGAACGGCCGGAATGGGACTTACCAATTCCTTCTGGATGCTGTGCCTCTTTCGAATTATCATCGGAGTAGGAAACTCTGGTGAATACGGGATCGCCATCACCATGCTAAGTGAAGCCTTCTCAAGGAAATACCTTGGCCGATTATCAGCTGCCGCGGGAGTCTGTGGTCAAGTTGGTTCAATCGTCGCTTCGCTGTTATCAGCCTTTATCCTGCAACGTTTTGGCTGGCACGTGCTCTTCTTCATTGGGATCATTCCCGTCGTCTTAGCCTGGTTTATCAGATTTCATTTACCGGAAAGTAAAGAATTTACCGAAAACCGAGACGCCATTGAAAAAGATCCCAATCGTGACTTCAGCCACTGGACCGAACTCTTCGCTACCCCAGCTGAATGCTTTCTAACGATCAGAATCATGATCATGTTCATGATTCACATTGCGGGATACAACGGTCTCATTAGTTGGTTACCATCAATTGCCCAAGAACGAATGCACATCTCGGTAGCCGGATCATCACTTTGGATGATTGCCACCATCATTGGGATGTCACTTGGAATCATGTGTTTCGGAATTGTCCAAGATCACCTTGGAAGTCGATTGGCTTACGGAATTTGGCTTTTAGCCGCTGCCGCCTCGGTCTTCTTACTGATCATTGCCCAGAACAAGTTAGAATTTTTGATCGGTGGTGGAATCGTCGGTTTCTGTTCTGACGGAATGTACAGTGGTTACGGCACCATCGTCAGCAAACTCTACCCCACCGAAATCAGAGCCACTGCTAACAACACCATCATGAGCATTGCCAAGAGTGTTGGCAGTTTTTCCACCGTCTTAATTGGATTCTTAATGGACCACTTTAGCCTCATGGCTGTTATCCTATTCTTAAGCGGGATTTACCTCGTTAGTTTTGTTATCATGCTATCAATTAAAGAACTAAAGCACGAAAACAAAGCTCCCATAACTACAACTGAAAATGCTGAAAAGGTGGCACAATAATTTGAAAGTTCGAATTTTATCAACCAGCGATGTTCACGGATACGTGTACCCTACGAACTACACCACGCGTGACAACCACTCCTCCCTTGGAATGCTTCAAGCTGGTTCCATCATTAAAAACGCTCAAAAAGATGAAAAGGATGACGAAATCGTCATTGCCATCGAAAACGGCGACTGGATTCAGGGATCGCCTTTTTCGACCTATTTATCGGAACAAGCTGCGACCAAGCAAGAAATTCTAAGTGAAATCACCGCTAACGTTGGCTACGACGCTGCAACGCTTGGTAACCATGAATTTAACTATGGCCAGGATTACATCAGAAATGCGGAAAGCAGACGCAACTATCCCATTGTGAATGCCAACATTGAGGGCGCAGTTGATAATCAGATTGCCGATCAACCATACGTGATCATTGAAAAGAAGGGCTTGAAAGTTGCTATTTTAGGACTAACCACCGCATTCATTCCCAACTGGGAACGGCCTGATAACATTAAGGGTCTTGCGTTTCAATCGGCCTTAGCAACCGCGAAAAAATTCGTACCCGAATTACGTAAAAAAGCTGACGTTGTGATCGTTGCTTATCACGGTGGCATCGAAGCCGATCCCCAGACTGGCAAACCAACCGAAAAATATACTTCAGAAAATGAAGGATACCAAATTGCCACGGAAGTCCCTGGAATCGATGCCCTAATCACGGGTCACCAACACCGCCAACTGGCAGCCAAAATTAACGGAGTACCGTTCACACAACCCGGCGTTCACGGTAGTGACGTTGGTGAGATTGATTTGGATTTAAATGAACAGAAGCAGATTATTAATAGTTCAAGTCATCTCGTCTCAACTAAAGATACGCAACCGGACTTCGATTTAATTCCCAGTAATCAAATTGAAGACGAAGTACAGGACTGGCTCGATCAACCCATGGGACAAGCCACCGGGGCCAGTATGATCATCAATGATCCGATGAAAGTTCGGACGAACAATCATCCCTACATTGATTTCATCAACAAGGTGGAAATGGACGCGCTGGGAGTTGACATTGCGGGAACCGCCCTCTTCAACGATGACATCAAGGGGTTTCATCATGACATCTCGATGCGCGAAATTATCAATGGTTATAGTTATCCCAACACTATCATGTCTGAAGCAATCACTGGTGCTGAGTTGAAACGAGCACTTGAAAAATGTGCGGAGTTCTTTAAACTGCAAGACGGCAAAATTATTATTGATCCAAAGTTTGTGGCACCCAAGATGCAACTTTTTAACTACGATATCTACAGTGGCATTGACTACGAATTCGATGTCTCAAAGCCAGTTGGCAAACGGGTCGTTAAACTGAATTACCATGGAAAATCCGTTACTGCTAATCAAAAACTTCGAATTGCCTTAAATAATTACCGGGCCATTGGCGGTGGCGACTACGACATGTTCAGTGCTAAGAAGGTTGTAAACGAAAGCCCAGATAGTGCCTCGGACTTAATCGTTAAGTACTTAAAAAAACACGATCCGTATGAAGCTACTACGCCGCACAATTTAAAGATTACGAAATAAAAAGAGTTTCCAGCGTTAAATTTGGAAACTCTTTTTGTGTCTACTCGTCTTCGTTAATAATCTTATTGATAAATTCTTTGGTTCGCTCATTTTCGGGATGGTCGAACAACTGGTCAGGGGTATTTTTCTCCTGAATGTAACCGTCCGCCATGAACCAGACTTTGTCAGCAACCTTTTTAGCGAACCCCATTTCATGAGTAACGACGACCATTGTCATCCCTTCGTTCGCTAATTCCTGCATTACCTCAAGCACTTCTCCCACCATCTCAGGATCAAGCGCACTCGTTGGTTCGTCAAACAGCATTACCTGCGGATTCATCGCCAGAGCTCGGGCCATGGCCACCCGCTGGGCTTGTCCACCTGAGAGACTGGAAGGATAGACATTCGCTTTTTCTTTTAACCCCACTCGGTACAACAATTTAAGCGAAACCTCCGTAGCTTCTTGGTCCCTCATGTGCTTTACTTTTTTAGGCGCAAGCTTCATGTTATCTAACACCGTCATGTTAGGAAAAAGATTGAAACTCTGGAAGACCATCCCAATTCGTTCACCAAGCGTGGCCACTTCCTTATGGGTGAATTTGGTTAAGTCTTTGCCATCGAAGATAATTTGTCCACTGGTGGGTTGTTCTAGCATATTGAGGCAACGAAGAAAGGTACTCTTTCCAGATCCAGATGGACCAATCACACAGATCACCTGCCCGGTTTGAATGTTTCCGTTAATGCCCTTCAAAACTTCATTTTCGCCGAAACTTTTCTTTAAATCATTTACCTGAATTAATGCTTGCTCATCATTCTTAGTCATGGTTCATCCTTCTTTCAAAATAGTTTAGTACTCGAGACAACGAGAACGAGAGGATGAAGTACAGTATCATGGCGACTGCGATTGGAGCTACCCCTCTGTAAGTATCGGCACGCATGATGTTTAGTTCGTAGACGATTTCGGTCACTCCGATAATGGAAACGATCGAACTGTCCTTGATGATGGTAATAAATTCATTGCCAAGGGCGGGCCAGATGTTCTTGAAAGCCTGAGGCAAGATGACCGAGGCCATCATATCTTTTTTGGATAGTCCCAGACTTCTAGAAGCTTCCGATTGTCCCTTGTCAACGGCGTTAATCCCACCTCTGATAATCTCACTGACGTAAGCGCCACTGTTCAGTGAGACGGCAATGATTCCGGCGGTCAATGCGGGAATGTTAACTAAAACTCCCAGTCCGAAATAAACGAACAGGACCTGAACCATCATTGGGGTTCCTCTGACAAATTCCGTGTACGCAATTGAGGGCCAACTTAAGAACTTGTACTTGGATAGTCGCATCAAAACTAAGATAATTCCGAGGATAATCCCAAAGAAGACGGAAACAACTGAGATGATTAACGTATACTCAACTCCAGTAGCAAAGTACTTCCAGTAGTGCCACATTGAGGTATTATTGGTGTTAACTTTCATGTGCTTCCCGGCGTCCTTAAGGTACTGTGGGATTAAATTCTTTTTGTGGATTTGATCGATACTCTGATTGACGGCATTGACCAAGGAAGTGTTCCCCTTTTTAAATGCGATTGCGGTCCCGACGTCATTTTTATTTAACTTGTATCCTGAATCAATGGCCTTTAAATCGTGGTCATTAGCAACGTAGGCCTGGGCGACTGGTTTTTCCACTCCGACAGCCGCTACTTTATGGGTCTTAAGGGCGAGAACCAGATCAGGCGTTTTGTCCATTCCAACGACGTGGGCGTTGGGGATGTCTTTTTTAGCTAAACTCTGTTGCAGGGTTCCGGTCTGAGTTCCGACCTTTTTGCCTTTTAAACTATTCTTATTTTTAATTTGACCAGCATCATTCTTGTTGATTAAGAAGTCTTGACCACCGCTGTAATAAATCTTGGAAAAATCAGCATTCTGCTTCCGTTCGGGGGTAGGATTAATACCACCAATGGCCATGTCAATCTTACCGGACTGAACGGCCACAAGCAGAGATTCAAAACTCATATTCTTAATCTTTAGTTTAACGTGGAGGTTCTTGGCAATTTGTTTGGCAATGTCGATATCCATCCCCACATCCTCCTGATTGCCGCCTTTATTTACCTGAAACTCAAACGGTGGGTAGTCCGGTGCCGTTCCCACCGTCAAAGTTCCTGACTGTTTGACTCGGTTCAATGATTGATCGTCAGCATGTGCTGGTCGTCGTGCTAGTAAACTCCCCATTCCAACTATGACAACGACTAACAACAACTGCATGACCGTCTTTAACTTTGACTTGCCCATTGAACTTCATCTCCTTAAGGTTTTCTTAATTAATTTTTCAAAGTGTACCACCTGTGAAATTAATTGCAAATCTAATTTAAGTTTATTTAGTCACAAAGAAGCAAAAAAGACTGAAGCCATGCGACTTCAGTCTTTTTTATTAATTATTTTAATTCATGTTTAGCGCGCTCAATTTGCGCTCTAACCTGTTTAAATCCAGTTCCACCTTCTGAGTTGCGACGCTCTACGGCTACTTCAGGATCTAACTCCCTGTAAACATCATTTTGGATTACAGGTGAGGCTTTTTGTAACTCTTTCAGACTCATGTCCTGCAAATCACGATGCGTTTGAATACAGTCTAGGACCAACTTTCCAACGATTCCGTGAGCTTGCCTGAACGGAACGCCCTTCGCTGCCAAGTAATCAGCAAGTTCAGTGGCATTTGACAAGTCGTGCTTAGTACTATCACGCATCTTGTCCTTATTAACCTTCAGCGTTGCAATCATCCCGTTAAAGACTTTCAAGGCGGGAAGTACGGTCTTCACCGCATCGAAGACGCCCTCTTTGTCCTCCTGTAGGTCCTTATTATAAGCAAGTGGCAGTGATTTCATGGTTGCAAGTAGTCCCATTAAATCGCCGTAGACTCGTCCCGTCTTACCACGAATCAGCTCCGCCATGTCAGGATTCTTTTTCTGGGGCATGATGGAACTTCCCGTCGAATACTCGTCACTGATTTCGAGGTACTGAAACTCATAACTGACCCACATGCTAATTTCTTCACAGAAACGGGACAGGTGCATCATCAAGATGGAACAGTTACTTAAAAATTCCAAGGCAAAGTCTCGATCAGACACGGCATCTAACGAATTCGCGTAGACCTCGTCAAAACCAAGTTCTTTGGCAGTATACTGACGGTCAATTGGAAAAGTGGTTCCAGCTAACGCAGCTGCCCCTAATGGCAACATGTCGGTATGCTTTTCGTTGAACTCAAATCGTTCCTTGTCCCGTTTAAGCATCTGATAATAGGCCATTAGATAGTGTCCGTATGAGATTGGTTGGGCATGCTGAAGATGCGTATACCCCGGCATGATGGTCTCAACGTTTTCCTCCGCCATCTTAACCAGTGTCTTCTGTAGAGTCGTAATTTCATCAATAATTTTTGGGAGGCGCCTCTTTAAGTACAGGTGAAAATCAGTGGCAACCTGGTCATTTCGTGAGCGGGCCGTGTGCAATTTTCCAGCAACTGGTCCAATGCGATCGGTGAGAATCTTTTCAATATTCATGTGAATATCTTCGTTCTCTTTGGAAAACTTAACTTTCCCCGCATGGAGATCCTTTTGGATTCCCTCTAAACCAGCCACGATCTGTTTCACATCCCCAGACGAAAGAATGCCGGTCTTTTCCAGCATTTTAACGTGTGCCAATGATCCCTCAATATCCTCGTCAGCCATTAACTGGTCAAAGGAAATGGAGGAACCAAAATCGTCAACTGACTCATCGGGCTGTTCGGTAAAACGGCCGCCCCATAATCGATCGCTCATTTGCTCTGGTCCTTTTGTTTGGCGTTCTTGATCTGCACTTGGGAATTAACCTTGGTTGGCAGACCCCACAACTTGATAAAGCCCTTGGAAGCTACCTGATCAAATGAATCCGATGAGGTGTAAGTAGCGAGATCCTTATCGTAGAGTGAGTTATGCGACTTTCTGCCAAGCACGGTGACGTTACCCTTAAAGAGTTTGACCCTGACCACACCGCTGACGTTCTTTTGGGAATCCTTCAAGAAGGCTTGAAGTGATTCCATCAGGGGTGAGAACCAAAGACCATCGTAAATGACTTCACTGATTTCATTTTCAACCAATGGTTTAAAGTGAGCTAAACCCCTTTCAAAGGTTAGATCTTCTAACTCTTTGTGGGCTTTCATCAATACTTCAGCTCCGGGAGTCTCATAGACTTCTCTAGACTTGATTCCGACTAATCGGTTCTCAATGTGGTCAATTCGACCAATCCCATTTTCACCGGCAATGGTGTTGAGCTTCTGAATAATCTCAGAGAATTTCATTGGTTTTCCGTCTAAAGCAACTGGTAATCCCTTTTTAAAGGTGATTTCTAATTCGGTTGGTTCATCAGGAGTATCTTCAACTGGTTTGGTCATATCATACGCGTCCTCGGGAGCACTCACCCATGGATCTTCCAACACTCCAGCTTCGTTCGCACGACCCCAGATGTTACTGTCAATTGAGTAAGGAGAATTGAGATCGATTGGAATATCGATATTGTGATCCTTAGCATAAGCAATCTCGTCTTCTCTAGACCAGTGCCAGTCACGAACTGGACTTAGCACGTCTAAGTCGGGAGCAAGGGCATGAATAGCAACCTCAAATCGGACTTGATCGTTTCCTTTTCCGGTACAACCGTGCGCAATTGCGTCAGCGCCCTCTTCTTTGGCAACTTCAACCAATTTCTTGGCAATCAATGGACGTGACAAAGCCGAAACAAGTGGGTAAGCACCTTCATACATGGCATTCGCCTGTAAGTCGACCGAAGCATAATCGTCAGCAAATTCATCCTTTGCGTCAATGACGTATGAGCGGACAGCTCCCACCTTTAGCGCTTTATTTTTAATGAATTCTGGATCCTTGTTTTCACCGACGTTAATGCAGGTTGCGATAACGTCGTATCCCTTATCAGTTAACCAGGCAATGGCAACCGAAGTATCAAGACCCCCAGAATATGCTAGAACAACTTTCTTCTTTTTATCTGACATTACTAATTCACCCTTTTCTTTTTAAGATTGCTCTAAGAGTACTCCACCGATATTGATTTTTCAACCACCTTTGGTAAAAAAATCACATAAGGGCAAATTAAAGATTTTCATCAATCTCTTGGTCACTATCATCGGGAAGTTTAGAATCAGCATGACGCATCCCGTAAACAAAGTAGATGATGACCCCAATTAGGAACCAAACGGCCGAGTAAATTTTAGCCTGGATATCCAGTCCCATGAAAACGGCAAATGAACCAAGAAAACCGAGAATGGGCAAAACTGGATAGAATGGTTCTTGATATGACGCCTTTGGCAAGGTTTTTCCTTCCCGTCTTCTCAGTGGATACATGGCAAGTGAGACAGCCATAAAGGCGATCAGGGTCCCAGCTGAAATTAATTGAGCTAGGAAGGTAAATGGGAAGATTGCCCCCAGAATAATTCCAATGATGGTGATGATCCACAGTGCGTTGCTTGGGATCTTTTTCTTATTTACTTTTCCCACCATCTTGGGCAGCATCTTGTCACGACCAAACGAGTAGATCAAACGGGATCCTGCCATCATCATTCCAATCAAAGCTACCAGCATCCCACAAACGGCGACGGCTTGAACGACTGTCGCAATAATGGTGTGTCCGCTTTCTCTGAGAGCCCAGCCAACTGGTTCAGCATTATTCGCGTACATGGTGTATTTGAACATTCCGACCATCACAAGTGAGACACAGACGAAGAAGATGGTTGCAATTATCAAAGAACCAATGATCCCTCGTGGCATCGTTTTTTGCGGATTCTTAGCTTCGGCAGAGTTGGAAGCAATTGAGTCAAAACCAATGTATGAAAGAAAAATTGTTGAAATGCCAGCGTAGATTCCTTGCCAACCACCAAAGACGGTTCCATCAGGATTAGGATGACTCTTGGGGAAAAACGGCACGTAGTTTTGGGCTTTGATCGCCGTTGCGCCCACCACGATAAAAGTAACGATTGCCAACAACTTCAAAACCACCAAGATGTTCGATATTTTAGTGGTCTGACGATCACCTCTTAACAGGATGTAAGTGACAAGGGCCACCACAATCACCGCAATAATATCAATCACGCCACCATTAGTCCCAAGTGGCGATGCAATGGCTTTCGGTAATGAAATTCCTAGTGGAGAAATTAGGCCTTGGACGTTGGACGAGAGTCCGGCCGCCACGAAGGCCACGGCAATTAAATATTCGGCTAGGAGCGCCCAGCCAACGATCCATCCCCAGAACTTCCCAAACAAAACTGAGATCCAGGAATAAGCCGAGCCTGCAAACGGTAGGACAGACGCCATTTCGGCGTAGTTCATGGCCACCAATCCGGCGACCAAGGCGGCTAAGATAAAGGGAATCACCACGGCAGGTCCAGTATACTTAGCGGCCACAATTCCAGGTAGCGTGAAGATTGAGGTCGAAAGAATTGTTCCTAGTCCCAGTGCTAAGAAATCTTTAACGGTCAACGTTTTTTCCAAATTTTTATCCTTGGCCATATAAAAATGAAAATTAACTTTTTCATTCATTTTTTTCCAAATATTTTTCATGTCTTAAACTCCTCTTTAATTACCAACCCATATTGGCAGGCGATTCAGTTAATTTTCCTTCGCTTAATTCTTTCATTGCTCGTTCAATGATTGAAAAAGCTCTTTGTAAATCAGTTTCTTTGATCACTAGTGGTGGTTGAAAACGTAGGATGTTGCCACGCACTGTAATCATAATTGCTCCTAATTCAAAGATCCGGTAAATCAATTTATTAGCGGCAATCACATCGGATTTTCCTGTCTTTGGATCAATAATGTCAATACCACCGTTTAACCCATAGATCCGCACGTCTCCTATAAACTTAAACTTCTTTTTCATTTGATTGAAAAAATTTTTAGTTTGTTGGCCAAGCTCAGCACTGCGCTCAACTAAATGTTCATCTTCAATTACATCTAGAGTGGCATTCGCAGCCGCCGTCGTGACTGGATTGCCAGCCGTTGTATAAGCATTCCCGGGCGCATCTAGTGAATCCATTATTTCTTTTCGACCTAAAACAGCACTGAGTGGTAATCCCGATGCGATGGACTTTCCAACTGCAATTAAATCAGGATGAACATCTTTAAAATGATCAATTGACCACATTGTTCCACTACGTCCCAGTCCTTGATTAACCTCATCAACGGCGAATAAAATTCCGTGATCTTGGGCAAATTGATATACTAAATTTAAAAATCGTTCGGGAGCTTTGATAAAACCACCATCACCTTGAATTGCTTCAATCTCAATTAAAGCCGTCTCTTCAGCTGGTAAATAAGTTTCAAATGGTAACTTAAAGGATTCAAACATGCGATCACTAAATTCATCATCAGTCTCACCCTTTAACCGCTCCCACGGACTAGGAAAGGGAACTTTAACCACCCCAGGTAAAAGTGGCCCAATCTTACTTGACATGTTCAGACTAACAGCTGAAGTACTAATGGATCCATATGTAGATCCATGGTAAGCGCCAGTGAAACTTACTAGGTACTGACGTCCAGTATATGCTCTGGCAAATTTGATAATAGCGTCATTGGCATCGGACCCTGAATTACCAAAGGCTACTTTAGTTGGACCATCAATCGGAGCTAACTTTGCTAAGCGTGGTGCTAGGGTAGCTTCTTCAGAGGTGGCAAAGTATGCTGGAGTGTATTGAATTAACTTACTAGCTTGAGCTTGAATGGCCTTAACGACGTGGGGATGACAATGACCCGTGTTGGTCGATGAGGCACTGGATAACAGATCAATATATGTGTGATTATCTTCATCAGTCAAAATTGCCCCGCTACCAGATTTAATTACAATGTTAAAGTATTTAATCCGAGCTGCCTTGGAGTAAGCTGCTTGCTCTTTTGCTAGTGTTTCTTTGTTTGACATTTCTACCACTCCTTTAAATTTAATTATCAGAATAACTTCTTATAAAAAAAGTCCCCCAGTTCCATAACTGGAGGACGAGTATTATTAACCTCACAGCTATTAACGAGAAAACTGTGGGGATTTGAAGAAGAAGTTAGCTCTGACTGAAAAGCATCTTATTATCCACACAATTTTTGATGATTAATGTGACTAAGACGAATAATAAAATGCTAATCATGTAAAATGCAGTTGTAGTCATCGCTGAAACTTCCTTTCATTAGTTTCATTGATTGTAAGTTGAAATGAGTAGTTCTGTCAATGGCTTTTTATCAATTTCTTAATCAATGGCTAAATAAAAGCTGAAATCAGATTTAGTTCCAATTTCAGCTTTTATTTTTTATGCTTTTTTCGCTTTGACTTGCTTAACATAATTGTCAGCTTGCTTACGGTTAAATTCATGTTCGGAACTGCCAACTACCACAGTGGCAAGTGAATTACCCACCACGTTAACCGCTGTTCTTCCCATATCAATGAAACGATCAATTCCTGCAATAAAGGTCAAACCGGACATTGGAACTCCAATGGTTGAAATGGTGGCAAGTAGAACCACAAATGATGCCCCGGGAACTCCCGCCATCCCCTTTGAGGTAATCATCAGAACAATCAGTAACGTCACTTGTTGTCCAATTGATAGGTGAATATTGTAAGCCTGCGCTAAAAAGAGGGCCGCTAGTGACTGATAAATGGCCGATCCGTCAAGGTTAAAGGTGTATCCAGTTGGGATTACGAACGAAACGATCGAAGGACTGACCCCAAAATGGTCCATTTTTTGAATCATCTTTGGCAGGACAGCTTCTGAACTGGCAGTTGAAAACGCTAAGACAATTTCATTTTTAATGACTGCTAGTAGATCGGAAAGTTTAAAGTGACACAGTCGTGCCACGATTCCCATCACTACCAGTACAAAGATTAACATGGTTAAGTAAACCAAGAACACAAAGTAACCCAGCGGTAGTAAAGCTTTAATTCCAAGTTCTGCTAAGGTCACTCCGATTAGAGCACACACTCCAATGGGAGCCAGGTGCATTACCCAGTTCGTGATTTTAAACATCACTTCTGAGACAGCACTCATGAAGTTAATGATGATCTGTCCCTTTTCACCAATTGCTGCCGTTCCGAGTCCAAAGAAAACTGAAAAGACGATAATTGGCATCATATCACCCTTACTAAGTGAAGCGAAGATGTTAGTGGGAATCAGGTTCATAATCATGGACCAAATTCCGGTATTTTTTGACTGTTTGGCAGTCGCTATGTATTGACTAATGTCAGTGGAACCATGCATTTGATGCACATTAATATAGGTTCCTGGATGAGTGATGTTGGCGACGAAGAGGCCCAGAATAATGGCTACGGTCGTCATTAATTCAAAGTAAACAAGGGTTTTAATTCCAATCCGACCAACTTTTTTGATGTCACCCATTCCTGCAATTCCGACCGTTAGACACGAGACCACAATGGGCAAAACGATCATTTGAATCAAACTAATGAACATTGTTCCAACATTTTGCATCACATTGATGGCAGTCTTATTTTGATAAAAAATAACCCCAAAGAATATTCCTAAAAATAATCCAAATACGATTTGCCAACCGAGTGAAAAACGATACCATCGTTGTTTTTTCATGTAAACCACCTCTTAGCTTAATTATTGGTAATTATACACCACTTTTGGGCACAAAAAAAGAGCTTCTAACCAAATGGTTAAAAGCTCTGGGTTGCGTGGCAACGTCCTACCCTTGCAGGGGGCG
>NZ_AZDS01000005.1 GCF_001434095.1 Fructilactobacillus fructivorans
CTTGTTCAGTTTTCAAAGATCTACTCTTACTGATCGCCGTTTTGTTTTACCTCAACGCCGCATATACTAATATACCATGTGGTTAATTTGTTGTCAATAGAAAAGTCTGACTAATTTTAACCAAATTGTTTTGGCGGACTTAACGACAAGAACTACTATACCAAGTAAATAAAATTCCGTCAAGACTTTTTTATAAAAAAAGCATTTAGATTTTCATCTAAATGCTTAAATTGCCTACTTAAGCTCCGGCGCATCAGTATGATACATAGGAACAGTCGATTTTCCTCCATGCTGATCAATCAGATCTGTCTTATGTTCTTTATCGGCTTTATCCAATTGTTCCATCGCATTCTTAGGTTTATAGTTATAATCTTTTCGATTTACTGGCTTGAATCCCTTTGGATGATAAAAACGAAGCAAATCACCATAAATAACTCGGTCCGACAATGATAGGTCACTCGTTACATAATTTTGAATATCATCAACCTGTTGCTGTTGTTCTTTATTCAGTTTGAGATCTTGCCCAGTCTTAGAATCATAAACTGTTCCACCAATCTTAGTGTATTGTGGTGTAACAAAATCACCATCCCGAAATGGAACAATTTGGTTAGGATTATTACCTAACAAATCATGTCCAAACTGAATCATATTATTATTCTTAATGCCTAATAGATGGAGTAAGGTTGGCAAAACATCTATTTCCCCACCATAAGTATGATCAACATGCCCATCCAAATTATCAGCATGAATCATAAATGGCACTTTCTGGAAGTTAGCTAAATCATAATTATTAACTGACTTTTTATTTAATAGTTTGGCAATTGCTGGTCGATGATTATTAGAAATACCATAGTGATCACCATATAACACAATTACACTATTTTTCATTAAACCACTCTTATTCAAATAATCTTCAAATTCACCAAAAGACTGATCCAAATAGTGAGCCGTCTGAACATATGGATCAACAGTACTATCTCCTGTTTTGAGTGCAGGGAACGATACATTCTGCTTATCCAGTTCATATGGGTAATGGTTAGTAAGAGTAATTATTTTAGCATAAAATGGTTGCGGTAATTTTTCCAAATATGGAATAGAATCTCTAAACAAGATCTTATCTTTCATACCATATCCAACGTTGTATGAAGCCTTCTTCTTATAATAATTACTGTCGAAGAAGTACTGGTATCCCCATGACTTATAGGTATTGTCCCGATTCCAAAAGCTAGGGACATCTCCGTGGAAGACGGCCGTTGAATAACCCTTCTGGTCTAATATTGCAGGAGCCGCCTGGAAAGTGTTCTGTGAACCATATGTAACCATGGCAGATCCCTGTGGCAAACCATACAACGAATTTTCAAGCATCATTTCAGCGTCTGAAGTTTTACCTTGAGCTACTTGATGATAAAAATTATCAAACGAAATCGTGTGTTGGTCACTATAAAACTTATTAATATTAGGAGTTACTTCTTGTCCATTAACCTTATAATTAATCAAAAATTGTTGAAAACTCTCTAAATGAATAATGAAGACGTTCTTTCCCTTTTCCTTTCCAAAGTATTTAACACTTGGATAGGTCTGATGTTGGTTAATAAATTTCTTCACACTATTTAGATCAGAAGCCTTAGCTTTTGCTCTAGTAGAACTTTCTTGATGGGTCTGATAGGCATTAAAGGCCGCATATTCATTTAACCCTAAATACTTAACAATGTAGTTATTATCAAAAGTCCTCGTCAAAAGGCCACTTCGATCTGAATTAGCAAGGGAATATTCTCCCCCCATTAACAAAATAGACAATAAAGTTATTCCAATTGCATAACGATACTTAAACGGACGATAATCAATCTTAATGATTTTAAAAACCAGTAATAAAATCAAGACCAAAACATCTAGATAAATCAAAAAGTCAGCTGGATGCAAAATCTCCATCATACTTTTTCCTAGGTTATTCTGGACATCACCAGTTCCTTTAATAATTCCAATTGATAAAAAATCGGAGAATTCCCTATAATACAAAACGTTGGCAAAGAGCCAAGTCGATTGAAGAAAATCAATTATTAACATTAACCAATAAGAAAGTTTCCCACGAAAGTACAGGGCAATCCCAAATAACAACAATCCTGAAGGAATCGGATTAACGATGAGCAAAAACGTTTGCATGCCACCTTTGACACCCAAACTAAAATCAACGTTATAAACAACCAATGTGGTTATCCAGTACAGAACGATTACCAGTACAAAAAAACCAATGGTGGTATTAAAAAAATTACGAATGCTTTTTAATATTCGAGACATCCTAGCTTCCTCCAAAACTCTTATGACTTTTGCCCTTTAATATCCTTCGACTCTTTTGTGCCTTCTCACTTGGTTTCATTACAAGCGCAAACACTCCAAGAATTAAGCCAAGGTAATACGTAAGAATTCTCCACAAAATCATCGCTAGTACAAGTTTACTTCCATTAGTGATGTAACTTCGAAAGATCATCTCAAAACTATATTCTGCTCCCCCGGCTCCACCGGGAATTGGGAAAATCGAAATAATCATTACAATTAAAATATGAAGACTAGTAACCATTACCACATTAGCATTAGTATAACCCAAAGCAAGCATAATGAAGTAAGGAATTAAGTAATAAAAAAGGAGCTGAAAGAAAGTGATGACAAATACTTTTACCATCAATTTACCTTGATGAGCAATTTTCACACTTTCTTTATAAAAGTTATCAATTTTTTGATTTAAAGTATTTACTAACTTATAAAATGTATCATCTTTAACAAACCATTTCACCGGTTTAATACAAATATTAACAAATTTTTTAGTAAATGAGTGCCAGTACATAATCATCAATAATGACACAATTACAAACATATGAATTGCAAATCCAAAGACAACAAACCACGCCAAAGCGTGCATTTTATCAATTACATAGTTAAATCCAATAATTAAAGCAATAAAGAAATTGATTACAATCATTGCTTGATAAACCACAAATTTCATCAGTAAAGCCGAGCTTGCTCGTCCCCCATCAACACCAGATTGAATCAAGACAAACAATTGAGCTGGCTGACCACCAGATGAAAATGGCGTTATCCCATTGAATAATTGTTCAACTAAGGGAACCCGAATCGCATCCCGAAACGTAAAGTTTGGATCACTGTTACGCACTAACATATAAGTAATTACTGATTCAAGACCAAAGTAAAGCAAGATGCAACCAAGTGCGATTAAAAGCCACAATGGATTAATATCAACAATGTCTCTTATAAGCACACTAAACTTGATGTCTCTTGCCGCATACCACGAAATTAAGAGCCCAAGGGCAATCATGATAAGTAGTGAAATTTTATTTCTTCTGGACATTCAATTACCCCTTTTTCGCCTGGTCAAAATAAAAATCATGCCAAATCTTGGCTAGATGATCCTCGGAATAATAATCTGATGCTTTAAGTGACTTTTCCGCATACTGTTTTAGTAAGTTAGGGTCATTTAATAACACCTTAAGCTTTTTATCCATTTCAACTTCATTATTTGCTGAAATATAATATCCGTCAATAATCTTTTTATATAAAGATAAATTTCTTAACATAACTGGAATTCCACACGAAAATGCCTCTAAAACTGACATTGGGAATAATTCATTATACGACGGTAAAAGAAATAAATCAGCCATATTATAATAATTAACTAATTCTTTACGATCAACAATCCCAGGAAAACTAAGATTTTGGGGTGGATTATCAACTAATCTTTTCAGTTCAGAATATCCATCCGTCATTTTGCCAAATGAAAAGCCACCAGCCCAAATAAACTGAATATCAGGATTTTGCTTAGCCAACTTGCCGAAATCAATTACACCCTTCCGAGTTTGAACTTGGCCAGTTCCAAGAACGGTAAAACGATTCTCGTCATAACCGTATTGATCTCGTAGTTGTTTCTTTTGAGGTTTTGAGATCGGATAAAATTCCTTTTTACTAACAAAATTAGGAATATATGTAATTTTTTGCTTGTCAATCCCATATTTCTCCAGTTTAGGAATAAACATAGGATTTACAACTACAATGTGATCCATCCGCTTATAAAATGCCACTACATACTTATAAAAAATTTGTCGAAAAGGTGTTGGAATTTTTAAGCTTCCCTCGAGCGTTTCCGGCAAAAAATGAACATATCCAATCTTTCTTCCTCGCTTTTTTGAAAAGGTCGATAAATAAAAAGATGGATTAATGGTGTGGTAATGACTAATATCGGAACGATTAAATTTGTTGATTTCAATGTCAAACTCATTGGGAAAATGTTTTTTTAACATTGCAATCAATTCAACATAGGCACTCCCAACACCTTGGCCCTTTACTTTATCGGCCGTTGAAAACATGTCAATCTTTAACATCAACAAAACTCCTCAGTCAGATGTGTTAGTTTGTTTAGCTTTCGTTCGATTAAATTCTTGAATGGTATCCTCATAAAAGCTCAGCATTTGATCTACAAAATATTCCGCAGAGATCTCATGCAATTTTTGTTCTTGTACATTCTGGTAATCTGGATATCGACCACGATTTTGCAAATAATCGACCGTCTCTTCTACAAACTTATCTTCAGATTCGAATGTCATCCCAATGGATTTATCATCAATTAAGTCATCTGTATATGGACTTCGCGCCACAACTACTTTCGTACCAGCAGCCACCGCTTCAATATAGGTTAATCCCTGAGATTCAGAATTCGAGGTAGAAACAAAAACATCAGCCATTCGATAATAATCATTAACGTTATTGTTGTTAATCTCTCCCGTAAAAATAACGTGATCATTAAGTTTCATGTCACTAACTTGCTTCATTAAATCGTCTTCAGCAGGTCCCTCACCAACAATGACCAACATGGCATTAGGAACTTGTTTCAAGATTTTGGGCAAAGCATCGATCATTTCCGAAATGTTTTTCTCATATGCAACTCGACTGACAGACACCATTACCGGAGTATTGGAATTAAGACCCAGCTTTTTTCTGATATCAACATGATCATTTTTTTCATAATGCTTCACATCAATCCCAGTTGGAATAATCCGAATGGGACTTTTCACTCCATAGTCCGTTAACTTATCCAAAACTCGCTTACTTGGAGCCACTACACCATCCATGTGATGACAAAAAGCTAACATCATTTCCTTTACATGGACGGGTTTCAATAGTTTACCGTTGGCAACGTAATGCAAATAATCTTCATACATAGTGTGATAAGTATGAATACACGGGATGTTTAAATTTTTAGCAACAAATTTACCGATGATTCCAAGCGAAAATTCAGTCTGAGTGTGAACAATATCTAACTTAAGTTGCTTAGCGATTTGATAAGCTTGAAAAATCCCTCTAACTGCAATTCTTCGCTCGGTAAAAGAAATAAAAGGAACACTTGAAAAACGATAAATGTCTTTTTCACTATCATCGTTTTTTTCTACATTAGGATCAGTTGTTGTAAAAATGTATACGTGATTACCACGTCTTTCGAGCTCATCCTTTAATGTTTTGATTGATGTAGCAACTCCACTGACTTGCGGGAAGTAAGTATCTGTAAACAAACCAATATTCACGTAGTTTCCCCTTCTCTCTTTGACGTTAAACAAATGTAATTATATGGGTTTAAAACGTGGTTTGCAACTTTGTGTTCATCTGTTCAAGTCTCAATGATACGTTTATTCTGGCATTCTAGAAGTGAAGTCCTGAATCATATTATTAACTTCACTAGTAGTGCCAGCGTTTAAAATAATATTATCTGCCAATTGACCTGCAGTTTGCGAATTGATTCTACTAATATAAGCTCTGGTTTTTAAAATTTGAGTAGGCGTCGTCGATAATTCATCCATTCCTAGTCCAATTAAAAACGGAATTACCTGAGGATCAGCAGCTACTTCTCCACAAATTCCCACGATTTTTCCCGCCTTATGAACCATCCTCACGACGTGACCAATTAGTCGTAGTACCGCAGGATCACAAGCTTGGTATAGATACGAAACTCGTTCATTTCCACGGTCAACGGCTACCGTATACTGGACCAAATCATTGGTCCCAATGCTGACAAAATCCACCTTAGAGATAATTTTATCAATCATAATTGCTGCAGCTGGCACCTCAATCATAGTTCCTAACTGAACGGAACCAACCGGGACACCCTCATTAATTAAATTTTGTCGTTCCTCATTATAAATTGAAAGTGCTTGGTCTAGTTCTGAAATCGTCGATATCATTGGAAACATAATTCGGATTGGTCCATAAGCAGAAGATCTAAGAAGCGCTCTGATCTGGGTACGAAAAATAGAACTTTCCCCTAAACTATAACGAATGGCTCGATACCCCAGAAAGGGATTGGACTCTTTATGCGCAATATTAGGCAAATAACTAACTAATTTATCGCCACCAATGTCCATCGTTCTAAAAGTTAGTTGCTTCCCATTAACTTTCGAGACGATGTTTTGGTAAATCGAAGTTTGCTCATCTTCACTCGGGAGATGATCAGAATTCATATAAATATACTCAGTCCGAAACAATCCCATTGAATCGGCACCGACATTTAGGGCGTTTTCAACCTCATTTTCACTACTAACGTTTGCCCCTAGTAAAAGATTTTGCCCATCAAGCGTTTTAGTAGGCTGGTTTATAAATTTAGCCCAAACTTTTCTTTGTTGTTTAAATTTTTCTGATTTTCTTTGGTATTTCTCAATTTCATGGTGATCAGGAGCCGTAACTACTTCGCCACTACTTCCGTCAACGATTAATTGTTCCCCATTTTTTATGTTGCTTAGACTGGTTTGTAATCCTAACACAGCCGGAACATCCATGCTGCGAGAAATAATTGCAGCATGGGATGTCTTGGTTCCCACCGCTGTGACGATTCCAAGAATATTTTCCTTTTGAACTTGTGCGATTTGAGTTGGAGAAATGGAATTCGCAACAATTACTACGGGCTGGTCAATAAGCGAAAGATCAGGAGTATCAATATCAAGTAAACGCCCTAGGAGTTGGTCACGCATATCATTAATATCATGAACACGTTCCCTTAGATATTCGTCATTCATTTTTAAAAAAATAGCTGCATATTGATTGAACACACGATTCAATGCAACTGCAGCATTCTTATTTTCTTCTGTTATGACCCGTTTAACTTCATTGATTAACTCTGGATCAGATAAAACTTCTAAATAAAAATCTAAAATATCAAGATACTTTTTAGCCATCTCGGCACTATTATGCTGTTTAATATTCATAATAGTTGTTTTAGTATCTCGAAATGCTTTTTTAAGGCGTGCTTCTTCTTGTTCTATACCTAAAAAGGTATCTTTATCAAAAGTCAAATCTGGTTTAGCTAAACAATAAGCTTTACCGAATGCAATTCCATCACTAACACCGACACCTTTTAGGGTAGTCATATTAGTCGATCAATCCTTCATCCTTCATAGTCTTGGCAATTGCATCAAGGGCTTCCTTAGCATCGTCGCCATCTGCTGAAATTGTAATTTCAGCACCTTCGCCGACACCTAATGACATAACACCTATGATTGACTTTAAGTTAACAGATTTGTCTCCGTATTCAAGACTAATGTTTGAATCAAATTTACTTGCAGTTTGAACTAACAACGTTGCTGGACGAGCGTGAATGCCAGTTTCTACAGTAATTTTGAATTGACGTTTCTCCATAATGAACGCACTCCTTTAATCGTTTATTTAACTCTATTTACAGTTTAAGAATATCAATTTATCATCTAAAAAACAAGTAATTATCATTAATCGCTTACATAATTGTCATAGCGCTAATTTTCAGATGAATAGTGATAGGTTAAAATACCCTTTTCACTGGCTTTGCCCACGATCCTCTTCCGGGTTGGAAAATTCATAAAAGCTTGTTGAAATTCAGGAAAATCTTTTGGATTAATTGTCAAATCTTTAATTTCACCATCTTTTAATTGATTTAATAATTTAGTAAAATCATCTTTATTTTTACTCATAACAACCTCCTAATTAACTTTAATCTTAACACATTTAAAACCATTCTTAGATCAGTCAAAATACTTGATTGAATATCATTAGTGCGTATAATATTCATGAATGGTCAATAAAGGTCAGACTTTTGTCTGACGATTTAGTTTAGCAAAAGGAGGCTTAAACTATGGAAGGACAAGGTTCATATGGATTTGGTAGTCTTGATGACTTTCTTCGCGCAATGCAAAATGGTCAAGTAAACGACTACCAAGTTCCACCACAAAGTGGACAAGGTAATGGTAGAAATGGTTCAAAATCAATTCTTTCTACCTATGGAACTGACTTAACTAAGAAAGCCAAAGCTGGAAAACTCGATCCAGTCATTGGACGTGATAAAGAAACTGCACGTGCCATTGAAGTCTTAAACCGTCGAGGTAAGAATAATCCCGTCTTAATTGGTGAAGCTGGAGTCGGAAAAACAGCGATTGTTGAGGGCTTAGCCCAAAAGATTGCTGATGGAACCGTTCCCCAAAAGCTACAAAACAAGCAAGTTATCCAATTAGACATGGTATCCATGGTTCAAGGTACTGGAGTTCGTGGTCAATTTGAAAAAAGAATGCAACAATTAATTAAGGAAGTTCAATCTAACCGAAACGTCATTTTATTCATTGATGAAATTCATGAAATCATGGGCGCTGGTAATGCTGAAGGTGGCATGGACGCTGGTAATGTTCTAAAGCCAGCCCTTGCTCGTGGTGATTTTCAGTTAATTGGTGCAACCACCATGAAAGAGTATCGTGATATTGAAAAAGATTCAGCTCTTTCACGTCGATTGCAACCCATCATGGTTAAAGAACCAACGGTCGATCAATCAATTAAGATTTTAAAGGGTCTGCAAAACCGGTATGAAAACTATCATTTAGTTAAATATGCTGATAAAGCAGTCAAAGCGGCTGCTACCCTCTCCGATCGTTACATCAGTGATCGTTATCTTCCCGATAAGGCCATTGATTTATTGGACGAAACCGGATCAAGGAAGAACTTAACTTTAAACATTATCGACCCTAAAACAATTGATAAAGAAATTGATAGTGCCGAGCATGAAAAAGAAGTTGCTTTAGATAAGGAAGATTACGAACAAGCTGCTTACTATCGCGATAAGATCAAACGACTACACCAAAGTAAAGATAAGGGTGCTACAAGTAAAAAGCACAACACCGTTACCGAAAAAGATATGCAACAAGTTGTTGAAGAAATGACTAATATCCCAGTTGGTGAACTACAAGCCAAGGAACAGCAACAGTTAAAGGATCTGGCTCCAAACTTAAAGCAGCACGTTATTGGACAAGACAAGGCTGTTGATTCGGTTGCTAAGGCAATCAAACGAAACCGAATTGGTTTTAATGGTAGTGGTCGTCCAATTGGTTCATTCTTATTCGTTGGATCAACTGGAATTGGTAAGACTGAAATGGCTAAACAACTTGCTAGAGAATTATTTGGATCTGAAGATTCAATGATCCGATTTGACATGTCAGAATATCGTGAACCACAATCAGTCGCAAAGTTGATTGGTTCACCACCTGGCTATGTTGGATACGATGAAGCTGGTCAGTTAACTGAAAAAGTTCGTCGTAATCCTTACAGCTTAATCTTATTGGATGAAGTTGAAAAGGCTCATCCCGATGTTCTGCACACATTCCTGCAAATCTTGGATGATGGTCGTTTAACTGACTCACAAGGTCGGACCGTTTCCTTCAAGGATACTGTCATTATCATGACTAGTAACGCTGGAAGTGACGCAGAAGCAAGCGTTGGATTTACCCCAGAATCAACTGGTAAGACTCATTCAGTAATGGATAAGCTTGGACTTTACTTCAAGCCTGAATTCTTGAATCGTTTCGATGATATTGTTGAGTTCAATCAACTCTCTAAGAACGATTTGAATCAAATCGTTGACTTAATGATTAAAGACATGAACAACATGCTTTCATCACGAAACGTTCATATCGCGGTTACTGATTCAGCTAAACAAAAAATTGTTGAATTAGGATACAATCCTTCAATGGGAGCTCGTCCACTTAGAAGAGTAATTCAAGAACAATTAGAAGATCAAACTGCTGATTACTTCTTGAATCACCCAGAAACTAACAATTTAGTTGCCGATACCGATAAAGACAACAATATCATTATTAACGCTAAGTAATTAAGTTAGACCCCGATTAGAATTCTAATCGGGGTCTTTTTTTGGTTCCAAAAATGGTAAAATCAATATAAATCATCAGTGGAGGAAAATTATGTTTAATTGGATGAAAAAAATTCTTTTGAGAACCGGTCATCATTATAAACACACCAAACATCGGGTCCATCAACCAAGCAAACAAACTAACAACCCCACTCAATCCCCTTCGGTTCCTGATAACTCATTTAATCAGCATCCCATACATAAAAGTTCCACATCAGAAACTAAACGTCCCTTTTCTAAACAATCCGGAGCAAAAAAGCCAAGCACCGTCTTAATGGAGTTTGTTGATCAAGCCGGTAATCAACTCAAACCAACGGAAATCATTAGTGGTTCCATTGGTGATCCCATTAATTTCATCGTTCCGCAAATCAAAAACTACATTCTTGTCAATATCGATGGATTAACTAGAAAAATGAGCACGTCCAACCAGTTAATTAAATTCCATTACATGCCTATACTTGGTCAACCAGTTAGTGTTTATTGCTTCGATTTTGATACTTTCAGGCTTCTCCAGACTCCAATTATTGTGAACGGTTCCTTTCATCATCATTTCTCACTTCAGGCACCAGTTATCTCAAATTACGACCTTCATCTCTCAATCGGAGATTTAAACGGTCAGTTTACTGAAAAGCCCCAGAACATCATCTTGTATTATCGCCGTTCTAATTGGAAAGTGGTTCAGTCAGTTAACTATCTCGTTAAAATGAAAATTCCAACGTCAGTGTATGATTCACCCCAGCAAAATCGCAAATATGATCAAATTTTACCAGCAGGATCGACATGGCGAGTTTTTACGGAGATTAAAACTAATCAAGGTGATTGGCTAAATCTTGGTGGTTCCCAATGGGTCAAAAAACATCAAACAATTCGAGTTAACAACTTTGATAAACGTTTAAACTAAAAAAGCCTACTCAGTTGAGTAGGCTTTTTTATTATAGATTTTTATCCATATTATAAGTTAATTTAGAAAGCGTAAGTCCCTTTTCCATCAGTTCATGCATAAACTGATAGGTTCGAGCTCGCATCTCTTTAACAAGCCGTTGGTTTTGATCCTTTAAAAACTCGGAGGCATCTGATTCACTCATATTCGATGCTTGATTAATAGTATCCGAAAGATGGCCTAAAAACAGTTCATTAGCAGACTTTTTAAAATCACGATCTTGTTGAATAAAATTACTGTAATGTGATTCAACAATCATTGATAACTTTCGGTACATCCAGTATGCACTTTTATCATCCATAGTTAATGGAGTATTTTCGTAACTAGGATCTGTCTCATTAACGTTTGCAAAGAAGGGAACATATGGACTAAAAGCAGGAACCCCAAAATTCAACCACATAATGGCAGAACATTTTTCACTGACATCGTTTCGAATCTGAAGAACATGTGAATTTTGAGTTCGGTTCATTGAAATTGGTCGAAATTGAGTGTTAGATTCCTGTGGATCCTTAGCTAAGGGATCATACTTAGTTTCGTTATAATGTGAACTCAAAATAAATTCAACATCACTAACTTCAATCTTACGATCGGCTTTTCTAATAAATGGTAAGTCATTGGAAGTAGGACTTTGTTCAATCTCAGGATTCAAGACTTTTTGTCCATACCAAACTCGTGGGGTATTGTAATGATGATCAAACTCATTGTGGGTACCAAAAATATGCCTGAAATTAAAACCAGCTTTATCAGGATTTAAATGGTACTTTCCCACAAATTCTTGCAATCCATCAGAATACATAAAGTTTTCAGGATCATCAAAATCAACCTGTTGGATTGCTACCTCATTTGCCACTACAGCGTAACTATCATCTGGGATCCGCTGAGCAACCCAATGGTGACCAGTAACAATTTCCATATACCAAACTTCATTTTTATCACTAAAGAGAACCCCATTACCTTCTGGAGAACCATAGTTTTTAATCAAGTTTCCTAGGTACTTAACCCCATCACGTGCAGAATTAATGTAAGGTAACACCATTGATTGTAATGAGTCTTCAGCTAATCCGTGTTCAACTAATGGGTCATGAGCTAAAGCATGTTCATTTCCATAAACGCTCTCAGTAGCACTCATGGCAACATTTTTCTCGTTAAAACCACTTTCAGCGTAAACCCCTTCTTTTTTAACATCAGCGTTAGGAGTCATTAAAATCCGATAACCTGATTTTGGCATCTGAGCCGTAAAGCCATTTTGATTGGATTTCCAAACTTTATCCTCATTTTGATATGCAGGCTGAACGTAGAAACGTTGCGGCGTCAATGGCAAAAAAGTATCATCATTACGCGAAATCATCGTTGAACCATCAACACTAGCATCTTTCCCAACCATTACACTCGTACAAGCACTTAGTTTTTTCATAATTCACATCTACCTCTCATAAATGCCAGTTTAAAACTAATATTGTGTTAATTCAATCCTAAAGCTTGGCAGTTAACTTAACATCAGGATACTTATCCTTAAACCATCGTTCAGCAAATTCGTTTTCAAATAGGAACAATGGATCTCCCTTCTGATCACGCACCAGAATGTTTCGGGATGAAGACATTTTCTCATCCAGTTGATCAGGATCAATCCAACGAGCAATCTTATGGCCCATCGGCTCCATCACAACGTCAGAATTGTATTCATTTTTCATCCTAAACTGAAATACTTCAAACTGAAGTTGCCCAACTGCCCCTAAAATGTACTGACCAGTACTGTAATTGGTGTAAAGTTGAATGGCACCTTCTTGAACGAGCTGTTTGATTCCCTTGTGAAATGACTTTTGTTTCATAACATTTTTAGCTGAAACTCGCATGAATAGTTCCGGGGTAAACTGCGGTAGCTTTTCGAACGCAATTGGTTTCTTTCCCGTATAAATCGTATCACCAATCTGGAAATTACCCGTATCATAAAGGCCAATGATGTCGCCAGCAACAGCCGTCTGCACGTTTTCTCGAGTATTAGCCATAAACTCAGTTACGTTAGATAAACGAATGGATTTTTGGGTCCGATCAAGTGTAACATCCATCCCCTTCTGAAATTCACCTGAACAAATCCGTACAAACGCAATTCGATCACGATGACGTGGATTCATATTAGCCTGAATCTTAAACACAAAACCTGAAAATTCTGGCGAAGTGGGCTCAACTTCATTCCCTTGCAATGTTTTGTGAGGACCAGGAGCCGGGGAAAGCTTCAAGTAAGCATCTAAAAATGTTTTTACCCCAAAATTAACCAAGGCAGATCCAAAGAAGACGGGCGTCTGATCACCATTAGCAATCTTTGTTTTGCTAAATTGGTTCCCCGCTTCAGAAATTAGATCCATCTCGCTTCTTGCGTCTTGGTAAATACTGTCATCTTTTAACGGACTATCGCCAACAATATTGCCGTCATCATCTAACTTAATAAAACTTTCACCCTTGGCTTCCGTCTTATATAATTCAATTCGTCGATTATAACGGTCGTATAAGCCCTTTAAAATTCTTCCTGATCCAATCGGCCAATTCATCGGATAAGCTTCAATACCAAGTACATTTTCAAGTTGATCAATTAACTCCATTGGATCTTTACTGTCACGGTCCAACTTATTCATAAAAGTAAAAATTGGAATTCCCCGCATTTTACAAATCTTAAACAGTTTCTTAGTTTGTGGTTCAATTCCCTTGGCAGCGTCAATAACCATGACGGCAGAATCAACCGCCATAAGAGTTCGATAAGTGTCTTCTGAAAAATCCTCATGACCAGGAGTATCCAAAATATTAATTCGTTTCCCTTGGTAATCAAATTGCATCACGGAACTAGTGACGGAAATTCCACGTTTCTGCTCAATCTCCATCCAATCTGATTTAGCAAAATTGCCACTTTTCTTAGCTTTTACGGTTCCGGCTTCTCGAACAATCCCACCAAAAAGTAATAACTGTTCGGTAATCGTTGTTTTCCCGGCATCTGGATGAGAAATAATGGCAAAAGTTCTCCGTTTATCAACTTCTTTTTCTAGGTCTGCTTTTTTCATCTTTTCTTCCTTTCTTTATAGACTGATTGTATACCATAAAACAAAAAATCCGGAAATTCCGGATTACTTTTAACGAATTTGCTGCATTACATAATCAATTACTTTAATTGAACTTAATCCATCATTAATCCTACAGAACCGATTATAAAAATCCATAAATTTAGGATCGTGTTCAACGTCATCATTCTTTAAGGCACTTTCAATCCCATTCATTAGTTGCTCAGGATCATAAACAATTTTCCCAGGCAAATCACGTTCATAGTTAAGATAAAATCCACGTAGTTCATCCTTATAAGTATGGTAATCATAAGGATAAAACAAGATGGGACGCTTAAGGTAAGCATAATCAAAAAAGACTGAGGAATAATCCGTAATTAATAAGTCAGAAATCAGATACAAGTCAGAAATATTTGAATAATTTGATAGATCATAAACGTACCCATGATAGTCAGACACGTCTAACACGTTTGAAATCAAATAATGCATCCGTAAAATCAAGACGGTATCTTCCCCAAAACGTTGTTTAAACTCATCTAAACTAAACGGTAGCTTAAAAGTATACTTCCCCTTACTTTCAAACTGATTATCACGATAGGTGGGTGCATACAGCACCACTTGCTTATTCCGTGGGATGCCAAGTTTATCCTTAATCTTATTAATCTCGGTTGGGTAATTATCGTTGATCAGTTCATCATTTCGTGGGTAACCAACTTTTAAAATTTGATTTTCATAACCAAACGCACTTCTAAAGACCTTTGTCGAAAAATCATTGGGGGAAATCAAAGCATCCCACCGATTGGCCTCTTTTACAAAGTTATCATGATACTTATTGGTCGTGGTTCCAGGCATTGAAACTCGTTCAATATCCAATCCTAATTTCTTAAGTGGGGTGCCATGCCACGTTTGAACGTAGGTTACGTAATCAGGTTTAATGACCCAGGCTGGAAAACGTGCGTTACTAATCCATACCTTAGCTTTTCCCATGATTCGAACCCAACGCCCAGTATTCTTGATCACGTAATTTATATTATGATCCTTACAAAACTGCTTTTGTGATTTTTGAATTGACCATACAAAATTAAGTTTAGGGTATAATTTCTTAAAAACTTGATAAATGGCATACGGACTGTCACTAACCTGGCGTCCCCCAAAGCTTTCAAATACAATTGTCGTAGTAGCAAACGGTGTATGACCGCGCTTAAATAATTTTCTCAGTCGTAAACGATTAACTTTACCAGCTAGAATCTTAAACGATTTCCACAAGTGGGTTAACTTGTGACGAAATTTAGTGATTCGCTTTGATGCATCTGGCTGTTTTCTTGCAACGACCCGTAATTGACCCTTATGACCCTCTTTTAAGACCAATTCGTGATGATTAGCCAGTTTGGCGATGGTTCTAAACGAACTCAACGAGGTATCCATTACTAATCTTTGGCGTAAATGTTTTCCTTGATAATCATATTCAATGTAAAGACGATATGTATCCTCATCATTAAGTTGTTCTAAAGGAATGGTGATTTCAAAAATTCCTTTGAAGGGACGCTTATGCACTGGATAGGTTTGTTCATTTTGATCGCTCGCCCTTCTAAGAATAATGGCCATTTTATTAAGTTTTTGGTCATTAATTTGATCAAAACCAGTTAAACGCAGCTTACCATTTCCAAATAAATTAGCTGAGTTCATTACAAATTGTTTGGCAGTCCGATTAGTTCGGACATAAAAAGCTGCCATTCCTGATGGATCAATATCGTACTGATAATAAGCTTTAAAGCCAATTCGATGAACGGCACTGACGTACTCACCCTCAACTTGGATCAGTGTGCGATGCTCTGTATTTCCGCAAGAGTAATAAAGCTGCCACTGAAATTCATCCTGTCCAATCAAATCAAAGTGAAATTTAGTTGGATCAATTGTAATAGTCGCAGTATTACCATTAACATTTTGAGCAGGCACGGGAACGGTAATCGAAGCTAAACTTTCTTTCTCAATCAGAGTAACAGTTGCATCCTCATTTGCATAACTAGGATTAACCAACTCAAATTCAATTTTCAGCTTTGATTGTTCTCCAGTAACGTTAGAAAGTATTACTCGCATTGTTTCTCCTTAATAGTTGAAAATTACGTTTCTATTGAGATATTTCGAAAAATTGATCATGTCATCCAGATCAATAAAAACAGTGGTATCACTGTTACCGCCGTACTGATTGATCAAAGAAACATTAAAAGCAGCCAAGTCACTGTATCGACTCGCATTACCATAATCTGAAATCACGTAGGAAGAAACCGCCGAATCCCTCATCACGTATTTTACGTTCCCAGTATTTTCATCATCATCAATTAGATTACTAACTGGCTTAGAAAGCTTTACACTCTTTTCAGGCGATTGGATAATGGAAGTCTTGCTTAAATAATACTGTTGCATGGGTCCTCCGGATAATTGATCAACACAACATGAAATGGCCTCATTTTGATTTAAAAATTTAGTTGTCCAATGATTACTATTAACCTGACTGGTTACAGCAACGGGTCTCTTTTGTTCATTATAATAAATCACTTTAGAAACGTTCGATCCCTTATAACAATTTAATTTGTACAAACCAGATTGGGGTAGAACTTCATAGAGCTCAGCCCGAACTAATCCATTATCATCACTATAAACTTCGATATGATGATTTTTAACCACTTTTTTTTGCACATTTAATGAAGCAAGATCAACATCTGCTTCCTTATCTGGATCTTTCATTCCTCGTTGCTTATAAAAAATATCAAATAATTGCAGAATTTCAGCTTGCTTATGATTTTGAAATGAACTTGCTAGTTCATTAATAAGAGCGGTCACGTACTGTGATTTGTCGTAGTTAAAAATAGAAATTACAATTTTAATTTCATTTCCATCATCAACCATTCTTCTAAGTCTATCTTTAAAATTAGCTTTTTGAGCTCCGTGAACTGAAGTTACCAAAAAAAGTGCCTGTGCCATTTTTCTCCCTTTAGACGCCAAAATATCCTAGTAATTAAACTAGGGTATCCGTGTACAAAATCTATTCTTCCCAATCACTTTTACTTGTAACACCTAAATCAGACTTGATTTTAGAGGTTGAAATCCCCTGAGTTCGTGGAAGATAAATTACCTTGCAGTAATCTTTAAGAAAGTCAAACTTCCCTTTCCAATCATCACCCATTACAAAAATGTCAATATTGTGATTTTTAATATCAGAAATTTTCTGATTCCAGCCCTTTTCAGGAATTACTTCATCAACATACCGAATAGCATCCAAGATGTACTTTCGATCTTCGTAGGAATTATAAGCTCGTTTCCCTTTTACGGCGTTAAACTCGTCTGTTGAAAGGCCAACCGTCAACGAATCACCTAATTCACGAGCACGTTTTAATAAACGTACATGACCCTTATGAAGTAGATCAAAAGTGCCATATGTAATTACTTTTGTCATAATATCTCCTGTAGAGGTTCACTTATCTTTAATTCATAATTAAATGTTAGCATATCTACCATTACCGTCAATCAAATTAATTATTCCATAAAAAAATTTTAACTTGGTGCATCGTCCTTAGGGGTAGTATTGGGATTATCATGTTGTACTAACCAAATATTATAACAATATTCAATAATTACTTTAGCAATCGCATAAACCGGGATAGCCAAAATCATCCCAAATAATCCCGCAATGTGTCCCGCTGCCAGTAAAATAATAATAATGGTAAGGGGATGAATTTTGAGTGACTTACCGATTACATTTGGATAAACCAGATTACCATCGATTTGTTGCACGATAATAACCACCACAATTACCCAAATAACTTGCATAATATTATCTGAAAAGGCAACGAAAAGCGATGGAATAATTCCAATATAAGGACCAACGTAAGGAATGATGTTACATAACCCGGCAAATACTCCTAACAGAAGTGCATACTTTTGACCAATCAAAACGTATCCTAGCGAGGTAAATGTTCCAACAAACAGACACTCAATCACTTGACCTCCAATGTATCGTGAAAGCGTATGATTCATCTTCTTTAGTAATGTAACGGTCTGTTTCTGATGATGTTTTGATAGAGCGGGCATTAGTTTCTCAATACTTGGTAATAACTTATTTCCATCTTTTAACATGTAAAATAAGATTACTGGAACCGTAATTGCTGTTACCACTACATTAGTAGCCATTGAAATGATAGATCCGACACTACTAGTTAAGTTTGCCAGAACCGTCTTTAGATACGACGAATAGGAAGACTGTAGCTTATCAACAATGGGACGCCAGTCCACCTTTTTTAAGAATCCATAACGAGTAACCTTAGTTAATAATTCTTGACCTTGTTTAGCGAACTCGGGTGCGGCCCCCACCATATTTGCTACCTGTGTAATTAATCGGGGAACAAACGAAAAGACCATGTAAACAATGACGCCAATCACAATCAAGAACACAATGGCAGTTGCCCACGTTCGATTGATTTTCTTCGTTTTGGTAATTTTTATTTTCATCAGTAAATTAACGATCGGATTAAGCATATAGTACAAGAATCCCGCCAGTAGCAGGGGAACAAAGATGGTTGATACAAAAATGACAATTGGTGAAAAGATAAAACCAACTTTGGAACACAAATAAACAATTCCTACCGCAATTAGGATCTCAATCGTCCAAAAAAATAAAGCTGAATTCTTAAATCTGTTCATTTAATTCACTCCAATTAATTTTCTTTTGTGTCCAGAAATTGATCAATGTCATCCAGATCAAAACCCTTCCGATAAAGTGACTGTTTTGATTTCTGACGTTGTTTGGCGTCATCATAATTTCGATATTTGTGCCAGACTTTGTTACCTTCTTTATTTAGTAACTCATCTTGCTGTTCAGCGTCACCCTGAAAGTTCATCTCGCTAATAATGGTGTCAATATCATCAAATGAGTAGCCCTTCCGGTATAAGGAAGTCTTTGTTTTTTGAATCCGCTTGTTGAATGGAAAACGCTGGTTATGCGCAAAAACCTTTTTTGCTTGATTTTCCCCATTTCTTAACACCGCTTCTTCTGGATAATTATTTTCAATCGCAATGTTAATGGATTCATCCGCAATTCCCTTCTGTTTTAAATAACGTGAAACGGCCAGAGGACCCTTGTTTTGCTGTTCAACAACTCCCTTTACATATGTATCAGCATAGTGCTCATCGTTAAGCAGATTGATCTGTTCCAGTTGTTCAACTGCCTTATCAATTGCTTCCAGATTATCTGAAAATGACTTTAATTTGTCCCTGACTTCCTTTTTTGAGCGTGTCTGATATGAAATAAAATTGATAGCCTTATTATATAACTTTGAAACATCATCAGCTACTTTAATTTGATTGATCTGATTCTGATCTAGCTCTGAATCCTTAAAGATGCCAAATTTAATCATCACTTCTTCACTAACTGGGAAGGCATAGTGATCATTAATGTACACATTATATCTCCCTGGTCTTTTTTGAGTAACGATCTTAGTCACTTTTAATTTTTTTGCCGACTGCTTGTCCACCAACGTCAACTCCCATCAAATTAACAAGTTAAAACTATTCTGATATACTTATTTGCAAATACTATAAAGGAAGTGGATTCACTCATGCCAAAAGCACACGTGATTTATGCCACCATTACCGGAAATAACGAAGATGTTGCTGACATCGTGACCGAGGGGTTAGAAGACCTTGGTGTCGACGTTGAAGAAACCGAAATTTCTCAAACCGATGCTGATGAACTTAAAGATACCGATATTATTGTGATATGTCCCTATACGTATGATGAAGGGGCACTCCCAGAAGAGGGAATGGACTTTTTTGAAGACCTTGATTCCCTTAATTTAGAGGGCAAAATCTTTGGAGTGGCAGGATCTGGAGACGTTTTTTACCAGGAATACTATAATGTTGCTGTTGACGAATTCACCAAGGCTCTAAAAGCAACCAACGCTACTCAAGGGGCTAAAAGTGTCAAAATCAACCTTGAACCAGATGAAAACGACATTAAGGATCTCGATGAATTTTCACGCCAATTAGTCGAAGCAAGTCATAAGTAATCAATCAACAAAACGCCACCACTTAATTTTTGGTGGTGTTTTTCTTTTCAGAACGAAATTTACGAGCATTGGTAATAATTGAGCGGACAGATCCCCTCGTGGATTCAATACTCCCAGTATAGTATTCTTGGACGCTTGCATTAATGACAGATCCGAACATCAGAACGAGTCCAATAAAATATAACCACAACATAATTACGATAAAGGTTCCTAATGTTTTGAAAGCAGTAATATTTCTAAAAAAGTACTCAATGATCAACGAAAATGCTTGAGACAAAATCATTAGTCCGATTACTGAGATGCCTGAACCAAAAATAGTATAACGAATCTTGGTTTTAACGCTGGGAACAAAATAATAAAGGAGCATCACAATTATAAATGATACTGCGATGATAAAGGGAATTCGGATCTCTGCCACAACTTTAGTTGCGACGGTGGAAAGATGCAAAATGGGTCTTAAATACATAATAATCCCTTGACCAAATCCTTGGAGAATCATCAAAATGATCAATAAAAGTACCAATAAAAGCATCCATACAAACGAAATTAAGCGATTCATAATCGGATTTTGATCATCAGCCACGCCATACGTTCGATTAACCGTTCTTTGAAAAGCTGCCATTGCTTGACTAGCAGACCAAATTACCAGTAGTAGTCCAATCGATAAACTTCCCCCACTATTATTATTATCAAAGGCCGATTTAATCATGGGAAGGAGCATCGTATAGATTGACGGCGGAACCGCTGTTTTGATATACATTAAAATATCATTTGGATCTCCGTGTAGTAACTTAATGATACTGCCCAGCATAATTAAAATGGGAAATAGAGATAGCAAAGCGTAGTATGCCAAGACAATGGCAGAATCAGACACATTCCCCATCTTAAAATGCTTCATTACCAATTTAATGAAAGAAACAAATTTTTGGTTTATTTTCAATTCCACAAGCTAGGACTCCTTTTTAAAAGTTGCCTCAATTGCAGATAAAATTTTCTGAGATGCTGTTCCATCTCCGTATGGATTATGTGCATCAGCCATTTTTTGGTATTCAGCTGGATAATCTAAGAGATCTTCCATAGCTCTTCGAATTGTCTGAGGATCAGTTCCTACTAACTTTAAAGTACCAGCTTTAACTCCCTCAGGTCGCTCTGTTGACGTTCTAAGTACCAAAACTGGTTTACCAAGGGACGGCGCTTCTTCTTGGACCCCACCAGAATCAGTCATAATAAAGTAACTTCGAGCAGCCATATTATGAAAATCAACCACGTCTAATGGCTCAATTAAATGAATGCGAGGATCATCTTTGAAAATTTGACGAGCCATTCGTTGTACAACCGGATTCAAATGAACGGGATAAACCACATCAACATCCAAATGATGATCGACCACTTCTTTAATGGTTTCAAACGTTCGTTTCATCGGTTCGCCCAGATTTTCACGACGATGCATGGTAAGCAAAATAATCCGATGCTTAGGATTAATCTTATCCAAAATGGAATGATGGTAATGGTCACTAACCGTCTGATGGAGTGCATCAATGGCAGTATTACCGGTCACAAAAATGTGAGACTCCGGATGATTTTCTTTCAATAAGTTCTTTTTACTTAACTCCGTTGGCGCAAAATACAAATCAGCTAGAACATCAGTTAGTTGCCGATTCATTTCTTCCGGATAGGGAGAATATTTATCATGCGTTCGTAACCCTGCTTCAACGTGACCAAGCATTTTTTTATGATAAAAAGTGGCCACTGATGCGGCAAATGTGCTGGTGGTATCACCATGAACCAAAACAATATCAGGATCAGTCTTAGCAATAACCGGATTTAACTGGGCAATCACGGAAACAGTGATATCACTGAGTGTTTGCGCTTTTTTCATAATATTTAAATTATAGTCTGGAATAATCTTGAAAATATTTAGCACTTGTTGCAACATCTCGCGATGCTGTCCAGTGACAACGGTAATGGGAGTAAATTGATCACGATGACGGTTCATTTCTAAAATAATTGGAGCCATTTTAATGGCCTCTGGCCGAGTTCCAAAAACAGTCATAACTTTAATTGGTTTTCCCATCTTTAACACCTCCGCTGTCTAGTACCTTAATTATATCAAAAGATTTGTCTAATTCCGATGCCAAACTATCCTAATTAATGATAAAATGATAATAATCAATCTGTAAATAATTGGTAACATTTCTTTGTAAAAGTTTTAATTGCCAAGTACTAAGGAGTAATTAATTTTGGAAAAAATTAGTCTAATTGTTCCTTGTTATAACGAACAAGAATCAATTGAACTTTTCTACAAAACGGTAGAAAAAGTTTTTGCACAAATGAATAAAGATGAAAAGAAGTATGAACCTGACTACCTTTTCGTAAATGATGGCTCGAGTGATGATACTTTTAAGATCATTAAGAACCTCCACGAACAGCATCCCGATACGGTTCACTTCATCTCCTTTTCAAGAAACTTTGGAAAAGAAGCCGGGATGGCTGCTGGACTTAGAAATGCCAAGGGTGACTACGTTGCTCTTATGGATGTTGATCTTCAGGATCCCCCGGCTCTACTTCCCAAAATGCTCCATATTATCCAAACAGAGGATTATGACTGTGTTGGCTGTATCCAAACTAGTAGAAAACAAAACCCGGTAAGAGCGTTTTGTTCCTCAATGTTCTACAAAGTAATTGATAAAATGTCGGACATTCAGATTAAGCCAAATGTTCGTGATTACCGTCTAATGTCACGTCGTTACGTAGACGCCGTTAATGAACTAACGGAATATAATCGTTTCTCAAAGGGCATTTTTGCTTGGGTTGGTTTTAACACCAAGTACTTAAAATATCAAGGTGTTCCTCGGGCAGCTGGAGAAACCCACTGGTCTTTTTCTCAGTTAGTAGAATACTCCATGGAAGGAATTATCGATTTTTCTGATGCTCCCCTTACGTTTGCGACCTATGTGGGTGTAATTTCATTTCTGATTTCATTAATCGGAATTGCCTTTGTAGTTATTAGGGCATTATTCTTCGGTGGTGCCGTTGCTGGGTGGCCTTCACTTGTTTCAATCATTCTTTTAATCGGTGGTATCCAACTTTTCTGTCTAGGAATTTTAGGAAAATACATCGGAAAGATTTACTTAGAAACCAAACACCGTCCACAATACATTATTAAAGACGAAGCTTAAATAAAAAACTGAGACCGTTTATTGCGATCTCAGTTTTTTGTCTCAAAATATCAAAAAAAGCACTTCACATTCAGTGAAGTGCTTTTTAGTTATTTAATTATGGTCAGAATAGCCCTAGAATGGAATTCAAAATTAGAACCATTATCAGTCCCACAATCGAAATCAGTGTTTCTAGAACCGTCCATATTGAGAAAGTTTGTTTCATGGTTAAATCAAAGTACTCTTTGAACATCCAGAATCCAGCATCATTAACGTGTGATGCGGCAAGTGAACCGGCACCAATGGCTAATGCCATCATTACTGGGTTAACGTTCAAAGAAGCCATTAGTGGCATAACTAGTCCAGCGGCAGTCATTCCGGCAACGGTAGCAGATCCTAGTGAAACTCGAAGGATAACAGCCACTAACCAACCAAGGATGATTGGAGATAATGAGGAGTGCATCATGATGTTCTTAACAGCATCACCAACACCACCATCAATTAAGACTTGTTTGAAGGCCCCACCACCACCAATAACCAATAGAAGCATTGCAATGGATTTAACGGAAGCCTCAATACTCTTAGAAACATCACTCATTTTCTTACCACGATGGAAGCCCATTGACCAAATGGCAAATACTAAAGCAATTACCATGGCAATCATTGGGTTACCTAACATCGAGATCACAGCGTCAAATCCAGATGGCTTGGCAACAGCCTTTCCACCATGGAAAATCAACTGATAAATAGTGTTAACAGCCATGAAAATAGCTGGTAACAATGAAGTTAATACGGAAAGACCGAAACTAGGAGTTTCGTCTAATTTGTATTCCTTAACTTCACCAAATGCTGGCAAGCTCTTCTTAACTACGAAAGCACTAGGAACGAATTTCTCGGCAAATTTCGTAAATAAAGGACCAGCAATTAAAACAGCTGGAATTGCAACAATGATACCAAAGAGCAATACCTCACCAATGTTAGCACCTAAAGCTGTCGCAACAGCAGTTGGAGCAGGTTGTGGTGGTAAGAATCCTTGAGTGGCTGATAAAGCAGCAGCCATTGGGATTCCTAAGTAAACAAACGGTACGTCGGCTTCAAGTGCAACCGCGAAGACGATTGGGGTTAATAGCACCAATCCAACTTCGAAGAACAATGACATTCCGATAATGAACGAAGCAATTACGATGGCAATCTGTAATCGCTTCTTACCGAACTTATCGATCAGTGTCTTAGCAATTCGATAAGAACCACCAGAGTCAGAAACCAAACGACCGATCATTGCACCAAATCCGAAGACAATGGCCAATTCACCTAACGTACTTCCGATACCAGTCTTAATGGCATCAGCAATTGATGCTGGGTTCATTCCTAATCCAAGCGCAACCAAAATAGCTGTGATGATCAAAGAAACAAAAGTGTTTAACTTGAGTTTGGTGATCATGAAAAGGAGAAGTGCGATTCCTAGAATCAACACTATGAAGGGCATGTATGACATTTCTTTTCCTCTTTCCAATTATTAAATTTAAACAATGATATAAATTAATTGTATACGTTTTCATAGCAGGTTTCAATACTTTCTTTTAAAAGTGAACATAAAAAAAGAGCTCCATGAGCCCTTTTATTTAATAAAACTAGTAATCACTCCACCAATAATGACACAAATCATTCCGATGGTAATGTAAACAAGTTCTTTTTTCGTTTTACGTTCATGAAGAAAGATAATGCCACCAAAGGTTGAGATTACCACACACATCTGTGAAATGGTAAATCCAGTTGCGACACCATTTAATTCAGTTGAAATCAAATAAGTTAAAGCACCAAAGCCAAATAAAAACCCACTTACAATGTTTTTGTAAGTTGCCGCTTGTTTAAAGGGATTCACTTTTGTCCTGAATGAGGTGAAGGCTACAAAGACGGTTCCCATAATGACCATCCCAATGGTTTGGGGTAAGAAAGCCGACCAACCGTTGGTGTTAGCTAACTTCGGGAATGATGAATAACCCATATAACCAAAAGTTCCAATTACTAACACCAAAATTCCTCTTCGGATACTTGCCTTTTGTTGCTCTGCTTGGGTCTGAGGTTCAGATGTCCCGTCTTTTTTGGTAGTCAATAAAACCCCAATAATAATCAAAATAATTGAACCAAACCCAGCTAACTTCGGGATTAGTCCAGCCCATTCACCAAAGACAATGACACCAACGATAGAATTACCAATCAATTGCAATCCTGTTGAAACTGGCATGGTTAGTGATACTCCCATCATTGCAAAGGCCGTATACTGAGTGAATTGTCCCAGTGCCCAAGCCATTCCTGACAGCAAACACAACCAAAACACTTTTGAAGTGATCGTCGGTTGCTTAATGAGATAAACAACAATCGCAATTATAATGGCTCCATATGTAGTTCCCATTAACTGGTTAATGGGTTTCCCACCCATTTTACCAGTTGAAATTGGCAGAACTCCCCAAGCAATTGCGGGCAGCAATGCAATTAAAATATTCAAACCTGATTCCTCCATTTAATAAAGATTTTTATCACAAACTGCAATACATTTAGTGTACTATTTCATCAATTAATTGAATACCATCATTAGCAAAATAAAAAGAGACATTTAAAATGCCTCTTTTTATTTGTGATCTTTAGTTTAAGCAAAACTAGTAATGATACCACCAAGAATGACACAAATCATTCCAAGGGTAACAAAGACCAATTCCTTCTTTGTCTTACGTTCATGGAGAATCACAATGCCACCAAAGGTTGAAATTACCACACACATCTGTGAAATGGTAAATCCAGTTGCGACACCATTTAATTCAGTTGAAATTAAGTAGAAGAAAGCACCAAATCCGAATAAGAAACCAGTAATAATGTTTTTGTAAGAAACGGCTTGCTTAAAGGGATTAACCTTTGTTTTGTATGCACTAATAATAACAAAGATGGTACCCATAATAACCATTCCAATGGTCTGGGGTAAGAAAGCTGACCAACCGTTAGTATTAGCAACCCTTGGAAAATCCGAGTAACCAATGTATCCAAACATCCCAATTACCAAAAGAATTAGTCCGTTACGGGTGTGTTGAGCGGCATTTTCTTCCGCTGTCTTCGGTTCATTATTGCCATTATCTTTTAAGGTTGTAAGTAAAACACCAACAATAATTAGGATGATGGATCCAAATCCAGCCAGCTTTGGAATCAATCCAGCCCATTCACCAAAGAAGATTACTCTGGTAACTGAAGTACCAACCAACTGCAAACCAGTTGAGATTGGCATGGTTCTCGATACTCCAATTTGAGTAAATGCCATGTACTGGGTCATTTGACCCACAGCCCAAGCCATTCCAGAAAGTAAACACCACCAAAAGTCTTGCATGGTAATAACCGGTTGCTTAAAAATAAACACAAGTATGGCAATAATTAATGCACCATATGTAGTTCCCATCAATTGATTGATTGGCTTTCCACCAATTAAGCCAGTCGCAATAGGAAGAAAACCCCAACCTAGCGCTGGGAGTAAAGCAATCAAAATATTCAACGTAAATTCCCCCTAAATGTAAGTTTCTTTAACACACATATTATAATCGCCTATGAATGCAAAAATCAATCAATTAATTGTCACAATGGGAATTATGCCAACAAAAAACACTTCATCATAAAATGAAGTGTCAAATAAGTGACCCCACTCAGACTCGAACTGAGATCGACCGCTTAGGAGGCGGTTGCCCTATCCAGTTGTGCTATGGGGCCAAAACCATCTATTATTCTCTCACTAATAAAATATTTAGTAAAGAAGCAACTAATGATGGTTTTTATGATTACTTGGTTTTCCCTTATTTTTTTGTTTTCGTTTGCGATGCTTATTCTTTTTGGGCTTCAGTTGGCTTTTTGCACTGATCTGCTTCTTTTTGGTTTCCGCCTGCTGCTTAATTTCTTTTTGATGAGCTAATTGTGAATCATCAATGTGATCAACAATTTCCCCATTAAAATAATAAATAGGTTTTAAATCATACTCACTATCTTCCAAAACATGTTTCAAATCCCGCAGATCATGGTCATCCCCAAAATTAATTACTAAGCCAGGTTCACCCATCCGTCCGGTTCGTCCCACTCGATGAATATAAACGTTCTTTTCGCTAGGCAAATCGTAATTAATGACCGCTGGCAATTTAGCAATATCAAGACCACGAGCCGCTACATCAGTCGTTAACAAGAGCTTAATTCGACCTAATCGAAAATCATCTAAAGCCTTTTTTCGACTCTGTTTATTTTCACCCGAGGTTAACTTTTGAACCTTAGAATTGCCTTCATGCTTAAAAAAGTTATAAGCCCGATTAAGGGTTTCCGTTTGATTAAAAAATACCAAAGCTTTAAAACTCTGCATTTTAGAAAGACGATTCAACATTTCATTTCGCTTGGCACGTGAGATCTGAAATAGTCCGTGGGTTACTTTTCCCCTCGTCTTATCAACATCTCGGACATCAATAATATCGGCATCCTTGCCCATTTTTTCCTTTAGATGATACAAAACATCGGTAGCTGTAGCGGAAAAGTATGCTACTTGAGCATCCCTTGGAACTGAGGCAACAATGTTTTTGACCTGATCCAGTGAAGTATCATTTAACAAGTCATCGGCTTCATCAACAACTACGGTGTCAACCTCACTTACCTTTAATTTTCGTTCGTTAATCAAACTGAGAATCCGTCCAGGTGTTCCAACCACAATCTCAGGATGCTTTTTTAGCTGTTCTTGCTGCCGTTTTACGTTTGCTCCACCAATTAGTGGCAATATTTTAACTTTAAAAGCGACCGCCCAGTCTCGAATTACGTTTGCAACTTGCATCGCTAATTCTTGGGTGGGCTCAATTACTATTACCTGAGTTCCACTACCAGGCATTGAATTGGCTAAAATTGGCATCGTAAAAGCTACCGTCTTTCCAGATCCAGTTGGAGAAAGAGCAACGATGTCATTTTCTCCCTCAATCATTGGTTGGTAGACCGCCTTCTGAATCGGAGTTTGTTCTCGATATCCTAATTTTTCAAAACGTTTTACAAATTGTTCCAGCACGTTACTCTCCTATTTTAAATATTCAATTCCAGCACTATCAGCAAGTCGACCCATTAAAGCATTAACTTTTTGCATGACGTTCAATCCATCGACATACTGGTCCTCATAAACTGGATTCCCTGGATGATTAATTATCTCAGCAAAATCATTTGCTTCAGGAATCATGGGATTATCGGTATATGCCGGTGCAATTTGACTTTCTCTTCCCTCGTTCATCAATTTGGCCTCAGTAAAATCACCAGCACTATCAATTAAGATGGTTTGTCTTCCGCAATAAATCTCTGATTGCTGATAGGAAGTCGTCATTTTACTAAAGTTAAGGGTGACGTTAAAGGTGCCATAGTTCAATACCGCAACTCCACCACCATCTGCTCCAGTGGAAATAAACTTAGGATAATACATTTGGGTGCGTGGTAAACCAAACAATGCAACCGTGTCATAAACAGGATACACACCCAAGTCTTCGAGTGCTCCACCACCAAATTTCAGGTTGAAAACATTTGGAATTTCACCATTTAGAACTTTATCATACCGTGATGAATACTTACTGTAAGTGAATTCTGCCCCGTCAATTTCAATATCATCAATTTGATCTTGAACGGCTTTAAAAGCTGGCATATGAACATTGCGAGCAGCTTCCATCAAACGTGCCTTGGGATGCTTCTTTAAAGTATCCATTGCAGATTGAAATTGATAAGGTCCAATAAAGGCTGGCTTCTCTACGATGACATTTTTATCATGTTTAAGTGCCGCGATTACCTGCTGATAATGAATGGCATTTGGTGAAGCAATATAAACCGTATCAAATTTATTTGATTCAAAAAAAACTTGAAGATCATCAAATAAGTTATCACAGTCATTTGGCTGAGCAAACTGACGTGCTGTATCTAATTTTCTTGAATAAACGGCATTTAACTTATATTTTCCCGTGCTAGCCGCAGCATCAATAAATTTTTGGGTGATCCAATTGGTTCCAATTACTCCTAAATTAATCATTAAAGTTCTCCCATTGCATTTCTTCGTTATTCATTATATTTACCTGACCAAGGTACTGATTCCATTGCTTTTGATTCCCATTAAAAGCCACTGAATCAAAACTGCCCCTTTGGCCATCAATCGTTAAATGATCAGATGAATCCATGTTAACAAACCGGACATGTGCATCCTTTGAATCATCCTCACTATTTAACCAAAAAGCTGTATGGGGAATGGACTTAAATTCCTGGTACATCCCCTCATTAGTATTAATAATAACAGGTCGACTGTATCTTCGGTACAAAAATTGCACTAACTCATTAATTCGCTGTTTTTGTTGCTTGAAATTGACGTTCTTTTCACTGTACGGATAATAATACTGGACTTGAATCACGATGGGTAAGGTCCCCGTATTGTCCTTAACCTGGGTTACGAAGTTATTTTCTTGGTCTTTAATACTACTTTTAAATCCATAAGTATGATAGACACCGATTTTTAAACCCGAGCCTTGACTCCGATTGTAGTTATTATCAAAGTTATCATCTGCAAAGCTAGCTCCCTGAGTTGAGCGAATGTATACGAACTTCTGGTCCTTTTGTTTCAAGGCAGTAAAATCGACGTAACCATCATCTTGATCAATCATGACACCTTGAACGGGATATCTTCTTAACAACACCTCACGGTTATGATTCTTATTGATGAAGTACATCCCAACGGAGAGAAGGATAACTAACACCAAAGTGATTCCAAGTCCAATTAAGCCCCATTTGGTTAACTTCTCTTTTCTTATTTTTTTTCGAAGGTCAGCCCGATTAATCTCAGCCATTTGTACTCCCAGATCAATTCTTATGATTAGTATAATTACAGTTTAATATTATCACTATTTACCGATATTCGCTTGAATTCAAACGTTGATTTCAATATAATGAAAGCGTTATAGGTAGTATAATTTTTTACTCGATCACTTGATAAAGTTGGCACAGAGTCCGCCACAAAGTGTATCAACTAGCATGGAAGGGAAAGATTATAATGGAAAACGTAATTGGTGTCGACATTGGAACTACAAGTGTCAAGACCGTCTTATACGATGAGAAAGGTAAAGTTAAGGGTTATTCAAACGACGGATATACTTTGTATCAAGATACTGCAGATATGGCCGAAGAAGATCCCGAGGAAATTTTTTCTGCAATGATTCAAGGTTTACAGAATGTCCTCAAAAAAGTCGATCCTAAAAAGGACACACTAAAGGGAATTTCATATTCATGTGCAATGCATAGTTTGATTTTATTGGATGAAAATCACAAACCATTGACTCGTGCAATTACCTGGGCCGATAATCGTGCCGTTGATTATTCAGATGAATTAAAAAAGAATGGCATTGGAATGGAATTATATAAAAAGACAGGTGTTCCCACTCATCCAATGAGTCCACTCGTTAAATCCATCTGGCTCAGAAATGAAAAGCCAGAATTATTCAAGAAAGCTCGTTATTTTGTTGGTGTTAAGGAATACATCAACTACAAGTTATTTGGTGTTTTAAAGGAAGACTATTCAATCGCTAACGCAACTGGATTATTTAATATTTTTGATATGGACTGGGACGATGAAGCCTTAAAGGTCGCAGGAATCAAACGTGACCAACTCCCAGAATTAGTTGATACTACCTACCAACTTAAGGGCCTCAACGAAAAATATGCTCAAATGATTGGAATCGATAAAGACACTCCATTTGTAATTGGAGCTTCCGATGGTCCATTAGCTAACTTAGGTGTTGACGCTATCAAGCCTGGAGTTGTTGCCGTTACCATTGGTACCTCTGGTGCCGTTCGGGTTGTCACTGATAAGCCAAGAATTGATCCTAAGGGAAGAGTCTTTTGCTACTACCTTGCTAAGAACATGTGGGTAGTTGGTGGACCCGTTAACAACGGTGGAATCGTCTTCCGTTGGGTTCGTGATCAGTTGTGCTTACCAGAAAAAGTTACTGCTGAACAAATGAACATTGACGCTTACGATCTTTTAACTGAAATTGCTTCTAAGATTCCAGCTGGATCAGAAGGATTAATCTTCTTGCCATTCTTAGGTGGTGAAAGAGCCCCAATTTGGGATGCTGATGCACGTGGAACCTACTTTGGCTTGACCAGAAAACACACTCGTGCTCATATGATTAGGGCAGCTCTTGAAGGGATTGTTTACAACCTCTACACGGTCATGTTAGCCCTTGAAGAAGTGGTTGGTGAACCAAAGAGTATTCAAGCAACTGGTGGATTTGCTCGTTCAGAGTTATGGCGTCAAATGTTAGCTGACATCTTTGAACAAGACGTTAACATTCCCGAAAGTTTTGAAGGAACTGCCCTTGGTGCTGCTACCCTTGGAATGTACAGTCTTGGCATGATTAACAGTCTTTATGATGTTAGCCAATTTGTTGGTGTTACTAACACTCACAAGCCAAATCCAAAGAATTACAAAGCTTACCGTGAATTAATTCCAATTTACATTCGATTAAGTCGTCACCTTCAACCAGAATACAAGAACATCGCTAACTATCAGCGTGAACATGAAAATGATTGGAAAACTGGTCCTAAAGACGAAGATTAATTAAAAATTATTGAAGCATCCTTTTTGGATGCTTTTTTATTTCTCTTTATGTACTGACTTCAATATAACTGCATGATATAATTAATCATTACGCAAAAAGGAGTGAAGCATATGCCTCAGAGCAACTTAAAGAAAAACATTGGAATTGGTGCAGCCCTCTCAACCGTCATGGGAACCGTGATTGGAGCAGGAGTCTTCTTCAAAACCGCTAGTGTAGTAGCGAATACTCATTCGGTCACTCTCACAATTCTAGCTTGGATCATTGGTGGACTACTAACCATTTGTGGTGGACTAACCGTTTCGGAGTTAGCCGCTGCCATTCCCAAAACTGGTGGAACCATTCAATACTTAAAGTACACTTATGGGCCTCTAACCGGTTTCTTACTAGGATGGGCCGAAATGCTAGTCTATTTTCCAGCTAACCTAGCTGCTCTCTCGATTGTCTTTTCTACCCAGCTCATTAATCTGTTTCACCTATCAGCTTCTTTATCAATTACCATTGCAATCATTTGTGCTTTGAGCATTACGATAATTAACCTCTTAGGTTCTAAAATAGCGGGAAGTGTTCAATCGCTAACTCTAATTGTTAAATTGATTCCGATCTTCATCATTGTAATTGCCGGTTTACTCCTACCTGGCCACGTTGATGTTTCGTTCTGGCCGCCAATGCCAAGCAATGGCTCTGGCAACTTATTAACCGCGTTTGGTGGTGGACTATTAGCTACCATGTTTGCTTATGATGGTTGGATTAACATCGGAAGTATCGCCGGAGAAATGAAAAATCCCCAAAAAGATCTACCTAAAGCAATCATTTTGGGACTAACGTTCATCATGATTATCTACGTTTTAGTTAACTGGGTCTTTTTGAAAAATATGCCTTTGAATCAAATTGCTGGTAACCAAAACACCGCTTATGAAGTTGCTATGAAATTATTTGGTGGAATTGGTGGAAAATTAGTTACAATTGGAATTTTAATTTCTGTTTATGGTGCCATGAACGGCTACATTCTAACGGGAATTCGAGTCCCATACGCAATGGCAAAAGACGATCAACTCCCATTTAGTAAGTACTTTGCTCGATTGTCTAAGCACACGGCAGCACCATATGTCTCTGGATTATTCATGTTTGCTGTGGCGGTGGTCATGATTTTCATGGGCAGTTTCGACATGCTAACTGATATGTTAGTGTTCGTGATGTGGATCTTTAATTGCCTCCTGTTCGTTGCTTTGTTTATCCTCAGAAAACGAGAACCTGAATTAGTTCGTCCATACAAAGTTCCCTGGTATCCAGTGGTCCCAATTATCGCTCTTGTTGGTGGTGTATTTATCTTAATCTCAACGATTCTTACCCAAACCACTTTAGCCATTATTGGAATTATTGCCACTCTGATAGGTATTCCCATCTATTATGGACACAAGATGATGAAAAAAACTTCAACTGAAAAGTAAAAAAAATAATCTAGGAAAATTTTTTCCTAGATTATTTTTTATTTACCTCGTTCTAGTACGGTCACGCTTTCAACGTGAGGTGTCTGTGGAAACTGATCAACTGGTTGAACGGGTTGTTTAATCTCATAACCACCATCGATCAATGCCTGACAGTCTCTTACCAAAGTAGCAGGATTACACGATACATAAACCAGTCGCTCTGGCTTCATTTCTAAGACGCTTTAGATAAAAGTAGGGTCAATTCCTTTGCGTGGAGGATCAACTACTACAACGTTGGGTCTAATCCCTTCATCAGCCCACTTCTTCATTTGATCTTCTGCTTTAGCAATTACAAAGGTAGCATTATCAATCTGATTTAATTTAGCATTCTTTCTAGCATCCTCGATTGCCTCAGAAACAACGTCTACCCCATAAACATGTTTCACCTTAGGTGCCATTGCCAAGGAAATGGTTCCAATCCCACAGTAAGCATCAACAACTACGTCATCCTTTGATAACTGGGCTTTGTCAATGGCTAATGAGTAGAGCTTTTCGGTTTGAATTGGATTAACTTGATAAAATGACATTGGTGAAATCAAGAATTTGGTATCTAATAATTCATCTTCAATGTAAGCTTTTCCTGCCAACAAAACATTCTTATCCCCCATCAAACGATTTCCGTGGGAATCATTAACGTTCTGGATTAGGCTATCCAAGTCTGGTAGTTTGCTTTGAATTGCTTTAATAATGTCCTCTTTATGAGGAAGGTTCTTACCATTAGTAACTAAAACGACCATCATTTCATGAGTAGCTCGTCCATAGCGAACCATGATATTTCGAATGCAGCCCTTATGAGTAACTTCATTGTACGCACTGACATGATAATCTCTTAAAATATCACGAACTTTAATAATAGCCTCATCGATATGCGGATCCTGAATGTAAAAGTCTTCAATTGGAATTAAATCATGACTATGGCGGCGATAGAAACCAGTTTCCAACTTACCATTAATTTTTCGAACCGGGATCTGAGCCTTATTACGATACTTCGATGGATTATCCATTCCAATCGTTGGTGCCACTTGAACGTCCAGATGAGCCTTGTTAAATAACTCTTTAATCTGATGTTGTTTAAACTCTAACTGTTTAGGATAAGCAAGATGCTGTAATGGCGCAATCCCAGACTGTGTAAAGCGTCGATCAATTGCCTGAACTCGATCTGGACTAGCTTTAATGATCTTTCCCAATTTTCCAAAGGCAAAATTCTTCTTAACTTTAAGAATCTTCACTTGGACTCTTTCCCCTGGTAGGGCATCTTCAATAAAAATAGGAAAATCAGAAACCTTAGCGACTCCCATCCCTTGATAAGTTAGATCGATCACATCGACTTCTAATTCCTCATTTTTCTGTACTGGGGCTTCCCTTTTAATCCTCATCTGTTCTCCTTACTAAAAAGTTTTGCCGAATCCCGGCAAAACTTATTTTTCACTATCTGATGGAAGTTCATCAACCTTTTTGACAAACTTCTTTTCAGCATTTTTTACCTGAGGAGCCACACTAGATGACTCACTAATGTCGTCCGTCTTAAGATTAGAGTAAATACTAATCCGTTGCTTTAAATCAACAAACTTCATCGGTGCATCTCCACCATACTCTCCATCAAGGTTAATCTGAAGACGACTTTCATCCTCAGGAAATGCTTCAAACGTATTGGTCTTCTTGTATATGATTCTTGGATCATCAATGTGTCGACCACCATTAAAAGCTTTCGCAATTAGTTGTAACATCTCAACTAAATTACCAGTTTTAACAATGATCATGGTAAATTTACCATCATCCATGGCCGCATTGGGGACAATTTGTTCGAAACCGCCCACAGAATTAGTCATAGCTAAAAAAAACATTGATGCTTTTCCACGATATTCTCCACCATCGTACTTTAAATGCATTGGAACTGGCTTAACGTTAGGCAGCATTTCTGCTCCTTTTACCAAGTATGCTAAATAACCAAAAATGGTTTTTAAATCAGACGGAACGTTATAAGTGAGTTCTGTCATAAAGCCACCAGCTGCAATGTTAATGAAATAATTAGTAATCTCATCATTGTAGGCTTTGCCAACATCCATTTTTGAAACGTTACCCTTAGTGATCACCCGTGCTGCTTCCACATAATCATCTCTTGGAATGTGTAATGCCCGTGCAAAATCATTGGTAGTTCCAGCTGGAATAATCCCTAATTCTGGTCGATAGTCAAGGGGAGCAATTCCATTAATTACTTCGTTAATGGTGCCATCTCCACCAGCCGCTACGATGAGGTCAAATCCTTCCTTTGAAGCACGAGTCGCTTCATCTCGAGCTGAATGTGGTTTTGGCGTAGTCGCAAAAGCACTGGCTTCATATCCACCATTTTCCAAAACATTTAAAATATTAACCAACTGCGGTTTTAACATTTCACGTCCAGACGTTGGATTGTAGATTACTCGTGCTTTTTTGACCATTCTTACCTCACCTTATTTATCTAAAGAACCTTTCAATAATTTGTTTACAACTTGCGGATTAGCTTGTCCATGAGTTTGCTTCATAATTTGTCCAACCAAGTACCCTACGGCACGATCCTTGCCATTATGATAGTCATCAACAGATTGTTGATTATCATTTAAAACGCCATCGATAATTGGTTGTAACTTTTTCGGATCAGATAGTTGAACCAATCCCTTTTCTTCAACGAATTGCTTAGGGTCTTTACCTTTCGTAACCGCCTTGAAAACTTTTTTGGCCATTTTACTTGAGATGGTATCATCCATAATCATTTTGATCATTGTTGCCATTGCTTCAGGAGTAATTTTAGTGTCTTCCAAATTAGTCTGATTATCATTTAAGTAAGCATTAACGTTATCCTGAAGATAGTTAGCTGCTAACTTTGGATCAGCACCCAATTCAACCATTTTATCATAAAAATCAGACATTTCTTTCGTCTGAGTAATGACCATCGCATCGTAGTCAGTGACGCCAAGTTGATTAACGTAACGATCACGACGTTTGGCTGGCATCTCTGGCATTGAATCTTTTAATTCATCAATCCATTCATCCGAAATACTTAAAGTTGGTAAATCCGGTTCTGGGAAGTAACGATAATCATCTTTACCTTCCTTAACTCGCATTAACTCTGTTTTACCATTTGTTTCATCAAATCGTCTGGTCTCAGAATTAATCTCACCGCCAGCCATTAGAACCTGTTGTTGTCGTTGTTCTTCGTATTCAAGTGCTTTCTTTACGTAATTAAACGAATTCAGGTTCTTTAATTCGACCTTCTGACCTAATTTCTTACTTCCAATAGGACGAATTGAAACGTTAACGTCAACCCGCATTGATCCTTCTTCCATTTTCACATCAGAAATTCCTGTGAATTGGATTCGTTGTCTTAATCCTTCCAGATAATCATATGCTTGTTGGGGAGTAGACATATCTGGTTTTGAAACAATTTCAATTAACGGGGTTCCCTGACGGTTCAGATCAACGTAAGAATATTTTTGTTCATGAGTATTCTTACCGGCATCTTCCTCAATGTGCATTTCTTCAATCCCAATTTTTTTCTTCCCATTCTTGGTATCAACCTCAATCCAACCATCTCTGGCAGTAGGTGTATCATTCTGAGTTACCTGGTAACCCTTGGGATTATCGGGATAGAAGTAGTTTTTTCGATCAAAATGAGGATGTCTTTCAATCTTCGCATGTAAAGCCAAGGCTGCCGTAATTCCATCGGCAACCACTTGCTTGTTAACAACTGGAAGCGTTCCAGGATAACCCCAATCAATCACGTTCGTATTACTATTTGGTTCATCCCCAAATTGGGCAGCTGATGGACTATAAATTTTTGAATTGGTTTTAAGTTCAATATGAACTTCTAGACCAATGGTAGTTTCAAAATTCATAATTATTTACCTCCCATCTTAGGTGTCTGTTTATGGAAATCAGTATTTTGTTCAAAAGCATATCCAGCTTTATAAATAGTACTTTCATCAAAGGGTTTCCCCATTAATTGCATTCCAATTGGTAAACTATTACTAAAACCAGCAATTTGTGACATCGCTGGAACTCCTGCCATGTTAGCAGGAATAGTTAAAATATCATTCATGTACATTTCAATTGGATCCTGATCTTCAACCCCAATGGTAAAGGCCGTAACTCGTGATGTTGGACTTAAAATTAAATCATGGTCGGCAAAAACCTTTTTAAAATCATTAATGATCAAAGTCCGAATTTTAGCAGCTTGTTTGTAGTACTTGTCAACGTTGTCGTATGAAAGAGATAGTGTTCCTAACATGATTCGACGCTTAACCTCATCACCAAAACCTTCAGATCGGGATTTGATGTATAACTCATCTAATGTTTTTGCATCAGAAGCTCGATATCCATAACGAATTCCATCAAATCGCTCTAAGTTAGATGAAGCTTCGGCGGTCTGTAAAGCATTATATGCGGTAACCCCATACTTTGAATTAGGCATTGAGACCCAATCAACCTGAGCACCTAACTTTTTAAAGGTTTCAGCCGCATTTTGAATTGCCTCAGAAACATCTGGAGCTAGTTTATTAACATATTCTTTAGGAATCCCGATTTTCATTCCCTTTACACCATCTTGAATGTGTTCGGTAAAATCAGGAACTTCCTTTTCAGAACTGGTAGAATCATGATCATCATGTCCCGAAATTGCATTTAACACTAACGCATTATCAAAAACATTTTTAGTTAAAGGACCAATTTGATCAAAACTAGATGCCATTGCGATCAATCCCCAACGGGAAACGCGACCGTAAGTTGGTTTCATTCCTACAATCCCCGTGAAGGAAGCAGGTTGTCTGATTGAACCACCGGTATCCGATCCAAGTGCAACTGGAACCTCTCCAGAAGCAACCGCTGCAGCTGATCCACCAGATGAACCACCGGGCACCTTACTGTAATCCCATGGATTATGGGTAGTTTTAAAAGCGGAGTTTTCGGTTGAACTTCCCATTGCAAACTCATCCATGTTGGTTTTCCCAACGTTAATTGATCCTAAGTCTGAAAGTTTTTTAGCTACCGTAGCATCATAAATTGATGTGAAATTTTTCAACATATTTGATGAAGCAGTGGTTGGCAGTTCTTTAGTAACGATGTTGTCCTTTAAAGCTAATGGAATTCCATCCAGGATATTATTAGCATCGATCCCACGTGCATCAACTGCTTTAGCATCTTCTAAGGCCCGATCATTTAAGTTATTAAAAGCTTCAATCTCTTGATCGGTATCCTTAATGTTACTCAGAGTGCCCTTAACTAGATCAACAGCTGAAATTTCTTTGTTTACCAACATTTGATGAAGTGAGTTGAGGTCCTTGTTTAAATAATTCATTATTCATCCTCACTTTCATCAATAATTGCAGGAACTTTAATTAAACCATCAGAAGTATCAGGTGCATTCTTCAATAATGCATCTCGCTCGCCCCAATCCTCTGCGATATCTTTTCTAGTAACGTTGATTTGATCCGTTACGGTGTAGGTTGGCTCAACTCCAGTTGTATCCACCTTTTCCAGTGTATCCAACATTTTCAACAGATCATTTAATTGTTGGGTAAATTCAGGTAATTCTGCTTGTTTTAACTCAAGTTTAGCTAACCCAGCAATGTGTTGAGTTTGCTCTTCGGTAATTTTATCAGCCATTTTATCCCCTCTTTTACTAAATTTTAATAACTATTAAATACGTGCGAACTAAAGGTCTTTCCACCAGAGTTTCGATTCAAAAAGCTTTGGATTCCATCCGTTGATTTAACGGTAATATCAATTGGCACGTTAGCAGGTAAATACTTCTGTGCCGCATTCTGTAGGTACTGAGTAAAGCTAATGATCTCAGTCTGACTATAGAATTGGGTCGTAATGTTAATGTGCATCCCTTGTAATTGCTTTCCCTTATACTGAGCTTGAGCCGTAATTCCACTTAAGTTAGGGAAAAAGTTTTGAATTTGGGATTTAAATTGATTAAACGCCGATAAATCATTGGTATTAGGACCCTTTGAACCATCTGCAATTGGGAAAACGTACGATTTTTCATTAATGGGTTTCCATGAATTGACAGAGGTGGTGCCAGGATTATTAACAGACGAAGCAAAGAAATTACCACCCGTTAAACTATCATTGGGTGCTTGCTTGTATAAAGCAATAACGATGGGAATATTCTTTAACTCTTTATTCTGTCTCAAACGTTTAAGAATGGTATTAGCCATTTCTTTTCCTTGTTTTTCAACCACATCGTCTGGAATCTTTTGCTGATACTGACTCCCATATTTTTGTTTCGTGTAATAATAAACTGAATTAATTCCCAGTCCAATTGTCATGCCTTTCATGGTTGTTTTATTGCCATCAGGAACTAAGAAATCTTGTTCGTCAATCTGTTGAAGATACATTGGGGTAACTTTTCCCTTTTGCTGACTAGGATTAAGCCCCTCCGGATTTTGTTTCGACTTTCTATCAAGCCACTTTTCAGTCGTATCAGTAGAGATATACTGACCCTCTTGAAAAACGTACTTATTCGTCGAAAAATTTTGTTTAGAAATCCCAAGTAACCCATTCTGGAATCCCTTTAAATTAAATTGATTATCATTTTGTTGAATATCAACTCCACGTGATTTGCTGGTCTGATAATGACCATCTTTAATGACACCCTGGTAGTTCTTGCCGCCGGCTTGACCGGTCAGCTGTGTATTCTTATTACTTGTAGTACCAGCACTTTTATTATTACTGCTGCCACACGCTACTAGCAACAATGCACTGGCTGCCACCATTAAAATTACTTTTAAGCGTTTCAACTTAAACTCCTCCGCCTTCTTAACGATCTTTTTGCATTTCATCTTTAAAATGAGTTTCATCCCATACTGGAACCGAAAGAGACTGAGCTTTCGTTAACTTACTACCAGCATCCTCTCCTGCAATTACCAGGTCGGTATTTTTAGAAACACTACTCGTGACATCTGCTCCATGGTTCTCAAGCCATTCACTGGCTTGTCCTCTAGTCAAATCAACCATTTTTCCAGTTAATACAACTCGTTTACCATTGAAAAAGTTATCAGTTTGTACTGTGTCTTCATTATTTACATAATCCATATTAACACCAACGCCAACAAGTTCGCCAATTAATTCTTTGCTGGCAGGATTTTCAAAATAAGTGTGCACACTATCAGCAATTACTTGACCAATGGTGCCGATTGCTGCAATTTCATCAACGCTTGCATTCATTAAAGCATCCATCGTTTTAAAATGCGCTGCCATCAATCGGGCTGCTTTTGCTCCAACGTGTCTGATCCCTAATCCAAAGAGTAATCTTTCTAGTGAATTACTCCGGCTAGCATCAATTGATGAAAGCAAGTTATTAGCCGACTTATCACCAAACTTATCAAGCGTTAGAAGTTCATCATAGTTTAAACGATACAGGCTAGCCACGTCTGAAACCATCTTTTTATCAAACAATTGTTTTACAATTTTAGGGCCCAGACCATCAATATCCATGGCGTTTCTAGAAGCAAAATGATTAATCTGTTCAACTAGCTGAGCCGGACACTTAGGATTAATGCAACGCAAAGCAACTTCTCCATCTAAGTGGACCAGTTTAGCGCCACAAGAGGGACACCGCTCTGGGATAACATATGGCTTAGAATCCTTGGGTCGTAAATCGGGCAGATACCGCTCAACTTCAGGAATAATGTCTCCTGCTTTATATAAGACGACCGTGTCGCCAACCCGTAAGTCCTTTTTCTCAATATAATCAGGATTATGAAGTGAAGCTCTGGCAACTGTTGTTCCAGCTAATTGCACTGGATTCATAATTGCCGTTGGAGTCACAACTCCGGTTCTTCCAACCGTCCATTCGATACGCAAAATTTTCGTATGAACTTCTTCTGGTGGGAACTTATAAGCGATGGCCCACTTAGGAACCTTAACCGTATGGCCAATCTCCATTTGGAGTGGAAGAGAATTGGTTTTAATCACAATTCCATCAATCCCAAAGGTCAAGTTATCCCTAGAAGCAGAATACTTTTTAATGTAATCATCAATTTGGTCCATGTTATCAGCCACTTGGTAATACTCATTAATGGTAAAACCGAGTTCTTTCAATTCCTCTAAGAGGCCACTCTGAGTATCAGCCCTTAAATCGTCGTAATTGGCAACGTTGTACATAAAAGTACTTAAATGACGATCTTTAGTAACTTTCGGATCCAGCTGCCTAAGACTACCTGCGGCCGCATTTCTCGGATTAGCAAAAGTGGGTTTCCCGTCGGCTTGACGTCGCTCGTTTAGCTTCAAGAAGGCTTTTTTTCCCATATAACACTCGCCCCGAACTTCAATATCAATTGGTCGACTTAGTTTTTTAGGAATTGAAGGAATGGTTTTCAGGTTTTCAGTGATATCTTCACCAATTTGTCCATTTCCACGGGTTGATCCTTGAACAAAGACTCCGTGTTCATATCGCAAGGAGATGGCTAATCCATCAATTTTTAATTCACAATTGTACTGTTTGTCTTCTGGATAATTTTGTTTAAGGCGAATGACAAAATCCTTTAATTCCTGGGGCGAGAAAACATCTCCAAGGGAAAGCATTGGAATCTCATGATTAACCTTCGTAAATTCATTTGAGGTTGCACCCCCAACGTGTTGGGTAGGTGAATCAGGAGTGACAATTGCGGGAAACTTGGACTCAAGATCCTGCAAACGAGCATAGTTTCGGTCATACTCAGCATCCTCTACGGTCGGCTGATCTTGTTCGTAGTATTGCTTTCCCCATTTGATTAACTTAGGTCTTAACTCAGCAACTTCCTTTTTTGCTTCATCTTCATTCACTTGATCCATTGGGATCTTAAACAATTTAACCACTCCCTTACTCATTTATTAAATTTTTGATATTGGTGCAAAGGCCGCTAACAAACGCTTGATGCCTTTTTCTGGGAAGGCAATATCAAGTTCCATGTCTTCACCAGTTCCATTAATTTTGACAACTGTTCCAGTTCCCCATGCTTTATGCTTAACCTTATCGCCAATGTTCCAAACTTTCTTATCAGCTCCAGTTCCCTTAGGCTTCTCAACTCGTTGAGTCGGACGATGATAAGGTTCACTGAAAGCCCGATTAGTTCTTCGATTATATTCACTACTCTTATCAAACGGCGTTTTCGGTCCAGTGGGGATGGAACTTTCATTATCGAGCACACTCGAATCAATCTCATCCATAAAGCGAGATTCAGGATTGTTTTGCATCCTACCATACAACATTCGTGAATACGCATTGGTCATATAGAGCTTCTTTTGCGCCCGAGTAATGCCAACATATGCTAATCGACGTTCTTCCTCTAATTCATCTTCTTTTTCGGTTGCTCGACTCAGCGGGAAAATTCCCTCTTCCATCCCGACCATGAAAACAACCGGAAATTCTAGTCCCTTAGCAGCATGAAGGGTCATTAAGGTAACCTGTTTAGTTGACTCATCAACATCATCTTGTGCTGACACAAGCGCTAAATCAGCTAAAAAATCAGTCAAACGACTGTCACTATTACCCGTGTCCTCATCATACTTAATATCGGCATCCTTAGTAACCGAAAGAAACTCTTCGATATTCTCAATTCGGGTCTGTGATTCTAACGAATTGGTTTTCTTAAGGTCGGCCATATAGCCTGACTGATCTAAGATCGTCTGGGTAATTTCGGTCACCGACATATCCTTTTGCTTTGATTGCACATTTGCAATCACATTTGCAAAGCTGGCAATGGCGTTTCTAGCACGACTAGGAAGATTGTTAGCTAAATTAACGTTTTTAGCAGCCTCTAACAGACTCCATCCGTTATCCCTGGCAAAATCTCTTAACTTTTCAACACTAGAATTGCCAATTCCACGTTTAGGAACATTGATAACCCGTTCAAAACTAAGGGAATCGCTTGGATTAGCCACTAAAGTTAGGTAAGAAAGAATGTCACGAATTTCCTTTCGGTCATAGAATTTATGACCCCCAACCATCGTATAAGGAATATTTGATTTCAAAAACGTCTCTTCAATCACCCGTGACTGCGCGTTAGTTCGATACAAAACGGCAAAATCATTATAAGAATAATGATTTTTCTGAACTTCTTCTTTAATCTTAGAAACTACATAGTGAGCTTCGCTAGCTTCACTTTGAGCTCGATAGTATGTAACCTTATCGCCTGTTTCATTTTCTGTCCAAAGATTCTTATCTTTTCGTTCAGCATTGTTTTGAATAACGTCGTTTGCTGCATTCAAAATATTCTTAGTTGATCGATAATTTTGTTCCAATTTGACAACATAGGCATTTTTATAATCGTTCTCAAAATCCAAAATATTATTCATGTTAGCTCCACGCCAACCATAAATACTTTGATCAGCATCACCTACTACACATAAATTCTGGTACTTTTTTGCAAGCATTGATACTAATTTGTACTGGGCCTCATTAGTATCCTGATATTCATCAACGTGAATATAATGAAATTTATCCTGATAATAGTTCAAAATCTCTGGGTACTGTTCAAATAATCTAATGGTTAACATGATTAGATCATCAAAATCAACTGCTTGATTTTCTTGAAGCCGCTTCTGATACTCTGCATAGACGTTGCCCACTACCTCTTCAAAGGGATTACTAGTAGAATGAGTCTTCTTGTAATCTTGAGGAGTCTGAAGGTTATTTTTAGCGTTTGAAATTGCTCCCAAGATAGCTCTTGGATCATTCTTCTTGGGATCTAAATCAAGATCCTTTAAGATTCGTTTCACAAGTGTTTTTTGTTCTCCAGAATCCGTAATTGAAAAAGCTCGATTGTACCCAAGCTTATCGATGTCTCTTCTTAGAATTCGCACTCCTAGAGCATGGAACGTTGAAACCCAAACGTCATCGCCGCCTACGCCAAGTAATTTACTAACTCGTTCTTTCATTTCACGAGCAGCCTTATTGGTAAAGGTAATTGCCAAAATATTCCATGGCATTACCCCCTTTTCTTCAATCAGGTACGCAATTCGATGAGTCAAGACTCGCGTTTTTCCACTGCCTGCTCCTGCCATAATCAAAAGCGGACCTTCCGTTTGCTCTACAGCTTCTTGTTGCTTATCATTCATCGTTTTTAATAGGTCTGTTTTTGACACTTCAACCAATCCTTTCGCTTAATAAATCCATAATTAATTATATCAAAATAGAGCCGACAAAATTGTCGACTCCCTCAATTTTTAATATCATTTAATTCTTAGTCCAAATCCCAGTATTTACAATTCGATGAAATGCTTCTTCAACCGAATCTGTCGGAATTAAGATGACCCCAACGACGTCATTATCTCTTGCATTATTGTGATAATTAAAATAAAACTGCCAATTGGGCTGCAAAATTCGTTGCCTTAAAACCTGTTCATACTGTTTCTTGGTAAATGATCGAGAAACCACATCACTAATTTTCTTAATCTTAGCAAGTGGTAGTCCTGAAATGGCCCGAAGGTGCTGATCATATTCACTAATTTCGGTAGCAAGATTAAATAAGAAACCAGTGTTATTGACGGTTGGGTCAATGTTAGTAACATAAATATTGTGATCAGCGGTAACACCAAAGGAAACTTCAAACGAACCCACGTATTTCACGTTTTTACCAATTTGATTAACGATTCTTATCATTTCTTGAATGACCTTTTGATCAACCTTAGAAATATCAGTACTAGCAGTCTGAAGTACATTCCCTAAATAACTGGTTTTAACAGCGGGAAACTGCTGTAAATTGTCTTTGACCGACTTGGTGGCAATAATTGAGTATTCAGATCGATACGGAACATATGATTCCAAAATATATGGTCCCCATTTTAACATATCAGAAGCCAGAGCAATGTCATTTGATTCATTAATAACTAACTGTTGGTTATTAACCATGTGTCTTTGAATGGGCTTCAAGATTGCCGGATAGCCAATTGAATCAATCGCTTGATAAATATCTTCTAGATTAATAATCGTAACGTAGGGAGAGGTATTAACGTTAATCTGGTCAAAGAAGGCTCTTTCCATCACCCGATCCTGACTAATCTCTAAAAGAGATTCTCCCTGAGGAACATAAGTATACTTTTCAATTTCACTAATAACCTGGGGATCGATATCATTTGAAACGTAGGTAACCAGATCGCACTTCTCCGCAAATTCCCTTAAGGTATCAACGTCGTTCATATCACCAGTAAAGGCATAATCTGATTGACGAGCAATCTCACTATCTGAATTGGAACTATAGGTGGCAATCTTTAGCCCAGCATCACGGGCCACATTGACTAATTGGGTGCTGCTAAAATAGTCACCAATAATTCCAATTGTGCTTCCTGGGTAGAGTAATACTGAATCCATAGTTTAACCTCCATAAATCTTTTGATATCTTATTGTTTATCATATTGATTTAGATGATACTTCTTGATAATTTTAATGATTTTTTCAGCGTACGCCGGATCAGTAGCGTACCCGTCAGTACTAAGCGCTTTAGCTGAATCAACGTAGTTATCAGCATCCACCACTTCTTTGTATTGCATGGGATTCCAATCCGTTCCGTGGGCGAGCAAAAAAGCGTGGGCTTCAATGGACTCATCCCAATTATCGTAAACCCGAAACTTTCCATGTACCATAACCGGAGATCCACTTGTATACTCCGTTGTATCCAAAGTAACACTTTTCTGACCTGGACCAGCTTTAACTCCAAAAAGATTGTTATATTTTGCGGCTAACCGACTTTGTCCCCAATCCGATTCAAGGATCGCTTGGGCAATCGTAATACTGGTCAAAATTTTGTATTTTCGTTGCATTTCAACTGACTTTGGCAAAATTTTATTAATAAATTTCTTGTGCTGGGCACTAACGTTACTTTGTTCATAACTAGGATTAAAGTGATAATTACCTAAAATCATCACAGCGCCCACAAACATGACCAATAAGATTAGCGTGGTGAGGACATAAGCAGCTAACTTATTTTGCTTTCGCTTTTTTTCCGCGCCAAACTAACCCTCCTTACGAATAATTTTACTGATTAAATTGTACTACAAAAACGCTAAAAATTGACAAATGTTAATTATTCGTTTATATTTCATTAGTTGAATACAATTTGGAGGTGGTCAGCTTGGCAAAGAAGCATGATGAACAAACAGAGACCGAAAAATCACCCTTTGAAGTTGGTGATGAGGTCGAATTTAAGCTTGAAAAAAATGACTTCACTGGTTACATTGATAAAGCTTACAATAACGCCTTTTTAATTACATTTGAATCAAATGATCCAGAAATAATTGATAAGTATCATAATAAGACCGTTGTTAATCACAAGGATCTTAAAATGATTAAGCAAGCTCCACGAATTCAAAAGGATCCTGATGAGGGATCGGATGATGATTCGAAAAAAGATGATGATCAAAAGTCATCAGATACAACCAAGTAATCAAAAGCAGATCTTAATTGATCTGCTTTTTATTTTTGGATAACTTTATTTAACGAAATGATTATTAAGGGACAAATAATAGCTGTAATGACCATTTCCACTAGCCCGTTGGTACCAACGATTCCTAGTAATGCATAAATAATCTTGTCGACACTAACGTGATACAAAATAGGAGCTTGTTTACGATTAAAGATATAGATAAATAACAACACTAAGATGGTATTGGTCATCGATCCTAGGGCACAAGCAACTACTAATGATATTCTGTGATTCATAATTTTTTTCAACCACTTGTAGGCAAAGTATGCCACTACGGGGATAAGTGCTCGAGGCAGAATAGCTGTTATGGGGTTTTCAAAAACTAAAGGTGCAATCGGACTTGTCGGCCACGTAAAAGCCCTTATAAAAACAATTGCACCCCACAACGTTCCTAAGATGACTCCATCCTTTAACCCGAGAACTAGAGCGGCCACAATAACAGTAATTGGAATCAAAGTAATGCTTAGTGGTCCAACTGGAATGTATCCCAAGATTGGAACAAAATTTTGAATCAAAACAATAGCAATAAAAACTGACAAAATAGCGATATGGTAATTTCGTGTTTTTTTCATTTTAAATTCACCCGTTAAATAAAAAGACACCCATGCGGACATGAGCGCCAAAATATAATCTTCTGATTAACGTTTTGAGAATTGACCAGCCTTACGAGCTTTCTTAAGACCTGGCTTCTTACGTTCCTTCATACGAGGGTCACGTGTTAATAAACCAGCCTTCTTAAGTGATTCTCTAAAGTCTGGATCAACTTCGAGTAAAGCACGTGCAATTCCTAAACGAACGGCACCAGCTTGACCTGAATATCCACCACCATTAACGTTAGCTAATGTGTCATAGTTACCAAGAGTCTCAGTAACATTGTATGGTTGTAAAATGATTTCTCTTAAATTAGGAAATGGGATGTAGTCTTCAACGTCTTTGTCGTTGATTACAACTTTTCCAGTACCTGGTACTAAGCGTACACGAGCAACTGAATCTTTACGGCGACCTGTGCCGGTATATTGTACTTTAGCCAATTATGTTTCCTCCTTAAATTAGGTTCTTAATATCAAGAACTTCTGGTTTTTGAGCTTCATGTGTGTGATCTTCACCTGCATAAACGTGAAGTTTCTTAGCAATTTGACGACCTAATGTACCGTGAGGAAGCATACCCTTAACTGATGTTTCAATAAGTCGGTCAGGCTTTTCTGCTCTCATTTGACCAGCAGTAATTGACTTAAGTCCACCAATGTAAGATGTGTGATGGTAATAAATTTTGCCACTAGCTTTCTTACCAGACAGCGCAACTTTAGCTGCATTGATTACAATAACATTGTCACCTGTATCTACGTTTGGTGTAAATGTAGGTTTGTTTTTTCCGCGTAAAATAGAAGCAACGACACTTGAAAGACGTCCTAGTTCAACGCCATCTGCGTCAATAACGTACCACTTGCGTTCTACTTCGCCGGGTTTAGCCATATATGTTGTATGCACTTTTAATTCCTCCATGTTTCCGTGTTTGTTCGACACCTAATAAGTTTCCGGGGCTTATCGTGGGGCAAACAATACCAGTTACAATAGTACTAACATTTCCCTCGAAAGTCAAACTCAATTTTGATCATCGAGGTGATGTTTTCTAACAGAATGCTTAGGATCATCACCCGGATAAAAGACCCTTTTTAAGTAGAGTCCATTGGCTGGCATTGTTAAGCGTGCTTCATTACGATCTCTTACTTTAATTAAGCGCTTAATGTCATGAATTGGTCGCTTACCTTGACCAATTTCCATTAAAACACCTACCATAATTCGAATTTGATTATACATAAATCCGTCGCCATAAAACTCCAACTGAATTTCGTTCGCATCCTTATTCCAATTTGCCTTCACAGAAAAAACGGTTCGAACCCGACTGCCATCCTTTGCACCAGAAGCCACAAAAGAAGAGAAGTCGTGGGTCCCTACGTAATCTTGAATTGCTAACTTAATCCGTCCAAAATCAACTGGGAATCGCCAATGAGCAGTATAGTTTCTTTTAAAGGGATCGGTAAATTGACCTAAATCCAAGCGGTATAAGTATTTTTTCCCGGTTACATCGTAACGAGCATGAAAATCGTCATTAACTCGTTGGACCTTTAATATTTCAATATCTAGTGGACACATGCTATTTAATCCCTTAAGCATACTTTCCTCACTTAATTCATAGGGAAAGTCGAAGTGAGCCACCTGTCCAAGCGCATGAACTCCTGCATCAGTTCGTCCTGATCCATATATCGCAATCTGGCGTCCGCTTTTCTGTGCCATTTTATTAACAATATGAGTCAAAGTACCTTCAACGGTCCGTTGCTTAGGTTGCTTCTGAAATCCAGCAAATTTAGTTCCATCGTATGCAAACGTAATTTTATATCGATTATTCATTTAACTCCTCACTAAAACAACGACCGCCGTTAAAAGAATCATAAACAATAGTGCAATCCAATCCAGTTTAGTCCACGCGACAAGTTGATAATGACTTCTTTTAACCTCATCTGAGTATCCACGTGCTTCCATTGCATCTGCTAAATGCTCGGCATGGCGAAAAGAAGAGATAAATAAAGGAATGATCAACGATACTAAGCTCTGAGCACGTTTTATTAACTTCCCCTTACCAAAATCTACTCCTCGAGCCCTTTGAGCATTCATAATATCATCCAATTCATCAATTAGAGTTGGAATAAATTGAAGTGCAATTGATACCATCATCCCAATTGTCTCAGTCGGCACCTTAATCCACTTTAAGGGAACTAAAATCGTCTCCACACCTAAGGCAATCATCGATGGACTAGTTGTAATCGTTAAAATGGTGGCAATGATAATGATCAATAGTAAACGAACAAATATCATCATGGCATTAATAATTCCCAATGAAGTAATGGAAATAAACCACAGGTGAAAATAAACCGTTCCTCCGTGACCAAAAAGAATCTGAATTAGAACGGTAAAAATGATTAACCATAGAATGGGCTTCACACCACGTAGAAGCATTTTTATTCGTGAGTGGGACAAGTATACTAATGTCAATGTTATAACCGTCATACACCCATAGCTGGCCCAATTATTACACATCAAAATTAACGTAATCAGGACAATTGATCCTAAGATTTTAAATGCAGGATTCAATTGATGAATGAATGAGTTGCCAGGAAAATATTTTCCAAACACAAATTGATCGATTCTACTTCACTCCACTTCGTTTTTGCGTTATTTGTTCAACAACCTCATTTGCAGTTAACGGAATCTGAGATAATTGAATACCATCATGAACTAAATCATAGTATATCTGGACTGAATCTGGAAGTGCGAGTGAATTATTAGCGATTAATTCAGGATTGGCAAATAATTCTCGAGGAGTTGAATCTGAACTGACACGCCCCTTATTCATCACCACAACACGGTTAGCATTTTGGGCAACCACATCCATGTCATGAGTGACCATAATAATGGTGACTCCCTTTTCATTTAACTGATGAATGATTTTTAAGATCTCATTTTTACCGTTAGGATCTAAACCAACGGTTGGTTCATCAAGGATCAGAATTTGAGGTTCACACGCGATCGTTCCAGCAATCGCCACCCGTCGCATTTGTCCACCTGAAAGTTCGAAAGGAGAGCGATCATACAATTTTTTAGAAACACCAACGATCGAAAGTGCTTTAATCGCTTTAGTATTAGCGGTTGGTTCATCGTCACCAAAATTAAGGGGACCAAAAGCAACATCCTTTAAAACGGTATCTTCAAACAACTGTTTTTCTGGAAACTGGAATATCATCCCAACTTTCTGCCTTAATTCACTCAAATTATGATTATTAGTCTGATTATTGATTTTAATATCACCAACCGTGACCTCGCCTAAAGTTGGCTTTAAGAGACCATTAATCATTTGGACCAATGTTGATTTACCACTTCCCGTTTTACCAACAATCGCCATAAATTCACCGTTTTCGATCTCCAAACTAACATTAGTTAAAGCCTGTTTTTCAGAAGGTAAATCTGGCTGATAGATGAAATCAACGTTTTTTAAAATAATTTGCTTATCCATTGACTAATCTCCTCATCATCCATGTACCGATCAGAAATATCATATCCTGTATCAATAAATTTCTGCCTTAATTTCTCACTAAATGGAAGTTCTAGATCCATGTTCGCAATTAATTCATGCTTTTGAAAAAAGACACTTGGTTTACCATCAAATATAATCTTACTATCATTCAATGCCAAAATTCGATCAGATTTAGCCGTCACGTTAATATCATGCGTAATGGAAAGAATTGTCATGTTTTGCTTTTGATTTAATTTGTTTACAACTTCATGGATTTGTTTCGTTGCTAACGGATCCAACATGCTTGTTGCTTCGTCAAGAATCAAAATCTGAGGATCTAAAACAATGGCTCCCGCAATGGCGACCCTTTGTTTTTGGCCCCCTGAAAGGCTACTTGGCATCTCGTTTCGAAAGTCCCACATGCCAACCCTCTTAAGGGCCACCTTAACTTTTGATTTCATTATTTCTCTCGGAACAGCACGGTTTTCAAGACCAAAGGCCACGTCACTAGCTACGGTAGCACCCACAAATTGATCGTCCGGATTTTGAAATACTAATCCAATCGACTTTCGCATCTCTCGGTCATTTTCATGAGAACTTAACCCAATATCATTAATCTTAATTGTTCCAGTTTGTGGAGCTAAAAGCCCATCAATTAATTTAGCAATGGTACTTTTACCGCTACCATTTTTCCCAATCAAAGAAACATATTCACCCTTTTCACACTGAAAAGAAATGTCATCTAATATTTTAGAAGCATCTTCATCATCATATTGAAATGAAAGATTTGAAACCCTAATGATTGGATCCATTTGGCAACCCTCCGTTTAAAATTATGTATAAAAAAATCACTAAAAGATTAAGGCGCATGGAATTAACCACATTCAAGCTAGACTTGGAAAATCCATCATCGTAACACTTTATACCTTTAATCTTAGTGATTCCTATAGTGAAATATTATTATTTCTTATCAAATATCGAAATTATTCGACAAATTGTAAGATTACCATTGGTGCACCGTCACCACGACGAGGCATTGTCTTAAGAATGCGAGTGTAACCACCATTACGGTCAGCATACTTAGGTGCAACTTCGTCAAACAACTTTTGCAATGCACTAGTTACTTTGATACTATCTCCGTCTTCCTTTACATCAGCAATGGTATTTTGTAAGTAAGCTGCAGCTTGACGACGTGCGTTCAAGTCACCCTTCTTACCTAAGGTAACCATCTTGTCGGCTAATGATCTAACATCCTTAGCGCGAGCTTCTGTTGTTTTAATTTGACCTTTAACAATTAAGTCAGTGGTTAAATTACGAAGTAAAGCACGACGTTGAGCACTCGTACGTTGTAGTTTGCGATAACTCATAACCGGATATCCTCCTTTTTAGTCTTCTTTACGTAAAGATAGTCCTAATGCTGCTAGTTTTTCTTTGACTTCATCAAGTGACTTCCGGCCTAGATTTCTAACCTTCATCATGTCAGCTTCAGACTTATCAGTTAATTCTTGCACAGTATTGATTCCAGCACGTTTCAAACAATTGTATGAACGAACCGAAAGATCTAATTCTTCAATTGACATTTCAAGCATTTTTTCCTTATGGCTTTCTTCCTTCTCAACCATAACGTTTGCATTCTTGGCTCTGTCAGTTAAATCAATAAACAATTGGAAATGTTGATTTAAAATCTTAGCTGCCAAACTAATTGCATCGGAAGGAGTAATTGAACCATTGGTCCAAACGTCTAATGTCAACTTGTCGTAATCATCACGTTGACCAACACGTGCATCTTCTACTTGATAATTAACACGTTCGATTGGGGTATAAATAGAATCAACTGGTAGAACACCAATTGGCATACCATCGTTTTTAGCTTTGTTTTCTTCAGCAGAAACATAGCCACGACCTTTATTGGCAGTCATGTTCATATGGAATGTAGCTCCATCGGCAACCGTTGCAATGTGTAAGTCAGGATTTAAAATTTCAACATCACTGTCAGTTACAATATCACCTGCGGTTACGTCGGCTGGTCCCGTTACATTAATACTCATTGACTTTGTTTCATTGTCATCTGAGTTGATTTTCAAATTAATCTTTTTAACATTCAAGATAATTTGAGTAACGTCTTCAACTACACCCTTTACAGTTGAAAATTCGTGTAGGACACCGTCGATTTGAATACTGGTTACCGCAGCACCTGGTAATGATGCTAACAAAACACGTCGCAGTGAATTGCCAAGCGTTGTACCATATCCTCTTTCGAGTGGTTCTACAACTATTTCACCATAGTTGTCTGTTTCTTCAATTTTGTGAATGTTTGGCTTTTCAAATTCAATCATTGTAGTCTCTACCCCTTTCAAAACGCATTGAGTAATTTAAAACTTTAACGTTCATTAAATATTAAACTCTACGACGTTTTGGAGGACGAGAACCATTATGTGGAACTGGAGTTACATCTCGAATTGCAGCAACTTCCAAACCAGTACTTTGTAAAGCACGAATAGCTGATTCACGACCTGAACCAGGACCTTTAACAGCAACTTCTACTGATTTCATTCCATGTTCCATTGCAGTCTTAGCAGCTGCTTCAGCAGCCATTTGAGCAGCAAATGGAGTAGATTTACGACTTCCACGGAATCCTAATGCACCAGCTGATGACCATGCAATAGCATTTCCTTGAACATCGGTAATCATAACCAAAGTGTTATTAAAAGTTGAGTGAATATGTGCTACACCAGACTCAACGTTTTTTCTTGCTTTACGCTTACGAGTATTTTTAGTTTTAGCCATAGAAACTGATAGCCTCCTTCTTTATTATTTTTTACCAGTGATTGTGGTTTTCTTACCTTTTCTTGTACGTGCGTTATTCTTCGTATGTTGACCTCTAACAGGTAAACCACGACGATGACGCATTCCACGATATGAACCGATTTCTTGAAGAGTCTTGATGCTCATAGTAACTTCTCTACGTAAGTCACCTTCGATTGTGTAACCATCAAGAGCTTCTCTGATCTTATCTTCTTGATCAGGTGTTAAATCACGTACACGAACGTCTTCTGATACTCCAGCTTTTTTCAAAACTTGTTGAGCAGTTGTGTTTCCAACACCATAAATGTATGTTAAAGCAATAACGATTCGCTTATCACGTGGTAAATCAACTCCGGCAATACGAGCCATTAAATCCACCTCCTATAATTCTAATTTAATTACTTTCCTTGTCTTTGCTTGTGCTTAGGGTTTACAGGGCAAACCACCATCACACGGCCTTTTCTCTTAATAATCTTACAATGTTCACACATTTTTTTTACTGATGGACGTACTTTCATTTTAATAACCTCCTATATGAAGGGCTTACTTAAATCGATAAGTAATTCGACCCTTTGTTAAATCATACGGTGACATTTCAACGGTTACACGATCTCCTGGCAGGATACGAATGTAATGCATTCTGATCTTACCAGAAACGTGTGCCAAAATTTCATGACCATTTTCAAGCTCGACCTTAAACATTGCATTAGGTAAAGTTTCAGAAACTTTACCCTCAACTTCAATTACATTATTTTTAGACACGAATAATCCTCCAAAATTACTAAACTCGTAAGTATTACTTACAAATAGACATACAAACTATAATATACCACATTACTGCTATTCCAGCAATTAAACGACAGTTTGCTAATTTAAGTTGCTAAGAATTTTATCAATGTCTTTACTAACGTCTGCAATGTCCCGGTCACCGTCAACTGAATGTAAAATACCGCGATCTTTGTAAAAATCAATTAGAGGAGCATTACTCTTCTCATTAACTTTTAGACGATTTTTAACAGTTTCAGGTTTATCATCACTTCTTTGGTAAAACACATGAGCACCGCAAACATCACAAGTACCATCAACTATAGGCTTCTTATATAATTTATGATAAGTTGCGCCACAGTTTTTACAGATGAACCGACCCGATAAACGATCAACTAAGACCTTAGGGTCAACTTCAATGTTAATAACTGCATCTAACTCTTTGCCCATTTTCCTAGTCATATCTTCCAGACTTTTAGCCTGATCAATGTTTCTAGGAAAACCGTCTAACAAATATCCTTTGTCTGTGTCAGGCTGTTTGAGACGATCCTCAACAATCCCACAGGTAACATCATCAGGAACAAGTTCTCCCTTATCGATATACTGTTGAGCTTTTACACCCATGGGGGTTTTATTTTTCATTGCTGCTCGAAATATGTCCCCAGTTGAAATATGTGGGATGCCATATTTTTGAACAATGAATTCAGCTTGAGTACCTTTTCCGGCTCCTGGGAGACCAATTAATAATAAATTCATTGACATTTAAATTCCTCCACTACTTGTTGTCATCTGGAGTGCTTTGAATAAATCCAACGTACTCTTTTCTCATCATTAAACCTCGAATTTGTTGAATGGTTTCAATTGCCACTCCAACAATAATCAACAGATTTGTACCACCTAATCCAATGGATTGATTTAGATTCCATACGTTTTGGGCAACTAACGGAATTAAAGAAACGATTCCTAAAAACAAAGCACCGACAGTACTTAGTCTCATAAGTAAACGAGAGATGTACAACTGCGTTTCATGGCCAGGCCATACACCTGGGATATAGCTACCCTGCTTTTGCAAATTCTCTGATAATTTTTGTGGGTTAACTTGAACAAACGCATAGAAGAAAGTAAATACAACAATTAAGAAAGTGTAAAATGCCGCTCCAAGTGGAGTTTGCATATTAAACAACTTACTTAGAAATTCATACCAACCAGCTCCCTGAAAGTTTTTGGTGAAAAACATCAAAATCGTTTGAGGAGTGGAAATAAATGCACTTGCGAAAATAACTGGAATAACTCCAGCAACATTAACCTTCAAAGGAAGGTAACTGCTGTCAGGCGAACCTGATGTTCTTCTAGTATATTGAATTGGAATCCTACGTTCAGCTTGCTGTACCCAAGTAACAAAGGTCACGATGATTAAAATTACAATGATCAACGCAATGATAAACAAGGCTGGTTTCCACATTTGATTCATTGGGGTGCCTTCGACATATTGACGATAAACACTCATGATCCCACTTGGCATTTCGGCAACAATTCCAGCAAAGATGATCATGGAAACTCCTTGACCAATTCCTTTATCAGTAATCATATCACCCATCCAAGTAGTAAGCATTGTTCCACCGGTTAAGATCAAACCAATACTAATGTAGGTCCCCATTCCTGGGTTTTTAACCAAGTGCAAACTACTTAATGCGTTAAATCCAGCAGTAATACCAATTGATTGAACGAAAGCTAATACAATCGTCAACCATCTAGTTACTTGATCCAGTTTTTGTCTTCCAACTTCACCTTGCTTCCCCCATTCAACGAATCGAGGAACAATATCCATTTGAAGTAACTGAACAACAATTTGTGCAGTAATGTATGGAGAAACACCCATTGCAAACAATGAATAATTAGTTAATCCACCACCACTAAACATATTTAATACATTAACTAAACCCGAAGATGCTACGCTTTGTAGAGCTTCGGCATTGATTCCAGGTACCGTAATATATGCACCTAAACGAAAGACTGCCAATACAAAAAGGGTAAATAAAATCCTTTTTCTAATATCTTTTTCTTCAAACGCATTCTTTAAGGTAGTGAACATTAAATCACCTCAGCTTTACCGCCGGCATCTTCAATTGCTTTTTCAGCACTCTTTGAGAATTTGTTAGCTTTAACAGTGAGCTTCTTAGTTAGCTTGCCATCTGCAAGAACTTTAACGCCATCGTTTGAGCCTTTGATCATTCCAGCTTGAATCAAAACATCTGGAGTTACTTCTGAGCCATCATCAAAATTATCTAAATCAGCCAAGTTAACAATAGCTAATACTTTTCTGTTGAAGTTGGTAAATCCACGTTTTGGAATTTGACGGTATAAAGGCATTTGGCCACCTTCAAAACCAATCCGTGTCTTTCCACGAGCTTTTTGGCCTTTTTGGCCACGACCTGAAGTCTTACCTTTACTACCAAGTCCACGACCTAAACGAGTTCTTGATGAACGTGAACCCTTAGCAGCTTTTAATTCATTTAACTTCATTGAGTTGCACCTCCTTATCTTTTAAAGAATATTAATCGATTTGTTCAACCTTGATTAAATGAGCAATCTTGAATAGAGCTCCACGAGTTGCTTCATTGTCAGGTTTAATAACACTACTATTTACTCGTCCCAATCCCAGGGCCTTAACAATCTTACGTTGTTTAGGGAGACGGTGAGCAGCACTATGAACTAAAGTAATCTTTAATTGAGCCATCTTCTAACCCCTCCTTATTATTCAGCTAAGTGATCTGATGATACACCACGTAATGATGAAATTTCTTCAGCATCCTTAAGATCTTTAAGACCTTCAAAAGTTGCACGAATTACGTTAACAGGTGTATCAGAGCCTAAACGCTTACTAGTAACATCATTCACACCAGCTAATTCCATAACTGATCGAACAGCACCACCAGCAGCAACTCCAGAACCTTTTTCAGCAGGCTTCAACATGATCTTTCCACCGCCATAACGACCGATAACTTCGTGAGGGATAGTAGTTCCAACAATTGGGACTTCAATCAAGTTCTTTTGGGCACTATCAACGGCTTTTCTGATTGCTTCAGGAACTTCTTGAGCTTTACCAGTACCAAAGCCAACGTGGCCATTTTTGTCACCAACAACAACTAATGCAGCAAAACGTAGTCGACGACCACCTTTAACAACCTTAGTAATCCGGTTGATAGCAACAACGTTATCTTCTAAGTCCAGTTTGTCTGGATTAATAAACTTTGCCATGTGCGTTATATTCCTCCTTTTTTAAAATTCAAGTCCATTTTCACGTGCTGCATCTGCAAGGGCTTGTACACGTCCGTGATATAAGTATCCACCACGATCAAAAACAACATTTTTAACATTTTTTTCAACTGCACGTTTAGCGAGTAGAGCGCCAACGCTTGCGGCTTGTTCTGATTTATTGTTTCCGGAAACTTCCTTGTCAACAGTTGAGGCACTAGCTAGCGTTACACCCTTTACATCATCAATAACTTGAGCGTAAATGTTTTTATTAGAACGGAAAACGTTCAAACGTGGGCACTCAGCAGTACCAGAAATTTTACTTCTAACACGATTATGACGAATCTTACGTGTTTTATTCTTGTCTGGTTTGGAAATCAAAATAGTCACCTCTTATTTTTTATATTGTTAAACTACTTACCAGTCTTACCTTCCTTGAGGGTAATGTGTTCATTTTCATATCTAATACCCTTACCCTTATATGGTTCTGGTGAACGGTATGAACGAACTTCGGCAGCGAAGTCACCAACATGTTGCTTGTTGATTCCACTAATGTTAATAGTAGTGTTATCAGGAACAGCTACAGTGAGATCTTCAGGAACTTGAACTTCAACAGGATTTGAGTAACCAACGTTTAAAGTCAAAGTATTACCCTTTAATTGGGCACGATATCCAACTCCAACTAATTTAAGGGTCTTATGAAAACCATTCATAACTCCTTCAACCATGTTGTTGAAGTTAGCACGGGTTGTACCATGTAAGGCACGTTCTTTGTTGTCATACTTACCAGTTGGGGTGAAGTTTACTTCATTACCCTTAACTTGCATCTTGATTTCTGGTGCAAATGTGGCAGTAAGTGTACCCTTTGGTCCTTTAACAGTTACGTTAGTACCTCTGTGACTTACTTCAACGCCGTCTGGAAGATCAACAGTTTTATAACCAATTCTACTCATATTAACACCTCCAATTCTTTTTTAATTTTTACCAAACGTATGCTAATACTTCGCCACCGACTTTTTTGTCGCGGGCTTCTTTGTCAGTAATAACACCATCTGAAGTTGAGATGATTGCAATTCCTAAACCATTTAAAACTTTAGGAACATCATCTGATTTAACATATGAACGTAATCCTGGCTTTGAAATTCTCTTTAAACCAGTAATAACACGTTGATTGTCTTTTCCATATTTAAGGTATACACGGATAACACCTTGTTTATCGTCATCGATGTATTCAACATCGCGTACAAAGCCTTCACGCTTCAAAATTTCAGCAATGTTTCTTTTGATTTTTGATGCAGGAACGTCAACTGAATCGTGTCTAGCCATATTGGCGTTACGAATTCGAGTTAAAAAGTCTGCAATTGGATCTGTCATGGACATAAACGTGAAACCTCCTTTTCAGTTTTATTATTTTACCAACTAGCTTTCTTCATACCAGGAATTTGACCCTTGTGGGCAAGTTGTCTCAAGCAAATTCGGCATAAGTGAAACTTTTGGTAAACCGCACGAGGTCGACCACAACGTTCACAACGAGTGTAGTTCTGAGTTGAGAACTTAGCTGGACGTTCACTTTTTTTAATTAATGATTTTTTAGCCAATATTAAACCTCCTATTTAGCGAATGGCATTCCGAATTGAGCTAACAATTCATGTGATTCTTCATCCGTATTAGCGGTTGTTACAAGTACGATATCTAAACCTCTAACACGGTTAACATCATCGTAATTAATTTCTGGGAAAATTAGTTGTTCTTTGATACCCAATGTGTAATTTCCACGACCATCAAATGATTTGTTACTTACACCGTGGAAATCTCGAACACGTGGCAATGAAACATTAACTAACTTATCTAAGAAATCGTACATTCTTTCTCCTCTTAATGTAACTTTGGCACCAATTGGCATTCCTTCTCTAAGACGGAAACCGGCAATTGATTTTTTAGCTTTAGTTACAATAGGCTTTTGTCCAGAAATTAAACTTAATTCTTGAACTGCCTCATCAAGATTTTTAGAATTTGTTACAGCATCACCAACACCCATGTTTAAAACAATTTTGTCAAGCTTTGGTGCTTCCATTACTGACGAATAGTCAAACTTCTTAACAAGTGCTGGGAGAATATTTTCTTTGTATCTTTCTTCTAAGCGAGCTGCCATGCGATTAATTTCCTCCTTTCAATTCCAATCCTAATCGATTGGTTTGTTTGATTTTTTTGAAATACGAACTTTTTTGCCATCTTTAACTTCAAAACTTACCTTAGTAGGTTCGTTAGTAGATGGATCAATTAGCATTACATTTGAAGCATCGATTGGAGCATCTACATCAGCAATTCCACCTTGGGGATTGTCTTGTGAAGCCTTTTGATGTTTCTTGATCTTGTTGATTCCTTCAACAACTACACGGTTCTTAGCAGCAATGGTTTTAACGACTTTACCGTCTTTACCCTTGTCTTTACCGCTAATAACACGAACTTTGTCACCAGTTTTCAAGAACATAATCCTGGCACCTCCTTGTTTTCCAATAGTATTAAAGTACTTCAGGCGCTAATGAAACGATCTTCATAAAATTATTACTACGTAATTCACGAGCAAACGGACCGAAAATACGGGTACCTTTAGGACTCTTATCATCGTTAATCAAAACAGCGGCATTTTCATCAAAACGGATATATGAACCATCAGTTCTGTGTGCAGCGGACTTTGTTCTAACAACAACAGCCTTAACGACGTCTCCTTTTTTGACAACGCCACCTGGTGTTGCCTGTTTAACAGTAGCAACGATCACATCACCGATACCTGCGTATCTAACTCTTGAACCACCTAGGACTTTAACAGTTAAAAGTTCACGTGCTCCAGAGTTGTCAGCAACCTTTAAACGACTCTCTTGTTGGATCATGGTTAGTGTCCTCCCTTCAACTTAAAATCAGAATACGATAGATAAAAAAGCTAGATAATAATTGCCTTTTCAACAACGTCTACTAGACGGAAGCGCTTAGTCTTAGACAATGGACGAGTTTCCATGATGTCAACAATATCGTTAACTTTTGCTTCGTTATTTTCATCTTGAACTTTATATTTCTTAGAATATTTAATACGTTTCCCGTAAGTTGGATGAGTTTTGTAAGTTTCAACAACAACTGTAATGGTTTTATCCATCTTGTCTGAAACAACACGGCCTCTGTAACTCTTACGTTCGTTACGTTCTTCGCTCATAAAGTGTTAACCTTCCTTTCTATCGTATTCTATTTCTTTAATTCTTGTTGTCTTAACGCCGTCTTGATTCTAGCGATTGTTTTTCGCACAGTCTTCAATCTAGCAGTATTTTCTAATTGACCAGTGGCTAATTGAAAACGAAGATTAAACAATTCTTTCTTGTAATCTTGTTCCTTAGCACGCATTTCATCAGTGGTTAATTCATTAATTTCTTTAGCCTTCATTTGATTCGCCACCTACTTCCTCACGTTTAATAACTCGGGTTCTAACAGGTAACTTCATGGATGCTAAACGTAAAGCTTCTTCAGCAGTTTCTTTGGAAACACCGCCAACTTCGAAAAGAACTTTTCCCCGTCTAACAGTTGAAACCCAACCTGCTGGGGTACCTTTACCTTTACCCATTCGAACACCGATACCTTTTTCAGTATATGATTTTTGAGGGAAAATTTTGATCCAAACTTTTCCACCACGTTTCATATAACGAGTCATGGCAACACGGCAAGCTTCGATTTGTCTGTTACTGATCCAATGTGAATCAAGTGCTTGCAAACCGTAATCACCAAAAGTAACAGTATTTCCACCTTTTGAATGACCACGCAGCTTACCTCTGTGTTGTCTCCTGAACTTAACACGTTTAGGTACTAGCATGCTTATTTCCCTCCTTTTTCAGTTTTTTCCTCCGGTTTATCGGGCAAAACTTCACCACGGTTGATCCAAGTCTTAACACCGATTTTACCGTAAGTAGTATCTGCTTCATTCCATGAATAATCGATATCAGCTCTAAGAGTATGAAGTGGAACACTTCCGTCTGAGTATCTCTCGATTCGTGTCATATCAGCACCATTTAAACGACCTGAAGATTGAACTTTAACACCTTTTGCTCCAGAACGCATAACTCTTTGCATTGCCTGACGCATTGCACGACGGAATGCTACACGACCTTCAAGTTGTCTTGCTACGTTTTCACCAACAAGATCAGCTTCTAAGTCGGGCTTTTTAACTTCAACAATATTAACATGAACACGACGGCCAGTTAACTTGTTTAATTCTTTACGTAGACTTTCAACTTCTGCTCCACCTTTACCAATAACCATTCCTGGTTTTGCAGTATGGATAGAAACATTAACACGCTTTGCAGCACGTTCAATGTCAACACTTGATACAGAAGCATCAGCGAGTCTCTTTGCTAGATAGTTACGAATTTTTAAATCTTCGTTTAAGTATGAAGCGAACTTATCGTCGTTAGCATACCATTTAGCTTGCCAACCACGGTTAACGCCAATTCGTAAACCATTTGGATTAATTTTTTGACCCACGTTTATCCCTCCTACTTTTCTGACACTACAATTGTAATGTGACTAGTTCTTTTGTTGATTGGTGAAGCAGAACCTTTAGCACGGGGACGGAAACGTTTTAAGGTTGGTCCTTCGTTAACATATGCTTCACTAACAACTAGATCTTGACGATCTAAATCAAAATTATTTTCTGCATTTGCTACAGCTGACATCAAAACCTTTTCTACAACTGGTGAAGCACCTCTAGGGGTGAACTTTAAAATTGCAGTAGCTTCTGATACGCTTTTGCCTCTAATAAGATCTACAACAAGGCGAACCTTACGAGCGGCGATACGAACAGTCTTTGCAGTAGCTTTTGCTGATGTAACTTGTTGTTCAGCCATTGGTTATCCTCCTTGCTTAAACTGTCTTTTTATCTGCGTCGCCATTTCCATGTCCATGGAATGTACGAGTAGGTACGAATTCTCCGAGCTTGTGGCCCACCATGTCTTCTTGAATGTAAACTGGGACATGTTTTCTACCATTGTAAACAGCAATGGTGTATCCAATAAAGCTTGGGAAAATGGTTGAACGACGTGACCATGTTTTAATTACCGATTTTTTATCTTGATCTTTTTGTGCATCGATCTTCTTTAATAGTGATTGATCGGCAAAAGGTCCCTTTTTTAAACTTCGACTCATTATGAAACCTCCTCTGCAATTACTCAATAAATAAATGACTCAGACTACATCTTTGAACCTTTACGGTGACGAACAATAAACTTGTTTGAACGTGCTTTCTTTGATCTAGTCTTCTTACCAGTTGTCTTCTTATGCCATGGAGACAATGGACTTGGGTAACCAACTGGAGCTTTACCTTCACCACCACCATGTGGGTGATCGTTAGGGTTCATAACAGATCCACGTACGTGAGGTCTTTGACCACGGTAACGAGTTCTACCAGCTTTACCCCAAACAACTAATCCATGTTCATCATTACCAACACTACCAACAGTAGCACGGCAAACTGAAAGTACCATTCTAACTTCGCCAGATGGCAATTTAACTAATGCATACTTTTCTTCGTTTCCAAGTAATTGTGCTGAAGCCCCAGCAGAACGAACAAGTTGTCCACCCTTACCAGGCTTTAATTCGATATTAAAGATAGTTGAACCAACAGGAATATCAGCTAATCTAAGAGTGTTACCAGCCTTAATATCAGCATCCTTACCAGATTCAACAACATCTCCAACTTTCAATCCCTTAGGCGCAATGATATATGATTTAACTCCGTCTTCATAAACGATTAAGGCAATGTTTGCGGTTCTGTTTGGATCATATTCAATGGTCTTAACGGTTGCAGGAACGCCATCGTGATCACGCTTAAAATCAATTAAACGATAACGATGTTTGTTTCCACCACCACGATGTCGAACAGTCATTTTACCTTGGCTATTACGACCACCGCTATGAGCATTTGACTCAATTAAACTTTTTTCTGGCACGTTGGTAGTAATTTCACTATAGTCAATACTAGTCATATTACGACGGCCATTAGTAGTTGGTTTGTACTTTTTTAGAGCCACGTTATTTCCCTCCTATTCAAAGATTATTCTTCTGAGAAAATCTTAATTTCATCAGAATCATCGGACAAAGTAACAATAGCCTTACGACGCTTCTTTGTGCGTCCTACATATTGTCCTTGTCGCTTTTTCTTACCTTTTACATTCATAATATTAACTTTAACAACTTTAACGTTAAAAATCTCTTCAACAGCATTTTTAACTTGAGTCTTAGTTGCTCGTACATCAACATCAAAAGTATATTTTTTGTCGTCCATTACATCGGTTGAAGCTTCAGTAACTACCGGACGTAAAATGATATCTCGTGCTTCCATTATGCGAGCACCTCCTCTACTTGAGAAAGAGCAGCTTTTGTAATAACAACCTTGTTACTGTTTAACACATCAAGTGTATTAACACTCTTGGCATTAATAACTCGTACATTCTCAATATTTCTTGCGGAACGTGCGGCGTTTTCATTGTTATCTTCCAAAACTACTAGTGTCTTAGTTGATGCGTCCAGTTTCTTTAAAAGATCTGATAAATCCTTAGTCTTTGGAGCCTTGTAGTCTAATGAATCAACTACTACTAAATCATCATTTGCAACTTTTTCAGAAAGAACTGATTTAACAGCTAATCTAGTAACCTTCTTTGGAAGGTGATATGCGTATGAACGAGTGGTTGGTCCGAAGACAACTCCACCGCCAACCCATTGTGGGGCACGAATAGAACCTTGACGAGCACGGCCAGTACCTTTTTGACGCCATGGTTTCTTACCACCACCACGCACTTTACCTCTGAATTTAACACCATTAGTACCTTGGCGTTGTGATGCTCTTTGCATTACGACAGTGTCGTAAACAACGTTTTCATTTGGTTCAACGGCAAAAACAGCATCGTTTAAATCAACCGTTCCTTGTTTACTACCGTCTTGTTTGTATAATGTTACGCTTGCCATCTACGGTTCCTCCTTTCTTATTTTCTTGATTCAATAACTGATGTTCTAACTGTTACTAATGATTTGTTTGCACCAGGAACATTTCCCTTGATTAACAATACGTTGTTATCAACGTCTGCATTAACGACTTCAAGATTTTGAATGGTAACTCGATTGTTACCCATTCGTCCTGGTAATTTCATACCCTTAACAACTCGGTTAATGATGACACCTAATGAACCGGGACGACGGTGATATCTTGATCCGTGGGTTTCAGGTCCACGACGTTGTCCGTTTTTATGGATGTTACCTTGGTAACCATGACCTTTAGTAGTACCCGTTACATCAACGACGTCACCTGGTTGAAATACATCAGCTTTAACTTTGTCTCCAACTTTGTAATCTCCCAAGTCAACATCTCTGATTTCACGAATGAAGCGCTTAGGAGTAGTTTTTGCTTTTTTAACATGACCTTGTTCAGGTTTATTGCTTAATACTGGACGTTTGTCATCGAATCCAAGTTGAATTGCATCGTAACCATCTGATTTGTTGTTCTTAACTTGTAAAACAACGTTAGGGGTTACATCAACAACAGTAACTGGAACGAGTTCACCGTTATCAGTAAAAACTTGAGTCATTCCGACTTTTTTACCTAAGATTCCTTTTTTAGCCATGAGTACACCTCCGATATTTTGTAATTATTATAGTTTGATCTCGATGTCAACACCACTTGGCAAGTCTAATTTCATTAATGAATCAACAGTTTTAGGTGTTGGGTTCAAAATATCAATTAAACGCTTGTGAGTTAACATTTCAAATTGTTCTTGAGCTTTACTGTACTTAAATGGTGATGCTAATACGGTATATAGGGCTCTGTCCGTTGGTAATGGAATTGGACCAGAAATAGTAGCACCAGTCCGTTGTGCAGTTGCCACAATCTTGTCAGCAGCTTGATCTAAAATACGGTGTTCATAAGCTTTCAAACGAATACGAATCTTTTCTTTTGCCATGTTTTTCCCTCCTTCGTCTATTTTCAAAATAAGACTAGCTCCGTGGAAATTACCGGCACATCCTCGCATGGCAAAGCGGCCGGGTGTGTCGCAACCTCCCACATCAAAGCTAAACATTGTACAATTTTGGGCAGTCTATCCCCCAAAACCAAGTACTTAACTATCATACCTGATATTCTTTGACTTTTCAAGGGTTCTCAGAATATTAGCAATAAAAAAAGTTCTAGAAACCATTTCAAATTTCTAGAACTTTTAAAGAAATTACTTTTCTTCCTTTTTGTTGTCGCCACCATTTTTCTTAATGATGTCTTCCTGAATGCTCTTAGGAACGGCACTGTAGTGATCAAAGCTCATTACAAATGTTCCACGTCCCTGAGAAGCGGAACGCAAATCAGTTGCATAACCAAACATTTCTGATAGTGGAACCATTGCATGGATATTTTGTGCTTTATCCTGGGCTTCCATACCCTCAACGTTTCCACGTCGAGCAGTAACTTGTCCCATGACATCACCCATGTATTCTTCTGGAACACGAATATCAACTTTCATGATTGGTTCAAGAATAACTGGATCAGCTTTTTTAGCAGCTTCTCTCAAGGCAATTGAAGCAGCAATCTTAAATGCAGCTTCACTTGAATCGACTTCATGATAACTACCATCATAAAGCTTAGCCTTCAGATCAATCAATGGATATCCAGCAAGGACACCATTTTCCATGGCTTCTTTTAGACCTTGTTCAACTGATGGAATGAATTCTCTAGGAACAACACCACCAACGATGGCATCGTCGAATTCGAATCCTTTTCCTTCGTCGTTTGGAGTAAATTCAATCCAAACATCACCGTATTGACCTTTACCACCAGACTGACGAATGAACTTACCTTCAGCTTTAACTGGTTTAGTAAAGGCTTCACGATAAGCAACTTGAGGAGCACCGATGTTAGCTTCAACGTTAAATTCACGTCTCATACGTTCAATCAAGATGTTCAACTGAAGTTCACCCATTCCGGCAATTAAAGTTTGACCAGTTTCAGGATTAGTTTCAGCTCTAAAGGTTGGATCTTCTTCAGATAACTTTTGTAAAGCATCATTCATCTTATCTTGATCAGCCTTAGTCTTTGGTTCAACAGCAACCTGAATAACTGGTTCAGGGAATTCCATTGATTCAAGATGTAAGGGATGATCTGGATCAGTCAATGAATCACCAGTGGTAGTATTCTTCAAACCAATTGCAGCAGCAATATCACCTGAGAATACTTCTGGAATTTCTTGACGATTATTGGAATGCATTTGAAGAAGACGACCAACACGTTCACGTTTACCATTAGTAGCATTTAAGACGTATGAGCCAGCCTTTAAAGTACCACGGTATACACGAATGTAAGTCAAACGACCAACGTATGGATCGGTAGCAATCTTAAATGCTAATGAGGCAAATGGTTCTTTATCATTGGCACGAATTTCAACCTTCTTATCGTCATCATCTGGGTCAAGCGCAGTGTAAGGACGAACATCAAGTGGAGATGGAAGATAGTCAACAACACCATCCATCAACATCTGAACTCCCTTATTCTTGAACGCAGAACCAGCGAATACAGGGTAAAAGTCAAGATTTAAGGTTGCACGACGAATTCCGGCTTTAAGGTCATCTTGTGAGATTTCCTTTCCATCCAAGAATTTTTCCATAATGTCATCATCAACATCAGCAACGGCTTCAATTAATGCATCATGACGCTTTTGAGCCTCTTCTTGCATATCAGCAGGGATTTCATCAACATCCCATTCTGATCCTTCTTTGTCTTCGTCATAGACGTATGCTTGCATGGTAATTAAATCAATAACACCAGTAAAGTCTGCTTCAGCACCAATTGGCATCTGAACAGCTTGGGCGTTAGCACCTAAACGATCGTGCAAACTCTTTACTGACATGTCAAAATCAGCACCCACTTTATCCATCTTGTTAATGAAAACAATTCGTGGAACAGCAAAGTCTGATGATTGACGCCATACGGTTTCAGTCTGTGGTTCAACCCCAGCTTGACCGTCTAAAACAACAATTCCACCATCTAGAACACGAAGTGAACGTTCGACTTCGGCAGTGAAATCAACGTGTCCTGGGGTATCAATGATGTTAACACGGTATCCCTTCCATTCAGCAGTAGTAGCAGCTGAAGTAATGGTGATACCACGTTCTTTTTCTTCTTCCATCCAGTCCATTTGTGAATCCCCTTCATGGGTTTCACCAATTTTGTGGATACGACCGGTATAGTACAGGATACGTTCAGTAGTAGTAGTCTTACCGGCATCAATATGGGCAACAATACCAATATTACGAGTTTTGTCTAACGGGAATTCTCGCTTGTTAGCCATTATTTAACTCCTCTCAATCATTCACAATTTCATTATTTTAAAAAAGTGGCTAAATCACTTTAGCCACCCACTTTAACAGTAAAAAAGCTAAAAGCTGATTACCAACGGTAATGTGCAAAGGCACGGTTAGCTTCGGCCATCTTGTGAGTATCCTCACGCTTCTTAACTGCTGCACCGGTGTTATTTGAAGCATCGATGATTTCTTTTGCAAGACGTTCAGTCATAGTATGTTCACCACGTAGTCTTGCATAGTTAACAATCCAACGTAAGCCTAAAGTAGTTCTTCGATCAGGACGAACTTCGATTGGAACTTGGTAGTTAGAGCCACCAACACGACGAGCCTTAACTTCAAGAACTGGCATAACGTTCTTCATTGCTTCTTCGAATACATCAACTGGGTCATTTCCAGTTTGATCTTTGATCATGTCAAATGCACCGTATAAAATTTCTGATGCAGTCCCTCTCTTACCATCTAACATCAAATGGTTAATTAATTTAGAAACCAATTTTGAGTTGTAGATTGGATCAGGAAGGATTTCTCTTTTTTGCACTTTCCCTTTTCTAGGCATGTAAAAGTCCTCCTCAATAATAACTTAATTAATTGTCTATTCCTTCGGTTTCTTAGTACCGTATTTAGAACGACCTTGGCGACGATCACTTACACCCGCAGTATCTAAAGCACCACGAACAACATGATATCTAACACCAGGCAAATCCTTAACACGTCCACCACGAATTAAAACAACACTATGCTCTTGCAAGTTATGTCCAATTCCAGGAATGTATGCAGTAACTTCAATCAAGTTAGAAAGTCTAACACGAGCGTACTTACGTAAAGCTGAGTTAGGCTTTTTAGGAGTCATAGTACCAACACGAGTTGCAACTCCACGTTTCTGAGGTGCAGGGTTTTGTGTGTTTTTCTTTTTGTAACTGTTATATCCGAAGCCTAAAGCTGGGGATTTTGATTTAGAAGTTCTAGATTTACGGCCTTTACGAACCAATTGATTAATTGTAGGCATCTAAAAAGTCCTCCCTTTCCTAATATAATATATTTTTTAAGTCCACACATCCAGGCGGTTCTTTTTTGAAGTTAAAAAAATCGCTTAGTTGTTTATAAGCACAATAAGTAGAATACCACGTAGAAAAAGACGTGTCAACAAGACTTCTCCTAGTTTCCGTACTTTTTGGTGGAGGTTTTATTATGCTAATTTATTGGTTTGTTGTAGGATCCATCGTTGGTTCCTTTTTAAACGTCATGGTGGAACGAACAGTTTCACACCAAAACTTCATCGTGGGACGGTCCCACTGTAGTCGTTGTCGAGTTACCTTAAAATGGTATGAACTCATCCCAATCGTTAGTTATCTGATTCAACTGGGAAAGTGCCGAAAGTGTAAGGTACACTTGCCATTTCACCTATTCTACTTTGAATGTACGACAGCTCTAACTTTTACATTATTTCCACCAATCAATTTAAGCAATGGCAAAAATTTATGCTTACTCTTATTAATTCAAATCTCAGCCACCTTCGACTTGTTAACCTATCACTTTCCATTGCCCAATTCGGTCATCTCACTCGCACTTGCCGTTACCATTTCTTCGCAGTCATTTGCCATCATTTTCCTTGAAATCTTGTGTTACTTGATTCTCATAATCATAAATCAACATGCTCATTTGATCGGAGATGGGGATTTAGATTTATTTTTGATTTTAACAATTGCTCACGGCATCCTTCTCACTAATCTCGTCATACTAATTGGCTCCCTTCTAGCCATTATCTATTCATTTATAATGACAAAGCACGTGATCGCGTTTGTTCCATTCATTTATACAGCCCTACTTATCGTATTAATCTAGTTTGCCAAAACCATAAAATTCAATTATTATTGCATTAATAACTAAAAGTCTAATATATTGCCGTAATGGGTCGGCTGTCTCTACTTGGAACCATAATTCCAAACTATTAGAACAAGACCCTAGACGACTGTACCTAGGGTCTTTTTGAATGGGAGAATAATTAATGAAAGAATTAGAAGATGCAATCAAAAATAAGGGTCAGGTCTTACCCGGCAACATTTTAAAGGTCAATTCCTTTTTAAATCATCAAATTGATCCAACTTTAATGTATGAAATTGGCAAGGAATTTGTGAAACGCTTTGCTGATGACAACATCACTAAGGTTATCACCGTAGAATCATCAGGAATTGCACCAGCGGTCATGACTGGACTAGTATTAGGTGTCCCGGTTATCTTTGCCCGAAAGAAGAAACCCTCTACTTTAAATGATGCGGCTTACTCCGCCGATGTATATTCATACACCAAGCAAAAAACAAATCGGATTTTCATCGAAAAGAAATTTATTTCACCTAATGATAATGTTCTAATTATTGATGATTTTCTCGCCAATGGCGAAGCAACCAAGGGGATGATTAAAATTGTAGAAGCTGCTCAAGCTCATCTCGTTGGGGTTGGAATCGTAATTGAAAAATCATTTCAACCTGGTGCTGATTGGATCACTAATCATGGAATTCATCTTGAATCATTGGCGAGGATCGCATCCCTTAATAACAATGAAGTTACGTTTAAAAAAGATTAATTCAATCAAAATATGTATCAAAAAAGAGCTCATCATATGATGAGCTCTTTTAGTTTAAAATCTAGTTTTTACTAGAATCTTTTTGTTGCATTTCTTTTTCAACATCACTTAAAGAAGTAACGCCCTTGGTAGAAGTCTTACCATCTTCTTCTGGTTCGATGTTTTCGTATTTTCCAACACCAGTTCCAGCAGGTAATAACTTACCAATGATAACATTTTCCTTCAAACCAACTAATGGATCAACCTTACCACGAATTGCAGCATCAGTAAGAACACGAGTGGTTTCCTGGAATGACGCAGCTGACAAGAAACTGTTAGTTTCAAGAGCAGCCTTAGTAATTCCAAGCAAGACTGGACGAGCAGTTGCAGGTGTTTTACCACTAATAACTGCGTCCTTATTACGGTCTTTGAAGTCATCAATGTCCATAAAAGTACCAGGTAAGATATCGGTGTCACCTGGGTCCATAACACGAACCTTACGTAACATTTGTCGTACCATGATTTCGGCATGCTTATCGTTAACTTCAACACCTTGTCTTCTATAAACTTCTTGAACCGCAGTTAACAAGTAAGTTTCAGTTGACAAGACATCACGAACTTTAAGCAATTCCTTAGGATCAATTGAACCTTCATTAAGAGGATCACCACGACGAACAGTGTCGCCTTCAGCAACTCTCATACGAGCCTTAATTGGAATCTTGTACTTTCGGGTATCGGACTTACCTTTAACGGTAACTTCTTTAATTCCTTCAGCAGGATCTTCTTCAATTAATTCAACGGTACCAGTAACTTCACTGATGATTGCTTTACCTTTAGGATTACGAGCTTCCATGATTTCTTGAACACGAGGAAGTCCTTGGGTAATATCAGAACTACTTGCAACACCACCAGTATGGAAAGTTCGAAGGGTTAACTGAGTACCAGGTTCACCGATCGATTGAGCGGCAATGGTACCAACAGCTTCACCAACTTCAACTTCGTCACCAGTAGCAAGGTTTCGACCGTAACACTTCTCACAAACACCGTGAGCTGTGTTACATGTAAATGCCGAACGAATCTCAACTGAATCAATGCCAGCGTCCACAATTTCTTGTGCAACATCTTCATCAATCATTTGATTCTTCTTAACAATTACTTTACCAGTCTTAGGGTTCTTAACGGTCTTCATTGCATTACGACCAAGAATTCGATCATACAATGGTTCGATCATTTCGTCACCTTCAGTAATGGCACGAACAACCAATCCACGATCAGTTCCACAGTCTTCTTCTCTGACAATAACGTCTTGAGCAACATCAACAAGTCGACGAGTCAAGTAACCAGAGTTAGCAGTCTTAAGAGCCGTATCGGTCATACCTTTACGAGCACCGTGGGTTGAAATGAACATTTCCAAGACTGAAAGTCCTTCCTTAAAGTTAGAAGTAATTGGCAGTTCCATGATTTCACCATTAGGAGAATCCATCAAACCACGCATTCCAGCTAACTGAGTAAAGTTAGAAATGTTACCACGAGCACCAGAATCACTCATCATAAAGATTGGGTTCTGAGGATCGAAGTTTTTCATCAATTTGTTTTGAATTTCGTCTTTTGCATCGTTCCAAACGTTAACAACTCGTTCGTAACGTTCTTGGTTAGTGATTAAACCACGACGGAATTGTTTAGTAATGGTATCAACTTTTTTATGAGCATTAGCAACAATTTCTGGTTTTTCTTTCAAATCAGTAATGTCAGAAATACCAACAGTTAAACCAGATTTAGTGGATTTGTCATAACCTAAGTCTTTAATTCGATCAAGCAGTTCGGAAGTTTCCGTAACTTGGTATTGACTGTAAACTTCAGCAATGATGTCACTTAGAAAGCCTTTCTTAAACGGTTTAACCAATTCAGCATTCTTTAAATGTTCATGGATATCCTCACCTGGCTTCAAGAAGTACTTGTCAGGAACGTATCCATGCAAGTTAGTTGAAGTTGGTTCATTAAGGTAAGTGAATTCCTTTGGCAAAATTCCATTAAAGATTACCTTACCAACCGTAGTTACTAAGATCTTACCTTTTTGATCGTCAGTAAATGACTTGTCAGGAAAAGCACTTGCTGGAATACCAATTCTGGTATGCCAATGAACTTTTCCATCACGGTACGCTAATTCAACTTCGTCTGGGTCGTTGAATATCATTCCCTCGCCTTCGGCACCTGCTTCTTCAAATGTTAGATAGTAGTTACCAATTACCATATCCTGTGAAGGAGTAACAACTGGCTTACCATCCTTGGGTGCCAAAATGTGTCCAGCAGCAGCCATTAACAATCTTGATTCGGCTTGAGCTTCATCAGATAGAGGAACGTGAATAGCCATCTGGTCACCATCAAAGTCAGCATTGTATGCAGCACAAACTAATGGGTGCAAACGCATTGACTTACCACTAACTAGGACAGGTTCAAAGGCTTGAATTCCAAGTCTATGCAAGGTAGGGGCACGGTTCAAAAGAACTGGATGTTCTTTAATTACATCAGGAAGAACTTCAAAGACAGCGTCATCTTGACGTTCAATCTGACGTTTAGCATTCTTGATGTTTGAAGCCAATCCACGTTGAACCAAAGCATGCATGATAAATGGCTTGAACAATTCAAGAGCCATTGATACTGGCAGTCCCATTTGGCTTAACTTCAAATTAGGACCAACATCAATAACTGAACGACCTGAATAATCAACACGTTTACCAAGCAAGTTCTGTCTGAATCGTCCTTGCTTCCCTTTCAATAAGTGAGAAAGAGATTTGAGTGGACGATTACCAGGACCAGCAACAGGACGACCACGACGACCATTATCAATCAAGGCATCGACAGCTTCTTGCAACATTCGTTTTTCGTTTTGAACAATGATGCCAGGAGCATTAAGGTCTAGCAAACGTTTCAAACGATTATTTCGGTTAATTACCCGACGGTACAAATCATTCAAATCAGAAGTGGCAAAACGACCACCTTCAAGTTGAACCATTGGACGTAAATCAGGTGGCATAACTGGAATTGCATCCATAACCATCCATGACAATTGATTACCAGAAGTAGCAAATTCTTCAAGAATGTCCAAACGACGAACCGCACGGGTTCTCTTTTGGCCAGTTGCCTTTTTAAGGGTATCCTTTAATTCTTTAACTTCTTTATCGATATCAACATCATTTAATAAAGTTCTGATCGCTTCCGCACCAATCTCAGCGTGGAAACGGTTTCCATATTCACGCTTCTTGTCACGGTATTCTTGCTCTGAAAGCAACTGCTTCTTCTCCATTGGTGTGTTACCTGGATCAGTAACAACGTATGAAGCAAAGTAGATGATTTCTTCAAGAGCTCTTGGGCTCATGTCAAGAACTAATCCCATTCGACTTGGGATACCTTTAAAGTACCAAATATGGGTTACCGGAGCGGCTAATTCGATGTGTCCCATTCGTTCACGACGAGCTTTAGAACGAGTAACTTCAACACCACAACGATCACAAACGATGCCCTTGTATCTGACACCCTTGTACTTACCACAGGCACACTTCCAATCCTTAGTAGGACCGAAAATTCTTTCATCAAACAAACCGTCTTTTTCAGGTTTTAGAGTTCGATAGTTAATTGTCTCTGGCTTTTTAACTTCCCCGTATGACCAACTCCGGATGGTTTCAGGTGAAGCTAAACCAATTTGCATACTTTTGAATTTATTAACATCAACCATTGGCGTACCCTCCTTTATTATTTATTGTCGTCATTTGTATCATTTTTTGAGTCAGCGTCAGATGAAGTTGGAGTTTGTTTGTCACTCTCATTCTTCTTTTCTTTGTCTTTCTCATTTTTTTCATCTTGTTTTTGAGCAAACTTACTCAATGCGTTTACGTTAACAACATCTTCGTCATCATCCATATCACGCAAATCGATTTGTTTGTTATCAGCATCCAGAACCTTCATATCAAGGCCTAATGCTTGTAATTCTTTAACTAAAACTCGGAATGATTCAGGAACACCGGGCTTTGGAATTGGATCACCCTTAACAATGGCTTCATAAGTCTTTACACGTCCTACAACATCATCTGACTTGTAAGTCAAAATTTCTTGTAGGGTATGAGCAGCACCATATGCTTCAAGGGCCCAAACTTCCATTTCACCAAAACGCTGGCCACCAAATTGAGCTTTACCACCAAGTGGTTGTTGAGTAACCAGTGAGTAAGGTCCAATGGCTCTAGCATGAATCTTGTCTTCTGCCATATGGTTAAGTTTCAAGTAACCCATGACTCCAACAGCAATTCGTTTGTCAAATGGTTCACCAGTTCTACCATCATATAGAACGGATTTACCATCAGCAGGCATTCCGGCTTCCTTCAAAGCTTGAGTAATGTCTTCACTACGAGCTCCATCAAATACAGGAGTAGCAACGTGAATACCAAGCTTCTTAGCGGCCATCCCTAAGTGCATTTCAAGCACCTGTCCAATATTCATACGTGATGGAACACCCATGGGACTTAGTAAAATGTCAATTGGAGTACCATCTGGCATGTAAGGCATATCTTCTTCAGGAATGATAACGGAAACGGTACCTTTGTTACCATGCTTACCAGCCATCTTGTCACCAACTTGAAGCTTACGTTTCTGGGCAATGTAAACTCGAACCATCTTGTTTACACCTGGCTTCAATTCGTCACCATTTTCTCTGGTAAAGACCTTAACGTCCTGAACAATTCCACCGGCACCATGAGGTACTCGAAGGGATGTATCACGAACTTCTCTAGCCTTTTCACCAAAGATAGCGTGAAGTAATCTCTCTTCAGAAGATAATTCAGTAACACCCTTAGGAGTTACCTTACCAACCAAAATGTCATTGTCATGAACTTCGGCACCAACTCTGATAATTCCATCTTCGTCAAGATCCTTAAGTGCATCTTCACCAACATTTGGAATCTCACGAGTCATTTCTTCAGGTCCAAGTTTAGTATCTCTAGTTTCTGATTCGTACTCTTCAATATGAATTGAGGTGTACGCATCATATTTAACGAGTCGTTCTGAAATAGTGATGGCATCTTCAAAGTTATAACCCTGCCATGTCATAAAGGCAACGGTTGGGTTTTGACCCAATGCTAATTCACCATTTTCCATTGCTGGACCATCCGCAATAATTTCATCAGCGTCAACGTGATCTCCAACTTTGACAATTGGGGTTTGGTTATAGTTCTTACCACCATTTGAACGCATGAACTTCATCAACTTGTAAGTATCTAAAGTTCCATTATCGCGTCGTACTCGAATTTCTCTTGCATCAACGTATTCTACAGTTCCAGGATATTTAGCAATCTTAGCAACTCCAGAATCATGAGCAGCTTGATATTCCATTCCAGTACCAACAAGTGGTGCATGTGGTCTAATCAAAGGAACCGCCTGACGCTGCATGTTAGCACCCATCAAAGCACGGTTAGAATCATCATTTTCTAGGAATGGGATACATGCCGTTGCAACCGCAACAACTTGTTTTGGTGAAACATCCATGTAGTCAACATTCTTTGAATTAGTTTCAACGTATTGTGACTTATCACGTGCCATAACTTGATCATCTTGGAAGGTAGCATCTTCATTTAATGGAGAGTTAGCCTGGGCAATAACGTATTTATCTTCGTCATTAGCGGTCAGATAATCAATCTTATCGGTAACTTTATGAGTAGTCCAGTCAACACGACGGTATGGAGTTTCGATAAATCCATACTTGTTAACCCGAGCATAACTCGAAAGTGAGTTAATTAGTCCAATGTTAGGACCTTCGGGAGTTTCAATTGGACAAATTCGACCATAGTGGGTGTAATTAACATCACGAACTTCATATCCGGCACGGTCTCTAGTGATACCACCAGGTCCTAAAGCAGATAAACGACGTTTGTGGGTTAATTCACCCAATGGGTTGGTTTGATCCATGAATTGTGAGAGTTGTGATGAACCAAAGAATTCCTTAACTGAAGCAACCACTGGTCTAATATTGATCAATTGTTGTGGTGTTACAGTTGAAGCATCCTGGATTGACATTCTTTCTCTAACAACTCGTTCCATTCGTGAAAGTCCAATTCGGAATTGGTTTTGCAGCAATTCACCAACTGAACGAACACGACGGTTCCCCAAGTGATCAATATCATCAATGGAACCAATTCCCTCTTGAAGATCAAAGAAGTAGTTAATTTCAGCTAAAATATCAGCTGGGGTAATGTGTTTGTAGTCCAGATCGATATTGTCATTACCAATGATAGGAACGACCTTATCAGGATCTGTGTTTGAATATACTTTAATTACTTGAACTGTCACTGGATCAGTAACAACCGCTTGGTCAGATGGATTAAAGGTGTAAGCCTTGAAATCTTTCTTAGCCAAGTATGGCTTCAATTTTTCCATCAGTCCCTTATCAATGACATCACCCTTGTTAGCAATGATTTCACCAGTATCAGGATCAGCTAAGGTTTCAGCCAATGCTAATCCCATCAAGCGGGTCTTCATGCTTAACTTTTGGTTAGTCTTGTAACGACCAACGGGAGCCATGTCATAACGTTTAGGATCAAAGAATCTTTGAGTCAATAAGTTTCTTGCTGATTCAGCGGTCTTGGGTTCACCAGGACGCAATCGTTCATAAATATCCTTTAATGATTCTTCAACACGGGAATCATCAGCATCTTTATGAACATCCTTTTCAAGGGTAAGTGAAAGACTATCGTTAGTCTTCCCAAAAATCTCAGTGATTTCATCATCAGAACCAAAACCAAGTGCACGAACTAATTCAGTCAAAGGAATCTTTCTTGTTCGATCGATTCGAACGTATGAAATGTTCTTAGCATCAGTTTCAAATTCCATCCAAGCACCACGGTTAGGAATTACAGTTGAGCTGTAAATTTCACGACCATTTTTATCGAGATCCTTGTGGTAGTAAACACCAGGTGATCGAACTAATTGTGAAACAATAACTCGTTCCGCACCATTAATGATGAAAGTCCCTTGGTCAGTCATCAATGGAAAGTCACCAAAGAAAACATCTTGGGTCTTGATTTCACCAGTTTCATGGTTCGTTAACTTAAGAGTAACGTGTAATGGGGCTGAATAATTTGCCTCATGAGCACGTGCTTCATCAACCGTGTACTTAGGTTCCAATAGTTTATAATCAACGAAGTCTAATGAAAGCTTCCCTTGAAAATCCTCGATTGGCATAATATCTTTAAACATTTGACGCAAACCTTCGTCTAAGAACCAGTTATAAGAATTAGTTTGAATCTCAATCAAATTTGGAAGATCCAATACTTTCTTAATTCTGGAATAACTTCTACGGGTCCTGTGTTTTCCGTACTTTACAATGTGTCCTGCCAAGTTATTCACCTCTCCCTAAAATTCTACGAAAAGAAATGTTACGTTTTTGTTACAAATAGCCATTTTTCAGGTTTTTGAGCAAAAAAAATCCAAAAATAAGATTAAAATCTTACTTTTGGTTCTTATAAACGCCATCACGGACAATAGATCGCAACGACTCATTTCAATTCCCAGTTACATACTCTATACATAATACAAAGAATCCCTGATAATGTCAAAGAATATGCACCAAAAATCCCAGTAAATTTTTACTGGGATTTTTTTACGTTATTTACTTAAAATTTCTTCTTTTGGATTCTTAACATCACGTTTATTAATCGTGATCTTATTCTTATGGGCTCCAATGGTGATCTGGTCACCAGGTTTGAATTTACCAGCAAGTAAATCTTCACTCAATGGATCTTCCACCTTATCTTGTAGTGCTCTCCGAATTGGTCGTGCACCATAAGTTGGATTGTACCCAACTTCAGCAACCAAATCAATGGCAGCAGGTGTCATCCGAACTTTGTAACCCATTCCATCAGCTCGATTGAGTAAGTCTTGCGACATCAATTTCACGATACGGTGAAGTTCTGATTTAGTCAAAGAATGGAAGACAACCGTATCATCAATTCGGTTCAAGAATTCTGGTTTGAAGAATTTCTTCAACTGATCTTGAATGGTAGCCTTCATTGCAGCATAGTCGTCATCCGACTTTTCGGCCGCAAATCCAACGGTGTTCTTGTACTGAAGTTCAGTAGCTCCAATGTTAGAGGTCATAATGATAACAGTATTTCGAAAGTCAACCTTTCGACCTTTAGCATCAGTCAAGTATCCATCGTCTAGAACTTGAAGTAACAGGTTAAAGACGTCAGGATGAGCCTTCTCAACCTCATCAAGTAAAACAACTGAGTAAGGATGCTTTCTAACCTTTTCAGTTAGTTGACCACCTTCGTCATATCCAACGTATCCAGGAGCAGATCCAACCATTCGACTAGTTGAGTACTTCTCCATGAATTCACTCATGTCAACACGAATCATGTCATCTTCTGAACCAAACATTGCTTCAGCTAAGTCCTTAGCAAGTTCAGTCTTCCCAACTCCAGTTGGTCCAAGAAACATAAATGATCCAATTGGACGATTAGGATCTTTAAGTCCACTTCTTGCACGACGAATTGCTCGGGCAACAGCTGAAACGGCCTCGTCTTGACCTACCACTCGTTCGTGCAAAATCTTTTCCAGATTTACCAAACGTTTCTTGTCAGACTGTTTCAAATGAGTAACTGGAATTCCAGTCCATTCGGAAACAATCTGTGCAATGTCTTCAGCATTTTCCTTCAATCGATAATTATGCGTCTTGTTAGCATCATTTTCTTTAATTCTTTGTTTCTGAGTTAAATCAGCAATTTCCTTCTGCAATTTCTGTTCTTGCTTCCGAATTGAAACTGCATCTTCAAAACGTTGTTCTTCAATTGCTTTGTCCTTGTCGTTCTTAACGGAACTTAACTTAGACTCAGCATTTGCCAACTTGTCATCTTTACCAGTTGAATCAAGTCTAACCTTAGCAGCACCTTCATCCATTAGATCAATGGCCTTGTCAGGTAGATAACGATTGCTGATGTATCGACTAGATAAATCAACAGCAGCATTAATAGCATCATCAGTAATCTGAACATGGTGATGTTCCTCATACTTAGGACGTAATCCCTTAAGAATCTTACGAGACTCATCCTTACTTGGTTCTTCAATTTCAACCGTTGCAAATCGACGTTCCAAAGCTTCATCGGATTCAATGTACTTTTGATATTCATCAAGTGTGGTAGCGCCCATTACTTGAACTTGACCTCGAGCAAGGGATGGTTTCAAAATGTTTGAGGCATCAACTGATCCCTCAGTACCACCAGCACCAATTAGGGTATGCAATTCATCAATAAATAGAATTACATTTCCACTATCTTCAACCTCTTTTAGAACCTTCTTCAAACGATCCTCAAATTGGCCACGATACTTAGTGCCAGCAACTAATGATCCCATATCAAGTTCCATGACACGTTTATTTTGCATATCAGCCGGAACCGACTTACCAACGATCTTTTCCGCTAAGCCTTCAGCAATGGCAGTTTTACCGACTCCGGGTTCACCAATTAGAACCGGATTATTCTTAGTTCTTCGACTCAAGACTTGAATTACACGCCGAACTTCTGAAGTACGTCCCACAACTGGATCAAGCTGATTATCACGAGCAGCTTTGGTTAAATCACGGGCAAGTGAATCTAAGGTTGGGGTATCACTTTGTTCTGAATCATTATTAGAATTAGTATCAGAAGCCATGTTAGTGTCTGCAACTCCCATCTTTCGGATAGTTACTTTCCGAACTTGTTCCGGGCTAACGCCTAAGTTAGTCAAAATTCTAGAAGAGAGCATTGCATCATCACTAGTCAAAGCTAGCAAGATATGTTCAGTGCCCACCTTAGTTGCTCCATATTGTTTCGCAATTTTCCCAGCTAAGGCTAGAATTTCCTTCATTTTTGGTGAATATGGCAAGTAAGTGTTGCCATCAACTTTCAAGTTGCCATATCCAGCTAACTGCTCAATTTCTTCTCTAACGTCTGCCTCGCTGACAGCGAGTTGTTGAAGAGTCTGATAAGCAATCCCATTCTTTTCAATTGTAAGTGCCAACAACATGTGTTCGGTTCCAACAGCTTGGTGTTGAAAGCTTTTTGCTTGTTCTTGGGCAATTACTAAAACGTTTTTTGCACTAGGGGTAAATAAATTATGCATATGCAAATCTCCCTTCATTTCTCTTCAAATCATAATCCACAATTAAACTAACACTCATACTTAAGCCGGTAAAGTAAAGCCTCCAAAACGCTCGCTCTAACCTGATACTCCATTGTCTGATCAGGCAAACTGATTGCTTCCTTCTTCAAGATAGCTGCAATCATGTTCTTCTCTTTTTCGGTAATAACTCCATTAGCATACAAGGTAGTTAAAATTGATTCTTCATCTTTTTCAGAAATTTCATCACCAATTGAGTCGATCAAACTATCTAAGACATCCGAATTATCCATTAAATTGATTTTTTCAATTCTGATATAGCCACCGCCACCACGTTTGCTTTCAACTAGATAACCATTCCGCAAGGTAAATCGAGTTTTGATTACATAGTTGATCTGTGATGGTACCACATCAAAATGATTGGCAATATCTGACCGACGAATCTCAACTCGCTCTTGATCGTTGTCACCCAGCATATCCTTTAAATAATCTTCAATAATGTCTGATATATTACGGCTTGCCATAAACTCATCTCATCTCTGACTAATGTTGACTATTATTATACAAAGAAGAATCGTAAATTCCAAGTAAATGCTCTTGTAAACGAACGTAATAAAAAAATCGGGAAAACAAGATTCGAACTTGCGACCTCCACGTCCCGAACGTGGCGCTCTACCAAGCTGAGCTATTTCCCGATGCGTAAACATTAAAATGTGAGTATATATAAAAATCGGGAAGACAGGATTCGAACCTGCGACCCCCTGGTCCCAAACCAGGTGCTCTACCAAGCTGAGCTACTTCCCGATGAATGCACCTAGTAGGAGTCGAACCTACAACCTTCTGATTCGTAGTCAGACACTCTATCCAATTGCGCTATAGGTGCATAAAATATTTAGAAGTTCACTAATTACCAGCGAACAAATAATATTATACCAGAGACTAGCACTTTTGGTAAAGAAAAACAAAAAAATAACTAGAAATATCTAGTTATTTTTACCACCACAATAAAATCGCCACAACTACGATGATTGTAACCACTAAAATTGAGATGTAGGTCCAATCATTTTTGAGATTCGAGCCATTCTTTACGTTAATGCGAATGTCATGACGCTTAGAAATGTGTTTTTTATTATTCAACTTTGGATCATCAATAATCCTAAGAAAGGTTTGTTGGGCTGATTTGCCCTTAGGATGCTTAAACTTAAAGTACTGTCCGTCCGGTTTAAGAAAGCTGCCGTCCACATCATCCTGCGCATAAATATCAATGATATTGAGTAACTGCTTTTTCAGTTTAGGATCAAGAATTGGAGCCGCTAACTCAACCCGATTATCCATGTTCCTAGTCATTAAATCAGCCGACGAAATCCATAACTTAGAATCATCATTAGTGAAGAAACCGTAGATCCGACTGTGTTCCAAAAACTCACCAACAATACTTGAAACCACAATTTTTTCTTTCTTACCACAAATTCCTAACTTGAGACAACAAGCACCTCTAACTACCAATCGGAACGGTACCCCAACGCGAGCGGCATCATAGATAGCTGAAATAACTTCCACATCGGTTAAAGAATTAATTTTTAGAAAGACAGCACCTTTCCCAGTTTTTAGGTAACTTTCTTTCACTTCTTGAATTCCATCAATCACCTGATCCTGAATTTGGTGAGGAGATGCGGATAAAACTTGATAACTCGGTTGAGCGGCATCCGGGGCCTGTAAGTAATCAAAGAACTTGGATAAATCTCTGACATAATCATCTTTACTGGTAAAGAAGCTCAAATCAACAAATCCCTTGGCAGTTTGCATGTTATAGTTCCCAGTTCCAACCTGAATGTACCCTTGAGGATGCTCACCCTCTTTAGTTAAGACTAAACAAGTCTTACTGTGAACCTTCATGTCCTGCTTTCCAAAAATGACATGAACCCCAGCGTTTTTTAGCTTTTCAGTGACTTTTAAATTATTTTTCTCGTCAAACCGAGCTCTCAGTTCAACCACTACGGTAGTCTTAATCCCCTTTTGAGCAGCTTTAGCTAATAAATCAACCACTTCAGAATGCTTTGAAACCCGATATAGTGTTTGCTTAATAGCAACGGTCTTGGGACTCTCAACGGCTTCCCTTAAGAACTGTAAAAACTGACTAAACGAATCATAAGGATACTGAATCAACAGATCCTTTTGATCTAGGTAAGCAAGCATTGATTCTGAATCAGACCAGGTCCGTGGATTGAATTTAGCATAACAATATTCGGGATAGTCAGGGGAATACTTACTAACAATCTCAAAAAGATAAGTTAGATCAACGGGTCCAGGGATTTTAAAAATGGCATCTTCGCCAAGATTGAATTTGGAAATAAAATCACGCAAAAAGTCATCATCGGTATTACCATCAAATTCTTCAACTTCAAATCTAGTTACTTTTCCCTTTTCACGATCAACAAGGTACTGACGCATTCTAGAAATGGTTTCAAAATTATTATCTTCTTTTTCAACGTCTAAAGTAGCATCAAGATCACGGGTAACGCGAAAGACGACCGTACCTGTAATTTCTTTTCCATTAAATAACCGTTTTAAGTTGTGATTAATCAGGTCCTCTAACAAAATATAAGTATCAATTCCATTGGATTTTACTGGAACCAATCGATCAAATTTAAGTGGTACTGGAATAATCCGAATGACTTTTTTGTCGTCACCCTTAACTAATACTCCAATTGCAATTTGTTTATTGGAGAGAAATTTCAGAGTGTAATTCTTATCAAATTCCTTGAAAGCCAGTTCTGGCTGAATGTTTTTAATAAAATATTGATTAGCTTTGTTTTTTTGCTTGTCGTCCAAATCTTCATATGATTCGATCGAACAAATATCCTTTTCTTTCAATTCACGATTAAGTTTATCGTAGTCATGATATTGAATCTGGAAGTTTTCATTATTGCGGGTATGAATCTGATTTAGAATCTGACTGTAGTGAAGGCCGGACTTTTTTTCGACCCCATTATCACTTAATTCCATCTGACCCTGAATACTTGGTACCCGAACACTATAAAATTCATCTAAATTGTTGGACCCAATTGCTAAAAATTTTAGTTTCTCTAGGAATGGTGTGACCGTCTCAGTAGCTAAATTAATCACTCTTCGATTAAATAATGTCCAGCTCAAATCCCGGTTATAGCATGAGTCAACGTATTCTTCATTTCTTTTCATGTTATTTCAAATCCTTAATAAATGTGTGATAATCCATCTCCACTTGTTTCATATACTCATTTGCAAATTCAATAAATGACTTTTTAACCTTATCACTATTTTTTAAATAACCAATGATCATTGGAAAGGTTGGAGACTGACTGTGTGCCCGTGCTAACAAGATGACACAAACTAGCACGTAATCTTTAAATGCATCTAAATCTAACTTGTTAAGGTTTACTGAACCTTTCATATCCTTAAACTGACGTACGTAATAACTCTTGTCTTGGGTATTAAACCAACCCAAAAACGGATCCGATGCCGTTTGAAGGATCAACTGACAATCCACAATGTTCTCACCCAACGAATCGTTCTTATTCATTCCAATTACGTTATTTTTATAAATCGGAAGGGCTTGTTTAATCTGTAAGACCAGATAATTATTGTTAGCATCCTCCAATAATACCAAGAAGCATAGCGTCCCTACACTTCCAACACCAACACTATGTCTCACGATGTCAACAATTTGAAAATTGGAAAGAAAGAAACGAATGTCACTTTTAGTATGATTGTAGTAACGATCAAGACCATCACTAATTTTTTGATAATCTTTCTTACCAATGTGAACCGTCACCGGTTCATTATCAATAAATCGCCGTTCGCCATTTGAAAGTACCGTTGTATACTTCTCAACAGCATAATCAGAAGTACTTCTAAGAGCTTTGTTAATGCTTTTAGCGGTGATTTTTTGAAATGACTTCTTAAAGTGTTTTTCGCCATCTTTCAGCGTACCAAAGATTTTAGAAATATTTCTAATGGAATTAGGAAGTGTAAGTTTATCCATGGCTGGAATTTCCGTCATTCTCACTAACGCGCTGCGATAGGTATCGAGCACGTCCCTTAGAAACGGATTAACCTCATTTTCAATATCAAATCCTTGTTGTTTAGCAACAAGCAAGGCACTTACCATAAAACGTAGAAGATCATCCTCAAAATGGCCAACGTGTGATTCATCAAAATCATTTAAATCAAACAAAAGTTGGTGTTCTGGTGAACCATAAAAACCAAAGTTACCTAGATGCGCATCACCAGCAATCAGCAGATTAATATCACTCATTGGGATACGCTCTAAGTCATGATTCATGAGTTCCACGCTTCCGCGATAAAACGAAAATGGATTCTTAGCCATTCGTTCACGCTTCAACCCAAGTAAACCACTTAGTAACAACGAATCTCTTTCGGTTAAGATCGGTTTAATGTCTCGCTTTTTAGCTTTGAAATTTCGCATTGCTTCCATGTTGGCATCATTACTCATTTTTTCGCCAGCATGAATTAATTGATCATCGTTCATTGAAACGTCATTAAGTAAAGCACTGACGTTGTTCAGCCCATAAGGCGACTTTTTCTCGAGTTTCATCTTGTTTCTCCTTGGATTCTAAATCTACGTCTGATCAATTATGTTGATTACGTTATTCATATTCTACACGGGACCTTAACGTTAAATCAACTTATTATGGATATCACAATATCAATTCAGTTCTATAGTATCGCTGTTTTGGTGGCATTTCCAGTATAGAATTAATATTTTGAATAAAAAAGAGAGCTCCTAATACTAGGGCTCTCTCACTAAAATTCCAATATTTAAATGCCGGGGACCGGGATCGAACCGGTACGGTCATCACTGACCGCAGGATTTTAAGTCCTGTGCGTCTGCCAATTCCGCCACTCCGGCAGGATGATACCAAAAAAAGCGGAAGACGGGATTCGAACCCGCGACCTCCACCATGGCAAGGTGGCGTTCTACCACTGAACTACTTCCGCATATGCCGACTATAGGATTCGAACCTACGACCTCTTCATTACTAGTGAAGCGCTCTAGCCAACTGAGCTAAGTCGGCAAAAAATCAATGCGGGCGAAGGGATTCGAACCCCCACGTCCTAAGACACTAGAACCTAAATCTAGCGCGTCTGCCAGTTCCGCCACGCCCGCATAATAATGTGTTACTGGCAATGAGCCGTGGCGGGTTCGAACCGCCGACCCTCTGATTAAAAGTCAGATGCTCTACCAACTGAGCTAACGGCTCAAATGGAGGATACAGGGATCGAACCTGTGACCTCCTGCTTGTAAGGCAGATACTCTCCCAGCTGAGCTAATCCTCCATTGATAGATATCACCCACATACTGTGTGATGACAACTATTATATAATATCATTTTGCAGTTTAAGCGTCAAGAACAAATTTGGCTAACCTACAATGATGATACTGTTTCTTCACGCCAGTCAGACAACAAATATTATTATACCGAAATGTCGCATTGATTTCTACTGATTTTGGTTAAAATTTCTCATTTTTAACAATTTTTTTCATTCCATGCATGTAAGGTTGCAAAACTTCTGGTACATTCACGGTTCCATCTTCATTTTGATAATTCTCTAAAATGGCAGCTACCGTTCTTCCAACTGCTAAGCCAGAACCATTCAGGGTATGAACATACTGAAGCTTCCCGTTCTCATCCCGATATTGAATATGAGCCCTTCTTGCTTGAAAATCAAGGGTATTAGAGCAACTTGAAATCTCACGGTACCGATTCTGAGCTGGCATCCAAACTTCTAAGTCATGGGTCTCAGCGGCGGTAAAGCTCATATCACTCGAAGTTAAAGTAATGACATGATACGGAATTCCGAGTTTTTGTAAGAGAGTCTCAGCTTGATGGATAATTTCTTCCAAAGCATCCCATGATTCGTCTGGTTTAGTAAACTGCACCATCTCAACCTTATTGAATTGGTGTAAACGAATTAAACCACGTGTATCCTTACCAGCACTCCCAGCTTCCGATCTGAAAGCGGGGGTTAAGGCCGTAAACTTCACTGGCAGTTTTGCTTCAGGAATCACTTCATCCCGGTAAAAGTTAACTAATGGTACCTCAGCGGTTGGAATCATGGTTAAATCACTGTCTTTGATCTCAAAGCCGGCTTTGTTTTCTAAAAACTTAGGGAACTGTCCCGTTCCAAACATTGAATCAGAGTTCACCATGTAAGGAGGCAGCACTTCTGTGTACCCAACCTCCGTATTTTGGTCCAAATAAAAGTTATAGACAGCCCGTTCTAACTGAGCTCCAGCCCCTAAGTAATATACAAATCGGCTTCCGGATACCTTGGCACTTCTTTTGAAGTCTAAAATATCCAGATTTTCACCAATTTCCCAGTGGGGTTTAGGCGTAAAATCAAATTTACGTGGCTCACCAATTCTTCTAAGCTCCTTAGCCCCTTCTTCTGTGAGACTGACCGGAACTTCATCGGCAGGAACGTTCGGTAAATGAGCTTCAATATCATGTTGTTCAGCTTTAATTCCCTCTAATTTTTCATCAAGTTCTTTAATCTCCTTGCCAACCTCGCGCATTCGTTGAATTTGGTCATCAGCATTCCCCTTATTGCGCTTTAGCTGTGAGATCTTTTCGGAAACTTCATTTCGCTCCGCCTTTAACGATTCACTTTTTACAATTAGATCACGACGTTCCGAATCTTTTCTTAGCAAATTATCAATCACTTCGCCAGGAACATTTCGTTCTGCCAACTTTCCCTTATACCAATCTGGATTGCTTCTAATCAACTTCATATCTAACATTTTAATTTCCTCCCTTAAAAGACACAAAAAGACCTTCGTCATGTTGGGACGAAAGTCTTTTCGCGGTACCACCCAAGTTCCAATTAAGGCACTCGATTAATTAATAACGGTAATTGCCGTGCGGGATTAACCGCCCGAAACACGTGCTGGAATTTTCAAATGACAACTCTCACCAACGTCATCTCTCTGTGATTTTAATTAATAGGCACGTCACGTTTATTTATCAAACTAATTATACAATAATCTAAGAAATTATCCTAATACTTCTTGAATTTTATCAGAAAGAGTCTTTAAAACTTTTTCTCTAGCATTTGGATCCTCAACAAAATCATACTTATCACCATTAATTTTAATCTTCGGCGACAAATCATAATTTTTATACCAAGTCGCATACCGCTGATTTAATTCACGATAATACTCATATAAACTACTATCGTTGTCAATCTGTTCATAATCCCGTCCCCGCTTTTTGATTCTTTTCAGCATGGTACTAAACGAAATATCAATATAGATTAATAAATCAGGCGTCTTTTGATATTTACCGCCAGGACTAGGCTCCATCATATTTTTTAACAAAGAATCGTAGATTTGAACCTCAGTTTCAGTAGCTCGTCCTAGATCAGCATTTAAATGAAACAACAGTGAATCCTCAAAAATCGAACGATCCATTACACTGTACTTATTCGTGGAAGCTTCTTTAATACTATCCAAGCGTTTGTTCAAAAAATAAATTTGGAGTAAAAAGGCGTACTTCTTCGGATCTTTATAGAACAATGGAAGAATCTTATTATCATCGACGGACTCATAATAAGCTGGGGAGTTCAACCTCTCAGCGAGTAACGTCGTTAATGTCGTCTTCCCTGCTCCAATAGTTCCAGATAATACAATCATTTATTTAATCCCCTTAGACTAGTTTTAAAGAATTTGCACTTGTAATTGTACCATTTCAAAATCATGAATTTAAGATTTACTTTCATTCTTTTTAATTTCATCCGTGTAATCTTCCGATGGTGAGACATCCACTTTGTCCAACGGAATAATGTGAGTATGATGAATGATCTTGTAACTAAAGTACAAAATAATTACAAGGGGAACACTCATATAAGTGACCGCAATTTCAAATAAGTTGAAGTGAGCGAAGGCTCCGATGTCTTGACCACAAATTACAACGATACACAAGAGTAGCGTAATAATCGGACCAACTGGGAACCAGGTTGCATGATACTTAAGCTCAGAAAGCTTATGACCCTGCTTTATAAAGGCCCTTCTAAATCGATAGTGTGATAGAGCAATTCCAAACCAAGCAATAAATCCAGTTAAGCCTGAAGCAGCCACTAACCACATGTAAATTTTGGATCCAAAAATACTAGTCATGAAGGTTAGAAGTGAAACTACCATGGTTGCTAAGAGTGCCAGCACCGGAATTCCACGTTTTGATACCTTACCAAAAATTTTAGGAGCATAACCTTCATCAGCCATCGAATACAGCATTCTGGTAGAGGCATACATCCCTGAGTTAGCTGAAGAAATAACCGACGTTAAAATAACAGCGTTCATAATGCTTGCTGCCCCGGCTAGGCCAGCTCTTTCAAACACAATGGTGAAGGGACTGATTGTAACATCAGAAGCACTCGATCCGAGTAGGTCATGACTAGTGTACGGAATGATGGCAGCAATCACAACGATTGCTAAAATATAGAATAAAATAATTCGCCAGAAAACTTCATGAATGGCCTTGGGAACCGTCTTTTGTGGGTCTTCTGATTCGCCAGCAGTAATTCCAACTAATTCGGTTCCTTGAAATGAGAACCCGGCAATTACAAAGACGCTTAAAATCCCGGGAATTCCATTTACGAAGGGAGCTTGTTTATAAGTAAAGTTACGCATCCCAATGAAGTGACCACCCATAATTCCAAAGATGGTTAATACCCCAACGGCAAGGAAAATAAAGATGGTAATCACTTTGATCAGTGACATCCAGAATTCCGTTTCACCAAACGCCTTTACCGATAAAATGTTAATCAATAAAATCAGTGATAACGCCGCCAAACTCCAGATCCAACTTGGAAAATGCGGAAGCCAAAATTGCATCACAATGGCCACCGTACTGACATCAACAGCTACGGTAATGGTCCAGTTAAACCAGTAATTCCAACCCATGGCAAATCCTAAAGCTGGGTCCACGTATTTAGCCGAATACGTTGCAAATGATCCAGAAACCGGCATATTAGTGGCCATCTCTCCTAAACTGGTCATTAAAAAGTACACCATGATTCCCATACATACATAAGCCACTAAGGCTCCACCGGGGCCAGCATTGTGAATGGCCCCACCACTAGTTACAAAAAGACCAGTTCCGATACAACCACCTAGGGCAATCATAGACACGTGTCTTGACTTTAGACCCCGCTTAACTTGTCCGTTTCCTTTTTTCTCAGACATAAATTCTCCTCCTAAATAATTAAGAAGATCCCTCGTAATAAAACGATAAATAAAAAGACCCTTTTGAATGATTTCCAAAAGAGTCCGTATTCTTACTAATCGTAATCTTAGAAAGCTCTCCGTGCGATTGCACGACAGTCCTTGATTTATTGAACCAAGACCCAACTAACCATTCACCACGTGACTAGTTTCGGCAACCCTTCCTTTCATAAGCCTTCGTTGATTTAGTAAATCTCCAGCTAATTACTAATAAAAGTCGCGCCTCTTCTTAGAATTTCATATTTAATTATAGTTAAATTATAAGTGATACATTTTTGATTATCAATCAAATTTTCAAAATTAATAAATTGTATTTTGAAAGATTCGTTTGTTACTTAAACTTCTAGCCCATTTAACGTAACCATATTCACAAATCTGAAGCCAAGTGTAAGCAATCAAAGCGGCTCCAATTGTGTCAGACGGAAAGTGAGCGTTAAGATAAACCCTTGAAATCATCACCAAGAAAAGCATGATGACCAGGATCGTTCTGACAATCCAGCGTGTTGATTGGCGATTAATCATTGGTACCACAATAATCCACAACACACTAATCACTAAGAAAGCCCCTAGCACGTGACCACTGGGATAGCTAAAACCAGTGTCACCTGGCAAATGCATTGATGGTCTAGGTTTTGCCACAATGTGCTTAATAACAAACCCAATGGCGTCCCCTCCAAAGACTAAGACTAATGAAAAGAACGCGGGAACCTTGAATTTAAACCACCACAGAAGAATAGCGATTATCAGGATCCAGACGATGTCCATTTTCGGACTCGCGACAAAACTAATTATTGAAAAAATGGTCTCCTCAAATGAAGAAGGATAACCTTGAATCGTTCCAATTAACATGGAATCTAAAAAACCAACGTAGCCAAAACTCATTTTGACTCCAATCGTTAAAATTAACGACAGGAGAAACGAAATGGTTAGTTTATACGGGCGACTAACGTCCCTTCCAATCATCATAAGTACAATTACCTCCAAGAATTCATATAAAAAAAGTATAACATAATATCAATCACTCATTAGAGACAAGGACTAAATTACAGTCGTACTAATATGATATAATTACAACATGAATTTTATAGATTGGGGTCTTATGAATGATTCATAGTATTATTATCATGGTGCTCGTGGGAATCTTTGCGGGAGTACTTGGTGCCATCCTTGGTATTGGTGGTGGGATGATCATCACACCCGTTTTAACCATCGGCTTTAACCTGGACATCAAATACGCCATTGGAGCTAGTATTATTGCGGTAATCGCAACTAGTTCGGGGGCCACCATCGCATATCTAAAAGATAACGTCTTAAATTTAAGGGTGGCCATGTTTTTAGAGATCGCCACTTCAATTGGTGCCGTAGCAGGAGCCCTATTAACAGGAGTGATTAATCCCATTTTTCTTTATATTTTATTTGGACTCCTGCTGTTCTTCTCTGGACTGAACATGATTAAAAAAATCTGGGGTAAACAGGTGCAGACTAACGCAACTAGCAATGATGCCATCGCGAAGAAATTAAAACTAAATGGTTCATACTACGATAAGAACCTAAAAAAACAAATTGATTATAAAGTTACAAATGTTCCTGCTGGTCTCACGGTTATGTTTGGCGCCGGGATTGCCAGTGGATTACTCGGAATTGGATCAGGTGCCTTTAAGGTCATTGCCATGGATACTTTCATGAAAATGCCATTAAAACCATCTAGTTCGACCAGTAATCTAATGATGGGAGTAACCGCAGCCGCTAGTGCGACCATTTACTTTTTTAATGGTTCAATTCTGCCCCAGATTGCTGTTCCACTAGCACTCGGGATTATTCTAGGTGCTACGGTGGGTTCACGAGTAATGCAAATCATGCCTTCTAAATTGATTCGAATTATTTTTATTCCGATCTTAATTTACCTAGGAGTGCAGATGATTCTTAAAGGATTCGGGGTGAACCTCCTATCATGAGTAATCAAAACAACGTAAAAAATAGTCAGGCGGAACAAAAAGCTGAAAATATCAGAATTGAACAATTAATTGGAAAGATCATGCGGATCGGGGTTATCATCTCTGTCATCATCATGCTTTTTGGATTGGTTCTATACATTGTTACCGGAACAACTGGATTTGGAAGTCACTATTACCTTACTTCCTTCAGTCAATTACTGAAGGGAATCATTTCGTTAAAACCATATTCGATTATGATGCTAGGTGTATTTGCTTTGATCCTCACACCAGTTCTGCGAGTGGTCGTCTCCATCTATTCTTTCTATAAAGAACATGATAAAATGTACGTCATTATTACTACGATTGTTTTTATCATTTTACTGATTAGTTTCTTCCTTGGAACTTTTCTTCATCTTTAAAACACAAAAACAGTTAGACATTAATGTCTAACTGTTTTTGTTTGGTCTAATTTAAATAATCTTCCATTCTGGTTAAACCTGTTTCTAAGTCATCTTTAGACGCAGCATACGAAATCCGAATGTAACCCTTACCAGCTTCACCAAAGGCTGATCCCGGAATAACACCAACCTTCGCGTTCTGGGCCAAATCCTGAGCAAATTTAACGTCATCTTGCCCATACTTAGTGGGAATTTTAACAAAAATGTAGAAAGCTCCCGTTGGAGCAATCGGCTTAAGTCCCATGCCCTTTAAACGTGCGATGGCTTCATCCCGGTTCTTCTGGTATTCGTCACGCATCGGGAAAGCATCATCCATCCCATTACTTAAAGCTTCCAGCGCTCCGTACTGAGCTGGATCTGATGGAGATGAAACCAGGTAACCATGCATCTTATTGGCTTGTGTGATAAATTCAGCTGGACCCATTGTAAAGCCTAATCGATAACCGGTCATTGCGTGCGATTTGGAAACTCCATTAATAACCACGGTTTGGTCTGGCAAATACTCAGCCAGTGAATGGTGTTTGATTCCATAGGTCAACTCACTATAGATCTCATCAGCAATTACAAAGATCGCATGTTGCTTCAAAACTGGCACTAGCGCTTGCAACTGTTCCGGCGTGTATTCTACCCCTGTAGGGTTGTTTGGGTAATTCAAGATTAAGGCCTTCGCGTTGGGATGCTTTGTAAGAACCGTTTCCAGTTCATCTGGGGTTAAAACAAAATCAGATTTTGCGGTGTTAATGAAGATCGGTTTTCCGCCGGCAAAACGAACCAGGGACTCGTAAAGTGGATAGAATGGTGCTGGAATCAGCACTTCATCTCCAGGATTAACCGTTGTAAAAACCGATGCAGCAATTGCTTCCGTTGCACCCATATTAACCATAATTTCCGTATCGGGATCATAATGCAGATTGTATTTTTGGCTCATAAAATGACTAATGGCGTCACGAAGCGGCTTAATTCCCTTGTGAGGAGAATAGTGTGAATGGTTGTCCGCAATGCTTTTCATCATGGCTTTTTTTACGTGTTCAGGAGTGTTAAAACCCGGTTCGCCAACTGACAACATCACTAATCCATCAATGTCGGCAATCGACTCTGAGAAAGCACGAATGGCTGAGGGTTGTAACTCAGTTAGGTTTTGATTAAAACGATTTTGTAAATTTTCATTTAAAGTAGGCATATTAATTTTCCTCATCATCTGAAGATCTAACGACTAAATTAAATCTCTTTTAACTAGTTCCTCACCAATTTCAACCGTGTTTAAGGCAGCACCCTTTAATAAGTTATCAGCAACTACCCACATGTTATAAGCATTATCATTTTCTTGATCTGGTCGCACCCTACCAACGTATGTATCTTCTTTGCCGGCAGCGTCAATTGGTTGTGGATAAAGTTGCTTCTTTGGATCATCTTTATGCGTTACACCTGGTGCATCGTTTAAAATGCTTTGAATCTTTTCTCGACTAGCATCCTTAGCATCATCAACGGTGAAGTAAACTGACTCTCCATGACAAATTTCAACTGGAACTCGCACACAAGTTGCAGTAACCTTAATTGCTCCAGAATTCATGTCATTTAACATGATCTTCTTGGTTTCATGAATCATCTTCCACTCTTCGTGGGTGTAACCGTCTTTTTCAAAGACATCAATTTGAGGAAGTAGGTTAAATGCAAGTGGATAATGTTCCTTCTCACCCTTAACTGGGAAGATGTGAGCATCCATCTTTTTACCGTCAAGGTGTTCTTGTGCCTCATCCCTTAACTCATCGAGTCCACTTTGACCAGCTCCAGAAGCAGCCTGGTAGGTAGAAACAATGATTTGCTTTAAACCAAACTGTTTTCTGATTGGTTCTAGGGCAACCACCATTTGAATGGTAGAACAGTTGGGGTTAGCAATAATTCCATGATGATTTTCAAGTGCATCCGGGTTAACTTCCGGAACCACTAACGGGACGTCTGGATCCATCCGAAAAGCACTGGTATTATCGACCGCAACTGCTCCCCGTTTAACGGCTTCTGGTAACAATTTCTTTGAAACGGCACCACCTGCTGAAGCAAGCACTAAATCGACCCCATCAAAAGAATCGGGCGTAGCCTCTTCAACGGTCAAAACATCATCTCGATACTTTAACTTTTTCCCAGCTGACCGTTTGGAAGCTAATAACTTCAAACTCTTAACCGGGATATTTGATTCAGCTAACTTCTGCATGAGACGTGTTCCAACAGCACCTGTGGCACCTAAAATTGCTACATTATACTCTTTCATCACTAATTGCTCCTCTATAAAATATTTTCTAATCCAACCACTAAACCATTAACGTTATCGACCTTTTGAATAGCGACTTTTAGCCCGTTCATAAACGAATCCCGGTCAAAAGAATCCTGACGAATCGTTAAGGCTTCGCCATCACCTCCAAATAAGACTTGTTCGTGAGCAACGTATCCTGGCAGTCGCACAGCATGAATTGGTACCCCATCATACTCAGCTCCACGAGCACCCTTCAATGTTTCTTCGGTCTTCACTGGCTTGGGTTGTTCTTTTCTTCCTGCACTAATTAACTTAGCGGTGTTGATAGCAGTCCCTGATGGTGCATCCTTTTTATCCTGATGATGCATCTCAATAATCTCAGCATCCGGAAAGTATTGGGCCGCTTCTTTAGCAAATTTCATTAACAACACCGCCGAAATGCCAAAATTAGGAGCGATAATTCCGCTCACGTCCTGATCATCCGCAATTTTTTGTAACTCAGAAAGCTGATCGTCACTCAGACCACTAGTTCCGATCACAGGATGAATGCCATTTTCAAGGGCAAACTTGGTGTTAGGATAGGCTGCTTTAGGAACCGTAAAGTCCACCCAAACATCAATATCTTTGCCATTAATTTGGTCAAAACTATTATATACATGAACATCATCGGGTAGATTATGACTCTTAGGACTTAAATCCTCGGCCTTGGGATCATAGACTCCAACCAATTGAAAATCATCATTTTTTTCAATCATTTTAATGGCTTTCTGACCCATTGAGCCACGAAAACCAGCTACTAATACTTTAATCATTTAAAATGTCTCCCAAAGAATTGACGTCTAGTGCTTGTGCCAACTCTTCTTTTTCATCCCGATTGAGGGTTGCAATTGGTAAACGACACCCACCAACGCTTAATCCATTAGCATTCAAAGCAGCCTTCGTTGGTGATGGTGATGGGAACATGAATAGGGCTTGCATTTTTGGCGTTAACCAACGCTGTAACTTTCCAGCTGCTTGGTAGTCGCCGTGGTCTAAATCATCGTACATAGCTCTAAGTTGATCTCCGTAGACATGGGACGCAACCGAAATCACACCGTCACCACCCAGCATCTTAGTTGCCAACGCTTGGGGATCTTCTCCACTGTAAACAAGAAAGTCATCGGGAGTGTTGGAGATAATATATTCCATATCAGGGAGGGAACCACATTGCTTAATGCCAGCAATGTTATTGTACTCTGACAATTCAACCACCGTCTCTTTATCCATGTTTACTCCCGTACGACCAGGGATATTGTAAATGATAATAGGTTTATCGGAATGATCCGCCACATACTTAAAGTGCTCTTTCATGCCACGTTGGTTAGGCTTGTTGTAATAAGGAACAACCACGAGTCCGTAATCAATTCCATCCAACTGCATGACTTTTTGGTTGAATTCAGCGGTTTGTTGCGTGTTATTAGAACCAGTGCCGGCGATCACAGGATACTTGTCACCAACGATCTTGCCAAATTCGCCGTATAACTTTAATTTTTCGTCTTCCGATAACGTTGGTGTCTCACCAGTTGTTCCGCCAACCACAAATCCGTTGGTGCCCGTATCAATTAAGTGTTGAATCAACTTTTTCAGTCGTCCAATATCCACTGCCCCATCATCACTAAATGGAGTGACGATGGCCGTAAGTAAATCTGCTTTTTCTACCATAATATATAATCTCCTTACTTTGCTGCTTGCTGCATCCGGAAATTCAAAAATCCAATAATGGCTCCACTGCCAACCTTAATTGCTGCTGGATTAGGAGTAAGCGTTGCCTCATGAAGTTGAGAATCGGGATCACCAATGCCTAACCAGAACATTGTGCCAGGAATCTTAGATAGAAGATACCCAAAGTCTTCCCCGGTCATGGCTGGCATTGTGTTAATAAAATCAACGTCCGCTTGATTCTCCATGTAATTAATAAAATTACTGGTTAACTTTGGATTATTTTCAACCGGAAGATAACCGCCTTGATTCAAATCCAATTGAACCTTGCAATCGTAACTGGTAGCAATCCCACTAGCGACCTCTTTTAACCGTCGATCAATCAATTCAATCATCTTTTGTGTTAATCCTCGAATCGTTCCCTCAATGCGAGCATGGCCAGCGATGACATTCCGAATCGTTCCAGCCTCCATCTTTCCAAAGGTAACAACTCCACCTTCAATGGGATCAACACTCCGTGACACAATCGTTTGGACCTGATTAATAAACTGACTAGCGGCCACGATCATATCGTTAGCATCCTGCGGATAAGCCGCATGACCACTCTTTCCAACTAGATCAACATTAACTTCAGTCGTCCCAGCAAAAAGGGTTCCCATCCGACAACCAATCGCACCAGTCGGCAACTGTGGATTGTCATGTAATCCATAAAACTCATCAGGACGCCATTTTCCGGTGAAAATGCCGTCTTCATAGGCAACCTTCCCACCATTTTCACTTTCTTCGGCCGGTTGGAAAAACATCAATAGGTTATCCTGAGGCTGATGCTGAGAGTAGTAATTTAGGATACTCAAAGCTACCGTCATGTGAATATCATGTCCACATGCATGCATCACTCCTGCATGCTTGGACGCAAAGGGTAAGTCGGTCTTTTCGCTAACGGGCAAAGCGTCAATATCAGTTCGATACCCAATTGTCCGTTTCGGCTTGGTTCCATGAACTAACACCAAGATGGCCGTTGGTAATTTTTCTGGCACTTCTGTTTCCATATAAGAAGTCGTCAACCCGTCAATCACATGCTTTAAATATTCATGGGTTTCAAACTCATGCATGGCTAATTCAGGAATCTGATGAAGATGCCGATAAATTTTTAGTAAATCGTTATCACTCAACTTCGTTTCAGTCTTGGACACATCCATCACTTCCTTAAATCATCTTCGAGTTTTGTCTTGGACTTAGTCTGGTTATCAATATCTTTGATCTTTTTAGCAGGAACTCCAGCTACCATTGTGTTGGGCTCAACATCGTGTAATACGACGGATCCAGCAGCGATGACCGCTCCTTCACCAACGTGAACACCCTCGATTACCACGGCGTTTGCACCCACTAGGACGTTGTCATCAATTCGAACCGGCTCGGCACTGGCGGGTTCAATTACACCCGCTAAAACGGCTCCTGCACCAATGTGACAGTGTTTACCAACAATGGCACGACCACCAAGAATGGTTCCCATGTCAATCATCGAATCATCACCAATTTCGGCTCCAATGTTAATCAAGGCTCCCATCATGATAACTACGTGTTTACCAATTACCACTTGATCCCGAATGATGGCACCTGGCTCAATTCGAGCATCTAGATTCTTGGTATCAAGGAGTGGCACCGCCGAATTTCGAGCATCACTTTCAATTTCATACTTACTAATTAACTTCTTGTTTTTCTTGAGAAATTTGGAGACGTTGGCCCAATCGCCAAAGATTACTCCCGTTTTATTCGTGGTAAAATTCTCAATTCCCTTAGGAAATTTAATTTTGCCTAGCTTACCTTTTAAGTAGACCTTAACTGGGGTCTTTTTATCTGACTCAGAAATAAATTTAATGATTGATTGTGCGTCTAATTGTGCCATGCTAATTCTCCTTTAATTTTGTATCTAACCGACTTAAGTCTGCGTAGCTCTCACGTTTAACCGCGATCTGAGATTTTCCACTCTCGACGAAAACCACGGCCGGTCGTGGATTGCGATTATAGTTAGAAGCCATCGAGTATCCGTAAGCACCAGTATTAAAAATAACGAATATGTCGCCAGGCTTGCTCTTAGGAATGGGCTGATTTTGAATTAAAATATCGCCCGATTCACAATACTTTCCAGCAATGCGAACATCCTCAACGGGTTTGCCATCAGCGTTGTTGGCAAGGGCCCCCTCATAATCAGCTTCATACAAAGCTGGCCGAATGTTATCGCCCATCCCACCGTCTACAGCAACGTAGGACTTAATTCCAGAAACATCTTTTCTAGAGCCAATGGTGTACAAGCTATAACCAGCGGTACCAACGATCGATCGTCCTGGTTCAATCCAAATTGCGGGTGTCGGCAAATTATATGATTTTGTCTTCTGTTTAATCTCATCTACGATCGCCGATACAAATTCCTCGGGTGCAACCGGATGTTCTTCGTCAGTATACTGAATTCCAAATCCACCACCAACATTAACAACCTTAGCAGTGTACCCAAAGTCATCGTGCCAGTGTTTCATCACATCCACTAATTTATCGGCAGCTCCCACAAAGCCTTTCGTCGAAAAGATCTGAGAACCAATATGGGCATGGACCCCCTTCATGTTCATTCGCTTTTCCTTTAAGACCCGTTGAAGCGCTTCATCGGCTTGGCCTGAGCCAAGGTCAAACCCAAACTTACTGTCAACTTGACCCGTCTGGATATACTCATGGGTGTGAGCTGAAATTCCTGGAGTAATTCGCAACATCACATCAATATTGGCATTTTGTCCCTCTAAAACATCGTGTAATAAGTCGATCTCATGGAAATTATCCAACATGATCGTCCCTACCCCGTTTTTCACGGCCATCTCTAATTCATCCTTTGACTTATTATTGCCGTGAAAACTTACACGTTTCATCGGAAAATCAGCTTGAAGAGCCGTAAACAACTCGCCACCAGAAACAACGTCGATTCCAGCCCCTTCTTGCTTCACAATCTGATACATTCCGATCGTGGCAAAAGCCTTACTAGCATAATTCACCGAGTAATCAACGTGGCGTTCTTCAAACACTTGTTTAAATTTTCTGATCTGACTTCTGATCTGAGTAACGTCATAAACTTCTAAAGGTGTTCCGTATTCCTTTGCCAAATCACTGGCTTTAATACCGCCAATGTACAAATCATGATCCCTAATATCCTGCTTATCAATAACCGACTTCATCATCGCACCTCTTAAATAATTTATAAAAAAAGATCTCTTTGCTCAGGAGTTGAACAAAAAGATCTAAAAATAATTCGTTTGACATTATTTGATCAAATATTCTTGAATAGCTCCCCGCAGAATATCTGCGACAGTCCGCAACTTATTAAATCACGTCCCAGCAACCATGTCCCTACTCTGGCACAGTGCTTCGGCAAGCAACCCTTTCACTAAGTTCATTAACGAGTAACATCTCCGTTAGCTAATCTTGTTGTCTGCAACCTCTATTTGAATTTGTTAAGAATATACCCCATTTCGATCATTTCGTCAATTGATATAACTTAATTAATAATTATTTCACATATATTTTGTTAATGCGATTGATAAATCTAAAAATAATGCTACAATTCAACTTAATCAAATTCTTAAGGATGAGTAATTCATGAAAGTAACTAAGTTTGGTGGTAGTTCGCTAGCCAACGGGCCCCAATTTCAAAAGGTAATCAACATTATTAAATCAGATCCCGATCGCAGAGCCATCGTGGTTTCAGCCCCTGGAACCCGTTTCAAGGGTGACATTAAGGTGACAGACCTATTGATTGAGTACGCCAACCAGGTCATTAATCACGAAGATTTCTCCGATACCCTCAATCAGATTATTGATCGATACCAAGAAATTGGCCGTTCATTTCACGTTGATGAGCAACAGATTAATCAAATTGTTACGCAATTAAATGATTTACCCAACCAATCGTTCTCGGATACGGCACACTTGATGAGTACTTTTAAGGCTCAAGGTGAGTTTCTGAATGCTCAGATGTTAACCATGATTTTAAATCAGCTTGAAATTCCCGCCAAATTCATGGATCCTAAACAGATCGGTTTCAAAGTCACTGGTAACGTTGAAGACGCTCAAATTAACCCGGCCACTTATGAAAACATCCGCAAGTTTCGTGACGTAAAAGAAAAAATGGTTTTTCCTGGCTTTTTCGGTATCAATGATGACAACCAAATCGCCACCTTTTCGCGAGGTGGATCTGACATTACTGGTTCAATCGTTGCCAGAGGACTTCAGGCTGACTTGTACGAAAACTTTACCGACGTAAACGCGATTTATTCGGTCGATCCACGGGTGGTTAAGAATCCGAAAGCCATTGACGTAATGACCTATCGGGAAATGCGAGAACTTTCATATGCTGGCTTCTCGGTATTTCATGATGAGGCTATCATTCCAGCCATTCAGGTTGGAATCCCGATCAACGTCAAAAACACGTCAGCCCCTGATCTTCCAGGAACGATGATCGTTCCCGAAAATAAATTTCAACCTACGCGAGTAATTACCGGTGTGGCGAGTGCCAAGCACTTCTCCGCCCTTTACATTCATCGTTACTTACTTAATAAACAGGTTGGATTTACCCTTACCATCCTAAAGATTCTGTATAAGTACGGTGTTTCATACGAACACATGCCTTCCGGGATCGATGATTTGACCATCATTTTTGATAAGTCACAACTAAATGATCACATCGTAAAAGAAATTACCAAGGAAATTAAGGCTGCCCTTCATCCCGATCAACTTCGCTGGATTAACGACTATGCCATCATCATGATTGTTGGGGAAGGCATGCAATCTGACAATCACACCATCGAAAAAATCATTCGTCCACTAACGGATAACGGGATCTCCATTCACATGATTAATGAGGGGGCCTCTAAGATTTCAGTGATGCTCGGAACCGATATTAAGGATTCAGACAAAGCGGTTAAATTAATATACCGCAACTTTTTCGATAATAACCGACTAATTTACTAGGAGAAAAAACAATGGCTAATTTACTTAAAGTCCATGGATCAGAGAACCAATTCTTTATCCTGGATCAAACCACCCTACACCAAAAGTTAAATGATAATGAATTAAAACAACTAGCACAAACCATCGCTGACCCTGAAAATAACGTCTTAAATGGTGCAGACGGACTTCTGATGGTTGATTCATCCAGTCATCCAGGCGCTCTTGGTAAAATGCGGGTCTTTAACGCCGATGGCAGTGAGGCTTCCATGTGTGGTAACGGACTCCGAACGGTATCCCGATATCTCGCTCAAAAGTTCAACCAAACGCATTTTAAAGTAGAAACCAACGATGCCGATCTTGACGTTCAAAGGGAAGCTGACATTGCTGAGGGCGTTCCAGCATTTAGTGTTCAAATTTCCCCCATTTCATTCGATAGTAAAAGTCTCCCGTTAGAAAATCTCAAAACTCCACTAATTGATCAGCCAGTTGACGACTTTATTTCCGGATTAGAGTATTCGGCTGTTGCCGTTCCTAATCCCCATCTCATTAGCTTCATGGGGATGGATCAAGTGAAGTCTGACGATCTTGTCCATCTCGGAACCATGTTAAACAAAAAAAATCCATACTTTACCGACGGCGTCAACGTGAGTTTTGCAAACGTTATGGATGAAAATGAGTTATTCGTGCGGACCTTTGAACGTGGTGTCGGTCTGACCAATGCATGTGGAACTGGAATGACTGCTACTAGCCTCATCTATGAAATTCTTACCCATGATGGCGACTTTGATGAGTTAGTTAACGTCTACAATCCTGGTGGGATGGTAAGAACTCACATCAAGCGGACAGGAGATCAGTATGAACTTCACCTAATTGGAAATGCCACCTTCACTAACAAGTTAACCATTAGTGAAGATGATCTTCACAATTCCAACCTTAATCAGATTCAAATTTCTGATACTGGTGAGGAACGTGATTACCAGAATTTTGTTAAACAACTTCAAACTAACTAAAAATATCCTCATTGACAAAAAATCAATGAGGATATTTTTTAGTTTATGGTTATGAAACAAAACTTTTGAAAAGATGCGTAACGTGAAAGAAGAGTTGAATGGCCAACTCAGCAAGTAAAAAGCCGATTGCCAAAGCACCAGCAATCATCGCCACCTGCATCAAGTAAACAAAGGCCAGGTGCGTGTTTCCAGTTGCAATGTACTTCATCACCTCATAAGCCTGTCCTCCCGGAACTAATGGTACCAGGGCAGGAATATTAAAAACGATGATCGGCATTTTCTTGTATCTTGCGGCCAACATTCCAAGGATCCCAATCGTGAAAGCCCCAAAGACATTTCCACCAACGTAACCACCAAAGATCGAATTGTAAGTTAGATAAACTAGGTAACTGGCCACCCCAACAAGACCACCCAAATTAAGTGCGCGTGGTGGAACGTTGATTAATATCGCAAAACAAAGGGTTGCTACGTAGACCCCGATAACTTTAACTAAGAATTCGATATCCAACCCTCCTATCCAAACCATTTCAAGGCTAATGCTACACCAAAACCAAGCGCACAGGCACCCATAATGGCTTCCATGGCACGAGCTGGCCCACTAACAAGGTTTCCTGACATAAGATCTCGAACCGCATTAGTAATCTGAACCCCGGGAACTAGGGGCATTACACCTCCGATAATCATATTATCAACCCCACTGCCAAGTCCTAATTTACGCGCTAACATGGCCAACATTCCAATGGAAATAGCAGCCGTAAACTCATTAATGAATTCTACCTTTACAATGCGGTTAAGGTAATCAAAGATAATCCATCCCAGCATCCCAATCACACAGGTAATAAAAAACACGGAATAGTCTCCCCGAAAGACCACTTCAATTGACCCCGATAAAATTGCTGCGGATAATATTTTCATCCAGTACGGAAAATACGTATCCAGGTCACTTACGTGTTGTAACTCCTGATAAAATTGCTCTAGGGTGGTTTTATGCTCAGCAAAGCGTCTGGATAGGTCATTTACGGCTGTGATTTTACGAAGATCAAAAGCTCGTTTATCAATCTCAGTAATTTGTGTTTCTGAATTATCGTTAACAGAGATCATGATCCCCGTAATTGTAATGTAAGTCTTCAAGTTTGGCATGCCGGCGTTTCTAGCAATTCGTTTGATGGTATCGTTGACACGGGTCATTTCAGAACCATTCTCAATCATGATTTTACCGGCTAACATACAGGTTTTAATGACCAAATCACTATAGTTACGAAAACGAGAATCCGGATCTAACTGATTTTTCCCAAACATTCGACTCACCCCTTTTCTTTAATGTTTCTAGCATATCAAAATATCCCCAAAAAATCTCAAAGAGTTACCACAGCAAAAAATTATTTTACGAATGGTAGCGAGACAGATATAATTAAATTAGATTTGTAATGGTATCGCACAGGAGGAAAAATATGAGTGACAATGTAAAGTTTAATGATTTAAGTGAACAAGCTCAACAAAAGGTTGTTAACGATTTTGTTCCTTTTTATATCCAATTATTCAGAAACAACAACTTGGAAGTTATGAGTACATTTGACGGTGAATCAGGCGTCATTGCCGACCTTAACCGGGAAATTGTAACCGTAAGCAATAATAGCCCACGTGATATTGTGGCTGATGTCATCAAGTTCGACTATGATGACTTCGCTAGTCTATTAAGTAAGTTAAGTCAGACTTACTTCGAAAACGGTAATCCTACCGTCGATTGGTCAGAATGGTACGTTAACGCAACTAATAAGTTAGATCCTGACAATACTTTATAGTTCACTCTAATTCATTAAAAAAGCTTCTATCCTACATGGATAGAAGCTTTTTTTAGATGTCTTTTCCATTATCATAAAATAAATCATCGTGTCGACCCCGATCGACTTCTGGTTGAATCGTAACGTGGTCAATGTGATATTTTCCTTTTAATAATTTATTAATTTGATCATAAATTAATTGAACTTGACTAAGTGGCATATCCTTCATGTTGACATGAGCTGAAGAGACAATGCTATTCTCGTCAACCATCATGGCATGAACGTGATGAACACTAGTCACACCGTTGATTTTAAGCAAATCCTTTTTAATGGCAGCGTAATTAAGATTGGGAGCACATTCCATTAGAATGCCAACCGTCTTCTTAATGATAGGCCAGCTTTCCCACATGATGTACAAAGCCACCAAAATCGTTACAATCGGATCCACAATCGTCCAGTTAAAAAATGAGATTAAAATTCCACCAAAGATGATTCCAAGTGAGGACAATGAATCACTTAGAAGATGAAGGTAGGTCGCCTTCATGTTTAAATTGTGTTTGGCTCCCTTGTTGAGCAGAAACGCTGAAACAAAGTTAGCAATGGTTCCCACAATCGCAACTCCCAACATCACTGGGCCATCAATGGTTTCTGGATGTGAAATTCGACTAATCGCTTCAATAATTAAAAAAATGGAAATCAATATCAAAAACAATGAATTGAGAAAGGCCGAAATAATTTCAGCTCGTTTAAATCCATACGTATTCTGCTTGGTTTGCTGTTTTTTACTAATCCGATGAGCAATATAGCTCAATACAATTGAAATGGAATCTCCCAGATTATGGAATGCATCTGAAAGAAGTGATAAGCTTCCAGAAAAAATTCCCCCTAAAAATTCAAGGATCGTAATAACTGCATTTAATACCGTGACTTCGAAAAATCTCATTCCAGATAATTGATCATTATTCATAATCTTTCTCCTTTATTTCGATTTATATTAAAAAATACTACCTGTGTAATGACTTTCTGGCATCTTAGAAAAGTCATAAGCCTGAAGCTGCTCCCCGTTTCTAAGGTAAGCATGCAAACTTTCTGAAATCATCAAATTTAATGGTTCATCTTTTTGTTGAAAAACAACCACTGGTTTGCCCATCTGAACGCCAGCACCAATTTCATAAGCAGTTCCACTATCAACATTATCACCAACAAAGTCAACCACAGCAACTACCACTTTGGCAGCTGCTAGGTTTTCCATGTCACGATGATAAATCTCATTTGCCCATGGCAGAGTAAACTGTTCATTTTCGGCATCTTGATGTTTCCGTGGGGAATAAAAATCGGTAACCGTTGGGTTTGCTTCTAATGCTTTTTCAACAACTTCAATTCTTTGAATCTGTTCGTCACTGAAAAAGGGACTTGCTAAATAGATTTGGGCCATGTTAATTCTCCTTGTCTCTGTCTAATCTTCTACCATTCGCCATTCGCCCTCACCGGCTTTTGAAATTAAATTTAAAAAGTGCAGTGCTTCAAGGGCTTGCCTTTGATCGTGTTTGTTTAAAGCATTCAAACCCGCTCCCGTGTTAATGGGACGTGAGAGATCAAACTGGCCGTTTTTACCAGATTGACCCTCTGCCATTGCTACCACGACTTCTCCACTGTCAACCTTAGTAACAATAAAAAAGATGGTAAAATCATCGTCTTTTTTCATATATGCAGGCATTGCCCAGATATCATCTGCAATCTGCTGCATTTCGTATTCTTTGAACTTATAATCGAGATGATTTTTTTCGGTCACCGGATTCTTAAGTACAAACATCATCTTATCAAACGGCTTTTCACCTAACTGAATGTTGTCCTCCATTCGATCATACTCCTTACTATTTTAATTTAATTGTAGCAAACTTTGAAAAAATTACATACTAGTTTTTAGAAATCAACCCCTGCATATCTTCGGGTACTTTGGCTTTAAAGCTCAACTGTTGTTTTTGAAATGGATCAAAAAAAGAGATGAATGATGCATGCAAAGCCTGCCGGGTAATCCCTTGGTCCATGGGACCTTGATACAATTGATCACCTAAAAGCCGATGATTAATGGATGTCATGTGAACCCGAATCTGATGGGTTCTCCCAGTGTGAAGCTTAATCTCAAGTAATGAATAACCAGAAAATTCCTCTTTTACCCAGTATTCCGTCTGAGCTGACTGTCCGTTTGGCGTTACCTGGCGTGCAAAGTCATTTCCGATCCGACCAATCGGCTGATCGATCATCCCGTGCTTATGATCCATTTTTCCAACCACCAGTGCTAAATATCGTTTATCAATTTGGTGCTGATTAAGTTCCATGTTTGCATAACTATTAGCTAACCGATTCTTAGCGACAAGAACCACCCCACTCGTAAAACGATCTAACCTGGTAATAATATGGGGCTTTAAGTTGGCTGCTTTTTCCTTCACTAAATGACCCTTAATCCGGTTCACTAACGTCTCGTCTTGATTACTTGGACCAGGAACTGACGTTAACCCAGCCTCCTTGTTGACAACAAGCCAATTATCATCCTCATAAATCACTTTAATTGGCTGAAAACTCGTTATGATTCGTGGATCTGATTGCTCATTAGGAAAATGAACTGATACCAAGTCGCCAAATTTAACGGTTCCATCTGGATCAACTCGCTTACCATTAATTTCTAAAGGATGGCTTTGTCGTTTCAGGTCAGCATACATCCGATGACTAATTCCTTGTCGGGTTAAAAAGGCTTTTAGTGATAAGGGATGGTGATTTTCACTTTTAAAATCGACTTTCATGATTTCCTCCTTCAGACAAAATAAATAAGGCGGTGCATCGCACTGCCTTATTTAAAGATTTTTCTACGAAAGATTTTAATGTCCCATAAACCAACTGCTCCCATAGCAAGAAGAATAATTCCACAAACCACAAAGGTTAAAGCAGGTTTATTGGAACTAAAGACTGAATCAATTCCACCTAAAGCGATTGGTGCTAAGAAAATTCCACAATTACTACCGATCAACAAAATCGAAGTTGTTAGGTTTAAAGTTCCCTTTGATGAGATTTCGGTGGCAATGTTTAAAATGTATGAAACTACCATGGTATCAAGGAAAGTCACCAAAAAGAATCCAAGTGCGGCACTAAAGAAGGAATGTGACAAGCCAATCCATAACTGACAAATTCCACTCGCAATGATTCCAACGGGCAACAGATACTTCTTTAATCTCATGAGTGCCACACTAAAAATAATCCCACCAACTAGTCCAAAGATTGGGGCAATACTAATTACCACGGCAGATTGTTGGGTAGAACCAATCCCTGTTCCTTCGATGAACTCGGCAATTCGAACGGTTGCTCCGACGTAAGTAATTTGATAAACAGCTAAAAGAATTGTCCAAAACAAAACATCGGTATTAACTTTTGGGAAATATTGATTTTTTCGTTCGGCTTGATAATGTTCCTCTTGCGGTGGATTTGGCACAAAGAAGAAGAACAGGATGGCCACTGGAAATGCCAAAGTATAAATCAAGAAGGCACTGTGCCAACCAAAGTCAACCAGTAGCGCACCAGCAACATAGGCCGAAATGGCATTCCCTAACATCTCAAAGCCACTTCTAACCCCCATTAGCTGGTTCTTCTCTTTTCCCTTAAAGAAGGTTCCGATCAGACTAACGGCTAATCCATTTAATAATCCCAAACCAATACCAAAGGCAAATCTGGAAATGAGCATGACATAATAATTAGTGACGAAGATGGGAATGACCCCAGCTACTCCACTAACCAACAGTCCAAAGATCACCGTTCGCTTGGGACCAATTTTTTTAGCAATCCAACTACTTGCCAACAAAAAAATGATAACGGCAAGAGCAGGCATGGTGGCAATTAACTCAATACTTGAGTAAGAATGTCCAGGGAACGCACGCTGCCATTGAGGCACTTCAGCTGAAACTGATAATGATGACGCCAAAACTAATGAAACTGCCAATAATGAAAATTTCATCATTGGAGAATATTTTTTCTTTTCTTGATCCATGAACTCCACCATCCCTTATTACTTAATTTGTTACTTAATGAATCGATTATACAAAAAAAGAGTGGCAAATGGAAGCCACTCTAACTTAATCAACTAATTAATTATTAATTATGATCTTTTAAGAATTTATTCTTTAATTTTTCCCATGTGAAGAGTTAAAGCATTAACAGCAACAATAATCGTTGAAGCTGACATAATTAAGGCTCCAACCGCTGGGGAAAGGATAATACCCAATGGAGCAAGAATCCCAGCAGCTAGCGGCATCGCAATAATGTTGTATCCAGCCCCCCACCAGAGGTTCTCCACCATTTTACGGTTAGTTGCTCTAGCTAGATCCAAGAAATCAATGATATCTTCCGGATCACTTCTGACTAGAACAACGTCAGCAGATTCAATTGCAACGTCGGTTCCAGCACCGATGGCAACTCCAATGTTAGCTCGAGACAAACTTGGTGCATCGTTGATACCATCTCCAACCATCATGACATCGTTACCCTTACTCTGATACTCCTTAATGATTTCTTCCTTGTTCTGTGGAAGTAGTTCAGCACGATAATCAATGTCACCTAACTGATGTGCGACTCGTTTAGCAGCTAAATCATTATCACCAGTGAGCATGACTGGAGTGATATTCATTCTTCTTAAAGCTTTGATAAGGTCAATTGACTTAGGACGAAGGACATCCCCTTGGGCAATCACCCCCAGAACCTTGTCATTACTTACAAGGTAACTGATTGAATTTCCTTGACTTGCTAAATCATCAAATTGCTTTTGGCTATAGTCCAAATGATTGTCTGATAAATATTTAGCAGTAACAATCTTGTATTCTTGACCATCAATCTGACCGGTCAACCCAACTCCCTGAATTGCTTGAACATTTTTAGCAGGAGTCACATTGATCCCTTCCTTTTTAGCCTTAGCTAAAATTCCAGTTGCAAGGGGATGACTTGAATTAGCTTCAAGATCAGCGAACTTTGTAAGTAATTCATTGTCGCTCATATCTGAATCAGATGTGACGTCATTAACCTGGAAGACCCCTTCGGTTAAAGTTCCAGTCTTATCCATAAAGACGTAGTCGAGGCGCTTAACTTCTTCAATTGCCTGACGGTGGCGAATTAAAAGACCATTTTGAGCTCCAATTGAGGTGCTTCGAGCAACAACCAAGGGAATTGCGAGTCCTAAAGCATGAGGACATGCAATTACTAAGACGGTAATCATTCTTTGTAGTCCATAACTCAGTCCACTAAGAATGGTCCAAATAATTAATGCCAGAATTCCAATTATCAAGGCACCATAGAACAACCAACGTGAAACCTTGTCAGCCATCGTTTGAGCCTTTGATTTTTCCTTCTGGGAGGCCTGAACCATCTTGATAACTTGAGCCAGGTAACCATCTTTGGCAGTCGCGGTAACTTTTACCTTAATGCTACCGTCACCGTTAACAGATCCACCAATAACTTTACTACCAGGCTTCTTGGCAACAGCTCTTGATTCACCCGTTACTAAAGACTCGTTTACGGCACTCGTGCCAGAATCAACAACACCATCGGATGGGACTTTTTCACCTGGTTGAACCAGAACCACGTTGCCAACTTGCAACTGATCCAGATTAACATCCTTAGTCTTGCCATTTGGTTCAACTAAATGAGCGGTATTAGGAAGCAATGCCGCCATTTTCTTCAGAGCATCTCCAGCGTTCATGACCGCATCCATTTCAATCCAGTGACCTAGAAGCATGATGACAATCAACGTTGCTAGTTCCCAGAAGAAATTCATCACGTGACCGCTTGGATTAACAAAGGTGTTCATGATAAATGCATATAAACTGTAGAAATAAGAGGCACCAATTCCAAGCGTGATCAACGTCATCATGGCAGGAGCACGATTCTCTAATTCACCTTTAGCTCCCTTAAAGAATGGTTCTCCACCGTAGAAGAATAAAATCGTTGAGAGGATCATGACAACCCAGTCTGATCCAGAAAAAGTAATCTGAAATGGTAGTTTCATTCCCATGAATGGAGAAAGTAATAGGATGGGGATCGTAAGGATCAATGAAATCCAAAAGCGACGCTTAAAGTTTCCCATGTTCATCATGTGGCCGCCACCCATGTCCATTGAGCCACCGCTCATATTCATGTTCATGGATCCATGTTTCATCTTAATCGAACCATGATCCATCTTCATTTTATGATTACTACCCATGTTCATTTGTGACTTATTATTTTGGGAATTCATATTTTTCATTTTGTGGTCGTCATGATTCATGTTCATATTATTCATTGAATCATGCTTCCCGTTGTTCATGTCTTTCATTAAAAAGCTCCTCTCTACTGACAATCCATATTCATATTGCCCGGCAAGCAGTTACAGTCAACTTTATCAGGCGCCGTTTTTAATTTTTGGTTTAACATTTTTACCAACTGATTAATATCGCCCTTACTAATCTTACTTTGACTAACTAAATCCATAATCGTTTGCCCTTTTCGCATATCACACATCTGTTTAAAAAGTTCCTCAGCGCTCAGATTCATCGCATTTTGTTCACTAACTGTTGATGAATAAACAAAGTGCTGACCCTGTTTTACTCTTGTCAGCAGTCCCTTTTTAACCAAGCGACCAAGTAGGGTTTTGATAGTTGATTCCTTCCAGTCCCGTTTACTGGCGACAGCATCAATAATGCTTCGTGATGAACTAGCACCCATGGTCCAAATTAGCCGCACAATTTGCCATTCAGCATGTGTGATTTCATCAATTTTTTTAACTTCATTCAACTCTATCATCCCTCAAACATTTAATTTACATCTGTAAACTCAGCTTTAAATATAATCTACAATTGTAAACTTTGCAAGGATTTTAAATCTCTTACATAAAGAAAAGAGTGGTTAGTTACTGTCATAGCAGTAATTAATCACTCTTTTTTAGTATTTTCTAAGGTAAACTTTATCCACGATATGACCTTTACCCTTATGAATAATAAGGTTAGCCCGTTCTCGGGTTGGCAATATATACTCGTTTAAATTTGGTAAATTAACGGTATTCCAAACATTCTCAGCCATTTCAATCGCTTTTTGGGGTTCCTCTTTCGCATATTTGTAATAATAATTGGTCGGATCTTTAAACGCGGTCTTCATTAACTTTTTGAAACGGTTGAGATACCACGTTTCAATTAATTTCGGATCAGCATCAATGTAAATTGAAAAATCAGTAAAATCACCAATGTAAAGCTTCTGATGATCCGGGATTTGGAGGGTATTGATCCCTTCAATAATTAAGATATCAGGATTCTTAATGACATCGTATCGGTTGGGAACAATGTCATAAGTCTGATGAGAATAAACGGGAGCTTTCACTTCTTTTACCCCGGCTTTAATCTTAACCAAAAATTGAATTAAAGACTCCATGTCATAGCTTTCAGGAAAACCCTTACGATCAAGGATTCCCTTCTCCTTTAAGATCTTTGTTGGATACAAAAAGCCGTCCGTGGTAATCAATTGGGTCTTCATGTCCGGTAATAAATCGGTAAAAAGGTATCGCAATAAGCGTGCCGCCGTGGATTTTCCAACTGCTACACTTCCTGAAATTCCAATAATAAACGGAATTTTGGGAGTCAAACGTTTTAGAAAGTGACTCTCGGTATCTTCCCAATTCTGATAATGTTTCGAAGCCAATTCCAACAAATGAACCAATGGCATGTAGATGTTAGACACATCATCCAATGAAATTTGGTCATTAAAGGCTTTTAACCGCTCCAAATTAGCCTGAGTAATCGGCGCTGATTCGTTCGGATAAAACTCTTTCCATTCATTTTTACTGAATTCATAAAAATCTTTCATCGCCAATCACCTACTTGGTTACCAACTGATATTCATCCTTTGGAACATCATTAAACAGTGGTGATAATTCACCAATTGAAATCACATCTAAACGATGCATGGCACGACTACAAATCGTATAAACTAACTGATCGTCACGTTCTGTTGGATATTCTTGTTTAGAACCATTCCACATCACAACGGCATCAAACTCAAGTCCTTTGGCTAGATAAGCTGGGACCACAATGACACCCTTAACTAACCGCTGATTTTCGGTCTGAATCAAAGTGGATTTAATCCCCTTCTGCTCGAGCTTTTCGTGCACTCGTTTACATTCATCCAATGATTTCGCAATTATGGCCGTGGTGTCGTTGGCTTGATCATTGTTCTGAATCGTCTCTTTTAAAGCGTTAATGCCACTATCAACATCACCTACCACGTTAATCTTAGGAAGTTCTCCCGTTCTCGCAAAGGATTGAATCTTACTTCCATCCGGAATCAAATGCTTCGTAAAATCAGTGATTTGTTCGGTTGACCGGTACGATTTATTAAGCTCGATGACCCGAGTTTTCTCTGGATCAAACATCGTTTCCATTTCTTTTAACAAACTTTGGCTACTTTCATGGGTGAAAATGGCCTGATTAAGATCTCCCAGTAAAGTAAACTTAGCACGGGGAAAATTAAACTTCAGATAAGCCAACTGAAATGGAGTATAGTCCTGAACTTCATCAACAAACAGATAACGCATATGAACATCAGGCCGTTTCCCGGAGATCAAGTCGTATAAATAGAGATAAATGGAGATGTCAGCATCACTGATTTTCCCATTCTTTAAACGATCAATCGATTTTTCCACTCCATCGTTCCATTCCTGTTCACTAATTCCATACTTACTTAGGTCCGCGATTCGAGGAACATTTCTTAGTAAGTTAACGAATTGACGGTTGATACTGACAAAACGACCTCGGGTAATGGCCTTTTTGACGTTTCGAAAGGCATTTTGGACAATCTTTTTAGCAAGGAAATTGTATTCCTTGTCTGGGTTATCCATACTCTCACCAAACTTGGCGTAAATGGCTTGCAGTTGTTGTTGATCAAGACCTTCAATGGTCTCTTCCACCCACTTCTTACGCATTTCACTTCCAATGTGGCGATTCAAAATCTTACTTAGTTCTTCCTTAGTAGCTTCCAATCGATTTCGCAAGTTATAGTTCTGGTTAAAACGATAGTAAATCTCACTAATCTCTTCTTTAGAGATAAAGACATTCTGTTCAAACTTAATATCCTTAAATTGGAAATTTTCCTTATTTAAATGATGAGCATACTTCCCCACCAACTTAAAGAAGTCCAGACTGTTCTTAAAGTCGACCACTTTCTGCTGGTGCTTTTCGTGGGTCTCAGTAAAACGCTCACCAACCGTCTCCACACTTAGGTGCGGAACGCGCCGATTAGTGTACTGATAATACGTCATCTGAACCATGTTTTGTTCCCCTAGTTCAGGTAAAACTTCATTAATATAATCATTAAATAATTGGTTAGGTGAAAACAAGATGACTTGACCAGAGTTCAAATTCCCCCGGTAACGGTAAAGGAGGTACGCAATTCGTTGTAAAACTGCAGCCGTTTTTCCTGATCCAGCCGCTCCTTGAACGAAAAGAAGGTCAGAATCAGTGTCCCGAATGATTTGATTTTGTTCCTTCTGAATCGTGGTTACGATGCTCTTCATCTTCGTATCGGACTGGTGACTCAGATTTTCTAGTAATAAATTATCGCCTAACGCCTCATCCGTATCAAAGATGGTCTCAATCTTACCGTCTTTAATCTCAATTTGTCGCTTTAATTTGACATCCACTTTCTGTGGTCCAGCTGGTGAATCATAGGTCATCTGACCGATTCCACTATCATAGTAAATACTGGAAATGGGAGCTCGCCAATCATAAACCAAGTAGTCATCTGGATTATCGGTGAATGAAGCTAGTCCAATATAGATCGTCTCGGTGTGCTTTTCACCCTCTTCGTGAAAATCAATGCGTGCGAAATAAGGGTTTTGATCCAGCCGTTTTAACGTACCTAAGTCTCTAGCGGCATTCTTCCATCTGTTTTCCCGTTCTGACAACAGTTGTTGTTGCTGTCTGACCGAGACTCCGGTTTCCATCTGACCACTATATGTACTGGTCTTCAGACGAACATCATTAAAAAAGTTTTTTTGGATTTCCGATTGGTCACCCTTCGCTTTTTTAATTTTTTTAGCAGCGTCGACTTCTGCCATTTCAATTTTGCTTTCCACAAAATCAAGGTGCTTCTGTTCTGATTTCTTAATTGAATTTTCCAACGGACAATCCCTCCTGCTTGCTAAACTTGACTAAATATTCTAACATATTACATCAGCTCGACAAAATATAAAAAACCAAGGTGATCGTAATATGGATTCAATTTCATTAGTAATTGTTCTACTGGCGGCCCTCATAACGCCATTAATCATGGCTAGATTCCACATTTCTATGCTACCAACGGCGGTCGTAGAAATCTTAGTTGGAATCATCTTAGGTCCCAGTCTATTTAACATTGTATCGGACTCAAATATCTTGTCCATTCTTTCAAAAATCGGTGTAATTGTCCTCCTGTTTTTGAGTGGAATGGAAATCGATTTTTCACTATTTAAGCCCAAAAGCAAGAACCCAAGTGAACTCGAAAAGAAGTCAAACAAGAACGCTCCTCGTTTTTCCTCGGTCCAACTAGCCTTCATGGGTTACGCAACCGTTATTATCCTATCATTAATTCTAGGATACTTCTGTAAATTAAGCGGCCTTTTCAGTGATTTTTGGTTAGCTTCCATTTTATTTGCTACCATTTCACTGGGAGTCGTAATTGCTGCCCTAAAAGAAAAGGACGTGACCGGTAGTGCCTTTGGGCAAACCATTCTATTAATTGCGGCTTTAGGTGAAGTCTTACCAATCTTCGCCCTTACGATCTATGCATCCGTCTTCGGTAAAGACAGTAAATCATTATGGTTAATTTTGATTCTCTTTGTGGTAGCGGGCTTTCTACTCTGGTGGTTCAAACGCTTCTTTAAATTCTCAGACCAAATCAACAAATCAACCACTCAGATTGACATTCGACTTGCGTTCTTTATCATTGTGCTCTTATCAACCATTGCGGTTTTCGTGGGCTCAGAAGATATCTTAGGAGCTTTCATCGGTGGAATGGTATACAAACTCTTGCAACCATCTGAAACTACTAAAGATCGGCTGGATTCAATTGGATACGGTCTGTTTATCCCCGTCTTCTTCATCATGAGTGGTGTCGGTTTGAATGTCAAAGAGTTATTGTCTAATCCAGCTACACTGATACTCATCCCAGTCTTCTTTGCGAGTTACATTATCTCCAAATTAGGACTCTACCCCATCTTTAGACTCCGCTTCAATAAGCGAAACTCACTAGCGGGGATGGCGCTTCCAAGTGCTACTATCACAATGGTGTTAGCCATTCTCCAGGTTGCCAAGGGTATGAAGGTTATTACCTCACAACAATCTGGGGCATTCTTACTGGCTGCCATTATTACTTGTATCCTTGGACCACTGGTCTTTAACAAGGCCTTTAAGGTTGAACCAGAAACCTATCCTAAGATTAAAGTAAACTTTTTCGGGGTCAACCTAACAACCATTCCGGTTGCCCAACAACTGTCAACTGGATGGTATGACGTTAACGTCTATACTGATAACGAGGAACACTATCGTTCCTATAACAGTCAGGCTAACGTTCATCTGGTCGACAAATTAGATCCACAATTCCTGATTAAGAACGGATACTTTGACTGTGACATCACCGTTATGGCCTACTTTGACTCAGAAACGAGTTATGAGTTAGCTAAGGCAGCTAAGAAGTACGGGGTACGTCGTGTCATTGCCCGTTTTGAAAATCGGGACGTCCTTGATCAACACAAGAAAGAACTTCTTGATCTCGGTGTTGAAATTTACAATAATCTGTCCGTTAACATCGCCATGCTCAGAGAATTGATCGAAGTACCATCTACCTTTAAGATGATTGAATCCAACGAATCGGTCCTCCATGAGGTTAAGTTGACCAACCCTAGTCTTGCCAATACGACAATCAAGAGTCTTCCGTTCAGTAATGACATTACCATTAATGAAATTTTCAGAGACCATCAACCACTTCATCCAACTGGAAACACTACTTTAATGTTGGGTGATCAAATTATCTTCTCGGCTAAAAAGGGAACTGGCATTCAAATCAGAAATGAATTTAATCCTGATGAATAAATAAACTTCTAATAAACTCTCCTAACTCACCAAGTTAGTGGGGTTTATTTTTTATGCCATCATTTTATCTCAATTAAGAAACTAATTACTTCAAATAATTATTAAATTATACCAATTCCACTCCGCCCACGTTTATATTAAGAGCCAAAATATGCTAAAATTAGGCAACTAGTCAATCAGGAGGAAAATAAAATGACTTCACTTAATTTATATTTTGTAAGACACGGTCAAACTTATCTAAACCGTTATCACCGTCTACAGGGTTGGGCAGATTCTGCATTGACCGATAAGGGAATTACAGATGCAATTGATGCCGGTAAACACCTTAGCAAAATTAACTTTGACAAAGCATACAGTAGTGACACCAAAAGAGCGCGTGACACGGCTGAATTAATTTTAAAAGAAAACCCATCAGGGTTAATTGAACCCATTGAGATGGAAAATCTCAGAGAAGAAAACTTTGGCTATTTTGAGGGAAACGACATGGGTCAAGTTTGGCACATCATCGGTGGACCTTCTGGGGCTGATTCTTATAGTCAGATGATCGAAACCTACACGATGGAGAAAACTCGTGACATGATTGCGGATGCTGACCCTTACGGCGACGCCGAAAATGATTCTCAGTTTTGGCAACGAGTTCAAACTGGACTGGACGAAATCGTTAACAATGCTGAAGACGGTGATGATATCTTAATCACCGCTCATGGAACCTTTATTCGAAGCATCGTCAGTCGGTTTAGTGACATTGACATTAGTGACCCAATTCATAACGGAAGTGTTACTAAAATCGAATACAAAGACGGTGACTACGTCGTAAAGTACTATAACAATATTTCTGATCCAGTCTAAAGGAGCTTTAATGAACGATAATCTTACTGATGTAATTACAATTGGTTTAGATTTAAATGATGCCAATTTTCAGTACTCAATGGAAGAACTCAATAATCTCGTCACGGCTAATAACATGCAAAGTGTTGAAACCGTTACACAAAAATTAGATCATCCTGATCCAGCCACTTACTTTGGTAAGGGCAAAGTGGAATTTCTTGAGCAACTCGTTAAGACCACGGAAACGGACGTGATCGTCGCCAATGATGAACTGAGTCCCAGTCAGATTCGGAATCTGGAAAAACTGACCAATGCCAAAATCATTGACCGAACGGGACTCATCTTAGAAATCTTCGCTAACCGGGCACGCTCACGTGAGGCCAAATTGCAGGTTCAACTTGCTAAACTTAACTATCAACTTCCCAGACTCCGAACCAGTGCAAGTCAACGCCTGGATCAGCAGTCAGCTGGAGGTGGTCTTGCTAACCGTGGTGCTGGTGAAACCCAAATTGAGTTAAATCGGCGAACCATCCAACACCAAATTAATCATGTTCGTCACGAACTAAAAGAAATTGACAAATCATACGACACGCAGAGTAAAAAGCGCAAACAAAATGACCTTAAAACCATTGCACTGGTTGGATATACGAACGCTGGAAAATCCACCATTATGAACCAACTGGTTAAACGCTTTGGGGAGAATGAAGATAAAGAAGTTACGGTTAAAAACATGCTGTTTGCTACCCTAGACACCAGCGTTAGAAAGATTGAATTACCAAACCACAAACGATTTCTGGCAACCGATACGGTTGGTTTTGTAAGTCAACTTCCCCACCAACTCATTCAAGCCTTCAAATCAACTCTGGCTGAAGCAGCTAATGCGGATCTATTGATTCAAGTTGTTGATTATTCTGATCCTAATCAGGAATTAATGATGCAGACCACCGAAGCAACCCTAAAAGAAATTGGGGTTCCAGATATCCCAATGATTAAGGTCTTCAACAAGGCTGACAAAAGTGGCGAGAACTACCCTGTTCGTGAGGGCAACAATATCATCATTTCCGCTCTAGACCCTAGTTCCATTAACCGCTTGGTTGACATTATCTCCGAAAACTTATTTAAGGATTACATCAAAAAAACTTACCTAGTTCCGTTTAGTAATGGTCAGGTCGTCTCCGATTTAAACGAAAACGAGACAGTTTATCAGACTGACTATACTGATCAAGGAACCGTTTTACGGGTCGAACTTCCGGAAACATCCGCGGGAAAATATAAAAAATATGAAGTTAATGAATAAAATTTTAGTTGACATTTAGGATAGATCGCGGTTAAATAGTCCTATAATTAATTTAAGAGAACAATATTTAAAGAAATTGCCTAAGAGAGGCTGACGTTATTCTGGAAGTTGGCTGACTACTCTTTATTTCACCACCTCTTAAAAATAGATTAATAACCAACAGAAGGTGCTCTGGTTTATTCAGAGAATTTTGGGTGGAACCGCGTAAACTTGCGTCCCTGACATTTATTTGTCGGGGACTTTTTTTATTCTCAAAAAGGGGGAATTTATTATGAAAAAAAAGGAAGCAGATTCAAACGTTAAACTTAATCGTTCGCTTGGACTTTGGTCCGCACTCTCGCTTGTAGTTGGAACCATCATCGGGGTTGGAATTTTTGTTAGACAAGCAGCCGTCTTAAATGACGCTGGATCAGCAACGGGTGCCATGCTAGCTTGGCTAGCTGGTGGCCTATTAACCTTAGCTGCTGGCCTCTCAATTGCCGAAATTGCTTCACAAATTCCCGCCACGGGTGGCTTATACGCCTATATGGAAGTGATTTACAACAAGTTCTGGGGCTTTCTCTCAGGATGGATGCAAATTATCGTATATGGACCTGCCATGATCGCCTCATTAGGTGCCTACCTAGCAATTCTTTTAGGGGACTTCTTCCATATCCAACCCCAGTGGAACATCCCAATTGCGATTGTGGCCGTGGTTGCTGTTGGGTTACTTAACACCTTCCCCAACCGGTTCGGAGCTGCCTTCTCAATCGTTACTACTATTTGTAAATTAGTTCCCGTAGCTGCTTTGATTATTTTTGGTCTTTTCTTTGGCCACGCGGACGCTTTCACACAAAGTGTCAGTGACGTCCATTCCACAGTTGGTGGCTTTGGAGTTGCCATGTTAGCCACTCTTTTTGCTTTCGACGGTTGGATTTTAGTTGCTAACCTGGGTGGAGAAATTAAAAATCCGAAGAAAATGTTGCCACGTGCTATTACCTTTGGAATCCTAGCCGTCATCGCAATTTACATGTTAGTTTCCTACGGGGTTCTTAAAAGTATTGGCCCTCAGAAAATTCATGAGCTTGGGACTAACGCAATCCCGTACATGGCCAACAAGGATTTTGGTGTCATCGGTGGAAAGATCCTGAGTATCGGGATTATCATTTCGATCATTGGTTGTATGAACGGAAAAATCATGACTTTCCCTCGTATCATGTATGCTATGGCAAAGGAAAATCAGCTTCCTTTTTCAAAACAGTTAGCTTACTTAAACCCGAAGACTAGAACTCCGATCGTTTCCATTGCTGCGGTATTAGCCATCGTAATTATCATGATTTGTTTCTTTGATGCCGATCGCCTTTCCGAACTATGCATCTTCACGGTTTACTGTTTCTACGTCATGGCGTTTTTCGGGGTCTTCATTTTAAGAAAACGTCATCCAGATCGAAAACGAGTCTTCTCGGTTCCCCTCTATCCATTTACGCCAATTATCGCAATTTTAGCTTCCCTTTTCGTAATTTGTTCCGAAATTGGTTCCGACTTTATTGGGGTAGTTTGTTCCCTTGGAATTGTGGCCCTTGGAATTCCAGTTTATTATTTCGAAGTAACCAGTAAGAAAAATAAAACTCCAAAATAAATAAAAAAGAGATCTCGTTTGAGATCTCTTTTTTACTTTTTCCGGTATGCAATTTTAATTTGAACCGCGTAATCATCGGCACCATCAATTAATCCAGCCCGACCAGCCGTTTCGTACTTTCCACCTACTAAAAAGGCCTCGGCTAAGTATAGCTTAACCTTATTCTTATCGAGGTTTTGAATATCTTCAAAACCCGCTTGGACAATGTGACCAACCGGTTCACAGTTAACCTGATTCATCCCTGCGTATACCTCATATTTTCCATTCTCTTCTCTTAAATCAAAGTACGGAATTAAGGCACCATCTCCCATCGCATAAACACGATGCTTGGGACTGGTCTTTATTTCAGAAAGAAGCGCTCGCTCACCCAAACCATTGTAGTCATAGTTGGCTACTTTCTTGTTAATCATGGTCTCGGCTAGTTCATGAATGTTATGCCGTTCACTCAGAGTGGATTCCAACTTAGCTGGCATCGTCTTTCGCTCATCGAACAATCCATTAGCTGGAATATTACGATAACGACGCTGTTCACCACTTATTGGCTTTTCTTCACTCTTGGGTTGAATGTGTAATACTTTATTGATTACTGGTGTTACGTCAAACTTGGCTTTCTTCTTGGTAAAATAATACATGATGTTCAAATACAAGAAGTACGCCAGGATCAACACTACTAAGAAGACCAAAATCCCCCTAATGATGAATCCGTTGGCAGCAAAACGGTAGGCAACGTAAAGGAGATATAAATCCCCTAACACACCTAAAATCACGTAAATTCGACTTTTAGTGTTCGTTTCGATCGTAACGTAACCCAGGTAGTGATTAATAATATCTAGAAAACTAAACATTAACGATCACCTCCCGTAGTGGTGGCCTTTTCTTGTGTATTATTTTGGGTGTTATTGGAATCATTTCCAGTATTGTTATTAGTATTGCCGCCATTATTTTCATTTTGACTCGATTTTTCGGTATTTCCATTGTTATTGTTACTAGTAGTCGTCTTCTGGGCATTACTACCATTGTCGGTATTGGAATCATTCCCATCCGAATTAGTCGAATTATTCTGATCCTGTTTACCCGAAGTGGTCTTATTTTGATCATCGTTTTGTGACTTATTGGTGTTATCCGTATTGTTCTGACTATTCCCAGAATTACTAGATTCATTTTTACCGCTATCGTCACTAGAATCTGAGCTCTGGTTCTTAGAATCTTTACTATTATCATTGTTTCCCTTCAACTTAAAACCAAAGATGGACTTCTTTTGATTAGTTGGATGGGATGTCACTTTGGCACCTTCATGGGTATTGGTGGCTTTATTGACCACCACGTTGGTAGCTCCAAGGGCCAAACAAATTGAAATAATGGCAAACGGAGTAAGAAACGGTGGCACTCGATTTGGCATTTAATCATCCTCTCAACATATATTCTCTTTTTGAATCTTTAATTATTACGCATAAAAGTAAAGAAATCATTCCGATCCAGAAAAGATTTTTTAAAGTTGCTTTCTTAAGTTTAAAACAATTTGGTCAATCCGTTCTCGGGTTTGACTCCACTCCTCATTATCAATCACAATGGATCGACCTTTTAATGCACTAGGGAGGGTTAGATCTCGTTCATCTTCCTTACTCTCCATTCGAACTTGGATCTGGGCCATGGTGTCCCCACGGTCAATCATGCGCTGTTTCAGTTCAGCTGGATTTTTGACCCTTAAAAAGATGACCACTGCTTCAGATCCCAGCTTATCTTTGTACGTAATCGCTCCCTTGGTATCTAACACGATCGAAACAATTGGTGACTTGGCAAAAGCCCGTTCTAACCCCTCATATGACGATCCATAGTAATTACCGGAGTACTTCACGGATTCCAAAAGATGGAGTTGTTTAAAACTCTGTTGGGTTTCAAAATAGTAATCCACTCCATTTTGCTCGTGATCCCGTGGAGGTCTCGTTGTGTGAGTGATAACTTTGGGAATGTCATACTTTTTCATTAAATAATCTGAGATAGTGGTCTTCCCAGTGCCAGCTGCTCCAGTAATCACAATTACAAATCGTTTATTTGACATAATGCTCCTCAATGTACTTATTCGCTTTTTTAAGTGGAGGAAGTAAATTGTCATAGGTTACTAATTTAAGCGCTTCATCATAAGTGCACCAACGATATTCACTAATTTCTTCATCCTGTTTAGTAACTGGTGTTCCAACGGGAACTTCGGTCACAAAGAAGGTGACCTCTTTGTGGTGACCATTCTTCATGTCGTATTCCACCTTGAAGTGAAACCCATCGTCAATGTCGGCACGAATCCCAGTTTCTTCCCTTAATTCTCGCTGAGCTGCTTGTTGCAACGTTTCGTTTCCTTCTACGTGTCCCTTAGGATAGCCCCAAAAATTACTAGTTGCACTTTTTAAAAGTAGATAAAGTGGTTGGTTGTCTTTAAGTTGGAAGGCAATCGTTCCACCGTCAATTTCATTAATCATAAAATGCCCCATTTATTTGTTTCTTTCATTGTACCAAAAAATCAAAAACTACACTGATTTAATACTAAACTTCAGCATGATTGGCGACAAAATGGTAGAAAGAACAATCACCATAATAATCTCAGAATATAATTCTGGAGCAAGCAAGTGGCTAGCCAGTCCAATTTGAGCCACAATCAGTGCCATTTCACCTCTAGAAACCATTCCTGACCCGACTACGTTGGCTTCATTCCAAGTCAGTCCAGTTAATTTAGCACCGATTCCACAACCAATCCACTTGGTAAGGAGTGCCAAAACGGTCATCACAATTACAATTATCCACGTACTAGAAAGCCCTTTAAAACTCATTTCCATCCCAATGGCGGCGAAGAAAATGGGAATGAAGAAAGAATAACCAACTTGATTAGCACTCTTTATCACCTGATCCCGAAGTGGGGTTCTGGCGATGGCAATTCCAGCAAAGAAGGCCCCTAAAACCGTACTTAAATTGGCTGCTTCCGCCAAATAAGCCATCAGCAAGCAAATACTAATTCCTACCACCGAAACAGCTGAATTAGCCGGCAGCATGTCGGCTAGGCGCATTAACCAGGGTGCAATCCACTTGATGACCAGTATAATCAACACAAAGAATAGGATTTGCCATGTAAATAACACCAGTAAATTTTTCGAACCAGATCCCGTGCCAAAAACACTTGAAAAAATACTTAACAGAACAATGGAAATTACATCGTCAACCACGGCCGCTCCTAAGATGGTGGCTCCAGCAACCGATTTTAATTTACCAAATTCCTGTAAAACTTCCACACTAATGGAAACTGAGGTAGCTGAAAAAATCACACCCCAAAACAGGGCTTTCTCAATGCCCTGTCCTAAGATTTGTCCATAAAGGGTAAATGCTAAAACTGGTAGAATGACCCCACAAATTGCCACACTAAACGCTGGTTTCAAGTACTTTTTAACCAGATCAAAATCACATTCCAACCCGGCAATAAACATTAAAAAAATCACCCCAATTTCAGAACCAACTGAAACCATATGATTTAAGTTAACTAGGTGTAAAACCGCTGGTCCCAGCAGTAGTCCTGCTAGGATTTCACCAACAACGGCCGGCATTCCAATTCTTTGGCTCAGCACCCCTAAGATCAACGTGGAAATTAAAATTAAACCAATCGACGCTAAATACTCCATCTTATTAACCTCCCATTATTCCTCAAAAAAAGCGGAGTTCGCCAATTTGACAAACTCCACTAATTTAATAAAACTTATGTTCTTTTATCATTTTCTTGGCCTTGGGGTTGGACTTAGTTCTTGCTTCAAACAAGTAGTAAGTAGCCCGCCGTGCCTCAAACATTTGCGCATGACTGCTACGCAATCTGTAATTTTTAATTAGAGCATCTCGTCCACCTTTTCTGGAACCACTGCTCATATAACTATATAATTTATCGTTATTCTTACCACTCGTATTATCAACTCGGATTACTAACCACTGAACCTGTTTCTTCTGCACAACCTTGTTGGCCGATCTCATCATTCTTGGATAAGCCCGACTAGGAATGTTGTTTCGCTCAAAGAAATAGTGCGTTGGGTAGGCACCAGAACTCGTATAAAATCCATTTTCCAAACGACTATAGGTCAAAAGGGTTGGGGTTCCTTTACTTTCATCTCTGATAATCTTTCCAAATGACACTTGAGCAGGTTGTTGATACTGCCCCTTCTTAGGATTAAGGGTAACGTATAAATTCTGTGGATGTAATTTTGAATAAATAAAGTTATTGTTTGATCCAAGAACAAACGTTAGTGCCATGCATAGCGCCACGGCAACAAACGTCCATGGCAGCGCAAGTTTCCTATTAGATTCAAAATGTCTAATAAAGAAGACCAATAAGAAGATGGTCGTTACCATGATAAATGGGAAATACGCTAATTGATAGTACTGATAGATCTTCCCAAAGGTATGACCATAAACGGAGGCAATGGCATTGACAATCATCATGAATAAGAAGAGGGACTTCGAAATCCCATTCTTAAAGATTTCATGATCAAACAAAACATAGATGAGTCCTAATAATCCAAAGACCACGGTAATTGGATACTGAGTCAAAAACTTCATGAAGAAACCAGTGGCCATCAAAATCTTAGTGGGAACAATTCCAGAAGATCCATAAACGGTCATGTTGATCGTAAAGTAAACGTGGATAAACGCTTTTAGACTACCGGTCACCGCAAAGTAAATTAACCAAGGGACAAGGGCAATCAAGAAACTTAATCCACTGAATAAAATCAACCGCCACATCTCTTTAAAGCGACGATGATAAACGTAGAAAATAAACATAAATACATAAAATCCGACCCACGGGCCTAGTAAGGTGTACTTCGAAAAGAACACAACTCCTACCATGAATCCCTGAATCATCCATTCCCACCATTTAATATCAAAATGGTTTTGACTGGCTTTCAAAGCCACGTAAATCAAATATAAAACAGCTGGAAAAACAAAGAATTCGACTGATCCGCCATAGTCATAGAATGGCTGAAGCACGGCAAAGACCGGCATAAACAGTGAAATTACAAATGACCAATTCTGTGACAAATACAACCGAGCAATCTTGTATGCCATGGTCATGATAATAATCATGGCAATGATTTCAAACGGCATCATTCCCACCAAAGAACGCTTGGTAAGTAATGATGATAGTCCATAGATCAGATAAACAAAGGGTCCCTTTTGTTCAAAAACATCTTTATAAGGAATAATCCCATGAAACATAGCTTTACCAACAGTAAAGAAGTTATTACTATCAGGCGATGTATCAAAATAATAAAACGGTGAAGCAAACGATAAAAGCAATATTATGATGATACTCATTACCACAAAAGTTAAACCAAATAGATATGGTTTAGTTTTTAGTTTCTTTAGCATAAGATGTTCTTCCAATCATTCAGAAATTTATATTGTACTCAATAATAGTGGCAATTATACCACACTGTCCCACTGAAGAACGGCACTTCAACATTTTATAAAGTTATCTTAAGATTGTTAACGCCGTTTAAGTAACCAATAAGTCGATTTGCGATTATTCGGGGCTTTTTGTTCATGAGTCGACACAACCCGATAATTTTCTAACAGTGTCTTAGAGGCTGGTCGGGTCGAACCATGCTTGCCAAAATACGTTTTGATTGAGTCTGCCTGATTGGTTTTTACTACAATCCACTGAACCGCTTTATCTTGAACCGCTTTATTCTGGGACCTCACTATCTTAGGGTTCTTATCATACGGAATATTATTGATTTGAAAATAATACTGAGTGGGCAGTGCCCCAGAAACCGTGTACATCCCCAAATCAAGATAGCCATAGTTTAGTAGCGTTGGAGTCCCCTTACTCTCCTCACGCATGATCTTACCAAACTTTTGTTGTGCGGTCTGCTTGTCATTCATATCCAAGGTCTCTTCATTGTTATCAGGAAACAACTTTGATTTTTGAAAATTATCATTAACTCCCATGGTAAAAAATAGCATTAAAAGAGCCATTCCAATAAACATTGGAACTAATCGTTCCCTTGGCAACTTAAAATGTTGATGACGCAAAAGTTTGGCAACTAAAATCACCAATGTAATTACCACATAAGGCATAAAAGCTAACTGATAGTAAACATAAAGCGTATCAGGAGTATAACTATAAACAGCAAAAAAGGCACTCACAAACATCATACACAAAAAAAGGACTTTCGAAATCCCTTTATTAAATACGACAAAAAGAGCAAGTGGAATGGAACCCAGCACAAAAAGTTGTGGTTTATCGATCAAAAACTCACTGAAGATCGCAAATGGTCCAGCAATTTTAGTAAGAATTCCACCACCAACTGAAGTGTTATAAACCGTCATATTGGAAACAAAATAGACATCATAAAACGCCTTGAAGGAATTGGTGACGAGAAAATAAATTCCCCATGGTACTACCGAAAGTAGAAAACCAATTCCACTCGCGATCGCCATCTTGAAGAGACTATTAAATTGGCGGTGATACAAGTAGACCACCGCAAAGATAATGTAAAACGCAATCCAGGTTCCAAGTAAAGTATATTTAGAGAGGAAAACCACTCCTACTAGGAATCCCTGAATAAGCCAGTTCCCCTTACTAATCATAAAATGATCGTTGCAAGCTTTAAACGTTAAATAGACAGCCGATAAAATCATTGGAAACACGAATTCCTCGACTAAGCCACCATACGTAAAATATTCCTGAAACATCAAAAAGAACGGTGTTATTAAGGCCAGGATTGCGGCGGTCGGTTTATTAATATAGAGGTGAGCTGCTTTAAAAACCAAAAACATGGACGTAGCCAGCGAAATTATTTCCACTATTGTAATACCAATAATTGAATAGTGGCTGATCAGATAAGCTAATCCATATAAAAGATAGACGTATGGTCCCTTCTGCTCAAAAACATCTTTATAAGGAACTAGTCCATGCATCATTCCTTTACCAACCGTAAAAAAACAGTTGATATCGGGTGAATAGTCAAAATAATAAAGTGGGGATGCGTAACTAAACATCCCAATAAAAACAAGTGCTACTAGTACGAAAGCTAAAAAATAACGAACGTTAACATTTTTAATAAAACGTTCTAAACGGAACCTCATTACCGATCCTACTCCTTTTTAAACTCTTCTTATTATATCCTAGAATAATTGTCCTGTACACGTTGACCACATTCCTCAATTACGTCCCCCCCACTTTTTTTACCGTTTCAAAGTGGTATCATAATAACTAAATCAAATAGGTAGGTGAATGTTATGAAACAAGGAACCAAAATCATTACATTAGATAATGGTTACCACCTATGGACTAACACTCAAGGAACCGGAGATATTCATCTTCTGGCTCTTCATGGGGGTCCTGGTGGAACACACGAATATTGGGAAAACACCGCTGATGAACTCAAAAAACAAGGATTGAACGTCCAGGTTCATATGTACGATCAGTTAGGATCATGGTATTCAGATACCCCTGATTTTGACGATCCCAAGGTAGCAAATAAAGTTTTGACTTACGATTACTTCCTCGATGAAGTTGAAGAAGTTCGTCAAAAACTAGGAATCGACAAGTTTTACCTCATCGGTCAATCCTGGGGTGGTGCTTTAGTTCAGATGTACGCTGCTAAATATGGCGATCACCTGAAGGGAGCTATCATTTCATCAATGGTTGATCGTATTGGCGACTATACTAAGCACTTGGCCCAAATCAGAGAAACAGCTTTAACCCCCGACCAGTTAGCATACATGAAAAAATGTGAAGCCAACAACGACTACGATAACGATAAGTACCAGGAACTCGTTGAACTACTTAATCGTGAATACGTTGACAGAAAACAGCCGCTAGCAATCGCTCACTTAGTGGATACCATGAGCAAACCAATCTACAATGCCTTTCAGGGTGACAACGAATTTGTTATTACTGGAAAGTTAAAGGACTGGAACTTTACTGATCATCTAAAGGACATTAAGGTTCCAACCCTTGTGACCTTTGGTGATCATGAAACCATGCCAATGGAAACCGGAAAACGGATGGCCAAAATGATTCCAAACGCCAAGTTTGTTTCAACTCCAAATGGTGGTCATCATCACATGATTGATAATGCTCCCGTTTACTATGACCATTTGGCAAACTTTATTAAACAAGTTGAAAATGGTACATTTAATCAAAATTAGACCAATAAAAAGACACTTCATTTTTGAAGTGTCTTTTTTGTTATTATTTCTTCGTTAAACTTAACTTTTCCACATCAATGGTTTTATCAACCAGTCCATCGTAGAAACTCGCTTCATGACTAACGATGATGGCATTTCCTGGAAACTTGATAATGGCCTGTTTTAAAGCATTCTTGGTTTCATCATCCAAATGATTCGTAGGTTCATCCATGATTAAGAAGTTGCTTGGAACAAATTCCATCAGAGCCAACTTCACTTTCGTTTGTTCCCCGCCAGAAAGCTCACCAATCGGCTTCATGGCATTAGCGGCATCAAGTCCACAACGTCCTAATTGAGATCGAATCTCCTTCTGGGTTAACTTAGGATACTTGTCCTGAATAATCTGAAGTGGCGTCATCTTGCGGTTAGGCCAAACCAGATCCTGACTAAAGTAATTAACCTTAGCGGATGGCGAAAAGTCAGCCTCACCACCCTTTGCCGGAATCTGACCCAGAATGGACTTAATCAAAGTTGATTTTCCAACTCCGTTAAATCCTTGTAGTCCCACTTTTTGGTCAGTATTAACCGAGAAAGTAACGGGCCGAAGCAATGGACGATCGTATCCAACTGAAAGTTGATCTACTACCAAAGCATTCTGTGAACCAGTGTCAGCATAAGGGAATTTAAACGAAGCTTGAATGTTACTTGAAGGTGGCTCAATGACATTCATGCGCTTCAACATTTTTTCTCTTGACTTCGCCATATTAGAATGACTGCCGGCCTTGTTCTTCTGAATGAAGGTCTTGGCCTTTGAGATTTCCTCTTGTTGCTTTTCATATTCCCGTTGCTGGGTCATTTCTTTTTCGTCTTTTTGTCGCATTGCTGACTTAAAGTCACCACGATACTTAGTAACTTTTCCAAACGCAACGTTGACAATGCAGTTGGTGACTTTTTCCAAGAAATCGTAATCATGGGAAATAATCATTGCTGCCCCGTCAAAACTATTTAAATAATCTTCCAGCCAATTAATGTGAGCAGTATCCAAGTAATTCGTCGGTTCATCAAGCAAAATTACATCTGGATGTTCCAGAATTAATTTAGCTAAAATAATCTTCGAACGTTGCCCACCACTCATTTCTGAAATGGTCTGATCTCTACCGATATCGTCAAGACCTAAGCCATTAATTACTTGCTCAACTTCCGTATCAATATCATAAAAGTTCCGCGATTCAAGCTGCTCTTGGATTCGACCAGCCTGTTCAAGTAATTTTTCATCCATATTGTCGGCATATTTCATGTATAAATCACTCATATGCTGATTCATATTATAGAGGTCAGAAAAGGCGGTGTGTAAGAAATCAATTAACGTCATTCCCTTCGGAATATTAACGTATTGATCCAGGTAACCAACTTTGGTTCCCTTTTGCCATTTGATGTCACCAGTTAGTGGAAGTTGCTTATTGGTCAAAATTTTAATCAAAGTTGATTTTCCAACTCCGTTTTGGCCCACAATTCCCATGTGCTCACCTTTATTTAGCTGAAATGTAGCATCTGAGTAGAGGTCTTTATCCGCAAAACTCATGCTCAGATTCGATACACTTAATAACGCCATTATATATTTCCCTCCATTATTTCATAACTAATACCGTAACACCGAACCGTAATCAACGTCAATTATGTCAATTTGAGTGGTATAATTATAGGTACATTTTTATGAAAGAAGAGTGCCTATGAAAATCAAAGATATTGATCACATCACTTTATCAGTAAATGACATCGAAAAATCGATGCGCTTTTATCACGAAGTTCTAGATTTACCCGTTGTGGTCGAAACTGAATCTCGAATTGAATTTCAGCTTGGTCACCAACGACTCGTTTGTGTCACCGCTAATGATGACAACGTCAAACCAGCCCACCCTACTCCTGGTTCTACCAGTTTTAGTGTGGTTGTGAGGGATCCGCTTGCCTCCATTCAATCTCATCTTGCTAATTATTTTGTTCCCATCATAGCGGGTCCACTTGAAAGTCAGGGACACAACGGCAAAATGAATTCCCTTTTCATTAATGATCCTGATAAAAATTTGATTGAGATTAGAGAGTACCAACGATAGGAATGAAAGGGAATACAACATCATTAAAACCCCCGTGAGTTAGTCTTTTTTAATTTTACAACCATAATCATTTTTGTTATATTCGTCGAATATGCAAAAAGAAAGGATATTTATGAAAACAAAAAATTCAGAAAACAATTCACAGCAAAAAGTTGCAAAACCGAAGATGAGTCTTTTTAGTGTCATTATGTTGGCACTTAGTTCCATCATTGGATCAGGTTGGCTATTTGGATCTTGGGGAGGTGCCAAAACCGCAGGACCAGCTGCCATTATTTCATGGGTGATTGGTGCGGTTGTAATTGGAGCGATCGCGTTTAATTACATAGAGTTAGGCACGATGTTCCCAGAAAGTGGAGGAATGAGTAAATATGCTCAATATACTCACGGACCTCTTTTAGGATTCATCGCATCATGGTCAAACTGGGTTTCGCTGGTAACCTTACTGCCAATCGAAGCAGTGGCTGCCGTTCAATACATGAGCTCATGGCCATGGAAATGGGCAAGTTGGTCTCATGGATTCTACGCAAATGGAACCGTGACTACCGAAGGATTATTCGTCGTATTTCTATTTATTCTAGTGTTCACACTGTTGAACTATTGGTCAGTTAATTTACTAACGCGCTTTACTACGCTAACTTCCATTTTCAAAATTGTAGTTCCAGTTCTTACTATTATTATGTTACTTGCTTCAGGTTTCCATTCACAAAACTTTCATAATGTAGCCACTGGTGGATTCTTCCCGTATGGTACTGCTCCAATCTTCACGGCTACTACCGTATCCGGAATTATTTTTTCATATAACGCCTTTCAAACAGTTATTAACGTTGGAGACGAAATCGAAAATCCGAAGAAGAACATTTGGCGTGGAATCGTCATTTCTCTTCTAATCAGTATTGTAATTTACGTTATGCTTCAATTTACCTTTATCGGTGTAATTGATCCTGGTACTTTAGCCAAACATGGATGGAATGGTATTAACTTTAGTTCACCATTTGCTGACCTTGCCATTATGCTGAACTTAAACTGGTTGGTTATCCTACTATATATCGATGCTTTCGTTTCACCATTTGGAACCGGGGTTTCATTTGTTGCCTCAACTAGTCGGACTTTGGCCGCAATGACTGAAAATGGTCATATGCCTAAGTTCTTAGGGAAAATTAACAAAAAATGGGGAACTCCAAGAATTGCTATGATTGTTAACTGGGTTGTCAGTTGTATCTTGGTCTCGGTCTTCAGAAACTGGGCTGTTTTAGCTAGTGTCATTGCTACTTCAACGATGATCGCCTATCTGACCGGTCCTGTTACATTGGGATCATTACGACTTCACGCACCCCATTTCAAACGTCCAGTTAAAATTAGTTTTGCTGGAATCATGGCACCATTAGCCTTCGTTCTTGCTAGTCTAGCAATCTACTGGGCAATGTGGCCAACTACCGTTGAGGTTATCCTTGTTATTATGCTTGGCTTACCATTCTATTTCTTCTATGAAAATAAGAATGGTTGGAAAGATACTCTTACTAAATTCCGTGGTGGAGCATGGATGGTAGTATACTTAATCTTTATGGCAGCATTCTCATACATTGGATCAACACCGTTTGGTGGTCAAAACTGGATTCATTACCCATATGATTTCATTGTGATTATTGTGGTTTCCTTGGTATTCTTCTACTGGGGTGTCTTCAGTTATCAACGTACTGGCAACATGCTTAACGCCAAAAACGTTAACGAACAAGTCGAAGACGATCAGGTTGACGATTAGTTAATCTACTGCAAAAGCATAAGAATTTTGTTATAATACGTAATGCATCTTGTTTTTCTTGAAATGGATGGAGGGATTCTTATGAATAATCAAGATCCAGATTCGAGATATGAACGTTATGACTTTAATGCCACTAATGACCAAAGACACCAAAAGAAAACTTTTAAGGCGTGGCCGTGGGTACTAGGTTTAGTAGTAATCGTTATTCTACTAGTCTTTGGAATTCACCTTCTGACGAGTGGCAATGGATTGAAACAACTCAGCGTTCCTTCCACAAGTCAACAGAGTAGCAAAGCTATTCGATCAGAGAAAAAAGCAAAAAACTTTAATAAGGCAGAACAATCAACTAACCAAAGTGCATCTTCGGTAAGTCAAAATCAAGCATCCACTAGTCAAAATAGATCGCAAGCATCAAATGCGAATAATTCTAATGAAAACAATTCGGCAGATGATTCAAATTCAATGTTTGCGACCCCTAAAACATTTGATTCGGTGCAAGACGCTAAAAATTATGCACGTGCAACTCAAAAAAGTTGGTTAGCAGCTGGTTACTCTAACTTCACGATTGAGCGGAATGGTCAGGGATTCTATACCTTACAATTTGTCAGATAAGGAACTATTTATAGTTCCTTATTTTTTTATATTCTGATGATTTTGGTATAATGAATTGTATAGGAGGTACTATTATGAAAATTAATACTCCACTTCAAAATGGATTTCTACCTGATAAATACACGAAGCATGCTCAACCAGATGAAATGTTAGATGGGCATCCCGTCATTTCATTTCCAATCAAGATTTCAGATGTGCCAAGTGATGCTAAGTCACTAGTAGTGATGCTACTAGATGACGATTCAATTCCTGTTTGTGGTTTCACCTACATTCACTGGGTCGCTGCTAATATCGACCCTGATGTATCTGAGATCCCAGAAAATGCGAGCCAAGATCGTTCAATTAACATGACTCTTGGAAAGAACAGCTTGGCTGGCGGACTAGTCAATGTTACTAATCCTAAATTAAATCAACATTATGTTGGTCCAACCCCTCCTGATAAGCCGCATGACTATCAGTTGCACGTATACGCTTTGGACCAAAAACTAAACTTATCTGATGGATTTTGGCTTAACGAACTTAAGCAAAAAATGTCAGGTCATATTGTTGCTAGTGCGGAACAAATTCTACCAGTAAAAAATTAAAACGGAGGGCTTCATAATGCTAAATGGATACAAACACGTTTTAGTACCAGTTGATGGATCAAAAGAAGCAGAAGCTGCTTTATACAAGGCTGCCGCTGTAGCACAAAGAAATAAAGGTCGAGTTGACGTCTTAAACGTCATCAACACCACAAACTATGGGTACAGTCTTGGCGTCGTTGACGGAAGTGTCATCACTCAAATCGTTAACGATGAACTTACCTATTTAAAAGATTTAGTTAACAAGATCAAGGATAAAACTGGGATTGAAGATATTCATATTCACGCTCGTTTTGGAAGTCCTAGAGAAGTTATCACTTATGAGTTCCCACGTGATCACCAAACTGACCTCATCATGATGGGTGCAACCGGTAAGGGTCGGTTGTATCGAATGCTGGAGGGTTCAGTCACTGGATACGTCAATTCGCATGCTGGTTGTGATGTTATCATCGTCAGAACTGACATGAAGAACACCCCAATCAAATAATTAACAATTATTTAAGGAAGAATAGCTAAGCCCTTACGCTTAGCTATTTTTTCTTGCCCATTATCCGAAGAAATCATTGGGTTCGCCTAGCTGAATTACTCTAATTGTTATATGATGTTAACTGCTAGTATATAAATTTAAATTAATTAAAAGGAATGTTTACAATGCACATCAAAAAAAGAAAACACACCAAATCATTCATCGCCCTCTTTGTCGTTATTGTGGTGGCTATATTTGCTGGTGGTGGATATTATTATTGGAATAATCATGGTAGTTTTCTCGGTAAGTTAGACGTTAATCAAAGCAAAACCGCTACTGTATTCATTCCTGGGTTAGGTGGAAACAATATCACCACTGGCTACATGGTTGATACCCTAAACCGTTATCACTTAGCCACTAAGACTCTGCAACTATACGTCAAAAAAGATGGGACGGTTAAAACCACCAAGCAATTTCATAAGATCGGTGCTGATAACCCAACCGTTCAAATTGTTTTCCAAGAAAACCATCGTCCCTATTTCCAATCAACTCAAATGCCTAAGGTCATGCATTACTTGTATACCAAGTACAACATTCGTTCCGTCAACATGATTGGGCATTCTTCAGGTGGAAACATCATTTATTACTACTTAGCACACTATCCCAACCTAAAGGAAGTACCGACAGTGAATAAATTCATCTCACTCGCTACTAACTATGCTCCAAACGATCCTGATGTTAAAAACTTACCTAAAAATCTTCAAATCATGAACTTGGTCGGAGATATGAACCATTCTGGAACCGATGGTGAAGTCACTATGAAGAGTGAGATCCCAATGAAGGGATTAGTTACCGGACACGTCAAGAATTATAAACTTTACGTATACCATGGAAACAGCTCACAGGCTCAACACACTATGCTTCATGAGAATCCGTCGATCGTCAAAATTATTGCTGAATATTTCTTTACCGATAAATTTGACAACTAATGGGAGAATAATTAATGTTTTTAACCCTTAAAAATCGTTTATATCAGTACGTTTACGTGCTGAGTTACATAGTGTTTCTGGCATCGTCAGTAATTCTTTTGAACAGTCAATTCAATAACGTATACTCAGCTAAAAGTTTCTTACAATGGAAAATTGCAGGAATTGTGACCCTGATTGTTATCTTCGTTCAAATTGTGTTGTTACTAACCAGAAGACACGGTTTAAAACAATGGTCAGTAATCGGTCTGATGCTAATTATCTTTGTCCTATCCTATTTTCTAAAGCTCAATGTGATTACTAGTACCCTTTTCTTACTGTTCCTGTTTATGGCAAATGCCGACCTTCTGAGTGAAAATGCCTTTGCAACAATCGACCTAGCCACTAAACTCATTATTTTAGTGGTTATCTTCGCCTTCTTGATCTTCCATGTTTTCCCATCACAGAATGCGATTTCATTTACCCGGGGGACTTCCACACGGTATGCCATTGGATTTACCCATCCAAATGTTCTAAGCGGATTTATTTTAAGTATCCTTTGTTCCGCCCTCTTACTATTGCAAAACATCCGAAAACACTTTACGTATTTGATTTACGCCCTCCTTTTGGTTGTTTATCTAGTAATTGCCTATCTGACAGGATCACGTGGATTTATGGTTGCCGGAGCTGTCCTGATCCTCGGATTTGGACTGAGTTATTCTAAAAGAATCGTACGTTGGCTACCCAAAGTCACTTGGGTGATCGTCTCATTAACCTTTGTTATTGGAATTGGAATTGGAATGGTAGCTTGGGGTTCATCACTACCGCTCTTTAATACCCTTAATAACGCGTTATCAGGACGTCCTGGTCAACAATTAACCGTCATTCAGTACTTCTATTCACCAAAGATTATCGGGCAAAATCTTCCACTACTGGGTGCACGATCGAACTTGTGGGTCGATAATACCTTCTTGTTTATCCTTCTAAGCGCCGGTTTCATTGGCTTAATGCTTCTCTTAGCGTTATTTATCGGAAGTGCTTACAAGGCCAAACAAGACAATAACTACTTTCTTTGTGTAATCCTGATTGCTTTGGCAGTTCAGGGAATTATTGAAACCCAGCTTACCAATGCATATATGTTTGCTCCGTTTATCTATGCCTTTACCCAGGTCGTTAAAGATGTTCCTAAAAGACAAAGACCCGTGGGCAGACATGCACGCCATGCTCGCACATTTTAATCATGCTTTATTCCATCCCATTTTCAGCAAAAGTTGAAAATGGAATTTTTAATTGATATTATTTTCACAAAAATATACCATGAATAGGTAAGTATCAATTAATTTCAAAGGAGGTCATAAATTTGCGTTATTTAGCATTTTTAGGCTCACAGAGTAATGATGGTTTGACGGCCAAATACTTGAACGCGGTTATCTCGGGTCTCCCAAAGGACGCCGAAGTTGAAACCCTATTTCTTCAAGACTATGACATCAAACCCGATAATTTAAAACATCCTAACCCAACGCTTGATATGATTGAAAAGAAGATGGAGGCAGCCGATGTATGGATCATCGCCTCACCCACTTACTTCGCTGATCTATCCGGGGTTACCAAAAACCTATTTGACTGCATGCGTCACCGCATGGTTAAAATAAACAGTATTGGAGACACCCTCCCGGGCAAGTTCAAAAATAAACATTACTTAAGCTTAACCACCTGCTTTTTGTCTTCATTTCAAAATTTCTTTACCGGAATTACCGATCAAACCTTTCGAACCATTGATAAAATTATGACGTCGGCTGGTTTAATCAAACTCGGCGAAGTTATTGGTACCCACACTTGGGGAAGTAAGGGGATTCCTAATCCCAAGAAACTTGAGCTATGTAAACGATGGGGACAAAAAATTGCTAACAAACCGCGAAAGGATGATAGTACTTTGAAACGTTATATTGAATTATTCGGCATGATTGCTGTGATGTCACTGGTTACAATGGTGATCGAGGGACTGGTTTTTGGACTGAAATTCAACGGAGAATTCTGGCTCTTCTACGTTGCATTCGTTGTGATTTTCTACGTTCTACTCGCCATCCTGCTTCATTTTTTCACTTTTTTAAGGCACCGACGTCGTTAAAATTAACCCAAACAAAAAGATCGATTTAAAATCGATCTTTTTTTATTTTAGTTATTAATCTTTTCAATTCTAATTTCATCAGAAAGTTGATGATCATCCAATTTGTATAAGTTATTAAAGAACTCCATTTCAAATGATGCCGGGTCAGCCGGATAATTCCCTTCCGCTAATTCACCTGCCACACTGACAATGGCAGTTCCAAGTGCAACGGCATGAACACCACGATGATGAGCAGCGATAACTCCAAGGACACCATCCAACACGTCTCCAGAACCAACGTTAATGGCTAATTCTTTACTGCCATTGTGAACCACGTATGTTTCTGAACCATCAGAAATCACATCATCAACCCCTGAAATCACCACAATTGAATGGAACTGTTTGGCAGCCATTTTGGCAACTTGAACACGATCACCGTTTCCATCAGCTGCATCGATTCCACGAGTCCCCCAATCTATTCCAGCCGTAAAAGCAATCTCACCGACATTCCCCCGCAAAATATCAATATTAACCTCGTTACTTATTTTCTTGAAAACTTCCGTTCTTAGTTCCGAAGCACTAACCGCCACTGGATCAACAATAACGGGTAAATTACGATTATTAGCTGCTTGACCAGCGATAATATCCAATTTTACGTTATCATCATTCATCGTTCCGAGATTCAAGACCAAACTGTTCGCAATGGCCACTAAGTCACGACCTTCGTTTGAAGAATCACACATAATTGGCGAACCGCCAACATAACTAATTGCATCAGCTACTTTTTGTGGGGTCACCATGTTAGGAATGTCCAAAACAACTGGATTCTCCCTACGAATTTCTTCTAAAATTGATGTCATATTTTCATTTCCCTTCTAATTCATCGATTGTCTCTTTTACATTTTTACTATCCATGATTACGGAAATTACAGCAATTCCAGCCTTCGAAGCCTGATAAATCGACTGGCAGTTACTAGTATTAATACCGCCAATTGCGACTACAGGTAGTGAAACCTGATTTTGCAATTGTACTAAGCCATTAATACCAATTGGAGGTTTAGCATCTGCTTTACTAATAGTAGGAAAAATTGGACCAATTCCCAAATAATTAATTCCAATAAGTGGCTTACTGTACTCTAACTCACTTTCGGTACTAATCGATAACCCCACTATTAAATTTGGATTATCGTGAATTATCTTTTGAACACTTTCATCACTCTGGCCAACGTGGATTCCATCCGCATTAATCTCATTTGCCAAATTCACATCATCATCAACAATTAATGGGACGTGATGCTTGGTAGTAATTTTACGGAGTTTTTTACCCATTTCAATTTTTCTCTGACCAGTTAATGATCCTGGACCCTTTTCACGATATTGGAAAGCTGTTACTCCATTACTTAAAGCTTGCTCAATATGATTTACGAATTCAGCGTCAGAGCCAGCAAAATTTTGAGTTCCAGCTACTAAATAAATTTGAAGAGCTTTCTTATTAAACTGCATGTTAATTACTCCCACATTCCATGATTTAACGGGCCGTTACCATGACCAATGATCAATGGCTTCCTAATAATTTTATCCAAATAATTTTTCCCAAAACGGATAGCGGATTCCATTGTTTCACCACGTGCTAATGCTGAAACAATTGCCGAAGAAAGCGTATCTCCAGTCCCATGGGTTCGAACTGTATCGACTCGATTTACAGTTAGCCAAAAGTCAGAACCATCTTCTAAAAGAACATAGTCTTTTACGATCTTGTTAGTACCATGGCCGCCTTTAATCATGACATTCTTAGCACCAGCAATCTGGATATTTCGAGCGGCTTTTTTAACTTCTTCATCTGATTCGATCGATTGATTCGTAATTTTCTCTGCTTCAGGCAAGTTGGGTGTTACTAAATCGGCTAGTGGGATCAATTCATTAATCAAAGTTTCAATGGCACTTTCTTCAAGTAGAATTGAACCTCCCTTAGCTACCATAACAGGATCAACTACAATTTGACCTAATTTATACTTCTTAATGTTATCCGACACTAATTGAACATGTCTTTCATCAAATAATGCCCCAGTTTTAGTTGCTTTAATGTCAAAATCATCACAGATAGAAGCAAATTGTTCATTAATAATTTTCTCAGGAAGTGGATAAGTATCCTGAACCCCAATGGTATTCTGAGCAGTTATACCAGCAACCACGTTGGTACTGAATACTTGACATGCTTGCATGGTTTTTATATCTGCTTCCATTCCTGCCCCACCGCCAGAATCTGTTCCTGCAATCGTTAATGCTTCTGGATATTGTTTAATTTCATTACTCATAATATCTCCCTCTCATGACTTTAAGCTTCATACATCGTATTCCAAAAATCCAACTCATATTGACAGCTACTTTGAAACACCATATTAGCCTGCCCTCTTTCGTCAGGATGAATTTCCGCCAGTTGATTAATAAAGTAAAAAATACTTTTCATTTCACTGGGATCTAAATAAAATTTGATCCACTCATTAAACGGATTATTTCTGCAATCACTTTTATTTAACTGATAAGCAATCACATAATAAGTCCAAATACACGGAGCAAGTGCACTCAGTCCAATCAAAATTGACTTGGTATTAACAGCATTATGCATACTTTTAACATAATTTTTTGTAACTGAAAGCATGGGAACTCCTTGAACCTGCTTACCGGCAATGTCTATAAATCTCATCATGACATCATGTGGTGTATGCTCATCTCTAATTCCGTTAACACAAATTACTAAAAACTTTTGCAATTTCAAATCAATTGTCTCTTTTTTTATTTGTTGAAATTGATCAGCATAACCATTCAGATACATTTCGTCTTGTTGAACGTATCTGATAAGTGCAGATTTCGGAACTTCTCCAACCTTAATCCCTTCAACATACTCACAATCCATGATCTGATCCATTATTTCTGTTGCGTTTTCTATTAATTCATCAGTAAACTTTACTTTTCTCAATTACTAACATCCCCAATACAAAAAGGCTCCTCATCAATGATGAGGAGCCCTTAATTACATTTTTAATTAAAGATACGCACGATTCCTTTCGCAGGTATTAACCAGTTCAAGTTCAATGGGTATAATCTCAGCCAAATGGCACCCCCTCATACAATTGTTCAATTGTTTTTAGTATATACTTTAAAAATCAGTATGACAATTTTAATCAACAATCTTTGCGCCCAGAACATTCTTGAAGTGATCCATCGCAAATTTCTGTCCCAAATCAGAGAAGGTTGCCACTCCGCTCTGATGAATGACCAAGTTGTAATCTAAGTTATATCCAGCAATCGCGGTGTGTAAAACACAAATGTCGGTGCAGACACCCGCCAAATGCAACGTTTTCACGTTTCGTTCCCTGAGTCTAAGATCGAGATCCGTCCCAGCAAACGCACTGTACCTGGTTTTATCCATTTGCCAAACATTATCCAAATCTTGGTTCTTATCAAACCACTTTCCAACGTTTCCATACAACTGACGACCCCAGGTTCCTCGCACGTTGTGAGTTGGATAAAGCTTGGTTTCGGGACTGTATGGATCGTCCTTTTTATGCACATCAGTTGGAAAAATAACGAATTGATTGTCATCTTTAAATTTTTCAGCCAAATCAACAATGGACTGATCAAGTTTCTGAGCTGGCTTACCAGCGGTCAAAGATCCCTGATCATCCACAAAATCATTAGTATAGTCAATAATTAGAAGTGCGTCTTTATCTGCCATTTTAATGCCTCGATTCCCTAAAAATCAGACGGTTTTGCTGGATACTTAATTTCCCTTTCAGAACGATCCTGAGCAGCCTTTACATAGACTTTAGCAACGTTGTCTGGTTGCATCTCTTCACTACTACCAGAAAGCCCTTGAATGGTAATCAAACCAACATAAATATTATCATCTTCAACTGCATCATGAAGTGAAAATGCGTAATCACTTAAAGCTGCCTTGGTAGCCGCTAAAGTGGCGTTATCCTTTGTGGGATGAAAAGCTGCTCCACCACCAGTGATTAAAATATTCCGATTTAACTTAGAATCATCCGAAAGACCAACGAATTGTCGTGTTGTTGTAATAGCACCAAAAACATTGGTGTCATAAATTCCTTTAATTTGATCCAATGGCAATGAAAATGGTGTATCCAAAGTTTTATCACCAACGTTATAAACCATGGTTTCTGGAATTCCATAAGCCATTTTGACCTTACTAAAGACATTGGTTACCTGAGTGGGATCGGTTACATCTGCGACAATGAAATCAGCCTTAATGATGCCATCGTTACTCAAATCTTTTACAAACTGTTTCAATTGATCAGCGTTCCGGGCCACTAAAATTGGAGTCTTGCCTGCTTCACCAAATTTCTTGGCAATGGAAAAGCCAAAGCCCTTTCCAACACCAAAGATTACTACACTTTCACTCATAAATTTACCTCCTAAAGTTAATTCATGAAAAGTTTACCACCAAACCAAAATATAAACATTTTAGAGGCTTGAGGTAATTTTTGATCTTGTATTTAATTTAAATAAATCTGTTTTAGCTTGTATGGAAAAAATAAGCTTCCTAATTTATTTTGTTGAATTGTTCCAGTCACACCAATAGTTTTTCTACCCCAAAGTCCAGAATTATAAAATAAATGTCCACCATATTGATTATCAGTCATTTTAGTTAGATGTTTCCCCTTATTTCTTTTTAAATACTTATATGTCTCCTTATTTTTACTATATTTCTTCAATGTTGCATCCGATCCTGAAATCACATTCTCAGTTTGTGCTTTGACGCAGCTCGTTTCTAAGACTGATTCCCAAGGATACATAACCAAAAATAGATACCCAATTAGTATAAACGGAATACCTATTATTACAGTTATCATCCATTTAGTTTTACTCATACCAGAATCCCTCATTTCAGTTAAAATTTTCATGATTAGGGTATCATACATAAAAAATTTCTACTACAATACGAATCAGAATATAGATAAGGAGGAACTATTATGTATAAAAAACATAAATTTATATATTTTTTTGTCATTAATTACTTTGCTAACAATTACCTTAGGAGGACAAACCATCTCATTTGCATCTGATTCAAATGAGCAAACGAGTAATACTGTAGTTAAATCTACATATAATTTATCAAACGTTGATTCAAATACACTAAATAAAATGAATGAAATAGCTTCTCAAGATCCAAATGTTAAAGAAACTGTTAATAATGGTCAAATTACAATAGAGCAACTATTACCTAGTTCTGATGATCAATCAACTTTACCTATCTCAGCATATACAAGATTTAATTCACAAAAAAATTATAAATTTGAATCACAAAACTTAAAAACCATTAACTTTTCCACTTTTATAAATAAAATGGATCAAGATAATAATATTAAAATGAAGAATGGATCAAAAATATCTATGAAACGTTATAAAGGACAAACAACTTATGGTCAACATGTAAAAACAAATACTCATGTACATTGTAATAGATTTAATGGTTCTCATTCTGATCATAAATATTGGGGTGAAAAAGATCCACGTGCTTGGTCGGATTTCTATCATAGTGATTGTGATTGGCATGCCATAAATTATAACTGTAGTAGTTCTAAATCTAAAATGACAAAATGCCATGGTCTAAATGAATATGGAAATGGGGGTCAAAGATTGCTCATCCTGGAAAAGTCAGAAAAGACGACATCACAATTGGTCAAAACAAGCTTGGTACAGGAATGCTTACTAAATAAATAATAATTTTTATGAATATACTTATTCATTTCCTTAAAAGTAATTCCAAGAAATAACATATTACTTAATTTATACACAATATAAAATTTACCAGAAATTAACTTAAAATAATCATTACAAGTATTTCACTAAAACAATTTAAATTATGATATATTTATTCTATTAATGATTTACTATTTATGAAAAAGTACTATAAACACAAAAGAAGCCCCACTACCCAAAAGTAGTGAGGCTTCTTTGCGACTTAATCTCCGTTAAATAAGTATACCAGTTTTAAGAATTTTGTCAGCCCTTCCTATTAACTGAAACCAAATAGAGACCAATTGCTTTTCAAATACTGGTTACATCAATGTCTTGAAGCTAAAATAAATGCGCCCCCCGAGAGTCGAACTCGGATCATGAGGACCGAAATCTCATGTGCTATCCATTACACTAAGGGCGCTTAACAAATACTATGCTATCGATAAACACAGTAAATTGCAAGTAAATTATTTATTTGCGACTTTATTTGCGGCCGCTTCTAAGTCTAACTCTAGCTTTAAAGAGTTATTTTTAAAGTCATCAACCAGGCTGGTACCCTTGGTAACATACTTTCCAATCGTTCTCCCGGTAATGCTAACAAACGCAATGGTTTGATCATTAACCAACTTAGCCGAATCATAGTGACCTTCTTCAGCTGAATCCAGGTAGGCTTGGGTTAAATCTTGGACGTTACTTTTGATCAACTCATCAAGTGTAATGTCCTTACCTTCTTTTTTGAGCTCATCCCACAAGTTTTTAACTTCATCCATCGTCTCTGGAATCTTTGCACTCATTTCAATTCCTCCATCTTTAAACAAAACCACCGGTCCGTAAACATCGGTGGTTAAATAATTATTTATTTCTCTGCACGAACGTCTTATTAGGAACCCGAATCAAAATGAATTGGTTGGCATCTTTCCCGGCATGCATTCCCAAACCATTCCAGAAGTTCCCTTTATATGTCAAGGTAACCACCTTGGCCCATGCATTCTGGAAGTGCTGGTCATTTAATTTAATGTTTTTGCGATTCAATTTGTAACTGCGCCCGGTAACTTCAGCATTACCACGCGTCGTAACCACTTGTGCATTAGTACTTGGAAGCTGATACTTAACGTTCTTTAACCAGAACGAATACTGTTGAATTGGACCCTTGTTTCCTTCCACCTTCACGTAATAAGAACCGTGCTCATCACTTTGAATGATCAATGGTTCCACCTGCGTCGTGGTAACAACGTTCCGGTTGTTCGTCTTGGTAATGTTTCTAAAGAAGGTCGTGTAAACCATCAAAGCCAGCAAAACCAAGAAAACAACGATTTCACCGATTGAGATCAGCAAATTTCGCCATTCAAAAGTCTTTTTATCTTGGACGATCATTTTAATTCGGCGTGAACGAATGTTTTTAATCACAAGGATTAAAACTACCAAAACAATTAACCACGCAATTACACCTACAAGATTCCACCATGAATTCATGAAAGTATCCTCCGCTCTATTTTTCCTATCTCCCCTATTCTAATTGAAAATTGATTTTTATGCCATATTTGATATACTAAACTTAAATTAAACATTGGGGTGCCGAGTGGCTGAGATCATACCCGTTGAACCTGACTTGGACAATACCAGCGCAGGAAATATATAACTAAGCTTGTTAAATACATCAGCTGGACGTTCTCCCACTCGCGGTTTGGACGTCTTTTTTTATGGAGAATAAATGATGATAAACATCAAAGATCTATCATTTTCATATCCTGAACAGGATAAAATCTTAAATCAAATTAATTTAAAGTTTGAGCCAAATAGTATGAACTTACTATTTGGTCCAACTGGAAGTGGGAAGACCACGCTCTTGAAACTGATTGCGGGACTGTATCCCAAGTATAGTAAGGGTGAAATGAGTGGAAAAATTGATATGGATGAAAAGACAGCCATGCTGTTTCAGGATCCTAACCACCAGTTTGCGATGAAAACCGTCAAAGAAGAACTAATCTTCGCCCTCGGAAACTTACAAGTCGATCCCGCTCAAATGCCTAATCGCATCGATGATGCTCTAGCCTTTTGTGGAATCAGCAGTCTTAAAAATCGGACCATTTCAACCTTATCTGGGGGTGAGAAGCAAAAAGTTGCTTTAGCAGTGACAGTTGCCATGAAACGTCCCGTTCTTCTCCTCGACGAACCTTTTAGTAACGTCGACTTCGAAAGTAAGAAAGACATCATCAGGCGACTCGTTCAACTTAAGGAAGAACACAATCGGACCATCATCATTTCCGATCATAACTTGAGCGATTACATTGGGATCGCCGATCACTTCTTTAACGTTCAAAACGATTCCGTCAAACCAATTCCGGTTAAGCAAATTAAGAACCGTCTTCCACACCATCCTGACAAAGAGATTGAATACAAGATCATGTCGGACAATGATCCCATTATTAATCTACTCAATTTCTCCATGACCGATGGCAACCAAAACTTAATTGAACCAGAAAACATTGATTTGTATCCTGGCATCACTTACCTAAATGGGAAGAACGGGAGTGGTAAATCAACTTTTTTCAAAGCCTTATCACGCCTCCACTCTTATAACGGGGTCGTCAAGATCCTTAATCGCAACATCAAGAAGTCATCCCTCCCATTTCTCATGCGATACGAAAATCTTGTTTTCCAAAATTCAGAAGACCAATTTTTGACCATTACCATTAATGATGAGATTCAATTGGCCAAAAAGAACGCCATTACGAAGAATTGGACGGATGATCGGATCAATGATCTAATGGAAGAACTCCATTTAGATCAACTCACCGATCGAGTTGTCTACTCACTTAGTGGCGGTCAAAAAAAGAAACTGCAAATCGTAATCATGTTAATCAGAGACGCTCCCATTCTCATGTTGGACGAGCCCTTTGCCGGACTTGATCAAGAATCAACCACGATTATCTCAAGGTTGCTTGAAGACGAGGCCCACGCTGGCAAAACCATCATTTTTGCTTCTCATCAACAGACTGAATTGGTGGACAACGCTGATTTTTACATCGAACTCGCTAATCACCGCTTGACTTATAAGGAGGACGTTCATGAATCCTAGTCTAAAATTCATCTTAGTCCTGATCATTGCACTCGAAGTATCATTTACTAACAGTATTGTTGGCAACGTGATTTTAATCGTAGTGGGGCTTCTCTACCTTTTAGTTAAACGAGTTAAATTAAAGCGTCTTTTGTGGATCCTCCTGATTGCGGTGATCCCTGCCATTGGGCTCCTTATTTCGCAAGTCTTGTACGCTAAGAGTAGCCACGCCGGGATCCTCCTTTTCACTCGAATCTACGTCTACGTGATCTATGGAGCAGCATTCACTTTAACAACCAAGCTCTATGAGTTAGTCAATTCACTTGAACAGAATCTCCATCTTCCAAGCAAGTTCGTTTATGGTGTCATGGCAGCGTTCAACCTTCTTCCTGAGATTCAGGCCGAAGTTAATAAAATCAAAACCGCAAGTTTAATGCGCGGCGTTAAGTTACACTGGTGGTCACCTACCCTATACTTTAGGGCCATTTTGTCAGCCATTCGGTGGTCGGAAAACCTAGCGCAAGGAATGGAATCGCATGGATTCGTTGAGGGTCAGTCACGAACTTTTTATGAACCGGTTAAAATTACGATGGTAGACTGGCTGGTCTTCGTTTTCAACGTAATTTTACTTCAAGCGATCCTACTTCTCCTTTAGTATTCTTTGTCTCAATTAAATAAATTAATGTATAATGGACTCAAGTAAGAGAAGTAGAGGAGGAAACAAAATGAAAATTGGTGAAGAATTTAGTCAAGTAGCAACTGATCTGATTAAATTCCAAGAAAAACATGATATTCCTGATAACCAGATGGCAGTTGACTTACATATGACCGTGGAAAGATTTCACGCCATCAAGAGTATGCAAGTTCAACCAACTCAGGATGAAGTTAAAATAATTAAACAGTTTATTGTTCATAACAAGTAAAAAACGATGACTTTCATGAAAGTCATCGTTTTTTTATCCAATTTGTTGTTCAATTAGATACGAATCAAGATAGCCAAAGGCAATCTCATCAATATCATTTAAATTAATCAGTTGGTTATTTACGACAAATAATTTAGCTTTATCAACAATCTGAACCGTAACCTGTCCCCGCTCGTACTTTACGGGAAAACCGAGGTACGATTGTCCGTCATTCATTTTAATGCGAACCACTCGTTGAAACTTGATGGCCATCTCAATCGTAGCGGCAAACAAGTTGACCGTTGCATCAAAACTCCGATCATTATTTAAAACTGGCTGAACGAAAACGCCGTTGGCTGAATTAATGGAGACAAAGTGATTAATCAAACGCAAATAATCACTTTTAATCACTAACTTATCAATTTCATCAATTTTAATTAATTCATAACCGCCAAATCGTCCCATCATATCGACCAACGAAAAGATTACTGAATCTGAATTAACCGCCCGAATCTGACCAATAAAGAAGAGATCGGAATGAATCTTAGGAATCATCACAATCCGTCTCCCGGTTTCCATCGCGGAATAGAGGTTAGCTTCAATCGCTAATTGGCCATCTACTACTTGGGGATCAATGTGTTTAGCAAATAACACCGACTTGGAATCCGTCAATAATTTTAATTCCGTTCCCAAAAACTCAACGGATCGAACCAATGGCTTAATAATGGTCTTGTGTGTCACGTTCTCATTATCAAACTTATCAATTACGGAAAGCGAAAATTCAAAGTCTGACAACGAATTAATAAAACCCTCAACGGAATTGCCGTCCTGAGTCACCACCATGATAGCTTGCTGGTCAACAAAGGAATTTCCCAAAATCTGAGTTAGCAGATCATTCTTCGAATTAAGCTTCATTACTTCCTGTTTCGTCCCGTTCAACTTTAGTTGGCGTGACATCCGAATCCGACCTTCCATCTTGGTCAAGTCTTCACTTTGAAAATCAATGTCGTCAATGTCACCATAAACTACATATACCAGTCCGTTAGCTAATCCGTAGTCATCGTACGTAATTAGAATGGCTCCAGCAGCATCAAGGGCAACCACGACCCCGGTATAAAAAACCGTGGTGTTTTGTTGGGTCAAATTTACCAATAAATTATTATTCATCGAATACCTCAAGTCTTTGACAACTTGATCAACCGAATTATTCAAATTATCACCTACTTCTCTAGTAACATCAGTTTAATCTTATCACATGTAAGGATTCGACCAAGATTAGTGCGCCTATCATAACATAAATTTTGCGTTCTTTTTAAGCTTTTACTTTCTATTTTCATTTATACCATGAATGCTTTAAAATGAGACTGAGGTGAAAATATGTCGAAGAAAAAAATTGAACGTAAGCAACGTCAAAACATCATTATTGATATGAACGATTTCATCATTAAATACGCTGCCACAATGTTAGGAGAAAATAAAACTAACTTAGCTCAGCAAATCTACGAAGCAGGCAAAGATGACGTCAAGGGTTTAGATAAACTGTTCAATGACGCCGGATACGGTCGCAAAGAACAATACGAAAACATCGCCGAAGGATACGTCTGCAACTTTTATCACGTGATGCCGGATCAAGCCAAGCCCGAGGTTGACCGGTTAACTAAAGAAGCAATGAATTACTTAGGATCACACGCGGACGAGTTCAATCGTTGGCGTGAGGAATAAAACAACTTCGCTTGAAGTTGTTTTTTTATGGAAAAATGGAGGTGGAAATAGTGAACAAAGTTGGAGTCAGAGATCTCGTTGAGTTCTTACTAAGAAGTGGCGATCTCAATAGTAGTTTAAGTAGTTTAAACACGGCTCAGGCTGGCACTAGGATCCACCACAAACTCCAAAAGAATCGACCAAAAGACTACCAAAAAGAATACTACCTTGAAAAAGCGGTTCAAGTAAATCACAATGATTTCCTGGTGCATGGTCGAGCTGATGGTGTAATCCTCAACGATGATTCAGCTGTCATTGAAGAAATCAAAACCTCTGACATCGAATTTCAAGACATCCCTGAAAATAAAATGATTCTCTACTGGGGACAAGTCAAGGCTTACGCCTACTTACTTATGAACGAAAATCCAGCAATCAAAACCGTAACAATGCGGCTCACCTACGTTCAAACTCCTGAAGAAGAAACCACCCAAAAAGAACAATCAATTACATTTACAGATGCGGAAAGTTTCTTTAACAATTTAATCAAAGAATTCAGTGAGTGGCTTAAACTTAAAGATCAATTAGATGAAGAAAAACACACTACCGCCCAAAAGCTCCAATTTCCATTCAAGGAATACCGTGACGGTCAGCATGAATTAGCTGCCGCCGTTTACAAGACGGTTGTGACCCATCGGCACCTGTTTGCCGAGGCGCCCACTGGGACGGGAAAAACCATTTCAACTCTTTTCCCTACCATAAAAGCCATGGGAAACGACCTTATTTCCAAGGTGTTTTATCTAACGGCTAAGCAGAGCACCCGAAGAGTCGCTGAAGATGCCATTCGACTCATGAGTGACAAGGGACTGCGGTTAAGAAGTATCACTCTCACTGCCAAGGACCAAATCATGTTTGAAGAAGAACGAGACCAGGCTCCTGAAGATAATCCCTATATGATTGGCTACTACGATCGCTTAAAGCCCGCCTTAAAGGATCTTTTGCGTCACAATCATCAGATTACGCGTGACATCATAGAAAAGTATGCGAAAAAATACACGTTGGATCCATTTGAATTTTCTCTTGATACAAGTCTTTTTTGTGATGTAATCATCGGTGACTATAACTACCTCTTTGATCCTCAGGTTCACCTGCAACGTTTCTTTGAGGTTCAAGACTATCGTAACTTTTATTTAATCGATGAGGCTCATAACCTCGTGGATCGTTCCCGCGAGATGTATTCAACTGAACTATCGTCTAGTTCGCTAGCCGACGTTATCAAAATCATTTCAAGGGAGAGGGAATCAAATAAAAAGGTGTTAACCAAGCTCCGTTCACTCAAACGTCAGTTTAATGCGGTCGCTAAGCCATTGCGTGATGATCACATCTTTGAAACGGCCACTGATGATCCCCTCGATAAATTTACAAAGGCGGTTACTAACCTAGTTAAAGTAATGCGAAAATGGATTGCCAAACAGGATGACAGTGACGACTTAGACGTTGTACTCGATTTTTTCTTTCAGTGCACCGGATACCTTAAAATTAGCGAATATTTTGGTCCTAATTATAAAGTTCGCATCTTACTGGATGGAAAAAATGTTACCGTGCGCCTCTTTTGTATGGATCCCAGCCATGATTTAGCCGAGACTCTCAAATTAGGTGGTGGAGCCGTCTTATTTTCAGCCACCCTCTCACCAATGGACTACTACGCTAAGGTTTTAGGTGACGAACCCGACAGTCTAAAGTACGAACTACCATCTCCTTTTTCCCCTGAAAACCAGTCCATTATTGTGACTTCATACATTAACACTACGTTCCGAAACCGGGACCAAAGCATTGCCAAAATTGTCGCTACCATTAATCAAATGGTGACTGCCAAGAAGGGTAACTATCTCATTTTTGCCCCATCTGGATTATACCTTGAAAAAATCTACGCTGAATTTATCAAACAACATCCAACCATTCACACCATCAAACAAGAGTCAGGGATGGACGATCAAGCCCGCTCTCGCTTCATTCACCAGTTCGATCATCCCGATGATCAACCGACGGTGGGGTTTGCCCTTTTAGGTGGCATCTTTTCGGAGGGAATTGACCTTGTCGGGGATAAATTAATCGGCGTTGGAATCGTCGGGGTAGGCCTTCCGGGACTTAACTCGGAAACCAACCTTATTCGTGATTACTTTGACGCCAAGAACGGTCACGGGTTTGAATATGCCTATCAACTTCCTGGATTAAACCACGTTTTTCAAGCAGCTGGGCGCCTAATCCGTGGAAAACATGATCAAGGTGTTATCGTATTGATGGATCAAAGATTTACCCAAAAAAGATACACGAATCTTTACCCACCGCAATGGAAAAATTATCACATTGCTCATAGTCCACGTGAATTAGAAAATGATCTCCACCAATTCTGGAACCATTTGAAGGGAGAAAGTCATGACTAAATTTGAAAGTTACCACCCTATTTTTACTGCTCATCTTGAGCTAGATTGGTTAACCACTACTAGTTTGGGGCAAATTACTCAATTATTAAACGGTCGTACCATTGCCAACGTTCGTCTTGACGGTGAGTACAATGCATCAAGGACCGCTGACCTTGTAAACGATGACATGCGCCAAATCATGCAATCCCAAGCTTTAATTTGGGCAGTCAAAGACAAGCAAACCCAAGTCTTGTTGGGAATTTTTGCCATCACCAACCTAGCCAATAATGAACCCCAATTTAACTTTATTTTTGAAGTTGGGATTGCTCCGGATTTTATCAGCGAATTGTTTGACCATATGATACAATTTACTTTTAAAGAATTAAAACAATATAGTATTTCTCTCCTATTAAATAACAACCAACATAATCTTATGAGTATAATAAAAACTTTAGGATTCTCCCAAATCGCTAAATCAGCTAAATCCTCTAGATTTCAATTATTTCAGTAATTTCAGTTGAATTGTGTTCCATAAGCTACTAGAATGATTATTGAAATAAAAGAGTAACATTATAATGTATGGGAGTGCATATTTATGAATGATAGAGAGAAGAAAGAAGCTTATGGGAAAGCTATGGACATTTTGAAAAGCAATAATGTTCGTATTACCCCACAACGTCAAATTATTTTGAAGTACCTAATTGATCACAACAACCATCCTTCAGTTGAGACGATCTTCCATTTCTTGGAAGAAACGTTCCCCAACCTTAGTATGGCAACCGTTTACAATAACCTGCGCTTATTTAAAAAGCTTAGGATTGTGATTGAATTACCAAACCCAGATGGCGGATATCGTTATGACTTTTACAGTCATCCCCATTTTCACGCCATTTGTGACACTTGTGGTAAGATTATTGATATCGATGATCCTAAATTCAAGAAGATCGACGAAGAACTCCAAGACGCCACTAAGAAAGTTGGATTTGATCCATCAGTCTCAAACGTCGAAGTTCACGGCACTTGTAAAGAATGCCAGGCTAAAAAGAACGCTCAAGAACCTAAGCAAGATCAGGGTAAGAGTAATAACAAAAGAGTAGTCGAAATGCCAAAAGCATCACTAAAAAACTAATTTTATTTCAGAATTAAGCATTATGACGTTTGTCATGATGCTTTTTTTGTGCATAATTTATCATTCATGTTTACTAGATCAAGAGATTGCGGTAAAATAGTAGTTGAGCTATATTATAATCATTATAAACTGGAGGAGTTAATTATGGCAAAAAAGAAAACATCACTTGCGCAGAAAATCAACGTTTTGCGGGCAAGTGTCATGGGTGCTAATGATGGTATCCTATCAGTCGCAGGGATTGTCCTAGGTGTCGCTGGAGCGTCAACGAGTAACTGGGCAATCCTGATTTCTGGTTTGGCGGGAATGCTAGCCGGAACGGTTTCAATGACAATGGGAGAATACGTTTCAGTCAACACCCAAAAGGACTCACAACGACAGGCCATCGATTTTGTAAAACGCGGTCTTGCCAACGATTATGATGGTGAATTTAATTTTGTGAAAAATAAGTACCTCAAAACGGGAATGGCTCCTGAATTGGCAGAAAAAGCCACTTCCGAAATGATGCAAGAAGATGCGTTAACGACAGTCGTACGGGAAAAATACTCGTTTGATCGAAAAGATTTTACCAGTCCGTACGCTGCCGCAATTGCTTCCATGATTTCGTTTCCCACGGGATCAATTCTTCCCTTAGTCACCATCTTTGTCGCCCCAGCCCAATACCGGGTTCTTGGAACTTATCTTGCCATCATCTTGGCACTTTCAATTACCGGATACGTAGCTGCCGTTCTAGGAAATGCTAATCGGACTAAGTCACTAATACGAAATGTCATCTCTGGATTAGTCACCATGACCGTCGCATACCTTGTTGGTCGTTTAGTCGGGTTAGTATTTTAAGGAGGGACGCTAGATGAGTTTTCATTTTAAGAAAGATCACAAAGATAACAATGACAATACCATGGATGAAAAACTGAATAACCTACGAGCCGGAGTCCTTGGGTCAAACGATGGGATTTTGACCGTCGTGGGTGTCCTCTTCTCAGTGGCGGTTGCCACTACTAATCCCCTTACCATTTTCATTGCTGGACTGTCTGACTTACTCGCCTGCGCTTTTTCGATGGCTGGTGGGGAGTATGCTTCCGTTAGTTCTCAGCGTGATACCGAGCAAGCGGCCGTCAAAACCGAAAGTAAGTTACTTAAAACCAACTTTAATGAAGAACTTCAAAGTGTAATCAAATTTTATGTGGGCCGAGGAGTTAGTCAAAAAACGGCCACAGCAATCGCTAAGGACCTTCTTTCAAAGAAACCCTTAGAGACCGTCGTAAGTGTGAAATATGACCTTCAATTAGGAAAGTATTTGAGTCCCTGGAGTGCGGCCCTATCTTCTCTATGCTCGGCCTCTCTTGGCGGGATCCTTCCTTTATTAGCAATGACCCTCCTTCCAGTTGGCCTTCAGTGGCCCGGAACCATTATTGCCGTTATCATTGCCGTTGCTATCACTGGATTTCTGAGTGCAGAACTCGGAAACGGCTTGGTCAAGATCGCCGTGATTCGAAACGTCATCGTTGGAATTATCACCATGATTATCCATTATGGGATCGGACAGTTCTTCTAACATAGTTCCCAACTTTTAACATTAATTTTTAGATAAAATTACATTACGGTAAACCTATATCAGAGTAGGAGTATAGAGGCTATAAAAACCGACGTGCCGCTATTTCCAAATGGTAGATAATTTGACATATACCTTTCAAATTGTTAAGTTGGTTAACGTAGATATTTTTGTTTTTAATGAAGATGTTAATCGAAAGGAGGAGTTCTGTGACTCAAAATAATAGTGAAAAAATCAAAGTTAATCATATTACAAAGATCTTTGGTCCTCATGTTAAAAAAGCACAAGAACTTTTATCTAAAGGAGAAGATAAGGCTCAAATTCTTGATGAGACTGGTAGCACTGTCGGTGTTGATAACGCGACCTTCTCAATCAAAAATAACGAGATTTTCGTTATCATGGGATTATCTGGTTCAGGTAAATCAACCATGTTACGGATGTTCAATCGTTTAATTGATCCAACGTCTGGCGCCATCTATTTGGATGGAAAAGACATCATGAAGTTTGACAAGAAACAATTGCTCGATCTTCGTCGAAAGAAAATGAGTATGGTCTTTCAGGGATTGGGATTACTTCCTAACCGAACCATTCTTGAAAATGCTGCTTTCGGACTTGAAGTTCAAGACGTTAAGAAAGAAGAACGCGACAAAAAGGCCCATGAATCACTTGAAATGGTCGGTCTTCACGGATATGACGACAGTTATCCAGGCGAACTATCCGGTGGAATGCAACAACGTGTTGGTTTGGCTCGTGCCATTATCAACGATCCGGATATCCTCCTGATGGATGAGGCTTTCTCAGCCCTTGACCCATTGAACCGTCGTGAAATGCAGAATGAGCTATTGGAACTACAACGTAAACTACACAAAACCATTATCTTTATTAGTCATGATTTAAATGAAGCACTACGAGTTGGTGATCGAATCATGATGATGCACGATGGTGACGTCATTCAGGTTGATACCCCTGAAGACTTACTTGATCATCCTAAAAATGAATACGTTAAGAAATTTATCGAAAATGTTGATCGTTCTAAGATTTTAACTGCCTACAATGTAATGGTTAAACCAAACACCGTTAACATTGACAAGGATGGTCCTAAGTTGGCCCTTCGTCGCATGAAGGAAGATCAGATTTCAAGTATCTTCGTGGTTGATTCCGATAATCATTTCGTGGGAATTGTCGATGCTGATGACGCCAACGAAATGATTGATAAGAACGAAAAGGATCTTCACACCGCCCTTAAGACTGATGTGCCAACAACTGCTCCCAATACTCCAATTGGTGACTTGTTCAACGCAATTTCTAAATCACCAATTCCATACGCAGTCGTTGATGACGAAAAACACTTGCAAGGAATTATTCTTCGAAGTGCCGTTCTTGATGCCATGGCAACGAAAGGAGCAGATGACTAATGAATAGTTTATTATCAATTGCTAGCATTGGTGCAATTCCAATTGCCAAATGGGTGAACGCTTTCTTTACTTGGTTAACTGGATTTGCTGGTTTCTTTAATGCAATTACAATTTTCTTGAATGCTGTGATGAATGGAATCCAATGGGTCTTTGACATTATTCCCATTTGGCTATTTATTGCGATTATCCTACTTGGAACTTGGTTCTTATTCAGAAAAACCAAACATTGGGGGTTCATGCTCTTTGAATTACTAGGTTTTCTATTAATTTGGAACCAGGGTTACTGGCGTGATATGACACAGACCTTAGATTTGGTTCTTACAACTTGTCTTTTAATTGTTATCATTGGGGTTCCACTTGGAACTTGGATGGCCAAAAGTAAGATTGTAGAAACCATTGTTAGTCCCATCATGTCATTTCTACAAACGATGCCAGCCTTCGTTTACTTGATCCCTGCCGTTGCCTTGTTTGGAATCGGTCAAGTTCCTGGTGTGTTTGCTTCAGTAATCTTCTCAATTCCACCAATTGTCAACATGACAAACCTTGGAATTAGACAAGTACCTAGTGAATACCTCGAAGTTTCAGAATCATTCGGTTGTACAGCATGGCAAAAACTTTTCAAAGTTCAATTTCCACTCGCAAAACCAACCGTTATGTCTGGAATTAACCAGGGAATCATGCTGGCCCTTTCAATGGTTGTTATTGCTTCAATGATTGGAACCTTAGGACTTGGAGAAGCCGTATACTTCGCCGTTGGTAGAAATGACGTTGGTACTGGTTTTGCTGCTGGTATCGCAATCGTTATTCTCGCAATTGTCCTTGATAAAATCAGTAAAGGCCTTGGTGGTGCCAATAAAACTGATGCAGGATCTAACGAATAATGAATAAAAAATTTACCAAATGGATTCTCGGAATCACTTCCGCGTTACTTCTAGCGGTAACTTTAACCGCATGTAGTGTAAATCCACCAAAGTACAACCCTAACGCAAAAGTTGGGCCACAAGTTAACTACACAATAACTGGAATTGATTCCGGTGCCGGTGAAATGGCATCTACAACTAAAGTTCTTCAAACTTATGGATTAAAGAAAGCTAAGTGGCAACTTCAAGCTAGTTCAACTGCTGCGATGCTTTCATCCCTAAATAAAGCACTTAAGTATAAACAACCAATCGTCATTACTGGTTGGACACCTCATTGGATGTTTCAAAAGTATCCAATCAAATTCTTAAAAGATCCAAAGAATACCTATGGTAAGGCTGAACACATTCAAACCTTAATTCATAAGGGATTTGAGAAAAAGAACCCTGGAGCTGTTAAATTACTTAAACAGTTCCACTGGAACGATGAAATGATGGATGAGGTCATGTTCAAGATTGATAAGGGTGAAAATGCTGAAAAAGCTTCCAAAGAATTCTTAGCAAATCATCCTGAACAAGTTAAACAATGGCTTAACGGTGTTCCCGAGGGACATGGTCAACCCGTTAGACTTGTCCTTGTTTCATGGGATTCAGAATTATCATCTTCTAACGTGGTAGCTCAATTACTTCGAATGAAGGGTTACAAACCAACTCTTTCTGCAATGGAAGCTCAACCAATGTGGACTGCTCTTTCCACTGGGTCTGCTGATGCTTCAACTGCTGGTTGGTTACCAACAACGATGGGACCAATGTACAAGAAATATAAGAACAATGTCGAAATTGTCGGTACTAGTATCGATAAGGCTAAAGTTGGTTTAGCCGTTCCAAAGTACATGAAGAACATTAACTCCATTGAAGATCTTAAAAATAAATAATCAGTAAAATTAAGTCTCGTGAATGTCGTTTGCGAGACTTTTTTGATACCATTTAGTTATGATAAAAGTTTCGAAAGGACAATGACTATGACAAAAAAAGCTTTTCCAATTAATAAACCCGAACTAAAAGATGATTTTTATGATGCCATCAACGGTTCGTGGATTAAACAGGCTACGATTCCATCTGATCACTCTTCAACTGGTGGATTCATGGATTTAGTTGATGATATTGATAAAACTCTGATGAAAGATTCAGCAGAACTTCAGAGCGACAAGTTAGCCGCCGCCTCTCCTGAACTTGAAGAGTACAAAAAATTCTATAATATGACCACCAATTTTAAAAAACGTGACGAAGATGGCGTGAAACCCTTAAAACCGGTCCTTGATCGCATTACCAATCTTAATAACTACGATGATTTAAACGCCCAGCTTCCCGACTGGATTCTCTCTGGCCTTCCGACCCCATTTTCACTTGGTCTTGATCCTGACATGAAGAATGCTAAAGTTAACGCCCTCTTTGCGAGCGGTCCTTCCTTATTCATGCCCGACAAGACTTACTATGAAAAGGATAACGCGGCCGCTAAGACCCTAATGCCAATCTTCATTAAAATGACTACCGAGTTATTCGAAATGGCCGGATACAGTGAAGAAGATAGCAAAAACATCGTTGAAAATGCGGTTGAATTTGATCGTTTAATTGCCCCTAACGTTAAGTCAGCCGAGGAAGCTGCGGATTACAGTAAGATGTATAATCCTGAAAGTCCTGATCAACTGGCCAAATCAACCAACGTATTAAACCTAAAGGAAGCCATTAACCAACTCGTTGGTGCCCTCCCCGAAAAGATCATTGTGACCGAACCTCAATTCTTTGAAAATTTGTCTGAACTTCTTACCTCCTCACACTTTAAGCTCATGAAGGATTGGATGCTTGTTAAGACCATTAATGGCTACAGTGGAGCCCTTTCAGATAATTTCCGAGTAACTGGTGGAACGTACAGTCGAGCTCTTTCTGGTAAGAAGGAAGCCACTAACAAGAAAAAGGCAGCTTACTACCTTGCTTCTGGCACTTTCGACCAAGTCATCGGTGACTACTACGGAAAGAAGTACTTCGGTGAAAAAGCAAAGGATGACGTTCATCAAATGGTTAACAACATGATTAACGTCTACAAGAATCGCCTTACTAACAATGATTGGTTAAGTGAGGACACTAAGAAAATGGCCATCAAAAAGCTTTCAACCCTTGGTGTTCAGGTCGGATATCCTGATGAACTTGATCCTTTGTACAAGAAGTTCCACGTAACGGAGGAAAAAGATGGTGGTACGGTTTTAAGTAATCTCCTCGACTTTGAGAAGATTGCTAACCAGTACGAGTTCTCAAAGTGGAATAAACCAGTGGAAAAAGAACGCTGGGAAATGAGTGCCAACACCGTGAACGCTTATTACCATCCCTTTAAGAATATCATTGTCTTTCCAGCTGCCATCCTACAAGCACCATTCTACAGCCTTGATCAACCAGAGAGTGCGAACTATGGTGGTATCGGTGCCGTGATGGCGCATGAAATCTCACATGCCTTTGATAACAACGGTTCCTTGTTCGATCAGTATGGCAATCTGAACAACTGGTGGACCAAATCGGACCACGAACATTTTGCTAAACTAGCTCAAAAGATGATTGATGAATTCAACGGTATTCCATTTGCTGGCGGAAAAGTTAACGGAAAATTGACGGTTTCTGAAAATATTGCTGATGCTGGTGGACTTAGCTGTGCTGAGGAAGCCGCTAAAAATGACACTGATCCTGATTTATATCAATTCTTTACTAACTGGGGTCGAATCTGGCGCATGAAAGCCACTCCAGAATACCAAAACCTGTTACTATCAATTGACGTTCACGCTCCCGCCCCACTTCGAGCATCCGTTCAGGTCAAAAATCTGGATGACTTTTACATGACCTTTAACGTAACATCTGAAGATAAGATGTACTTAAAACCTGATAAACGGGTTCAGATCTGGTAGGATGTAAGTGGAAAACAGAATAGATTGGAGCGAATAATATGAAACTTACTGATTATATCGATAAACAAATTCAATTCTTAGATCAACAATTACAAGACGCCAAGGACAAGAGTGAGGTCAAAGGCCAATACCTTATTGAGTCCAAAATTAACGAACTGCAGGCATTGAGCCGTGCTGTTGAAAAAGGCGTCGTTAATCAACTTTAATTAGAAACGTAAAAAGCGGAAGCACTTCACAATGAAGTGCTTCCGCTTTTTTATCTTTTATTATTCAGCGAACAAGAATCGTTCGATAATCCGTGAAGCCATCTGATTACTCAACAGCTTACTGTGTCGTCCAGCCTTTCCACTAACCTTGATTTCTTGATAATCAGATCCTGGAACCAATTTTTTGAGTTCCTTAGCCGATGACGTTGTAACCCGTCCATCTGACTTGTTAGTCCGACTCAACTGACCATAGACGTTCAAAACGCTGACACCCTTAGGAAAAGTCTTCGAACCGTCTCGCAGTTCACTTACCTTAGGATAACGATGATTCATAACATCTTGTTTTGGCATGATTCCCTTAAATGGGCCACCAATCGAAATAAACTTCGTTAAGCGCATGTGATTGGCTTCCTGTCCGTAAGAAACGGCATTTTGATAAACCGTTAAACTTCCAGAGCCAAAGCCCAGGGCATTGTACTGCTGATAACGATACTTATGATTCAAATGAACTAAAATTTCGTTTAACCACTTCGCCTGAACCACTGTAGAAGCGGTATTATCATTGAAATTAACCTTAATGATCGGGTACTTAGCATGAACATCACCATTGGGATGATAGTAGATCTTACCATCCGGATAAACGTTAATCTTCATAGCATATTCGCCACCCTCGCGACTAGAAGTCACCGTCAAATGATTGGCAGCCTTAGAAGTTTTATTTAAATCAGATACAAATAAAATGGGCGTATGATCATGTTGCTTAACGCCATCAACGTTAATTCCAAATTCAATAAACAAAAAGCCAGCAACCACTACAATGATTCCGATCGCAAATAAAAAAATGTTTTTCTTTGTTGCTTTTTCCAAAAAATCACTCTTCCTTTATTCTAATAATTTAAGGATACTAGTAATTCAGAGATATTACACTAAAATTTAACGAACCAAATGTCATTAAATAAACTCAGATATAGACACTTGGAGGCTTGCTTATATTTTCAAAGTTAGATTTCATCCTGCTTTCTTCCAACAAAGAAGAAGTAAATGCATGCTCCAATGATACCTAATAACAATATTAACATAACAAGCCAAAAGATGCTCTTAGCAACTGTTTTCCTACCTGAGTTAGTCGCCGAGACGGGATTATTAACGGTAAAGTTATGCGTAAAATTCCAAACCTTTGTTGTCTTAAATTGAGGATCATTTGAGGTCATTTTTAGGTGAAGGGTGTATTGACCGTTCAGCAAATTCTTCGTTGGTCTAGGAACCAAGTAATCAAACGAACTATTGGGCGCAATAATGGCATTGGCAGTAGTATGTGAAGCCATCACATTGGAACTATTGATTGGAGTAATATCAGTTCTAATCTTGGTCTTCCCTAACACAGCAGCCCTATCATTAGCTAAATTCACCTTTATGAGGTTCGGATTCCCAGCTGGTAACGTCTTAACGCTATTCATTTTCATGTTAGCGAGTTGCTTTCCTTGTTTCAGTTGGATTCCAACCGAATAAGAATACAGGGAATTAACCGGAGAAGACGACTTGTTGCCATTATCTTCAACCACGTAAAGTCCACCGAGAATCGTCCCGTTAAACTTCTGAAAGTTCTCGTCGTTTGGAACGTTTAGGTTCAAAGTAACGGTTTGTTTCTGGTGCGGCTGTAAAGAAACTGTCTGATCAGAAGCCTTGTTAAACGTCACCAGTTGTTCAATCGGAAACTGTAAATGATTGTTGATTGCCGGGGCCTTATTGGCATAACTAATTGTAGGTGCTCCCGAAGTTGTCGCTGGATTAACCCCTAATTTTACCTTTAAGGGCATCTTAGTACTACGGTTGATCAATTGGACCTTCAGTTGCTGCTTCATGCCTGGAGATGCCTTAATATCAAAATAATTGGCACCCCTTTGCTGTCCCTTAACTCCGTTTAACTGTGGCAAAACCTCAAGGGGAACCTGATTCTGGGTGTCAGCATGAGTAGTTGGATCCAGCATCACAATCATGAGAACACTTGCAATCACGATCAACCCTATCATCGCTAATTTTTTGCTTACTTTCATTATCAATCAACCCCAATATTTTAATTAATTGCTTATGTACAAAAGACGATAACAATCTTTCAATTATTATCGTCTTTATGTTGGTTAATTTTCTTCTGAAGGTCCATGTGATAAGTTCCAAGTCAAGGTTCCACTTGCATTTTGTGAATTACCACCTAAACCCGCATTATTATTTTTCAAAACATTTTCATCAAGATTCAATTTAACGTTAGCCAAATTCCAGAACGCTTGATAAGTAGAGTTATCCAAGTCAACGTTTGAACTTGAAACAATCGGAGTGGCTTGTCCATCAAAGTTAATCGTGTTCTCCAGATTGTTTCCGGTCTTATTCCACGTTAGCATACTCTTATCCTGATTGAGGGATAGTTCCTGTAAGAACCCATCACCTAAAGAGGATCCACCTAAATCAAGTGAAGCATTATTTAACAAGTTATTCTGAGCTGAACCTGACTGAGCCGTGACTGTAAGGCCCCAGCCCACATCATTCATTTCGCTTCCAGCGGAGTTAGTAAACTGCGTAAAGATTCCCGGATCGGAACTATTAGGATTATAAGCTAATGAGGTTCCGTCTTGTGAAATGGGAACAGCTACACGCCCATTTGATGGGGTTGAGTTCTTCCCTTCCATGTTGAATTGCATGCTTTGAGGAACAGCATCCAGTCTTAACATTGCCGGAGGATTATTATTGGCTGGATTATTCTTACCGGATACCTGATCACCAGCATCAACGTTACTTGGATAAGTCTGATCAGGATGATCAGGGTCGGGAGTTCCAGGTGTCTGGGGTTCGTAAGGATTAATGACTCCTGGTTCACTCACTCCATCAACTGATTCTTGCGCTTCATTTGTCTGAAACCACGAATCACTATTGGACCTATCATAATAAGCTGCAAATCCATTAATGGTCTCATCGGCACTCAGGTACTTACCCTTTGGTAAAGTATACTCAAAAGTTCCATCAGAATTAGTGTACGTCGTATATTGACGTGAGCCAATGTTATCAGGAGCTTTTGGAGTAAAGTATGGATAACCATATACGTACCCATCATTAATACTATCAACAGCATCATCCGGACTGATGTTGGGGTCTCCTGTCAAACTGACGAAGGTTCCTCCCATTCCTTTCCCATTATTATCAGTAACTCTTCCTGAAATGGTTCTGGAATACTTTGAATCATGGGCATCATTTAGGGGATGCGTAAATTCGATGTTTCCTTGAGTGGTCGATGTTTCCACCTTTAATCGTGAGTACTGGTAGATATTGAAGTTACTACCATTAATTGCCGTTTGTTTTGGATAAGAAAATCCATTACTAGGAGTCTGCCATTGAAATTGAGACGGGCCATCATTATTGGAGCCATTTAAATCCCAAGCATTCAAGGGTTCCGCACCGGGAAACATAATTTGTGGACCGCTACTTTGCTGACTCCCACTTCCAGAATTTCGAACTTGAAGTAACGGATCATCTAAACTATCGTTTTTATATTGACCATAATTTTGTAAACGAAAATCACCGTGGCCCATACCACTCAGATCAATGTTCCCCCGTCTGGACTGCATCATGGTTGGAGAATCACTTTGAACGTTTTTATACATACTAATATTTGGACTATCATCAGGTGAATTGGTTGATTCATTCGTATTCGGTTTGACGGTAATGTCACTGTTAGCCCAAATTGAAGGAGTCCCTGATGATGGGCTTCCATATCCATTGTTCACAGTATTAACCGTGAGCTTAGAGCTCCCAATGCTAATTCCTGAGGAAGCACTACTAGTGGCACGATTATAAGAGACAATGGCATAATGCCCCGGGCTCATACTAATATTGACATTCGAATTATTCCCAATACTAAAATCATCTGGATTACTTCCTCTCCCAAGATCAAAGCCAGTAGTTTGTCCAGAAATACCGGAATTTCCTCCCCCAGTATTTTGTTTGGCAGCAGAATTCATACTAACGTTAACATTATTGCCAATGGCAATCTGGCCAAGACCAAATTGTTGATTGGTATTAGGATTGGTAGGAGCATTTTGGATTCGACGATCCCAACGTTCATCCCCCCAATCACCAATTTCAAAGTTTGGAGTAGAATCAGTGTTATTAACAGTGGTTTTCAGGTCAGTGGGATTATTTTTATCATTACTATCAGCAATCCAAAGCGCACATCCTTCCATTAGCTGTTGGCCACCGTTAGCAACGTCAGTATTGGTTCTACCCAAAGCCGTATAGTAATTAACTTGATTAAGCCGTTGTTTGCCCTTTAAAATATTGAGTCCACCATAGTTAACAAATGGTTGCGCTCCAGTAAAGGAATAGTTGGTGTACGTTTGAATATCACCGTGAGTACCACCATTACTATCACAAAACATTCCGTAGTAGTTTCCACTGTACACGTTTAGGTTGTTTACTTGGATATTAGGAAATCTTGACGTTCCATCTTGATAGGAGCCATTATTCCCATTCCAGTCAAAACTATTACCACCTAGATCAACCGTTGGGCCACCGACATGTTGTCCATCTGGGCTATTATTAGAATTGGTTACCTGACCATCCACGACTAAGTTACCACTCGGTCGTGGAGCAGCTTGGATCTGGTTATGACCGGTATCCGGAGCGGCAAAATCATTGGCGATCAAAATGTGATCAACATTTGAATTTTGAATCGCCGCTACATAACTATCCCAATCGCCAACTGAAATGGTTGATAATGCAGCCGTTTTAATTTGAGCAGCTGATAATTTCGTGGCTGGAACATACTTTCCACTCTTAAACTCACTTTCGGCATTCTTACTTTCTTGAATTAGTTTAATATTTTTAGTGTCTTTAGAATCCTTTTTTGCCTTAGCTTCATTGGCAGAAGTTTTGGTCTTCTGAACGTCTTGAGCGGCCTGCTTGCTTGATTCCTCACTAGTCTTATTATCCTTATTATCTGAACTTGTTTTTGCCGACGAACTACTAGAAGATTGACTTGAAGAGCTACTTTGATTGCTACTAGAAGAGGCTTGGCTCTGACTGGTACTAGCTGATGACGAACTTGAAGCTTTAGCCTCCGTCTTGACATTATTTTCAGCTTTTGCTGAGACAGGATTATTTGAACTAGAAGTGTACATAAACAAGACGGCACATGCAGCCACGAATAATGCCGCAATTCCGCTTAAAGTTATCAATTGATTCCGATTTTTCTTTTTCATTGTTCAGTCTCCTCCTCAGCATAGATTTAAAGCTTATTTTTGCGATGATTTCGGATAATCAAAAACGTTAAACCCACAATGATGATCAACATGATCATTACGATTCCCACAAAGATCAGGACCGTCTGATATGAAAATGTTCTCACGTAATCAACTGGGTTGATGGTAAATTCCTTTCGTAATTCCACGTTACTGGGCGCTTCATCAACTGGATCCTTTCCATTTAGATTAATGGTTGCGATGTATTTTCCCGGCAGCAACTGCTTATTTAACGGTTGCTTAACCGTAAATTGACTATTCGGGGCAATCTGGCCACGTTTGATACTAGTTTTAGTGATCGTTTGGTTCAATGTCGTATTTTTTAAACTAACATTAGCTTTCACATTATTTAACATCGCTGGTTTTGGATTAGCTAATCCAAACATTAACATTGAATGCTGGATCGCTGGCCTCTTCAAACTAGCACTCGTCTTTTCAACTTCACCAGTTGGAACCTTTCCCTTTTTTACCTGGATCGGGATGGTGTAAGAAAATTGATTATTAATCTCACCTTTAACTGTCGGAGCATCCTGGGTAAAAGTCACCGCCCCCAAGATTTCACCGTTAAAGTTTTTAAACTGATCATTATCTAGGTTGAGCGACATTTTAACGTTGCGCGTTTGACCGGGATTTAATTGAAAGTTCCGATCAGACCCATTAGCAAATGTAACCAGCTTTCGCATGTTAAACGGGAGCTTTTCAAACTTACTTTGATCATTATCATAAAACAACGCTAATTTTGATGAAGTAGAAGCCGCATCAACCCGAGTACTCACCTGACAAGAATTGGTCTTACTCATGTTTGTTACTGAAATTGCAATTGGAAAATCACGGGCCTGATTGGCTTGAATCTGGTAATATGCTTTTTGCTTTGATATGTGGCTACTATCGTCAATCCTTACACTTAACGGAACCGTACTACTCAAGTTAGCAGCTGAGACCGTGAAACAGCTTAAAGTCCCCATCACAGATAGTGTAAATAATGTAACTAATAATGACTTCAGTAGTTTCTTCATAATCCGTGTCCTTAACTATTAATTGTTAACCTGAGGTGAATAGTTCCAATCAATCGTTCCATTATATTCGGTATTCTGAGACGGCATCTTAGCTTGTCCAGTAAAACTATTACTATCAAATGGAACCTCAAGCCGCATATTATCTAATGTCCAGGCTAACTCATAGACCCCAAAAGAACCAACTGGGGTAGAAGATTGATCAGCTGGACCATTGTCGGTATTAGAAAGCATCACTGGCGCATCAGCATCAGTGGTAATTGTAGTAGTTCCAATGTTGTCTGGTGAGGCTGGACTAGAAATATTATTATAGATTACATCCCCGATATTGTATTGAAACAACTGGGTGTTAGAAAGTTTAATGAATGCTCCTGGTAGTGCTCCACCTTGATCGTTAGTAAATCCATTTCCGTTTTGGTCAGGTCGTAAAGTTGCCTTTAAAGCCATGGGACCCGTCTCACCAAAATCATGGACTTGGGCAAACACAAAATTATTCTGATTCCCATCTTTCGATACGCTGGTTCCGTCCGCCGTAAGTGGACTATCAGCAAAGTTAGGATCACGTAACGATTGAAACGTTAATTCTTTAGGGACGTAATCTAGCGCAGTCTGATCGTTATTTTCTCCTGCCGCACCATTATCACCAATATTAGAATTGTCATTGGGGGTAAACGGATTAATAATGGGAACGTTTAGTCTTCCCTGAACGTTTAGACCAATATGGGTATCGTTGTTTTGTGAATAATTAATTAAACCATCAGCCCTTGGAGTTAAAGAAAGTGAGCATACCACTACAAAGAGACTACATAGTAATATGCTCACGTACTTCATTCTTTTTAGCAATATCCTCACCTCTCCTACCTTAACAAATAAAAAGAGCATTCAACTTGTTAATTAATTTTCCAATCCATCATTCTTTGATACAAAAAATTAGTTAACTTTTGAATTCAGATTTCACATTTTCTAAGAATAATTTAAAAATTACGATATGTATATGTTTAACAATCTTAGTGAACTAAAAAACACAAAGCCTAGTCTCATCGAAATCTTGTGTTAAATTGAACTACACAAGATCCGCATAATATTATAATAATAATAACATAATACTGATAATTATTAATAGTGAAAAGTCTTCATATAATCGTTTTCAGTAACTAATTTGTTACTTAATTCATTGATATTGTAACATGATACCATGCAATTTATAAATTTTGGAAAATATTTCTACGATGGGTTTTCACAAAGATGGGTCAATTAATTTAAGATTAGAAATAAAGGGTCAAATAGTGATATATTAGAGGCGTGAGAAATCTATTAAAAAAGTTGGTAATTTAAAATCATTTTTAATCTTTAATAATTAATAATATAGTAAAAAAACAAATTACCACAGTAATAAAAAGGAGATATTTACTTGATTACTTTAAAATCAGACCGTGAAATTGAAAAAATGGCAGAATCTGGTGCCGTACTTGCTGGGGTCCACAACGGACTTAAAAAGATTATCAAACCGGGAATTGATACCTGGGAAATCGAAGAATTCGCTGACAAGTACATTACCGACCATGGTGCCACTCCTTCCGAAAAGGGATTTGATGGCTATAATTATGGAACCTGCATTTCCATCAATAACGAGGTTGCCCATGGGATTCCACGTCGTGGTCTGAAACTGAAGAACGGTGACATCGTTAAAGTTGACATGTGTGTGAACAAAGATGGCTTTGAGAGTGACTCTTGCTGGTCATACGCTGTTGGAGACGTTTCCCCAAAGATCAAAAAGCTAATGGAAGTAACCCGCAAGGGTCTCTACCTTGGTATTGATCAAGCTCAAGTCGGCAATCGAATTGGTGATATTGGTGCTGCCATCCAACACTATGTTGAAGACGAAAATCACATGGGTGATGTTCGAGAATTAATCGGTCATGGTATTCAACCTTCAATTCACGAAGATCCAGCTGTTCCAGCCTACGGAGTTGCAGGTCATGGAATGCGTCTTCGTCCCGGAATGACCATTACGATTGAACCAATGGTTAACCTAGGAACCTGGAAAATTAAGGATGACTACGATAAGAAGGATGACTGGACCTACTACGTCAGCCAAGATGGTTCTTATTCCGCTCAATACGAACACACTTTAGCAATCACAGAAGATGGTCCTAAGATCTTAACCTCTCAAGATCACGTTGCAGACGCCAAGTACATGTTTAAAAAATAATAATTCACAAAAAAGGGTGCGAAATTGTTAAGAATTTCGTACCCTTTTCCTTTTGATTCTTCCCGATGTCCATTTATGCTAGTATAAATTTGACTAAAATAAGTCACAAAAGGTGGGATATCATGAAACAACTTTCAAAAATTACCGGAATCATTATGGCACTCGTCATTTCACTCGTTGCCTTTAGTTCACTACCTGGTTCAAATGCCAAAGCTGACCAACACGTCGACCCCAACATTGGTTTTCGTTATGAACAGCCCACCGCCAAATATTATATTCGCAAAGGGACACCCCAAAGTTATCGTATTATTATTAATCAAGCCATCGCCAATTGGAACAAAACGCACGCCTTTACCTGGGTTCGTTCCAAGACCAAGGTTCCAACTACGATTGGCGTCACTAACAGTAACCAGGGATTTTGGAAGGGTAACCATTACGCTGGTGTCACCCTTAATCTAACTAAAACCAAAAATGTCGATGATCACACTTTTCAAACTGGGGCCAAAATCACTTTGAATCCCAGGGTCATGGCTAACATGCGGTACACTTATAACCAACAATTACTTACCGTTGAACACGAATTAGGCCACGCCATGGGACTAAAACATGATCACGAAAAAGATAGTATCATGTACCCTAATGATACCTACTACAATTCACTCAATCCCAATCAAATTGGACCAAGTGATATTAGCGGTGTTCAGGCTTTATATAACGAAAAATAAGCAAGTTTAAAGGGATGCTACTCATAAAGTAGCATCCCCTTTTTATTTCCATCCGTAAGTTTTTAAATCCATCTCACGTTTGGGTAGCTTGGATACGTAAGGATTTCCCTTTACGTAGAATCGATACGGTTTGTCAGTCCAGGTTCCACGATCACTCACACCAATCCGCCCTGACTCAACAATCTTCTTTGGAACCTTCACGTTATCAACGTCAAGATCAAGGGCAGTATCACCTAACTCAATTAGGTTCATGTCCTTATCATAGATTCCAAGGGCATCCATTAGTTTTCCCGGTCCGTTGGTTAATTCAAAACCGGACTTCGGGCGATTGGCTTTCATCAAATCAATTCCCTGATATGGTTCAATTCCCCGAATCAGAATTCCCTCAGGAACATCCTTGGCTTGAGCAGCCACATCTAAACAAAGGCGACCATGAATCGAATAGATGTAGATTGTACCTGGAACTCCATACAAAGCTTCATTGGATGGAGTTCGTTTCCCTTGATAAGCATGAGCCGCTGAATCTTTTTGCCCTAAATAAGCCTCTGCTTCGGTAATGTAGCCACTCATTAAACCCTTGGGTGAATGATAAACAAGTAACGTTCCGAGCATCCTCTTGGTGATCTCATCGGTGGTACCCTCATTAAAAAATCTTCTTAATTTATCTGACAAAATCCATCCCTACCTACTTAAAGATTTAAAAACTAACGAATGATAATCGTTGAAATCTTAGACTTCTTAACTAACTTAACACTTATACTCCGATTACCGTGTTCACCGGTAGCATCAGCTCCACAGATGAGCAAATCAGCCTTAAACTTAGGTGCGATTGAGTCCAAAATCTCATCATCAATACTTCCACCAACCGAAATAATTGGTGTAACATCTTCAACTCCAGCCTTTGAAGCGCAATCAGCATAGCCACCAACTACTTCTCGTAGTTGGTCACGTTTAGCTTCGATTTTACTTGGTGTTAAAGAATCATAAATATTAATATCATTATTTTCTAACACCGAGCAAATTCCAAGTGATGCTTTAAACTTAATGGCCATTGTTACCGCATAACGGAAAGCACGTTGAGTTGACTTACTGTCATCAGGGTCAACGGTCAATAAAATTCTTTGAAACGTTAATGGCTCAAATTTTTCCATTTTTTTCATCCCCCTTTCAGTAATATCATATCATTAATTTTAAAATTTTCGACAAAAAAATAATCAGTAGAAAACTACTGATTATTACTAATTATTTATTCTTTATTAGGATCAGGAAGTGAGGCCTCATGATCGTTACCCTGGGCATCTTCAATACTCTTGACCATTTTCTTGGCGTGAATCCGGCGCATCTTTTCTTTCTTCTTCTTAATTCGTAAATCATCCATCGCTTTGTTCTTAAGGACAATTCCCTCATCATTTTTCACCATGTGGTAAATCGATATCAGGATCATGATACATACAAACATTAGCGGGAATCCCGCGATCGCACAGAAGGTTTGGATGGTTCCAAATCCTCCAACGACCACAAGTCCGAAGGAGAACAACACGAAGACAACCACCCAAGTCATTCGGTTAAACTGGGTCGGTTCTTGGCCTTCTTTGAGTCCTAGACTCGTAAACGATGAAACGATAAAGGCCGACGATGAAATTGTCGTCGCAAGGAAAATAAAACAAGAAATGCAGTAAACCGCGAACACGATCGCCTTAAACGGCAGATTAGACAAGACAGCAGTAATTACCGCAGCCTGTCCCTGTGTATTCAAAATATGAACTAGGTTAATCTGTCCGGTTTTTTGAAGCCACAATGAGTATCCACCAAGAATGGCATAAAAACTCAAGCAACCAACCGAACCATATCCAAGCATTCCAATCAGCGTCGAACGAATCGTGCGTCCCTTTGAAATACGTGCAATAAACAATCCCATGACTGGCATGTATGACAACCACCAACCCCAGTAAAAGATCGTTTCTTGTTTAGCGACGTCAGCAGGACCATTAGGAATGGTGTTTGTTGACATGGCAACGAACTTATCAGCTAATAGTCCTAAACTATTGGTTTCTGAACTTAAAATGTAAATCGTTGGACCAACTAACAGGACAAACGCCAAGAAGATAATGGCGGTCCAAATATGAGCATCACTTAATCGGTCAATCCCACCGTTAAGCCCCTTGTAGACGGTCCATGCAAAGATGACAAAGAGAACACCGAAGAGCGCAATCTTCAGAATCAGATTATCAGGAATTCCCAACAAGCGGCTCAAGACGTTAGAAATGATTGGAATTTCCATTCCGACGGAAGATCCAACTCCACCCATGATTCCAAAGACAACCAGAAAGTCAACTAATTGTCTGAGGTAGTATTTCCACTTGGCTTCTCCTTGAATGAAATCAATCGCAGAACTTAGACGCTGAACCTTCCCGTGCTTAACGAACAAGATGTACGCAATTGCAATGGTGGCCGGGGCAAACATCATCCATGCCATCGGACCCCAATTAAATTGACCAAACATATGCGCGTAGTTATACGCACTTTCAGAAAATGGTTTTGCGCCAAATGGTGGATGTTGGAGATACCTTAACGGATCAACCATACTTAACATCAGAATACTAGCATCAATTGCGGTCGCAAACACCATGCTTCCCCACTGAAGATCACTGTATTCTGGTTTTGAGTGTGGTTCTCCCAACCTGATGGCTCCATATTTTGAAAAGATTAGCCACATAAAAAATAAGAAATTAATTATGTAAACAACCATGTAGGCCCAACCCATTTGATTAGTGATCCAATTTAAAGCCAGAGCTAAAATCCCCTGTAATTTTGAACCACCAACGATCAAAATGATCGATCCCACTCCAAAGATTAGCAGCGTGGGAATAAAGACGAATTTATCAATATTAAATTTTTTAAAAATAAAGAAATCCCTCCAAATACTTTTTCACAATAAAAAACGCTATGCATGGTGCTCATAGAGACACTTGCATAGCGTTGTAACGGTCACACAAATGATAATTACTTATCTTTCATTATCATTATACACAACTAAGATAATAAGTAAAATTCGTTAATTATTATCAATCTTTTTTAATACTTTTGCAGGATTACCTACCAGGACCACATCATCGCCAAATGACTTGGTGACAACGGATCCAGCTCCTACGACCACATTATTCCCGAGGGTCACTCCCGGAACAATTGTGACATGACCACCAAACCAAGCATCATCACCAATGGTAATTGGGGCAGCCATTTCAACGTCTGCCACCCGTTCCTTTGCATTTAGGGGATGAACGTTGGTATATAGTCCACAATTAGGACCTATGTAACAGTTTTTACCAAACGTAATTGGAGCGGTGTCCAAAAGGGTTAACCCATAATTAGCGTAAAAATTATCACCAATATAAATGTTAAAACCATAATCAAACTCAATTCCAGTTTCAACAAAGAACTTCGGGCCACTCTTAGCCAATAAGTCTTGGATTAATCCGTTTCGTTTCTCGTTATCAGGGGTATTATTAGCCTCCTGTAACTGCTTTCGACATAAAATTCGCCGACTAATCAATTCCCTATCAAATTGATTATACGGTTCACCACTTGTCATCTTTTCTCTCTCACTTGTCATTGAATCACTCCTTTGGGGTTTCATCTTTATTATTAAGCAAATTTACATTTTGTCCATAGTCTGATTCAATTTCTCATCAACAAAGACGTTTCCCTTGTTAGTGGCGTGACCCTTCGTCCAACCAAACTGGATGTTGGAAAACTGATGTAAAAGTTCGTCAAGCTGTTGCCAAAGCTCCTTATTTTTTAGTTCACCACCACTTCGTTTCCAGCCTCGCTTTTTCCAGCCATCAATCCAATGCTTTGTAATTGCGTTTAAAACGTATCTGGAATCACTGACTACACCAATGCCAGCGTGACTTAGTTGGTGTTCAGATAGCCACTGAAGGGCCTTCACGAGTGCCATAATTTCCATCCGATTGTTAGTGACCCCATATTCCCCACCAGAGTCAACGTGTTGACCCGTTGGAGCGTCAATGAGGTACGCCCAGGCTGCTTTATCGTTGGACTTAACGTGACCACCAGCGACATTACCATGATTTCGTGACCCACCATCGGTGAAGACAATAATCTCAGGACGTTGGGTGTGACTCCCCTCTGTTTCTGTGATCGGTGCTTGTTCATTATACAAGTACGCACTTGCTTCCCGTTTGGTTTGAAAGCTTTTATACTGTGCTCCTGAATATCCGTCGATTTGAGCTTTGGCTAAATCCCAGGTCGGATAAATTCCAGGATGACGCCCTCGCCTGACTGCGTAATATTTCTTTGTCTTTCTCATTTTTACTCCATTCAAATTCTTAATTAATTCTTACATTTAGTCATATCATTTTGCATTTTGTAATATTTATGCGAAAATAATATGTAGGAGGGGATTCATACAATGGTCGATATAGCTGCAAAATTAATTACAGTTGATCAAGCGTTAGCAATGCTCAAAGACCGTCATGCTCAAAAGAATGAACGTTTCCCAAAGTTAATGACTCCCGGTAAGTATATTTTACCAGATTACTTTTTAACTAGAAAAAGAGAAGCGTTCAAGATTAGAAAGCATACCTTCTTAAAGCGGCGCTCTCGCTCATACGTTGCTTTCGATTCTGAGAATGGTCAAACGCTTTGGTTGCACAATTTCCCTAGTCTATCAGAAGCATTATTCTGGTTAGATACCGGTCTTAAACCCGCCGATTCTGATTCAGGATCATCATTCAAAGAATGGAAACAGGAGCATGCAAAAGAAATTGAAGGCATGAAAGATCAACTGAGACAAATGTCAAAGCCTAAAAAGCGTAAACCTAAAAAAGCTAAAAAAGGTAAGAAGCATTAATTTAAAAACCACAATTAGGATTGTGGTTTTTTATTATTAACAAAAAAGTACCACTCAATTACGAGTGGTGCTTTTTAAATAGCTGCTGTGGCTGGGCTCGAACCAGCGACATCTTCATTAACAGTGAAGCGTTTCTACCAACTGAACTACACAGCAATAATGAAATACTTAATTTGTTGTTCATAATTATACACAGGTCCTAATAGTTTGTCTACTAATTTAGCAAATTATTTTGCAAAAAAATGGACTCTGCAATTACCCGTTGTAGAGTCCACTTATGACGCTATTTTCTTAGTTGTTCATTTGGATAAATAATAACTTTAATTGAATTACTTTTATCGGTTCTAGACTTCTCAAGTGCTGCTTTAGTCTGATCCAATGGATAGAAGTTAGTTAACAAATTATCAACCAGTTTCGTATTCTTAGCTAAAATCTTCAAACCAGTTTGATAATTATTACAGTATCTAAAGATCCCCATGATCGTAGTTTCATGATCGGTCATAAATGGAACGTCCAGTGGAGTTTGGTCAGTCGTTGGAACTCCAATGTAAGCAACCTTTCCACCTCGTTTCAAGGCATGCAAGGAAGTTTGTTCACCAGGAACAGTTCCGGAAGCTTCAATGGCATAGTCAACTCCAACACCGTTGGTAAGGGTTTTAACGGTATCAAGAACATCAGCATTCTTAATGTTAACCGCGTTAGTGGCTCCTAACTTTTTTGCAACGTCCAATCGTGATTGCTCAGCATCACTAACAATGATCTGATCAGCTCCATGGGCTTTAGCGGCCAGAATCGCCAGTAAACCAATGGGACCCATTCCAGAAATCAGAACTGATGAACCAACATCTACACCTAATTTTTGCGTAGCATGAACACCAACTGACAATGGTTCGTTCAAAGTGGCCTCTTCGTATGAGACATTTTCAGGAATTGGGTAAACAAAGTCTTGAGGATAAACGATAAATTGAGTTAAGTCACCATTAACGGGTGGCGTTGCCATAAACTGCATGTTCGGGCAAAGGTTGTAGTGGCCAGTTCGACAAGCTTCACAGTGACCACATGGAACACCAGGTTCCATGGCAACCCGATCACCACGTTTGAACTTAGTAACTTTATCGCCAACAGCAACAATAACACCGGAACTCTCATGGCCTAAAATCAGTGGTTTCTTAACCACAAAGTCACCAATATGACCCTGGTCATAGTAATGAACATCGGAACCACAAATTCCAACTGCTACCACTTTAATCAAAACGTCAGTTGGACCCATTTCCTTTAGTTTGGTGTACTTCATGTCAATATCGAATACTTTCTCCAAGACCGCACTCTTCGTGGTCTTTGGCATGTTATTTTTATCATAGTTTGGAATACTTACGTCAGTCATAATTTTAAGTCTCCTCTACATAATCGTTGATTCATTAAAATAACTTTGAGCTAACCGTTACTAACGCCCATTGGTATCATCCCGTTCCTTCTATTTTTCACCCTCATTATCACATCTTGTGCAATAGTTATCAAAGAAAATGTTCATAAAAAAATAGACCCTAACGATCGGAGAACCGACCATCAGATGTCTAGTAAAAGTTAATTAGTTAAATTATTTAGCAGGTTTTTGCTTCAAAAATTTTTGTAAATCTGCTACTTCTTTTTGTTTTGCTTTACGTTTTTTAGTGTCGATCGGACGACGACCTTGGACACCATTTGGATGACAAATTCTCATGATGAAAAACTCCTTCCAATTAAGTCTAAACTCTTAAATACATCAGCTCTTAGTATTATAATACATGGAACAGGTAAAAATCAAATTAAAGTGGAAATGGGGACTCAAAAATGACTAAAGATTATCCGCAAGCAGTAACAATTGCTGGCAGTGATAGTGATGGCAGTGCTGGAATTCAGGCTGACTTAGAAACTTTCTTTGCTCGTCGTGTGTACGGTGCTTCAATTATTACGGCATGTGTGTCAGGGAACTCCTATGGAATTCATGATAGTGTCAACATGCCAACTAGTTTTATTGATCAAGAATTCAAAGATCTAGGTGATGACTTTCATATCTTAGCCGCTAAGACCGGGATGCTCTCTGATGCCAACATTATCAATACGGTTGTAAAAGACTATCAGCTATACGACTTTGGTCCACTAGTGGTTGATCCAGTAATTACTACCAAGTTTGGAACCATGTTGCTTGAAGAAGACGCCTTCGATGCCATGAAAAACGAATTAGTACCGATGGCAACCGTTTTAACACCTAACTTCTTTGAAGCACAAAAGCTTACTGGATTAGATGTTGATGATCCTGATTTCATGGCTAAATCAGCTAAAGCCATGCAGGACATGGGCGCTAGCAACGTCATTGTGAAGGGTCGCCATGACGATCCTAGTCAAACAAAGGTTTATGACTACGTTTTGTTAGAAGATGGTCAGCACTTTAACTTAAATGGCCCTTACTTCACTACCGATCGTAAAAACGGAACTGGTGATACCCTTTCGGCTGGAATTACCGCTGAACTAGCTAAGGGTCACACCGTTGCCGATTCCATTAAGATTGCCAAGCAGTACGTTGACGGTGCAATCGAAGATGAAATCCAGGTTGGCCACAAGTATGGTCCAATTAACCACTGGGCAAGATAATTGACTATAATGGTAAAAGATATGTTTTAAACATTATTATAAGTTCATTTATTTTACCTTATTAGTATAGGAGAATCAGTTTCGACATGCAGTCAAACAATAAAAAGGAACCAATCAAATTATTTCTCGACATGGACAACGTGTTGGTTAACACCATTCCTGTCCTCAATCAACGAGCAAAATCACTCCCAACGGGAGCACGACCCGATCGGATCCCTGGAATTTTCCGGGACCTAGATCCAACTGAAGATGCCATCGCAAGCGTCAATAAATTAGCTGACTACTATGATCTATACATCTTAACCACTGCTCCCTGGAGTAATCCAAGTGCCTGGCAGGATAAAGTCGCGTGGATTCAGCACTTCTTTGGAGCTGAGAAAAACAGTCCGTTTTATAAAAAAATAACAATGACTCACGATAAAGGATTAGTTCACTATGTTGGTGGAATTTTGATCGATGATCGGCCTTATCATGGGGCAAGCTCGTGGAACGATCCCAAGACTAATAGCGTCTGGATTCAGTATGGATTCGACAAACGTCTCACTTGGAAGGATGATCTAGTCCCCTTTTTAATTGACATTGCCAAAAACAGTCAACAAACAAGTGACCTAAAAACTGCCGTAAAGAAATCTAATCAGAATCCCAAGTACGTCATTCACGGGAATGTAAGTACGTTTAAAAAGGAAAATTGGGAATAAAGGAGAAGAAAATGATTACAAACAGTACTGAAATGTTAGATAAGGCCCGAAAAGAACATTACGCCGTTCCAGCATTCAACGTTAATAACTTGGAATGGGCTAGAGCCATTCTTGAAGCAGCCGAAGAAGCTAAGTCACCTGTAATTATTCAGGCTACTTCTGGAGCCGCTAACTACATGGGAAGTTTCCGATTGGTTTATGACTTGATTGTGGACATGTATCATGCCTTAAACATCACGGTCCCCGTTTCAATTCATCTTGACCATGGTACCTTTTACGACGCCATCAAGACTTTGGGAATTAAGTTCACTTCCATCATGTTTGATGGCTCTGCTCTTCCATTGGATGAGAACCTCGACAAGACCAAGACGCTCGTTAAATTAGCCCACGCTGAGGATGTCAGTGTCGAAGCTGAAGTTGGCACCATTGGTGGTGAAGAAGATGGTGTGATTGCTGACGGTGAAATTGCTCCCGTCGACTCAGCCGTTAAAATGGCTGAGACCGGGGTCGACATGCTGGCAGTCGGAATCGGTAACATCCACGGAAAATATCCCAAGGACTGGAAGGGCTTAAACTTTGAGCACCTAAAGAAAATTGATCAAGCCATCTATAACCAAACCGGCAAACAGTTACCGTTGGTCCTACACGGTGGTTCCGGTATTCCTGATGATCAAATCAGAAAAGCAATCCAACTTGGAATTTCCAAGATCAACGTCAACACAGAAGGTCAACTAGCCTTTCATCAGGCCATGCGAGACTACGTTCACTCTGATAAGGATCTTGAAGGCAAAAACTATGATCCACGGATTTTCTTAAAGGCTGGAATAAACGCACTTAAAGAGATGTGCCTTGATCGGATCAAGGTCTTCGGATCAGAAAATAAGGCTTAATTAAATAAAAATCGTCTTGAAGGTCAACCTTCAAGACGATTTTTTTATCTAATTAACAAAGTACTGACTAAAAAGTTTCTTATAAATTTCAATGAAGTCTAACCACATTTGAAGGGACGCTGATTCATTATTTTGGTGCATCTTCATTGGATTCCCCGGGCCAAACACAGCATAATTAGCACCGTTTAATTTTTGGGATAAAAGCTCAGAGGCGTCGGTTCCACCTGCTGCACTCATTACCGTAATCTGATCCGTTGCAAAGGGGTTAAATCCTTGTTTAACCATCATCTCTTGGCCCATCTTGACTTCATCAGAACTGTACCTCGTCTTCTTCATGTATGGAGTCGCAATGGCTAAAAGTTTCTTAATCAACTTAGAATCTGGTTTCGCAACCACTGGAGCAATATTCATCAAAATTTTGAGATTAATTTTCCCGTCATGAGTTTGGTTAAAATCATCAACTATCTGGTTAAAGTCATCGATGACCTGCTGATTATCATAGTTTGGCACAATCCGAGTATTAATCGCCGCTTTAGCAGAGTCTGGGATGGCATTAATTTGAATTCCTCCGTTAAACACATCAACAGTATAGGTCGTTTGTCCCAAAACCTCACTGGCATTTTGCTCAGCTCTCGTAGAAATGACTTGCTTCGCTTCTTCTAGAACATCCATCAGGTTTTGAATCGCATTAATCCCTAAGTTAGGGCGTGAACTATGGGCCTCTTTTCCAGTTGAAGTAACCAAGAAATCAACTTCACCCTTATTGGCACGCACAATCCGATAACCAGTTGGTTCAGTAATTAACAAAGCATCCACATCATCCATGTATCCTTGTGATTGAAGACTATATGAGCCATTCATTCCCACTTCTTCACCAGCTGTAATTAGGAGCCGGATTGTCCCGTCAATCTTAACGTCTGCCTCTTTTATTTCAATTAGGGCAATCACGATGGCAGCCAGACCACCTTTCATGTCGGTTACCCCGCTTCCCATCATGACATCGTCCTTAATTACAAGTTCAAACGGATTGGTGCTCCACATTTCTTCATTCACGGCCACCGTATCCATGTGACCACTCACCGCTAAAACTGGTTTTTGTCCGTTTCCGTATTCCACCACTAAATTAGCTTGATGGTTCCCAAGATCGATTAATTGACTGTCAATTCCATACCGCTTCAAAAGTGATTGGAGATACTTAGCAGCCTTAACTTCATTACCATTAACGGTGTTAATTTCGACTAAATCCCTTAAGATGTTCATTTTGTCTGCTTTTTGCATGTTTGTCACCCGTTCTATTTGAAAATTAAATTTTAAATCTTATTGAATCCGCTTTGCTAGAATCAAATCACGTTGAATCTCACTCCCAAGTCTAAATTCATGGGTTTTTAAATATTTAAAGCCTAGTTTCTGATAAAACTTAATTGCCTTCTCGTTTTCTTCCCAGACACCGATCCAGAGCATTTTAGCTTCCGCCTGCTTTGCGACCTCTTCAGCTTTCTTTAGAAACTTAGTTCCTAGTCCAAGCCGTTTTAATTCCGGGTAAATGTACAATTTTTCAACTTCGACACTTGCGGTTGAAAAAGCTTCTGTTTGTTTATTACCTAAATTCAATTTCATGTAACCAGCAACCTGTCGATCAACGATACAGAAGTAAAATTGACAATTCGGATCGTCTAACTGTTTTTGAATCTGGCTCACATTGTACTCCCGATCCAAATACGTCTGAAGCTCTGATTTTGCAGTATCCTTTTGATAGGTATTAATAAAAGTTTGATGGATGATTTTTTGCAGCATCTTAACGTTGACTGGGGTATTGGTGACTCGTTTTAATTGAACTTCCACAAAATCATTCTCTTCGATTAGATTATTTGGTCTGATTAGTAAAAAACGTCCTCATAACCTCAAAACTTAAAGCTATCAGGACGTTTCATCAAACTAAATTAATCCAATAATATTATTTAAAACCGATTTGTCAACATTTATCACTCAATTTCAGTAAAAATCCTACCATTTTTCAGGGCTCCAACTCCGCCCATCAATTTCATTTTCAGACTGATCATTTCTCTTAGCCTGCTCTTTTACCAACCGTTCACATCCCTCGAGTAAGGATCGATTAATAAATGATGTTTGACTCTTTATCAATTCATTGATCTGATTGATAGTCCACTCTTCATTGTCACTCATTTTAATCTTCCTCCTTATTTCGAATTAAATTAATCTGTTCCTTTAAGTCGTTTAAATCGTCTTGACCTGTCTCAAGCTCTTGAATAATTAAATCAAGTTCTTGTTGATGATTCTTCATACTGCCACTTGCCAACTTCTTCAGCTGATGAATCATCCAAGTCTCACGCTCATTAAAACTAAAGGGATACTTGGCTGTCAGATACATTTGGTAATCAACCAACAGTTGAGATTTTTCTTCATCAGTTGAATAGCCGAACTGCGCAATTACAAGTGGTTTCATAAACTTCATTCCCGCCTGTTTTGCCAGGGCTTCGTATGGAATCATAATCTGAGAAATACTGAACGATTGACTGGCACCTGCGGCAAACGCCGACTTGGGATAACCAACGCTCGTAACGATTCCCACTTCTTTATCCTTCAAGTGCCCCTCTTCATTTGCATAGGTATAGGCTCGACTCAAAACATCATCTTCCCAAATTTTAAGGGAAGCTGGAGCGCTGTACCAATAAAGTGGAAATTGAAAAATAATGCGGTCAGCTCCATTTAAGAGTTCTCGTTCAGCTTGAACGTCAATTGGATCACTTCCATAGATCTCATCTAAACAGTGCCACGTGACGTCATTTAGTTCTGCTTGACTTGTTTTTAAGAATGCTTGGGTAATGGAGTCCTGAAATTCAGGATGTGAAACGATTATTAGTGTTTTCATATCTTCATCTTCTTTTAATTGATTAATCTAAGTCTATCATATTGACATCCCACGGATTTATGTTATATTTAAATAGATGTGTGAATGGTTTCGAGTTTCTAAGGTTTCTTGTTTTGTATTATTATGAAATGACTTCCTTTTAAGATTCAAACTAAGCAACACTGAAAAATTTATTGCGCTATGCGCTAGGAGGTTTCATATTATGAAACAAGGTACTGTTAAATGGTTTAATGCTGACAAGGGTTATGGTTTTATTACTACTGATGATGGTGATGTATTCGTACATTACTCAGCTATCAACAAGGATGGTTTCAAGACCCTTGACGAAGGCGAAAAGGTTACTTTGGACGTTGAAGAAGGAGACCGTGGCCCCCAAGCTGCTAACGTTACTCCAATGGACTAATTTTAGCCAAACAAAAAGAACTCAGCAAGCGCTGAGCTCTTTTTTTATACATATTTTTAAATTAAAACATTAATGAAGCTTAATTAACCTTGAAGTTCAAATACTTCGACGCAAAGATGACCAGCTCCTCAACGGGTTCTTCCATCCCATCTTCGGTCCACGTTAATAGCACTTCCGTTAAACCACCATATATCATCGCAATCAACATCTTTGATGAATTAGCGCGTAATTCCAGAATGTCATCATCAACCAGGTTGGTAATGTATTTTTTCAAGACCTTCAACAGTAAATAAGACAAATCATTATCAACGATGGCATCCATCATTGGCTTATTTTCCTTAATAATCGTAAAAAAGGTCGTTGCTAACCCATTAAAATTCGAGATTTTTTGAGCTAGGAGCCGATTAATAAAGGTGGTAAAGGTTTCTTGAAATTGACCTACGATGACATCTTCCTTGGTGTGAAAGTTACGATAAAATGTCATACGGGAAACCCCAACGTGTTTGGAGACGTCCTTGACCGTAATCTCTTGATAGGATTTAGTCTGAAGCATCTCAAACATCCCATCAATTATTCTTTTTTTGGCTGTTTCTTTTTTTGACATAATTTCACCATTCACTATTAACATTTTAAAGCTTGTCACAATAAATAAATAAGCGTGAAGAAAGCTTCCTCACACTTATTTATTTTTTAATGAATCAAGTTGCGTCTGCAATTCACGGTACTGATTGGATAATTCCATGTATTCAGTACTCATTTTATTATATTTATCTTCATACTGAGTCGCCCGATCTTGAGCGTTTTTTAGTTCGTCTTGAAATTGGATTACTTGAGATTTCAACTCATTGGTGCTCTTATCAGAAATGTCAGTATCATTCGTCAAAGCTTGAATCTTACTGTGAAGCTCTTTATTTTGAGCCGTTAAATCTTCGACTTGTTGTTTCAAATCTGAATCAGCCATTATACTCACTTCCTAGACAAATGCATTTTAGTTGAAATCGTGATGTCTTGCAATTAAATTATTAAGATTCTCTAAGTTAACGGTTTTAAGACGGGCGAAATCATCGCCTGCGCTGATTTACTCAACTGAAGTTTTTTATTATGCATTAATTGATGAACTCGAAAAAGGTTATTTTCGCGCTGTTGCCATTCTTTAACTGGCCGAGCGCTTTGCTTGTTTAATACTTTAATATTCATAAGCAATCCCTCCGATTTACAAAATCAACTTAAATGATTAGTTTAAGTTACCAAGCATTATAATACATAATTGGAAATTAGTCATCTATCGCAAATTTCACCACGTAAAATGGCTCCCTGGCAGTCGTTACCCTTACAATTGTTTCATTAATAAGTTATAATACTAATAACAATTTTAAGAAGGAAGTCTAATTCAATGAGTAATTCTAATCCGTCAGCTAATTCCGCCGCACCGAAAATGACGTGGTACGGTAAGACATTTAACATATTACTTAAGGTTTTAATGTCATTTATTGGGATCACCATGTTATCACTTGGTGCTACCTTACTTCGATCAAGTAAAATTTTAGGACTTGATCCATTTACGGCCGTTAACATTGGGATGTCAAACCACCTACATATGTCACTTGGTTTGTATCAATTACTAGCCAACTTAGTAATTTTCGTGTTTGTCCTGTTCCTTGACCGTCACATGATCGGGATCGGAACCATCATGAACATGGTCTTAGTTGGATTCGAGATCCAGATCTTCACCCAATTTTACCAACAGATTTTCCCCGAAGGCATTAATTTCTTCGTAATCGTTGCTAACGCTTTCCTTGGATTAATTCTATTTACCGCTGGTAGTTCCATCTACATGGCGCCCAACCTAGGGGTTGCACCGTACGATGCGATTGCCCCAATTGTTTCATCACGACTCCATATTAAGTATAAGACCGCTCGTGTAATTCAAGATATCTTATTCTTGATTGCTGCTGTTCTTGCTGGTGGTCCAGTTGGATTTGCATCAATTATTGTGGCATTCTTTGCTGGTCCACTAATCGCTTACTGGAACAAGCACATCAGTGATCCAATTGTTAATGGAATTGATGACTTCAGTGAACAACCAACGGTTAAACATGCCGCAAGCACCATCTCCAAAGCAACGTTATCTGGGTATCATTATTTGACCCATGCTTATAACGCCACTCTGAACGTTCAGATGAACTTATCCGGTTACACTAACCAACAGCTAGGAACTAGACTTCACGATGCTCAGACCAACATGGAGGACTCTCAGAAGGCTTACAATGCATACCGTACTCAATACAGAATGCTGATGGCCGAAATGATGAAGCGGAGCAAGAATGGTAATGTTAATCCCCAATCAACTGGTCAACCTAAAAATAGCTCCGATCAAGGTTCTAGGGATCAAAACAACCAAAATAATGATTCAAAAAAATAATTAAATAACTAAAAGCCAGAGATTAACTAAAACGTTAGTTTCTGGCTTTTTTAATTTTACTATTGTTTACGATTATGATTCGTCATTTCAAGAGGCTTAACCCATTTATCAAAGTCTGATCCAGTAACGTATCCAGACTCAACGGCAGCCTGTCTAAGGTCAGTTTTCCCGTTCAAAGCCGCCTGGGCAATCTCAGCGGCCCGATGATATCCAATGTGTGGTGATAAAGCCGTCACCGTCATAAGTGAATTATGAACTAATTCTTCCATTCGATCTTGGTTTACTTCAATCCCATCAACCATCAGGTCCGTAAAATGACTCAAGATGCCCGTTAACGACTGAACAGAATCGAGAAAACACTCAATAATGATGGGCTTGTAAACGTTCATCTCAAAGTTTCCCTGGGTATTAGCCATTTCAATTGTAGTGTCGTTTCCCATGATGCGGGCTACTATCATGTCCATGGCTTCTCCTTGAGTTGGATTTACCTTTCCTGGCATAATTGATGATCCGGGTTCGTTGGCTGGAATGGTAATTTCACCATAACCAGCTCTCGGACCACTTGCCAAAAATTTAATGTCATTAGCAATTTTCATTAAGTCAGTAGCAAGGGTCCTAACCGCTCCGTGTGTCATCGTAAGGGCCGAGTGAGATGCCAAACCGTAAAACTTATTTTCTACTTCAAACGGTTCATGATACTTGTCCCCTAAGTTCTTAACCATTTCAACATCAAAATTTTGAGCGGTATTTAGTCCGGTACCAACTGCTGTGCCGCCAATCGGTAACCCTAACAGTGATTTGGAATTGTCAGCCACAAATTGGAGGTCGTGTTGAATGGTGCTAGCCCATCCAGATACTTCCTGACCAAACGTCATTGGGGTCGCATCCTGTAAATGGGTGCGACCAATCTTCACCACATCCCAGTACTTCTTCTGGAGACGTTGCATCACCTTAATTAAGTGCTGTAATTCTGGCAATAACTGGTTAATGGCAACCAAACTCGCAATGTTCATCGCGGTTGGAAACGTATCATTAGAACTTTGTGAATGATTTACATCATCATTTGGCAAAATCTCAGTGTTTGGATCAATCTGTTTAGCAACATGGGCAATGACTTCATTGACATTCATATTGGTTTGAGTTCCTGATCCAGTTTGATAGATGTGTAACGGAAAATTTTGCATGAGCTGTTCATCAGACAATTCGAGTAACCTAGCTGCGGATTTCTCAATCAAGGCACCCTTTTGTTTCTCAATTGTCTTTTGTTGAACGCTAACTTCAGCCGCACTGGCTTTAATGTTGATCAGTGCTCGAATCACCAGAACCGGCATTTTGGGACCGACTGGGAAATTATGGCGGCTGCGTTCTGTTTGAGCTCCCCATAAGGCGTTCTTTGGCACCTTCACGTTTCCGAGTGTGTCACTTTCAATTCGATAATCAGACATTCTGTCATCCCCTAGTTAGTATTGGGTACGACCTATCGACTTAGGACCTGACTCTTCTCGAGTAATCGACTGATTAAGTATGTCAAGATTCCACTAAATAAGAAGACTGACACAAGCCGAGTGAGGAATAAGAGCAGCAAGAAACCAATGTGATAGTTAGCATAACCACTCTTAATCATGTCCCAAGCAAACGTAATTACCGTGGTGGTAATCGTCGTACTTATGATTCCTAACCAATCATAATGTTTATAACCTAATACAGCAAATCCTAGCTCTGAAGAAAGTCCCTGAATTAGACCAGAGAGTAAGTCAGCCACTCCCCACTGACTTCCTAAAATCATTTCAACAAACGCTCCCAAGAATTCACCAAGGGTGGCTGAAAAGGGAAGTCTAATGATAAAGGCCGCCAGTGGACCAGCCAGTGTGTACAATCCAAAAGTAGCTTCGTTGGCGAATGGCTGCAAGCCAAACGGGGTCAAAGCTGCGGCCAACAAGTTGTACAGAAATGAGGTCCCCCAGAAGATCACCCCACAAAAAGCTCCAATTAACGTTACTAAAATGATGTCCTTTAAATGCCATTCTCTTAATACTTTCATGTTATCTCCTCCAATAAAAAAAGTTCCTGGATCTCCTCCGGGAACTTCAACACATGATTAAAATGACACTTATAGTGTAGTCGGATCCCTTCGCAGGTCTTAACCTGATCAGGTTCAATGGGTATTATCTCAGCCATACGGCACCCCAGAATTATATAATTCATGCTAATAATATAATGGATGGATGATTAATAAAAGCAATCAAAAAGTTAACAAAGATTATTATTCAAGTCCAACCCGCTTGAAAATATCATCGACATGACGAAGATGGTAATGATAATCAAATGCATCATTAATTTCTTGATCGGACAAACGCTCACTAATTTGTTTATTATCTTTAACTAGCTTTTCAAATGATTCATGATTCTCCCATGACTGAGCTGTAAGTGGTTGTACTAGGTCATAAGCAGCTTCCCTACTCATGCCACTATCAATCAACTTCAACATTACTCGTTGACTGTAGATCAAGCCGTAAGTCAACTTCATGTTTGCTTTCATCCGCTCAGGAAAAACGTCTAGATTAGAAAGAATATTGTTGAAACGGTGCAACATATAATCTAAAAGCGTGGTACTCTCCGGCAAAATGATCCGTTCGGCTGATGAGTGAGAAATGTCACGTTCATGCCACAATGAGACGTTTTCGTAGGCCGTTGTAATTAAGCCACGCATCGTTCTGGCAAGTCCACAAATGTTTTCGGAACCAATTGGATTCCGTTTGTGCGGCATCGCCGATGATCCCTTTTGACCAGGATTAAAGTGTTCTTCAACTTCATGAATCTCAGAACGTTGGAGTCCCCGAATTTCTGTGGCAAAGTTCTCCAAGCTGGTAGCAATTAGTGCCAGGGTTGAAATATACTCCGCGTGTAAATCACGGGGCAACACCTGACTAGTGATCTCTTGTGCTCGAAGTCCTAATTTATCGCACACATAGGCTTCTACCTGCGGGTCAATGTTGGCAAAAGTACCAACTGCTCCGGAAATTTTTCCGGCTTCCACTCCGTCGGCAGCTTCATTAAATCGTTTCAAATTTCGTTTCATTTCCGAGTACCAGCGTGCCATCTTTAACCCAAACGTCATTGGTTCCGCCTGAACTCCATGTGTTCGACCAATTTCAACGGTGTCCTTGTATTTTAACGCCTTGGCTTTAATGGTATCCATCAATGTCAAAATGTCTTGTCTGATTACCTTATCAGCCTGTTTTAAACGAAGCCCCTGGGCAGTATCAACAACATCAGTACTGGTAACCCCATAATGAATCCACTTTTTCTCAGGTCCAAGCGATTCGGAGACATCCCGAGTAAAGGCCACCACGTCGTGATGAGTCTCAGCTTCAATCTGTGCGATTCGATCAACGTCAAAAGTGGCATTCTTTTTAATGGCGGTGACGTCGGCCTCAGGGATCTTTCCTAGCTTACTCCAAGCTTCATCAATAGCAATCTCCACTTCCAGCCAGGTCTGATACTGGTTCTGTTTACTCCAGATTTGTTTCATTGGTGCTCGCGTATAACGATCAATCATTTCATTCACCTCATTGTAATTACACGATAATCTTACATAACGTTTTCTTTTCAGTCAAATAAACCCCAAAATCATTTTAAGCCATTTCTAATCGTTCGTAAAACCCGAACGTTATTTTTGACAATATTAGGAATGTTCTTGATTTTTCTAAATCCGATTGGTAAACTGTTCTTGGTCAAAAAATTCATTTACGAGGTGCTATATATGTCTGTAACAGTTGTGGTTGGTAGTCAATGGGGCGACGAGGGAAAAGGGAAGATTGTTGATACCCTAAGCGCCGATGCGGATATCATTGCCAGATATCAGGGTGGTGACAACGCTGGTCATACCATCGTTTTTAACAACCAAAATTTTCACGTTCAACTAGTTCCATCCGGAATCTTCTATCCAGATAAGTTGGCCGTAATTGGAAATGGAGTTGTTTTAAACCCGAAGTCGCTCTTTAAGGAAGTCGACTATCTTAATGAACATGGCGTTTCAACCGACAACTTACGGGTCTCATCTCGTGCACAAGTAATTATGCCTTATCATCCCCTCTTCGATAAACTACAAGAGGAACACAAAAATCATAAGATTGGAACCACCCATAAGGGAATCGGACCAGCTTACATGGATAAAGTCGCCAGGGTCGGAATTCGCGTTGCTGATCTAATCGATCCCGTAACCTTTAAGCATCGTCTTAAAGAAGTTCTGTCGGAAAAGAACGAAATCCTAGTGAAGTTATACGATCACGCTCCACTGGACTTTGACGAGATCTATAACGAATACGTTCAACTTGGAAAACGACTTAAGCCGTACGTGACAGAAACTTCGGTCCTTTTAAACGATGAAATTGATAACCACAAGAACGTCTTATTTGAAGGAGCTCAGGGGATCATGTTAGACGTCGATCATGGGACTTATCCATACGTAACCTCATCTAATCCAGTCGCAGGTGGAGCTGCCGTTGGTGCGGGAATTGGTCCAAGTAAAATTGATCGTGTCATCGGAACTTGTAAGGCCTATACTTCTCGAGTTGGTGAGGGACCATTTCCAACCGAACTCTTAGACGCCACCGGCGATCACATCCGTGAAATCGCTCATGAATACGGTGTCGTTACCAAACGTCCTCGTCGGATTGGATGGTTTGATAGCGTGGCATTACGTCACGCCCGTCGGGTTTCCGGGCTAACCCACTTAGCCCTCAACTGTTTAGATGTTCTTGATGGACTTAAGGAAATTAAGATTTGTACAGCATACGAATTAAACGGTAAAAAAATCACCTATTATCCCGCTAACCTCGACACTCTTGACAAGTGCAAGCCGGTTTATGAAACCTTGCCGGGATGGAATGAAGACATCACTGACTGTGATACTTACGACAAACTCCCAGAGAACGCTCAAAAGTTTCTTGATCGTGTCTCAGAACTTGTCGGAATTCCTCTTGTCACCTTTTCAACTGGTCCCAAGCGTGAGCAAACTCATCAAATGTAAAAAATAAGGCCTTGGATAATTTAATCCAAGGCCTTTTTATATTCTCTTATACGTACCGTAATTCTTTGGAAGTATGCGTAAATGGTTCGTTACCATCTTTCGTTAAATGAATGCAGTCTTCAATCCGAACTCCGGCCACTCCTGGGATGTAAATTCCAGGTTCAATGGAGAAGCACATGCCCTCCTTCAAGACCATCTGGTTGCCTTCCATGATGGAAGGAAATTCGTGTTCGCTCATTCCCATTCCATGACCCAGTCTGTGAATGAAGTACTTACCATAACCAGCTTTATCAATGATATTTCTAGCAATCGCGTCCAGTTCCTCAGCTCGAATTCCTGGTTTGGCAGCCGATTGAGCAGCTAGTTGGGCTTCTAACACAACGTCGTAAATTTCTTTTTGTTTTGCTGGAATTTTATCACCAACCGCTACCGTCCTAGAAGCATCCGAAATGTATCCGTTGTGGACCGTTCCAAGATCAAACAGCAATAAGTTATCATTTTTGATCTGATTCATGTCAGTTGCCCCATGTGGTTCCGCAGCATGAGGACCGGTCTGAACCAGAGTATCAAAACTCATATTCATCACACCACGAATCTTTTCTTGGTACTCAATTTCGGCAGCAACTTCGGCTTCGGTCTTGCCAGCCTTAGCGGTTTCCAAGCCCACCTTAAAGGCAAAGTCTGCTTCCTTACCAGCTGCATCCAGTTGTTCAATCTCATAAGGGGTCTTAATCACACGTAACTCGCTCACTTTAGGAGCAACGTTGGTCTTAAAATCAGCTTTCGGAAACTCTGCTTGTAACTGCTGGTAACGGCTAATAACCAAGTTATCGTCTTCAATCCCAAAACGCTTGGGATCTGGATTAACGTCCCGAATATGTTTAGCGATTAATTTAAAGGGATCCTCATGATCAAGGTAACCATAAACCGGATACTTCCAGCCTGATTCCTTGATGGCTTCGACCTCTAGCTCTGGTGCAAACAAGAATGGTTCGGCATCAGGAAAAATAAAGAGTGCCAAAACCCGTTCAACAGGATCACTGCCAAAGCCCGTGAAATACTTGATGTCTTCAAAGTTACTGATATAAGCCACATCAAGTTGCTTTTGATTAACGTAGTCTCTCATTTCGTTTAACTTAACCATATTACTACCTCCTAAACTTGCTGCTAATTTTAGCATACGTTTTCATTTAATCAATAGAAAAAAGGAATCTGTCACTAACTGCCAGACTCCTTTTTTCTAATATTTTGGGTTTCATTTGGATCTAAGTTCATCATTTGATCATCGGACGTCTTTAACAGTAAATGCCCCTCATCGTTGATTCCAACTAATTGGCCAGACATTTCGCGACCCTGATTGATCAATGAGACCCAATCGTTAAGCCACATTAAATGTTTAACGTACTCCAATATGATTTGATCAGCAGTCCACTTATAGTAGATAGCATACAGATGATCGTATATAGACGCAATGACCTGATTACGTTGTAACGGCGGGATAACATTCAAACTACCCACCATCTGATCCTCATTACGTGAAAATGGCATGATGCCGATGTCCAGGCCGATTCCCATGATGAAGTTTTCTGGTTGGTTATTTTCGTTACTCTGGATTTCAGTCAGAATTCCTCCAACCTTACTATCATCAAAATAGATATCGTTTACCCACTTTAACTGGGAATCGATTCCATAAACTTGGTTAATGGCTTGTGTCACTGCGACACCAATCCCAAGGGTCAGGATCCCTGGATTTTGAACGAATTCAGTTTTGGCCGGAAAAATCACCGTAAAATAAACGCCGTTATTAGCGGGTGAGTAGAAATGGTGACCATTTTGGCCCTTCCCCTTGGTTTGTTCGTTGGCAATGATCATTCCGGGTCTTTGCCACACCTCAGTCTGAGCCTCTTCGTTGGTCGAAGGTAACTGATCATAGACCTCAATTTGATCGATAGGAAAATTAATCAAACTGTGAATCACCCGTGCGTTCAACTTATCGTTCATTCTTATTCTCCACTTGAGTTGCTAGTGTCCCAATGTACTTCCAACCTACGTCTAAAAAGTTGATCTGATACAAATCATCATTTCTTCTCGCACTTTCCATGTGAGGAAGCGTGGTCACGACGGTCTTAGGCTTTCCAATCAAGCCAACACCTTGCAACTTCAAAACCGCTTCCTTAATGGTCCACAAACGTAATGCCTGTTCTCCCTGACGCTTTCCCTTTAAATTCTTGAGATATTCCAGTTCATCAGGCGTAAAGGCTCTGGTAATTCTGGTGTAATCGTAGGGACGAATCTGCTCTAAATCAACCCCAATGGGATGATCGGCAATGGCGACTAAAACAGCATCATGGGAATGGGCAATGTTGAAATGATAACCATTTGGTACAAAGTATGGTTTCCCGTAGTGACCGAAATCAATGTCAACGTTTTTAATGGCGTCTTTAACAGGCATTCCCACCAAATTGGCTAACAGGACTCGTCCCACCAAAGTTTGTTGTTTCTTTGGTTTATCGGTAATCCCTAGTTCTTGGTAGTAAGGTTGAAATGCTTTCGTAGTTATCGAATCACTTAAAAATTTAATCATGTAATTCTCCATTTTTCGTTTTATTAAAAATCATCAATAAGAGACAAAATAAGAGTCTCACTATTTTCAACAGGTACAATAGTAACACTCTCACTCGTTTCGGTCATTTACTAAAAATTACGGTATCGGGCCAATCGTTTCTGAAGCATTTCATCCTTGGACATTGCATTCAGTTCTTTGATTTTCTTTACCAAATCACCACGAAACCGTTCAAAGCCGTCGACGGTATTCACTTCAGGAATAATTCGATCAATAATTCCCTCCGATAGTAATTCATCAGGGGTTAATTTCATGACCGAAGCGGCTTCTTTCATCCGACTGGGATCCTTCCACAAGATGGTGGCGTAACCTTCGGGGGAAAGCACCGAATAGATACTATCCTCAAAAGCCCAGACGCAGTCGCCTACGGCCAGGGCTAGCGCGCCACCACTGCCACCTTCACCGACGATGACACTGATATAGGGAACGGTCAGTTGCATCCCCTGTAGGATCAATTGCGCAATCGTATACCCAATCCCGTGATACTCGG
>NZ_AZDS01000006.1 GCF_001434095.1 Fructilactobacillus fructivorans
ACTTCTATGAGTAATAATCACTCAGAGAGTACCAGTGCCAGTGCATCGATGAGCGGTAGCCAATCCGTGAGTGGTAGTGGATCCACGAGTGCCAGTGGTTCAACCAGTACCTCAATGAGTAACAATCATTCTGAGAGTACTAGTGCCAGCGGCTCAATGAGTGGTAGCCAATCCGTAAGTGATAGCCTATCCACAAGTGCCAGTGGTTCAACCAGTACTTCTATGAGCAATAATCACTCTGAGAGTACCAGTGCTAGCACATCAATGAGCGGCAGTGCTTCAACCAGTGATAGTTTATCTATTAGTACTAATGGATCAACCAACACTTCAACTAATGTAAGTACAAATGGTTCAACTAATACTTCGGAAAACAACGGTAATAACGCTGCTAAGAAAAATAGTAAAGCAGGCAAGTTACCTCAAACCGGACAAAGTAGCAATGATCTAGCTGCTGTAGGTATTTTTGAACTTGCTATGATTGGACTTTGTGGAGCTCTTAAGGGACTTAAGAAACGCAAAGAGAACCAATAGTAGTTTTAACCAGATACTAAGATAATAAATTAAAAAGTATTTTGATATCTGTTAACATTAAGCGATCAAATTCATTATGAATTTGATCGCTTTTTGTATATGATTTAGCTGAAAATTTAACCATAAAAATACCCCATAATTATTTAATAATTATGGGGTATTTAAGTTGGATAATATATTTAAGGTAATCCAATCATTGCGCAAAACTTAAGAAGTTGATTGGCTAAAAGTGTTGTCGAATGCGTCAATATGCATTATAATGTTACTTGTAGTTAAGTTTTGATTTCGAGCAGCTAGCTCAACTGTTAGAGCAACGAATTCTTTATTCGTGAGATTGAGGTTCAAGTCCTTGGCTGCTCATTATAAATAGAAAGTAAAATGATTGCCTGATTGGGGTCAATCATTTTTTTATGGTTTCAATGAAAATGTTTCGCTTATTTTTCACCATATTTTTCAATGTTCTTCTTAATAAAGTCGGCGGATGCCTGCAACTTATTCTTTTCTTCGTCGGTTAAGCCCAGTGGGACGTCTTCGATGATGCCATCTCTGCCAACTACGACTGGATAAGAGAAGTAGACTCCGTAATCAGATCGATAGTTAGAGACTGGGAGAACGGTTCGTGCATCTGACAGAACGGTTTTGGCTAATCGTACCGCAGCACTGGCAATGCCGTAACTCGTGTAGCCTTTACCTTGCATGACCGTAAAGCCACCATAACGAGCTGCTTGGTCTAAAGCGTCTAGGTCGAGATTGCGACTTTTGGCCAGTTCGGTAATTGGTTGGTCAAGTGCTCTGACAGTAGACCAAGCGGTAAACTGGGAATTGCCATGCTCACCCAAGTTGTAGCCAGTTACGGAACGCGAATCAATGCCTAATTTTTCGCCCACTGCTTGTTTCATTCTGGCAGAGTCTAGGAGGGTGCCAGTTCCGATAACGTGTTTCTTAGGTAATCCGGTAATTTGTTGGTATAACTGGGTAATCACGTCAACCGGATTAGTAATAGCGATCAAGATTCCATTGAAGCCCGAATCACGAATCTTAGGTGCGACCTCTTTAACTTGATCAATGTTGAAAGATAATTCGGCAAACCGATTGTCACTATCATTATTAGACAATTTGATTTTACCGAGGGCTGAAATAACGATGTCAGCATCTTTTAAAGCGTCGTAGTCGTTGACGGTGATATTGGTGTGAAAGGGTAGATTAGGCATCCCTTCCCGAAAATCGATTGCGTCAGCATTCACTTTAGCTTCATTTTTGTCAATCATTACTAGGTCATCAACTAAACCGTTGACAACAATGTAGTTAGCCACGGTAGCTCCAACGTGTCCGTCACCAATGATTCCAATTTTTCTAGTCATAATGTACCTCCCATTAATTATTTGGTTTTAGTTTAACAGATTAATTTCGATTGGGAGTAAAAATAAGTTGAATTGACAATTTTTAATTTATCACATATAATAACAATGTAATAAAAAAGGAAGAGATATTGTGCATCTCTTCCAAGCGCGTATTTCAGGTGCGTTAAGTGGATGGCTAATCAGTGATGATTAGCTTTTTTGTTAGTATGGATAAAAAGGGCCTGTTAGATTTATAACAGGTCTATTTATGTCTTGTTGGGACAATCAATGGCATTATATTAAATAATTAAACTAGTAATAATGTTTAAATCTTATCAAATGCCTGCTTCAAATCGTCCAACAAGTCTTCCTTATCCTCAATTCCGACCGACAAACGAATCAAACCATCGGCAATGCCATCCTTTAGGCGTTCTTCTCGTGGAACGGAACCGTGGGTCATGACTGCTGGAACTTCAATCAGACTTTCAACGCCACCGAGGCTTTCAGCTAGGGTAATAATTTGAAGACTTTCGACAAATGTTTTTGGTGAGAGCCCTGGTTGCAGCTCAAACGAAATCATCGGACCGAAGTTGCGCATCTGTTTCTTGGCAACTTCGTAGTTCGGATTTTCGGGATCACCAGGATAATAGACTTTGGCCACTTTGGGTTCATTTTTAAGAAAATTAAGAATGGCATTGGTGTTGTCCTGATGCACTCGCATGCGAGCACCCAACGTCTTGATCCCACGTTGAACCAGCCAACTGTCATCGGGACCAAGCGTGCTCCCAATGGAATTCTGCAAAAAGGCCAGTTGTTCGGCAATCTTGTCGTCGTTGGTAATGGCAATTCCAGCCACGACGTCGCTGTGGCCGCCAAGGTATTTCGTAGCGGAATGAACGACTACGTCAGCCCCTAAATCCAACGGGTTCTGGTTGTACGGAGTGGCAAAGGTATTGTCGACAATCGTTTTAGCACCATGCTTTTTCGCAATTTCCGATAATTTCTTGATGTCAGCGACCGTCAACAGTGGATTGGTTGGGGTTTCAAAGTAAATTGCTTTGGTATTATCCCGAAAAGCATTCTCCACCGCGTTAGGATCCTGCATGTCAACAGCCGTGAATTCCAAGCCAAAGCGCTTCATAACTTGGTTAATCAGACGAATGGTGCCACCGTATAAATCCTGGCCGACGATGATGTGATCACCCTGTGAGTACATCGAAAGGATCGTGTTGATGGCAGCGGTTCCTGAACTAAATGCGAAACCAGCCGTTCCATTTTCAAGGTCAGCCATCTGGGTCTCAAGGGCGTAACGAGTGGGATTCCCAGTTCTGGAATATTCCCAGCGGGGATTGCCACCGAGCTTAGTTTGTTTGAAAGTTGATGTTCGGTAGACCGGAACGGAAACAGCGCCCGTTTCCTTGTCACCACTGATGCCTCCGTGAATTAATTTTGTGTCAATGTGCAAAGTAAAAAACCTCCGTAGAATATGATTATTGAGATCGATTATAGACTAATGATGAATTGAAGAGAAGGGATTACTTCTTAGGTAATTTTGTTAAGTATTTTCTAGGATAAATGCTATACTTAAACTGTTCAACTATTTGTAATAAAAAAGAACGAGGGTTGCTTCCGGTACGCCTCGCTAAAAACAATGAGGAGATGTTCATAATGTGGCATGCATTAGCGAAAAGTAAGTGGTTTGACCTAATTGGAGTTGGGATTGTGGTGGTTATCTCGATTGCTAGTGGTTATCTAACCGAAAATCTGGCGGATGTGACTCACTGGGGTGGATGGGCGATTTTTGTGCCCTTTGGGATGATTTCGATCGTGAACTCGATCCTGTCAATCTATTCCACCCGTTTGACTGGTCGGATGAATAATCTGGGAAACATCATCGGGCTAATTAACGTAGTGTTATCGGCCTTCATTGATTATGTCTTAGGCAATAAGGCCGCCGTGGTCACGTATCCCGTGACCTTCATCATCTACACGTTTGCGATTAATAAATGGATGAAAACGAAGAAATATCAGGCCAGTCGGCCCTTCACTGGCGCAAAGAAGTGGCTGGTCATGACCGGAATCCTGTTGGGTAGTTTCCTGTTTTCGTTTGCGGCTAATCTAGTTGGTTGGCCAAGCGGATTCACTCACCTCTTATTCTGGATTGTCGTAATTGCCTTTGATTTATCACTATCGGCCAATATTTTAAACGCGATGAAGTTGACCGTTCAATGGAAATACTGGTTTATTTACAATTTGATCCAGTTTCTTAAAGCCGTCGTTCAGGGCAACTTTGCGAACGTTGGCAAATACATTTACTACATTATTAATTCGATTGCGGCGCTCGATTTCTGGGAGAAACCGATTTTAAAATCGTCTAAAATAGAATAAATTGTCAAAGTGTTCAAAAATTGATAACATTTAGGCACTAATAAAAGATAATCGAGGAAATTTTAATGAAATTATGTGCCTTAGAAAAAACTGATTTACCAAAACTTCATGAATTATTCAATGATAAGCCGACCATGGATTACTGGTTTGCCGAACCATACGAATCGATGATGTCACTAGAGGCGAGGTATGAACGTGAGAACAACGATCCCGCCATTCGCAATTTTGCGATTGACGTGAACGGAAAGTTCGCGGGCATTGTGGCACTGATTGACATTAACTCACGGGACCGTAATGCTGAAATTGAGATTGCCCTAAGTGATGAATTCGTGGGCAATGGGATCGCACAAGAAGCGTTTGATGCCTGCGTTAAGTATGGATTTGAGACGCTGAATCTCCATAAGATTTTTCTGTACGTGGACGTGGAAAATAAGCCTGCCGTTCACATTTACGAAAAGTTTGGCTTTAAGATTGAGGGAACTTTAAAGGGCCAGTTTTATGTTAACGGCAAGTATCGTGACGTTTACTGGATGGCCAAATTTGAAAATGCATAAATTAAGGACAACCATTAGTGGCTGTCCTTTTTTGATATTAGAAACACTTTACTTGCATCGAATCCCAAGTGATGGTGTAAATTATGGTTAGTTAACAAATAACAGCAAACAAGGAGATCTATTATGGAATATTTTACTTTAAATGACGGCAACAAGATACCAGCAACTGGCTTCGGAACCTTTCAAATTACCGATCCTGAACAAGCGGAACAATCGGTGATTGATGCCATTGAATCAGGATACCGTTTGATTGATACCGCTCAATACTACAAGAACGAAGAGGCCGTTGGCCGGGGACTTAAGAAGTCGGGTGTTAAGTGTGAAGACTTATTCGTGACTTCTAAGGTTTGGTTCACTGACAGTGGCTACGACAAGGCCAAGAAAATGGTTGAGACTAGTCTTAAGAAATTAGGACTTGATTATCTTGATATGTACTTGATTCATCAGCCTTATGGTGACACCTTTGGCTCATGGAGAGCGCTTGAAGAGATGCAAAAAGAGGGCAAGATTAAGTCCATCGGAGTTTCCAACTTCTACGACGACCAAATCACTAACTTAGCAATGTTCAACGACGTTAAACCTGTCATTGATCAAATTGAAATCAACCCATGGGAACAACAAAAGACCTCTGTTGATTACCTTAAATCCTTCGGGGTTCGTCCCGAAGCTTGGGCACCCTTTGCGGAAGGCAAGCACGACATTTTCAACAACGAAACGTTGAAATCAATCGGTGAAAAGTACGGTAAGAGCGTTGGTCAGGTCATCTTACGTTGGGAGTATCAACGTGGTATCGTAACACTTGCAAAATCAACTCATAAGGACCGAATGGAAGAAAACATCGATATCTTTGACTTTGAATTAAGTGACGACGATATGAAGCAAATTGCCAACTTAGACAAGGGCGAAAGCCAGTTCTTCGATCATCGTGATCCAATTACGATTCAGAACTTTGTTAAATAATTAAAGCACACGAGGCTTATCATATGAAAAAAATTTTAATTATCGGAGCAACTGGCAACGTAGGACAAGCCGTCAGAAGAAATTTATTGGATCAGACTGATGACTTTCTGACCTTGTTTTCCAGAAGTTCTGGTCAAAAATTTAGTAATAATGATCGTGAAAAAGCCATTAGTGGTGATGTGAATGATTTATCGGCCTTAGAAAAAGTAGTGAAAGGTCAGGACGAAGTGTTCGTGGCTCTTAGTGGGAATTTACCCGAAATGGCTAAGAACATTGTTCAGGCAATGGATGACGAAAACGTCAAACGGTTGGTCTTTATCACATCTATGGGAATCTACAATGAGGTTCCCACGGAGGTTTCAGCCAGTGGAAACCTAAAGAATAATCCGCGTCTGGAACCGTACCGGAAGGCTGCTGACGTGATTGAAAGCTCTGATTTAGACTACACGCTGATTCGACCGGGCTGGTTTGATAACGGTAGTAGTGAGTACGAGATTACGTATAAGGGGCAGTTCGTTAGTGGCAATCGGGTTGCCGTCGCCAGCATTGCCGATCTGGCCACCCGCTTACTTAAAGATGATCAACTGGATGTCAGAGAAAGTATCGCCATTAATCGAAAAGCATAATTAATGAATGTGAGGAATTAAAATGAAAGCAACTGAATTTATTAAACCGGGTGATGTCGAACTCGTTGACACGCCAAAACCTAAGATCGAAAAGCCAACGGACGCCATTATCAAGGTGGTTCGTGCCAGTGTATGTGGTTCTGATCTCTGGTGGTATCGTGGCATTGATGAACGAAAGGCCAACACGTTTGTGGGACATGAAGCAATCGGAATCGTGGATTCAGTTGGATCCGACGTCAAAGACGTCAAACCAGGTGACTTTGTGATTGCGCCATTTACCCATGGTTGCGGTCACTGTGCCGCTTGTTTAGCTGGTTTTGATGGTAACTGTATGAACCAGGAAAAGGATGCTAACATTGGTTATCAGGCGCAATATTTCAGATACATCAACGCCAACTGGGGACTCGTTAAGATTCCTGGCCAACCAGAAGACTATTCCGATGAAATGTTGAAATCCTTGGTAACGTTGTCTGACGTCATGGCAACGGGTTATCATGCCGCTGCCAGTGCGGAAGTCAAAGACGGTGACACGGTTGTCGTCATGGGTGACGGAGCCGTTGGTCTTTGTGGTGTGATTGCGGCCAAGTTGCGTGGCGCTAAGCGGATTATTGCCATGAGTCGTCATGAAGACCGCCAGAAGTTAGCCAAAGAATTCGGTGCCACTGATATTGTCCCAGAACGTGGGGATGAGGCCGTTAAGCACGTCATGGAACTCACTGATGGCGCTGGTGCCGATGCGATTCTTGAATGTGTTGGAACCGAACAATCTGTCGATACTGCAACTAAGGTTGCTAGACCAGGTGCCGTGGTTGGTCGAGTGGGAATTCCACAAAAGGCTGAAATGAACACTAACAACCTGTTCTTTAACAACACTGGCTTACGTGGTGGAATCGCACCCGTTACCACTTATGACCGAGAAGTTTTGTTGAAAGCGGTCTTAGATGGCAAGATTAATCCCGGGAAAGTCTTTACCAAGGAATTTGATCTTGATCATATTCAGGATGCCTATGATGCCATGGATAAACGCAAGGCCATCAAGTCATTGGTCATTGTTGATAAAGATTAATAAACTAAGAAATCACTCTTGAGGAGTGATTTCTTTTTTTATTCAAGTTGCTTGACTTACAGTTAACTGTAAGTAATAAGTTAATTATGTATCAAAGAGAGGGGGCTTTCAGTACAAATGGAAGGAAACAAAAAGTATAGTATTGGTGAATTTAGTAAAGTAGTTGGATTAACGAGCTATACCCTTCGTTACTATGAGCGAGAAGGATTAATTATTCCTAATCGTGATAAAAATGGGCGACGGTATTATACGGAACAAGATATTTCTTGGATTGGATTTCTCCTTCATTTAAAGGGAACTGGGATGTCAATGAATGAAATCGAGGAATACATAAAATTACGTGCCCAGGGTGATTCAACGATTGAACAGCGGAAAGATTTGTTAAAACGAGTTCGGAAAAATAGTCTTTCTCAAATTGATGAGATGAAGATGCATCTAAAGGTCTTGTCTCATAAAATCGATTGGTATGAGGGAAAATTAGATCATACCATCTCTGACTCAGAGGGATTTAGTGAATACTTAAAACGATTTGAATAGATTGGAGTTATGAAAAATGGCAAAAAATTGGACAGATGAACAATTAAAAGAATTTTCAAAGGCTGATGATATGCATGTTTCACCATTTTATGATGATGGGGTAACGTATGGAACACCAACGTGGATTTGGTCCGTTGTTGTAAATGGAAAATTGTATGTACGGGCTGCCAATGGTCAAAATTCAAGTTGGTACAAATCAGCCATGAAACAAGGTGCTGGTCGCATTCATTTAGCTAACCAGGATTATGAAGTTAACTTTGCTAAGGCTGATGACGATGATGCCACTAAAAAAGCGGTTAGTGACGAATATAAACAAAAGTATGCTGGAAGCCCATACATGCCACCTATGTTAGAAGATGGACCAGTAAGTGCGACCGTTCAGGCTGAACCAAAATAATTAAGAGAGGAGAATAGTTATGCCAGATATTAAAAATGAAAACGTCAAAAATGGTGTCATTTTTCCGGTTGGCGGTCCGAATACTGCTTATGAAAAGTATTTTAGTGGAAAGAGTTGGCAAGATCCGTTAGTTAACGATCCTGACATTGATGTTAGTGTTGGAAATGTTACTTTTGAACCCGGTTGTCGTAATAATTGGCACGTTCATTATGGTTACCAAATTTTACTAGTTACTGGTGGTGAAGGTTGGTATCAAGAAGAAGGGAAACCAGCACGTCACTTAGTTCCTGGCAATGTTGTTGTTACTAAGAGTAACGTTAAACATTGGCATGGTGCTACCAAAGATAGCTGGTTTGAACACATTGCAATTACTAAGGGCAAGTCAAAATTTCTCGAACCAGTCTCTGATGAAGAATACGATAAGTTAGGAGAATAATGATGGCAAAGAAACAAACAGCAGGACACGAAAATTTCGGTGACTTTGCGCCAAAATTTGCGGAATTAAACGATGATGTTTTGTTTGGGCAAGTTTGGTCACGTGAAGACAAATTATCGCCTAAACAACGTAGTTTAATTACGGTCGCAAGTTTATTGACTCAAGGAGTCCCACAATTAAGACCCCACATGCAAATTGCTAAGAACAACGGAGTCACTAAGGATGAAATGGTGGAATTAATTACGCAATTGGCATTTTATGCAGGCTGGCCCAAAGCATGGACGGCTATGACAATGGCAAAAGAAATTTATGGTGAATAGATACAAAAGAAGCAGCTAGGAAGCTGCTTCTTTTTTGATCTACTTCGTTATTTTAATATAAAACATTCACTTTAAATCAATTATTAATTTTCCATTTTGGTGGCAAGTTAAGATAATTTATTGGATGTTTGATTCATTATCTCTTAGATATAAGTATTATTGCATAAATATCATGCTAGTCTTGCAAATTAAAATGAAAAATGTAACATGAAGCCAAATTAATTTTGAGGAGTGACCTAAATGTTTGAAGAAGTAGCTGATAGCCTTTATGCCAGTAACATTTCATCTCATACCATTTTCCATGATAAATGGTTCATTGGATCCGCCTTACAATCGATTGATTATGCCAATTTGCCACGTGGAACCTATTATTATCAACAGCCCACTATCTGGACTAAAGTATTAAAAATGAAAGCTATTAACCCATACTGGGAGATTCAAAATGATACCGAAAACTTTTTATGTATTAATGAATCGAAAGAAAAAATGTCGTTGGTGTTTAGTTTGTTTATAGAATTTTACTTAACGAATAATAATTTTAAATTAGATTCATTGGTTATTTTTGGTGATGGGGTCAAGCAAAAATTGGATTTAAATAATTTAACTAACGTTGAAGAACTGATTCGTCCGTTTTTCATCAGTAAACAAAAAGTGGGCAACTACATGAAAGTTTTCCAGTTAAATAACGGAAGAGCTTATCCCTTATTTGACTGTACTTTTTTCAAATATAATGGGAAAAATTACTTTGAAATTAACGTTAATCAATCCTACGTCACGATGGTCCAAAAGAACTATGAAACGATTTTTGATTCCAAGAAGTATGAGAAAATAAAAGATAGCTTATTTAAAATAAAGCATTTTGATTTGGTCCATGACACCAGAGCGATTAAGCTCTTTGCTATTCTAAAATGTCTTTCGTTTATTTCGGACTATGATATTAAGGTTAAATCAAGTTATCTAGGTCATTCTGTGAAATCAATGTCTAAGGAGTTGGCACTTCAGCTCTTTTCATTGAAAGTTGCTCCACAGAAAATTGAAAAATTTGTGAATGATGATTTGTACGAGGAAATAGTCAAAGAAGTTAATTTTATAAGAAATATTAAGTTGGATACATTAGATAAGTACGACAGTTTCACTTTAGCAGATCGTTTTGGTATTACAGACGACATCCAACGGGTACTTCAAGGAAGAAATGAGTATTTTAGGAATTATGGGATTAAAGATCTACGTTATTTTACTGACTTACCGTTTTGTTCAGGGATTAATTCTGTCGACACGCTAATTAAGGGTGTTGAGATGGTGAATGAAGGAAAATAGATAGAATTATTTTGGCTTAGTAGTTTCTTGGAAGGCAGTGTTAAGTTGACGACAGTATTGGTCTGATTCATTAACATCTTGAGATGTAAATTGTGTAAGAAAGAATGCGTCATCGACAGATGATGCACTTTTAGCTGGAGTGTTTAAGGGGATGTATTGTTTGTAAAAAAATTGATTTTTAAATAAATGAGCAAGTGTTTTAGTCATAACTTTGTGGTTTTTCTGCATCTGAATGTATGACGTTGAGCACTGTGATGGTCTGACAATTTGATTTTGAAAGTTGATTTCATTGGCTTTTCCATTTAGTAGTTGCCAGTATTCCTTTAAAACGTTGATTCCAAAGGATTTGTTAATTAATTCAGGGATTTGAACTCCACCAAAGCGCTTGCCAACTTCACCGAAAATAAACTCGTCTTTCTTTTGGTTGTAAAACCATTCGAAGTGAAAAGGAATGACTTCCCCAGGAGTAGCAATCTTTTTCAAGACTCTTTTTGACAAGTTAAATAGTCGTTTAATGTGGCTTAGGTTAGTTTCATTATAAAGTGAACTAGTGTGAACGGCTAAAAAGTCTGCTTTACCATAATCACTAATTTTGGAGGAATATTCATTTGCGAAAAACTGTTCGTGACCCTGTAGATCAGTATATCCATCAACAGCAAACATCGTATCGTAATCAACGAATTCTTCGGCTAAGAAAGATTCAGCATCAAAGTATCCTGATTGATTGCTGAGCTTTTTGAAATCAATTTGATTGTGAAAATGAGAGATACCCCTGGCAGAGTCTGATCTTCTGGGTTTTACTAGTCCATTTTTGAAATTAATTTGATTGACGTTTTCGGTGTTGATACATTCAAAATGGGGTTCTTTGACAGTATTCATTAGGGTAGTTCGCATAAAGTATTTATCCTTGAACAACAAGTTAGATAAGCCGTTTTTAGTGGTAAACATCTCCTTTAAAGTTCCAACCCAATCCATGGCTTGTTCATCTAGGGTAATAATATCGTCAATTTTAATTCCACTTGCTTTTTGTTTTTGAAAGAATTCATCCATTGATTTAAAACTGATGTTATCAAAAAAGACAACGTTATTAACGTCACACTCTTGATAGTTCTTTTGTTGATGTCTGGGAGCTAGTACTAGAATATTGTCTGATGGTTGCATTTGAATTACTTTCGGATTATATTTCCAAATAAAAAATTTCATGGTCCGATCTCCTTATTCTTGCAAGCTAAAATGTATCATATGGCCAACGTAATTTTGATTTTTCGTATCATAACACAAATGATGGCGAAGCGGGGATTAATCACTTTTTAATTCAAATTGTGTTCTTCGGAACTGAACGGTTAATAAAAAGTTGATTAATGACAAAAAACCTTCACTCATTGAGTGAAGGTTTATTTATATCTAATTCAATTAAACATCTTGATCGGTTGGACGAACCAAAATTTCGTTAATATCAACGTTTTCTGGTTGACTCATCATGAAGACCGCGATTTCCGCAATGTTTTCTGGACTCAACCAACCTTTTTTACCAGCTTCAATTTGATTTCTAATCTCATCGTCATTGATGGTATCCATCAGGTTCGTATCCACAAATCCTGGTGAGACGATTCCCGTCTTAATGCCGTTTTTGTGTTGTTCCTGACGTAAGCCCTCCATAATGGCTTTCACAGCGTATTTAGAACCATTATAAACTGCTGAATTAGGATAAACTACGTGACCAGCAACGGAATCGGTTGCCATGATGAGGCCTTGTCCCTGTTGTTTCATCTGAGGAACGGCAGCGACGATGCCATTTAAGACTCCCATAATATTGGTGTTGATGGTCTTTTCCCAGTCAATCAAACGATCAGGATCATCAACTGGTCCTTGTGGCATGATCCCAGCGTTGTTGTACATCACGTCAAGCTGACCGTACTGACTGATGGCCATGCCGACTAGTTCTTGGACGTCTTCTTTCTTCGTGACGTCGGTGACCCGATAAGAAAAGTTTTTGGGATTATCAACTTCGGTGGCGAGTTGTTCTAGTTGATCTTTGTTTCTGGCACCAACCACCACCTTAGCACCTCGTGCTAGGGCTAACTTCGTAGTAGCGGCTCCCATCCCAGAGCTACCGCCGGTGATAACGACGACTTTATTTTCAATTGTCATATCAAAACTCCTCTCTTAACTTACGATATGAAACCATTTAACGCTTAATTGAAGTCTGATTCAAGTAAATGAACGCTCAAAATGATTAAGATTGTGTAACGAAAAACTCCTACTCGCGTGAGTAGGAGTTGAATTTAAACTAGGTTTAAGTTAAATGTCTTGGTCGGTTGGACGAACCAGAATTTCGTTAATATCAACGTTTTCTGGTTGGCTCATCATGAAGACGGCCAATTCAGCGATATCTTCAGAACTTAACCAGCCGTTCTTGGTACTGTTGCTGGTGTCCTCGATACCTTTTCTAATGGTGTCATCGTGGATGGTGGACATCAAGTTCGTGTTAACGGAACCTGGTGAAACAACTCCCGTCTTGATACCATTCTTGTGTTGTTCCTGACGTAATCCTTCCATGATGGCCTTAACGGCGTACTTGGAACCGTTGTAAACGGCTGAACCAGGGTAAACCACGTGACCAGCAACGGAATCAGTTGCCATGATCAAACCGTGACCCTGCTTCTTCATTTGGGGAACAGCAGCAACAATTCCGTTGAGGACTCCCATGATATTGGTGTCCAAAATGGCTTGCCATTCACTTAATTTATTGGGATCATCAACTGGACCTTGTGGCATGATGCCGGCGTTGTTGTAAATGACGTCTAACTTACCAAACTTGTCGATGGCCAGGTCAACTAAGGCCTGAACTTGGTCCTTTTTGGTAACGTCAGTTAGTTTGTAGGCAAAGTTTTCCGGATGGTCAACTTCATCGGCCATTCGTTCTAATTTTTCTTCATTACGTGATCCAACGACCACTTTGGCACCTCTTGTCAGTGCTAGTTTAGCGGTAGCTTCTCCTATTCCGGAAGAACCACCAGTAATTACGACTACTTTATTTTCAACAGACATAATCATTAACTCCTTTCATATTTAACTATTATAACTATAAACCCTCGTGTCCACTCTAAGTCAAGAAGGATGACTTGAAGAAAGTTCTTGTTTCATGTCACATATTGAGACATCAAACCTGTTCAAATGAAAATTAAAGCCTAAACTATGGTTATTCATTAAATTAGAAAACGGGTGTGACATAAATGGCAGCAAACGAAGTTTTTGTGTTTATATGTACGATTTTAGTGTTCTTTATGACGCCAGGACTGGCGTTCTTCTACGCCGGGATGGTTTCAAGAAAAAACGTGGTTAACACGCTCATGTCAGTGTTCATCATGTGTAGTATTCCGGTTCTTTTGTGGGTAATCATTGGTTACTCACTGTCGTTTTCTGGAAACTACTTCAATATTATTGGTGGTTTGCATGATTTTATGCTCCATAACTTTAATTTCACCGCTCCGGCTACTGCTGGACCCATTTCAAACGGATCCTACATGCTGTTTCAGATGATGTTTGCGGTGATTACGCCCGCCCTCTGGATTGGTGGCATCGTTGGTCGGATGAAGTTTAAATTCCTGATTCTGTTTACGATTGCCTGGTGTATCTTGATTTATTACCCATTGGTTCACATCGTTTGGGGTGGAGGCTTCTTACAACAAATGGGTGTGCTGGACTTTGCCGGTGGCACGGTCATTCACATTAACGCTGGGATTACTGCGCTAGTCTTGGCCATCATGCTTGGGAGACATCATCGTGGTAAAAACGATAAAGCCTATAACCTAACGTGGGTCTTTCTTGGAACCGTCATCCTGTGGCTTGGTTGGTATGGCTTTAACTGTGGTTCAGCTCTTGCCATTAATCACATTGCGTTTCAGGCCATGTTGACCACGACGATTGCCACTGCCACTTCCATGTTGACTTGGATCATTTTAGATGTCTTCATCTTAGGAGCACCATCCCTGATGGGCGCATGTACCGGAACCCTTTGTGGTCTAGTTGCCATCACGCCGGCCTGTGGTTTTGTCGGCATTGGCAGTGCCATTGCGATTGGAATCATTGCCACCCTGTGCAGTTACACGTTCATTAAATACTTAAAACCACGTTTGCACGTTGACGATACGCTCGATGCCTTCGGTTGTCATGGCATTTCTGGAATCGTTGGAAGTCTTTTGACGGGACTGTTTGCCAGTAAGGCCATCAATCCTCAGGTAAAATTCAATGGGATTTTCGCTGGTGGATCCTTACACCAGTTCTGGATTCAGCTACTTGCAACGACCTTTAGTATTGTGTTTGTTGCCATCATGGTGTTCCTAATTGTGCTAGTCTTAAAACACGTTACGAAGATGCGAGTTACCCCTGAGGAAGAGACAAAGGGGCTCGACTTAAGTGAACATAAGGAACGGATTGATTGTGATGTAATTAATGATTAAAAGCGTTTTAAGGTTGATTTGGAGGGCTCTTGGTACTAATTACAATCAGATAATGTTTTTTTCATCACAAGAGCTTTAAGAGCTCTAAAAAATAAAGAATGAGGTAGATAATTATGACACAAGCAGACGAACTGATTAAAGCCGCTTTAAACGGTGGCACCTTCAATTTCCGTGACCCATCTTTTGCACCACTATTTGATGTTCAATATCAAAATGCGGTATTACTAAAACAATTTAATAGTGAAGCTAACCCCGCTACCAGACAAGAGTTATTGGCAAAGATTACCGGGAGGAAGGTTCCCGATAATGTCATGGTTATTCCGCCCTTTCAGACTGATTTTGGCCGTAATATTTTCTTAAAGCCAGGAGTCCTAATCAACACCGATTGCCTTTTTGATGATGGTGGTGGGATTTATCTTGATGAAAACGTCTTGATTGGGCCACGAGTTTCACTAATCACCCTGAATCATGATACGCGTCCTGATCACCGTGATCTGGTTACCGCTAAGGCAATTCACATTCATAAGAACGCATGGCTTGGAACCGGAACCATTGTACTTCCGGGAGTGACGATTGGTGAAAATGCCATTATTGGGGCAGGATCAGTTGTGACTCGAGATGTTCCAGCTAATTCAACGTACGTTGGGGATCCAGCGAAGCCGATGAAAGGGAAAGAATGATTTTTGGTTTAGTAAGTAGTTAGATTTATGTGTTATAATAAAAATGTAAAATATTAACAATATTAGTGCCAAAAGCCCTTAACTAATGCGATAGTTAAGGGCTTTTTTGTGGCATGACCAAAATGTTGGCTAAAGTGGTAATATAAGAGAAAAAAGAAGAAGAGATTAATATGAAAAACAAAAAATACTATAGTGATACTCCATTGTTAGTTGGTTCTATAATTCTAGGAGTAATTTCCATTATTGGAATCACGGCTTGGTCGTATACGTATGGAAACCCTAAATTTGAAGGAAAATAATTGATTAGACATAATTAAATCAGTAATAGTTACACAGATCATAAATTTGTAGTGAACTGATGAAATTAGCTTATTAGCTGGAGCGGTAAGTTCTTTTTATAAACAATGAATTTATGTGTTATAATAAAAATATAAGAGATTAACAATATGAATGCCAAAAGCCCCTAACTACTGCAATAGTTAAGGGCTTTTTTGTGGCATGGCCAAAATGTTGGCTCACTTGTTACTACTTGTTTAGCCAATGTTGGAATAATAAAAGTATCATTCCGCCAACAAGTTGTAACATAAATGACGATAAGAGCATTAACAATATGAATTCCTCCTCGCAATAGATTTGCGACGAGCCAACTATATTATTTTATCATTAATTTGATCTTTTTATTAAAATAAATAATTATTTATTATATGATATAATAAATGCTGAAATAATCGATTTGATATATTCCCCAAAAGTAATATACTCTCAATAATCATAAGTTTATTACTTACGTGAGAGATAGGAGAGATTGCAAATGAATGTCGTATTTCCAGAAAGACTAAAAAGCTACATGCAGGCAAATCATCTGTCTGAAATGGAAGTTGCTAATAAGTTATCAGTCTCAAAGCCAGAAGTTGATAACTGGGAGGCTGGAGTTTCTACTCCTGATCTAACTAATTTAATTAATCTAACCAAGGTTTTTAATTGTACTATTGATGACCTCGTTTTTGGATCTAGTGATGTGGTGGTAAAGCACACGCACAGTATGAATTTTTGGTATTTTATTTCTCATTATTGGTGGCTGTTGTTTGCTTTTGGCGGTTTTCTGGGATGGTTTGTTCCCGCAATTGTCGATGTATTTAAATAAATGAAGAGAAGCTGGGTATTATTTTTATAATACCCAGCTTTTTAATAAATTGTATTTTTATTTACTTATAAATTAGTTGTGAAATGAATCTTTATGTTGGCATTTTAGTCAAAATAAAAATTAAATTAATCATATATAAAACGTTGATCTTAAACTAGCTCATCAATCTAGAAATGATTGTGAAGTCATTCTACATTGCCATATCAGTAGTGTAAGTGGTTGCATTATCAAGCTTGTGAGTCTATATTAAGGACGTAAATAAAAACAAGCGCTTATTTTACTTACTACTAATTGATAATGCTTATAAATGTAGGAAGGACACCGTTTATTATGAATGAAAAAATGAATGCTTTAGTAATGACTAAAAAACAAAAAATGGAAATGGAAAAACTTGACGTACCCACTCCAAAAGATGATGAAGTTTTGGTTGAAACGGCCTACGCTGGCTTATGTGGAACCGATAATGGGTTATTTAATGGCTTGCCAGGATCGACTGATGCCACTCCACCAATTGTGTTAGGTCACGAAAATTCAGGTGTTGTTGCCGCAGTTGGTAAAAACGTCAAAGATTTTAAGAAGGGTGATCGGGTTGCGGTTGATCCAAACATTTACTGTGACAAGTGCTTTTACTGTAGAACTGGTCGTTATGAGTTATGTGACAATTTGTCAGCGATTGGAGTTACACGAAATGGTGGTCTTGAACAGTACTTTACCGCGCCAGAAAAAGTGGTTTATAAATTACCTGACTCCATCTCGCTACAAGCAGCTTGCTCACTTGAGCCGATTTCATGTGTGGTCCACGCCATGAAAATTACTGAAAATATTACTCCATACCAAAAAGCTTTAATCATTGGTGATGGATTCATGGCGAAACTATTTGCCCAAATTCTTAGAGCGTATGGCATTCAAAGCATTGATATGGCTGGTCTCAATGATCAGGTCTTGCATCAAATGAAAACTGATTTTAAATTAAATAAAGTGATTAATACGTCCAAGACGCCGATTGAAGAAAATTATGATTTTGTAGTTGAAGCGGTCGGTCGTCCCGAAACCCAGGAAGAAGCCGCTGAGCACACTAATAAAGGTGCACAAGTTATGATGTTTGGAGTTGGAAAGCCAGACCAAACTTTCTCCATGAATACTTACAACGTCTTTAAGAAACAGTTGACCATTAAAGGCTCAATCATTAATCCACACGCTTTTGAAGATTCAATTGCGTTATTAGAGTCCGGAGCCGTTCAAACTGAACCATTTCAAAATAATATCCTAAAACTGGATGAAGTTGAAGGTGCCTTGAATCACACTACTCCTAAGGTGGGTAAGATCGTTGTTGCGGTAAATCCAGATCTTAAATAGAAAATGTGATATTATGGCTCAGGAAAAAATGCCAAGAACGATTTCAATGCCCGTCTCGATTGTTTACTTTATCATCTCGATTATCATTAATTCGCTTGGGAACGTTTTAACTTTAGTGACCAGCGCCAAGGTCTTTCCACATTTTTTGGGATCTGCGTATTGGACCGCTGCTGAAACTAATCTGAGTATCGCCATTCACTGGGATTTATTCTGGACCTTCGTCCTGGTTGGAATTATTATCATCATTTTAAATGCAATTTTGATTGGTAAATGGGACTGGGGACGCGCGGTTGGTAATCTCATCTTTATGATCCCATTTTCCTGGTTAGTTCAGGTATTTTATGATTTATTCACTCAAATCATTAGGTTACCTGATGCTCACACTCCATTATTAATTATGGTTTATGTTCTCGTTAATTTTATGGGAGTGGCGTTAATCGGAATCGCAATTTCGATTTATCAGCGGGTTAATCTGGTACTGCATCCCAACGATGATTTAATGCAAATTAGTATTTCAAGGGTAACGCTACTAAAGCAATGTGGGCTTCCTACATTCCTCCTACGATTGTTGAAATCATTGCTTTTCTCATCACTCATCAGATCGAATACTACGGGATTGGGACGATCTTTGCCTTCCTATTTCAGGGAAGTATCACGGGAGTTGCCGATCGATTGGTTTTCCCAAGATTAAAGCATCAGGGTATTAGTACCACCCCGGCTAAGAGTGAATCGATGGTTGCAAAGGATATTGATACTGACAAGCAAAAAGCAACTAAAGATAGAAACGGGAAAAGAAAATGATAATTAATGATCATTTGACAAAAATTAAGCATATTGGAATCTCAATAGATTAGGGTTTACTGAAATTAAGAGATAAAATTTTAAATGCTCCATAACTATTAGCGAAGATATCTAATGGTTATGGAGCATTTTTATAATGAAATATCAGAAGGTATGACAATTTTTAAAACTTTATCCCAATTTTTTGGGAAATTTATTTTTTTTGCAATGGTAGGAGTAATATATTCATTTATTTCACTAATGAAAGAATTCCAATCGTCCTTATTTTGCTGAGGTGTTCCTACATAGTTATACTTAAGAATTAATAGTTCCCAAAATAAACCTCTAAAAATTGTATTGTTTTCTGCATTCAAAATCTCAAGATCTTTCTGATTAAAAAATGATCTTTTTATTTGTATATAGTTATTAAATAAAATATTGTCTGAATGATTTACAGAGTTTCTTAACACCACTAATGCTTGTGTAAACTGAAAAATTGCTGATGGTGTCCTGGGTTTATTATTTTGTAAATCTTTATTTAATTGATAAATAGTAACAGCAAATTCTCTCGCTAATGATTTGTTTAAAATAATTAAGAATTTGCTAAAAGTCCCAAAAGTTATTTTATCAATCATATACCATAAGGGAATATTACCGTTATACTTATCTAAACACTTGTTAAAATCAGATCCTTGTTTTTCATAAGATTCTAATTCCATTACTGTATGATTAATCCAATTATTATAATTGGATCTTCTTTTGTGATTGGAGCATTTTTCATATATCGTTAAATTATAATGATCATACATAAATGCTATGTCATTAACCTTACAATCACTGTTTTTTTCTGAAAAATCAATTATTTCATTAACAAGAGTGTTTTTTAAATGATTTTCTATGGGCGGAATTAAAGTAGATAATTTTTTACTAAAAAGATTATTAAGATGATATAGATCCATTACATCATTCATGGATCCATTTTTACAGTGGTATAAAAATGGTCTAAATTTACTATATATAACTGTTGAGAGCAAAGAAATAAAAGCATTTTCATCAAAATTTTTGTTAAATCTTATTCCATATTTTCTTTTTACTAGATTGGTAAGTTCCTTATTATTTAGCGGAATAGGTGGATCATCGATTTTAGAAATCCCAGTATTTTCGTATTTAATGGGGAATTTTAGTACCCTTTTCTTAAATTCTACGGGAATTTCATAATTATATGCTTTCATTGGAACAATTAGCACATTAGATTTTTTATTAGACTTTTTTTCATCAAGGTAAAATAAAATAATGTCTTTTTTTATTTTGATATTTGAGGTTATTTTTTTACCATTTCTTATAATTTATTCATTAATAAAAAAGGATATTTTATTGTTCTTCATAAATTTCTCCAAAAAAAGGTTGGTCACGTCCGTAATATCCGTAATAATAGTTATCACGCCCAACCAACATCTATTGCTCTAAGTATACTACTAATAAATATTAATTTGAATAAGACAACATATTACTTCATCTCAATAATAACCTTACCAGTGGCATGATGCGATTCTAGTAACTTAAATCCTTCAAAGACCTCACTAAAGGGGAAGACCCTATCGACAATCGGTTTAAGTTCGTGGTTTTCAATCATGTTAGTTAAGAGATCTAGTTGACGACCACTGGGGTGCATGATAAAGAAGGTGTATTCAACGTGGTATTTTTTGGCTAACAACTTTAGGGGACTGCTGGCAATTCCAAATAAAATTGATTTTAGAAGTCCCAAATGATGTTGTGCACCAAATTTGAAGGTGGGAATTCCATTAACCGTAACTAGTTTGCCGCCAGGTTTCAGGATCTTAAAGGTCTTTGATAGGGTCTTGCCACCCTGAGTGTCAAAAGCCAAATCGTAATTTTTTAATACTTCGGAGAAATCCGTGGTGTGATAATCAATTACTTGGTCGGCACCTAGTGAGCGCACTAAATCAAAGTTCTTTTTACTGGTAGTGGTGGCGACGTAAGCACCCACTGCTTTAGCAATTTGGATTGCCATGGTGCCCACTCCACCTGAACCAGCTTGGATGAAGACCTTTTGGCCTTTTTTCAGTTTTCCAATTTCGATTAGCGCTTGATAGCTCGTTAATCCAGTTAAGGGAACAGCACTCGCATCGGTTAGTGATAGATTCCTGGGAGTTTTGGCGATGTCATTTTCGTTAATGGCAATAAATTCGGTCAACGTACCACTTTGAAAATCATCAGGGCGTCCGTATACCTGATCATCCAGTTTAAATTTAGTAACCTTTTTACCCACACGAACGACGGTACCCGAAAAGTCATTGCCAACCGTGATGGGTAATTTATATGGCATGATGATCTTGACTTTACCCGATTGAATCGTGTAGTCAATCGGATTTAGTGACGAAGCCCTAATTGATACCAAGACTTCATTATCATTTATTTGTGGAACGGGAATGGTGTCTTTCACAAACGGGTGTCGATATTTGATAAGCCGTAGGGCGAGCATTTTCTTAGGAATGTTAATCATATTAGTTTCCTCCTACATGAATTTAGGGACAATCAGATCCATCAAACGAGTGGGTAAGATGGCGTTAAAGAAAATCGTTGGTTTAGCCCCAAATCCAATTAGATATCTTGGTCTGGGATGCTTGGCTTCAATGGCTTTTTTGATCGTTTTAGCAATTAATGCTGGTTGTGAAGCCAGTTTAGAGGCATAGAGATGGTTATTTTTCTTTTCCATCTCTTTAGCGGCTTGTTCGTATTTGGTTCCGATTGATGAATCAACCAATTTTTTCATTGCGATTTTAGACCAATTACTTTTAACCACGCCGGGTTCAATTAAAACGACTTTGATCCCAAATCTTTTGACTTCCATCCGTAATGAATCACTTAGGGTTTCGACGGTGTGTTTGGAGGCGAAGTACCAACCAGCGAGTGGGCTACTAAATCTTCCGGCCATGGAAGAAATATTAATAATTTCTCCTGAGTGTTGTTTTTCCATAAGTGGTAGAACCAATTTAGTTAAAGCCATCAGGCCAAAGACATTGACGTCAAATTGACGTTTGGCTTCCTCAATGCTGACGTTTTCGATGGCACCAAAAGAACCGTATCCGGCGCCGTTAATTAAAACATCAATTTTGCCAGCCTTTTGGATAATTTGATTAACCCCGGCTTGCATCGACGCTTGACTAGTAACATCCATTTTAATTGGAGTTACACCTAAATCTTTTAAAGAATCCATGGGAGCGATGTTTCTGGCGGCTCCAAAAACTTGGAAACCTGATTTTGCCAGTAATTTGGCAGTTTGATATCCCATTCCAGAACTAGCTCCAGTAATTAAAACGGTTTTCATTAGTTATCTCCTCGTATTGTAAGATTTTATTGAATAAGTTACACGTGTATATTATAATACAATTGTTACTTTGGCAACTACATACTTAGAAAAGGTGATCACAAATGGAAAAAAAGGTAGATCGAAGAATTCGTAAGACGCAAGGAGCCATCCAAACAAGTTTCAAAGAATTATTACAAGTGGGAACCAGTTTAGATGATCTCTCGGTTAAAATGATCTGTGATAAAGCTGATATCACGAGGAAAGCCTTCTACGATCACTATGCTGATAAGTCTGAATTGGTTTTGGATTTCATGGATTCTTATTTTGACGAATTAAAATTAACCTGTCGAGATATCAATGACACTAAAATCCAAGCAAAAATTGAACTCTGGATCGATTTTTTCACCAAGAATCAAATCTTTTTCAATAATTTACTTAAAAGTCAAAATTCATATCAGTTTCGTAAAGAGTTTCATGTTTTTACGAAGGAACAGCTTGCTTTTGTCATTAAAGATATTAGTCAAACTGAGCTGGATTTCATTTGTTATGGGATTGACGGAATTATCGAAAAGATCATTTTATCCGAACAACCAATTGATAAGGCTGAGTTAGCTAGCAGCGTGAAGGAAATTTTAAAGCCGTATTTGATTCAAAATATTTAAATAAGAGATGAAGCAATTTAAAAACAGAAGTATGATTTTAATTGTCAAAAATGAATATATTATATATAAACATTATTTGTTGTGAAGAACTTACCCAATTTTTATGGACATATATTAATTTAATTAAGGAAAAATTAGGTGGTTTTATCTTTAATTTAAATTGAAGATAAAACCACCTAATAAAAATATATAATATCCAATTTTATAGATTTATATCATAATAAATTTAATTATCTATGTTTTCTCTTTTTATCTGTCCAATAAGCTAGTGGAGTGCATAATAAAACAACCAAACCATTAACGAAGAAAACATTATCGAAAGCTAAGCTCAATTGATGATTTTTTGTGTGTTTTACTTTGTTTAAAACTTCGGTTAATTGTTGTTTTTGTGCCAGCAACTTAATTGCAACACCCATCTGATTTTGCCCTATAATCATGGGCTTAAGTACAGTTTGTAGTTGTTGTATATTTAATAATTTTTGACTTCCTGTGGATAATTTTTTATTAGCTGAATATAAGGCTGCATAAGAAGTTTTTGGTTTAGGATCTGGTAAACCCTTTGTGTCAGTTGCAGCGCTTTTAATCTTTGCTTTCAGTTTACTTTGGTCACTAGTAACGTTTTTAGTATCTTTACTTGTTTTTAGCGTTTTTCCAACTTCTTCATGTATGACTTGTTTTACATGGTTAGATAAAACAGACACTCTAATTTGATTATATGCAGTATGTCGAATATTATTTTTAGCTGTGTTAACATTTGCATTCAAAAGAGTAACTAAAATAGCCATTCCAAGACACTGTCCTACATATCTAGCAGCGTTTACAACTCCTGATCCAATTCCATTTTTACTTAATGGCAAAAATTTAACAGATGCTGCTAAAGAAATCGCAGTAAATCCAAGACCGACACCGATTATCAAATTACATGCAACAATATTAGCCGTTGGCGTACCTGTATTTATTATTGCCATCATAAAAAGTCCTCCGGAAGAAATAACTAAACCAATACCAATCAATAATTTGGCACCTAATTTATGATACATTTTTGTAGCTATAGGCATACTAATTGAAATCGCCAATGAAGCAGGAATTATTAAATATGCAGAATGGAGAGCTGAATAATTTCTTACATTCTGTAAAAAATAATTGAGGATTAATGAAGGTCCAATTATAGCAAATCCGAAAATTAGATAAACAATACTTGATGTTGTAAAAGTAGCTTCCTTAAATAAATTTAATGGGATAATTGGTGAATCAACTTTAAGTTCAACAGCAATGAATAAGAGTAATCCAAGGATAAATGCAGTAAAGCTTCCAATAATAATTGGTGAACTCCAACCATATTGATGACCTTCTAATAGACCAAATGTCAATCCTCCCATTGTTATCGTTAATAGTAGCATTCCAATCCAATCGATTTTTTTGGATATAGTGTGATCATATGACTCTTTTGTTCCTAGGATAATTGCCAAAAATGCAATTATGGATATTGGAACATTAATTCCAAATATCCAGCGCCAGCTTGACCAATTCAAAATAAAGCCACCTAGAGCTGGTCCTCCAGCAGCTGCAAGAGCACTGAAAGCACCAATAGTAGCAGCAACTCGACTTGTACTATTTTTCCCGAATAACTCTATACCCATGGGTAAAACGATAGGTGTCAGTATAGCTCCACCAATGCCCTGGATAAATCTATATAATATTAATAAACTTAATGAAGTAGCAGTCATGCATGCAAACGAAAATGCTCCAAATAATAAACAACCAATCAACATAATAATTTTTCGTCCATAGATATCGGCAATTTTAGATGCTGTAATCATGAATACAGCCATTGATAAAACATAAATTGTTGCTACCCAAGTTGTATCTGTTAATCCAGTATTAAAGCTAGTCATGATTTTAGGTAATGCGATATTTACAATTGTAGCATCGAGGGCTCCCATAAACATAGCTAAAATTAAGCCAGTAAATCCAATAGCTTTCCTTGTTTTAAGCAAAGTACATCATCTCTTTCATGTTTTTTTAGATTCTGCTACACGTGTGCCAAACCACTTGTATAATATAAAGAAAGAGTATAAATAGCAATAGATCATAGGCAAACTTAACTCTTGACACTTTTTGCTACAATTGTGCCATGAGGTAAGACATTTTTTTATTGTTCTTTTCAATTTAGTTAATATTTAGAAAGTATGAGGCAAATAATGACAAACAGAATGTCTGAACAAACAAAAACTTGGATTTTTAATTCGTTTTTTGATTTATTAATTAAAAGTTCCTATAAAAAAATAACAATTAAAGAAATTAGTCAACATGCACAAATTTCTAGACGAACTTTCTATCGGATTTTTAATTCAAAGGATAATTTACTACAAAGCTATTTTGAAGAATTGTTAAATAATTATTTAAAGATGCTCAAAAAAAATACTTCACAGAATTTTGAAAACTTTGTGAAAAATTTTTTTGATTTTTGGACAAATTATACTGGACGATTAAAATTATTAGAACGTGAAAATTTATTAACCATTATGTTAAATGAATATAACAAAAAAATACCAGAATTATATGAAGCTTTCCCAATGATGTGGCATTTAAAAACATCTGACAACAGAGAAACCACAGTTGCAACGTGGTTCGTTGTTGGTGGACTTTGGAATGTTTTTGTTGGCTTGCTGTCGGAAGACGATTTTTATGATAATTATGATTTGTCACAAGTAATTACAGAGACTATTTTTCGAATGGGAAATCATAGATAGTTTTTAAAAATCGCTTATTTTACTAACCATTAATTAATAATAGTAATTACCATATAATAAATATTGTTTATTTTTAATAAAAAAGGGATGCCGAACTCATCATTCGGCATCCCTTTTGATATTCTATAAAATCTTTTCTAATTTTTGTAAATGACCCATTCGCTTGTTGATCTTGTTGTGAATGTGGCGTCTTACGAAGTACTTTCTGAGCTCATCGAGCAATACTAGTGGAATTGGGATGGCAATCAGGTAGATCCAATCACTGACACCAATTGAGTAGGTTCCAAAGACACTTTGTAGGAACGGTACGTAGATTAGCAGGGTGATCAAGACAATCTGGAATGCGATCCCCCACATAATGCGATGGTTACTGAAGATCCCAATCTTGAACAATGAAGTTACACGAGTACGACAGTTTAGGACGGCGGCAATCTGACAGAAGCCAATGGCAGCAAGTGTCATCGTGGTGGCTTCAGCATAGATGTTTCCGCTGGCAAACAATGGAACATGAGGCCAGCCGTGCTGGTAGTTGGCGAAGAAGTAGGCTCCCGTTGAAATGATGGAGGCAAACAGTCCGTACCAACCAAACGCCTTGGCGATAATTCCTTTGTTTAACAAATGAGAATCACGGGGACGTGGCGGCTGATCCATAATTCCTGGTTCACTCTTTTCGGTTCCAAGTCCTAGAGCTGGAAGTAAATCAGTTCCAAGGTCAACGGTCAGGATTTCCATTACCGTTAGTGGTAGTGGAATAGCACCGTTAGAGATTAGGAACAGGATGGATGGAAAAGCTTCGGCCATGTTACTGTTCAAAATGTAGAGCAGGAACTTCTGAATATTACTGTAGACGGTTCGTCCTTCTTCGATTGCGGCAACGATTGAAGCAAAGTTGTCGTCGGTTAAGATCATGTCGGCGGCATCTTTAGCAACGTCAGTTCCGTTTACACCCATGGCAATTCCGATGTTGGCCTTCTTTAGGGCAGGTGCATCGTTAACCCCGTCACCAGTTGCGGCAACGACGTTACCATTCTTTTGACACATGGAGACGATACGGTACTTATCTTCAGGAGCCACTCGGGCGAAGATAACTTCTCCCTTAACAGCCTCTTGAAGTTGATCGTCTGACATGGCTGATAATTCTTCGCCGGTGATGACTCGTGCCTTATCGGAGGTAATGCCGATCTGAACGGCAATACTCTTAGCGGTTAGGGAACTGTCACCAGTGACCATGATGATCTTGATGTCAGCACTGTGACACTTCTTAACGGCGTCAAAGATTTCTTCTCGTGGTGGATCTGACATAACGGCCAAACCTACGAAAACAAGGTTCTTTTCGGTGTTATCAACCGTGGCCTTGTTTGGATCATCGGTATCGTCATCACGGTAGGCAAATGCTAAAGAACGAAGTCCATTTTTGGCGTAATCCGCGTTAGCCTTGTTAATTTTCTTTTTGTCGTCTTCAGTGATGGGACGAACCTGGCCATTTACCAGGATGCGATTACAGATGGAAAGGATGCTGTCTAGACCACCCTTGGTGTAGATAACGTCTTCGCCGTTTTCAGGATCCTTTTGAATTGTGATCATTCGACGACGGTTGGCGTCAAATGGCAATTCCTTTAGACGTGGATTCTTTTCAGCTGAGTCATCTTTTTTCAGCCCAGCCTTGTCGGTTAAAATGTTTAACCCAGCTTCGGTTGGAGTTCCTAAAATTGAAGGAGCCTTTTTGTCGTCTGGGTCGTATTTAATTGAAGTATCGTTATTTAATAGTGCGATGTTTAACAGGAGCGCGAGATCTTTTTCGTTAGATAAATCAACGTCTTTTCCGTTAAACTGGATCTTTCCGTTATTGAAATATCCTGTTCCAGTGACGTTGTATTCCTTATCGGGGAGCCAAACGTGGTTGACCGTCATCTGATTTTGCGTCAGAGTCCCGGTCTTATCGGAACAAATCACGTTGGTTTCACCCAAGGTCTCAACACTGTCTAGGTCCTTTAAGAGGGCGTGTTTCTTAGCCATGACTTGAGTTCCGTGAGCTAAAGAAAGCGTGACGGTTGGTAGAAGTCCTTCAGGAATGAAAGCTACGATCATCCCAAGCGCAAAGATAAATGACTTGGCAAGTGGATAATGAACGAAGTAGATGGCTAAGATGAAGAAGGTAATTCCAATCGCAAAGGCGATGATTGAAATCTGACGAGTTAAGCGATTCAGCTCTTTGGTAAGTGGTGAAACGGTGGCCTTTTGGTTCTGGGTCAAGCTAGCAATCTTACCAAATTCAGTGTTCATCCCGGTCTTAACGGCTAGTACCGTGGCAGTTCCGTTCGTAACCACCGTTCCGGCATAAACCACGTTGGAGATGGCAAATTTGCCATCGCCGTGGTGATACTTAGTATCCTTGTCAACGGGCAGTGATTCACCGGTCAAGGCGGATTCATCGACTTGAAGGGAAGCCGAATGAACGACAACCCCATCAACGGGGATGGCGTTTCCAGCTTGCAACTGTAGGAGATCGCCAGGGACAATCTCATCTGCGTTAATCTGGATCGATTTGCCGTTTCGAATTACGTTAACGTAGGTTGGCAGTAAGCTACTTAAAGCGTCGGTGGCCTTCTTGGCCGCGTGTTCCTCCCAAAATGAGAAGAGTCCGTTAATAATATTAACCGCCCAAATGGCAATTCCTAGATCAACGGTGCCCGCAAGAATTGCGATTACACCACTGACCCACAACAGCATCGCCATTAATGAGGTGAAGTTTTTCAGAAAGGCAACGATTCCGGATTGCTGCTTCCCCTTCTTAATAACGTTGGCACCATCAGTTTGTAACTTTTGTTTTGCTTCGCTGGTAGTTAGGCCCTTTGTGATTGAGGTGTCTAGCTTGCTAGTGAGATCTGACGGTGACATTTTGGCGTAGTCATCGTCAGTTAGAATTTTGTTATCCAATGTTTCTCACCCCTTTTTCCAAATATCGCTTAGAAACTGCTTCTAAACAACCGTGGATTGATTTTAGGCTCTTTTTTCAAAAAAGCAATAGAAAAAACTGACATTTGAGAAATAAATGAACAAAATGGATGAATTACCTTACTGACAGTAACGACTAGCTACGTCAATAAATTAATTTATTTTGAAATTAGGGTGGCTTTCTTCCTATTAAGTGGGAATAATTGCCGCACTTTCTTTTTTGAATTATCATAAATTTAACTACTGCAAAGGAGTCTTAAAATGGTTAAATTTATTGAACGTGAACATCCGTTTTCACCAGCAGATACGGATTTTGTGGAGCGCAAATTCATTGATATTCCGTATGCGGAGGGAGAACGACATAAACTAGACATCTATTTACCAAATGAGAAGCGTGATAGTTACCCAGTTATCATCGACGTGCACGGTGGAGGAATGTACTTTGGCCAGAAAAGTTCCTTTAAATTAAATGGAGCATTGGAACTCTTAAAGCGTGGTTACGCGGTTGTCAGTCCCAATTATTCTCTGAGCTACATGAAGCCATTTCCGACCGCCATCTATGAGCTAAAAGCCGTGGTCCGGTTCGTCAAAGCCCATGCTGATAGCTATCACTTTGATAGTAACGCAGTTTTCATGATGGGGGAATCATCAGGGGCTCAATTAGCCATGTTACTGGCGGCTTCTGAAGCCAGCGGTCATTTGGAAAGTGATTTCGGTTCTGATTTTGACTACTCTAGTCAGGTTAATGGGGTAATTTCGTCGTATGGTTTGTACGACATGGCACTTTTGAAGCCGGAGTTTGAAGCCCTCGGACAGGTTCCTAATTTTAAAGAGACTGGAGACTCCGATTCTTTTGAAGGCGCAATGTTGGGATTTCATCGACCCGTTGATGTTCCTGACCTGGTGGCTGAAGCCGATCCAACCACGTACTTGAATGAAGCGATGGTGCCAGCACTACTCTATGCTGGAACCGGTGACCGGGTGGTGCCATACGTTCAAACCATTAACATGGCCGCTGAACTGATTAAGTTCATTGGCAAGCAGAACGTTGAAGTCCATATCATTGATGGTGTGCCTCACGGTCCTAGCGGCTTCATGAACGAGACCGTCTTTGATCAAAAAGATCAGTTTATGAGACGAGTAATGAAACAAAATAAAAATGCATCCTAGTGGGATGCATTTTTTAGTAGAAACTATTTTTTCACCCTTTTTGGTTTAACCAGCAACATGTTAATGAGAACCATGGCAATTAAAATGATGAGTCCCATCGGTAGGTAGGTGTTTTCACCCATAATTCCGACCAATGGTGAAACGATCCCGCCCATGGCGTTCTGGGTTAATCCGACTAACGCTGAAGCACTACCAGCATTGCGGTCAGCAGCGTTCATGGCAACGGTCGTTGAGAGGGTCAGTAAGGCTCCAATAAACAGTAAAATAATGAAAACTAAGATCATTACTATTAGGAGGTTTTTGAACCAGATGGCACTAAGGGTCAAAATGAGGCTGGCTACGATGGTAGCCTTGATGAATTCTTTTAGGAGTTTAATGGAATCAGTTTTCATTACCAAGCGTCCTGGAAGGGCACTTCCAACTCCAATTGCCACCCCATTAATGGCGTACAAAAAGCTAAAGTCGGTAACGGACATGTGAAACTGACTTTGAAAGACAAACGATGAGGAAGAGATGTAACTAAATAAGGATCCGTAGACAAGGCCGGTAGCTAATACTAACCGGAAAAACTTGGGATCTTTAAGCAGGTGAAACATCTGGACCTCGGACTGAAATAGGGAGCCGGTACTACGGTTATCAGGAGAAAGCGTTTCGGGAATACCAAAAATGCACATTAGAACGATTATAATTCCAATGACCCCAAGAATCATGAAGATACCCTGCCAATCCGTTATTTTAATAATCAGGCCACCAAAAATGGGAGCAATAATGGGGAAAATTCCGTTGACGGCGGTTAATAATGAGTAAAACCGCGTGAGAATTTTACCCTCAAACATGTCCCGAGCTACCGCCCTAGAAATGACCTGACCCGTTGCTCCAGCAATCCCTTGAACCAGCCGGAGTGAGATGAGGGCATAGATGTTAGGAATAAATGCGATCATGGTAGAAGAAAGGGCGAAAAGAAGAAAGCCGATGATTAAGAGTGGTTTTCGTCCGTATCGATCACTTAAGGGACCGATGATCACCTGACCAACCGCTAGTCCAATTAGACATGCCGTGATACTTAACTGCATCATGGAAGCGTTGGTGTGAAAGGTTGCCATCATCTGGGGAAGTGCTGGCATGTAGAGGTCCATTGAAAGTGGACCGGTTGCGCTCACAATTCCCAGAAGAACCGCTAACCATATAATATGACTCTTTTTTGTTTCCATTTTTTCATCCCTAGTAAAAATTTTTCGATCAATGACGCACTAATTGCTATTATAAGGTATACTTACTAAATATATAAAGAAAATTTTAGGGATTCAGTTCATACCCTAGTAAATCATTAGTGATAGAATAAAATTATACATAATGATTGAGGAGAAGTTGAAATGAAATTTTTTAAGAGTGTCATGAGTTGGGTGATTCCAATTGCGATTGGACTGATCCTGGCCTTACTAATCAGACAGTATCTATTTACGCTGGCCAAGGTTGATGGCCCTTCGATGCAACCTAACCTTGAAAGTGGCGAGCGGATCATGGTTTTCAGACAGGCTAAGATTAAGCACCGCAGTGTGGTTGTGTTTGATGCAGCGGGAGAGGATCCAACCGCGGCTCCTAACACTGACTACGTCAAGCGGGTCATTGGTCTTCCTGGTGACACCGTTGCCTTTCGTGGTGGAAACATCTACGTGAACAACAAGAAGGTTAACCAGGACTATATCAGTAAGGATCAGCAACAAAAAGGAACTTACTATAACCGCATGCCCGGTGACTGGGATCTAACCAGTTTGTCTAAGAACTGGCCTAAAAACAAGGGTGCTGTGAAGGTCCCTCAGGGAGAATACTTTGTTTTAGGGGATCATCGAAGTGTTTCCAACGACAGTCGTTATTGGGGCTTTGTCCCAAAGAAGAAGGTTGTTGGGGTTGTGAAGACTTTCCCATGGAATACAACTAAACAAAAGCGTTATAATATCAATGAATTAGGATATTAAATCAATAAAAAGCTCATCATTTATGGTGGGCTTTTTATTTAAATTAATTTTTGGAGGATGATATGAGAGACTTGGTAAGAAAGTTTTCAATTGTCATATGTTTAGTTGTCATTGGATTTGCGGCAGTGTTTTATATTTTGGAGTTTATGAGACCAAGCCCTAAGACAGCCCAATCACCACAAAAACCGCAGCATTATCAAATGGTTAACAATCAGGATTATTCACGGGGAGATTATCAATATATACCAGTTTATAAACAGGGCGATAATTTTCCTAATGCTTTACATACAATTCGGGGAAATGGTCATTCGGACTTTATCACCCAGTACTTTCTTCCCACCTACACTAGTAGATATTCCCGAATGAACGACGAGAATCACCGGCTAATGCGGAATCCCCAAAGTGTGGTCTTACACGGACAGTATGCCTATGTAATGTACACCTTTTATGGTGGTTCCAATACTGGTTTTGTGGTTCGATATGATCTTAAAAAGCTTCAACAACTAGGATTTAATTTACCTGGCTATATGAGTAAATTCAGACACAGTAAGACTCAGCTAGACGGAATTAAGATTGGTCCCATTTTTAAGACAGGGCACGGACAGTCCTTGGCCTACAATCCAAAGAACAAACAAATGTGGTTTGTGAAGCAAAATGGGTTTAAACCGGTCGTTCAGCGGTTCGATATGGATACCCTAAAGCCGATGCAGGAAGTCAAAGTAAAAATTAATTCCAGTGGACCAGTTCCCATGGGGATGGTACTGGCCTTTGACAAACGTGGGAATGCCTATTTTTACAGTATTACGCACCATGGCATTGCGCCACGGGGATCCGTTAAGATCTATCGGGGTCAGATTAGCGACAAGGATGCACAGTTCAAACTGATTCCACAGGTGATTAGACATGCCCCGGGAATTGTTCCACAGTCATTAGCTTATAATGCCCAAAATAATAATTTGTATTTGGTCTCAAACGGTGGCATCATGCGCCTCCCAGTCAGTAAGTTAGGTCATTTAAAGAAGAGTGATGTTCGAACCATCATTACCGACGGGCACCGTGAATTTGAGGGGCTCTCCTTTGAAGACGGAAAGGGAATGTTGTTAGTGAACCGGGGACCCGAGTTGATGCGAATGACGAATCCTAATTTTTAGTCCTTCCGCTTGTAAAACGATTAATTGAGACTTAGAATTACAATTAACTAATTAATCGAAAGAAAGGACGAAGATAATGACTGAATTTAACCATCCAATTACATCAGATGACATCAATCAAATGCAGGCTGACCTTGAAGTGCAACCTAAAAACGAGGTTATCTCGCGGGCCATCATGACCAACGGCATTGACAAGGCTTCAGAAGATCCGCGAACCGCAGTTCGTTTGAACCGGACTTTTTCCGTTGACCTAGACACCGGTACCGTTGCCAACCAAAAGCACAGTGGAAGATGCTGGTTATTCTCACTGCTAAACACCTTGAGACACAAGTTTGCGGTTAAGTACAACAAGAAGGATTTTGAACTATCACAAAACTACCTGTTCTTCTGGGACAAGATTGAACGAGCTAACATGTTTTACGATCGAATGATCACGCTAGCGGATCGCCCTACCAGTGATAGAGATGTAGATTTCTACTTAAGCATGCCTGGTGAAGATGGCGGTCAATGGGCCATGGCAGCCGCTTTGGTTCAGAAATATGGGGTAATTCCTAAGGAAGCTTTCCCTGAGACGGCGGTAACTGATGACACCACTGATTACGACGAGGTGATGGATCGCAAGCTCCGCCATGACGGAATGGTGCTCAGAAACCTAGTTAACTCGGATGCTTCTGATTATGATATTAATCAAATGAAACAAAAGATGATGTCAGAAGTCTACCGGATGACGGCTTATTCGTTTGGTGTTCCACCCAAGACCTTTGACCTTGAATATCGTGATGACGATAAGAAGTATCATTTAGATCAGGGTTTGACACCAAAACAGTTTTACGACAAGTACATTGGCGTTGATTTAAACGACTACGTTGTTTTGACCAATTCACCTGATAAGAAGATGGACGAGATGTACTCACTCCCAAGTCAGAATAACGTTGAGGGCGGAATGCCCATTGAATTCTTGAACGCTCCAATGGATGAGTTGAAAGAAGCAGCCATCAAACAGTTAAAGGATGGCGAGACCGTCTGGTTTGGAAACGATGTATTGCACCAAATGAACCGACAGAAGGGTTATTTGGACAGTAAGTTATACCGTCAAGCTGCTTTATTCGGCGTTGACATGACCATGACGAAGGCCGAACGATTAGAGTATCACGAAGCCGAAGTTTCTCATGCGATGACCTTGACTGGTGTTGACCTGATTAATGATGTTCCCACCAAATGGAAGGTCGAGAACAGCTGGGGTAAGAAGGTCGGAGACGATGGTTACTTCGCAATGACTGACGAATGGATGCAGGACTTTGTCTACGAAGTGGTTGTTAAGAAGAGTTATTTGAAGCACACCCAAAAGGAAGTTTTGAAGAAGACTCCAATCAAACTGTACCCATGGGATTCATTACAATAAAAGTAATTAATTTCGATCGAATTCGAATCAATCCAAATTAAAAGCAACTAACATTATGTTAGTTGCTTTTTAGTTATTGAGCGGTTTTGGCGTGATGCAGATCAATTTTGGCTAAGGCCACTAAAATGATGTATGCGATGTCGTAAACCGCACACAGTAAACCAATCCAGGTTACAAAACGATAGCTTAGAATAAAACCATCCAAAATGGTGGGAGCGAGGGTGCCGATAAACTTCGCAATCGCGATCGTTAACGATTGACCCTCTAAATTAGGCCGTTTAAAGAACATCACGATGAATAAGACGCTCATTAACAGATTTTGGGAGAAGGCGGAATAATTGGATCCGTTCGTTGCACCCAAGGCATCGTAAAAGGCGTATTCGATGATAAATGAAGCAAGAATAACGGTAATTCCCTGCAGAATGTAGTATGGCTGTAAATCTTTAATTTGATATTTTTTACCGTAAATGAAGTAGCACGCAATGACACCAATGTCTAACAAGAACCAGAACACGTGAATCACGGTTGGTAACGCGAATCCGAGGGTATTGATGTTACTAATGGAATAAAGAAGTTCCCATGCAATATTTAAACCGGCTGCCCAGAGCGGCATGCAGTAGGTTTTGTGCTTAAAACCAATGTAGATCATCATGATATAAACAAGTGACCAGCAGATGCCACTTAAACCCGTTAAAAGATTGACTGCCATAATAAAATCTCCAATTGTAAGTTCAGCTTTTAAGGTCATCAGCATTTGGACTATCTAAACCATTACCTAGTATCATCATAGTCTTTGTAAAATTAGTTTCCAATAGATTTGTCACATGAACAGGAAAAATAAATTATTTTGACTTATTTATCCTGTATGATAGGATGAAAACGTGAGGGATGTTATTTCCCTCAGCTAAGCTAAAACGTTTATTTTTTATTGATTTTTTGAGCTGCTTGTAGTTGATGCTATGGGTGGCTTTTTTAGGTTCTTAGTTGACAATTTTCTTCTATATGATAATCTTAAATTGTAAAAGAAAAGCAGCTGCACATAATGCAACTGCTTCGAGATCCGCTAAAGCGGTAGCTACATTATATGTTTATAAAGTAACCATCAGCCTTGTGCGGCTAAGACGGTTACTTTTTTTGTTGGTCTGGGACCAACTTAAGAATTAGTTGGATCAGTTCTATCATGAAATGACAGAATTGAAATACTAATTCTAACGTGTCAAATAAGGACACGTGCTACTCCTTTCATCAGGATGGTTATATACGAATAGATTTCATCGCATACTAACCACTCCTTTGAAGTTTAAAGTAGCTACCGTCTTAACTTTTCTCTTTAATTATTGTATCAATCTTTTGGAATAAAATATATAAATATTCAAGAGATTGTATATTTTTATTATAAGGTAATCATCTTTGTGATTTGGCTAAGACGGTTACTTTTTTGTTTTACTTTTTCTGTGAAACCAAAAGAAGGTTTCACCAATAACCACCATTAGTATGGAACAAATTACACTCAAAATCATCATGTTGTGATTATTTGATATCCCGCTAACCGCGTCTCCAGTTCTTCTGATAACGTATGTAGATAATCCTAAAATGTTTACATTTAAATGGTTGAGATGAGCACCATAAAAATGATAGTAACCGACCCAGATCATCACAAAATCAATGATCATGGCTAATATGAAACCAATAATGATTTCTGTCACAACTCTCAAAATTTTTTTCATGGGTAGTGTCCTCCTGCGGTGATAATACTTTTGTGACATTATACACTATTACAGTATTACAGTTTCATAAACATCCCGTTAATTATAAATAACATGCCCCTGATCCCATAGACACTACGCTAGTTTGCCTGTATAATTTGCACCAATAATTAATGTATGAGCAAAAGAAATGGGGTGGGAGAGTAAGATGAAGTGGTTTTTAAAAATTGGATTGTACGTTGTGGAAGTAATGACATTTGGGTTATTAGCATTGATTTTAATTCAGCTCCCAATTGATTATTTCCCAATGCTGATATTACTTTTTTCTAATTTGGCCTTTTTGCTGATCATCAATCAGCCGGTTCAAAGTACAATTAATAATCATTATAAATGAATTGATCATAAAAGAAGTGCCCCATAATCGTTAGACCCTCGTCTAGCTACTATTGGGACACTTTTTATTTTTTCAAAAACAACTGATAAACCAGGATTGCGATCACTAATGCCGCAAAGACCAGGGTGGCAATTTTGGGATTGGATATTAAGGCATCGACCACTCGATGAAGAATCGAAAAGCTGTGGACCCCGTGTAACCCGAGGACAAAATATGAATTCATTTTCATCACCTACGTTTTCTTGCGAAATTCTTTATTATTCTAATCCCTAATCGTGAAAAAAGTAAGCAAAGTCCTCCAAAGTTATGTATTATAGATGTATAAAACCTAGGAGGATCAACTATGGCAATTGATTGGATGTTAATTTGGCACATTATCGTAATTGGTAATGCGTTATTTGCGATTATTACTGTGTTCAGACAACCACGGGACATTGCCGCAACGTGGGCATGGTTACTAGTGTTGGTATTTCTACCATTATTAGGCTTCATTATTTACGCTTTCTTCGGAAGGAAGTTACCCAAGAGTAAATTCTTCCGATTAAAGGGGAGCGTGAAGAAACATGTTAAACATGAACTTAACGAAGAAAAAGCGATGTTGAAGAAGCCAAAAGATGCTGACACGCTGTCTAAGAAGATCGCGTGGGAATCAGCTAACATGGTTAGAATGTTTATGAATTCTGATACCTCGCCACTTTATGATAATAATAAAATTGATGTTTTTACGAATGGTGACAAGTTAATGGACCAAATGTTTGAGGACATTAAGAATGCCAAAAGTTCCATTAACCTTGAGTTTTACACGTTTTACGCCGATAAGATCGGTAAAAAAGTGCTGGCGGCTTTGGTTAAGAAGGCCAAAGAAGGCGTCGACGTTCGGGTCATCTATGATTCATGGGGATCAATGGGAACGACCCAACGATTCTTTAAACCGCTGTTTGAAGCGGGCGGACACGCCTATCCGTTCTTACACACCCATTCCAATTTCTTTGATTTCCGGGTTAACTTTCGGGATCACCACAAGATCTTGGTAATCGATGGCGAACATGGCTACGTTGGTGGTTTTAACATCGGTGACCAGTACATGGGCTGGAGTAAGAAGTTCGGTAACTGGCAGGATTGTTCCATTCGAATTCATGGGAATGCCATCTACGGATTACAGTCGCAATTCATTTTGGATTGGAACGCAACCGATGGCAAACTTCAGATTAATCCCAACAATCCAGAGATGATCAAAAAGTACTATCCTATCATTCATACTGATGGGGAAGCGGTCATGCAGATTGTCTCCAGTGGTCCCGATACCAGTATGGAGCAGATCAAGATTGGTTACATCAAGATGATTGAGATGGCCAAACATAAGGTGCAGATTACAACTCCGTACCTGATTCCTGATCCATCCGTTTTAGACGCTTTGAAGATTGCGTCCATGTCGGGGGTCGATGTGCAAATTATTGTTCCCGACATGCCGGATCATCCGTTTGTTTATCGAGCTACGCAGTACTACGCACGTCAATTAACCAAATTGGGTGTGAAAGTCTACTACTATAACAATGGCTTCATGCACGCTAAGACCATCGTGGTCGATGACAAAATTGTCTCGGTTGGATCCGCCAACATGGATTACCGAAGCTTCAAGTTGAACTTTGAAATTAATTCGTTTACCTACGACGAAGAGTTTGGAAAACGAATGGGAAAGATTTTTGAGGAGGACTTAAAGAAGAGCACGTTACAAACCACTAAGATGTTTGAGTCTGAGTCATGGTGGTTGAACTTCAAGCAGCATTTTAGCCGCTTGTTGTCACCAATTCTATAAAGTAAAAAATAAAGGGATGAACCTCACTGGGTTCATCCCTTTTTAATGACTATTTATTATTTATTTTTGTGGATCGGTCGCGATTAAGGCTCCAGCTAAGTTATGCATATCTGGTTCCTGCGCGGTGACGATTAATTGTTGGTTAACGAACGCCATTTGACCAATGTCACTCATTTCTCTGCCGTATCCAGATCCCTTAACACCGCCAAATGGTAATGATGGGAGGGATGCCAGGAAGTTGTTGACAAAGACCATGCCGGTTTCAATCTGATCGGCTACCTTGGCACCACGTTGAGGGTCGCCAGAGAAGACAATTCCACCTAATCCGTAAGGGTTATCGTTGGCCATCTCAATGGCTTCCTGTTCACTGTGAACTTTGTAGACCGAGGCAACTGGCCCAAAGAATTCAGTTGAATAACCTGGATTGGACTTGTCGATGTCAGTTAAGATGGTTGGCATGAAGAATTGACCAGGGAGATCAACAGGTTTATCACCATAAACCACCTTAGCTCCCGCTTTAATGGTTGCATTAACTTGAGCTTGAAGTTTATCTTTCGCTTTCTTTGAGTTCATTGGAGCAAGGGTAGTAGATGGATCCATCGGATCACCCATTTTAACCTTGCTGAAGTCTTCCTTTAATTTTGCGACAAACTTGTCGTAGACATTATCCATCACGATGAACCGTTTGTCAGAGCAGCAAACCTGACCATCGTTATAGAGTCGAACCCGCCAAGCAATGTCCTCAGCTTTGTCTAAATCTGCATCGTCCAAGATGATGAACGGATCCATTCCACCGAGTTCCATCGAATTCTTTTTAAGGTTTTTACCGGCCGCTTCGGCAACTGATGATCCACCACGTTCGGATCCGGTTAGAGCGACACCTTGAACCCGTTTGTCTTCGATGGCCTTAGTAACCTGGTCGTATGATAAGAACATGTTGGTTAATGCGCCTTTAGGAGCACCAGCTTCTTTGATTACGTCCGCAAACGACTGGGCTGACTTAGGAATGTTAGAAGCATCCTTTAAAATCATGGGATTTCCAACCATAAAGTTCGGGGCAAAGACCCGCATGATTTGATAGTAAGGAAAGTTCCAGGGCTCAACCATTACTAATGTTCCGAGGGCGTGATAGTGCATCTCGGCTTGACCAGTAACCGCTGAAGTAAGGGCTTTAGGTTGAAGTAGTTCTTCACTGTGATCGGCAAACCAATCAGCGATGATCGCACATAGTTCAACTTCACCTTGTGATTCACGGAATAACTTACCCATTTCGATTGTGGCGGTCTTAGCGAGTTTGTCTTTGTTGTCTCGTAGTGCGCTAGCAACGTTATGAAGGACTTTGGCCCGCTTTTTGATATCTTGTTTCTTGGTCTTTTTGTAGAGGGCATCATCAGTCTTTAGGACCTGCTCTAACTCCTTGTCAGTAGCGTTGGGATAGGTTTTGATAGTTTCATTGTTGAATGGATTAACAGTCTCATATGCCATAATAATTCTCCTTTGTTTTATAAAAAACACGATCTATCACATTAATTACCAATAACTATGAGAATCAGTTAGCTAACTCAAATCTCACCCTTAGTATAGTTCATTAGTGAGCATATGCAAAAGAGTAGCTTGAATTTTTAAAATAAGTGAGCCTATATATGCTATTGTAAGAGAATATGAATTAAAAAATATCTTCATAGAATATATATTCTATGAAGATATTTTTGTTTTTAATTATTTAATGTTCAAGATCCACAAGAAGACCAGGAAGATAATGGCTAAGGCATACATCATCCAACCGACTTCCTTACCTCTCTTAGCGGCGATCATGGTAATTGGATAGGCAATGAAACCGAGCGCAATTCCGTCTGAAATACTGTAGGTTAACGGCATCCCAATCGCAATTAGAAAGGCTGGGGCAGCAATTTCGAATTTGTTCCAGTGAATGTTTCCAAGTGATTTGGCCATCAAAATTCCCACGATGATTAAGGCTGGTGCGGTGACCTGACTGGTAATGACGGTCAAAAGTGGTGAGAAGAACATGGCGAGTAAGAATAGGATTCCGGTAATGATAACGGTGAATCCAGAACGTCCACCAACGGCAATTCCCGCTGATGATTCAACGTAGGCACCCATTGGTGAAGTTCCTAGAAGTGATCCAACCAGCATGGTTACGGAATCAGCACCCAAAGCACGACCAATGCGGGGAATCTTATTGTCCTTCATGTAACCGGCCTGTTCGGCCAAACCAACCAGTGTTCCGGCGGTGTCAAAGAAGGTTACCAGTAGGAACGTTAGCACGACAACGATTAGTTGAGGCGTGTTGATTTTATCAACGTTGAATAGTCCAACTAAGAAAGTGGACTTGATGCTTGGAACTCCGGAGACGATCCCGGTAGGCATCTTGATTAAACCGAAGAGCACACCAATCACAGCTGAAGCGACCATTCCAATGAAGATTGATGCGGGAACGTTAGCGGCCATCAGGAATAACGTGATGACCAGTCCAGCGACCGTCAGCAACGTGAGTGGGTTACTGAAAGATCCCAAGCCTACTAGGGTTGACTTGTTGGCAACCACTAGGCCACCATTGTTTAAGCCAAGAAAGGCGATGAACAATCCAATTCCACCAGCAATGGCGGACTTAAGGTCGGACGGGATCGAGTCGATGATCTTTTCACGCAACTTGAGTAGCGTCAAGATGACGAAGAGAATTGAGGCAACGAACACACCAGCAAGGGCAGTCTGCCAGGGGATGTGCATCCCAATACATACCGAGTAAGCGAAGAAAGCGTTCAGACCCAGACTAGCAGATAACGCAAACGGATAGTTTGCGATGATTCCCATTAGGAAACAGCCAAATGCAGAGGCAAGGGCGGTCGCGGTAAAGACGGCCCCCTTATCCATTCCTGCAGCACCCAAAACGTTCGGGTTTACGAATAAGATATACACCATGGAAACAAAGGTCGTGACTCCCGCGATGGTTTCACGGGTAAAGTTTGTTCCCAGTTCCTGAAAGTGAAAAAACGAGGCAATTCGATTAGCCATTTCCACAACTCCTATCACATTAATATTCGGTTTTAAAAAAATGAACCACGATATTAGGATAACATAATGTTAAAATGTGTCAAATCACGAACAATATTAATTGGTCGCGAAAAAATATGCATTAACGGTCGTTGACAAATTTGATAGAATAAAGATATAAATGGGGTTTTAGAGATGAAAAACATTTTACTACTTGGAAAAACACAGGCCGAACAAATGGTCTTTAACTATTTTAATTCAAAAAATGAATTTAAAGTTCATGAAATAACGACGGGAGACTTTACGCAGGAACAGACGTACCGAGGCCACCTGAAAGATGTTGACGTGATCGTTTCCTTTTTAGGGCCCTTGGACGTTGATTTAGACATGGAGGCACTCTTTTCCGTCATTTATTCGGGACGTCTGAATCCCGCCCGGATCATTTTTCTGTCAGCCGCGGGAATTGATAAGGAAGTCGACGGTGAACTGGATTACCCTGGGGTCGATGACGTTAGTGAATTTTTAAAGCAACAACAGTATGCCATTAAAGTTATTGATGAATCAGAAATTCCGTACACCATTTTTCGACTCGTTAACGTAGTTAATACCAAGCACAATGACGGCCACACGATTGAAGAAGGGCAGCCCGTGCCGGTTGGAATTGTTTCACATGAAACGATTGCCCATTTTGTGATTGATGCGATCGTGAACGGCAGTTTTAAGAATCAGTCTCAGACTCTCGTTGAGGAACGCTCAGAAAGGAAAGAATAATGGCACTACAATTCGTACTCGGCAAGGCCAGTAACGATCACTTTAAAAAGGTGATCGATAACCTTGACCACTCCATGCAGCAACATTCACATGATACTTATTTCTATTTGGTACCGAATCACATTAAGTTTGAGTCCGAACTAGGAACGCTCAAACAACTGAATCATGATGATCAGAGCACGTTTGCCGAGACACGCGTTCAGGTCTTCTCGTTTTCTCGATTGATGTGGTATTTCCTTGGTAACAGTAAGGGTTATCAACTACCACGACTCTCAAAGGATGCCGTTAACATGATCATCTTTCAGATCATTGAGAATTACCAGGACAAGCTGACCGTGTTTAAAGGTGAGGGAGCCCAACCTGGTTTTATTTCCCAAGTGGCAGATCAGATTAACGAACTGCAGCAGGGGAGGATCGACCCAGATACGTTGGACAAGATTGCTGATCTCGATCCTGGAACGATTAATCCCGAATTACAGGGAAAATTGCATGATATCAGCGTGATTTATCGTGAATTTTTGAAAGAAACGGACGGAAAATACGTTGATTCCTCTGTCACACTGAAAATGTTGAATCAGTATCTGACTGACACCGATTTGTCCCAGATGCACTTCTACATCAGTGGTTTTTCGCAGTTTTCGGCCCAAGAACTTGAGATCGTCAAGACCCTAATTGATAAGGCTAATGGCATCACGATTGACCTTAACCTTGACCATGCCTATCCAAACGAAATGCCGGATAGTTCGGCGTTCTTCTTACGCTCAGGACGACTTTATCATCAGTTGTACCAGTACGCTCGGGCAAGTGGAACTAAGGTTATGACCGACCAGTACGCTAACGACTGTCGTTGTAGTGACGGTTTAAGGGAACTTGAGGACTATTGGATTGCAAGTAGTGAAGTTGGTTCCTCAATTCAACCCAAGACAAATGGTAATCCTGATGTAGCTCTCTTTCGGGCTGATTCAAACTACGATGAACTGATGAACATTGCCACGATGATTCGCCAAATGGTCGCAACGGGACGTTTCCGATACTCTGATTTTATGGTGGTTACCAGACACTTGGATAAGTATCAAAACGTCATCGATCCCATTTTTCAGATGCAACAAATTCCGTACTTCGTTGACATTCAGAAACACATGGATAATCATCCCCTAGTGGAACTAATTGATGCATTGTTCTCCATCTATCGCGCGGATCGCAAGCGTAACTATCGTTATGACGATGTGATGCGTTTACTTAAGTCTGAGTTATTGATTCCCCATGACCAGGAGGGCAACCCGATGAATATTGATCGTTATCGTCGTTGTCTTTCGTTGTGTGAAAATTTAATTCTAAAGAATGGTTACGAAGGGAAACGTTGGACGCAGGATGAAGACTGGGAATATGCCACAATTTCTGACAATGACACTGGCATTGTCTCCAATCGGAATAAGGAAATTTCCGCGGACATCAACGTGATTCGCCATTTTGTAAAAAACACGTTACCACCATTTTATAAGAAGATGGCTAAGGCCAAAACTGGGAAAGATGCCGCCAACATCCTGTATCAATTTTTGGATGAGAACGGCGTCATTAATGAACTAAAACACTGGCAGGATGAGGCCACCGAACGTGGTGACTTACAGGAAGCTGGTCAATCTGAACAAGTTTGGAACACGCTGTGTGGTTTGCTGGATGACTTTGTGACCTTTCTGGGTGACCATCCCTTTGAAATGGATAACTTCTTGGATCTTTTGAAAGCTGGATTTGAGGGAGCTTCATACTCCCAGATTCCATCAACCTTGGATCAGGTCACCATTTCTGAAACTGGTTTAGTCCAGCTCAATAATAAAAAAGTAACCTTTGTGATGGGGGCCGACGACAATAGTATGCCCGCTACCATTGAAAATAACAGTCTTTTAAACGATGCCGATCGCGATCAGATGAATGAACAATTCACCGATGATCAGTACTTAAATGATAATAGTGAGACGCAGATGGTTAACGAACCCTACTTAAACTACCTGGCGTTCATGACGCCCGATTCCAAGCTAGTCTTTTCGTATAACTTGGGTGGTGGAGAAAGTGACGTAACCCAGGCCATTTCACCATATGTAGCTCGAATTAAGGACCATTTCAACCTGGAAGAAAAGCACGTCTCCGCTACTCCCAGTCCTGATTCAAATGATATTCGGCAGTATGTTGGTTCCAAACGGGCCACGTTGAAATACCTGGTAAAGGCTTCACTTGATGCCAAAGTTAATGGCAAGCAATTAGGGCAAGCCTGGACTCAAATTAAATCGTACTTAGAAAACGATCCAACCATGCGGACCATTACCCAGAAATTAATGGGGAGTTTGACGTACAAGAATGTTCCTGCCGCTTTAAAACCAGAGATTGTGACCGGCTTGTACGGTAATTCCATCACAACTTCCATTTCTAAGCTAGAAGAATTTTACTATGATCCGTATGAGTATTTCTTAAAGTACGGACTACGGTTGAAAGAACGAGATGAATTTAATCTCGATCCCAGCAGTACCGGAACTTTCTATCACGAGTCACTCGATAAGTTGATTAAAGAGATTAACGATAAGCACATTGATATTACGGATCTTTCCAATGAACAGATTAGAAACATGGTGAACAAAATTACAGGTTCCATTATCGAGGACGATCCGGATCTGCAGTACGAAATTTTAAAGAGTTCTAATCGGATGGAATACATTTCTAAACAATTGGTTCAAACGGTAATGCAGATGGCGACCACTTTGCGTGATCAGTCCCATTACACCAAGATGCGTCCGAAAAATACCGAAATTATTTTTGGCGAACCCGGGAAACCCAACGGCATTGATGGCTTGAACTTTGATTTGGGCGATCATCACTCGGTAAACGTGCGGGGACGAATCGACCGCATTGACCAAATGTTCCTCGATGGGACTGAGTATCTCGGTATTGTTGACTACAAATCTAGTGACAGAGATATTGATCTGTCGGAGGCTTACGACGGGACGCGGATGCAGATGATGACGTACCTCGATGCCGTCGTTCAAAATCAAGATAAGCTCTCCAGTACCGACAAGGCGAAGTTAGCTAGTGCCTTGTACATGCATATCTTTGATCCGGTTTTAAAACCTAGTGAGGTCAAAAATTTTGATGACATAAAACAAATTGAAGCAGCCTTGATGAAGAAACATAAGTACAGTGGCTTGTTGGTTAATAACGATGGCATGTTGAAAGACATGGTGAATAACGTTGCTGATTCCTCCATGATCTATCCTTATAAATTTGATAAAAATGGGAATTTGTATAAAGATTCTGTTAAAAAATACATCATTGAACCCCATGACTTGGAACTACTGTTAAGACGAACTGAGGAACGGATTAAGAATGCTGGAAAGCAGATTTTTGACGGAAACATTAAGTTGGAACCATCTCAGTACAAGGACAAATCAAAGATTATTTATTCTCCGTACAAACCAGTTATGCAATTTGACCCATTATTAACTGAAAATAATTATCGAATTGTGAAAGACATGGGAGATAACAAAGATGTCATTGACTTCTTAAGAGAGGAGGAACGCAATAATGGCGGACAATAGTATGAATTTTACCCCAGAACAGGAAAAGGCCATCACGGAAAATTTTCCTGGAAACGCCTTGGTGTCAGCTTCAGCTGGCTCAGGGAAAACCAGAGTTTTAGTTCAACGCGTGCTTAATAAAGTAGAACATGGGGTCGATGTTGACCACCTTTTGATTGTGACGTTCACCAAAGCGGCCGCTAAGGAAATGCGTGATCGGATCAAAAGGGGTTTACAAGACGAGGTTAATCAGTCTAATGATGACGAACAGAAGCGTAACCTGATAAAACAGATCCGAAAGTTGTCAGTTGCGCACATTTCCACGATGGATGCCTTCTGTCAGTGGTTGGTCCAGAAGGATTACTACGCCATTGATCTAGATCCAAATTTTCGGATTTTAGCCGATAAAACCGAGAAAGAAATGTTGCGTGATTCCGTCTGGGAAGACGTCCGAGAGGATCTATACGGTAATGACGAAGACGGTTCATTTGCCAGATTAACCAGAAACTTTTCTAACGATCGTGGTGATGATGGTTTGACTGACGTGGTATTGAGTCTTTATGATTTTTCTAACGCTAATCAAGATCCTGAGGCATGGCTTAATCATTTAGTTGATTTGTACCAAATGGATGACAACATTACCCAAAGTAATTTTTACCAGAAGTACTTGCTGCCTGAAATTCAAAATAAGATCAAGCAAGCGGTTGGAATTCTCAAACAGGCTAAGCAGGAATTCTTGGATGGGGCACTCTCTAGTCGTGCGGATTTAATTGATAAAGATATTAAAAAATTAAATCGAATCTACGATCGACTAGGTACCGCAACGTGGGATGCACTTTATGAATTATTTAACCCCTTTAAGTTGGAATCTATGAATCAAAAGGGTATAAGTAAAAAAATAGATGATTCTCAAAAAGAGTTCCAGAAAGTTGCAATGGATTCGCGCAAAGAAGCTAAAAAAATTATTGATAAAATTGGTCCCAAGTACTTCTTTGCCAAAGAAGATGCTAATTTAGATGTCATTAAGCAGGCGGAAAAATTAGTTCAAAAATTAGTGGAGGTTGTTCAAACTTTTTCAAAGCGTTATGCAGTAGTCAAAAAGCAGAAACATGCTTACGAGTTTGTTGATATTGAACATTTTGCGTTGAACATCTTGACTGGTAAGAGTGAAGACAGCCAAGAAATCAAGCGACAATTGCAGAATTACTTTGATGAAATCATGGTTGATGAGTATCAGGATAACAACCGACTACAAGATGCGATCTTAAGTGCGATGAAGAATCAGCAGCACGAAAACATGTTTATGGTGGGCGACGTTAAGCAGTCAATTTACGGTTTTCGTTTGGCGGATCCGGGAATGTTTTTGGAAAAACTGGATCATTATCAGGAATCTGATAATAAAGACACCGCGGTTGAATTGTCTGACAATTTCCGTTCGGTTAAAAACGTCGATGATTTTACCAACTTGGTTTTTTCTCAGATCATGGATCGTGGTCTTGGTGAAATGGACTATACCGGAAACGCCAAGTTGAAGTATGGTGCGACCTATTATGGTAATTCCGTCAAATCAAACGCCAACGTCCTGATGTATGTTGATGATAATTCTAAAGATGATGACGAAGATTTAACGTTGAAACCTGACACTAATTCCGAGGGTCAAGTTCGCATGGTGGCCGATCAGATTCAGGATTTGATACAAAAGAAGATGCAGATCTACGATAAGACTACGCATGAGATGCGAGACATTCGCTACGGTGACATTGCGATCTTGGAACCCACGCGGAATAATAATTTGAACCTCTCCAAAGAATTTTTACAGAAACGAATTCCACTATCAATTGACGGTGGTGAAAGTTACTTTAAGACCACTGAGGTTCAGATTATGATGTCGCTGCTTCAAATTATTGATAATCCGTACCAAGACATCCCATTGGCAGCAGTTCTGCGTTCGCCAATCGTGGGGATGGATGAAAACGAAATGGCTTATCTGCGGATTAACCACAAGACCGGTGATTATTTTGCGTCCATCCTTGATTTTTACCATCATTATCCGTCACAAGAGCCCAATGAGTTTGGAAATTTGGTTGCTAAGAAAGTCCAACTGTTTCTGGACCAATTAAAAGATTTCAAGGATTTTGCGACGAAACACGAATTATCTGACTTGATCTGGCACATTTACAGTGTGACTGGGTTCTTGGATTACGTTGGTGGGATGCCAGCTGGCAAGAAGCGTCAAGCTAATTTGCATGCACTGTACGAACGTGCTTCAGAATACGAAAAGAGTAGTTTCAAAGGTCTATTTGCCTTTGTTCAATTCGTCAAACGACTTCAGGATAAGGACGATGACCTGGCTGAGGCTCCCGCCGATATTGAGACAGATTCGGTCCACGTCATGACGATTCACGGTAGTAAGGGACTTGAATTCCCGGTCGTCTTTTTAATGGACGCCACTAAAAATTTCAATGAATCTGCCGAAAAGAATCGGTATGTTTTGAATAATAAATTAGGAATTGGCATTAAATACTTTGATCAATCTAAACATGAATTATTACCAACCTTGCAGTATGTAGCAATTATGGCCGCAAAGAAAAACAGCAATTTGGCGGAAGAAATGCGTAAACTTTATGTGGCTTTGACGCGTGCTGAGCAACAACTTTACATTACCGGAATTGTTAAGAACAAGAAAACGCCTGAAACTGAAACCAAGGATTGGGAAAGAGCCTACCAAAGTCACAACATGGTATTAGATCAGTCGATGCGAAGTGGCGCCAAGAGTTTCATGGATTGGATTGGGGCAGCACTTGCTCGTCACCCAAATTATTATCAGGATCGCGGAAAGGTTGATGCGACCCATGTTTTAGCCAATGATCCGACCAACTTTAAGGTCGAATTTGTGACTGCCAAGGACTTACAACAACCTAGTCAAGCTGAAACTACTAGTACTTCATTGGATCAAACGCTAAAGAACGAACAAATTGATCAGTCGAAGATTCAGCACATCATGGACTTCAAGTATCCGTATCATGCAGCAACCACCACGACTGCTTATCAATCCGTTTCAGAAATCAAACGATTGTTTGACGATCCCGACAATATCCAGCTAGGCAGTGTGTCAGAGAGTCGGAACATGATCTTGCGTCGGACTCGTTACAACAACACGACGTTTATGCAACCCCAGTTCATGCAGTCGGTCGGACAGCCAAACTCGATGGAAATTGGAACGGCGACGCATTTGATTTTGCAGAAGATTAACGTTAAGGAACCGATCAATCAGGATACGGTTGCTGAACTCTTGGCGCAGTTGGTTAATGATAAGTTAATTACGCCGGAGGTTGCTAAAAAGGTTAACGTTGACTCCGTGGTAAAATTCTACCAGAGTGAGCTTGGTCAATTAATCAAGGCCCATCCCGATCAACTTCACCGAGAAGTTCCGTTTTCACTGCTAATTTCCGCAGAACAAATCTTCTCGGAATTTGAAAATGACGCGGATCAAAAACTCCTGGTCCACGGAATTATCGATGGCTACCTTGATTTAGATGATGGTCCGGTTCTGTTTGACTACAAAACCGACTTCGTTAATCCTAAAAAATCCGATGCTAGCGTTGAAAAGATCATTGACCAGTATCGTGGTCAGGTTAATATCTATGGAATTGCCTTGTCAGACATTTTGGGCAAACCAGTTAAAGACGAATATTTATACCTACTTTCAAATAACAGTTTGCAACGAGTAGTACCGAAGAAGTAAATTAAAATAACGCTAATCGAAGATGATTAGCGTTTTTTATTTTACAAAAAAAGACGAACATTGTTAATTATGTAACTTTGTTGCCTCAAGAAAAGTCGAATGATAGAATTTACAACATATTGATCGTTCATATGACTAGGTGGAAAGATTTAAAGAGGTGAGTAGGAGTCAGAATTCCTCATGGTAGAGCTAATTTTCAGTGTTATACTTGAAATATGTTGCAGATACGACCATCAGACAGTAAACCAAACTAGTCGTTAATAATTGGAGGATAAAATGGAGAGTAATCAGAAATATGCATTTGAGTCAATCCCAATTTCCGAACGAGACATGAATTATTGGGATATGTTTGCCACGTGGTTCGGCGCCAACGCCAACAACGGAACCTGGTTTATTGGGGGAGTGATTGCTGCTGCCGGCTTTTTCGGTGGAATTAGTTCCGCAGTGATTGCCTCAGTGATTGCCTTTGCGTTCTTGAGCATGGTGGGATACATGGGATATCAGACGGGAGCGTCCACCACGATTCTGTCGCGAGCACCGTTTGGGATTCGAGGAAGTGTCGTTCCATCGGTCATTAACCTAACCTTGTTCATGGGTTGGACGGCGGTTAACACGTTCATTGCCGCTACGTCCTTAGCATACTTATTTCATAGTATGTTTGGTTGGGCGTTATTTGGCCAACCCGGTGGTTACTTTGGGATTATCGTTGGGATCATCATCATGAGTATCCTGCATTTGTTAAGTATCATTGCGGGACCGAAATCAGTTCAGATTATCGAACGAATCGGAGTGGTTTTGGTAATTATCTTTGTCATTATCGAAGTGATCGTGGTCTTTCGCGACGTATCGTTCTCCCAGATTGCTAAGTATCAGGTTCCAATGAAGTCTAAAATGCCATTTGGAGTGGCGCTCGATACGATTGCCGCAGCCGCATTAGGCTGGGTTGTTGGTGGAGCGGACTTTACTAGGTTTACCTCTAGTAAACGAATTGCCACCCAAGCCCCTTACGTGGGTGCCATTTTAGGAATGGTCAGTTTTGTGATCATTGGTTTATGTACGACTCTGAGTGTTGCCGTAACTTCTGGTGTGTTCAACCCGAACAACTCGGATCCTAGTACCGTTGCCAATAAATTAGGACTTGGTTTGATTGCGATGGTTGTCATTGTTTTGACTAGTATGACCGCTAACGCCGTCAACATTCAGTCCGGTGGCTCGGCTTTAAATAACCTGATTCCTAAGATTAGTCTGAACAAGTCTCTGTTCATCGTTACGATTCTATCCATGATTTTGACTTTGGTTCCACTGATTAATGGCAGTTTCTTGGATGCCTTTACCGCATTTCTGAACTATACCGGGATGTTCCTTGGTCCTATCATTGCCATTCTGGTAGTTGATTACTTTGGTTTATCAGATGGGAAATATGATTTGAAAGCTTTGGAAACTCCTACTGGAAAGTACTGGTATAAGGGTGGCATTAACTGGTTTGCGATGGCATGTATCGCCATTGGAGTGGTACTCTACATTGGTTTGAACCTGTTGCCGATTGTTAAGGCGACGGTTGGTGCGACCTTCATTTCCATGATTGTGGTTGCGATCGTTTATTATGTCGGTAGTAAATTAATGCGAAAAGCTTAAATAGAAATAGAAAACCCATTCACTTTTCAAAATTAGTGAATGGTTTTTTTGTGTTAATTAATTGATATTAAAGGGTTTATAATATTATGTTAGTACTTTAATAATAAATCATTCTTCTAGGAGAAAATCATGGACGGATATCATAAGATTTGGAAGGTTTTAGCGACCATTATTTGTCTTGTAATCTTTATACTTAATTGTTTTTTAGGCGTTGGAATTTTTTGGACTTTATTACTTTGCTTTTCATTGTGGGGAAGCTTTTTACTTTTTACTAGAAGAAACAAGAAACCGAATTTTACTAAAAAGCTAAATGAATATGGAATAAAATTAGATGAATTAAATGAATTTCCCGCGATTGCCAAAAATGCGATTGTAAGACGAAAATTGTCAAATGGAGCTTATAGTAATCTTCTGATGAGACAACTTCGATTAGTTAATGATGAGTTCAATATCAATTATAATGATGAGATGGAAATAGTTAATCGACTAATTTATCTGGCGCATGAATACTACAAAAATGTGAAAAAGATTAAGAATAATTACAATGAGAATATTTATAACAACTTTACTGCCATTGATGAGTTTAGCGAGCACTTGAGTGATTTAAAGAAAGAATACAGTAAAATCATGGTAGGTAATGATGGTGAAAATCGGGTGGCAAATTCGGTCAAGGGTCTTGGGGACGTGATTTCTAATAGTAATGTATGGAATGATTATGGTGATGGTCACACTAATCGGAATCAACAAGATGTAATTTTGATTTCCCAAAGAGGAATATTCATCTTTGAAGTTAAAAATTGGACGACGTCTAGGTACATAGAAGAGACCCAAAGTGGTTACTTAATTGGAAGAGACAAATATAATAACAAAACTCATTTTGTTAATGTAGCTCAACAAAGCCTAAATCATAAAAAAGCCATTGGGAACTTATTAAGTGATAATTTATCAATGGATGGAGAGAGTGGGGAAATAATGAATAACGTTCATTCATTGATTGTTAATGCGAATGATAATTGTCGGGTGTTAAGCCATCGGGACACAATTTTTAACGTATCAGAGCTTAGTGAGAGGTTGTTAGAGTATCCAATCTGTTTTAACCCTAACGAAGTGGCTCAGATAGTCCATATAATAACTGCCAGTCAAGTTTCAGAACAGAATCGGAATCATTATATCTTTAACGAAGAACTGATCCCAAATCTTCCCTTGGTCGAAAGATGTTTACGGTTTATCCATGATACTGGTCAAAGTATTAGATAAAGTAATTTTTATCGTACAAAAAAACGCCTAACCATGATTTTCATGGTTAGGCGTTTTTCGTTCAAGACTAAACGTCTAATTTAGTTCCACTATCTTTTTTGGCACTTGCCTTTGTTGCTTTCTTAGTAGTTGCCTTATCGTCAGTTGACTTGGATTTAGCATCCTTACCATTGTCATCATCCTTTGATTCTTCATCATTGGCGATGCCATATGCTTCTCTGACTTTTTGCTTAATTTCTTCGACCATCTCAGGTTTGTCACCAAGGTTGGCAACGGTCTTGTTTAGACCCTGTCCCAATCGTTTCTCACCGTATGAGTACCATGATCCAGACTTGTCAACGATGTCCTTGTCAACCGCTAAGTTGACCATGTCGGCAATTGGTTCAATTCCTTTACCAAAACTCATCAGGGTATCAACGGTCTTAAATGGAGGAGCCACCTTGTTCTTGACAACCTTAATCTTGGTTTCTCGGCCAACGACATCTTGGCCTTCCTTTGATTGCTTACCGGAACTAACACGAAGTCGAACACTTGAGTAGAACTTAAGGGCACGACCACCAGGTGTGGTTTCAGGGTTACCAAACATCACACCAACTTTTTCTCTTAGTTGGTTAATGAAGATGACCACCGTGTTGGTCTTATTGATACTAGAAGCTAACTTTCGAAGGGCCTGTGACATTAAACGAGCCTGCAAACCAACGTGAGAGTCACCAATGTCACCCTCAATTTCAGACTTAGGAACAAGAGCTGCAACTGAATCGACAACGATTAAGTCGATGGCCCCGGATTGAACCAAGGCATCGGCAATCTGAAGTCCTTCTTCACCTGTTCCTGGCTGTGATAACAAAAGGCTATCAATGTTAACACCAAGACTTTTGGCGTATTCAGGATCCATTGCGTTTTCAGCATCGATATATGCGGCTGTCCCACCAGCCTGTTGCAAAGCAGCAACGGTTTGAAGGGCAATGGTAGTCTTACCAGATGACTCGGCACCGAAAATCTCAACTACACGACCACGCGGGAAACCACCGATTCCAAGGGCGATATCTAATGATAAGATACCGGTTGAGATGGAATCCACGTTCTGGTTAGGTGATTCACCCATGCGCATAATAGCACCAGTCCCAAATTCTTTCTTAATCTTGCTAAGTGCTTTGTCGAGCTCGATTTGACGCCCGTCTGCACTGTTTTTAGAATTTGCCATAAAATTCCTTTCCTTTTACATAATTGCGAACATACGTTTGGTTACTTGATATAATCAATTGTACACTAATAACTACGTAATTTCCAATTAAATCAAATCAATCAATTAGATTCGTTTATTGACATAATATGGTGAGGTTTGATCGTTATTCTTATCGTTTGATTGAGCGTTATCCGAAAGGAAAATATCGAATGATTTTTTATCTTTGCCATGAACTACTACGACGTTTTTGGACTCGATTTGCTTATCACGATAGAGTTGGGCAGAACGAACTGCATCGTTGTAGTCGTGGAAGTTGCCAAGGGAGTCTCCGGGATTGAAAAATATTGTTTCTGACATAGTAATTACCACCTTTCTACTATTATATTGTACCAGATTGCCCCCTTAATTATCTATTAGTGGACTGCCATGTTGAACGACTATTTGCCACGTCGGAACATTAGTTAAATAAATTATTAAATCAATTTGATAAGTTACATACGGACTTTTTTGTACGGTATAATGTAGTTGTAAGCATATGTGAAATCACTAACATAGAAATGAATGCTTAATCTGGATTTAAATCTAGGAGGGTTAATATGACTAAGAAAAAAGCAATTATGATCGGTGCCGGGATCTCTAACATGGCGGCTGCCGTTTACCTGATTCAAGAGGGCCACTGGGATGGAAAAGACATTACTTTCTATTCATTAGATGACCATGGCGCAAACGATGGTGCCAAAACTGACGTGACCGGTAACGAATACTGGAACCGTAATCACGAAACTTCGGACCAGACTGGCTTTGTAGCCCGTGGTGGAAGAATGTTGAATTATCGTACCTACGTTGATTTAATGGATCTGTTAAGTCGAGTTCCTTCAGCCACTGAAGAGGGCATGACCGCCGCTGAAGACACGCGGGACTTTGATGCTAAGCATCGCACCTACGATAAAGCGCGTTTGATGGAAGGCGAAAAGGGCATTATTAATTCCGCTAAGATGGGTTTTAACAACAAGGATCGAATCTTATTAACTAAGTTAATCATGATGCCAGACGATAAGGAAACCGAACTTGATAACGTCTCAATCGCTGATTACTTCAAAGATGATCCTCACATGTTTCAAACGAATTTCTGGTACATGTGGGAAACTACCTTTGCCTTCCGAACTCAAAGTTCAGCACAGGAACTTAGACGTTACATGCACCAAATGATCTACGAATTTACCCAAATTAACACGCTAGTTGGAGTTAACCGGACTCGTTACAACCAGTACGAAAGTTTGATGTTACCATTAATTAATTACTTGAAGAAGCAAGGCGTAACGTTCGTCTTGAATCGACGAGTTGATGACTGGGACTTCAAAGAAACTCCAATGAACGAAGAAATTACCGTTAAGGGCTTAGAAATGGAGAACGTTGACACCGGTCAAAAGGAACACGTTGACGTTGATGATGATACCGCGGTCTTCTTCACGAATGGTTCCATTACTGATTCTGCCACCCTTGGGGACTTCAACAATCCATCAGGTGAAAATACCGACTATGGTGCTGCTTCAAGTTTGTGGAAGAAAGCCACTGACCACTTCTACAACTTGGGAAATCCTGATAAATTCTTTGCCGACCGCAATGCTAGTGGTTGGAGTAGTTTCACTGTAACCACCAAGGATCACACGTTCCTAAACGAAATTACTCGGATCACCACGCAACTTCCGGGGAATGCCTTGAACTCCTTCTTATCAACGAGTCCAATCACTCCATTAGGACAAAAAGACGTAAGAATGTCAATCGTGGTTCATCACCAACCTCACTTCACTGACCAGAAACCAAATGAGACGGTCCTTTGGGGCTACTTCTTGTATCCATACCGTCGCGGGGAATTCGTTGACAAGCAATACATCAAGATGACCGGAAAAGAAATGGTTCAAGAGTTGATCGGTCAACTTTCAAAGGTTGATCCAGGTCCCGTTAATATTCGGGATAAAGAAAAAGAAATCATGGATTCGATCGTCAACTCGGTTCCGGTATACATGCCATACGCTTCGGCATTGTTTAATAACCGGGCTAGGATTGATCGTCCAAAAGTCATTCCAGAACACTCAACAAACTTAGCCTTCACTGGTGAATTTGTTGACCAGCCGTATCAGATGGTCTTCACTGAACAAAGTGCCGTTCGTTCTGGTGAAGTGGCTGCTTACCACTTTGCGGGCGTTCCAATGTCGAATCTTGTAGATAACCCACGATTTGATAAGAATCCCAAGGTCATGGCTAAGGCCGCTAAAAAGTTGTTTGAATAATTAGATCGTAAAAAAGCCCAACTTCATTTGAAGTTGAGCTTTTTTGGTATTCAATCAACATAGTCTTTAATTTCAGTAAAACACACGTCTCGTAGTGAGTCTGGGATGGCAAATAACTCCATAAATTCTTCTAAATTAATCTGATCGATTTCTTTATTGTCAGCATAGAAAGGGATCAAGAGTTTGATCGCATTGACATTGGCTTTTTGTTCATACTTCGGACTTAGCAAGGTCGTGAAACTAAGAATAGCGTCATCTTGATCGCACTGCATTATGTGGCTAATCTCATGCGCAATGATGAATGGCAGTTGTTTACGTGGTTGCCAGTTGGCATTGATCACAATTGACCGAGAACGGACGTCCGCAAAGGACTGGGTATTCTGATGTAGTTTGTCAGTGTATTCAACCGCGATGTCGTTATCTAACGCATAGTTGAAGAGGCTATTGATGATTTCGTGCATTTCGAAGTTTCCTTAAGATTTCCACTACCGTTTCACGATCTTCTTCGGGAATTGGTTTGCCCCCGAACATCATGATCGTTGAGAGGTCGTCTAAATCAGCAGAGTTACCGGTTGAATTTCCTAGAAGGTAATCAACGGAGACATTAAAGTAGTTAGCAACTTTTTTTAGTTTCTGTGAATTGGCCGTTTTATCCCATTTTTGAAGGGTTCCATTAGAGAAGCCGAGCTGATGCTCCAATTCGCGAATGGAAATGTTTTTGTTTTTAGCAAGTTCTTTGACACGTTGATATATCGACATTTTGGACTCCCTTTAATCCTTTATATAGAAAAATAATCTATAAAATTATTGACATGTAGAAATAATGGATATATGATTGCTCTTGTAAACAGATGAGAAATCAATCAACGACCTCAAGGAGAGGTCGGTTTAGATTATTTCAGCTGATTTTCTTTACTGTCATTGTAGAGCTTTTGTCTATGATATTCAATGATTATTCTACATGATTGCGATTTGATTTCGATGTGTTTGCATGCGAGTTAGCGCTAACTCTTAAATCTGATGAATAGAATTTTAGGAGGAAATAATTATGGATCAACAAGTATTAAACGTTCAGAAGTGGTTGAACCAAGAATATGGGAATGTTTCAGGATTTGATAAAGTCAAGGAAAATGGAAACACTGGTTGGCCAACTATTTATGCTTTAAGAATGGGACTTCAACATGAGTTAGGTATTAGTCCACTTGGTAGTGGTTTTGGCGATAAAACCAAGAAAGCACTAAGTGGAATGGTTGATCAATTGAAGGTCGGCTATAAAGGTAAGATTGCAAAGTTAATTCAAGGTGCTTTTTGGTGTAAGGGAATTAGTCCGAATGCGTTTGATGAGAAATATACAAAAGATACACAGAATGCAGTTAATACCCTTAGAAATGACGCAGGATTAGATAAAGGTGGAGTTAATGTCCCACTAATGGCTGGTTTATTTGATATGGCTGCCTTTGAATTGCTTGATGGTGGTAAAAATAACTATCGTCAAATGCAACAATATTTAAATCATAACTATCTTAATTATTTTGGTAATGATCTTGGATTGGTTCCAACTGACGGTTTGTATCAACGAAATACGAATACAGCTTTGATTTATGCTCTTCAAGCTGTTGAAGGAATGACACCCGTGCAAGCTAACGGAGTTTATGGATCAGGAACTATTAACAAAACACCAACCTTAACTGAAGGTGATAAAGGTGCAGGAGTTAAACTACTTCAATATGGATTAATGGTTAATGATTTTTTGAGTGGATCTGTTGATGGAGTATTTAACAATTCTGTTGCTGAAGATGTGGTTAATTTTAGAAAGTTTATGAATTTACCACCATTTACAGGGAAAGTAGATTTAACTGTTATCAAAGGATTACTTACCAGTAACGGGAATACTAATCGAGATTCAAATGCATGTGACACTTCGTTTCAATTAAGTGATAAAGACGTTAAAAACATTAAAAATTATGGATTTGAAATTGTTGGTCGTTACTTAACTGGATCAGTTGGCACTGGCTCAAAACGTCGTAGCAAAAATCTAACTGATGATGAACTGAAAAGAATTACTGATGGTGGCCTAAAGGTGTTTCCAATCTATCAAGATAATGATGGCAGTCAGGAATACTTTAATTATGGCCAGGGCTGTGCTGATGCAGGAATTGCAAATGCAACAGCACAACGACTCGGCTTCCCAAAAAGTACTATTATTTATTTTGCTGTTGATACTGATATTCAGGCTGGCGACATTGATAGTACGGTTATTCCATATATGGAAGGAGTCAAAAAGGCATTAGGTGGATCAAATTATCAACTAGGAATTTACGGAACTAGAAATGTTTGTGCTCAAACCCTTAGTAAAGGACTTGCAAAAGCAGCCTTTGTATCTGATATGTCAACTGGATATAGTGGAAATTTGGGTTATCAGATGCCTAAAGATTGGGCAATTGACCAATTTGTTGAATACAGTTTAGGTGACATTGCAATTGACCAAGATGCATCGTCTGGCAGAGATAATGGAACTAATGAGATTAAGCCAACGGGAATTGGAGAAATGTCTGCCAAAGATGCTTTGAAGAATATTGTTGATAATACACAAGTAGAAATTGATGTTCCTTGGGTAATCTACAATGATAATAAATCATTAAAAATTACCTTAGTAGGTGAAGGTGATATTAAACCTATCCATGGATCAGGATTGTTTACTATTAGTAACGGTGCATTACCACTAAAGTTTATGTTTGATTGGGTAATGCAAAGTTGTAATAACAATATTAATGCCGGAGTATACATCGTTAGTTTATTTAATAAATGGGAATTTGTTCAAAAAATTGAAGACGGACAGGTTTCAATTGAAATTGTAGAAACTAAAGATGGTTGGAGTATATCAGTAGAATTTAATATTTTTAAGTTAAAGATTAATAATAAAAGTTTTGATACAGAACTTTCTATTTCAATTGATATTGATTCTCATCCACATAACTATCCTGATTTTAAGAGTTATGAAAAAAGCTTATGATGAGGTTGCCGACAAATTAGGAGAAAAGACTGATACGTTTGCTTTGACACCGGCATATGTAAGATATGCAATTGAAGGTGAAAGTATTGGTGTTGCTGTAATAATTGCATTTTTAGCAGCACTAGTAGGATGATATATGATATTATTTGCGTAATTTATGGTGTATTAAAATGATTAAATAAATGGACCCTTAATTTTTAATTACAGGTCCATTTATTGATTTATGTCTTAATTACTTATTTTCCAATTTCATCTTTTTAATTCCCTCAGTAAGTTCTTTTGAATATTTCTTTTTCCGATATTTTAAGGTACTTTTAGAAAGATAATAGAATAAAAAGCCAGAACAAACTAAAAACGTTGGCAGCATTGGAGATTCATATGCCTCCCATAAATTGTTTGAAAGTAATAGTATTTCAATTGATCCAATGAAAACAAAAATTCCAAAACACACAAATAAAATAATGACCCATAAATAATAATAATGTTTTAACCTTGAAGCCCGCATATGCTTAATCTTATATTTTTCTATTATTAATCTTATTGTAGTTCCTAGTGCGGTAATAAATAGCGAGAATGTAATTCCATCGATTGTTCCCATGATCCAGAGGATGAATTTGTTTGCATGCATATTAAGGAGAATGAAACCTAAAGTGAAGGTAATGATTACCAATATAATGGATGGTAGCAATAAACGTGACATAATGTGATATTTATGTAAATATTCTTGATAGTCCTTGATGTAGTCTGATTTTTCTGGCATTTTATTTTTCTCCTTATAACCGAATATTCTCTCGTTAGTAAAATATAAAATGATAAATTATTCCACAAATGATATTTATAAATGATAAAGCACAAGCAAATATCACTAGATAGTAGATAAAGTTAATGTGCTTGAAAAAGTATTGTCTTAAATTTTTAAAGTCGTTATTTGTGTTATTCATATAATTAAAGTGTTTTAATTTATGAATGGTTAAATATAGAATGAAAGAAATAAACAATGTTGAACCTATCATTAATATAGGGAAGTAACCAGTATTCCCTAATAAAAGATCCCAACGATCGTTTAAAGTTATTTTCCACAGATTATTTTTATCGAAGGTATTTACTGTAATGTTATTAATAAAGAAGTACGCAATTAATATTAATATATACGAAATTGAAGGGGCACTTTTGTAATTTTTATTTTCTTTTTCTAAATGTTTTCTGGAACGTTCATATGCGACACATAAATATATTATAGGTATAATTAAACAAAAATATATTATATTAGAAAATATGTAATAGATGATTGGTAAAGTAAATTGCAAAATAGTTCCTCCAATAAAAATGGTCATTAATGCTTTTCTATTAAACTAAATAGTGTGCCTTAATTATGTTAGCACTAGTATGCTTGGAGTAACAAATAGTATCAGTCATTGGAAGTTATTTAATATGTAAAAAGAGTCAGCATTTTGATGCTGACCCTTTTATTATGGTTAAGTTAATAAAGATAATTTTCTATTAAAGTGTATTTGCTTAAGCCTTTCGAATTGTGAATAGTATTGATGCTTTAGTTTATAGCTGCTTTCATGGTTATTTAATTTCTTTGTATGTTCCATCTTTATTAACACGATATATTCCTGCAGTTCCAGATCCACCTTGATCTTTGTATGATTTAATTATTAATTGGATATCATAGTAGAACCCGTCAGTTGGTAAAGATTCGTATTCCATATCATCATCACCGAACCCTAAGCCATTTTTCAGAACATTAATGGCCTGCTCAGGATTGTTAACTACATTATTCTGAGCTGAATTGGATTGACTTGGTTGATTATTTTCTTGATCAGAATTATTAGATGGTTGTGTAGATTGAGCATCATTAGTAGAAGAGGATGAGTTGTCATTGGCACTAGAGGTAGTAGATGAGCTCATGTTACTTTGACTATCTGTTGTAGATGATGTCTGTGATGAACTTTCAATATCTTCCTTATTATTATCTTTAATACTGTTCGTTTTTTTATCTTTTTGCTTTTCGGGTTTTCTTTCCTCTTGTCTCACATTACTACTTGATTCTTGGTGATCTGTACGATGTGAACTTGAATATGCGACAAATCCAACCACAATTACTAATACGATAATAACGACGAATACGATTGTCCTTTTGTGTTTCATTAAAATTCTCCTTAACTAAATTAATGGTGTTAAGTGTAGTAAAGTTTCAATGTTTACACAAATTGATAGTTAAAGAATTCATCGTATGTTCATTTTCAAATATTCCCAAAACAAAAGGCCCAACCCATGAATTCCACAGGTTGAGCCTCTTTTTATACTAAAATAATTAGGATAATAATGAAACAAATTGCCAACACCGATAATGCCAAAAAACGTTTTGATGTCAATTTATGGGTTTTATGATAAGTCCATCCCATGCAACCCAAAATTACGATCAACCCGAATGCTGCCATTATAATTAACTTGATTAATACCGCTGTGTCGCCCAATTTGGCCACTTCCTAGTTATTATTTTAATTCGATTTGGTAAGCAAAACGTTCCGTTCCGTGATTCCGTTTACCGTTTGCATAAATAGTACCACGTTTAGTGAATCCATTTGAGAGAATGACGTGTTGCATTCCTTTATTATCGGGATGAGTGTCAATTCTGACATCCTTAAAACCACGTAGTGACGAGATGGTAAATAGACCACTAATGAATTTTGATGCCAGTCCTTGGCCACGATAATCGTTTGAAACCGCAATGCGATGAATGGCAGAGTAGTGACCTTGGTCACCATTTGCCCATTCGCCACCTTCGAGGTGTAAGTAGTCGGGGTCGATTCCTAAGTGAAGGGTCGCAGTTCCAGCAACCTGACCGTCAACGTCTAAGACATATGAGATGCCAAACTTAACGTCACGGGCGAGATCATCCTCACTGGGATAGTCGCTTTGCCATTGGTCGATGCCTTGCTCGCCTAAGAACTTCTTGGCGTTCTTGATGATGGTGTAGATATCGTCAAGGTCGGCTTCGGTGGCTTTTCTTACGTAAATAGTAGACATATTAACACTTCCTTACTTTTATTATTAGACGATAAGTAATTATAGTGAAGCGGGGATGGTTTTTCAACCACTAAATTAATTATGGTGGGAGCTTTTTTTCTGGTAAAATGCATTGAAGAGTAATTTAGGAAAGTTGGAGAAAACTTGGAAAAGAAATTAAGTGTCAGACAAATCGGTTACGTTGGGATCATGTTATTTGGAATTTTCTTCGGAGCTGGTAACCTGATTTTCCCTGTGAACATGGGACAGATGGCTGGTGGCAACGTTTGGTGGGCTACCCTAGGTTTTATTTTAACGGGAGTTGGCCTACCAATTTTAGGAATCATTGCGTTAGGGGTCACTGACAGTTCCGGTGCGTTTGAAATTTCGTCAAACGTGGGCAAGTCGTTTGCGTACGTTTTTACCATTTTAATTTCCTTTATCATGGGACCACTTTTGGCAATTCCGCGGTTAGCAGCGACGTCGTTTCAGATTGGGATCTCACCGTTTCTTAGTTCCAGATATCAGCAAATGGGTTTAATTGGTTTTATTCTGGTTTTCTTCGTTGTCATTTTCTTATTGTCATATAATCGGGGACGCTTACTTGAGTACATCGGAAAGTTTTTGACCCCACTATTTTTAGTCTTGTTAGCGATTATTGTGGTCATGTCGATCGTGAAACCGATGGGATCACCTCATTTTTACCATCCCATGGGTGAGTACGCTCATTCTCCGCTGTTGTCTGGATTTGTTGAGGGCTACAACACGCTTGACGGGGCCGGATCGATTGCCTTCGGAATTGTGGTAGTGGAAACCGTCCGTGGCTTGGGAGTTAAAAGTCCAAAACAACTAGCTATAAGTATTGGAAAGGCCGGCTTGATTGGTGGCTTGATGATGGCGGTGGTATATGTCCTGCTAAGTTACATGGGAGCCACCAGTTTGGGCCAATTTAGGCCGTCGGCTAACGGTGGGATTGCATTGGTTCAGATTGCGACCCACTACTTTGGGGGTTACGGAAACATTTTGTTGTCTCTCATCGTGATTGTGGCCTGCTTGAAGACGGCGATTGCGATGAGTAGTGCCTTTGCGGATACCATGTCAGACATTTTTCCCAAGTTTAAATACCTACCCGTCTTGATTTTTGCAGTGGTGATGTCAGCCCTTTTGGCAACCATGGGCCTGACTGAGATGATTCGCTTTGTGATGCCAGTACTGATGATCGTTTATCCATTTTCAATCTGTCTGATCTTGATTTCGTTAATTAAGCCGTTGTTGAGGCGACCACGAATCGTTTACCAAATGACCACCTGGTGGATCGCCATCCCGGCTATTTTAAGTGGAATTACTACGATTCCTGAACTAGCTCATGCACCAGTTTTCTCGTGGTTGTTTAAGCTCAATCATATTTTGCCCATGGCTCAGTACGGCATGGGATGGGTGCTGTTCGCGCTGGTTGGGTTGGCGATTGGCCTTATTCTGTCAGTTAAGCAGGCTCAGAAATCATTCAAATAAGTCAAAATAAATATCCCTCATGGTTAGAAATTGCTCTAACTCCGAGGGATATTTTAGTTTTCTTCATTATAGTAGGTGCACGGTCATTGCCATTCCCATGCCACCACCGATACATAACGTGGCGAGGCCATCGGCTTTACCAGTTCGTTTTAGGTTATTAATCAGGGTGATTAAGATACGGGAACCTGAGTCACCAAGGGGATGTCCCATTGAGATCGCTCCTCCCGTGATATTCAGTTTATCGTCAGGGATGTGCAGGTCACGAGCAACTGCCAGACTCTGAGAGGCAAAGGCCTCATTTAATTCAAATAGATCAAAGTCACTAATGCTTTGCCCGGTTTGCTTCAGCAATTTGTTGACGGCGTAGTAGGGGGCGTATCCCATGATTTCTGGATCACACCCAGCTTCGGCGTATGCACCCAGTTCAGCAATTGGAGTGAGTCCCAGTTCATTAGCCTTACTTTGTTTCATGATTAAAATGGCTGACGCACCATCGTTTAAGCTAGCCGCATTGCCTGCGGTGACCGTCCCGTTTTCTTTAAACGATGGTTTGAGCTTTTTAAGTTGTTCCATGGATGTATCAAAACGAACCCCTTCATCTCTGTCAACGACGGTGTTGCCACGCTTTTTTTTGATTTCAATTGGGATCATTTCTTCATTAAAGTAACCATTTTGTTGAGCAGCACTTGCTTTTTGATGGGATTGAAGCGCAAAAGCGTCCTGCTCCGTTCTGGAGATGTGGAATCGATCGGCGACATTTTCAGCGGTGATTCCCATTGGCTTGCCAGTGTGAGCGTCGTTTAGACCATCCTTTTGAATGCTGTCTTCTAGGGTAACGGGACCAAACTTGTGACCCTTTCTTTCGTTGGCATTTAGATAGGGAGCGTTTGACATGCCTTCGGTTCCGCCAACGAGGATGACGTCAGCGTCTCCCATTTGAAGGGCTGATTGGCCAAGACGAACGGCCTTCATTCCTGATCCACAGACTTGGTTAATGGTAGAAGCAGTGGCGGTGTTTGGGATACCAGCGTTTAATTCAATTTGTCTGGCAACGTTTTGTCCTCCGCCAGCCTGAATTACATTTCCAAAGATGACTTGGTCAATTTGTTTGGGGTTAATTCCGGAGGATTTGATAGTGGCCTTAGCAGCAATGGTTCCTAGGTCAACTGAAGTGAGGCTCGCAAGCGTCCCGTTGATTTTTCCAATGGGTGTTCGCTTGGCACTTACAATTACAATTTTGTCATTCATAAATTCGATGCTCCTTTGACTTAATACGGTGACAATTATACATGTTTTTGCTTAACTTTTTTTAAAGTGGAAAGTTAATGCTAATTTTCGAGTTTCTACTATAGTAAAATGAATGGAGGAGATGAGAAGAACATGAATAAGGATGAAGAGGTACAACAAGTAGGAGAAATGATTGATCGATGGTTGGATGCCATTGATTCACAGCCAGAGATTGCTGGTAAGTCCCAAAGTGAAGTGGATGAGATTGATACCATTATTGATAGCTTTGTGGAGATTGCGATCGTGGGACTAAACAAGCAACCGGCAAGTTGGGATGTTGATTTGTTGGCTGACGTGATGTTCAGTCGTTTTACGCTTTTATTAGACGGCGATGAAAAAACGGATTCATTGTTTCAGCTCATTCCGTTTGCGTTGACGCATTTATTTTCCTATTTAGATCATGAGGGGATCATTAAGAACGGTTCTCAATTGAATCAGTGGGTAAAGGATAATTCCAAGGCACTTCGTTCAATGTACGATTCTAATTTTGATGCTTTTTATAGTAGATTGGTGAGGGCAATGAAAGATGCTGACGTTGATCTAGAAGATAAGAGTGCGGTTGATGCGTTCACCAAGAAGTATCTTAGTCAGCATCCTCAAGATGGAATTGACTTGTATTCGAAGAAAAAGTAAGCTTCATTTCCTAACTTAAAGGGGATCTCAAAAAAAGTTTGACCTTTTTTGACCAAAAGTG
>NZ_AZDS01000007.1 GCF_001434095.1 Fructilactobacillus fructivorans
GATCGTCACCGTAGGCTCGATCTCCATGAAGTTCCATGAAGTCATCAGTAATTCCATTGATGAGATCATCGACTCCGATTTTACCAGCAGCTCTTGCGTTAACAACTTTATCCCATGCAGTTGGTTTACTCATTATTATCACCTACCTGATGCCACCTAAGAATTTTTGTCAAGGTTGTCTTCATGTCACGACGCCTTACCACCGCATCCAAGAACCCGTTCTTAAGGAGGGTCTCAGATCGTTGGAAATCCTTAGGCGGTCGTTGTTGAATCGTCTTTTCAATCACACGGCGACCCGCAAAACCAATCAATGCGTGCGGTTCCGACAAAATAATGTCTCCCTGCATCGCAAAACTAGCCGTTACGCCTCCAGTAGTTGGATCACAAGGGACACTCACATAAAGTAGGCCAGCCTTACTGTGTTCAGCCACGGCTTCAGAGACCTTAGCCATCTGCATCAGAGAATGAATGCCTTCTTGCATTCGGGCACCTCCTGATGCAGTGAAAACGATTACTGGTAATTTCTTTTCCGTAGCGGTCTCAAATAAACGGGCCAGAATTTCACCGGTTGCCGTTCCAAGACTGGCCATCACGAATCGCCAGTCCATCGCTGCCACAGCTACTTGCATTCCATCAAGGGTTCCGATCCCCGATAACACACTTTCATTAATTCCAGTAACCTCACGGGCCTTCTTCAACTTAGCTACGTACTGAGCGTCATTAAATTTCTTGGAAGCCTTCAAATCAGTATTAATTGGCTCAAACTCATCCAACATCAATTGAATTCGTTCTTTAGCGCCAATTCGAAAAGCATAATGACAGTTCGGACACTCTTTGAATTTTCCTAAATCCTTTTTGTAAAAACTCTTCTTACAAATTGGGCATTGAACCCAAATGTGATCAGGAATTTGATCCATTCGCTCATTTAATTTCGCTGGACTAATCTTTTCAAACTGCTTGTTTGTCATACTGTTTCATCCATTCTTTTAAGAACGTACTCTCAATGTAATTATTATTAAAATCCCCCGCAAGAAAGTGTCGATCAGAAATCAAATCGATTAAGAAGTCCCGGTTCGTCGTTACACCTTCCACCACAAAATTAGTCAAAATCCGTTTCATTTCACTAACGGCTTCCCGCTTAGTGGATTTATGAACGATGATTTTGGCAATCATTGAATCATAGTAAGGTGAAATCATATCTCCTGCTTCCACCCCTGAATCAATCCGGATGGAGTCCGATTCATCGGGAAACTTCATTTGCTCAAGCTTTCCTGGCGATGGGGTGAAGTTGTTACTAGGATCTTCAGCGTTGATACGGCACTCAATTGAGTAACCCTTTACGGCACAATCGGCTTGAGTAAATGGTAGTTCTTGTCCCTGAGCCACCATAATTTGTGCTTTGATAATTTCGACACCAGTGACTTCTTCAGTAATGGTGTACTCAACCTGCAGACGCGTATTCATTTCCATGAAGTAAAAGTTGTGATCCTGATCCATTAAGAACTCAAAGGTTCCAGTATTGGTATAACCAATTCCTTTAGCGGCTTTGACCACAATCTTGCCCAATTCCTGCCTCTTCTGTTCGGTAATCTGGGAACAGGGACTTTCCTCAATCACCTTTTGATGATTACGCTGCATGGAACAGTCCCGTTCTGGAAAGTAAATCACGTGCCCATGCTCATCAGCAATGACCTGCATCTCGATGTGCTTAGCATCACTTAAGTCTTTTTCCATGTAAAGTCGGTCATCCCCAAATGAGAGTTTGGCCTCACGTTTAGTGTCGTTAAAGGCTTTTCTTAGCTCAGCTTCATTTAAAACCTTTCGGATTCCTTTACCACCGCCACCAGCAGCAGCTTTTAACATGACCGGATAACCCGTCTCTTTAGCAACCTCTTTGGCTTGCTTATAAGTATCAACAAAACCGTCACTTCCAGGAATCGTTGGAACCCCATTTTGTCGCATGGCTTCCTTCGCATTCCCCTTATTTCCCATCAAGTTGATCACTTTGGCGCTTGGTCCAATAAATTTAATTCCGCACTGTTCACATAATTCTGCAAAATCAGCGTTTTCAGACAAAAAGCCATACCCAGGATGGAGGGCATCACATCCGCAAAGAACCGCGGAATCAATGATGGCTGCCATGTTTAAGTATGACTCATCTGGAAACGGTCCACCAATACATACGGATTCATCAGCTAATTTTACAAATAAACTATCGGCATCGGCGGTTGAATAAACCGCCACGGCCTTGATGTTCATTTCGTGAAGTGCACGGATAATCTGAACTGCGACTTCGCCGCGGTTCGCCACCAGCACTTTTTTAAACATTAAATCACCCTTCAAAACTAACGTGCATTGATATTCTTAGTCTTCCTGAATTTCGAAAATTGGTTCGTTGTACTCAACCATTGAGCCGCTCTTTGGAATTCGTTTTACGATGGTTCCACTAACGGGACTTTTTACTTCGTTAACTAGCTTCATCGCTTCAATCACGCAGACGGTTTCACCCTTCTTAACGTGATCTCCATCTTTTTTGAAATCATCCTTTTCAGGACTTGGAGCATAGTACAAGATCCCAACCATTGGAGCCCTTAACTGGTAATTATTCGACGTCGCGGTTGCATCCGTTTTTGAGGCTTTGATCGCCGTTGGTTTGGCAGTCTCTTCTTGATGCTCGCTCACTGGCTTCAAGTTACCGTGATCAGGAATTTTGGAGAAGTAAACTTCTCCATTATCGTCATTAACCCTGATCTCCTGTAAGTTTGACTTTTCAAATTTATCAATTAATTTTTCAATTTCTCGTTCATTCACTAATCTTCATTCCACTTCTTCATCGCAATTACCGCATTGTGACCACCAAAGCCAAATGCATTGCTAATGGCAGTATTTACAGGCGCCTTTTTGTTGTCTTCATCAACCAAATCAACGTGAATCTCAGGATCCTTATGTTTCATCCCAACGTTCACTGGCATTTGGTCATTTTGAAAGGCAGCCACAAGGGCGACCGCTTCTAGTCCACCAGCAGCTCCCAGGGAGTGTCCAACCATTCCCTTAATGGAACTAACCTTGACGTGATCGTTATCATTAAACAACTTTTCAATTGCGCCTGCTTCAGCAACATCGTTAGCGTGCGTACTGGTCCCGTGAGCGTTCACGTAATCTAACTCACTCGTCTTAATATTGCCTTCATCAAGGGCCTCTTGCATGGCCTTAATGGCACCCTTTCCAGATGGATTAGGAGCAGTCATATGGTAGGCATCACTAGTAGCACCGTATCCAACCACTTCGGCCAAAATGTTGGCACCACGTGCTTTGGCATGATCGTAATCTTCAAGGATTAGTGTCCCAGCACCTTCACCCATGACAAATCCATTTCGGTTTTCATCGAATGGCATGGAAGCATCTTCGACTTTTTTGGCAGTTGAAAGTGCGGTTAACTTGGCAAAGCCGGCAATCCCAATCTCGGTAATGGCAGCTTCTGTCCCACCTGCAATCATCATTTTGGCCTTTCCTTGCTTGATTAATTCAAAGGCATTTCCGATTGCATTGTTGGCGGAAGCACAAGCCGTCACGATGGTCTGGGAGGTGTTTTCAGCATCAAAATAAATGGAAACATTTCCGGAGGCCATGTTGGCAATTGCTTTAGGAACAAACAGTGGTGAGACTCGCTTAGGACCCTTATCATGCATTTTGATAATGTCACTTTCAATGGTGGTTAAACCACCAATTCCATTTCCATACATAACCCCTAAGTCTTCTGGATCATAGTCACCCTTGCTTAAACCAGCCTGATCCATTGCTTCCTTGGCACTATATAAGGCGTACTGAGAAAAAAGATCAATCCGTTTGTAGTCCCGCTTATCTAAGCGTTGGCCTGGATCAAAATCCTTAACTTCAGCAGCCACGGTAACACCAGTGTCACTGGCATCAAACTTAGTGATTGGCGCAATTCCAACCTTGGAATTAAATAAGTTGTGGGCAAAAGCATTGGCATCATTTCCAATGGGAGTAACGGCTCCCATTCCTGTTACAACGACTCGATTACTCAAATGATTCCCTCCTGTTCAAGTAAATAGTGAATTAGATTATTTATCTTTTTCTGCAATTTTCTTTTGGATGTAATCAACTAATTGAGCAACCGTACTGATGTCTTCGTCACTTTCAATTTCGATGTCGTATTCATTTTCGAGTCCGTCAACCACTTCAAAGAAGTCAAGGCTGTCAATATCAACATCTTCCTTAAGGTTTGTATCCATTTTGATGTCTGTTGCGGGTACATCAGTTTGTTTTGCAATTAAGTCTTTGATTTTGTTAAAAATTTCGTTTTGGTCTGCCATAATATATATCACTCCATAATTTTTTGTATTTTAGTATCGAATTACAACGGTTCCGATGGTTAAACCACCACCGAATCCGGTTAAAACAAGATTATCACCGCGTTTGACTTGCTTGGAATCCACCAACTCACTAAGAAGCAGTGGTTCACTAGCAGCGGCCGTATTGCCATATTTATTGATGTTCACCGGGAACTTTTCCATCGGTAAATCAAGTTTATTAGCAATGCTTTTAATGATTCGTTCGTTAGCCTGATGAACAATAAAGTATTTCACATCATCTAACTCAATGTTGGTATCAGCAATGGCTGAACGAATGGATCGTGGGACCCTTTGGGTGGCAAAGCGATAGACTTCATGACCATCCATCTTAAAATATGGACGATGCTTATCATCCGCTAAGTGTCCAGCTGTCAGAGAACCACCAAGTTCCCCAACCGTTTCAAGATTACTAGCTAAAACCTCAGAACGACTACCATCATTTGCAACTAAGATTCCGGCTGCTCCATCACCAAACAGCACTGCCGTTGACCGGTCGGACCAGTCAATGTATTTACTAAGTTGCTCGCCACCAATCAGAATTCCTTTGGAATTGGGGCGGTTACTAAGTAACGAATTTAAAACGTAAATACCGTACGCAAATCCAGAACAAGCAGCATTGATATCAAACGCAATCGCATTTTTAGCATGAAGTAGTCCCTGAACCGCTGCCGCAGCTGATGGCGTCTGGTAGTCAGATGACATGGTAGCCACGATGATAAAATCAATGTCATCTGCGGAAACGTTTGCCTTACTAACTAGTTGAGATGCTACATCTGCACACATGGACGTATTGGTCTCAGCTTGAGAAATGTGACGTTCACTAATTCCAGTCCGGCGCTTAATCCACTCATCGGAAGTGTCCATCACTTTAGCCAAATCTTGATTCGTTACGATCCGCTCAGGGGTTGATCTTGCCGTCTCTAAGATTGAAAAACTTCCCATTTGCGACTCCTATACTCGCTTACTCTTCTCTTTCTTTTGCACTGACAATGAAGGTTAGTTGAGCCTCACATGCTTTTTTATCACCAACGTAGGCCACACATGAAACCGATCCAGCACTTCCTCTAACTTTGTCAATTTTGACTTCAAAGCGCAGAACATCTCCGGGTTCAACCATTTTTCGAAACTTGGCATTTCTAATACTGCCCATGTAAACCGTCTTATTTTCAAATTGTGGCGACTTCAAAATTAAGATCGAAGCCACCTGGGCCATTGATTCAATAATTAAAACGCCGGGCATAACTGGATTACCAGGAAAATGTCCTTGGAAATAATTTTCGTTAATTGTGACATTCTTGGTAGCCGTGATTGACTTACCTGGATCCATCGCATCGACCCGATCAATAAATAAGATTGGATAACGGTTCGGGATGAGATCCATGATTTCTTTTGCGTTCATTAAACTCAAATTATTCACCTCTACTAAACTATTTTGATTCAAATATGGCACTTCGCATAATTACCATGTACTCATATTCAACAAAATTCCCACATTTAGCAATCAAAACCCAACCAGATCGTGATGATTGTGAGGTAAAAACTTGTCACACCAATGATCTAAAGCCGATGAACGTCTGGTTACACTTGTTTTAATGTGTAATCATGCTCAATTCACCACTCTCAAAAACAAAAAAATATCTCATAACCAGTTTTGGTTATGAGATATTTAACGTTTTAATTTAATTTTTGTTAGGCAAGTAAGTGAACACCCTTGTCAACGTAAATAATGTCACCAGTAACTCCGGTGGATAAATCACTAACTAAGAAAGCAGCAACGTTTCCAATTTGGTCAGTTGTAACACTTTCGCCGTCAACGGTGAATGATTGTGACATCTTCAAAAGGTCACGATGACCCTTAATGCCAGTAACTGCTAAAGTCTTAACTGCTCCAGCAGAAATCGCATTAACACGAATTTGGTCTTTTCCAAGTTCAGCAGCTAGATAACGCATGGTGGATTCAAGGGAGGCTTTAGCAATCCCCATCATGTTGTAGTCAGGAATAGCACGAGTAGAGCCCATGTAGGTTAGTGTCAAGATACTACCTGGCTTGTTCATGATCTTGCTTGCGTAACGGGTTACTGAGATAAATGAGTAGGAACTAATGTCCTCAGCCAAGTTATAACCGTCTTTCTTGGTGTTAATCACACCGTTTTGGAGGGTTTCCTTGTCGGCAAACGCAATGGCATGGATGACACCATCAATGTTACCAAAACGATCATGAATCTCGTCAAAAGCCTTTTGCACGTTAGCATCTTCAGCAACGTCACATTCAACCAATGGGAATTCTTCATCACCAATCGTTTTTTCGATACTCTTTTTCAAACGATCATTTTGGTAAGTCAAGATGACTTGAGCACCTAGTGACTTGATGGCTTGAGCACAACCCCAGGCGATACTTTTTTTATTCGCCACACCCATCACAACAACTTTTTTTCCTTTTAATAAATCTGCCATTTTCAAAATCCTCCTAGAACCAAATATCAAATTTACACTATTATATCAAAAAATTAATTTCCTACTTAAAAATTTCGGTAACGGGCAAGTCGCTTTGAAACCAAATCATCTTTGGAAAGCGCATTTAGTTCCCTGATTTTTTTAACTAAATCGTTCCGAAACCGTTCAAAGCCGTCGACGGTATTAGCTTCAGGAATAATTCGATCAATAATTCCCTCCGATAGTAATTCATCAGGAGTTAATTTCATGACCGAAGCGGCTTCCTTCATTCGACTGGGATCTTTCCACAAGATCGTGGCATAACCTTCGGGAGAAAGGACCGAATAGATACTATCTTCAAAGGCCCAGACGCAGTCACCCACGGCCAGGGCTAGCGCACCACCACTGCCACCTTCACCGACGATGACACTGATATAGGGAACGGTTAGTTGCATCCCCTGTAAGATCAACTGGGCAATCGTATACCCAATCCCGTGATACTCGGCATCGACTCCGGGATAAGCTCCCGGAGTGTTAATCAACGTAACGATGGGGCGGTCAAACTTTTCGGCTTGTTTCATCAAGCGCAGCGCCTTGCGATAACCATCTGGTTCCGCAGAACCAAAGTGCCGTTCGATGTTGGTATTCAGGTTAGCACCCTTTCTGATTCCCACAAACGTAGTGGGGATGTTATCCATCGTGCCAATTCCACCATAAACAGCCGGATCGTCACCGTAGGCTCGATCTCCATGAAGCTCCATGAAGTCATCAGTAATTCCATTGATAAGATCATCAACTCCAATTTTTTTGGCTGCTCTCGCAGCCAAGACCTTTTCCCAAGCAGTTTTTTTAGCCATTAAGATCACCTACCTCATGCCACTTTAGTAGCTTACTTAAAGTTGGCTTTAATTCTGAACGTTTCACTATGTCATCCAGAAAACCATTTTTGAGTAATGTTTCGGATCGTTGGAAATCCTTGGGCGGGCGTTGTTGAATCGTCTTTTCAATCACACGACGACCCGCAAAACCAATCAATGCGTGTGGTTCTGACAACAAAATATCTCCCTGCATCGCAAAGCTGGCCGTCACGCCTCCAGTAGTTGGATCGCCTAAAACACTAATGTAAAGTAATCCGGCCTTACTGTGCTCAGCCACGGCTTCAGAGACCTTAGCCATCT
>NZ_AZDS01000008.1 GCF_001434095.1 Fructilactobacillus fructivorans
CTCTTCACTGCGGCTGTCCGTTAGGACAGCACCCCTTCTTCCGAAGTTACGGGGTCATTTTGCCGAGTTCCTTAACGAGAGTTCTCTCGCTCACCTGAGGATACTCTCCTCGACTACCTGTGTCGGTTTGCGGTACGGGTAGTTATTAACTCGCTAGAAGCTTTTCTCGGCAGCGTGACATCAGTTGCTTCCCTACTATAATTTCGGTCCTCATCGTCGCTTGTCAACCCGATCAAAAGCATTTCTCTCTTGACCTGACTTGCGACTTGAACATCCATATCCATCAGGATGCACAACTTAGCCTTCTGCGTTCCTCCATCACTCAAACGTTAATAACTAGTACAGGAATCTCAACCTGTTATCCATCGTCTACGCCTCTCGGCCTCGACTTAGGTCCCGACTAACCCTGGGTGGACGAGCCTTCCCCAGGAAACCTTAGTCATTCGGTGAATCAGATTCTCACTGATTTTTCGCTACTCATACCGGCATTCTCACTTCTAAGCGCTCCACTAGTCCTTACGGTCTAGCTTCGTTGCCCTTAGAACGCTCTCCTATCACGCGACAAAGTCGCGTCCACAGTCTCGGTAATATGCTTAGCCCCGGTAAATTTTCGGCGCAGAATCACTCGACTAGTGAGCTATTACGCACTCTTTAAATGGTGGCTGCTTCTGAGCCAACATCCTAGTTGTCTATGCAACTCCACCGCCTTTTCCACTTAGCATATATTTAGGGACCTTAACTGGTGGTCTGGGCTGTTCCCCTTTCGACGATGGATCTTATCACTCATCGTCTGACTCCCGGATATAAATCAATGGTATTCGGAGTTTATCTGAACTTAGTAATCCAAGACGGACCCCTTGTCCAAACAGTGGCTCTACCTCCATGATTCTAAATCCGAGGCTAACCCTAAAGCTATTTCGGAGAGAACCAGCTATCTCCAAGTTCGTTTGGAATTTCACCGCTATCCACACCTCATCCCAGCACTTTTCAACGTACACGGGTTCGGACCTCCGGTGCGTATTACCACACTTTCATCCTGGACATGGATAGATCACCTGGTTTCGGGTCTATGGCAACATACTTCAACGCCCTATTCAGACTCGCTTTCGCTTCGGCTCCGCTTTTTCAGCTTAACCTTGCATGCAACTATAACTCGCCGGTTCATTCTACAAGAGGCACGCTATCACCCTTAAATGGGCTCTAACTGCTTGTAGGCACATGGTTGCAGGAACTATTTCACTCCCCTTCCGGGGTGCTTTTCACCTTTCCCTCACGGTACTGGTTCACTATCGGTCACTAGGTAGTATTTAGCCTTGGGAGATGGTCCTCCCGGCTTCCGACGACATTTCACGTGTGTCGCCGTACTCAGGATCCTGAACTGAGGGAATCTGATTTCGTCTACTGGGCTATCACCATCTATGGCTCAGCTTCCCAACTGATTCGACTATCAGATTCTTTTGTAACTCAAATGTTCAGTCCTACAACCCCGACCAGTAAACTGGTCGGTTTGGGCTGTTCCCCGTTCGCTCGCCGCTACTTAGGGAATCGAAATTTTTTTCTACTCCTGCGGGTACTTAGATGTTTCAGTTCCCCGCGTTTACCGCACGACAGCTATGAATTCACTGTCGAGCAATCATCGACTAAGATGATTGGGTTTCCCCATTCGGAAATCTCCGGATCAAAGCTTACGTACAGCTCCCCGAAGCATATCGGTGTTAGTTCCGTCCTTCATCGGCTCCTAGTACCAAGGCATTCACCATGCGCCCTTAATAACTTAACCTGCATCACTTCGTGATGTAAGTTATTGAGTATTTGCGATTTAAACTATTTTAAAAAACTCAAATAACGTAGTGGTTATTTCTCGGTTAAAATTATAATTAAAATATAATTAATACAGAAAATAATATTATCTAGTTTTCAAAGAACAAAGTNTTGACACTGACGTGTCAATGGAGAATAACGGGATCGAACCGTTGACCTCCTGCTTGCAAAGCAGGTGCTCTCCCAGCTGAGCTAATTCCCCAAAATATTCGATTGTCACTTACCAGTAACGATGGGTCTAAGTGGACTCGAACCACCGACCTCACGCTTATCAGGCGTGCGCTCTAAACCAGCTGAGCTATAGACCCAAAAGCGCGAACATTTATTTTGATGAGAGTAAAACTCTCAAAACTAAACAAGACTNAGCTGAGCTATAGACCCAAAAGCGCGAACATTTATTTTGATGAGAGTAAAACTCTCAAAACTAAACAAGACTTTAATTGTGTAAGGTTTCCGAATTTTTCCTTAGAAAGGAGGTGATCCAGCCGCAGGTTCTCCTACGGCTACCTTGTTACGACTTCACCCTAATCATCTGTCCCACCTTAGGCGGCAGGCTCCAAAAGGTTACCTAACCGACTTTGGGTGTTACAAACTCTCATGGTGTGACGGGCGGTGTGTACAAGACCCGGGAACGTATTCACCGTGGCATGCTGATCCACGATTACTAGCGATTCCAACTTCATGCAGGCGAGTTGCAGCCTGCAATCCGAACTGAGAACGGCTTTAAGAGATTAGCTTGACCTCGCGGTTTCGCAACTCGTTGTACCGTCCATTGTAGCACGTGTGTAGCCCAGGTCATAAGGGGCATGATGATTTGACGTCATCCCCACCTTCCTCCGGTTTGTCACCGGCAGTCTCACTAGAGTGCCCAACTTAATGCTGGCAACTAATGACAAGGGTTGCGCTCGTTGCGGGACTTAACCCAACATCTCACGACACGAGCTGACGACAACCATGCACCACCTGTCATTCTGCCCCCGAAGGGGACACCTAATCTCTTAGGTTAACAGAAGATGTCAAGACCTGGTAAGGTTCTTCGCGTAGCATCGAATTAAACCACATGCTCCACCGCTTGTGCGGGTCCCCGTCAATTCCTTTGAGTTTCAACCTTGCGGTCGTACTCCCCAGGCGGAGTGCTTAATGCGTTAGCTGCGGCACTGAAGGGCGGAAACCCTCCAACACCTAGCACTCATCGTTTACGGCATGGACTACCAGGGTATCTAATCCTGTTTGCTACCCATGCTTTCGAGCCTCAGCGTCAGTTACAGACTAGACAGCCGCCTTCGCCACTGGTGTTCCTCCATATATCTACGCATTTCACCGCTACACATGGAGTTCCACTGTCCTCTTCTGCACTCAAGTTTCCCAGTTTCCGATGCACTTCTCCGGTTAAGCCGAAGGCTTTCACATCAGACTTAGAAGACCGCCTGCGCTCGCTTTACGCCCAATAAATCCGGACAACGCTTGCCACCTACGTATTACCGCGGCTGCTGGCACGTAGTTAGCCGTGACTTTCTGGTTAGATACCGTCGCGACGTGAGCAGTTACTCTCACGCCCGTTCTTCTCTAACAACAGAGTTTTACGAGCCGAAACCCTTCTTCACTCACGCGGCATTGCTCCATCAGACTTTCGTCCATTGTGGAAGATTCCCTACTGCTGCCTCCCGTAGGAGTCTGGGCCGTGTCTCAGTCCCAATGTGGCCGATTACCCTCTCAGGTCGGCTACGCATCATTGCCTTGGTGAGCCTTTATCTCACCAACTAGCTAATGCGCCGCGGATCCATCCAAAAGCGATAGCACAAAGGCCATCTTTCAAACGAAAACCATGTGGTTTTCGTTGTTATACGGTATTAGCATCTGTTTCCAGGTGTTATCCCCTTCTTCTGGGCAGGTTATCCACGTGTTACTCACCAGTTCGCCACTCGCTGCTAACTTAAGTCAAGCTAATGCAAGCATCAACTATCATTAGGCGCAGCTCGTTCGACTTGCATGTATTAGGCATGCCGCCAGCGTTCGTCCTGAGCCAGGATCAAACTCTCATTTTAGAAATGAGAAATTTTACTAGCTCATTATTATTTGTTGTTATTCTTTTTCAAAAGAATTAAAAAGCGAATTGACTTCGCAAATGTTTAATTTTAAGCTTGTACACTTAAAACTACCTTACACTTGTAATCAAAATCTTGTTCAGTTTTCAAAGATCTACT
>NZ_AZDS01000009.1 GCF_001434095.1 Fructilactobacillus fructivorans
CAAGACTGGCCATCACGAATCGCCAGTCCATGACAGCAATTGCGACCTTGGTACCGTCAATGGTTCCAATCCCCGAAAGGACACTTTCATTAATACCGGTTACTTCCCGTGCTTTTTTCAATTTAGCCACGTATTTAGCGTCTTTAAATTTTTTCGACGCCTTCAAATCCGTGTTAATTGGGGTAAAATCGTCACACATCATTGCAATGCGTTCCTTAGCCCCAATTCTGAAGGCATAACCACAATTCGGACACTCTTTGTACTTACCCAACTTCTTTTTAAAAAATGTGGTCCCACAGTATGGACATTTTATCCAAATATCTTCAGGAATTTGATCCATTCTTCTGGATAGTTCATCAGAACTCAAATTCTCAAAATTATTTTTTGCCATGTTTCTTCATCCATTCTTTTAAGAACGTACTTTCAATATAATTATTGTTAAAGTCACCAGCTAAGAAATGCTTGTCCGCTAACAATGCAATCAAGAAGTCTCGGTTGGTTTTAACTCCTTCAATGTGAAATTCATTAAGAACCCGTCGCATTTTGTGTACTGCCTGCTTTTTGGTCGGCAAATGAACGATGATCTTGGCAATCATCGAATCATAGTACGGCGAAATGACGTCATTTTGTCCAATCCCCGAATCAACCCGAACACCCTTGGTTCCGTAAGTCTGATGCAGGCTGGTGATTTTACCAGGCGATGGGGCAAAATTATTACTAGGGTCCTCAGCGTCAATTCGACACTCAAGAGCATATCCCTTCACTTCACAATCGGATTGAGTAAAGGGTAGCTTTTCTCCTTCAGCAACCAAAATTTGGGCCTTGATGATTTCAACATCAGCTACTTCTTCGGTAATGGTGTACTCAACCTGCAGTCGCGTATTCATTTCCATAAAGTAGAAGTTATGATCTTGATCCATTAAGAATTCATATGTACCTGTATTTGTATATTGGATTCCCTTGGTAGCGTTTACTACAATCTGACCAAGTTCTTTTCGTTTGTCAGGGGTAATCTCAGAACAAGGACTCTCCTCAATTACCTTTTGATGATTACGTTGAAGTGAGCAGTCCCGTTCTGGAAAATAGACGATGTCGCCATGTTCATCAGCAATGACTTGCATTTCGATGTGTTTGGCATCATTTAGGTCTTTTTCCATGTACAACCGATCGTCACCAAACGAAAGCTTAGCTTCCCGTTTGGTATCCTGAAAGGCCTTTAAAAGTTCATCATCATCGGCCACCTTCCGAATTCCTTTGCCTCCGCCACCTGCAGCAGCTTTTAGCATAACCGGATAACCAATCTGATGGGCAACTTTTTTAGCCTGCTCAACGGAATCGATGAAGCCATCACTACCAGGAATCGTTGGAACCCCGCTCTTCTTCATGGCTTCTTTCGCGTGCCCCTTGTTACCCATGAGGTTAATGACCTTGGCACTTGGTCCAATGAACTTCACGCCACATTGATTACAAAGTTCGGCAAAATCAGCGTTTTCAGACAAAAAGCCAT